>CAZNKG010000009.1:0-158250 GCA_964573635.1 uncultured Desulfatibacillum sp. | reverse complement strand
TTCGCCTCGCGGGGCGACCGCAACAAACTAAACGGGACGCTCTATAGATTTTAATATTTTACAGCGCGCGCAATTTTCCTAGCAGTCGTAGTAGGCCATCGTTCGGGAGATTACTGAGTACGCGGAAAAAGGCCGACCAAGCTGCCGCCGCTATTGACTCCCGAGAAGCCCGCGCTTTATACCTGAGCTGCTGGTGTGGCGGACCCATCGCGAACGACCCGCACAACGCCGGGAGCCGCCCCTGCTGTGGGGGGCCGGCAGACGAGGCCGTGACGGCGGCGCATGGGATCGAACCTATCCCCATGATGGAGGAACCGTGCGATGGAAATCGGGCGCAACCATCCCTGTCCCTGCGGAAGCGGCAAGAAATACAAGAAATGCTGTTTGGGTAACGCGGCGGCGCCTTCAGTCGATTTTTATTATCGGCGCCTGTGCGAAGCCCACGACCGGCTCGTGAAGCGCCTGGGAGTCTATGCCGGCCGCGAATTCGGCGAGCAGACCGTCCAGGCCGCCATGCACGAGTTTTTTCTGTGGCCGGATGACGAGGAGCACTTCAGCGAGGAGACGCTCGAGCGCGCCGGCCCGCTCTTCTGGCCCTGGTTTTTGTTCAACTGGGAATACGACCCGGACGACTCGGACGTGGAGCTCGCGGTGCCGCCGGGCCGCACCATGGCCGAGCTCTTCGCCCAGGACCGCACCTGCCGGATCGACGCGCTGGAGGAACGCCTGCTAAAGAGCGTCAACCGCAAGCCGTACACCTTCTGGGAGGTGCTGAGCGTCGAAGCGGGAAAGGGGATGACGCTGCAGGACATCCTCACGGGCGCCCGCGTCGCGGTTGAGGAGCGCTCGGGATCGCACCACGTCGAGGCCGGCGACGTGCTTTTCGGCCGCGCGGTCACCGTGGACGGCGTGGGCATGCTGATGGGGCTTAGCCGGACGCTGATTCCGCCGGGCCGCAAACCGGCGGTCATCGAATTGCGAAAACGGCTCAGGCGCCGCCGGACCGCCGTCACCGACGACACCCTGCAGGAGTGGGACGCGGAAATCCGCGAGCTCTATTTCCAACTGGACCATGAGCTGCATGCCCCGCCGCAGGTGTGCAACACGGACGGCCATGAATTGGAGTTCCACCGGCTGGTCTATGCGGTGGACGACGCCGAGGCGGCCTTCGAAAAGCTATGCGGCCTGTGCGTCACCTGCACCGCCGATGAGCTCCGCGCCGAGGCGCAGCGCGACGGCGCCGGGCGGATCTCGCGGGTCGAGTTCCCCTGGGACCGTCGCGGGCACACGCAGACCGCCGCCATGCCGAATACGGTGCTCGGGCGCATCACGATCGACGGCCGGCGGCTCACCGCCGAGGTCAACTCGGCGGAGCGGGCCGCGCAGCTGCGCCGCGAGCTGGACGCCCGGCTGGAGAAAAGCGGCCGATTCCAAGTCGACGAGATCCAGGATCTGGAAGCGGCGATGGCCCGGCACGCCGGCGGAGCGGCTGAAAAAAGGGCCGCGTCGAAACAGGCCGATCTCATGCGGAGTCCCGAAGTGCGGGAAAAGATCGCGGAGATCATGGAGAAGCACTGGGAGGGCTGGATGGATCAGGGGATTCCGGCCCTGGGGGGAAAAACCCCGCGGGAGGCCGTCCGGACCCCGGACGGGCGCGAGGCGGTCGAGGCGCTGCTCAAAGACGTCGAAAGAGGGCGCCGCGGCGATCCCTTGATAACGGAGATGAACCGCCGGGGCGCTGAGCGGGCGAGGGCCATTCTCGGCCTGAAGCCCCGGGGCTGAAGCCCGCCTCCCGGTCCGCCGGCTCCCCGACGGAGCGCGGCCGGGGCCGCCCCCGCGGAGCCGCCTCCCCGGCCGCCGCCCGGACCGGGGGTCCGCAAACGGCCCCGAGCGGTGCGGTCAACCCCGCCGCACGGGTCAGGGCTTCGCGGGCGGCGGGGCGGTCAGCGCCTGGGAGAGCACGTAGGCCGCCTGCAGCGCCTCGGTCGGGCAGAGCTCGAAGCACTCCTTGCAGTTCCAGCACTCGCGGGCGGCGATCTCCGGGATGAAGCTGATCTCCTTGCGGATCCCCCGGTCGACGAAGCCGACCGCGCTCTTCCGCTTCACCTCCGCACAGTAGCGCACGCACAGCCCGCAGTGGATGCAGAAGGAGGATTCCTTTTCGAAGCGGTTCTTGTCGGCGCCGTACTCCCGGGCGTACTCGAGAAGCACCGGGGAGTCCGGGGCGTGGGCGAGCTGCAGCTCGAGGATCGTGCGCCGGATGCGGTCGATCGTCTCCGAGCGGGTGCGCACGACGAGGCCGTCCTCCACGGGGTAGACGCAGGCGACGACGCGGCGGACCCCGCCGCGCTGCTCGAGCTCGACGAGGCACAGCCGGCAGCCGCCGAAAGGCTCGAGCTTGTCGTGGTGGCAGAGGGTGGGAATCGCGATCCCGGCGCTCCGGGCGGCCTCGAGGAGGGTCATCCCCTCCCGGGCCTCGACCGGACGGGCGTCGATCTGCAAGCGGACCGTGGTCATTTTTCGGCGCTCTTTCGGGTCAGGGTTCGTTTCTCTTCCGGGATCGGCGGCGGGACCGGCTCGCCGGAGATCTTGCGCACGGCGCGGAAGCGCGGGGGGCAGACCTCGAAGCAGGTCCCGCACCGGGTGCACTTGTCCTGGTCGATGATGTGGATCTTCTTCTTGCCGCCGTCGACGGCGTTCGCCGGGCAGTTGCGCAGGCAGAGCATGCAGGCCTGGCATTTCTCCGGGTCGATGACGTAGGCGATGAGCTTCTTGCAGGAGAGCGCCGGGCAGCGCTTGTCGCGGATGTGGGCCTCGTACTCGTCGCGGAAGTAGCGCACCGTGCTGAGGAAGGGGTTTGGGGCGCTCGTGCCGAGGGCGCAGAGCGAGGCCTCGCGGGCCGTCGTCGCAAGCTCCTCCAGCAGCTCGATGTCCCCTTCCCGGCCCTGCCCCTCGGTGATGCGCGTCAGGATCTTCAGCATCTGCCGCAGCCCCTCGCGGCAGGGGACGCACTTCCCGCAGGACTCGTCGGTCAGGAACTCGATGAAGTAGCGCGCGACGTCGACCAGGCAGGTGTCCTCGTCCATCACGATCATCCCGCCCGAGCCCATCATCGAGCCGGCCTGGGTGAGCTCGTCGAAGCCCACCGGCAGGTCGAGGAGCGACTCGGGGATGCAGCCCCCCGAGGGCCCGCCGGTCTGGACCGCCTTGAACTTCTTCCCGCCGGGGATCCCGCCGCCGATCTTGTAGATGATGTCGCGCAGCGGCATGCCCATGGGCACCTCGACCAGGCCCGTGTTGGTGATCTTGCCGACGAGCGAGAAGATCTTGGTCCCCTTGCTCTTCTCGGTGCCGAGCTGCGTGAACCAATCGGCGCCGTGGTTGATGATCAGCGGGACGTTCGCCCAGGTCTCGACGTTGTTGAGGACGCTCGGCTTGCCCCAGAGGCCCTTGACGTTGGAGCGCACGTACTTCGGCCGCGGCTCGCCCACCCGGCCCTCGAGGGCGGTCATGAGGGCGGTCGACTCGCCGCAGACGAAGGCCCCGGCCCCGCGGTGCACCTTGACCGTGAAGTCGAAGCCCGAGCCGAGGATGTCCTTGCCGAGCAGGCCGTACTCCTCGGCCTTGCGGATGGCGATGCTCACGTTTTCGACGGCGAGCGGATACTCCTGGCGGACGTAGATGTACCCCTCGTGGGCGCCGACGGCGTAGGCCCCGATGGCGAGCCCCTCGAGGACGCCGTGGGGGTTGCCCTCGAGGAGGCTGCGGTCCATGTAGGCGCCGGGGTCGCCCTCGTCGGCGTTGACGATCACGTACTTGGGCTCGTCGGGGGCGTCGCGGGAGCCCTCCCATTTCCGGCCGGCGGGAAAGCCGCCGCCGCCGCGTCCGCGGAGGTTCGCCTGCTTGACCTCGCCCAGGACCTCCTCGGGGCTCATCGCCGCGAGCGCCTTGGAGAGCGCCGCGTAGCCGCCGATCGCGATGTAGTCCTCGATGCTCTTGGGGTCGATGCTCCCGTTCGAACCGAAGACGACCCGGTGCTGGTGCCGGTAGAAGGGGATGTCGGATTCGCGGGCGATCTTCTCACCGGTCCGCGGGTCGGTGTAGAGCAGCCGGTCGACGAGGGCCCCCTCCTTGACCGTGCGGGTCACGATCTCGTTGACGTCCCGCGGCTCGATCTGCAGGTAGCAGGTCTCCTCGGGGTGGATCACGACGATGGGGCCCTTCTCGCAGAAGCCGTGGCAGCCGGTGCGGCGGAAGTCGACGCGATCGCTGAGCCCTTGGGCGGCGAGCTCGGCTTCGATCGTCTTGGCGACCTCCCCGGATCCCGAGGCGAGGCAGGCCGAGCCGCAGCAGAGCGTCACGCAGGTTTTCCGCGGGTCGCGCTTGGCGATGAGGTTCTTCCGGAACTCTTCCAGTCCTTCGTGTGAGCGGATGCGCGGCATGGTCCTCGTCCTACTCGTAGTGTTTCAGCACGTCGGCGGCCTTGCCCGGCGCCATTTTCCCGTGGGTCTTGCCGTCGATCTCCATGACCGGCCCGAGGGCGCAGCAGCCGAGGCAGTTCACGGTCTGCAGGCTGAACTTGAGGTCGAGGTCGGTCTCGCCGGGCTTGATCCCCGTGAGCTCCTGCACCGTGTCGAGGACGCGCGTCGCCCCGCGCACGTGGCAGGCCGTGCCCATGCAGATGTGGATCTCGTGGCGCCCCTTGGGGACCAGGCTGAAGGCCTTGTAGAAGGTGGCGATGTGCTGGATCCAGGTGAGCGGGACCTTCAACCGCTCGCCCACCCGCTCGAGCGCCTCCTTGGGCAGCCAGTGCGCCTCGCTCTGGATGTCGAGGAGCACCTGGATGAGGTAGCTCGGGTCGGCGTGGTATTGGTCGACGATCTGGTCGATTCGCTGGGTGTCCATGGGTCGTGCATCCTGCTCCTGAGGATCCTTAAGGTTCCGCCGGCTTCAGGCGAGCGCGAAGCGCTTGCAGCCGGCGTCGTACCGGACGAGCCCGTGGCGCGAGGAGCTCGCGAGGTGCCGCGAGACCTCCGAGGGGTTCAGCCCGAGCCGGCGCGCGATCTCCCCGGTGGACAGCGGGCTCTCCCGCAGCAGGAGCATGATCTCGCTCACCGCGAGCTTGTCGACGACCAGCTCCTCGAAAAGCCGCTCCACCTCGGCGCTCGCGTAAAAGCGGTGGTACTCCTCCTCCGGCAGCAGGATGGGCAGCCGCAGCCGCTCCCGCTCGACGAGCTTGAGGTAGGGCACCATCTGGGTGAGGGCCGCGAGCTTGAGCGCGAGGGTCTCCGGCGCGAGCCCCTCGCTCTTGCCGAGGGGTCCGATCCCGCGGATCGACCGGCAGAAGTCGTTGATCACCTCGGTCAGCAGGATCCCCTCCCCGGAGGAGAGGAACTGGATCCGCAGCCGCTCGGGGTTCAGCCCGATGCGGACCATGATCTTCCGGAAGAGAAGCACCGTGGAAAGCGCGTGGAAGTTGCCGTGGGTGATGTAGTTGCACTCCTTCAGGCGGCAGCCGCCGATGAAGACCCCGTCCACCCCCTTCGCGAAGGCCCGCAGGAGGAAGGCAAGGTCCACCCTGCCGGAGCACATCACCCGGATCAGCCTGATTTCCGAAGCATATTGTAGTCTGGAAACTCCAGCCATGTCTGCGGCGCCGTACGCTCACCAGTGGCATACGAAGCCCAGGACCTTCGGCGTGAACATGCCTGCGGTGCTCATGGGTTGTCGGCTCCTTTGTCGGTCGCTAGCCCGCCGCCTCCACCGCCGCGTCGATCTGGCTGAGGAGGTCGTCGTCGGTAAAGTGCTTGAGATAGACCGCCCCGGTCGGGCAGACGGCGTTGCACAGCCCGTCCCCCTTGCAGAGCACCGGGTTCACCCAGGCCTTGCGGCCCGCGTCCGTCTCGCGGAAGTCGATCGCGCCGTAGGTGCAGGCGGTGATGCAGGCCCCGCAGGAGACGCAGGCCGCCTCCGTCACCGCGCAGACCGAGCCGGAAACGGTGACGGTGTCGTGGGAGAGCAGGGTGAGCACCCGGCTCGCCGCGCCGTAGGCCTGGTTGATCGTCTCGGGGATGCTCTTGGGGTAGTGCGCCATCCCGCAGAGGTAGACCCCCTCGGCGCTGAACTCGACCGGCCGGAGCTTGACGTGGGCCTCCTTGAAGAAGCTGTCCGCTCCGAGCGTGACCTTGAACTGCTGGGAGAGCTCGCGGTTGTCCGGCGAGGGGATGACGGCCGCCGCGAGCGCGAGAAAGTCGGCGTCGATCGCAAGCTCCCGCGCCAGCACCGGGTCGGCGACGGCGATCCGCAGCACCGGCCGGCCCTCGGCCTCGGCCGCCGTGACCCGCGGCTTGGCCTGCGGCTCCCAGCGGATGAACTTCACCTCGCGCTCCGACGCCTCGCGGTAGTAGTCCTCGGCGAGGCCGTAGGTGCGCATGTCGCGGAAAAGGATGTAGACGTCGGCCGCGGGGTTGAGCTTCTTCAAATTGAGCGCGTTCTTGACCGACTGCGTGCAGCAGATCCGCGCGCAGTAGTTGCGGTCCTCGTTGCGGCAGCCGACGCACTGGATCATGGCGACGGCGCGGGCCTGCTTGAGCCCCTCGTCGCCCCGGACGATCCGCTCCTCGAGCTCGAGGTTCGTCAGGACCCGCTCGTTTTGGCCGTAGAGGTACTCGGTCGGCCGGTAGGCCTCGGCGCCGGTCGCGATGACGGTGGCGCCGTGCTTGATCGTGACCGGCCCCCGCTCGGTGTCGGCCCGGGTGACGAAGTTGCCGACGTAGCCGCTCGCCTCGGTGACGACGGCCGCGTGGTGGACGCGGATCCCGGGGTGGCGGTAGACCCGGCCGACGAGGTCGCGCAGGAAGGCCTGGACATCCATCCCGTCCACGGTGGTGAAGATCCGGCGGGCCCAGCCGCCGAGCTCCCGGTCTTTTTCGAGGATATGGACCGCGTGCCCCTGTTCGGCGATCGACAGCGCGCAGGTCATCCCGGCGATGCCGCCGCCGACGACGAGGACCGCGGGGTTCACCGGCAGGTCGATCTCCTCGAGCGGCTTCAGGCGGCAGGCCCGCGCGACCGACATGCGCGCGATGTCCTTCGCCTTGACGGTCGCGTTCTCCTTTTCGCGGGCATGCACCCAGGAGCAGTGCTCGCGGATGTTCGCCATCTCGAAGAAGTACTGGTTCAGGCCCGCCTCGCGCAGCGTGTCGCGGAAAAGCGGCTCGAGGGTGCGCGGCGAGCAGGCGGCGACGACGACGCGGTTCAGGCCCTTCTCCCGGATCTTCTCGGTGATGGAGGCCGCCGAGTCGGTCGCGCAGGAGAAGAGCTGCTCCTGGGCGTAGACCACGTTGGGCAGCGTTTTGACGTACTCGACGGTCGCCGGCACGTCGACCACCCGGCCGATGTTCGCCCCGCAGTGGCAGACGAAGACGCCCACCCGCGGCTCCTCGCCGGCGACGTCCTTCTCCGGCGGGTACTCGCGCGCGCGCGACAGCTTCCCGCGCCGGTAGTTGAGGAACGCGGCGCACTGGGAGCTCGCCCCGCTCGCCGAGAAGACCGATTCGGGGATGTCGACCGGGCTCTGGAAGGCCCCGCTCACGAACACCCCCGGCCGGGTCGTCTGCATCGGGTTGGCGGGCAGCGTCCGGCAGAACCCGTGCGCGTTCAGCTCGATGCCGAAGGTCGCGGCGAGCTCGCGGTGGCCGGCGGGCGGGTTGAGCCCGATCGCGAGCACCACCATGTCGAACTCCTCCTCGACGACCCCGCCGCCGGGGGCGGCGTAGCGCAGGAAGACGTTGCGCGTCTCGGGGTCCTCGCGGACGACCGAGGCGTAGCCGCGGATGAAGCGCACCCCGGGCAGCCGCTCGGCCCGCTGGTAGAAGGCCTCGAAGTCCTTCCCGTGGGAGCGGATGTCGTTGTGGAAGACGGTGCACTCGGTCTTCGGGTTGTGGTCTTTCGCGAGAATGACCTGCTTCTGCGTGTAGGTGCAGCAGACCGCCGAGCAGTAGCTGTTGTCCCCCGGGGTGACCCGCCGGGAGCCGACGCACTGGATCCAGGCGATGCGCCGCGGGTGCTCGCGGTCGGAGGCCCGCAGCACCTGGCCCTCGTAAGGGCCGGTCGCGCAGAGCAGCCGCTCGAAGTCGAGGCTCGTCACGACGTTCGCCATGCGGCCGTAGCCGTACTCCTCCCTCACCGCGGGGGGGAACGGCTCGAGGCCCGCGGCGAGGAGCACCGCCCCGACCGAGATCTCGATCTGCTCGGGCGTCTGCAGGAAATCGATCGCCCGGTTCTGGCAGACGCTCTCGCAGATGCGGCACTTCTTCTCCTTGAGATACAGGCAGCTCTGGTCGATGTAGGCGACGAGCGGGATGGCCTGCGAGAAGTAGATGTGAACCGCCTTGTTCTGCGAGATCTCCTGGTTGAACTTGTCCGGGTAGTGAACGGGGCAGTACTCCGCGCACGTCGCGCACCCCGTGCACTTGTCCTCGATGATGTAGCGCGGGTGGCGGGTGAGCGTCACCCGGAAGTCGCCCGCCTCGCCCGCGACGCGGTCAACTTCGGTGTACGTCAAGACCTCGATGTTCGGATGCCGGCCGACCTCGACCAGTTTGGGCGAGAGAATTCACATCGAGCAGTCGTTGGTCGGGAAGGTCTTGTCGAGCTGGGCCATGTGGCCGCCGATGGCCGGGGCCTTTTCGACGAGGTAGACCTTGAACCCGGAGGCCGCGAGATCGAGCGAGGCCTGAATGCCGCTGATTCCGCCGCCGACGACCAGAACGTCCCCGAAGTTCCCCTCGAATTTTGACTTCTCCACGATGATCACCTCGCAGGGCTTGGCTGCGCCCGCCTAAAGCAGCTCGGCGAGCACTTCCGTGATGTCCTTGACGAGCAGGCCGTCCGGGTTCTCCAGGGCGATCCGGCTCTCCTCGAAATGCGTGATGCAGTACGGGCAGGCGGTCGCGAGCACCTCGGCGCCGGCGGCGGCCGCCTGGCGCACGCGGATATCCGAGAACCGCTCGCCCTTGTGGGTCTCCATCCAGATCCGGCCGCCCCCGCCGCCGCAGCAAAGGCTCGCCGCCCGCGCCTCGGGAAGCTCGCACGGCGCGGCCCCCCCGGCGGCCCGCGCCAGGACCGCGCGCGGCGCGTCGTAGAGGCGGTTGTGGCGGCCGAGGTAGCAGGGGTCGTGGTAGGCGATCTTGCGGCCGTCTCCCGCCGGGAGCGTCAGCCGGCCCCGGGCGAAGAGCTCCGCCAGGTACTCGCTGATGTGCACGACCTCGAAATTCACCCGGAATTCGGGGTACTCGTTCTTGAAGGCGTGGTAGCAGTGCGGGGAGGAGACCAGGATCTTTTGCACCCCGTGGTCGATGAAGGTCTTGATGTTCTGCCGGGCCAGGCGCCGGAAGAGCTCCTCGTCGCCGGTCTTGCGGATGCTCTCGCCGCAGCAGCTCTCGAGGGTCCCGAGAATCCCGTAGTCGACGCCCGCGCGGTTCAGCAGGGCCGCCGTCGCCCGGGCGACCCGTTTCAGCCGCGGGTCGTAGGCGAGGTAGCAGCAGGGGAAGTAGAGGATCTCCATCCCCTCGGCGAAGGCCGGCACCCCGAGCCCCTCGGCCCAGTCGGCGCGCTTGGCGCGCTTCTCGTTCAGGGGGTTCCCCTCGGCGGTGAGGCTCGCGGCGACGCCGCGGACCGGGCGGGCCGTGCTGGCGAAGACCCCGTACTCCGTCGCGATGCGGCGCAGCGCGACCCCGGACTCGATCTGCTTCACGTCCCGCGGGCACTGCTGCGGGCAGGAGCCGCAGGTCGTGCAGCGCCAGATCTCGTCGTCCTCGATGTTGGTCATCCCGAAGGCGGCCTCGCGGACGATCCGGCGCATGCTGAAGTCCCGCACCCGGTTCCAGGGGCAGACGGCGTCGCACAGCCCGCACTGGTAGCAGCGTTTGAACGCCTCGCCGCCCTTGGCCTTCACGACATCGACGATTTCCTTATAGTCGGCAACATTTTCCACTGGGTTTCATCCCGCGTTGGCGGTTCAGGCCGATGGCGGCGGGGTCGACTTCTGGGAGAGCCGCGCGAGCGTGTCCTTGAGCTTCTCGATGCCGAACTTGTCGGCCAGCGCCTCGAGGCCCACCTCGAGCTCCTCCGGCGTTTCCTCCTCCTCGACCTCCTCCTCGCGCTCCTCGTAGGTCAGCGCGTCCACCAGGCACCACTTGACGCACAGCGGCTCCTTCTCGCCCTCGCACATGTCGCACTTGAGGGGCAGGCCCGAGTCGGGCTCCTTGAAGTCGTCGCGCGAGGGGCAGGCGGCCCGGCAGAAGGCGCACTCCTCGTACTGCTTGCCGTCGATCGTGTACTGGTTGCGGCCCATGCACTCCGCCCGGGCGTTCTCGCCGGCGTGCACCGGAACATAAATGTCCTTCAGCGGCTCGTGGATCACCCGGATGCGCGAGCGCGCCGGGTTGTTGCTGCTGTATTTCGGCGCCGCATGGAAGGCCGAGCAGATGAGCTCGCAGGCCCGGCAGCCGTTGCACTTGTTCACGTCGATCTTGATCGACTTGACGATCTTCTTTTTCTTTTCGCCTTTCAAGGTTCAGGCCCTCCACTCTATTTCGACAGGGGTTCCGCGGCGGCCGGCGCCGGGCCGCCCTCCGCGAGGATCCCGCGCCGCAGGAAGTCTTCGCGCACGTAGTCCAGACCGAGGTCCGTGAGGGTCTCCGCGGTCGGGATCCCCTCGCTGTTCCAGCCCTTGAACGCGTAGTAGGTGTCGAGCAGCTCCTTCTCGAGCTCGGGGAAGCGCTTCTTCCAGTGGTTTTCGGGCGGCTTTTCGTCCGCGCGCCGCATGCCCCGGCGGATGTTGACCGCGCGGACCAGCGTGCGGTAGCGCTTGACGGCCTTCGAGAGTTTCTCCTCGTCCATGTCGATCCCGGCCCCGGCCGAGATGAACTTGGGGTAGTTGTGGATGTGGTACGGGGGCTTGAGCGGAAAGGAGGAGAGGCCCGCGCACATCCCGAGGGCGTCGTCGATGTAGTGCATCTTCTCCATCCAGTCGACGATGTCGCAGCACATCGACACCGTCGGGAAGAAGGGGATGGACTTCTCCCCGCGCGGCTCCCACTCGAGGAGGTACTGCTTGAACCGCTCGTCGGGGACCTGGAACCAGTCCTTCACGAACGCCTCGCGCTCCGCCATGGTCATGAAGGGCGCCTGGGGGAACTGCCCTTCGATCTGGGTGATGTTGATCTTCTCGCCGGTCGAATACATGAGGAAGTAGATCGGGTTCAGCATGGAGAGCTTGAGCGGCAGCTGCTCGATCTTCTTGATGTTGTTGTGGGCGTAGGCCTCGGCGCCCTTGCCGATCCGCTTCGCCGCCCAGTAGGTGCCGTCGGCGAGCACGTCCCCGATCCCCTCGCGGCGCACGATCCGGTCGAGCAGCCAGTAGAAGCGCTCCTCGTTGCCCTCCGGCAGCCCCGCCATGTCCTCGGCCGTGAGGATCCCGGCCTCGTGGAGCTCGAGGGCGAAGGCCATCACCTGCGGCGCGGAGTAGCCGTCGACCCCGTACTCGGTCGCGCGCTGGGCGATGCGCAGCCCGAACTCGAGGTCCGACATGGCGGCCATGGTATAGGTGAGCTTCGAGAAGCACTTCATCATGTAGGTCGGCTGCCCCGGCGGGGAGATCGTCGCCCCGCAGCGCATCGGGCAGTTGTAGCAGCTGATCAGCCGGGTGCGCATCCGCTCGAGCGTCTCGGTCCACTTCTGCGCGACCTCCTGGTTCCAGAAGTCCTTGCGGCGGGTGCGCGAGTTGCCCCACATGAAGTTCTCGGTGTGCCACTTCTCGTCGTGGACGGCCATCTCCTGCGGGGAGCCGAGCCCGGCCAGGATCGGCATCACCCCCGGAACGGGGTTCGCGTTGCGGAACTTGATGTATTCCATGACCTCGCCGCAGAGCGCGAGGAACTCCGCCGGCCGGGCGATGTGGACGTCGCGGGTCCCGCGGACGGCGATCGCCTTGACCCCCTTGTCGCCCATGACCGCGCCGATCCCGCCGCGGCTGGCGCTCGAGCGGCCCTGCTCGATGGAGGCGAAGAAGACGCGGTTTTCGCCGGCCATGCCGATGGCGGCCACCTGGGCCTTGGGCTGCTTGAGCTCGCGGCGGATCTGCTCGGCGGTCTCGGTCGCCCCCAGCCCGCGCAGGTGCGCGGCGTCCCGGATCTCGACATGGTCGTTGTGGATCCACAGGTAGACGAGCTCCGGGGACTTGCCGCGCAGGACCACCTTGTCGTAGCCCGCGTATTTGAGCTCCGGCGCCCAGAAGCCCCCCATCATGGAGAAGGCCATCAGGCGCGTCTGCGGCGAGATGGTCGTGATGATGGTGCGGTTGCAGCCCGTCGCCGGCGTGCCGCACAAAAGCCCGGCGCTGAAGATCAGCAGGTTCTCCTCCGAGAAGGGCTCGGCCTCGGGGGAAACCCGGTCCCAAAGGAGCTTCGCGTTCGTGCCGAGCCCCCCCAGGTAGAGCCCGGTCAGCTCCGGGTCGGTCGGGACTTTTTCGATGCTTCCGCGGCTCAGATCGATTTCCAGATTGAACCCCGTCTCTGCGTACCTCATGGCCGTCCCCTCGTGCTATATATAGATGAAGCCGGCTTTTCCGCCGACGCCGCCCCAAAAGGAGCGGCTATAACGTAACTATATTTTAGCTGCAACGTAGTTGTAAAGGTTTCGCCCCCGCCTGTCAAGTCCACTGATGCGATCGGGGAGCGGTATTGAAGCGGCCGGCACCTCAAGATGGGTGCGCGGCGCCCGGCGCGCGGGCGTTTCAGAGGGGGGCGATTTCCCGAAGGGCCTTTTCGGCCTCTTCGCGGCCGGGGAAGGCGCCGGAGTGGGCGAGGGCCGTCTTGAGCTTTTCACGGGCCTCGTCGAGCCGCCCGGCCTTCCGCAGCACCATTCCGGCGTGGTAGTTGAGCACGGGGTCCTCGGGCGCTTTTTCGAGCAGCCCGGCGAAGACCGCCAGCGCCTGATCGATATGGCCTGCCTTGAAAAGGGTCCAGCCCAGCGTGTCGGCGATGCTCAGCCGCTCGGGCTGCAGGCGCTGGGCCGTCCGCGCGAGCTCGAGGGCGCGCTGGTATTCGGCGTCACTCGCGCCGTGTTCGGCGAGAAGGAAGGCGAGGTTGTTCAAGGCCACCCAAAAATTGGGGACGTTCGCGATCCCCTGCCCATAGACGCGGATGGCCTCCGGGACCTTCTTCTGCTCTTGGAGGATGAAGCCGAGCGCCAGGTAGGCCGAAGGACTCTTCGGGCTGGAGGCGATCGCCGCGCGGAACGCCTCTTCGGCGGCGGCGGCCCGGCCCTGGCGCAGGGTGAGCCCGGCCAGGTTGCCGTAAGGCTCGGCCCACATCGGGTCGAGGTCGATCGCGGCCTTGAAGGCCGCTTCGGCCCGGTCGAACTCGCGCGCCGCGGCGTAGACCCTGCCGAGAAGATTCAGCGTGAAGACCTCCCTCGGGTTCGAATCGAGCCGTCCCCGACAGAGCGCGACGGCCTGGTCGGTGCGGCCCTGGGCGAGATAGGCCTCCACCAGGGCCTGGAGAAGCTGCGCCGAGTCGGGGTTGGCGGAGAGCCCGGATTCGAGGACGGCGGCGGCCTCCTCGATGCGCCGCGCACCCGCGTGCAGACCGGCGAGCTTGAGGTGGCCAAGCGGGATCGCGGGCGCCGCGTCGCGGATCTCGCGGTAGACCTTTCCGGCTTCCGCCGCGTTTCCCCGGGAGAGAAGGAAGTCCCCGAGGTCGGCGCGGGCCTGCATGTCCTGGGGGTTGGCCGCGGCGAACCGGCGCAGCTGGTTCTCCGCGCCATGGGGGTCGCCTCCGCCGAGCAGGGCGCGCGCGAAGGCCTTCGAAAGCTCCCGGGAGGTCGGGTTCGCCTCGACCGCCTTGCGCAGCACCTCCCGCGCGAGTTCGCTTTCGTTGTTGCGCCGATGGGCCTCGGCGAGCAGGAGCTGCGCCGCGGCGAAATCGGGGCGCTCGCCCACGACGCTGCGCAGCGCCGAAACGGCGTTCAGCGGATCGTTGCGGAGGAGCTGGATGCGGCCGCGCGTGAAGCCGGCATCCACGTTGCGCGGGCTCTCCTTGAGCACCTCGTCGGTCAAGACGGCCGCCTTCTCGATCTCCCCGGCGGAGAGATGCAGGCGGGCGAGAGCGTTCTTGGCGTTCAACACCCCGGGGTGGGCGGCCTCCTTGCTCAGGCCGATGCTCTCGGTCAGGACGGCGGCCGCCTCCTCGACGCGGCCCTGGCCGGCGCAGAGCTCGGCGAGCGCCAGGCGGACCTCGAACCCCTTGGCGATCTCCGCGGCCGCCTCGCGCAGGAGCCTTTCGGCCTCCTCGGCCCGCTGCCGCGCGAGGTAGAAGCGCGCCGCCGCGACCCGCTTCGCCTCGCTGGCGGGGTCCGCCGCCGTCACCTCCCGGACCACGGCCTCGGCCTGCGCCTCGCGCCCCGCCTCCCAGTAGAGGCCGGCCAGGGTCAGCTGATGGGACTCCTCGGCGGGCGCCAGCTCGATGACCGTCTGCATGGCGGCGATGGCCGCCTCGAGATCGCCCGTGCGCCGGTGAAAGGCCGCCTTGATCGCATGCAGCAGCGCGGAGGCCGGGTTGTGGGCGACCGCCTCCCGCAGCGCCCGCTCGGCGCAGACCGCGTCGTTCTCCTGGAAGCAGGCCGAAACCCGCAGGACGTAGAGGTCCTCCCCGCGCTCGCCGCCGGCCGCGAGCGCGTCCATCAGGCCTTTCGCCTCCACCAGCTTCTTTTCGGCGAGCAGGATCGAGGCCGCCAGCAGCCGCGCCTCGCGGTTCTCGGGCTCCCGGGCGAAAACGAGCTCCGCCTTCTCGCGCGCCCGCTCCGGCATGCGCGCGGCGAGAAAGATCTTGCCGAGCTCGAGCTGCGCCCCGATGTGGCCGGGGTCGATCGCGACGGCCTTGGAGAAGCTCCCGTAAGCCTTGCGCGGCTCGTCGCTCTTCAGCTCGACCAGACCCAGCCAATGGTAGGCCTCGGCGAAATCGGGGTCGATCTGGATCGCGTTCTTGATCTCGAGGCGCGCCTTGACGTAGTCCCCCTTTTCGTAGAACGCCTTGCCCTTGGCGAGGAATTTGGCCTTCTTGGCGGCGGGGTCCGAGCAGCCCGCGGCGGCGGCGAGGACGAGCAACAGGATCAGCGCGTGGCGCAGGGAAACGGCCGGAGCCGGCATCTCAACCTCCGAAGAGCAGGGGCTATTTGCGGATTTTCTCTTTCTCGATCCGGTCCAGGTAATCCTGGCGCATCTTTTCGTATTCGATCTTGCCGATCTGGGTGAAGGGCTCGTTTTCCAGGAGGCCCTGGGTCTTGCCTTTTTCGCGGTATTTGACGATCAGGTCCTCGGCGATCGCGACCAGCCGGCGGTTGTGCTCCCGCAGGCGCGCGTTCTCGCGGGCGGCGTGCTCGATCTCGGCGCGGAGCCCCTGGCCCTCCTTGGCGAGCCGCTCGATCTCGGCCTCCTTCGCGCGGGCCGCCTCGCCGGCCTGCTGCAGTTTCGCGGCGAGCTCGGCCTTCTCGGCCTCGAGCGCGGCGCATTTCCGGGAAAGCTCGGCCTGGCCCGCGGAGGCGTTCCGCTTCAAGCCTTCGAGCTGCTTGTCGAGCTCCCCCTGCGCCGCGCGCAGGCGCTCCGCCTCGGCCCGCGCCTCGGCGAGGCTGCGTTCGGCCTCGGCCGCCCGGGCCTCGGCCGCAGCCTTGGCGCGCTTCTCCGCGGCCTGGCGCGCCTTCTCCTCCTCGGCGCGCTGCTTCACCTGGACGGACCGGCGTTCGCTCTGGGCGAGCGCCTCGGCGAGCGCCCGCTTGTCGCGGGCGAGCCCGGCGTTGAGAACGCCCAGGACTGCGGCCGCAGCGGCCAGGATCAGCACCAGGATGACCAGAAGGATTCGCTTCATGTCGGCTGCTCTCGCGGCTTCTGCGCCGCCGGTTTCTGCCGGCGGCCGGCGCGGCTTTCAGAACCGCGCGTTCACGTCGACCTGCAGGAGGTCGATCGAAAGCGGCGGGCCGCTGATTTCGTCGGCGGTCAGCCAGCGCGCCCCCAGCCAGACGTTGTGATACAGGCCGAAGCCCAGCCCGAAGACCCAGCCCTTGGCGTTGGTGCCCCCGGCGTGGAAATCGGAGTCGGTGAAGGCGTCCATGACGGCGTCGGCCTCCAGGTATTTGTAGACCAATAGGGCCTGCCACTCCCCAAAATTGACGATGTTGGGGTGGCCCACCTGGATGCCGGCGGAATAGCCCTCGTTGCGGGCATGCACGTTGTCCAGGCCGGTCTTGCGGCGGACCTGGTTGCGGTCGAAGCCGACGTTGCGGACGTAGTCGCCGGTCACGATCACGTGGATCGGGTGCCAGCGGGCGTAGTCCCACTGGGCGGTCACGTTCAGCAGATCGTAGTCGGTCGCGAGCGCCGGCTTGATGCCGGCATCCGGATTGATGTCGAAGAGCGTGTTCCCCTTCTGGAGAAAGAGCGGCGCCGTGTAGTCGTACTTTCCCGGCTGGGCCGGATCGTTCAGCTTGCCGACCACGTTGCGGAAATCGTAATAGGCGGCCCCGAGCTTCGCCGTCATGTCGTTGAGCGGCTTTCCTTCCAGGCCAAGCTGCGCGCCGTAGAGGTACTTGTCCTGGGATGAGAATTCGACCTCCTGCAGGGGAAAGACGCCGGCGTTCAGGAACGCCTTGAGCCGGGCATCTTCCCGGGTGTCGGTGAGCAGGCTGACCGCGGCCCCCTCGAAGGCGAGGTCGCCGTCCCACACGAGGTCGGTGCTGAACCAGGGGTTCGGAATGCGCCCGGCCGTGAGCGTCACCTCCGGGATCCAGTCGAAGAGAAGCGCATCGGGCGGCCGATAACGGTAGCGCAGGTAGGCCTGGTCGAGGACGAATCCGTCCTTGTTGTAATAGTCGCCGAGGGTGTCGTTGGTGGAGACCGGGTCTTTCTCGTTTCCGGTGGCGAGCCGCATGCCCACCTCGAATTTGCCGGCTTCGGTGCGCTGCGGGTCGGTGAGGCTCGCCAGGACGGCAAACCGCGCCCGCAGGCGGAAACGCTCGCGGTCCTCCCGCGTGTTCAACAGCTCGCTCGGGTTGTTCGGGTCCAGGACCTGGGCGTTGTTCCGGTCGTAGAGATCCCACTGGGCGCGCAGCCGGATGTCCCCGCCGAAGCGGATGCGCTGCGCCCAGTCGGACTTGAAGAGCTTGCTGTTCATGTCGGAGAGCCGCGTCTGGATCTCGTCCACCTTGCGCTCCGAGAGGCGTTGGCGCTGCTGGCTCTCCTCCTGGCTGCGCTCGAGCTGCTGCCGCAGCCGCGAAACCTCCTGCTGCAGCGCCTCGGCCTCCGCCGCGGCCGCGGGGGTTGCGGCCGCCGGCTCGCGGCCCGCCGGCCGCGCCAGGAACTCGCGCGCTTCCGTCTCGGTGATGACCCCTTTCTGACGCAGCAGGCGGATGAGCGCCTCGGTGTCGGACCGCGGCTCTTCGGCCGCCGCCGGGCGGGCGGCGCCGAGCAGCGCCAACAGCGCGAGCGCCCCCGCGATCGGCGCCCAAACACGCTTCCGTTTCACGGGTCTCTTTGTTCGCATCGTCTGTCTCACCCTTTGGACGAGATCCGGATTTTCACCGTCCGCGGCATGTCGCTCGGCGGCCGCTCGCTGATCTGCGCCGACTGCAAGACCTGGTTGATCGCCTCGTCCACGCGGCGGTTGCCGCAGGAATCGACGACCCGGTGGCTCACCACGCGCCCCTGGTCGTCGAGCTTGATCTGGAGGGCCACTTTGCAGTTGCCTTCCGGGATCCCGCCGTTCTTTTCCATGTGCTCCTGGAGGAGGCGGCGGATGTCGTTCTGGATGATCGCCGCGTACCAGCCGAAGCGGCCCATGAGGCTCCCGCCGCCCCCGCCGCCGCCGATCAGCGAGGCCCCGCCCTTGTTGGCGACCAGGCCGAAGCCGTCGCTGCCCGCCCCGCCCTCGGCATCCAGGCCGAGGCGGTCGCCGGGAGGCGGTTGATCCTTGGCCTCCTGGGGCGGCTCCTTGGGTTTCTCCTCCGGCTTCTGCTCGATGATCTCCTCCTTCTTCACCTCGGGCTCCGGCGGCTTCTCCTTGGGCTTTTCCGGAGGCGGCGGCGGAGGCGGCTTGAGGAGCGTCACCGTCTGGACGGCCCGCTCGCGGCGCTGGGAGTCCTCCGCGGTGAGCAGCTTGAAGGCGAAGGCGGCCGCCGCCGCGGCCGCCAACACCACCGCCGCCGCGGCGATCCAGACGATCCGGGGGGATCCCGCCCGGGGTTTCGGTCCCATCGTTCGACTCGGCCTCCTTCTGCGCCTCGCCGGCGGCCGCGCTGCCGACCGCGGCTCTCATTTGACGAGCTTCTGCGTGACCAGCCCGAGCTGGGTGATCTCGAGCCGCTGGAGCAGGTCGAGCACGTCGATCACGCGCTGGTAATAGATGCGCTCGTCGCCCTTGATGACGATGGGAAGCTCCGGGTCGGCCGCCTTGTACTGCCGCAGGCGGGTCTCGAGCTCTTCCATCGTCACCGGAAAGGCGTCGAGGAAGATCTGGCCGTTTTCCAGCAGGGTGATGGCCTTGGTGCGGGGCTTGGCCAGGCTGGGGGAGCTGCTCGCCTTGGGCAGGTTCACCTTGACCCCCTGCACGGCCGCCGTGACCACGATGATGAAGACGACGAGCAGCGTCCAGGCGAGGTCGAGCAGCGGGGTGACGTTGATCTCGTCGTAGCTTTCGGTGGCCTCGAAAAAATCCCGTCTCATCGCCCGGCTCCGTAGTGCTCCTCCACGCGGTTGCAGAACTGCTCCACGAAAAGGGCCATCTCGGCGGTGATCTCCTTGATCCGCGCCGTGAGGAAGTTGTAGCTGAAGAGCGCCGGGATGGCGACGATCAGCCCCACGACGGTCGTGGCCAGGGCCGAGGCGATGCCCGGGGCGATCGCGGCGAGGTTCGCCTCGCCGGCCTCGGCCATGGCGGCGAAGGTGTTCATGACCCCCCAGACCGTTCCGAGAAGGCCCAGGAAGGGCCCGCCGGCGACGGCGAGCGTCATCACGACGAGCCAGGCGTTCAGCCGCCGCGTCTCTTCCATATAGCCCTGCTCGAGCGCGGTCTTGATGGTGCTCAGGGCGAGCGGCGTCAAGATGCGGCGCACCTGCTTGGGGGCGGGGTTGCCGCCGCCGACCTCGACCAGCCGGCTCAGCTTCCTGCTCTTCAGACACTCGACCAGGCGCGCCTTGCCGGCCGAGAAGATGCGGTAGAGGGTCGAACCGGGCAGGATGTCGTCCTGCGCGTCGACGCTCAGCCAATCCGCCGCGGCGAACATCGGCCGGAACTTGCGGTTCTCGACCTGGGTGATCCACAGGAAGGCCGTCTTGAACAGAAAAACGAGCCAGGAGCCTATCATGAGGAGAGCCAGCAGCCCGATGATGATCCAGCCGTCGAGCGAGATGTTCTTCACGATCGTGACGAGGTAGAAGATCGGCAGGCCGCCGCCCCCGCCCTTCTCGTCGCCCGATGCGACCACCAGCCGCCCCTCGCCGCCCTGGGAGGCGAAGAGCGCCCGGATCCAGGCGGCCGAACGCGCGGTGCGGTCGAGGGCGATCTCGTCGAGCTCGGCCGTGAGGCCGCGGCTTCCCGCCCGGGAGTTGCCGATGACGATGTCGCTTTTTAGCGCCGCCGGGGCGAAGGGGAGCGCCGCCTGCGCGGTCTCGACCCCGTCGATATAAACGGCGATGCGTCTCTTCGGCTCGAGCGTCACCGCCACATGGCGCCAGGCGCCGATGCCGAGATCGCCGCCGTTGTCGATCACCGCCTTGTCGCCTCCGGGCTGGATCACCGTGACGAAGAGCCGGGTGCCCTCGATCCCGACCACCCAGCGGGTGTCGTAGCGGCTGTCGGCGTCCTCCCGCGAGGCGAGCCAGGCCTCCGCCTGGGGGGCGCCCAGGCGGACCCAGGCCGACAAGGTGAAGCCTCCCTGAAAATCGAGCGACTCGGGACCGCCCGCGATCGTGAGGTGGTCGCCGCCGCCGTTCAGCGCGATGCCGTTCGCGATCACCCCGGAGATCCCCTGCCCGCCCGTGAAGCGCGCGGCGTGGTTCTGATTCGCGGTCGCGTCCTGAGGGTTCCCCTCGAGGTCGTTCAGGTGGAACACCGCGGCCGCGTGCGCGTCGTAGGTCGCCCCCGGCTCCTGGGCCGCGGCGGCGTTCCGGTTGCCGTAGTAGAGCCAGAAATGGTTCTGGCCGCTGCCGCCCGCGATCGCCGGGACCTTGACCCACACGAGCGCGAGCTCCTCGACCGGGTCGTACTTCTCGATGTGGTGCTTGAGCGGCGTCTGGTCGTCGGCGCCGATGAAGCGCAGGTCCGCACCGTCGTCCCGCCCCGCGGGAAACTGGTGGTTTCCCGTGTGCAGCCGCACCAGGACCGGAACCTGGCTCAGGCTCTCGGCAATGCCCGCTCCGGCGGGCGAGGCGTCGAGGGTGATCTTCCTGCGCAGCGCCCACTGGTCGTTCCACCAGGCATGGGCGTCCGACGCCGCCGATGCCGCGAGCAGCAGGAAAAGCGCCGCAGCCGCCCTGAAACCGCCGGCCCCGTGAGCCGCGCTTCGAATCCGTCTCATCTTCACTGCCGCTTCTCTTCCTCTTCGAAGCCGAGGACCTCCACCAGGATGATCTTCGGCACGAGGCTCTTGTTGAGCTCCTCGGTGTACTTCGCCAGGCGCTCCTCGGCGCCGCGCACCGTCGCGGACTCCGAGGCCATCTTGGTGGCCTCCGAGACGCTTCCCGCGCCGGCCAGCGCCCCCATGCTCGGCCCGGCCGGACCGGTCTGCGGCACCCCGACCGAGCCCAGGGCGAAGCTGATGTTCTGGGCGTTCAGGACCTCGGTCGCGCCCAGGATGACGTTGCGGCCCGCGATCCCGGCCTCGCCGGCGTCGATCGTGCCCTGCGGCGCGAAGAGATAGACGTCGCCCGCCGGCGGCGCCGCGGCCGGCCCGGTGGCCCCGTCCGGATCGTAGGTCAGGGTGCGGATGCCGCTTCCCACGGCCGGCGGCTCGAAAACGACGATGTAGGTGTCCTGGAACGGAACCCGCTTCGGAGGCTCGGTATTGATGGCGGTTTTGGACCCGCGGCCGGCGTTGATGCTCCCCTGGTCGCAGAAGGCCGTGATGTTCCCGCCCCGGAACGTCATCACCCGCGACTCGTTCACGTTGAGGTCGCCGCGGCTGAAGAGGTTGATATCGCCGCCGGCGGCGGTGAAGATCCCCGTCCGGCGCCGGACGCTCTCGTCGGTGAAAAAGGTGCTGCGGCCGACATTGATCGACCCGGCGGCGATGACGCTCAGGCTGTCCGGCCCGCCGCTGCTGTTGATCTGGGAGCTCACCATGTCGAGGTCCCCCCCCGTCGCGGCGGGCGGGCCCAGGGTGGGCGCGGCGACCTGCTGCCGGATCTCCTCGATGCGCTCGGCCGCGGCGGCGAAGTCCCCCTCGGCGAGATGGCGGCTGTAGCGCACGCCGAGATCGCGGATGGCGTCGAAGAACTGCCGCATCCGCTCCGCGCTCAAATCGGCGTCGTACCCCACCACCAGCCCGATGTCGCACCCCTTCAGGCCGAGGGCGGTGTTGTACTGGTTGCCGACGGACTGGATGCCCTGGGTCGTCCCGAGGTCGACGCCGCGCCCGGCCTGGATGCTGAGAAACCCCGGGCCGCCCCATTCGATGCCGCCCTTGATCGCGCCCGCCAGGGCCTGGAAGCGGATCTCCCGGCCGGCCCGCACGCGGGTCGCATCCTCCGGCCTCAAGTTCTGGCCGAGGAGATAGACGTCGCGGATGTCCCGGCCGGCCTCGAAGTCCGCCGGCATGGGCAGCGCCAGCGATAGGCTCTTCAGGTCCCGGCCGGCCCGCACCGCCGCCCGGGCGCCGGAGGCGAGGTGCAGGGGGACCTCGGCCTGCTCGAAGTTGTTGAACAGGATCTGGGCGTGCTGGACGATCATCCCTTGGCGGTCGACCTCGCCGGTGTGGTTGCCGTAGACCGCGCGCACGTCGGCGCCGGAGAGGTTGATGGCGGCGCGCGCGGGCTGCAGCCCGCCGCCGCCTGGCACGAGGTGCATGCCGTCGATGTCCCGCCCGGCGGCGAGGCGCAAACCGCCCTGGGGGGAGGGTGCGAGCGCGAACGAGTTGGACAAGCGGATGTCCCGGCCGGCCTCGATCGTCACCCGGGGCGGCAGAATTCGCGAGCGCGGCGAGTCGGCCGGGTGGAACCGGCTGCGGCCGGAAAGGGTTGCGTCGCCGTGCACCGCGCGCAGCGCGAGCGAGGAGGCCGTCGCATAGGTCAGGTCCCAGCCGCTCAGGAAGTCGCGGCCGGCGATCGTCGGATTCACCGCCGATCCGAGGGCCAGATCGCCCAGGGCGGTCACGGAGGCGGCCGCATCGAAGATCTCGATCGCGTTGTCCGCGATGCCCCGGCCGAAGCTCCCTCCGGCGAGAATCGTCGCCCGGCCGGCGCGGGCGAGGAAGCGCCCGTCGATGTCCCCCCCCGAAATGACGCTCAGGTCGCCGGCGCCGAAGGCGCCGATCTGCGCCCGGACGGCGCCGCCGGCGCTCACGCGGACGCTCCCGCCGCCCATGGCCGCGATCCCCTCGGTGGGGAAGGAGGCGGAGAGCCCTCCGCTCCCGTGGCTCGGGCCCCAGAAGACGTGGCGGTCGAGCGCATAGCCCGAATCCCAGGCGCTGCGGCTGCTCAAGGCTCCCGCGACCTCCCCCGCCGCGGCGATGCGGATGTCGCCCCCGCCGGCGTAGTTCCAGAAGAAGCTCAAGTAGTCCTCAGGGGCGAGCTCATCCGCGAACTCCGGCGGCGCCCCGTGGAACTGCGGCCGGCCGGTCGTGCGCACCGAACCCCCGAACCCCATGACGGACTTGAGCGCCAGATCGCCTTTCACGTCGAGCTCGATCAACCCCGCGGCCGACTGGATCACGGCGCCGGAGAGCTCGAGATCGCCGCCGGTGCGGCCGCGGATCGCGCCGTCGTAGGTCGCCAGGCGCACCTTCGTCTCGGGGCCGCCGAGGTCGCCGCCTTCGAGGACCGTCGCCTTGGCCGAAGCGAACCGCAGCGGGGCGCTTTCGGTGTAGAGGCGCGCCCCGCCGGCGACGCGAAGCTCGCCCTCCGCGGCCGCGACCGCCATCGGATCCGCGCTCGCGAGGTCGGCGCCGGCGACGAGCGAGATCGCCCAGGAGTCCCTTCTCGGTGTGGACTGGGCCAGGGCCACCCCGGCGTTGGGGCTGTCCACGATGTCGTGGTCGATGCGCAGGCTGCCCGCGGCGCGCAGCGTCAGCGCGCCGGGCTCCGCCCCGAACCGGCGGGCGGTCAGGTCGATCGCGGCGGCGAGCCGCAGGTTTCCGTCCGCGCGGACCTCGATCCCGGGAACGAGATGCAGGTCGACCGCGGGATCGAGCCCGGCGGCGAGGCGGATCCGGCCCCGGATCGCGTCGGCGCGGGCCATGAAGTCGGCCGCCTCCTCGATCCACGCTTGAAGCTGCGCCTCGTCGAGCGCCTCCTGCGGCGCATCGTGGGCGCGCACCGCCTCGACGACGACCTCGCTCGCCCCCCCGACCCCGCCGGCCAACTCCACCGGCACATCGGCCCCCTGCCGGGGGGCCCGCAGGGTCAGCTGCCCGCCGCGGCCCGAGCCGGCGGGCGCCAGGTCGATCACCGCCCCGGAGCTCACGGCCACGCCCCCCGCGCCGGAGGAGAGCTCGACCCTGCCGCCGGCGGCCGAGGCGGCGCCGCCCTCGGCGCGGGCGAGGAGGCGGCCCCCGCTCCCGAGCCGGATGCCCTGGGCGGCGGTGAGCTCGATCGACCCTCCGCCGGCCGGGCCGGAGACATCGATGGTCCCGCCGACATCGATGCCGCCTCCGTCCGCGGTGAGCCGCAAGCCGCTCGCCCTGATCCTCGTCCCGGAACCGATCGAAACGTCGCCCTCGCGGCTGCGCAGGCTGAGTTCGCCGGTGAAGCCGGCCGCCTCCAGCTTCGCGGCGAGCGGGCCGAGCTCGGCGATCCGGCGCGAGTCGAGATCGAAAGCGCCCCCGCGGCCCGCGCCTGGCGCCGCCCCCTGCAGCCGCCCGTCCAGGCGCGGTTCGGCCCGCGGCGCGTGCAGCACGAGCGCGCCCGCATCGCCCTGGGCGCCCGCGGCGACATCCAGGAGCGCGCCGCCGGCAAGCTCAAGCGCCCCGCCGGGGGCGCGCAGCGCGATCAGCCCCCCCGGCAGGAGGTCGTTTCCGGCGACGCGGATGACGCTGCCCTCGCGCAGAAAAATCCCCTCTTCCGGCCCGGATCCGCTCGCCGCCAGCTCGATCCGGCCGCCGAAGACCTCCAGGATCCCGCGCTGCTCGATCGAACGCGCCGCGATCTGGAGCTCGCCGCCGGCGGCGAGGTCCCCGCCCGGCGCGCCCCCGGCGGCGGAAAGCGTGATCCGCCCCTGCGGCGCCGCGATGCGGAAGTGCGGGCGCGCGTAGGCCCCCGCATCGTCCCGGCCGCCCTGCTGGGTCAGCCGCGCGGCGTGGAGCGCGAGGTCGCCTTGGGTCTCGAGCGCGCCGCCGCCGACAAGCACGAGGTCGTTTTCGGTGTGGATCTCCACGCGGCGGAATCCGTCGAGGCGGATTGCGCCGCGGCCGACGCTCGCATCGGCCGCCTTGAGGACGAGGCGCGCGCCGCCGGCCGCCGCCGCGTCCGGCGGCGGGGCCTCCCCGGAGTTCATGAGGGTGAGCCGCGCGGCGGCGACCACGGCCTCCCCATCCCCCAGGCCGCCGCCGGCCGCCAGGCGCGGGGTGTCGATGGTGAGCGCCCCCCCGGCGGATAGCCTGGCCGCCCCGTCCACGGTCACCCCGGAGCGGCCGACCAGCGTCAAGCGCTCGGCCCCCTCGAACCGGCTCCAGAGCGCGAGCGGGACGTGAAAGGCGCCCGCCGCGGCGCCGCCGTCGCCGCCGAGCACGATCCGATCGCCGGCGAGGCGCACCTCCCCGCGGATTGCGGAGAAGTCGCCTCCGAGCTCGAGACTCCGGGCCTCGACGGCCACCGCTCCGGCGCTCTCGAATACGGAGCCCGCGGCGAGCCGCACCTCTCCCGCCGGGGCGAACAGCTCGATGCCCTGGGAGACCCGCACGCCGGTCTCGGCCTCGAAGAGGATCTCGCGGTCCGCCGAAAGGCGGATCGAGCCGGCATCGATCCGGCTCCCGCGCCGGACGACGATGGCATCGGTCGTGCCCGCTTCGCCGATGGAGATCCGGGAAAAAGGGCTCTCCCGCAGGGCCGCGTCCTGGAGGAGGAGCTTGCCGCGCAGCTCCGCCGGCAGCTCGCTTTCCGCGCCGAAACCGGGGGCGAGCGACCCGCCGGCAGGGCTGACCGCAACCGTTCCGGCCACCAGGGTGAGGCTGCCGCCGTCCGGCTCCCGGCCGGACCGGCCGGAGATCGCCCCCTCGACGATCGTCGTCCGGCCGGCGACCGTGACGTGTCCGCCCTCTTCGGCCGCGAAACGGCGGACGTTGAAATAGCCCTCGGCCAGCACCTCGCGGGCCGGCCGCACCGCGTAGAGCTCGGTCGCCGGCGAGCGGACCGCGCTCCCGCCGGCAAGCTGGCACCCGCTCAGCACGGTGAAGCCCTCGGCCGAGGCCGCCGGAGCTCCGATGCCGGCCGGCCCGAGGCGCTCCACGACCAGGGCGCCGGGGGTGAAGGCCAGCTCCATGGGCAAGACGGCGTAGCTCCCGGAGGCGAGGCCGGCGCCGCCCTCCAGGTAGAGCGCCTCGCCGGGCGCGGCGATGGACCGGTCGGGCATGATGACGAAGCGCTGCGGCCGGGCAAGCGGGTTGGTGGAGCCCTCGGCTCCCGGAAGCCACTGGTAGGCGAACACCTCGCCGCCGCCGGCGGCGTCGATGCGCGCCCCGCCGCGGATGATCACCTCGCCGCCCGTGATGGCGATCCGCTTCTCGGGCGCCTGCTCCACCTCGACGGCGAGGTTGGTCGTCTTGTCGATCGCCGTCCAGAAGCTGTCGGTGAGGGCGCCGAGCCGCACGCTCCCCTCGCCCCCGGCGATCGTCTCGCTCGCCTCGGCCAGGTAGACCCGCGAATCCTCCCCCCTGCCCCTGAGGGTGATCCGCCCGAGCGGCGCGGCGAGCCGCCCGCCGTGCGCGATCGTGCGCGCCTCGATCTCGAGCTCCCCATCGGCCGAAGGCAGGAGGCGCTTTCCGGACAGGGGCGCGGCGGAAAGCGCGATCCTCCCGGGCGAGGCGATGCTGAACCGCGACTGGGTCGTGGGGTAGATGTAGGCCGCCTCGAGGGTCAGGTCGCCCGGGACCCTCAGCGCCCCCTCCCAGCGCTGCCGGCTGCCCTCCTGGTACTCGCGGTCGGCGAGGCGGATGTCTCCCGCGCTGCGCATCGCGACCGAAGCGAAGCCGGCGAGGCTCACGCTGCCGGCGACATCGATCGCCCCGCCGGAGAGCGACAGGGCGGCCCGCGTGGCGGGGGCCGCCGTGGAAGGCGCCGCGTAGGTCTCCCGGCTGTTCAGCACCTCGATCCAGGGCGCGCTCAGGCCGACCTGCACGCTGCCGTGGCCGACGATCTGCGGCGCATCCAGCGTCACGCGGCGCCCGAAGGCGACATCGGCCCCCTCCAGGAACTCGATCGCCCGGCGGCTCTTGAGGGTGAGGGCGTCGAAGCCGAGCCCGCGGAAGCGCTCAAGCTCCGCGCCGGTGAGGGTGAGAGCGGCGGTCTCGCTGTTCGAGATGAGCTCGAGCCCGCCGGACGGGATGCCCGCAAGCGCCGCCCCGGCGCGGACCCCCCCCGCAAGCCACAGGCCGCCGCCGTGCTCCAGGGTGAGGTCCCCGCCGCTGCCGGCCGTTCGCTCGGCCGCGAGCGTCCCGTCGGGCCGCCGCACCGTCGCCGCGATGGGGGCCGGCCCGGAGACGTCGATCTCCGCGCCCGCCTCGACGATGAGCCGACCCGTCGACTTGAGGGAGACCGCGCCGGCGGAGAGAGGCTCGAGCCCCGCTCCGGCCGCGCCGGAAGGCGCGGCCGCCGCCGGCCGGTTGACCCCGGCGGCCGACAGACGCGCCCCCCCCGCGAGGTGCAGGTCGTGAACCGTGGCCGCGGCCGTGACGCTTCCCGCCGGAGCCTCTATGCCGCCCTCCAGGAGGAGGGCCGGCGCCTTGAGGGCGATCCGCCCCTCGGCCGGAACGCCGAGCCGCGCGCCGGGGGCGAGGTGCAGGCGCGCCTCCAAATCGGGCGGGGTGTTGGGATCGAGCCCGAAGAAGAGCTGCCCCGCGGTGAGCGCGAGCGCGCCCTTTTCCCGGTGGGTCGCGGGCGGGGATACGGGCGGCGCGCCGTCCGGACCGGGGGGGCCGGCGGGAACGGGCGGCGCCGTCTTGAGAAGCGAAGGCGCCAGGCTCACGGAAGGCTCGACGGTCAGGTCATGGATGCTGCGCAGGTCGAGGCGGCTGAATCCGGAGGCCTCGAGCGCGGGGGCGGAGAGCGCCAGCCGTCCCGCGCGCGCCCCTTTTAGCGGGGTGTCGAAGCGGAAATCCTCCGGCAGCGGCGCCGCCTCTTGGACGACGGCGAGCTCGCCGGCGTGCACGGTGAGCGCCCCCCCGCTTTTCCCGGCGAGCGAGAACCCGCTCAGCCGGCCGTCGAGCACGAGCGTGTGGCCCTGGAGGCGGATCGAACCCGCGTCGCCCGCGGCGACCTTGCCGCCGGCATCCATCCGGTAGCCGCCGCTCACATCCAGCGCGGCCCCCTCGCGCACCAAGAGGCTCCCCGTCAAGGCATCGATGCGGTCCTCAATCACGATGGCGCCCCCGTTGATGCGCGCCGGCGGCCCTCCGGGGGGCCCGCCCCCGCGGGTCAGGTCGACCCGCTCTCCCGCGGCGTCGATGCGGCTGGCGGCCCCGAGCCAGATCCGCTCCATCGCGGGCTGGAACTTGGGGTTCGGGGCTTCCAGCAGCCTCTCGTATGAGGTGGCGTTGTCGTCGATCGTCAGGATGACCGCACCGCCCGGAACGCGCACCTGGCCCTCGTGCCGGATGCTGCGGCTGCCGGCGTTGAAGACCCCCCCCGGGGCCAGGCGGATCTCGGCCGACGGGGCGATGCGGATGCCGACATTCGCGAAGAGGTTGATGTCGCTCAAGCCTGCGGCGTTCAGCCGCGCGGCGCCGAGGGTGGTGAGCGGCGGCGCCGCGCCGGCGCCGGGCAGCGGGCTGTCGAAGGCGAAGTCCGCCGGCAGCGCGGGTGTTTCGGCGGCGATCTCGATCGCCTGGACGGCGAGGTCGATCTGCTGGGGGCTTCCGGTCGGCGCGATCCCGATGGTCAGGCTGCCCCCCCGGGGCGCGGCGCGCCCGGGGAGCGCGGCCGCGGCGCCGGTCTCGAGCTGGAACCCCCCGCTCGCGGCCCCGCCGGCGAGCGTGCCGTCGAGCACCACCTGCCGGGCCGCGATCGCGAGCCGGCCGGCGTCCGCCCCCTCGGTGTAGGCCGGCATGTGTTCGGCGAGCGGCTCCGCCCCGCCGAGAAAGCTCCCACGGTACTCCCGGCGCATGCCGAAGCGCCGGTTCACCTTGGCGAAATCGCTCAGCAGGGCATCGTAGCGGCGCCACTGGGGCGAGTCGCTGATGTCGAAAACCTGCGTGCCGGAGACCAGCTTCGACGACCGCACGAACCCGGCCTCGAAGCGGCGCTCGCCGCCGGAGAAGTCGACGACCGCCCCCTGCCGCACGACGACGTCGCCCTCCGGCGCGCTCAGCGAAACGGTTCCGCCCCGGATGCTGCGCTCGAGGGCGGTTTTCTCGCGGGCGCCGAGCGCGCCGGCGATGTCGCCGATGCTCGAGCCCTGCAGGGCGTTCACCTCGATCTGCCTGCCCTTCAGCAGGCCGTTCTTCTGCCCGAAGTCGTCCTTCAGCTCGACGCTGTTCAGCTGCACCTTGACCTGGTTGGCCGAGGCCGGGAGACTCGCCGCGCTTCCCTTGACGTCGATCCGGCTTCCCGATTCGAGGTAGACCCTCCGGGCGGCCTCGAGCCGCACCTCGCCGGAGTTCGCCTGGATGAGGCCGCGATGCTCGATCCCCTCGGCCTGGAGGAGGACCCGGCCGCCCGAGAATTCGAAGGACTCGTGGGCGGTCTCACCCGACTCCGTTATCGGGCTCTCCGTCACGCTGCGGGCGCCGGTGGTGACCTTCTCGCGGGCGCTCAGGACGATCTGGCCGTTCTGCTTGAGCGCGGTCACGGCGCGGGCATGCCCGCCCTGATTCACGGCGCGGCCGAACATCCCGATCCAGCCGCCCTCGGCGTCGAGCCGGCCGCCCTCCTGGTTGGCGGCGATGGCTGGAACCTCGGGCGCGGCGGCGTGGCGCACATCCAGGCCGCGGGAGGCGTTCGACGCGAGCTCCGCCTCCGAGGCGGCGATAAGCCCGATCTGTCCGGCCGGGGCCGCGACCGCGCCGCAATTCTCGACGACCGGGGCGAGCAGCACCACCTGGCCGAGAGGGGCCGCGGCGATCGCGCCGTCGTTCGCGACCCGGGCCTGCGCCGGGGCGCTCAGCCCCGGGTCGATGTAGTTCTCCGCCTTGAAGCTCAGGCGGCCCGCGAGGAAGTCCTCGTCGCGGATATTCAGGGCCGAGGCGGTCAGGGCCTGCACGTTCACGCGCGCCTCCGGCCCGAAGAGGATCCCGTTCTGGTTGATGAGGAAGACCTTCCCGTCCGCCGTGAGCCGCCCGAAGATCAGGCTCGGGTTGCGGTCGTAGATGCGGTTCAAGGCCGTCCAGTCGGAGCGCCCCTGCTGGTCGAAATGGGTCCAGGCGTCGCGGCCGATGTCGAAGGAGGCCCAGTCGATCACCGCCTTGGGCTTGTCCTGCCGCACGACGAGCCCGTTCGCCGCCGGGCGCTCCAGGCCGGAGACCCCCGTGACGATTTTGTTGACCTGGGGGGTGACGTCGACCGGCGGCGCGCCGCCGCCCCGGTTCCCGCCCGCCAGCCCGTAGACCGCCGGGCCGCCCGCGGCCCCCGGGCTGCCCGCGAGAAAGCAGGCGGCCGTCAGAAGCGCCGCCGCCTTCCTGAACCGCACCGATCGCCGTTTCCTCCCGCGCATGGCGATCCCCGCCCCCCAAAATCTCTGGCTGAAATCGAACGGCATCAGAACTGCCCCCTGAGGACGAAGTAGAAATTGCTGTCGCCCCGATCGGTCCGGTCGGTCTTCGCCAGCGCCATCCCCCAGGCGAGCTCGAAGGCGAGGTGCTGGGTCGCAAAGCCGCGCAGCCCGAGCCCCGCCCCCTGCAGGTCCACGGAGCGCTCCTGGCCCGGCAGGGGGTCGAGCAGCCGGAGCCAGGCGCAGTCGTAGAAGAGGTAGGGGTTCAGCCCCGCGCGCTCGCGGACCGGGGTGAACCCGAGCAGGTCCGGGCCCAGGAGCTCGATCGTGGCATGCGCCCCGGCGTCGCCGGAGGTCTCGGACTCCTTGTAGCCGCGGACGCTCTTCAGGCCGCCCGCCAGGAACTGCTCGTTGGCGATCAGCGGCTGGTCGGAGACCTGCCCGTCGAGCTTGCCGAAGAGCCCGAAGCCGTAGGGGAGGCTCTGCGTGCGCTCGAGGCCGGCGGTGAGGTAGAGGTAGTTCCCGCGGGCCTCGAAGCGCTTGTCCTGGAACTCGTCCTGCTGCGCCACGAGGCCGCGGAAGGAGAGGTTGATCCCGGTGCTGAACTGGGTCGTGCCGGACCCGTCCCGCAGCGAGGCGCTGTAGGCGAAGGAGAGCGGCATGTACGCGATCCGCGTGCGGGTGGCCTCGTCGCTCTCGAGGTCCAGCACGTCGTCGAAGCTCTTGTAGTCGAAGCCGGCCGAGAGGTTGTGGGCGTAGTCGCCGACCGGCGGCAGGGGGAAGACGTTGCGGAAGCCCGCGATCCAGCCCTTGCCGACCGTCTCGAACCCGTTGCCGAAGGCCGAGCTGGAGTCCGTGTAGAGCCCGTAGAGCGCCAGCACGTTGTCCCGTCCCCAAGGGGCCGGCAGCACGTAGGAGCCCGCCACGGCGAAGACCTCCGCGAGATCCAGCGGGGAGGTCTGCAGCTGGATCGACACCGAGTGCTCCCGCTGCCAGAGGTTGTCGTAGTGGACCTGGGTGTTCAGCCGCAGGGCCGTCGTGTCGTGGGTGTTGCGGTTGTTCAGCTCCATGCTCGCGTGCAGCGGCAGCTTGTCCTTGACCTTGAGCTCCACGTCGACCGTCCCCGGCTCCATTCCCGGCGCGAGCACCGGCGCCACCTTGATGTCCGGGTTGCGGTTGAGCGCCGCGAGGTCTTCCTGCACCCGAGGGAGGTAGAGGATTTCCCCCGGCCGCAGGCTCGGAAGCGCCCGCTGGATCTTCTCCATGGTGAAGTACTCGTTTCCGGTCACGCGCACGCGGCCGATCCGGCTTTCGACCACCTCGAGCCGGACGACCCCGCCCGCGACGCTCTGCTCGGGCACGTTCACGAGCACCGTGGGGTAGCCCCGGTCATGGTAGAGCCTCTCGAGGGCGTCCCGCGCCCGCTCGACCTCCTCGGCGCGCTTGCCCCGGCCGGTGAAGGGCTTGAGCGCGTGCTCGAGGACCGCGGGGGAGATCACCGTGTTGCCGCCGACCTCGAAGCGCTTGATCTCGAAGGCGCCCTCCTCCTCGGCCGCGAGCGCCTCGGCCGTGCGCGCGAGCGCCTCGGCGGCGGCGGGGTGGGCGATCCACGCCGGCCGCTCGACCTCCGCCGCGGGCGGCTTCGCGCCCGCGGCCGCCGGCTGCGCCCCGGGGACGCCCGGGACCGCCACCCGGAGGCCGGAGGCGCTCGGCGCGACCGCATAGCCCGCGAGCGCCGGCGTTTCGGTGTCGAGAACCACGCGCACCTTGTCGGGGTGGCCCATGTGCCGGATCCGCCGCACCGCGCCGGCCTCGACCGGAAGCTTCTGCTCGCCCGCGAAACGGCTCGCGGCGCCGGGCAGGTCGATCACGATCCGCGGCGGGTCCTGGAGCACGAAGGCTCGGTAGTCCGCTGGAGCCCCCGCGATGCGGATCTCGACCTCGACCCCCGAGCCGACCGGCCGCCAGGCGACCTCCTGGAGGAGCGGCGCCGCCCCCCGGGCCGGCCCGCCCGCGGCGGCGCAGAGCGCGATGAGGAGCGTGACGGCGGAAAACCGCCGCACCGCACGCCCCCCGCCCGCCGTCGCACCCGCTTTGCCGCCGCGCGCCATCCACCGCTTCCCGCTGCGCCCTTCCGCCCCTTGGCGGGCGATCCTCCCTCCGGCCCGCCGCTCCCGCCGCAAGCCGGAATCAGTTATCAGGGCCTTGATCGCGATTCAAGCAGAAAAGTAATTCGATATTCCTAACTGACTCAATCAATAAGATTTATCAAAATTACTAACAAAACATACATAGAAATTTAACGCCGGGCACAAAATCTGTTTCCGGGAGCCGTCCTCAGCCCTCCGTTTTTTCCCGCGAGAGGCCCGCCTCGAGCGCCCGCTTCAGCGCCGCCGCCTCTTGATAGCCGTCGAGCCGCGCGAGTACCTCGCCGCCGGGGGCCAGCACCAGCGCCAGCGGAAAGCCCTCCTGGCCGTAGCGCGCCTTGAGGGACGGCTCCCGCTCCGAGTCCACCCGCACCCAGACGAAGCGCTCTTTCAGCAGCCGCACGCGGGGGTCCTCCAGGCTTTCGGCCATCATTTTACGGCTCCAGCCGCACCAGCCGGCGTAGAGCAGCAGGAACACCGGCTTGGCGCCGCTGCGGGCCGCGGCGAGGCCGGCCTCGTGGTCCTCGATCCATGCGAGCCGCTCCGGGACGCTTCCGGCCTTGACCACCGCCCCCACCTCGAAATCGACCGCGACCGGCCTGCCGGCCAGCGGGTGGTTCAGGTCGACGGTGAAGGTCTCCCGGCCGGCCGCGGCGATCCGTCCCGGCCGCCCGCGGTAGGTGAAGGGCGCCCCGACCCGCGGGTCGAGAACGATGCGGATCACCGCGCCGTCGGCGAACGCCTCGGTCGTCCCGAAAGGCTCCTCGAAGCGGCGGCCCTCCTCGGGGGCGAGCTCGAAGATGACCGCCCGGTCGGTCGCGAGCGCGGCCCGGGCCCGGACGTAGGGCAAAAGGGCGGCCTCCTCCCCGGGCGCCGGGAGCGCCCCATACCGCCGCCGGTACTCCTCGAATTCGATGCTGAGCCGCTGCGGCAGCTCGCGCACGCGGGGCAGGGTGATCTGGAGGCTCGGGTCGACCGTGCCGAAGGCCCGCTCCGGCGGGACGGTGATCCGGCCGCGCTCCCCGGCGCGCATGCCGAGCAGCGCCCCCTCGAGGTCGAAATGCCGCTCCGGCGAGCCGGCGATGATCTCCAAGGCCCGCGGGGAGGCGTCCGCCCCGTCATCGGGATCGAGCCGGCAGGCGACCCGCACGATGTCCCCGGCGGCGATCGGCTCCCGGCTCCCCGGGGGGCTGCCGCCGGAATCGGAGCAGCCGGCGAGAAAAACGGCCGCGACCCAGGCGAGGAGGCCGCGCCGCATGGTCCGGTTCAGCGCCATGCTACTGCCCCTTTCCCCCCTTCGGCTCGCGCCGCTCGACCCGCATCTCGCAGTCGAGCGCCAGGCCGCCGAAGGGGTGGCCGAAATCCATGGTCACGAGCTCCGGGCCCACCTCGACGACCCGGCCGACCATGGGCCCGAACCGCAGAACGTCGCCCGGCTTGAGCTGCAGGTGGATCTCGTAGTGCTCGCCGGCGTTCTTGAGAATCCCCGGCCCGGCGGGCGTCTCGATGGGGGTTCCGTCGACGATCTCGTAGCGCACGGTCACCGCCTCGTTCGAGACCGCGACGACCGTGGCGGGCGGGCCGAGCTCGTTTTCCCAGCGCCGGCCGACCTCGGGTTCGCCCAGGGCGGCCCGGTAATCGGCGTAGGGGATCGGCTCGGTCTTCTCCCGTTTGCGGACGCGCGCGAACTTGAAGTAGCGCTCGCCCGGGTCGAGGGCCACGGGCACGGCCGCCTCGAGCCTCACCCGGCGCGCCTCCCCGACCTTCGCCCCCAAGGCCGCGGCCCCGAGCTGGTAGCCGATCTCGTGCTCGATCGCCTGGGCGTGCTGCAGGCGGACGCTCCGGCCGGGGTCGACCGCCGCCCGCGCCTCCATGGGCTCGTACGTTTTGAGCGGGATGAAAAGCGGCGACTTCGCATCCGCCCGGTCCGCGGCCACCTCGGGCCGCGTCGTGATCACCGTCCCCCGGCTCTCGCGGCAGGCGAAGTCGATCCACACCGTGTCTCCCGGCTGGACGACCTCCCCGGCCGCAACCGGCCCGGCGAGCGCCGCGACCGCCGCTCCGGCCGCCGCCGCGGCCCGCATGGCCTTCCAAATCCTTCCCATCCGCATGCCGATCCTCATATGATTCTCCCCCTCGCCCATCGGGCCGAGAAAAACCGGTCCATTTCGCGGCAGCTTCCCGCCGGCGCCCTGATCCTCCCCCGGGCCGGCTAGGCGGCGATGAACGCCGCGTTCGATCTCGGTTAACCCGCATGGGAGGCCCGTTTCGCGTGCGCGGGAGCATTTTTCGGTGCGCGCGGAGCCGCGGCCGATCCGCGCCGCTCGGCACCCGGGCGAACACCATTCGATGAACTTGATGCGACTGTTTCGACGTCGAAGCATGCCGTCATCCCGGCTTGAAAAAACGAAAAACCCCCATCCGGAGCCAAGCGGCCGGAAAAGGTGCGGGGGCCCTTTGCGGGCCCCCGCGGTTGACAGCACGGCCAGGCGGGTTTCCCTACTTGAACTTGGGGTAGGTGAAATCGGTCGCCTTGGTGCACTTCATGTCGTTCTGGGTCGCCCAAAAGGGCGCCTTGGAGGAGGGCAGGTTTGCGGAGTTGGAGGCATAGCTCATGAGCGCGGACACGACCGGATGCTTCTGAGCGTAGCCGGGCTCGGTCGGGTCCTCGTAGAGCCACTGCGCCGACCAGAACTCGTAGACGCACTTTTTGATGTTATCCGCGGTGGCCTCGAAGCCCATGTAGTTGATCTTGGCCACGTTGGGGTAGGAGGTGCCGAGCTCGAAGTCCGCGTCGGCATAGCCGATCGCGCCGTGGGTCGTCGTCGAGCGGTTCGTGGGGCAGCCGTTCAGGTTCACACATTTCATGAGGTCCCCCGAGCCGTCATTGAAGACCTTGATGGAGCCGATGGTGGAATAGGCGGGGAAAATCCCGTAGTCGCCGCGCATGACGGCGGCATCGAGGGTCGCGTGGGTGCCCGAGCCGGCGTGGCGGGCGCAGGCGACGATGGTTTTATCCGGGTAGGTCGAGCCGAAGTCGCTCCACTTCTTGGCGAAGCCGGCGTAGATCATGACCGCCTGCAGCCGCGAGATGTTGTTGATGCCGGGCAGGGCGGTCTGGTTGACGTAGAAGGCGAAGGGGACCACCAGCGGCTGGTAGGTATCGAGGCCGGAGGTGGGTACGCCGCTGAAGGCGCGGGTCACGCTGGAGGTGGAGTTGCTGCAGGGCTTCTCGTAACCCTGGCTGCTCTGCACGAAGGTTTCACCGGCCACGTCGGAAGCGCCCAGGGTGATGTCGACGCACTTCAGCCCGCTCACGACGCCGCTGCTGAAGTTGGTCTGGGCCTCGTCGGCCATCTTGCGGTAGTAGCCGGCTTTCCCGGAGGGGACGCCCGGATCGCCTTCGTTGCACTTCTCGGAGGCGCCGGCCATGCTGCTGTCGCCCTTCATGGCGAGGATCCCGTCGAAGGAGGCCTTGGAGCTGTAACGGATGATGTAGGTGTTGCCGTCGGCGCATCCGGTGCCGCGGGTGATGCCGTTTTTGCCTCCGGAGTCCTGAGCCTGGGCGGTCGTGCAGCTGTAAGGCGCAGCACCGAGGAAGTTGTCGGCCACATCGTTCCAGTAATAGTACTGGGCGGAGGCCCCGTAGAGGTTGATTTCGATCGTGTCGGCGGCGGCGTGGCCGCCGAAGCCGGCGGCCGCGAGGCCGATCCCGGCTGCCAGAACCATTCTTTTCCAGCTCGTTTTCATTCTTCTCGTCCTTTCTGGTTATGATGGCGTGTGACCTTCTGCGAAACAGCGAAGCGGCCCTACTTCATCCGCCGGCGCAGGCCGACGAGCCCCACCAGCCCGGTGGCGAGGAGGTAGACCGCGCCCGGGATGGGAACGGCGGGACCGCCGACCAGACCCGCGGCGCTTCCCTCGTGGATGGTGATGATCCGCTGGTAGGGATTCCCGCCGCTTCCCGGGTTGAGATCGAACTCCCCGGTCTCGAAGTTGTAGGTGAACTGGTAGAGATAGGCCGTGGCGGTCTGGAGCCCTTCGGCCGCGAAGGATGCGAGGTTCACCTCGCCGTCCGCGATGATATTGTTAAACCCACCGTAATACCCCGGCGCATTGGCATCGGAAGACATCTTGATATCGTAGCTGTTAAACGCGGTGTTCGAGATGGCGCTGATCGGCTGCCCCGGGTTTTGAGAGGCCAAATAGTTCTTCACATTAAGGTCCGAACCGTCGAAGCTGAACATCGCGCTCGCAGAGACATCGGGGGTGGTGCTCTTGTTGAGGGTGAGCCAGAAGCGGATGTCTCCGCCCTCCTCGTTCCAGATCGAGCTGAACATCCCGACCCGGACCTTGTCCCAGGTGGTCGAAGCACCAAAGGAGCTCAGGGAGACGACCGGCTCCCAGGCCGGGTTCGTGATGTTCCCGAGATCGTAGCCGACGTTCTTGGTCGCGTAGTCCGTCGCGATGGCGGTCAGCGACCCTCTCTGGAAATAATCGATCGAAACCGCCGCCGCGTTGCCCGCGGCCGCCAAAACCATGGCGGCCAAAATGATGGGACCGACTGTCCTTTTCATGCTGTCGTCCTTTCTAGACTTAAGATTGGATTGGTTGACCCGCCGGTTTGTTGCCATTTCCCCTCCAGGCGGCCCTGCCGCCTCACTCGGATGACGATCGTCCGCCCGCACGCATGAAGCCGGTTGTCGAAGCACTCTCGGATTGTGTCGTTCTTAGTGGTCGATTCGCGAATGGATGCGTTCCATCTTCCCGGCCGGCGCGGTGCCGCGGCGGCGACCGCCTCCCGGATGGGCCTGGCGCGCTGCGCCCCGCGGCCTGCCGCGGTTGGGCTTTTCCCGGAGGTACGCCGCTCAACTCGCCTTCGATGCTTCTCTCTCTCCTCCTTTCGGTTGTGCCGGCCCCCGAAGCGCGAAGCCCGGATCAAGGGCACGGCGTGCGCTCGATTCGGGCTTCCCGGTCACCGCGTTCTCACGGATCGGCAAAGGACCCGGATAGTTTCAGCTTTTGAGGATCTCCTCGAATTTCTCGACCCGGCCGATATGGCCTTGGGTGATGTTGATCTTGATATAGCCCGTGAACTGGGAGCGCTGGACCTCTTTGAGGTGCACGATCAACCGCTCAAGCTTCCCGGGCCGCGCCTCCCTGCCCGCGGCGGAAGGCCGCTGCTCGATCAGTTGAACCTCACCCGGCGCTTTCACGCAGCCCACCCTTCGTTTGGGGTTTTGAGGGCCGCGTGCGGGCGCGATGACCTCCCGGCCGTTCGCGTCGGCGGCGTGGCTCGATCCCGTCGCCGGCCCCCTTGGTCGCACACAGGCTACCCCCTGTGTTTGGAAACATGATGAGCCGCCAATTAAAAGTTCGTTTTTTCGATCGGGGGGCGAACTTTTCGGCGGCACGCCGCCGGGAGCAGGGCGGCGAGGCCCGCGGCCGCAGCCGCCCGGCAAAGCAGGCCGCCCGGGCCGGCGCCTGGCGGGCGCGCCGCGGCGATGAAGCACCCGCCGCCCGAGCCGCCGCTCCCGCCGCCGCCGCCCCCGGCCTGCGGGGGCTCCACCGCCGCCGCAGCACCGGTCGTGAACATCGAGAAATGATCGACCTCGAAAACCAGCAAGCGCGCCTCCCGCAGGACGGCGGCGACGGGGAGCGTCCGCCAGGCCATCGCTTCGGCGGCGAAGGTCAGGACCACAAGCTGCGCGGGGTCGGAGACCCCCGCCCGCTCGAGCTCTTCTTCCGCGTAGGGGATGCGCACGATCAGGGGATTCAGGAACCGGGCCCCCTCCGGGCCGAAGTGCAGCACGCGGCCGGCGCTTTTCGTCCCCGGCGGCAGCGCGGGCGGGTTTTCGACCACCCCGACCGTGATGGTGAGGTCGGCTCCGAGCGCGCCGGGGGGGATCTCGATCGACAGGCCGCTGAGCGGGCTTTCAGGGTCGGCCACCTCGATGAACTGCGCTTCGGGCGCCGCGGCGTCGACCTCGCGCTGCACCACCGGGCGGCAGACGGTCTCCGCGCCCGAGAGGGCCACCGTGAAGCGCGCGGTCGGCATCCAGCCGCTCTTCAGAAAACCGTCGCGCGCGCGCGCGCGCCAGTAATAGACCGCCCCGTCCTCGAGCGGCGGCTCGATCTTCCAGGCGGTGATCTCGTTTTGCTGCCGCACCTCCGCGGAGGCGATGAAGCGGAAGAGGTCCCGGTCGGCGTAGAGCTCGAACTCGTAGCGCAGCTCATCGCCGTTCGCGTCGCGGGAGTTGAAGACCGAGAGCGTCGGGTTGAGGGATGCGACCGTCCCGCCGCTCACCGGGTTGTTCGGCGCGGGGGGCTCGGGGGCGACGTTCGCCTTCACCGTGAAGCTCGACAGCGGGCTCCACGGCGAGCTCGCCCCGTGCTCGTCGGTCGCGCGCACCCGCCAGAAGTAGCGGGTTTCGCCTTTCAAGGGCAGCGCCACGAGCCAAAACCTCTCCCGTGTTTTCCGCGACCCGAGGAGCGTTTGCCCCCGGGCGTCGGCGTAGAGCTCGAACTCGTAGGCGAGGAGGTCCCGGTCCGGGTCGCGCGCCGGGTGCACCGCGAGGGTGGGATCGGCCGCGGGGATCTGGCCCCGGTCCGACGGGTTCTCGACCGCCGGGGTTTCCGGGGGGTCGTTCACGGCGTTCACGAAAAAGGCGGAAACCACCCAGGGGCTCTCGCCGCGGCCGTCCACGGCCTTCGCCCTCCAGAAGTATTCGCTGTTCTCGGCGAGCGCCGCCGGCCTAAAGGAGGTTCGCCCCGAGGGGTGCTCGGCGACCGCCTCCGAGCGCTGCCGTTCCGTTCCGTTGAAGCTCTCCAGACGGTCGACTTCGAAATAGTATACCGGCCGCTCCGGCCGGGCGCCGGGGCTGTTGCGGACGACGAGCTCCGGCTGGAGCTCGGCCGTCTCGGAGCCGTCCGCAGGCGCGACGGGCAGCGGGGCGGCCGGCGGGGCGGCGGTCACGACCTGGAAGGCGGCGGCGTCCGACCAGGGGCCCGCGAGCCCGTGCCGGTCAACGGCGCGCACCCGCCAGAAATAGGTCCGCTCCTCCTCCAGGGAGGCATCGACCTGCCAGGCGGTCTTCCCGCCCGCGCCCTGCAGGATGCCGGCCTTGGCCGCCACCCTCACGGAGAGCGCCGGGTCGGCATAGACCTCGAACTCGTAGGTGAGCGGGTCGCGGTCCGGGTCGGAGGCGTTTCCGGCTTCGAGAAGCGGCCGCGGGCCCGGCACCGCGGCGCCGCCGGAAGGCGCGCCGATCGCCGGCGCGCCGGGAGGGTCGTTGGCGGTGTTCACGAAAAAGGAGGCCGCCGGCATCCAGGGGCTGGCGTCCATTCCGTCGGATGCGCGCGCCCGCCAGTGGTAGAGGGTGTTGTCGTTCAGCAGGACGCTCACCGTCCAGGAGGTCGTGCCGGCCCCTTGGGGGACCCCGCCGGCGGAATCGACCCGGGTGGCGAGCTCGGGGTCGGCATAGAGCTCGAAGGTGCAGGTGAGGGGGGCGCCCTCCGGGTCGGAGGCGTTGTTCACCGTTAGCGTCGGCCGGCGGCTCGCGGTCTCGCCCCCGTCGAAGGGCGCGTGGACCGAGGGGGCCGAGGGGGCCTGATTGACGACCGTGAGCCGGAAGCTCTGGCGGTCCGTCCCGGCGGAGTTCGCGGCCTGCACGGTGACGGCGTGGGGGCTTCCCGCCGCCGTCGGCGACGGCCAGCTGAGCGTCCCCGTCGCGGGGTCGATCGTCATGCCGGCAGGCCCGGCCGAAAGCGACCAGGCGATCGGCGGGGTCCCCCGGGAGAGGTTCGGCGCCGGACGCGTGAAGGGCACGCCGGCCGGCGCCTGCGCGTCGGGGATCGGGTCCAGGAGCGGGGGCGCGGCCTGGCTTTCGACCGCGAGCCGCCAGCTCTCCTCCGCGCTTCCCGCGCCGTTTGTCGCCCGGATGGTGATGAGGTGCGGGCTGCCGGCGGCGCTCGCGCTCGCCCAGGAGACGACCCCCGTGGACGGGTCGATGGTCATCCCGGCCGGACCGGCGGCGAGCGACCAGGCCACCGGCGGCGTCCCCTGGGTCAAGACCGGAACCGGTCCGGTGTAGGCGCTGCCGGCGAGAAAGACGCCGTCGGGGATCGCCGCGATGGCGGGTGCGACCGCCGCGACGGCCAGCGTCCAGCTCGCCGCGCCGGTGCCGGCGGCGTTCGCGGCCTGGATGGTGATGCGGTGCGGGCTGCCGGCCGCGCCCGCGCGCGGCCAGGAGACGACCCCCGAGGAGGGGTCGATGGTCATCCCGGCGGGCCCCTGGACGAGCGACCAGACCACCGGCGGCGTCCCCTGGAGGAGGCGCGGCGCCGGGCCGACATAGGCCTCCCCGTCGCCGACCGCGGCATCCCCGATCGCGGCGATGACCGGTGGGACGGCGGCGGCGGCGACTTGGACGCGCCACTCCTTTTCGTCGAAGCCGGCGGCGTTGGCTGCCCGGATCTTGACGCGGTGCGGGCTGCCGGCCGCCGTGGGGCTCGGCCACGAAACCCGCCCCGTCCCCGGGTCGACGCTCATCCCGGCGGGACCGGCGACGAGCGACCAGGTCACCGGCGCCGTTCCCTGGACGAGGGCGGGCGTCAGGCCATAGGCGGCCCCCTCGGTGATCGATGCGTCGCCCACGGCCGCGATCACGGGCGGCACGGCCGCCGATGGGGGGTTCAGCACGGTGCGGCCGTTTTTGTAGAGCCGCAGGACCGCCTTGTATTCCCTTCCCCCCGGTCCGGGCTTCAGCCGGTTCAGCTCGTCGCGCGCCGCGTCGTAGCCGAAGTGGAAAAGGTACATGTCCACGAACTCGGCCCCGGCGAAAGCCCCCAGGTTCGCCTCCCCGTAGATGAAGTCGTCGTTGTACCCGCCGTAGTAGCCCGGGGTGGTGCCGTTCGAGTTCATCGTCCGGTTGTAGGATTTGAACGCGTCGGAGGAGCCGACCACGCTTCGCTGGCCGTTTCCGGTGAGGCGGCAGGTGTTCTGGACCGAGGTGGCGGCGCTGAAGAAGGCCGTGATCCCGTTTTCGGATGTCCTGGGGGCCGCCGGCCGGGTCGAGGCGATCCAGCACTCGATCAGCATCGGGGAGGCCTCCTCATCCTGCACGAAGGCGAAGAACGCAAGCTTGATGTTCTCCCAGGTGGTGGCCGTGGGGAACTGGTCGAGCCTCACGGTCCCGGCCGGGGAGATCTCCTGGTTCGGGGCGTTCCAGTCCGCGGCCATCACGTCGATCCCCAGGTCGGTCGCGACCTCGGCGTCCCCCTTCTTGTAGACCACCTGGATGAGCTTGCCCTCCTCGAAGAAGGCCTGGGCGGCCGGGGCGGAGGCGAGCAGCAGAAGGGGGAGCAGGATTGAAAGCCGCTTCCGGATCGGGTTCATGCACGCATCCTCGATGAGCTGGGCTTAACGAGCCGGGAAGCGCCCGCAGGGGGGCGCCCCGGCTTCGGGCCGGCGGCGCGATGCGCAGCCGCGGCTTTCAATAGAGGCCTTCCTTGGGGAGATCATTAGGCGGCGGTGAGTTTCTTCGCAACGCGCGTTTTTTGTGCCGGTCCAAGGCGGAGGGGCTCAGGGAAGCAGACGCCTGGCGGCCTCGAGGTTGCGCCGGGCTTCGGCGTGGTCGGGCTTCACGGCGAGGGACTGCGAAAAATGGCTCGCCGCCTCGCGGTACCGGCCCAGCCGCGCCAGGGCGACCCCGAGGTTGTTCAGCGCCTCGGCATGGTCCGGCTTCATCTTCAGCACCGTGCCGTATTGCGCGATCCCCTCCCCGAGGCGCCCGCTCTCCACCAGGGCGATCCCGAGGTTAAAGTGGAAATCGATGTCGTGCGGCTTCGCCTGGATCGCCCGCCGGTAGAGCTCGATTGCCTCGGCGAACTGCCCGCGGCGGGCGAGCAGGACGCCGAGGTTGTTGAGCGCTTCGGCGTGCCGGGGGTCCACCTCGAGGGCTTGGCGGTAGAGGCGCAGCGCCGCCTCCGGATCCCCCATGCGCCCCATGAGGAAGCCGGCGTTGTTCAGGATCGAGGCGTCGCGGGGCTTGATGCGCAGGGAGGCGTTGACCCACTCGAGCGCCTCGGGATAGCGCCCCGCGGCGGTCATGGCGACCCCCAGCATGTCGTAGGCGACATGGTTCCGGGCGGTGACCCGGGCCGCGTGGGCGAAGAGCGTGAGGTTGTCCTGCCACAGCGCCGCCTGCCGGTGGGCGGCGAAGGCGAGCGCGCCGATGAGCGCCAGCGCGGCGGCGGTGAGCGCGGGCCGAAGCGGCGGGCGGAGCCGCAGGAGGTCCCGCGCCCCCCAGGCGGCGGCGATGAAGATGCCGACGAGCGGGATATAGGTGTAGCGGTCCGCCATGGCCTGGCCGCCCACCTGGACGAGGCCGATCACCGGAACGAGCGTCCCGAGATACCAGAGCCAGCCGACGGTGAGATAGGGCCGGCGCCGGGCGAGATAGAGCGTGGCGAGCGAGAGGGCAGCGAGCAGGAATAGCGCCGCGAGGAAGCTTGCGGCCGGGATGCCGTCCGGCAGGGGATAGAACACCGCGAGGTCCTGCGGCCAGAAGGCCTTGCCGAGATAGGCGACGTAGGCGACGGCGGCGTTTTTCAGGCGCAGCGCGATCGGGACCATCTCGGCCGGCGGCATGGCGTCCCGCTGGGCGTAGAGGGTGACGGCGCTCGAGGCGGCCGAGAGCGCGAAGAAGGGGATTTTTTCGATGAGCGCCCGCCGGCGCAAACGCCGCAGCGGCCACCAATCGAGGAGCAGCATGACGCACGGGAGGGTCACCACCATGGGCTTGGACGCGAGGCCGCAGGCGAAGAAAAAGAGGGCCGCGCCGTAGCGCCGCCATCCCCCCCCGCGCGCGAATCCGGCGTAGCAGAACAGGGAGAGCAGCCCGAAGCAGGTGCTCAGGACGTCCTTGCGCTCGGAGACCCAGGCGACCGACTCGACGTGCAGGGGGTGGACTCCGAAGAGCGCCGCCGCCGCGGCGCTCGGCCACACCGCCCCGGTCGCGCGCCGCAGGACGAGGAAGAGCAGGACGGTGTTGGCGGCGTGCAGCAGCAGGCTGGCGAGGTGGTGGCCGCCGGCGTCGAGCCCGAAGAGCTCGCAGTCCAGCATGTGCGCCATCCAGGTGAGCGGATGCCAGTTCGCCGAGTGGACGGCCGTGAAGGCCCAGAGGATCGCGTGCCGCCGCAGTCCCGAGTTCACGTAGGCGTTTTCGACCACGTACTCGGGGTCGTCGTAGTTGATGAACCCGTGGCCGGCGATTTGAGCATAAGGGATCAGAACGAGAAGACCGAGCAGCAGGGCGACCGCCCCGGCCCGGCGCTCCACAAAGGCGAACAACCCCGTCATCGACCCACCCCGCGCCGTCCTTTGGATTGATTGGCCGCGATCGATCTCCGGCTTCGGCCGCGACCGACCGCCGGCCCGGGTATCCCCTCGCGGTTGGATCCCGGTGAGGCTCGGGTTAGAAATCGGCCGCCGCCCGGCCGGCCGCGAAAATAGAACCTGCGGCTAATTACGGGCTAACGTCGGCGCGGCGAAATGGCGGGACGCAGCGCGGGGAGGCTGGGCATGCATCGCAAACCCTTCCGATCGGCGGCCGCCGGGCTCCTGGCGGCAGCGGTTCTCTTGAGCGCGGGCGCCCTCCCGGGGGCCTCGCGGGAGGTCGAGCTGCGCGACGGGCTGCTCTATGTGCCGCCGGGCGACTACGACCGGCAGGAGCTCCTCGAGCGCGTCGCCGAGGCCGCCGCCATCGAGATCGTCATCATCGCCGGCCCGCCGGGCGAAGGGCCGGTGAGCGTCGCAACCAGCGGCATCAAACCCGAGGCGTTCATCCGCTCGCTCCTCAAGGGGGGCAGCTATGCGCTGCTCTACCGCGGCGCAAGCGGCACGCTCGCCTTCGGCCCGGGCGGGGGCCTGGCGCCGCCGGCGGACGGGGGCGCCCCCCGCCGGTCCGACGACGCGGGCGGCGCGCCCGCTGCCGGCGGGATGGAGTCGGCCGCCGCCGGCGAGACGGCCGCGCCGGAGGGCTTGCCGGAGCCCGAACGCGAGCTCCTCGAGCGCATCGCGGCGCTGAAAGCGAGGATCGCGAGCGGCGCCTCGGACCGCGCCTACGAAATCTGGTCCACGGTGCGCGAGCCGCGCTTCGTCGTCCACGACGAGGAGCTGCTCGAGCAGTTCGAAAAGGAGCTCGCGCAGCTGCGCGCCGACCGATGAAAACGCCCGCGCGCCCGCATGCGCCTCGGGGCCCCGGCAGCCGCGCCCGGCGCTCACACGGCCTGGTAGTAATCGGCCGCGAGCTTGTAGGTGCCGGAGTCGTTGAAAAGCTTGGGCCGCAGGAGCCCCCAGCGCCACAGGCGGTATTGCAGGCTGGTCGCGAGCACCCCCGCCCCGTAGACGACGGAGCGCCGGAAATTGATCGAGCTCGCCTCCGGGAAGTAGCGCGCCGGGCAGCTGATCTCTCCGATCCGGAAACCGAAGGCGATCGCCTGCGCGAGCATCTGGTTGTCGAAGACGAAGTCGTCGGAGTTGACTAAAAGCGGCAGCCGCTCGAGCACGCGGCGGGTGAAGCCGCGGTAGCCGGTGTGGTACTCGGAGAGCTTGCAGCCCGTGGCCAGGTTCTGAAGAAGCGTCAGCACCCGGTTGGAGACATACTTGTAGCGCGGCATACCGCCCCGGAGCGCCCCGCCGCCGATGATCCGCGAGCCCAGCACCACGTCGTAGACCCCCGAGGCGAGCATGGCGGCCATGGCCGTGACGAGTCGGGGCTCGTATTGGTAGTCGGGGTGGAGCATGACGACGATGTCCCCGCCCGCCCGGAGGGCCTCCCGGTAGCAGGTCTTCTGGTTGGCGCCGTAGCCCAGGTTCGCCGCGTGGCGGAACACCGCAACCCCGAGCTTCTCCGCCTCCTGGACGGTGCGGTCGTCGCTCGCGTCGTCGACCAGGATCACGCGGTCCACCACATCCATGGGGACGGCGGCGACGGTCATGCCGAGGGTGTGCTCGGCCTTGTAGGCCGGCATGACCACCACCACCTTCAAGCCGTGAATCATGGCATCCCTCTCCGCCGCCCGCGCGGCGCGGGCGGCTCATCGCCGGCAGGCGAAGAGCGCGCGCACCCCCGCGCCGCGGCAGCCGCCGGCGGCGGGGCGGCGCGGCCGAAGCGGGCGCAAGGCTTTTCGCGGCCGGGGCCTCGGGCCGAGCCCTTACCCGCGGATTCGGCTGCTCGGCGCCGCCCGCGGCCTGGGTCGCGCGCAGCACCGGCAGTCGAGATCGATGTCGGCGTAAGCGGCGCGGTTGAGACACTGCGGGTACGCCGGGCAGTCGTAGTCGCGTCGGATGACGAGCTCCTTCCGACCGCCGGCCGGCCTCCGGGCCCGGGGCTTGATTTCCATGGGACCCTCTTCTGCTGGGGTGGGCCCGCCCCCCGAGGCTTGCGGCCAATCGGGGGCGGTTCGCAATCCTTGCGGCGGATCGCTCCGCCGGCGTCACCCCCGAAGTTAGCCGGCCCGGATTAGGCCGGCATTTTTTATTGGTTTAAAATTCCGGGGTCCCTCCGAAGCCTCTCCGATTATTCATCGCCGCCTAACCCGACCCTAGTCGTCCGGGGCTAAATCCCCCCCGTTCCGCGCGCGGCCCGGCCGCCGCGCGGCGATCCCACCCGATGGCCAAGGAGGTATCGATGCACCGTCCAGCGACGCTTCGCGTCTTCGTTTTGGCTGCGGCCCTCGCGCTCGCCGCCGGCCTCGCCCCCTCGTCCGCCGCGGCCAGGGTCGGCTATCTCGATGTCCAGCGGCTCGTGAAGGAGTCGAAGCTCGGCCAGCAGGCCGCCCGCGAAATCGAGAAGCTCACCCAGGCCAAGGAAAAGGAGATCGCCCCGCGATTGAAGGAGCTCGGCGGCCTCAAGGCCCAGGTCGAAAACGGGGCCGCCCAGATGAGCGAATCCGAGCGCAAGGCCAAGGTCGAGGAGTTTCAGCGTCTGACCAAGGAGTACCAGCGCCTGGTGCAGGACTCCAAAGAGGAGATCGCCCGGCAGGACCGGGAGAAGGTCGCGGCGATCCTCAAGAAAGCCGAAGAGGTGCTCGCCCGCGTGGCCAAGCGCGAGAAGTACCTCATGATCATCAAGGACCCGAACGTGCTGAGCTATCTCGACCCGAGCGTCGACATCACCGCCGAGGTGATCAAGGAGCTGGACAACCTGAAATGATGCCCCGCGCCGCGCGCTACGCCGGAGGCCGGCGCTGCAGCTCGGCCTTGAGCTTGAGCCCCAGGGCTTTCAGGGCCTTGTTCCGGCGGACGAGCTCGGCCGAGAGGCGCGTGAGCTGCGCGTTCCGGCTGCGCTCGGCGGCGAGAAGGCGCTCGAGCCGGTCGATCGCCCCTTGGGGCTTTTCGGCGCGCTGCTGCGCCCAGACTTCCGCCTGGCGATCGATGGCCGCCTTGAGCTCGCGCAGCTCGAGGCCGATCGCCTCCCAGCCGGCCTTGGCCCCGTTGCCGCCGGGCGGCGCCGCCGCGGCGGCGGGCATCTTCTCGGCCGCCAGGCCCAGGTGCTCGGCGCACACCTGGCGCACGATCTCCGCGCCGATCTGCGCCGCGCCTTCGGCGAACCCGTAGACCAGGGCGGCTTGGCAGAGGCGGTTCACGGCGCGCGGGATTCCGCCGGAGAGCGCATAAATCCGGTCGACCGCCTCGGGAGCGAAGAGGTCCGGACGCCCCCCGGCCTGGTTCAGCCGGAAGGCGATGTACCCGGCGGTTTCCTCGCGGTCGAGCGCGGTCAGATGGTAGCTGGCGGAGATGCGCTGGGTGAAATGCCGCAGCGCCGGGTCCCGCAGGCGCTGGGCGAGCTCGGGTTGGCCGACGATCAGGACCTGCAGCAGGGGATGGCCGCCCGAGCGCAGGTTGGAGAGCAGGCGCACCTCCTCGAGCGCCTCGGCGCTGAGGTTCTGGGCCTCGTCCAGGATCAGCACCAGGCGCTTGCGCTGCGCCCAGCGCTCCTTCAGCCGGGCGCCGAGGGCCTTCAGAAGCCCGGGTTTGTCCCCGGGGATTCCGTTCCCGGACCCGAACCCCTCCAGGATGAGCGCGAGGAGCTCGAGCGCCGTCACGTTGGTGTTGAAGATGACGGCCGCCTCGATCTGCCGCGACAGCCGCCCGAGAATGTAATTGACGAGCGTCGTCTTCCCCGAGCCCACCTCCCCGGTCAGCAGGATGAACCCGGTGGGGTCGGCGATCCCGTATTCGAGGTAGCTCAACGCCGCCTCGTGCCGCGCGCTGCGGTAAAGATAGCGCGGGTCGGCGGCCAGCCGGAAGGGGTTGTCCTGCAGCCCATAGAAGGTCTCGTACATGAGGGCGCTCGCTCGCTTATCCATCCGATCATCACGGCGGCCGACCATCACGGCGGGCCATCCCGGCCGGCGGTGCCGGCGGGCCGGGTTCGTTCCGGGTCAGCCGGCGCGGGCCGCCCCCTTCGCGGGGCGGGGCGGCGCGGAAGGCCTTGCCGGAGTCCGCAGGGTGTAGCCGATCAGCTTTTCGCGCGGCAGCATGGCGATCGCCTTTTTCACCTCCTGCATCCCGGTCTGGCCGTCCGCCACCACGATGACGATCCCGTCGACCAGCGCGGCGAGCGCGATGGCGTCGGCGCCCTCCAGAACCGGCGCGGCGTCGAAGAGCAGCATGCGGTCGTCGTAGCGGCTCTTGAGCTCGGCGACCAGCGAGCGCATGCGCGCGGAGCCGAGCAGCTCGGCGCTGTTCAAGACTCTCCGGCCGCCGGAGATGACCGTCATCTGCCCGGCGAGGGCGGGCCAGGCGATCAGCTCCCTGAGCGGCCGGCGGTCGATGAGGAAGTCCACCAAGCCCACCCCCCGGTCGTAGCCGAGCAGCCGGTGCACCTGCTGCCGCCGCAGGTCCCCGTCCACCAGCATGACGGTCTGATTGAACGCCTTGGCGAAGGTGAGCGCCAGGTTGACGGCGACGATCGATTTGCCGAGGGGATCGCGGGGGCTGGTGATCATCACGGCGTTCCAGCGCCGCTCGCCCGCGATCTGCTGGATCTTCGCCCGCAGCACCTTGTAGTGCTCGAGCTCCGGCGAATCGCTGCGGTAGCAGTCGCAGCGGTTGGCGGCGAGCGTGCGCGCGTCGATCTCGACGCGCGCCGACGCCGAGTAGACCGGCGGCGTCCAGTCCGCCTCCTCCGCGGCGCGGACGGGCCGCAGGCCGATCACGTTCAGCCCGGCCTCCCCGCCGCCGAGCGTCCTTGCCTTGTCCAGTGCCTGGCGCAGCTTCATCGCCGCCTCCTTGCTTCGATTCAAATGCCCAGCTTGCGCGCCACCTTGATCCAGACGACCTCGAGGTCCATGACGGCGAAGTGCAGCGTGAGAACCGCGGCGGCCAGGCCGCCGGCGGCGCCGGCGGCCCACGCCAGGCGCCGCACGCGGCGCCGGCGGATCTCCGCGGCCGTCGGCACGACCGCAATGGCGGTCAAAACCGGCAGGCTGGTCGCCGTCTCCAGCCGCTCGGCCGAGCGCACCGCATCATCGCTGAACTCGCGCAGCGCCGCACAGCCCACCCCCGCCCCCACCCCCAGGACGACCGCGATCAGCAGGATCGCCAGGCGGTTGGGCTTGAACGGCTTCTCGGGAAGCCGCGGCGGATCGATCAGCGTGAAGCGCTCGCCCTTCTGCTCCTTCTCCAGCCCGCTGGCCACCTGGGCCTCCATCAGCTTGCGCATGAGGTCGTTCAGCTTGGCCTGGGTGCTGGTGCGGGCCGCGAAGATGACGCCGTACTCCTCTTCGATCTTGGGCGTGGCGGCTATCCGCCGGCGGTATTCGTCGGCGTCGGCGTTGAGCTTGTCGATCTGGCGCTGGACCGAGGCGATCTCCACGCGCGCGCTGGCGAGCTGGGCGGCGAGGTTGATGTAGGCGGGGTTGTCGGGCGCCCCCCGCCCCTGGCCGCCGCGGGCCGCGAGCGCCGCCATCTTGGCCTCCATCTCGGCGAGCTCGCTCTTCGTCTTGCGCACATCCGGGTGCTCCTCGGAGAAGTTCTGCCGCAGCGCGACGAGCTGCAGCTTGAGCTCCTCGAGCCGCCGCCGTCCGAAAAGCTCCTCCTCCTTGTCCTCGTAGGGCTTGACGCCGGCCAGTTGGGTCTGGAGGGCCCCTTCGCGCTCCTTGAGCCCCCGCAGCTGCGCGAGGCTCACGTCCAGGTTGCGTTCGATCGTGATCAGGGTCTGGAGATTGAGCTGCATCATCTCCGGCAGCGCGTGGATGTGCCGCTCCTTGAAGGCGGCCATCTGGGCGTCGAGCTCGGCGAGCTCCTGGCGCACGCGGATCATCTCCCCGTTCAGGAACTCGGCGGCATCCTGCGCCTGCTTGGCGCGCACCTTGAGATTCTCCTCGAGGTAGAGCGAGGTCAGGACATTGGCGACCCGGCCCACCACGGCGGCCTCCTTGCCCTGGTAGGCGAGCGTGAAGGCGATGGTGGCCGAGGTCGGCCTCCCGGTGCGCCGGTCGATGATCTCCGCGCTCACCGGCTTGAGCTCCGTGTCCTGGCGCATCTGCTCGACGATCTCCTCGGTCGCGTAGCGCCCGCGCATGTCCGCGTAGAGGTTGAAGCGCTCGATGATCTCCAGCAGGCGGGTGAAGCTCATGATGCGCTGGTTGATCTGCTGGATGCGCTGCTCGGCATAGCTCGTGACCGTGGTCATGACCAGCTCGGGCGGGATCTCCTGCTCCTCGATCAAGATGGTCGCCGTCGATTTGTATTTGGCCGGCAAGAGGAGCGCGATCAGCCCCCCGAGGACGATGACCGCAAGCGCCGGCAGCGCGAAGCTTAAACGCCTGCGGCGCATGATGGCCAGGATCTCGGCCGGTGTCAGGCTGCCTGGGGAATCGGATTCCATGGATCTCTTTTCCGCGTCGCCGGCGCGCGCCGGCATGAGGCGATCAGCCCCGCTTTTCATCCGCCGCGGCCGCGCGCGAGCAGCGTGCAAACATGCCGCTCCAGGATCTCCAGGTCGAAGGGCTTGTTCATGACGACGTCCGCCCGGATGCTCGCGGCGAGCCGCTTCAAATCGGCTTCGACCCAGCCCGTGATGGCGATTACCGGCAGGCCCGGGAACCGCTTCCGGATGATGGCGATGAAGCCCGTGCCGCTGATCGAGGGCATCAGCAGATCGGTGATCACCAAGTCGACCGGCCGGGCCGCCGCTTCCATCCGGCAAAGCCCCTCTTGGGCGTCGCCGGCGACCAGCACCTCAAAGCGCGGCTCGAAGAAGCACTGCAGCCCGGCGACCGTTTCCGGGCTGTCGTCCACGATCAGAAGCAGCGGCTTCGGCATCCTCGCCAACGTGCCCCCCCGAGCTGGAATCGGTCGATGGGTGTGATTACCGCGGCTGTTTGGGCTTTTGCTTATGATTCGGCTAGAAATCGATTCGAACGCCCTGCGGGAAAACCTAACGCATTTCTAGCCGGATACCGATTGACCCGCCGCCGCCGCTGCGCTAACGTCCGGGGCGATGCCGAACCGCATCCGGGAACTTTGCTGATTCGTCTGCGGCGAAGACCAGGGGGCCCGGAACTGGTGCATGCGACCAGTTCCGGGCTGTTTTTTTTGGGGATCGGGGCGGCGGCGGATCAAAGGATGCGGATGGCGTACCGGGGGTCAGGGCTTGAAGCCGCCGGTCGGTTGAAATCGTCGTGATTTCAAGCCGGCGCGACGCCGGCCATGAAAACGGGGTTAGATCGGGGTCAGCGCTTTACCGCGGTGCGGCTTGCCGCGCCGGGAGGAGGGGCCGGTGGCCAGGCCATGGCGGATCGAATATCCGAACGCGCTCTACCACGTTTTTTCGTGCGGGAACGAACGGCGCGCAATCGTCAAAACCGCCGAGGACCGGATGACGTTCATCCGGCTGCTCGGCCGAATGGCCGCGCGCTACGCCGTCGATCTCTTCGGCTACGTGTTGATGCCCAACGAGTACGACCTGCTCCTGCGCACGCGGCAGCCCAACCTCGCGCAGGCCATGCACTGGATCGGAACGGCCTACACCCGGCGGTACAACCTCGCGCACCTGCGCTCCGGCCACCTGTTCCAGGGCCGCTACCAGAGCCGGCTCGTCGAGGACGCGCAGGTCATGGCGGAGCTCTCCTGCCACATCCACTTCAAACCGGTTCGCCGCCTGCTCGCCTCGGATCCGGCCGACTACCCTTGGAGCAGCTACGGGGCATACGCCTTCGGGGCGCCCCTGCCCGTCCCGGTGGATGCCGCCTTCGTCCTCGACGCCCTGCCGGGACCGGACCGCCGCCGCGCTTACCGCGAGATGGCGCAGCGGATCGGCCGTCGCCCGGAGATCGTTTCGAGCAAGCTCAAGCACCGGATCCTCTATGGCAGCCGCGGCTTTTTGGAGCAGATCCGGCAGCGGTTCATCGCCGCGGCGCCCGGCTCCGACATCACCGGCCAGCGGCGACTTTACGGCGACCGCGACCCGCGGGTGCTGTTGGCGGAGATCGCCGCCGCATGGAGCCCGGAGCCGGAGGCCCCCTGGCGGCTTGACCCGCGCGCGGAGAGCGACCTTCAAATGTACCTGCTGTCACGCACGGGCTTTTTCAGGCATCGCGAAATCGGGACGTTTTTCGGTTTGAGCCATTCCGCGGTGAGCCGCCGGATCCAGTCCTTCGAGGCGCGGCTCGACGCGGATCGAGAGCTCGCCGATCGGCTGACGGGGCTGCGGCAGCGGATGCTCTCCGCGCCGTCCGGCGGGGAGCTGCGGGCCTCAGCCGGCGGCGGAGAGCGGTGAGGACCCTTCCGGGGGCTGCGGCGGGCAGGCCTCGGGGGACGGACAGGGATTCACACACCGAGACCATGCGAGGAAAGGAGGAAGTCATGCAACCGACGATCAAGAAGCACGGCGTGTGGGCCGGGGCGATGCTCGCCTTGTGGCTGGCGGCCGCAACCGCGGCGCAGGCGTGCCTATGGGGGGACGGACCGGAAGATCGGGGGCGGGCGGCGACGAACGCCGCCAGCGCTTTCCGCGTCTTTCCCGAAGCCCATCACCGGGGGTTCGGCGTGCGCCCGATGCATCACGCCCCGGCGCCCGGGCCCGGATTCCCCGGGCGCCCGGCGCCCTTCCGCCTGCCCGCCGAAGGCTTTTTCAGCCCGCGCGAGGCGTGCGCGCCGGGCGGGGGCTTTTTCGGCCTGCTCGGCGCCGGCTGGTCCGAGGCGCTGAAGGGCCTGGACCTTGACCGGTGGCTCGGCCAGACCCGCGACGACCCCGTCTTGATCCTTTTCGGCGGTCTGGTCCGGCCGATGTTTGCCGCGCTGATCTTCCGGCTCGATGCCGGCAGCGGCCCCATGCCGCCCAACTCCCCCCCGCATCCGACCCCGCTTCCGGCATCGGCGCTGCTGCTCGGCGCCGGCCTGGCAGGGCTGCGGGCCCTCCGGGCCGGGCAGCGCCGCCGCCCGCCGGTGGCGTAGACCGCTGAAGCCGGGCGGCCGCGGCCGCCCGGCCCCGCCTTTTCTATCGGGTTACGCGGAGGCGGGTTCGGGCGTTTTCTCGCCGCTCCCGATGCGGTAGCCGAAGCCGCGAACCGTTTCGAGCCGCCCGGCCTGCGGGCCGAGCTTCCGGCGCAGCCCGGCAATCAAGTAGTCGACGCTACGCTCATGCACGCTGTCGTCGTCGTTTCCGCGCAGGGCTTTCAAGATCTGCTGCCGGCTGAACACCCATCCGGGGCGCTGCGCCATGAGCTGCAGGATGGTGAACTCCGAGTTCGTGAGCGCGATGCAGCGCGCCCCGGCAACGACTTTGCGCCGGCCGGGGTCGATCTGGATGTCGGGCAGGGAGATGACCGGGGGGTCTTCATTCCCCGATAGGCTGCAGCGCCGGATGGCGGTCTTCAGCCGCGCGACCAGCACCGCCAGGCTGAAGGGTTTGGCGATGAAGTCCTCGGCCCCGAGCTCGAGCGCCGTGACCACGTCGGCGTCCTCGGTGCGCGCGCTCAGCACCACGACCGGGGTCGCCTGCCCGTGGGGGAGAAGCTTGAGCCTCTTCAGCACCTCGAACCCGTCGATCCCCGGCAGCATGAGGTCCAGGAGGATCGCATCGAAGCTCTCCTTCTCGGCCAGCTCGACCGCCTCTTCGCCGGTCCCGCACGCCGCGACCTCGAAGCCGCTGCGCTCCAGATGGCTCCTCAGCAGGGCCTGGATGTCCGCCTCATCGTCCACGACCAGTATGCGGCGCTGCGGCATTTTCCGGCGTCTTCCTCTGGATGGGGTGCCTGTTGCCGAGGGGCGGACGCTATCGCACCAGTTTGGGGAGCGTGCTAGCTTTCGGCTAGATCGCGATAATCAGGCGGGGTCCCGGCGGGCCGTTCAGAACCCCGGCAGCCCCTCGCCGGCCGCGGCCAAAACGGGCTGCAGGCGCTCGGCCGCATGCGCGCAATCGTCCTCCAGGCGGATCCCGGCCGCGGCCAGCCGGGCGGCGGCTTGGGCCTGCGCCTCGAGGAGCCCCGCATGCGACGCCCGCGCGGCCGCCGCGGCATCTTCAAGTGCGCCGCGGGCACGGTCAAAGGCGGCTTGAAGATCTTGCGCCTGATCCAGGTAAAGCGGCCAGCCCGTGGTCTGCTCCGGCGGATGCCACAGATGCGCGCGGAAGCTTTCGCCGGCCGCCCGCGCGCGCGCGGCCATCCGATCGAGTTGCCCGCCCGCGCGCAGGAACGCCGCCTGCCGGTGCAGGAATTCCAGCAGCGCCGCATGGGCGGCCGACCGCCCAAGAGGGTCCAGCGCTGCCAGCTCGGCGCCGAGCCGGTCGGTGGCCTCGGCGGCCGCCTCCCACGCCGCGGCGCCCCCTTCTGGGAGGAAGACGGCCATGGCGCGCGCGTTGGCGGCCGCCAGGCGAGAAAGCCCGGCGGCGGCCCGCCTCGTCTGGAGCGCATCGCCCAGGAGGACGAAAACGGCGGCGGCGGCGACCGCGGCCAAAATCGCCAGGGCCATCGCCGCCCGCCGCAACCCGCGCCGGGGGCGCGGGGGCGGCCTGAAGGCGGCGGGGGGCACGACCAGCGCGGACCCGCAGCGGCGGCACCGCCCCCGGCGGCCGGCGAGCTCCGCCGGCACGCTGAATTCGGCGCGGCAGCGGCCGCAGGAAAATCGAATCCGGCTTCCGGGATCGGCAGGCTCCATGGGCGACCCGATTAGCCGGGTGATGTTAGCCGATGATGTCCCGAGGGAAGAAATCGTCCCTCGCCGATTTCTAACACGCGGGTAACGGCGGGCACCAACTGGGCTGGTAGACACCCCGGTCGGGACGCCTCCGAGTCCCGATCTCACCCCAACAACTTTGTAAGGAGGAAGCGCTATGACGAAGGGAGCACGCCGCCGGTGGCTGGCGGGCGCCGCCGGCCTGACTCTGGTTTTGGCTGCGGCGGGCCACGCGTGGGCCGGGAGCCTCGTGGTGAAAGGCTCGACGACCATCCTGCCGATCGCCCAGAAGGTGGCTGAGGAGTTCATGAAAGAGAACGCCGACGTGCGCATCTCGATCGCCGGCGGCGGCTCGGGCAACGGGATCAAGGCGCTCATCGACGGCACCTGCGACATCGCCAAGAGCTCGCGCTTCCTTAAAAAGCAGGAGCTGGAGCTCGCCGTCGGCCGCGGAGTCTACCCGGTGCCGTTCTGCATCGCCTACGACTGCATCGTGCCCGTGGTGCACCCGAGCAACCCGATCGCCAACCTGACCGTCGAGCAGTTGAAGAACATCTACAAGGGCACCGTGCGCAACTGGAAGGAAGTGGGCGGACCGGACCGCGAAATCGTGGTGGTTTCGCGCGACACCTCCTCGGGCACCTACGAGGTGTGGGAGGAGATGGTGCTGGGCGGCGACAAGGTCTATCCCGGCGCCCTGCTTCAGGCTTCGAACGGCGCCGTCGTCCAGACGGTGGCCAAGAACAAGAACGCGGTCGGCTACATCGGGATCGGCTACGCCAACCCCGAGGTGAAGCCCCTGGCGGTGAACGGCGTCGCCGGCTCGGAGCAGACGACGCTCGACGGCAGCTACCCGGTCAGCCGCCCGCTGTTCATGTTCACGGCCGGCTGGCCGAAGCTCGAGGCCCAGCGCTTCCTCAACTACTTCCTCCATCCGGAGAAGGGCCAGCGGCATGTACGCGAGACGGGCTTTGTCCCGCTTTATTGAGCGGCCGGGCGCCGCGCCCTTTTCGCGTCGGACGGCATGGCGCTGAACATCGGACGGACGGACGCGCGGCGCTCCTCGGCGGAGGCCCATCTCCGGCGCCGGTCGACTGCCGATCGCCTGCTGCGCGGGGCCTTTCTGGCGGTCGCGACCGCCTCCATCGCCACCCTGGCGCTGATCGGCCTCTTCCTGTTTCGGGAGGGGCTGCCGCTGTGGGGCGCGACCAGCCCGGCGCAGTTTCTCTTCGGCCGGCTCTGGTATCCGACGGCCTCGCCGCCGGAGTTCGGGATCTACCCGCTGATCGTCGGGTCGGCGGCGGTGGCAGCCCTCTCCGGGCTGATCGCCATCCCGCTCGGGATCTTCGCCGCGGTCTATTTGGCCGAGGTCGCATCGCCGTGGCTGCGGGAGATCATGAAGCCGGCGATTGAGCTCCTGGCCGCCCTGCCCTCGGTGGTGATCGGCTTCTTCGGCATGGTGGTGGTCGCACCCTTCCTGCAGGAGGCCTTCGACATCCCGACGGGGCTGAACCTGTTCAATGCCGCGCTGATGCTGGCGTTCATGTCGGTTCCGACGATCTGCAGCCTCTCCGAGGACGCGATCGCCGGCGTCCCGCGAAGCCTGAAGGAGGCCTCCTTGGCCCTGGGCGCGACGCACCTGGAGACCATCGTCCGGGTGATCCTTCCGGCGGCGCTCCCCGGGGTCTGCACGGCCGTGATCCTCGGCATGTCCCGGGCGATCGGCGAAACCATGGTGGTCCTGATGGTGGCGGGCGGCGCGGCCATGACCCCGGAGTCGCTCTTCTCCCCGGTGAGGCCGATGCCGGCCAGCATCGCGGCCGAGCTGGACGAGGCGCCCTTCCGCAGCCCCCACTACCATGCGCTCTTTGCCACCGGGATCGTGCTCTTCGGCTTTACCTTCCTCTTGAACCTCGCGGCCGACTTCGCCGCGCGCCGCTTTCGCCGCACCGGAGAGGCGACGCTGTGAAAATGGACTCGAGCGCTGCCACGACCGAACCCGCGCCGCGGGGCCTCTTCCGGCTGCTCCGCGGGGCGGACGTGAAGCCGGGGGCCGCAGCCGAAGCCGACCGGCGGATGCGGCGCCGCGGCCGGATGCAGGCGGCGGTCTTCGGGCTGCTGCGGGCGGCCGCCGCCGTGAACGCGGCGGCGCTGGGCGTGGTGGTCCTCTTCATCCTCATCCAGGGGGCGCCGGCCCTGAGCTGGGAATTCCTCAGCCGGCCCCCCACCGACTCCATGACCCGCGGCGGCATCCTGCCCTGCATCGTGGGAACGTTTCTGCTCAGCACCGGGGCGATCCTGATCGCCTTCCCCGTCGGCCTCGCCTCGGCGATCTATCTGAACGAGTTCGCCCATCCCGGGCCCTTCCTGCGGCTGGTGCGTCTGGGCATCGGCAACCTCGCGGGGGTGCCCTCGGTCATTTTCGGGCTGTTCGGCATGGCGCTGTTCGTGATCACCCTCAAGCTCGGCGTGAGCCTGCTCGCCGGGGCGCTGACCCTCGCCGCCATGAGCCTGCCGGTCATCATCGGCGCCTCCGAAGAGGCGCTCCGGGCGGTCCCGGACGGCATGCGCGAGGCCTCCCTCGCCCTCGGGGCCACCCGGGCGCAGACGGTCTTCCGCACGGTCCTGCCGGCGGCGCTGCCCGGAATCCTTACGGGCGGGATCCTGGCGGTGAGCCGCGCCGCCGGCGAGACCGCCCCGATCATGTTCACGGCCGCGGTGTTCTACACCCCCGGCCTGCCGGCCTCGGTTTTCGACGAGATCATGGCCCTGCCCTACCACATTTACGTGCTGGCGACCGCCGGCACCGAGATTGCGCGGACCCGTCCCCTGCAGTACGGCACGGCGCTCGTCCTCATCGCCCTGGTGCTCGGGCTGAACCTCGCGGCCATCCTCCTCCGCGCGCACCTGAGAAGGAAAGCGGCATGACCGTCCCCCCCGCCCCCGCCAAGGCCGTCGCCCGCGGACTGCATGTCTTCTACGATGGCTTCGAGGCGCTGCACGATATCCATCTCGCTTTCCCGGCCAACCGCGTGACGGCCCTCATCGGACCCTCCGGCTGCGGCAAGAGCACCTTCATCCGCTGCTTGAACCGCATGAACGACCTCATCCCGCGCACGCGCGTGACCGGATCGCTGCTCCTCGACGGGGCCGACATCTACGCGGCGGGGATCAACGTCGTGGCGCTGCGCGGCCGCATCGGCATGGTGTTCCAGAAGCCCAACCCGTTTCCCAAGAGCATTTTCGACAACGTGGCCTATGGGCTGCGCGTGAACGGCCGGGGGGGGAAGGCATTCGTGCGCCGGCGGGTGGAAGAGAGCCTGCGGCAGGCGGCGCTCTGGGACGAGGTCAAGGACCGGCTGGCGGCCTCGGCCCTGAGCCTCTCCGGCGGCCAGCAGCAGCGGCTGTGCATCGCGCGGGCGCTGGCCGTCGAGCCCGAGGTCCTGCTCATGGACGAGCCCTGCTCGGCGCTCGATCCGCTCGCCACCCAGAAAATCGAAGAGCTGATCGTGGAGCTCAAGGCGTCCCTGACGATCATCATCGTGACCCACAACATGCAGCAAGCCAGCCGGATCTCGGACCGCACGGCCTTCTTCTACCTCGGCCGCCTGGTGGAGGTCGGCGACACCCCCGTCATCTTCTCCCGGCCGCGCGAGAAGCAGACCGAGGACTACCTGACCGGCCGCTTCGGGTAGGCGGCAGCTTCCCGCTGCGGCGCGGTCGCGCAGGCCGCTGCCGGTGCGGCGGCCGCCTTCCGCTCCGAGGAGGGGGGCCCCCCGGCCGGGCGCGCCGCGCCGGCCGCCGGAAACCTCTTGAGCGCCTCGAGCGCCTCGGCAAGCCTTCCCACCCGGAAGAGCGCCATCGCCGTGGTCAGAACCTCCTCGCGGGTTGCGTCCGTGTTCCAGCCGATCCGGATGACGGCCATCAGCTCGTCGTTCAGGGCGCGGAATTCATCGACCGCGCCGCAGTCGATCTCGCGCGCAATCCGGCGCTGCTCCCGGTCGATGGCCTCGCGGAGCTCCGGCGGCAGACCGGGGTGGGCGCTCAAAAACCGCCGATAGAGCGACCGGGCCTCCCGGAGAAGCCCCTGGGCCCGGTATTGATCGGCCTCGGCGCGCAGCAGGACGCTCGCGAATTTCAGGCTCATCGCCCGGCGCCTTTTTCCGCCGCCCAGTCCCGCCACCAAGGCGTGCGATCGGCCAGCAGCCGGCAAATCCGTTCCCAAAGCCTCGCCCACCGCTTGGCCCCGCGCCATTCGGCCGGGGCGGGATCGGCCCTCGGGGGTTCATCCGGAGCGACCTCCCCGCCGGCGCCCGGCAGCGGCCCCGCGGCCGGCTGATCCGCTGCGGCGCCATCGATGGCGCGCACGGCCGGCGGCGGCGCCGCGCCGCGGGGGGCGGCGGGAGAATCGCGATCGGCCGGCGGGGCCGCCTCCGGCGAGGGCTCCCGGGCCGTTTCGCCGCAGGCCGGCGCGGAGTAATCGCTCTCCTGCCCGGCCGCGTTATAGGCCGTCACCGCCCAGCAGAATCGGCGGCCGGGCGCGAGCCCCTCCACCACCGCCCGCGGCGCGTCGCGGCGCTCCAGATCCGACAAGGCCCAGTAGCCGATGAAATCGTAGGGCGGCCCCGGGCCGTCCTGCCGGCAGTAGACCCCGTATCCGGCCAGGTCCTTTTCGGCATTGGGGTCCCAGGCGAGCCGGATCTCCGCCGCCCCCGAGGGCAGCGTCAGACCCGCCCACCCGAGCGCCAGACAGACGATCCGGTGCGCGATCCACCTCCCAGGTCTCATGGCTCGGCTTATGCCGCGTGCAGTTGGATAACCCATTAAAGACCGATTAGATTTTCACGAGCCGCAGGGGCCGCCCAGCCGGGGTCAAATCTTGATTATTGATTTCGTCTTGCATCGGCCGCCCCCTTCTGCTAAAAAACCACCATGGCGCGTGCATGGCGCATCGAGTACGAAGGGGCGCTCTACCACGTCCACGCCCGTGGAAACGAGCGCCGGGACATCTTCGCCGACGACGACGACCGCCGCAGCTTCCTTTGCCTTCTCGGGGAGGCGGCGCGGCGCTTCGCGATCGAGGTCTTCGCCTACGCGCTCATGCCCGATCACTACCACCTGCTGTTCCGCACCCGCCGCGCCAACCTCTCCCGGGCCATGCAGTGGCTGGGAGCCGCCTACTCGACCCGCTTCAACGCCCGGCACGCCCGCTGCGGCCACCTGTTCCAGGGCCGCTTCCGGAACATGCTGGTCCAGGCCGAGGCCCATCTCGTGCCGCTCTCCCACTACATCCACCGCAACCCGCTGCGCGCGGGGATCGTGGAGCGGATCTCCGCCTACCCCTGGAGCAGCTACCGGGTCTACGCCCACGGCCGGCCGGCGCCGGAGTGGCTGCACACCGAGGCCATCCTGGGGCAGTTTGCGGGCGCCGCCGACCGCCACGCGGCCTACCGCCGCAGCGCGCTCAAGGCCGGCCGCGAGGAGCAGCGGCTCTGGGAGCATCTGCGCCACGGCTTCCTGTTCGGAGACGAGGGCTTCGCCGCGGCGACCCGCAGCGCCTTTCTCCCCGCGGCGCCCCACCCGGAGATGCCGCAGCAGAAGCGCCTCGCCGTGAGGGTCGACCCCGCGTCGGCCTTGCAGCGGGCCGCCGCGGCGCTGGGGGCCGACCTCGGGGGATTCCGCCGCGCCGGCCGCGAGGCCCTCGCCCCCAAGCTGGAGGAGCGCGACCTCCTCATCTATCTCGCCTGGGAGGCGGGCGGCCTGACCAATGCGCAGATCGGGGAGCTCTTCGGGCTATGCCCCTCGGCGGTGAGCCGGCGGGTGCGGGTCTTCCGGCCCCAAGTGGAGCGCCGCGCGCCGCTGCGCGAAAAATATCACGCCCTGAAGCCGATTTTCTCCGCCGCCCCCCCCGCCCTGGCGGCGCCGGACTCGATCGCCGGGAGGGGAACCCCTTGAGCGCCTCACGCTACAACGCCGCCGACCTGGAGGTGCTGCGCGGCCTCGAGCCGGTCCGGCGGCGGCCGGGGATGTACACCGACACGACCCGGCCGAACCACCTCGCGCAGGAAGTGATCGACAACGCCGTCGACGAGGCGATCGCCGGCTTCGCCGACCGGATCGACGTCGTGCTCTTTGCCGACGGATCCCTCGAGGTGCGCGACAACGGCCGGGGCATGCCGGTCGACGTGCACCCCGAGGAGAAGGTCTCCGGGGTCGAGGTGATCATGACCCGGCTGCACGCCGGGGCGAAGTTCGGCGACAAGAACTACCGCTTCTCGGGCGGGCTCCACGGGGTCGGGGTCTCGGTGGTGAACGCCCTCTCGGCGAGGCTCGAGGTGGAGGTCCGCCGCAACGGCGGCATCTACGCGATGGCCTTCGCCGACGGGCGCCGGACCGGCGAGCTGAAAGCGATCGGCAAGACGGCCCGATCGAACACCGGGACGCGCGTGCGCTTCTGGCCGAAGGCCGACTACTTCGAGACCGTGCGCTTCTCCGCGAGCCGGCTGCGCCACACGCTGCGCGCGAAAGCCGTGCTCTGCCCCCGGCTCACCGTCACCTTCCGCGACGAGGCGGGCGGCGAAACGCTGAGCTGGTTCTACGAGGACGGCCTCAAGGACTACCTGGCCGACATGCTCCGCGAGGTTCCGAGCCTCCCCGACCCGCCCTTCGTCGGCCAGGTGGAGGGCAGGGAGGAGTCGGTCGCCTGGGCGGTCGCCTGGCTCCCCGAGGGCGGGGAGGGCGTCACCGAGAGCTACGCGAACCTGATCCCCACCCCGCAGGGCGGGACCCATGTCGCCGGGTTCCGCGCCGGGCTGCTCGCCGCGCTGCGCGACTTCGGCGACTTCCGCGGCTTCATCCCCAAGGGGGTCAAGCTCGCCGCCGACGACGTCTGGGAGCGCGCGAGCTTCGTGCTCTCCGCGAAGCTCTCCGACCTGCAGTTCTCCGGCCAGACCAAGGAGCGCCTCTCCTCGCGCGGCGCGACGGCCTTCATCGCCAGCGTCGTCCAGGACGCCTTCTCCCTGTGGCTCAACCAGAACCCGGAGGCGGCCGAACGCCTCTGCCAGCTCGCCGTCGAGAGCGCCCGGCGCCGCATGAAGGAGTCCGCGCGGATCGTGCGCAAGAAGGCCGGGATCGGGCCGGCGCTCCCCGGCAAGCTCACCGACTGCATCTCCCAGCGCCCGGAGGAGAGCGAGCTCTTTCTCGTCGAGGGCGACTCGGCCGGCGGCTCGGCCAAGCAGGCGCGCGACAAGAACACCCAGGCGGTGCTCCCGCTGCGGGGCAAGATCCTGAACACCTGGGAGGAGGAGTCCGGGGCGATCCTGCAGTCCCAGGCGATCCACGACGTCGCCGTCGCGATCGGGGTCGACCCCGGCTCGCGCGACCTCTCGGGGCTGCGCTACGGCAAGACGATCATCCTCGCCGACGCCGACTCCGACGGCCTGCACATCGCCACCCTGCTGTGCGCCCTCTTCTTCAAGCACTTCCGGCCGCTCGTCGAGGCCGGGCACGTCCATGTCGCCATGCCGCCGCTCTACCGCATCGACCAGGGCGCGAGCGTCTTCTACGCGCTCGACGAGGCCGAGAAGAACGCGATCGTGAAGCGGCTCGCCGCGGCGCCCAAGAAAGGCAAGGTCAACGTCCAGCGCTTCAAGGGGCTGGGCGAGATGAACCCGCTGCAGCTGCGCGAGACGACCATGCACCCCGAGACCCGCCGCCTGGTGCAGCTGACGCTCTCCCCGGACGGCGGCGGCGCCGAGGTCCTGGACATGCTCTTGTCCAAGAAGCGCGTCAAGGACCGCCGCCGCTGGCTGGAAGAGGAAGGAGACCGGGCGCAGCCGGCCGACGTCTGACCGGCCGCCCCCCGCACGGAGCCGCATCCCCCATGCACCGATCATCCGCCGCCAGCCCGGAGGCCGCCGAGCGCCTGCCGCTTGAATCCTTCGTCAAGCCCGCCTACCTGAACTACGCCATGTACGTCGTCATGGACCGGGCGCTGCCCTTCATCGGCGACGGCCTGAAGCCGGTCCAGCGGCGCATCGTCTACGCCATGAGCGAACTCGGCCTCAAGGCCGCCGCCAAATACAAGAAGTCCGCCCGCACCGTGGGGGACGTCCTCGGCAAGTACCACCCGCACGGGGACAGCGCCTGCTACGAAGCCATGGTGCTCATGGCCCAGCCCTTCTCCCAGCGCTACCCGCTGATCGACGGCCAGGGCAACTGGGGCTCGACCGACAACCCCAAGGACTTCGCGGCCATGCGCTACACCGAGTGCCGGCTCTCGGCCTACGCCGAGATGCTGCTCGCCGAGCTCGAAATGGGGACGGTCGACTGGGCGCCGAACTTCGACGGGACGCTGCGCGAGCCCCTGGTCCTGCCGGCGAAGCTGCCGAACATCCTGTTGAACGGCGCCTCGGGGATCGCCGTCGGCATGACGACCGACATCCCGCCGCACCACGCGGGCGAGGTCGCCCGGGCCTGCATCCACCTGCTCGACCACCCGCGGGCCGGGGTCGAGGAGATCTGCGCCTTCATCCCGGGGCCGGACTTCCCGACCGGGGCCGAGATCATCACCCCGCCGGCGGAGATCGCGGCGGCCTACCGCAGCGGCCAGGGCTCGATCCGCGTGCGCGCCGCGACGGAGGAGGACAACGGCGACATCCTCATCACGGCCCTTCCCTACCAGGTCTCGCCCGCCCGGATCATCGAGCAGGTCGCGGCGATGATGCAGGCGAAGAAGCTCCCCATGGTGGCCGACATCCGCGACGAGAGCGACCACGAGGACCCCGTGCGGCTGCGGATCATCCCGCGCTCGAGCCGCGTCGACCGCGAGGCGCTCCTCGGGCATCTCTTCGCCACCACCGAGCTCGAGCGCACCTACAAGCTGAACCTGAACGTGATCGGCTTGAACCGCCGGCCGCAGACCCTCGGCCTCGTCGAGCTCCTCGGGCAGTGGCTCGAGTTCCGCCGGCAGACGGTGGTCCGCCGGCTGAACCACCGCCTGGAGATGATCGACCAGCGGCGGCACGTCCTCGACGGGCTGATGATCGTCTTCCGGCACCTCGAGGAGGTGATCCGCATCATCCGCACGGTCGACGATCCCGCCGCCGAGCTCATGCGCCGCTTCGCGCTGAGCGCGGTCCAGGCGGAGGCCATCCTGCAGCTGCGCCTTAGGCAGCTCGCCCGGCTGGAGGAGGCCCGGCTGAAGGCCGAGAAGCGCGAGCTCGACATCGAGCGGCGCGGCATCGCGGAGGCGCTCGGCTCCGAGCGGCGCCTGAAGGCGCTGATCAAAAAGGAGCTCGAGGCCGACGCGCGCGCCTTCGGGGATGCGCGCCGCACGGCGATCGTCGCCCGCAAGGAGGCCCAGGCGATCCGGGAAAAGGACCTCGCCCCGGTCGAACCCGTGACGGTCGTGCTGTCGGCGAACGGCTGGGTGCGCGCGGCGAAGGGGCACGACGTCGACCCCGCGACGCTCGCCTACAAGCCGGGGGACGGCTTCCTCAGCGCGGCCCGCGGCCGCTCCAACCAGACGGCGGTCTTCCTGGACACGACCGGCCGGACCTACAGCCTCGAGGCCCACCGCCTGCCGTCGGCGCGCGGCCTGGGGGAGCCGATCACCGCGCGCTTCGCGCTTCCGCCCGGGGCGCGCTTCGCCGGCGCGGCCATCGGGCCGCCGGAGCGCCTCCACCTGCTGGCGTGCGACGCCGGCTACGGGCTGCTCGCCGAGCTTGGCCAGCTCGTGAGCAAGAACCAGAAGGGCAAGGCGGTGCTCGCCGTCCCGCCGGGGGCGCTCGCCCTCGCCCCGCTCGAGGTGGAGGACCCCGAGCGCCAGCTTCTCGCCGCCTTCACAAGCGCCGGCCGCCTCCTCGTCGTGCGGATCGACGAGCTCCCGCGCCTGGCGCGCGGCCGCGGCAACCGCATCATCCAGATCCCGCGCACGCCGCCCGCCGGCCGCGAGGAGGTGCTCGCCCGCCTGGTCGTCTTCCGCCCGGAGGAGCGCCTCCTCGTGCGCTCCGGCAAGCGGACGTTCCGCCTGACGCCCGAGGCGCTGCGGGACTACGCCGGGCCCCGCGGCCGGCGGGGCCGGAAGCTGCCGCGCGGGTTCCGCGCCGTCGAGCAGGTCGAGCGCGAGGCGCCGGCCGGGCCGCCCCCGGAGCCCGCCCCCCGGCCGGAGCAGGCCACCTTCGAGGATTTCTGATCAGGCCGCGGCGGCCGCGAACGCGGCCCGGAGCTTGCCGAAGGCGTTCATGAAAACGTTCACGATCGCCGGGTCGAACTGCGTCCCGGCCCCGTCCGCGATGTTGCGCAGGATCACCGGCTCCTCCATGCGGCGGCGGTAGGCGCGGTCCGAGGCCATGGCGTCGAAGGCGTCGGCCACCGCGAGGATGCGCGCGAGGAAGGGGATCTCCTCGCGCCGCAGCCCGTCCGGGTAGCCGCTGCCGTCGTAGCGCTCGTGGTGGCAGCGGATGATCTGCCGCTCGCGGTCCCACAGGCCGAGCTGGTTCAGGATGTCGGCCCCGATGATGGGGTGCTCCTTGATCTTCTCGAACTCCTCGGCCGTGAGCTTCCCCGGCTTGAGCAGGATCGCATCCCGGATGCCGATCTTGCCGATGTCGTGCAGGTGGCCGGCGAAGCGCAGCACATCGAGCTCCTCGGTGGAGCAGCCGAGCTCGCGGCCGAGGACGAGCGCGATCGCGGTCACGCGGTTCGAGTGCTGCCGGGTGTAGAGGTCGCGCGCCTCGAGGGCCTTGACGAAGGCGTAAAGGGTGGCGAAGAGGTTGTCGTAGGTGTTCTCGTAGAGGGCGAGCGTCTCGATCGCGCCGGAGGCGCTCTGAGTCGTGAAGTTCAGGTAGAAGAGGTCCTTCGCGCTGAACGCCTTCTGCGCCCCGGCGGCCGCCGTCAGGACGCCGAAGACCTTCTCGCGGATCTTCACCGGAACGGCCATCCACGAGGAGACGCCCGCCGGGAGGCCGGCGGCCGGGCCGTCCTCGGCCACGAGCAGCGGGACCCCCTCGGTGAAGACCCCGTCGATCAGCCGCTCGATCCCCCCCCCCGCCGGGGCCGCCGGCGGCACCCGGGGCTTGCCGGCGCCGCGCCGGGTGACCGCGACCGGATGCAGGCCGTCGGCGGCGGGGGCGTTCAGGAAGAAGTGCGCCTCATCGGCCGGGGTCACCGCGAGGGCCACCTCGACCGTCCGCTGGAAGACGTCGGTCGTGGCGTCGGTCCGCGCGAAGCTCTCCAGGATCGTGTTCAGCGTGTTCAGCTCGTCGATCTTCTGCTGCAGCTCGGTGTTCAACTTCTCGAGCGCCCGCTTGCCGCGGATCTCCTCCTGGAGCATGATGTTCTCGAGGACCAGGCGCTGCTGGCGGAGCACGCGCTGGAGGCTCATCTCCATGTCGCGCAGCGTGCAGGGCTTGACCAGGAAGTCCCGGACCCCGTTCTTGACCGTCTGGATGCTCGCCTCGAGCGTGGGGTAGCCGGTCATGACGATCACCGGGATCCCGCTGAACTGGAGCTGGATCCGTTCGGCGAGCTCCAGGCCGCTCATCCCCGGCATGTTGATGTCGGTGAAGCAGCAGTCGACGGCCTCCCGCTCGAGGATCGCGAGGGCGTCCTCGGCGTTGGCGGCCGTGAGCACCCGGTATCCCCGCCGGGTGAAGTACTCGCTGCCGACCGAAAGGATGCTCTCCTCGTCGTCGACCATCAGAAGCGTGGTCGGAGCGGGCGGATCGGCGCCGGTCCCCGGCGGGCATGAAAGGTCTGGCTGCAGGATTCCCCCCCCTCCGCAACGCGAGCGCTCGGGCCTTCTCCGCCGCGGCCTGGCGCGCCGGAGCGCAACCGGGCGGCGGTACCGGTTCGAGGCGGCCGTCGCCGCCATGGAGTTTATCGGTCCCCGCGCGGAAAACTTTAGCCGATTCCACCCCGCCCGCCTTTGCGGAGATAACGCTTGACCCGGGCCGGCGTTGACCGCTATGAGCGGGCATGCCGCGAAACACCCCAGAGGACGGTGCGCCGCTAAGGGTCGCGATCCTGAGCTACCGCAGCAACCCCCACTGCGGCGGGCAGGGGGTCTACGTCAAGAACCTCGCCCGCGCGCTGGCCGGTCTCGGCCACCGCGTCACGGTGATCTCCGGCCCTCCGGACCCCGGGCTGGAGGGCGGGGTGGACCTCGTGCGGATCCCCTGCCTCGACCTCTACGACCCGGCCGACCCGTTCCGCGTGCCGCGGCCCGCCGAGCTCGCCGACCCGGTGAACCTCCTGGAGTGGATCGGGGTCTCGACCATGGGGTTCCCCGAGCCGCTCACCTTCGGGATGCGCGCCTTCGGCTACCTGCGCCGCCGGCTGGCCGGCTTCGACGTCCTGCACGACAACCAGAGCCTCTCCTACGGGATCTGGGCCTTGAGCCGCCGCCAGGCGACGGTCGCGACCATCCATCACCCCCTCGCCGTCGACCGGCGCTTCGCCGTGCGCGCGGAGACCGGCGCCGTGCAGAAGCTCAAGCAGTGGCGCTGGTATTCGTTCTTCGGGATGCAGAAGCGCGTGGCGCGCTGCCTCACCCACCTCGTCACCGTGTCGGAGGCGGCCGGCCGGGATATCCGCCGCGAATTCGGCCTGCCGGCCGAGCGCCTGCGCGTGGTGCCGAACGGGATCGACACCGCCCGCTTCCGCCCCCTGCCCGGGGTCGCGCGGGAGCCGGGGCGGATCATCGCCACCAACAGCGCCGACATGCCCCTCAAGGGGCTTTCCTATTTGCTCGAGGCCGTGGCCCGGCTTCTCGCGGCCCGCAAGGCGGTGCGCCTGGTCGTGATCGGCGCCCCCAAACCGAACGGGGCGGTCGCGCGGCGCATCGCCGAGCTCGGCATCGGCGCGCGGGTGGAGTTCACCGGCCGGATCGACTCCCCGGAGTTCGTCCGCCAGTATGCGCGGGCGAGCCTCGCCGTGGTCCCTTCGGTCTACGAGGGTTTCGGCCTGCCGGTGGGCGAAGCGATGGCCTGCGCGGTGCCGGTGGTGAGCACGACCGGCGGCGCCCTGCCGGAGGTGGTCGGGGATGCGGGCCTGCTCGTCCCCCCGGCCGACCCGGCGGCGCTCGCTGCGGCGATCCGGGAGCTGCTCGACCATCCCGAGCGCGCGGACGCACTCGGCTGGGCCGGGCATCGGCGGGTCCACGCGCGGTTCACCTGGCGCCGGGCGGCGGAGTCGACGACCCGCGTCTACCGGGAGGCGATCAATGCTCACCGTCGATTTCGGCCGCACCGGCTTTGAGCCGGGGGGGCGGGTCCTCGACATCGGCTGCGGGAGCGGCCGGCACACGGCCGCCGCCTGCGGGCTCGCGCGCGCGCGGGTGGTGGGGATCGACCCGTGCCTCGCCGATTTGCGGGCCGCGCGCGAGCGCCTCGAGCTGCACGCGCGCCTCGGGGCGCAGGCGGGCGGCACCTGGAGCCTGCTCGCCGCCGACGGCCTGCGGCTCCCTTTCCGCGACGAATGCTTCGACCTCGTGGTCTGCTCGGAGGTGCTCGAGCACATCGCCGACGACCGACGCGCGCTCGCCGAAATCGTGCGCGTGCTCAAGCCCGGGGCGAGGCTCGTCGTGAGCGTCCCGCGCTTCTGGCCGGAGCGGCTCTGCTGGGCGCTCTCGCCGGCCTACGCCGCCGAACCGGGGGGGCACCTGCGCATCTACCGGCGCCGCGACCTCGACGCGCGGCTGCGGGCGGCCGGGCTGCGCGCCGTGGGGGCCCACCACGCCCACGGCCTCCACACGCCCTACTGGTGGCTCAAGTGCCTCGTCGGCCACCGGCGCGCCGACGTGCGGCTGGTGAACGGGTATGCACGCTTTCTCACCTGGGAGATGATGAAGAAGCCGCGCTCCACGCGGATCCTCGAGCGCCTGCTGCTCAACCCGCTCATCGGGAAAAGCCTCGTCGTCTACCTCCGCAAGGGGCCGGAGGCGGCCGCCCGGGGGGCCCCTGCCGGCAGCCCCGGCCGGGGGGCGGCGCCCGGCGCACGGTCACCCCTCAGGCGATCCGGATGAGCGCCCGCAGGCTCGCCACGGCGGAGTGCGCCGCGAAGCGGCCGCCGGCCAGCGCCTCGCGGAAGACCTCGTAGGGCGCCTGCCCGCCCTGGGCGGGGTCGGAGAAGACGTCGTGGAAAACGAGGAGCCCTCCCGGCAGGAGGTGCGCGGACCAGGCGCGGTAGTCGGCCCGCACGGTTTCGAGCGCATGCCCCCCGTCGATGAAGACCAGGCCGAGCGGGGTTCCCCAGACGCGCGCCGCGAGCTCCGAGCGGCAGACGATCGGCACCACCGTCTCCTCGAGGCCGGCCCGGGCGAGGGTTTCGCGGAAGCGGCCGAAGGTGTCGATGCGCCCGGAGCGCGGGTCGACGAGCGCCGGGTCGAAATACTCCTCCCCGGGCTGCTGCTCCTCGGAGCCGCGGTGGTGGTCGATGGCGACGAGCAGCTGGCCGCGCGCGCGGCAGGCCGCTCCCAGGTAGATCGTCGACTTGCCGCAGTAGCTTCCGATCTCCAGGCAGGGGCCGGCCGCGGCCAGGGCCAGACGGTAAAGATGCTCGCCCTCGGCCTCGTCCAGAAAGCCTTTCGTGGACCGGATGAGATCGCGGGGCAGCCCGTCGCGGCCGGCGCCGCCCGGTTCATCCGTCATGGCGGCCCTCCGTGGAGCCCGTCGGGGCGCTGCGGGCGCGGCGCGAGGCCGGGTCCTGGCGCTCGAAGCTGGCGGCCAGCACCTCCCGCGGCTTCACCCCGTCGGAGGGGCCGACGACCCCCTCGCGCTCCATCTTCTCGATGATCCGCGCCGCCCGGTTGTAGCCGATGCGCAGGTGGCGCTGCACCATCGAGATCGAGGCCTGGCGCGTGCGCACCACGAGCTCGACGGCGTCGTCGTAGCGCTCGTCGTATTCCTCCTCCCCGCCGGCCTCGGCCGCCGTCTCCGGCGGGGCCGCGGTCACCTCCTGGTCGTACTCGGGCTTGTCCTGGCGCTTGAGGTGCTCGATCACCGCGGTGAGCTCGGCCTCGGAGATGAAGGCGCCGTGGATCCGCTGCAGCTTCGCGGTCCCCGGCGGCAGAAAGAGCATGTCGCCGCTGCCGAGGAGGTTCTCGGCCCCGTTCATGTCGATGATGGTGCGCGAATCGGTCTTGGAGGAGACCTGGAAGGTGAGCCGGGTGGGGAAGTTCGCCTTGATGATCCCCGTGAGCACGTCCACCGACGGCCGCTGGGTGGCGAGGATCAGGTGGATCCCGGCGGCGCGGGCCATCTGCGCGAGCCGGGTCAGCGCCACCTCGACGTCGCGGGAGGCGACCATCATGAGGTCGGCGAGCTCGTCGATGATGATCACGATGAAGGGCAGCTTCGCCGGCTTCTCGCCGCCGCCCTCCGGCGGCGGCTCGGCGTCGACCTTCTGGTTGTACTGCTTGATGTTGCGCGCCTTCTTCTCCGAGAGCCGCTCGTAGCGCCGCTCCATCTCGCGCACCGCCCAGTAGAGGGCGTGGGTCGCCTTCTTCGCGTCGGTCACCACCGGGGTGATCAGGTGGGGGATCCCGTCGTAGCTCGACAGCTCGATCCGCTTGGGGTCCACCATGATGAGCTTGACCTCCTCCGGCCGCGACTTGAAGAGCAGGCTGCAGATCATGGCGTTCAGGGCGACGCTTTTCCCCGTGCCGGTCGCCCCGGCGATCAGCAGGTGCGGCATCTTGTCGAGCTCGGCCACGACCGGGTTGCCGACGATGTCCTTGCCGAGGCAGATCGTCAGCCGCGACTTCGATTTCTCGAAGGCCGGGGAGGCGACCACTTCCTTGAACTTGACGATCTCGCGCACGGCGTTGGGGACCTCGATGCCGATCGCGGCCTTGCCGGGGATCGGCGCGACGATGCGGATGCTCGCCGCGCGCAGCGCGAGGGCGAGGTCGTCGGAGAGGCCCGCCACCTTGTTGATCTTCACCCCCGGCGCCGGCTCATACTCGTAGGTGGTGACGACCGGGCCCGGGGAGACCGCCGTGACCCGCCCGCGCACCCCGAAGTCCTCGAGCTTCTTCTCCAGCAGCTGCGACTGCATGCGCAGGCTCTCGCCGTCGAGCGCCGAGGCCTTGACCTCGGGGTCCTCGAGCAGGCTGACGGGCGGCAGCCGGAACCCCTTGCCGGACTGCATGAACTCGAAGACCTCCTGCTTGGGGGGCGGCACGGGCTTGATCGGCTTGACGGGCGCGGCGGTGATCTTGATCTCCTTCGCCTGGGCCGTCCGCTTCTCGCGGTCGCTGCGCGCGAGCTTCTCCGCGCGGCTGCGGCGCTCGCGGCGCTTGAGGTGGGCCGTCCAGAGGCCGTCGGCGAGGGCGCCGAACAGGCCGCCGCCGCGGCGCCCGACCGCGACCACCGAGAGCCCGGTGGCCAGCACCAGGCCGACCACCCAGAAGAGCGCGAGCACGAAGGTCGCCCCGGTCGCGTTCGCGTAGGCGACGAGCGCGCTTTTCAGCCCGATGCCGACGAGCCCGCCGCTCGAGAACTTCCGCTCGAAGAGCACCACGTGGTCGGCGTGCTGCGCGAAGAGCGCCCCGGTCGTCACCACCAGCAGGAGCCCGCCGGCGAGGGTCGCGATCATCCGCCGCAGCGGGTGGTTGCCGAAGAAATGCATGCTGGCGATCAGCAGCAGGACCGGAACCCAGAAGGCCCCCAGGCCGAAGAAGCCGATCAGCGCGCCGGCGAGGCCGGCGCCGACCAGGCCGAAGAGGTTCTGGACCCTGCCGCCCGCCCCCGCGCTGTGGATCGAGGGGTCCGCCGGGCTGTAGGAGAGCAGGCTGATCAGGGTGAAGATGACGAAAAAGAAAAGAAATATGCCGAGCAGTTCGCGGCGCATGGATGACCGATCGTATCCGCTGTGGGTTGTCAGGCCGTGGTCGACGGGGGCTTGCCGGGTCCCGCCGTTTCACACCTCCATGATGAACGGCAGGATGACCGGGCGCCTGCCGATCGTGAAGAAGAAATACTGCCGCAGCGCCGACTGGATCCGGGCGCGGATGCGCTCGATGCGCTGCGGGGTCTCGAAGGGCACCTCCTCCACGACCTCGAGCACGACGCAGTTCGCGTCCTGGAGCAGGTAGCCGGTCTCGTGCTCGAAGACGAACCCGCGCGAGACGATCTCCGGGCCGTAGACGATGATCCCGGTCCCCTCGTCGAAGGCGATCGTCACGGCCACGACCCCGTCCTCGGAGAGCGCCCGCCGCTCCCGGAGCACCGCGCGGCCGACGTCGCCGACCCCCTTGCCGTCGACCAGCACCCGGCCGGTCTCCACCAGTCCCTGGAGGCGGCCCGCGCCCCCCTCGAATTCGATCACCTGGCCGTTTTCGGCGACGAGGATCCGCTCGCGGGGGATCCCGGCCTCGGCCGCCAGGCGTCCGTGCAGCACCAGGTGCCGGTACTCGCCGTGGATCGGCACGAAATACTTCGGGCGGGTCAGGCGGATCATGCGCTTGAGCTCTTCGCGGAAGGCGTGGCCGGAAACGTGGATGTCCGCGATCTTCTCATAGACGACGTCGGCCCCGAGGCGGTAGAGGTTGTCGATGATCTTGTGGATGGCGCGCTCGTTGCCGGGGATGAACTTCGAGGAGAGGATCACGGTATCGCCCCGGCGGATGCGGATCTGCTTGTGGGCCCCCGCGGCCATGCGCGCGAGCGCCGACATCGGCTCCCCCTGGCTGCCGGTGGTGACGATCACGATCCGGTCGTCCGCGTAGTCGTCGACCAGGTCGATGCTGACCTCGCAGTCGCGCGGGATGACGAGGTGGCCGAGCTGCTTGGCGATCTCGCAGCTCGCCTCGATGTTGCGGCCGCTCACGATCACCTTGCGGCCGGCGGCCCGCGCGAGGTCCACCATCATCTGGATGCGGGCGATGTTCGAGGCGAACAGGGCCACGATCACCCGCCCGGCGCTCTCGGCGATGGCCCGGGCCAGGGTCTCGCGGATGCGGTGCTCCGGCGTGGTCTCCCCCTCGCGCTCGACATTGGTCGAGTCGGAGAGCAGCGCGAGGACCCCGCGGTCGCCGATCCGGGCGAACTTGTCGACGTCGGTGTCCATCTGCGGGGTGGCGGCGCGGCTCAGCTTGAAGTCGCCGGTGTGCACGATGCAGCCCTCGTCGGTCGTCATGGCGATCGCCACCCCGTCGACGACGCTGTGCGCCACCCGCAGGAACTCGAGCGCAAAGGGGCCCACGGCGAGCGGCCGCTCCGGAGAGATCCGGTGCAGCCCCGCCTCGTGGTGGATCTCGAACTCCTCGAGCTTCTGGCGCGCCATGCCGAGCGTGAAGGGGGTCCCGTAGACCGGCAGGTCGACCTCGCGCAGCAGATAGGGCAGCGCGCCGATGTGGTCCTCGTGGGCGTGGGTCAGCACGATCCCGGCGACGCGGGAGCGGTTGCGGCGGATGAAGTCCATGTCGGGGATCACCAGGTCGACCCCCAGCATGTGGTCCTCGGGGAACATGAGCCCGCAGTCGACCAGCAGCACGGCGTCGCGGTGTTCGAACGCCGTCATGTTGAGCCCGATCTCGCCGAGCCCGCCGAGCGGGATCACCCGAATCATTCAGCTCCCCTGGCGCGGCCGCAGCGCCTCGAGGGCCGCGGCCACCTGCGTCATCAATCGGTCCTTGTTCTCGCGCGTGAAGCCGGCGACCTCGATCGGGCGGCCGACGCGCAGGCTCACCTCCCGCGGCCGCACGAGCAGGCGGGCCTTCGGCATGATTTCGAAGGTGCCGTCGATCGCCACCGGCACGATCGGCACCCCGGAGGCGATCGCCAGCATGAACCCGCCCTTCTTGAACGGCTTGAGGCGGCCGTCCGGGCTGCGGGTGCCCTCGGGGAAGATCACGATGGACTTCCCCCCGCGCACGCGCTCGGCGGCCTCCTGCAGGCTTTGGAAGGCCGCGGAGCGGTTGCGGCGGTCGATCGGGATATAGCCCCCGCCGCGCATCGCGCGCCCCATGATCGGAATGCGGAAGAGCTCGGCCTTCGCGATCCAGCGGAACTGGACCGGCAGGTGCGCCAGGAGCACCGGGATGTCGAAATTGCTCTGGTGGTTCGCCATGTAGATGGCGGGCTTCTCCCGGTCGAGCGCCTCGCCGCCCGTCACGCGCACCCGGACGCCCGCCACCGCCAGGATGGACCGGCCCCAGATCCGGGCGATGCGATGCACGCCGTTGCCGGATTTCGAGAAGCAGGACACCCCGATCGCGGCGACGCCGAGCACGAACGTCGCGGCGACCACCCAGAGCACCAGGGCCCCCGTTCGGATCGCGGCCGCCATGCCTTGCTTCACCCGGTCGCCACAAGGTCCCCCGCCGTGCCGGCGGGTCAGACGGAGATCTCCAGCCGCGAAAGGATCCCGTCCACCAGGTCCATCATCCAGGCCCGCTGGCCTTCCGTCGCGTAGGCGATGCACCCGCAGCGGACGCGGTTCTTGGTGCGCACCAAGAGCTCCATCGACAGCGAGGTCTCCTCCAGCTGGATCGCCGCGTAAAACGGCTGGCAGTCGCGGTGCTCGGCCTGGACCGGGGAGAGGCGGCCGGCATCGACCGGAACCCAGTAGACCCCCGGCATCGCGGCCGACCCGTACTGCTGGTCGAGATAGCCTTTCAGCTTCTCGAAATCGCCGTAGCGCAGCTGATCAACAACATATTGTTTCATGTCTTCAATAAGTAACACAACGTGTTGTGGCGCGCAAGACGTATCTTAACCGGGGGAGGCGGACGGGGAGCCGCGCGGCAGGCAGGAAAAAAAACCGGCCGGCCCGGTGTCGCGGGCCGGCCGGAGAAACCTAAAAAGGCCTCCGATCAGGTCTCCTCGACCGTGATCGCGCCTTCCGAGCAGACTTCGACGCAGCTCTCGCAGCCGAGGCACTCCTCCGCATTCACCGGGACCGATTTCCCGTCCTGCATCTCGAAGACCTCGACCGGGCAAACATCCACGCACTCCTCGCAGCCTGCGCACTTCTCTTCGTCTACCGTGGGGTTGAACGCCATCTCAGGGCTTCTCCTTTCGAATAGTTATTCGGTCGTGGCATGGCGCCAGTTCGTCCGTTTCCGGCTGAGTCCATATACCATAAAAAAAAGGCGAGTCAAGCCTTGTTCATTTTTTTCTGAAGCGGGGGCACGGCAAGGCCATGAAAGCAATTAAATCTTTTAAATCAGAATATTGTGACCGTCAGCGCCCCTGCGCCGGGTCCACCAGCGCAATCAGCGCGTGCGCCGCGCCCCTCCCGCCGGCCGCCGCCGGCGGGGCCCCGGCGAGCCGCCCGCAGAGATCGGCGGGGGCCACCCCGGCGACGACCCACAACCGCGCCCCGCCGGAATCGGGGCCAAGCGGCCGCTCCGGCGCCCCGAAGCCGAACTCGCGGACGAGCTCCTCGGCGCTCGCGGCGGCGATCGCCATCAGCCGTTCGCCGGGGTCGCGGCCGCTTCCGGCCTCGGGAACCGCCCGAGCGAGGTCGGCCGCGAGGAACCGGGCCTGCGGCAGCGCGTCCATCAACACCTCGGGCACCTGCGCGTCGCAGGTGCAGAGCAGGGGGCCCGGAGCCGGCCGGCTCAGGAAGACCCGCGACCAGGCCCGCAGGCGCCGGCGGCAGAGCTCGCCGCCGTCCGCCGGCAGGGGGCCGTCCGCCGGGAGCGGTTCGGGGCGCGGCGCATCCGGCAGGGGCTCCGCGCCGAGAGCCTCTTCCAGCAGCGCGGAGAGCTCCGCATGGCGCGCGAGCTCGCGCGCCAGCGCGCCCCGCCCGCGGTCGTACTCCTCGGCGAGGTGCAGAAAGAGGCGGGCGGCGAAGAGCGCGGGGTCCTCCTCCGGGCCGCCCGGCGGCCGGATGCGCCGCCGGATCTCCGCGGCGATCCGCTCCTCGGATTCCGCTTCGAAGCCTGCCCCCTCGCCTAGCGCCGCGAGCGCCCGCGCGCCGGCCCCGTCCCGGTGGAGCTCGCCGAAGCGGCGGAACTCCGCGGCGGCGGCCGCCAGCCTGCCCGCGGTTCCCGGAGGGGGGGCGATGAACTCCCAGGCGCCGCCCGAACGCAGCGCCGCCATCTCCGGGGGCAGCTCCCCGTCGTCCGGCCGGTAGCCGATGAGCCGGGGGAAAAACCGGCCGAGCGCCGCGGCCGCCTCGGGCGTCACGTATGTCTGCGGAAAATAGATCGCCGGCATCCGCTCCTCGATTCGCAAGGCGCCCGGCCGTCACCGGGCGAGTTTCTCGTCCCGCACCGCGACGCCGCGGCGCTTGAGCTCCTCCCGCAGCCGGTCGGCGAGCGCCCAGTCCCGCGCCGCACGCGCCTGGCGGCGCCGCTCGATGAGCGCTTGGACCTCGGCGTCGAGTGGCTGCGGGGAGCCGAAGTCGAACACCGCGAGCACGCCGTCGATCTCGCGGAAGGCCGCGAGCAGCCGCCCCGCCCCCAGGGCCTCGAGCCGGCCGGAGGCGGCGAGCGCGTTGATCCGCTTGACGGCCCGGAAAAGCGCGGCGGTCGCCGCCGGCAGGTCGAGGTCGTCGTCCAGCGCGTCGCAGACGCCCGCGCGCAGGTCGTAAACCAGCTGGTCGACCTCCGCGGCGGGCTCCCCCCCGGCCGGCGGCGCCGCGAGCGCGGCGACGCAGCGGTCGAGCCGCTCGAGGGCGCGGCGCGCATCGGTCAGGCGCTCGGCGGAGCAGTGCGCCGGCTTGCGGTAATGGGCCGCGAGCAGCCCGAAGCGGATCTCGCGGCCGGAAAAGCCCTGCGCGCTGAGCTCGGCGAGCGACTCCGCCGGGGCGCGCACGCGGTCGCAGAGCACCCAGATGCGGGCGAAGGGCTTGCCGGTCAGGGCGGCCGCAATCGCGTTCTCGTTCTCGTGGTGCGGAAAGACGAGCTCGCGGCTGGAGATGTGGACGTCGGCCGGGCCGCCGAGGCTGTTCAGGACCATGGCCGCGGTCTGCAGGTGCCAGGCGGGCCGCACGTTTCCCCAGGGGCTCTTCACGAAGAGGCCGCGCTTGAGCTCCGAGAGCCGGCAGCGCTTGAGCAGGGCGAAGTCGCGGGGGTTCGCCTTCTCGAAGTTTTCGAGATCGATCGTCGCCCCCACCCGGACCTTGGCGGCATCGACCCCGGAGAGCCGCCCGTAGCCGCTCGTCTTGGACAGGTCGAAATAGAGCGAGCGCAGCTTCTCGTAGGCCGCCCCCTTGGCGGCCAGCCGCTCGGCGGCCGCCACCATCTCCTCGAGGCGGTCGGCGGCGCGCAGGTAGGCATCGGCCGGGCGGACGCCGAGGTCCGCCAGCTCGGGGTGCAGCGGCCCCGCGCCGTTTTCGGAGGCGGCGCCGGGCGGGGAGTCGTCCACATCCGGGATGTCGACGACGTGCTTGACGGAAAACCCGCGAAAGCGCAGGTAGCGCACGAGCACATCGGCGAGGAGAAAGCGCCTAAGCTCCCCCAGGCGCAGCGGCCGCCCCGCATGGGAGCCGCAGGTGTAGACGGCGACGGTGTCGGGGCGCGCCGGCTCGAGCGGCTGGCGGCGGCGCCCGTCGAAGTTGAACAGGTTCACGGGGAGCTTTTCCGGAGCGCCGAAGAGCGGGGTGCTCAGGTAGCGCTCCCCGCCGTCGGGCAGGACCACGACCACCACCCCCTCCTCGAGCCGCGCGGCCTCCTTCACGGCCGCCGCCATGGCGGCGCCGCTGCTCATCCCGACGAGCAGCCCCTCCTCGCGCGCCAGCCGCCTGGCCGTGTCGAACGCCTCCTCGTCGGCGATGTTGACCTTGCGGTCCAGGCGGCTTTTCTCGAAGATCTCGGGGCAGTAAGCCTCCTTGAGGTTCTTCAGCCCCTGGAGCTTGTGGCCGAGGTAGGGCTCGACCCCGACGATCGCGATGCGCGGGTCGAGCTCCTTCAGCCGCCGCGAGGCCCCCATCAGGGTCCCGGTCGTCCCCATGGCCGCGACGAAGACGTCCAGGCGGCCCTCGGTCTGGCGCCAGATCTCCTCGGCGGTGCCGAAGTAGTGCGCCTGCCAGTTGGCCGGGTTGTTGAACTGGTCGACGACGAAGTAGCGCTCCGGGTTTTCGCGCGCCAGGCGGTAGACCTCCTCGATCGCCCCGTCGGTGCCGAGGTGCCCGGGGGTGAGCATGATCTCCGCCCCGCGGGCCTTGAGGATCCGGCGGCGCTCGAGGCTGACCGACTCCGACATGGCGAGCAGCAGGCGGTAGCCCTTGACCGCGCAGACGAGCGCCAGCCCGATCCCCGTGTTGCCGCTGGTCGCCTCGACGACGGTCTTCCCGGCGGTGAGCTCGCCCGACCTCTCGGCCGCCTCGATCATGAACCGGGCCGGCCGGTCCTTGATCGACCCGCCCGGGTTCAGGTATTCGAGCTTGGCGTAGAGCCGGACCCGCGGGTTGGGGTTCATCCGGCGGATCTCCACCAGCGGGGTGTTGCCGATCGCGTCGAGCAGCGAGGTCCCGGGGGTCATGCGGCCGCCTTCAGGGCGGCCTCGACGGCCGCGAGGACCGCCGCCGCCACGGCCGCCTCGCTCTGGGCGGCGTCGATGACGCGGAAGCGGCCGGGCTCGCGGCGGGCGAGCGCGAGGTAGCCGTCGCGCACCTGCTCGTGAAAGGCGAGCGCCTCGGACTCGAAGCGGCCCTCGGCGGCGCTGCGGCCGCCGGCGGCGAGCTGCCGCGCGGCCCGCGAAAGCCCGACGGCCGGGGGGAGGTCCAGCAGGATCGTCACATCGGGGAGAAGCCCTCCGAAAAGGGCGCCGTGGAGCTCGCGGACCCGGTCGGCCGTGAGGCCCCGGCCGACCCCCTGGTAGACGACCGTCGCGTCGAAAAAGCGGTCGCAGAGCACCACCTCGCCCCGCTGGAGCGCCGGGGCGATCACCGCGGCGATGTGCTCGGCGCGGTCGGCCATGTAGAGCAGCAGCTCGGCCCGGGGGGAGATGCCGTCGCTTTGCGGGTCGAGGAGCAGCGCGCGGATCCTTTGGCCGAGCGGCGTCCCTCCGGGCTCGCGCGTCGTCAGGCAGGCGCGGCCGCGGTCCGCCAGCGCCCGGGCGAGCCGGGCGATCTGGGTGGTTTTCCCGGCCCCCTCGCCGCCTTCGAAGGTGATGAACATCGAGGCTCACCCCTCCCGCGACGGCGCGTCGAGCGCCCAGCGCTTGAGGTCCTCGAGCATCCGGTAGTCGGTCGCGTCGCAGGTGATCGGCGTCACGGTGATGAACCCGAGCTTGAGCGCCCCGCCGTCGACGTCGAGGTCCTCGTCGAAGGCCTGCATGTCGGCGCCCTGCCAGTAGTAGACCCGGTTGCGCGGATCGACCCGCTTCTCCACGTACTCCGCGAAAGCCGCGAGCCCGTGGCGGCTCACGCGCACCCCGGCGATCTCCTCGCGGCGCCGGTTGGGGAAGTTCACGTTGAGAAAGCTCCCGGGGGGCAGCCCGCGCGCCAGAACGATTTCCGACAGGTGCGCGATGAACTCCGCGGCCGCCTCGAAGGGATAGGGCTCGCGCCCGTCGATCGAGGCGGCGATCGCCGGGATCCGCGCGAAGGCCGCCTCCTTGGCGGCGGCGACGGTCCCCGAATAGGCGATGTTCACTCCGACGTTCGCCCCGGCGTTCAGGCCCGCGACCACCAGATCGGGCCGCCCCTCCAGGATCTCCAGGAGCGCGAGCTTCACGCAGTCGGCGGGGGTGCCGTTGACGGCGAACCCCGGCCCGCCGCCGTTCAGACTCACGGCCGCGGCGCGCAGCGGCCGGTCGAGCGTGATCCCGTGGCCGACGGCGGTCCGCTCGCGGTCGGGGGCGACCACCGTCACGCGGTGGCGCCGCCCGAGGGCCGCGTGCAGGGCCCCCAGACCCGGGGCGTGGATGCCGTCGTCGTTCGTCAGCAGAATGTGCATGGCCCGTCGCTTGACTTTTACAATCAAATTGGCTTTATAGCTTAACTCCCGGCGAGGTTCAAGACCGCCGGATGCGCGCGCGCCCGGCGGGATCGGCAACCCGGGGCGCGCCTCATCCGGGATTGCGAGGCGGCGGCCCGAATGGCGACAGGCGGTGAGGAGCGATCGGTTGCAGCAAGCGGGGTCGACCGGCCCGGACGGCGCCTCGCGGCGTTCGCCCTGCTGCTGCTCGCCGCCCTCGCCGCCCTTGCCGCCCTGGCGCCGCCGGCCGCGGCGATCGACATCCAGGCCGGCGGGGCCCGCAGCTTCCCCTCCGACCCCGGCGTGCCCTGGGACATCGAGGCCGACCGCATCCGCTATGACGAGGCCCTCGACGAGTACCAGGCCGAGGGGCGGGTGGTGATCAGCAAGCAGGGGCGCAGCATCACGGCCGACTTCATGCGCCTGAACCGCCGGACGATGATGGCCTACGCCGAGGGCCGCGTGGTGGTGGCGGCGGGCGAGGACCGCTTGACCGGCGACACCCTGGAGATCGATCTCGACAGCGAGCTCGGGACGCTCGACAACGGGCTGATCTTCATCCGCGAAAACAACTACCACATCCAGGGAAACCTCATCCAGAAAACCGGCGCCGAGACCTACTGGATCGACCGGGCGACCATCACCACCTGCGACGGCGAGCGGCCCGACTGGCGGATCGCCGGCAGCGACGTGAACCTGCGCGAGGACGGCGCCGGCTCGGCGTGGAACGCGACGCTCTACGCCCGCGACCTGCCGGTCGGTTATTTCCCTTACATCCGGTTTCCGGCGCGCGGCCGCCAGACCGGCCTGCTGATGCCCCAGTTCGGCTACTACGAGAAGAAGGGCGCGAGCTGGAGCCAGCCCTTCTTCTGGGCGATCAACCCGCACTCCGACGCCACGTTCTATCTCCAGGCCATGAGCGCGCGCGGGTGGCGGCCGGGGGTCGAATACCGCTACTTCCTCACCCGCGAGGCGCGCGGCGCCCTGATGTTCGACTTCCTGCACGACGACCAGGTGGACGACGGCCGCGGGGGGTCGAGCGGCGACTACGGCTACGAGGACGAGTCCGGGGAGTTCCTGCGCCCCAACCGCGACCGCTACTGGCTGCGCCTGAGCCACCACCAGCCGCTGCCCTTCGGGGTGGACGCGAAACTCGACTTCGATCGGGCCAGCGACCAGGACTACCTGCGGGATTTCAAGACCGGCTACATGGGCTTCGAGGATACCCAGCGCTATTTCAACAAGTTCTTCGGCCGCGAGCTCGACGATTACAACGACCCGGTGCGCGTCAACCGGCTGCTGCTGTCCAAATCCTGGTCGGCGTTCGGCCTGAACGCCGAGAACCGGTTCTACGACGACGTCCGCAAGGGGCAGAACTGGAAGGAATCCACCCACAAGCTCCCGGTCGTGATCTTCGACGCCCCCAAACAGCCCCTGGGGGAGGGGTCGATCTACAGCAACCTCTTCTCCGAGTACACCCACTTTTACCGGGAGCGGGGGGCGCGGGTGCAGCGCCTGGACCTGTGGCCGCGGTTTTACTACCCCCTCACGCTGCCGCCGTATCTCACCTTCGAGCCGTCGGTCGGGCTGCGCGAAACCCTCTGGGACCAGTACCGGGCCGACGCCGACAACCCCTGGTCGGACGACCGCCGCTTCCACCGCGAGCTCTTCGACACGCGCCTCTCCCTCTTCACGGACATCTACCGCGTCTTCGACGTCGCCGGCGGGGAGATCGAGCGCGTCAAGCATTCCGTGCGCCCCGAGATCTTCCACACCTATGTCCCCGAGGCGGCGCAGGACAACCTGCCGCACATCGACGCACGCGACCGCATCGAAAACCGCAGCCGGCTCGGCTACGCCTTGACGAACACCTTCACCGCCAAGTCCTCGAGCGCGGCCCCGGATCCCGAGGCGCACCCGCGCCAGGAGAAGCGCCGCGGGACGATCGACGACGGTCGCGACTACGACTACCGCGACTTTTTGCGGATCAAGGTCGCCCAGTACTACGATTTCGCCCGGCACGCGGAGCCGTTCTCGCCGATCGCCGGCCGCATCGACCTCCTCCCCGGGTGGCGGGTCAGCCTGGACGGCACCGCGCAGTACAACGTCCACGACACCCAGGTGGACCAGTACAGCACCGCGCTCACCCTCCGGGCGCGCGAAAACGACCGCTTGGTCGTGGAGTACCGCTACGACCGCGAGAACCGCGACGACGACGACATCGAGACCACCGGCCGCGACATCGACGAGTTCGACACCTCGGCGCGGAAAAACAAGATCAACTCGCTGTTCTCCGAGCTGCGCCTCGGGCTGACCGACCGCCTCAACCTGCTGGCGCGATACGAGTACGATTTCCAGGCGGAGGAGACGAATCAGATCGGGATCGGGTTCGACTACCGCACCCAGTGCTGGAGCATCGAGGTGCTCTACAGCGACGGCTCCGAGGACACCGGGATCGGGGTCCGCATCCGCCTCTACGGGATCGGGGAGTTCGGCCTCTAGCGCTCTTTGCGGGGCGCGACCGGGCGGGCAAAAGAAGGGATCGACAGCCAGCCGATGGAACCGACGGAAGACAAGCGCCTTAAGCGGCAGTGGTACGTGCTGCACACCCGCAGCCGTCACGAGAGCGTCGTCGCCGACCAGCTCGACCGCAAATCCCTCGAGGTCTTCCTGCCGAAGGTCAAGGTGCCCAGCCGGCGGCGGGACCGGCGGATCATGATCCAGGTGCCGCTTTTCCCCGGCTATCTTTTCATCCGCACCGACCTGCACCCGCACCACCACCTGGAGATCGTCAAGACGGCCGGCGCGGTGAAGCTGATCGGCAGCCACCTCGGGCCGGTGCCCGTCGCCGACCAGACCGTCGACTCCCTGAAGATCATGGTCGCCGCCGAGGCGCCCGTCTTCACCGGCCACCGGCTGCAGCCCGGCGAGCGCGTTCTGGTGGTGAGCGGTCCATTCGCCGGGGTGAAGGGCACCTTCCTGCGCTACCGCGGCCAGGGGCGGGTGGTGGTCAACATCGAGGCTCTCGGGCAGTTCGCCGGCGTCGATGTCCTGGAGGAGGACATCGAGCGCTTGCCCCCCATTCTATCATAACTGATTGACATTTTTTCATGATTTGGCTATAGTCCAGGAGTCGTTGCCGAGGATTTTTCCGCACCCCCGCAGGAGGCCGCATGAACAAGCTGGAATTGATCTCCGCACTGAAAACCGAAGCCAACATCTCCAAGACCGAAGCCGCCCGCGTCGTCCAGATCTTCTTCGATGAAATGGCCGACGCCATGGCCCAAGGCGAGCGTGTCGAGATCCGGGGGTTGTGCAGTTTTTTCGTGAAGAGCTACAAGACGTACACCGGACGCAATCCCAAGACCGGCGAGAAGGTGATCATCAAGCCGAAGAAGCTGCCGTTCTTCAAGTCCGGCAAGGAACTCAAGGAACGGGTCGACCGATAGCTCCGTGCCGGGATTCGACGCCATCATCGACCAGGACATTCCGGTCCGGACCCTTCGATCCTACCTGAAAACCGGAGCCATCCCCCAGGCGCTGCTCTTCACCGGCGCCGAGGGCGTCGGCAAGCGAACCGCGGCGCTCGCCTTCGCCATGGCGCTGAACTGCGGAAGCGGCGGCGAGCGGCCCTGCGGGAGCTGCACGGGCTGCCGCAAGATCGCCGCCGGCCGGCACCCCGACGTGCATCAGCTGGCGCCGGCGGGAGCGATGATCCGCATCGAGCCCGTGCGGGAGTTTTGCCGGGTGCTGGCGCTGCGGCCCTACGAGGCGCCCATGCGGGTCGGCGTCATCGCGGAGGCCCACGCGCTCAACCCGGCCGCGGCGAACGCGCTGTTGAAGACGCTCGAGGAGCCGCCGGGAGAGACCGTGCTGATCCTGACGGCGCGCCAGCCCGAGGAGCTCCTGCCGACGATCGTCTCCCGCTGCCAGCACCTGCGCTTCAAGCCGCTCGCCCGCCGGCACCTCGCGGCGATTCTCGAGCGCGCCTACGGGTTCGAGCCCCGGGAGGCCGAGGCCGCCGCGGAGATCGCCGGCGGGAGCGTCACGCAGGCGCTCGCCTTGAAGGCCAAGCGGCGCCTCGAGCGCCGCGATTGGATCGCCTCCGAGCTCTCCCCGCGGCGGCCGAAGCCGGCCGCCTGGGCGCTCGCCATGGCCGAACGGCTCGCCCGCGACCCCGAGGAGACGCCCGCCGACCTGGAGCTGATCGCCCTCTGGCTGCGCGACCTCGCCGTGGCGCGCCTCGATCCGGACCGCATCGGCCGGCCGGACCGCCGCGAGGAGATCCTGGCCGACGCCGCGGGGCTGCCGCCCGACTTCCCGGTCCAGGCCTACGCGGCCCTCGAGGAGGCCCGGCGCCGCATCGCGGCGCGCGGCAACGTGCGGTTGACACTGGAGGCGTTATTGGTCAAGATAAAGAATTTAGCGGCGGCAGCGACATGGTGAAACTGGTTGGGGTCCGCTTCAAACCGGCGGGAAAAATATACGATTTCGACTGCGGGGCCTTCGTGCTCAATGCCGGAGACCACGTCATCGTCGAGACCGAGCAGGGCCTGAGCCTGGGCACCGTCGCGAGCGCGCCGCGGCTCCTCGAGGAGCCGCCGGCGGACCGGACCTATCGCAAGGTGTACCGCCTGGCGACGCCCAAGGACCTCGCGCAGCTCGCGCGCCATGCCGAAGACGAACGGACCGCCTACGCCTTCTGCCGCCGGTGCATCCGGGAGCTCAACCTCAAGATGAACCTCTTCGCGGTGGAGAAGTCCTTCGAGGGCAACAAGCTCACCTTCCTCTTCACCGCCGAGGGGCGCGTCGACTTCCGCCAGCTGCTCAAGATGCTGGTCAAGGAGTTCGGCGGGCGCATCGAGATGCGCCAGGTCGGCATCCGCAACCAGGCCAAGATGTGCGGCGGGATCGGCCGCTGCGGGCGCGAGCTGTGCTGCGCCGCCCACCTCGGAAAATTCGAGCCGGTGTCCATCCGCATGGCCAAGGAGCAGGGCCTGTCGCTCAACCCGACCAAGATCTCCGGCCAGTGCGGCCGGCTCATGTGCTGCCTCGTGTACGAGTACGACACCTACATGCAGCTGAAAAAGGACCTCCCCCGGATCGGCACCATGGTCCGGACCCCGAGCGGTCCGGGCAAGGTCGTCCGCCTCAACGTCACCTGCAACCGCCTGGGCGTCCGTTTGGAGGACGGGATGGAGATCGAGGTCCCGGCCGAGAATGCGCCGCCGCTCACGGCCTAACGACGGCACAGGACACCGTTTATGACGTTCTACATCACCACCCCGATCTATTACGTGAACGCCCGGCCGCACCTCGGCCACGCCTACACCACCATCGTGGCCGACGTCGCGGCGCGCTTTCACCGCATGCGCGGCGAGGAGGTCTTCTTCCTGACGGGCACCGACGAGCACGGCGACAAGGTGGTCCGCGCCGCCGAGAAGGAGGGAAAGACGCCGCGGGCCTATGCCGATGCGATCAGCCGGCTTTTCCGCGACCTGTGGCCGGAGCTCAACGTGGCGAACGACCGCTTCATCCGCACCACCGACCCGGCCCACATGGCCGTGGTCACGGCGGTCCTCGAGAAAATCCACGCCGCCGGGGACATCTATTTCAGCGAGTACGAGGGGCTCTACTGCTTCGGCTGCGAGCGGTTCTACACCGAGCGGGAGCTCGTCGAGGGCCGCTGCCCCGACCACCAGACCGAACCCGAGCGCATCCGGGAGTCGAACTATTTCTTCCGCATGAGCCGCTACCAGGAGTGGCTCGTCGACCACATCCGGCGCCACCCGGATTTCATCCAGCCGGAGCGCTACCGCAACGAGGTCCTGAGCTTCCTGCGCGAGCCGCTTGGCGATCTCTGCATTTCCAGGCCGAAATCGCGGTTGCAGTGGGGTATTACGCTGCCGTTCGACCCGGACTACGTCACCTACGTCTGGTTCGACGCGCTGTTGAACTACGTCTCCGCCCTGGGCTACCCCGACGGCGCCGACTTCGCCAAGTACTGGCCGGCCGCCCAGCACGTGATCGCCAAGGACATCCTCAAGCCCCACGGGATCTACTGGCCGACCATGCTCAAGGCCGCGGGCATCCCCCTGTACCGCCGCCTGAACGTGCACGGCTACTGGAACGTGGAGCACGGCAAGATGTCCAAGAGCATCGGCAACGTGGTCGAGCCCATGGAGATGCGCCGCCTCTACGGCCTGGACGCCTTCCGGTACTTCCTGATGCGGGAGATGACCTTCGGCCTGGACGCGAGCTTCAGCCAGGGAGCCCTCATCCAGCGGATCAATGCGGACCTGGCGAACGACCTGGGAAACCTCTTTTCGCGGGTCGTCTCGATGACCCACAAGTACTTCGGCGGGGTGGTGCCGGAGCTCGACCCCGAGGCCGCCCGCCAGTTCGGCCTGGGACTCGCGCCGGAGGCGGCCCGCTGCATCGCGGAGTACGAGCGCGCCATGGAGGCCTTCGAGTTCCAGCGCGCGCTCGCATCGGTCTGGGAGTTCATCGGCCGCCTGAACAAGGCGGTCGACCTGGCGGCTCCCTGGGAGCTCGCCAAGAAGAAGGCGCGCGCCCCCCAGCTCGCCGCGGTGATGCACAGCCTCTTGAAGGGGCTGCGGCTCGTCGCCGGGCTGATCCACCCGGTGATGCCCGAAACGGCCGCGCGCATGCAGCAGCACCTGGGCCTCGACCCGGCGGCGCCGTTCTATCTGCTGGACCGCCTGAAATTGTGGCAGCCGATTCCCGCCGGGACCCGGCTTCCCCGGACCGTGATGCTGTTCCCGCGCATCGAGACCCCGGCGGCGCCGCCCGCCGCCGCCCCGGCCGCCCCCGCCGCGCCGCCGGTCAAGGCGGAGATCACCATCGAGGAGTTCCAGCGGATCGACCTGAGGGCCGCGACGGTCCTCTCCGCCGAGCGCATCCCGGGGGCGAAGAAGCTGTTGAAGCTCGACATCGACATGGGCGAGCGCCGGACGATCGTCGCCGGCATCGCCGAGCACTACGACCCCGAAGGGCTCGTCGGCCGGCAGATCGTGGTCGTCGCGAACCTGCGCCCGGCGAAGCTCCGCGGGGTTCTCTCGCAGGGGATGCTGCTCGCCGCCGGCGAGCAGAAGGGACCGGTCCTCATCCTGCCGGACCGGCCCGTGGCCCCCGGAACGCCCCTGCGTTGACCGGCGGCGGGGAGCCGTGATGCGCCCGAACCCGGAAAACAGCGGCGCCGCGCGCCTCGAAGCGATCGGCATCATCCCGGCCCGCTACGACTCGAGCCGGTTTCCCGGGAAACCGCTCGCCCCCATCCTGGGGAAGCCCATGTTCTGGCACGTCTACCGGCGGGCATCGCGGTGCCGGTCGCTGGCGCGGGTCGTGCTCGCCACCGACGACGAACGGATCGCCGAAGCGGCCCGCTCTTTGCATGTACCGGTGCGGATGACCCGCCGCGAGCACCCGAGCGGGACCGACCGGGTGCTCGAGGCCGCGCTCGGCCTCCGGCCGGCCGCGGGCGCGGTGATCGTGAACATCCAGGGAGACGAGCCGGCGCTCGCCCCGGAGATGATCGACGAGCTGCTCGCCCCCTTCGGCGACCCGCGCGTGGCGGTCGCCACCCTCGCCCGCGCGGTCCCGGCGCAGGAGGCCGATCACCCGGACCGCGTCAAGGTGGTCTTCAGCGCGAGCGGCCGCGCGCTTTATTTCTCGCGCGCCCGGCTGCCGTTTTGCCGGCGGCCGGAGGAGGGCGGGACCGTTTTCGTCCACGTCGGCCTCTACGCCTTCCGGCTCGAGGCGCTGCGGCGCTTCGTCGCCCTCGCACCGAGCCGGCTCGAGCAGGCCGAGGGGCTGGAGCAGCTGCGGCTGCTCGAAAACGACATCCCCGTTCACGTATCCGTCACCGCCCACGACAGCTTCGGCGTCGATCGGCCGGAGGACATCGAGCGCGCCGCCGCGCTGATCCGCCGCCAGCGCCGCGCCGAAGCAGCCGGGGCGGAGGGTTAACCGACCAAGGGAGTCCGCATGATCGCACGGCTTGCCTCCATGTTCGCCGCACGCCTGGCGCCCGCCGCCCGCCGGCTGGCCGCCCGGCTGCCCGCTTCGATCCACTTCGGACGCGCCCCGGCGAGCGTCCCGCCCGGGGCGCTGATCCTGTTCCCCGTGCGCCAGACCCTTCTCGGCTGCGGGATCGCGGGCCTGGTGGCCTTCAAGGCCCCGGATGCGCCCGGTCCCGGGCCAGACCCGGAGGCGCTGGAGGCGCTCGTCGAAACCGTCGCCGCACCCGGCGCCGACCGCGGCGGCGCCGCCGGCTTCAACGCGGAGCGGTACCTCGGCGGCGCCGAGCCGCTCGCGCAGCTGCGGCGCCGGGTGCTCGCGCTCCGCCGGCCGGCCGGCTTCGCCGCGATCGTCGCCGACCCCGCGCTCGCCGCGCGGCTCGAACGCCTGGCCGCGCGGCTCGCCGAGCGGCGCGATCTCGAATCCCGCCGGTTCGACGAGGTGAGCGGGCAGCTGAGCGCCGGGGACGCCGAGCTCATGGCCGAGCGGATCGAAACCTTGAGCGACATCGCCTGGACGCTGCGCGCCGAGCTGCTCGGAAACGCGGCGAAGGTCCGGCGCCTGCTCCCCGGCCCGGCCGACGCGGGCGCCCTCGGCCTGATGCGCCACGTGAACGCGGTCCTGAACAGCATCGACCGCATGGAGGTGCGCGGCCGCGACTCGGCCGGAATCTCGCTGCTCTTCACGCTGCCGGCGGACGACTACGCGCGGTTCGCCGAGGGGCTCGCGGGCCGCGGCCTCGCCGACGAATTCGAGCGGCGCTGCCGCCGCGAGCCGCTGTTGAACGGAAGCATCACCGCCGGCCGCCGCGACGGACGGGCCGCCCTCGCCTTCACCTACAAGGTGGCCGCCGAGATCGGCAGCCTGGGGGACAACATCCGCTTCATCCGCGCGCAGATCGAAAACGACCGGATCCTGCATCTCGTCGCCGCCCTGCCCACGGCCGCCTGCACCGTGAACGCCCACACCCGCTGGGCCTCCGTCGGAGCGATCACCGAGGCGAACTGCCATCCCGTCGACAACAAGTCCCCGGCGGCCCCCGCGCCGGAGACCGGCATCATCCACGCGAGCCTCAACGGGGACATCGACAACTTCCTGGAGCTGCGCGAGAGCTTCGAGGGCGCCGGGGGCCGCATCCACCCCGAGGTGACGACCGACACCAAGATCATCCCGCTGAGGATCGAGCACTACCTGCGCCAGGGGCACGACGTCACCGAGGCCTTCCGCCGCGCGGTCGGCGACTTCCAGGGCTCGCACGCCATCGCGATGCACACGGACCTCGCGCCGGGCAAGCTCTTCCTGGCGCAGAGGGGCAGCGGCCAGGCGCTCTTCGTCGGTCTCGCCCCCGACCACTACATGCCCACCTCGGAAGTCTACGGCTTCATCGAGGAGACCTCGGACTTCATCAAGCTCGACGGGGAGTCGGTCGTCCAGGGCGCGACCGGCCCCACCCAGGGCCAGATCGTCATCCTCGACCGGGAGTCGCCCGGGGGGCTTGCCGGCATCCGGGCCATGGCCTACGACGGCACCCCGGTCGCCCTGAGCGCCAAGGACATCCGCCGCACCCAGCTCACCTCCCGCGACATCGACCGCCAGGACTACCCGCACTACTTCCTGAAGGAGATCTCCGAGTCGCCCCGCTCGGTCGAGCGCACGCTCTTGAACCGCTGGAAAATCGCGGGCGACGGCTCCCCGCGGCGCACGACGGCGCTCGACGACAAGGCCTTTCCGCCGGCGGTCGCCGCGGCGCTGGCCGGCGGCGGCATCCGGCGGATCTTCTTCATCGGCCAGGGGACCGCCGGCGTGGCGGCGCTCGCCTGCGCGAACATCCTGCAGATCTACCTGAACGACCCCGCCATCGCCGTCCAGGCGATGAAGGCCTCGGAGTTCAGCGGGTTCGCCCTGAGCGAGCAGGCCGGACCGGACGCCATGGCCGACTGCCTGGTGGTCGCCATCAGCCAGTCGGGCACCACCACCGACACGAACCGCTCGGTCGACATGGTCCGCGAGCGCGGGGCCCGGACGATCGCGATCGTCAACCGCCGCGATTCGGACCTGACCTTCAAGGTGGACGGCGTCCTCTACACGAGCAGCGGGCGCGACATCGAGATGTCGGTCGCCTCCACGAAGGCCTTCTACGCGCAGATCACGGCCGGCGCGCTGCTCGGCCTGCACATCGCCCGGCTGCGGGGCCGCCGCGACGCGGCCTTCGTCTCCCAGGAAATCGAGCGGCTGCTCGCCATCCCCGGCCACATGCGCGCCGTGCTCGCCATGAGCGCGGAGATCGGCGCGGCCGCCCGCCGGCTCGCCGTCGCCAAGACCTATTGGGCCACCGTCGGCAGCGGCCCCAACAAGGCCTCGGCCGACGAGATCCGCATCAAGCTGAGCGAGCTCTGCTACAAGACGATCTCCTCGGACTACGTCGAGGACAAGAAGCACATCGACCTCTCCTCGGAGCCGCTGATCATCGTGTGCGCGGCCGGCTCGCGGCCCACGGTCGTGGGCGACATCGTCAAGGACACCGCCATCTTCAAGGCCCACAAGGCGCTGCCGGTGGTGATCTGCGACCGCGGCGAGGAGCGCTTCGACCCCTACGCCGCGGCGGTCTTCAAGGTCCCGGCGGTCGCCGAGCACCTCGCCCCGATCCTGAACACGCTCGTCGGGCACATTTTCGGCTACCACGCCGCGCTCGCCATCCACGAGGGCTCGCGCTTCCTGTTCGGCTTCCACGAGGAGGTCCGCCGGACGGTCGGCGCGGGGGTGCGCCGCGGCGCCGACATCTTCGAGATCATCCTGGAGCGCGAGTTCCGCGAGAAGATCGCCGGCTTCTACGCCGAGTTCCGCCGCCAGCGGGCCGAGCGCCGGTTCCCCGCCACGGCGGGCTTCGACGCCGCCGCGGACCTCACGCTGCTGCTCAAATACCTCGCCGGGCGCCTGCCGGTCGCCGATTTCGAGCTCGACTTCGGGGTGAAGGGCACCGCCCCCAACATGCTGAACGTCCTCGAGCGCAGCCTCGCGGAGGCCGTCGCCCACCTCGCCCGCCCGGTGGATGCGATCAAGCACCAGGCGAAGACGGTGACCGTGGGCACGAGCCGCGCCGTCGAGCGCCTCGAGGGGATCCTGTTCGCCGCGCTCGCCGCCGAGAACTTCTCGATCGGCCAGCTCACCCCCGCGAACCTCCTCGTGCTCAAGAACGTCCAGGGGATCATCCGCGAAATCGAGGGCTCGATCCTCTACCGCATCGCCGGCCTGAACCTGCTCGGCGAGCCGGGCGAGGAGACGACCATCACGGTCGTCCACAAGCGCGGCAAGACCGCCGCGATCCCCTCGCGCGTCGAAACCGACCGCCAGCTCAAGGGGAGCAAGCGCATCATCGTGCGCGAAGGAAACGTCTACCTCGGCAAAGGGCGCAAGGACGACCGCAGCATTCTCGTGGTGCCGCTGCTCTCCGCGGAGCCCGCCGGGCCCGGCCGCATCGAGCACCTCCTGCTCTTCCACGTGGCCTTCCAGGACCCGGTGCCGCTCGCCGCGCGCATCCGCGCCCTCGGAGGCAAGTACGAGCACATCAAGAGCATCGTGCAGGAAAACACCCCGGCCTGGGACGACGCCTGGCTGGAGGGGCTGCCGGTCGACGAGCTCTTCGGGCGGTCGGCGGAAAAGATCGCCGAGTTCATCGTGGCCCGGCAGAAGGGGCCGTGATCGTGAACGCGAGGGCCGCCGGAACCCGGCGGATCGACGCAGCGGAGCCTATCCCATGAAAAAATACAACCTCATGCTGGTGGACGACGACCCCTTCATCCTGGCCGGCATCGGCGAGGACCTCGAGCGCCGCGGCTACCAGGTGACGCGGGTGAACAGCGGCGAAAAAGCGGTCGAGATGCTCGAGCGCGCCCCCTTCGATCTCGTGATCACCGATCTCGTCATGGAGCGCACCGACGGGATCCAGGTGCTCAAGAAGTGCAAGGAAGTGAACGCCGCCACCATGGTGATCCTGCTGACGGGGTTCGGGGACATGCTCTCGGCCATCGAGGCGCTGCGCAACCAGGCCGACGACTACCTGCTGAAGCCCTGCGAATCCGACGAGATCTTCTTCCGCGTGGAGCGCTGCCTCGAGAAGCTCGAGCTCACGCGGCGGGTCCACCTCTACCAGAAGATCATCCCCATGTGCTGCATGTGCAAGAAGATCCGCGACGACACGGGCAAGCCCTCCGGCCAGGGGCGCTGGGTGCCCGTCGAGCAGTTCATCAACGAGCACGCGCGGCTGGACATCACCTCGAGCTACTGCCCGGTGTGCGCCCAGAAGACCTTGAAGGCGATCGTGACGCCCTGACGCCCCGCGGCGCGGGAAGGCTCACTGCGGGCGTTGCCGGCCGTAGTCGAGCGCCGCGCGGATGAACTCGCGGAACAGGGGGTGGCACTTCATGGGGCGGGATTTGAACTCGGGATGGAACTGGCACCCCAGGAACCAGGGGTGGTCCCCCAGTTCGACGATCTCGACCAGGTCGCCGCGGGGCGAGGCCCCGCTGACCCGCAGGCCCTTCTCCGAAAGGCGCTCCCGGTAGGCGTTGTTGAACTCGTAGCGGTGGCGGTGCCGCTCGGAGATCTCCGCGCAGCCGTAGGCGCGGAAGGCGAGGCTGTCGGGATCGAGCCGGCAGGGGTAGGCCCCCAGGCGCATCGTGGCGCCCTTCTCCGAGGAGTCGTCGCGCCGCTGCAGCGTCCCGGTGCGCTCGTCGACCCATTCGGTCATGAGGTAGATGACCGGGTCCGGGGAGAGCGGGTCGAACTCGGAGCTGTTCGCCCGGATAATCCCGGCGACGTGGCGGGCGAACTCGATGACGGCGATCTGCATGCCGAGGCAGATCCCGAAATACGGCACGCGGTTCACGCGCGCGTGCCGCGCCGCCAGGATCTTCCCCTCGATCCCCCGGTTGCCGAACCCCCCCGGCACCAGGATCCCGTCGGCGGCCGCGAGCTTCCCGGCGCAGTTCTCCTCGGTGAGCTGCTCGGAGTCCACGAACTTCAAGTGCACCCGGCTGCGGTTGGCCGCCCCGCCGTGGTAGAGCGCCTCGTTCAGGCTCTTGTAGGACTCGGTCAGGTTGACGTACTTGCCGACGATCGCGATCGTGACCTCGTGCTGGGGGTTCTTGTAGCGCGCGACCAGCTCCTCCCAGGCCTCCAGCTTGGGGGCGCGGGTCCAGATGTTCAAGAGCTCCACGATCTTCGCGTCGAGCCCCTCCTGGTGGAAGACCAGCGGGACCTCGTAGATGCACTCGACATCCTTGGCGGTGATGACCGCATCGACCCCGACGTTGCAGAAGAGCGCGATCTTCGACTTGATCTCGCGCGCCAGGAAGCGGTCGGTGCGGCACAGCAGGATGTCCGGCTGGATGCCGATGCTGCGCAGCTCCTTGACGCTGTGCTGCGTCGGCTTGGTCTTGACCTCGCCGGAGGTCCCGATGTAGGGGACCAGCGTCAGGTGGATGTAGAGGACGTTGTCCTTGCCGACGTCCGTGCGGAACTGCCGGATGGCCTCGAGGAACGGCAGGCCCTCGATGTCGCCCACCGTCCCGCCGATCTCCACGATGACGACATCCACGCCGTCGGCCGCCTGCTTGATGCAGGCCTTGATCTCGTCGGTGATGTGCGGGATGACCTGGACGGTGCCTCCCAGGTAGTCCCCGCGGCGCTCCTTGGTGATGACCGAGAAGTAGATCTTGCCCGTCGTGAAATTGTTGTCCTTCCCGGTGGTCGTGGTCGTGAAGCGCTCGTAGTGGCCGAGGTCGAGGTCGGTCTCGGCGCCGTCGTCGGTGACGAACACCTCCCCGTGCTGGAAGGGGTTCATCGTCCCGGGGTCGACGTTGATGTAGGGGTCGAGCTTCTGGAGCGCGACGGTGAGCCCCCGGCTCTCCAAGAGGGCGCCGATCGCGGCGGAGGCGAGCCCCTTGCCGAGGGAGGAGAGGACCCCGCCGGTCACGAAGATGAATTTGGTGGTGAACGGCATAACGGTTAGAACACCGCCTTGCAGTAGCGCGCGGACTCCCCGAGCTCCTCCTCGATGCGAAGCAGCTGGTTGTACTTGGCGACCCGGTCGCTGCGCGACATCGACCCGGTCTTGATCTGCCCGCCGTTCACGCCGACGACGAAATCGGCGATGAAGCTGTCCTCGGTTTCGCCGGAGCGGTGCGAGATCACCGTGGTGTAGCCGGCCTCCTTCGCCATGGCGACGGTCTGAAGCGTCTCGGTGACCGTGCCGATCTGGTTGAGCTTGATCAGGATCGAGTTGGCGATCCCGCCGTCGATGCCCTTGCGGAAGATCCCGGGGTTCGTCACGAAGATGTCGTCGCCCACCACCTGGACGGAGCCCCCCAGGCGCTCGGTCATCAGCTTCCATCCCGGCCAGTCGCCCTCCGCCAGGCCGTCTTCGACCGAAACGATCGGGTAGCGCTCGACCAGGCCCGCCAGCAGATCGACCATCTGCCGCGCGGAGAGCGTTTTCTTCTCGCTCTTGAGGACGTAGGCGCCGTTTTCGTAGAACTCGCTCGCCGCGACGTCCATGGCGATGGCGATGTCCTTCCCCGGCCGGTAGCCCGCCGCCTCGATGGCCTCGACGACGAACTGCAGCCCCGCCTCGTTGGATTCGAGATCCGGGGCGAAACCGCCCTCGTCGCCGACGGCGGTGTTCAAGCCGCGCTTTTTGAGGATCGCCTTCAGGCAGTGGAACGTCTCGGCCCCCATCTGCACGGCCTGCCGGAAGGTCTCGGCGCCGAAGGGGACGATCATGAACTCCTGGAAGTCGAGGTTGTTGGCGGCATGCGCCCCGCCGTTGATGATGTTCATCATCGGGATCGGCAGCGTGACCGCGCCGATTCCGCCGAGGTAGCGGTAGAGCGGCAGGCCGTAGGCGGCGGCCGCGGCGCGGGCGGCCGCCATCGACACCCCGAGGATGGCGTTCGCCCCGAGCCGCTTCTTGGTGGGGGTCCCGTCGAGCTCGATCATGATGCGGTCCAGGCCGGTTTGGTTGGCCGCGTCGAGTCCGTTCACCGCCGGGGCGATGCGGGTCATGACGTTGTCGACGGCGGCGGTGACGCCCTTGCCGGCAAAGCGCTTGGCGCGCTTGTCCCGGAGCTCGAGCGCCTCCCGCGTGCCGGTGGAGGCCCCGGAGGGCACCGCCGCGCGCCCCATGGCCCCGCAGGCCAGATGGACGTCGACCTCCACGGTCGGGTTTCCGCGCGAGTCCAGGATCTCCCTGGCCTTCACCTCGACGATTTCCGTCATGGCGCCCTCCCTTTTAAGAGTCGCTGCGTGTCCGCACGCCGGCTTGACAATTCAACCGGTCATGTTAATCTGATCGTCAATCGAAGTCAAGCGAACGCACCGCCGTTCGGAGAGCCCAAACCCCGTGCCGTTCGGGAGAAGCGCGCCATGCCGTCCCCGCCGCTGGATTTCTATGAGGAAGCCCATCTCTTCGTCGCCGCCGTGCGCCTGCACACGCACCAGCACGGAACGCCGCCGGTGCTGGAGGACGTCTGCCGGATGCTCGCCTTCTCGGCCGAAAAGGCCGGGTTCATCGCCCGCCGGCTGGCGCAGAGCCGGGTCGTCGAGATCGTGCAGGGCTCCTTCGGCGACCGCTTCTTCGTCGCCGACCACCGCCGGCTCGAGGAGATCCCGCGCGGGGAGCTCGGAAGCAAACTGGAAGAGGAGCTGAAGAAGTTCCAGGACTCCCAGAAGGGCATCGCCAAGCGCTTCGAATCCCTGGCGGCGGAGCAGGCCGACAGGCAGAAGAGCCGCTTCGCCGAAATGGAGAAAAAGCTGAAGGAGGAGCTCGAAAAGAAATCCCGCCCGCCCGCGTAGCCCGCGCGCCCGCGGACCGATCCGCCGGTCTTTTTGCTTGACACCCAAGGCGCTTTATCATTTACTTGATCCGTTGACACTCAGGGGGATTTCCGGACGCCGCCCGCGCGCCGAGGGGGACGGCCGCGGCGGCGCGAAGGCACAAGGCGGCATGGACCCGACGACGCCGGGCGAAAACGAGCTGATCTACCGCCGGACGCTCCGGCAAGCGGACCGCCCGCTCGCATTGAACGCGGACCTGATCCTCCTGCTCAAGGCCATCGACGGCACCCGGAGCCTCGCCGAAATCGCCGCCCAGACCCGCCTGCCCCCCGAGGTCGTCCGCCCGGCCGTCAAGCGCCTCCTCGCCCAGGGGCTGATCGAACCGGTGCCCCGCCCGCCCGTCTTCCCCGGCCGCCGCTTCATCCAGGAGCTCTATCAGGCGCTCTCGATGGCGATCGGCCCCATGGCCCGCTTCCTGCTCGAGGAGAACATGGCGGAGCTCCGCCTCGACCCCGACCGCCTCACCCTGGCGCAGGCCGCCGAGCTCGGCAACCGCCTGGCGCTCGAGGTCCCCGACGGGAACAGCCGGCTTAAGTTCAAGCAAGCGGTCCTCGCCATTCTGAACAGGATTTCATCCGCGGACAGGAGCCGATCGCCATGATGGATGTGCGCTGCGAGGGATGCGGACGGCGCTACCGGGTCGACGAGACCCAGATGCGCGCCGCGACCGCCAAGGTCAAATGCAAGTCCTGCGGCAACGTGATCACCGTGAGCCGCCCGCCGGCGCCGCCGGCCGCCCCCGCGGCGGCGACGGAGATCCTCGCCGCCACCGAGCGGCTGGAACCGGCCGCGGGGGCCCGCCCGTCGATCGACCTGGACCCGGCGCTGTCGGCGCCGCCCCCGCGCCGCGTGCGATTCGGGCTTTTTCCGAGAACGCTGCTGGTGATGCTGCTCGTCAGCCTGGTCCCCTTCGGCGTCTTCGGGGTGATCACCCTGCGCGAGACCGACGCGCGCATCCGCGAGGACGCCGAGACGCTGATGGCGCAGACGGCCAAGGGGCTGGGGGATCAGGTCGACGACTGGATCAAGGCGAACGTGGGGACGCTGCGCACCGCGGCCGGCCTGGCGGCGGTCGCCTCCATGAAGCGCGAGGAGCAGGAGCCGGTGCTCAAGGCGTTCCAGAAAGAGCACCCCTGGATGTACCTCGTCTTCACCCTCGGCCTGGACGGCGGGAACATCGCCCGCAGCGACGACCAGGCGCTGAGGGACTACTCCGACCGCCAGTACTACAAGGACGTCGCGGCGGGCAAGGCCTTGGCCTGGCAGACGGTGGTCGGCCGCACCTCCAACGTGCCGGCGCTGATCCTGGCCGTTCCGATCAAGAACGACGGAGCGGTGATCGGCGTCATGGCGGCCGCCATGACCGTCGACGAGCTCTCCCGCCGGGTCGCCACCTGGAAGCGGGGGACCTCCGGGTTCGCCTTCCTCCTCGATGAAAAAGGCTTCGTCATCGCCCATCCCCAGAAGAAGTTCATCGAGGCCCGCGAAAACCTGAACACCCACCCCCTGATCGCCGCCTTCCGCAAGAAGGGCTGGACGAGCATTTCGACGACCTTCCAAGGCGAGGCGGGGCAGCCCGCGCTCGGGCACGCGCGCAGCGGCAGCACCGGCTGGGTCCTCGCCCTCCAGCAGGACGAGTCGGAGGTCTTCGAAAACCTCGCCGTCATGCGGAACTTCGCCATCTGGCTGCTCGCCGTCACGGTCGCCCTGGTCGCCGCGATCGCCTGGTTCTCCTCCCGCAAGCTCGTCACGCCGATCCGCAGGCTCACGGACGCCGCCGAGCGCATGAGCCTGGGCGAGCTCGACCTGAAAATCGACGTCGACTCCCGGGACGAGATCGGGCTGCTCGCGCAGGCGATCGGCCGGATGCAGACGAGCCTGCAGATCGCGATGCGGCGCCTGCAGCGGAAAATCTAGTCCGCCGCCGCCTCACCGCAGCCCGATCTCCCAGTTCCACACGCCGGGGCGCGCCTTCAGGGCGACTGCGGCCGGACGCGGCTCGTCCAGGTGCACGCAAAGCCGGTAGCCCGAGCGCGCCAGCTCCTCCCGGTGGGCGCCGAGATCGAGGTTCCAGTTGGGATAGACCCAGACGAGCGCGCCGTGGCGCACGGCCCAGGCCTCCTCGCCCTTCGGGCTGCGGAAGGGGCGCCCGAGCTTCAGCTCCGCCGCCGCCGGCCGCGCGATGCAAAGCGGCCAGCTCCCGGAGACGACCACCCCCAGGGGAAGCGGGCTCTGCGCCGGCAGCGCGAGGCATTCCGCCGCGCCCAGCTCGGGGCTGACGATCGCCCCGGTAAACCCCATGCGCCTTGCGGCTTCGAGCGCCAGCGGGTTGGCGAGGTTGCAGAAAGGGCCCGCCCACAGCTCGCACCCCGCGCCGCCGCCCGGGAAAAGCGCGGTCTGCCAGGGGGCGTTCAGCACGAAGCGCCGCGCCCCCCGGGCGCGGGCCGCGGCGATGAGCGCCGCGGCCTCGGCCTCTTCGTCCGGGAAGATCACCGGATCGAGCCACCACCAGGCGGCCGCAGCCGCCCCCACGCCCGCAAGCGACGCTTTCCCGAGCCAGAACCCCTTTTCAGGCCCGCCGCGGCCCGCGGCGGCCGTGCGGCCGACCCGCATCTCGACCGGCCGCTTTCGGAGCGGCGGCCGGTAAGGCTTCGGCAGGCGCACGGCGAACGCCGCCGCGCCGCGGGCCGCGGCCCGCACCGCGGGGAGCTCGGCGGCGAGCCCGGCGATGAGCGCTTCGAGCGCCTTTTCGCGGCGGTCGATGAGAAAGACCGGGGTCCCCTTCGGCACCCCGGCAGGCAGAGAGAACCGCCCCCCGCGGGGGACCCCTCGGCCGATCCGCTCGAGGCGGTGGCCGGGCTCGTCCTCGGCGCCGACCCGCAGGAGGTCCCCGGCGAGAAGCTCGACCCGCGGGGCGAGCGCCGTGCGGCCGGCCGCGCCCGCCACCCGACCGACGAAGAGCCCCGAGGCGGTCTCGGCCGCCGGATCGACCGGGTTCTGCTTCCGCTGGGGCAGGAAGTAATAGTGGGTGCCGGGCCGGCCGAGCGCCTGGGCGATGAAGGCGAGCGCGTCGCGTTTCATCCGCGGGTCGTGGAAATGGTCCCGGAGCAGGCGGTAGCCGGTGACGATGTAGTAGACGTAGTGCGGGCCCTTCTTGCGCCCCTCGATCTTCCAGGCCCGGATCTGGGGGATCCCGCGCAGGACCTTCACGAGCACATCGAGGCTCAGATCGAGGCAGGAAAAGAGCCGGCGCCGTCCGGCGCCGCCCGCCTGGGCGTAGAGCCGCCGGCAGGGCTGGACGCAGCGGCCGCGCAGCCCGCTTCTGCCCCCGAGGAAGCTGCTCCAGTAGCAGCGCCCGGAGACCCCGTAGCAGAGCGCCCCGTGGACGAACACCTCGAGCCCCATCCCCGGCGGGCAGGCCGCGGCCATGGCGCGCACCTCGTCGACCGTGAGCTCGCGCGGCAGCACGAGCGCGTCGATCGGGACCGCGCCCCGGATGGCGGCGAGCGCCGCCGGGTGGGTCGCGTTGGCGAGCGTCGACCAGACCACCTCCCCGGGAAACCCCGCCTGGCGGATGATCCCGGCCATGGCGAGGTCCTGCACGATCAGCGCATCGGGGGCGACCTCGCGGTTCAGCCGCTCGACCAGTCGGCCGACGGCGGCGAGCTCGCCGGGCTTGATCAGCGTGTTCAGCGCCACGAAGACCCGCGCCCCCTTCGCATGCGCGAGCGCGGTCAGCGCGGCGAGCTCCTCCACGGTGAAGTTCGCGGCCTCCATGCGCGCCGAGTACTCCTTCAGCCCGCAGTAGACCGCCTCCGCCCCGGCCGCGAGCGCGGCTAAAAACGCCGGGCGGGATCCCGCCGGGGCCAATATCGCCGGAGGCGAACCATCGTTGGCATGTTGCCGGTCGACCACGGCCACCAACCCTCGGCCATCGCCTTGCGGGCGTCTGGCATGCAAATTAACCTTGAAAGCGGACGGCTATGGGCTATATAGTTATCATAAAGGAGCAGAAACGATAAGGAGGGGACATGAAAAACTCAGATCGGAGGTTTTCCCGTGTTCTCCTTTCCGTGTGCATCGTCTTTTGCTGGCAGCTGGCTTTCGGGGCCGATTTGATTTCACCGACCCGCAGCCTCGACGGGCCACCGATGACCGTCGGCCAGCTTTCTGTTTTCAGTGAACCACCGGAGATGGCCGTGAGCATCGACGGGCGGCAAGCTGGCTCGACCCCGCTGATCGACCTGCAGTTGGAGGAAGGCGTCTATTCGGTGCGGATCGACCGTGATGAAACGGAAGTCAAAGTCTCCGCAGGGAAATCGGCCCGCGTATCCTATTTCAAGGGAAGGTTCATCACCACGTCCCGGCGCTCGGCGCCGGAAGCGGCCGATCGCGCGGCGTCGGATGAATCCGCACCGCAGCGGCCGGCTGCTCCGGTGGCTGGGGACACCGAGCGGCCGCAGAGCCCGTTCTACTGGCCGCTCAATCCGAAAGGCCCTATATTTTGAAACGCCCGGCGAAGCGAGCGGCGCGCTGGGCGGCGAGGCGGTAGTACAGGTGTTCAACCTGCAGGATCACCTTCTGCGGGCTGAACTTCTCGAGCGCGTGGCGCCGGCCTGCTTCCCCCAGCGCCCGGGCGAAGCCGATGTGTTGTAACAGCAGGATCGCCTTTTCGGCGATCGCAGCCGGAGAATTCCTGTCCACCAACAAGCCGGTAGTCCCGTTCCGCACGATCTCCATCGGCCCCGGGGTCCGTGTGGCGATTACCGGCTTGCCCGCTGCCATCGCTTCGGCGATTCCCAAACCGAACGCTTCATAGTCCGAAGCCAGAACAAATACATCCGCCGCGGTGAGGGCCTGCCGCTTCTCGTCCTCGTCCAGTTCGCCGACGAACCTCACGCGATCGCCAACCCCAAGATCCGAAGCCAACCGAATGTAGCGACGGCAATTTTCCTGCTGGGGGCCGGCCGCCACGAAGACGGCCGAGGGCACCTGGTTCACCACATCGGGCAGCGCGCGTATGATCAGGTCGACGCGCTTGTCGGGCACGATACGCCCCAAAAAAAGCAATACCTTTTTCCCGTCCAGCCGATGCTTCTCCTGAAAGGACGACGGGTCTTGCGGGTGAAAAAACGGTTCTCGAACCGCATTGGGGATCACTTCTATCTGTGACGGGCGGATCCGGCGCTGGATGAAGCCTTCTTTTTCGGAACGGGTGAGGGCGACCACAGCGGCCAGTTTTCGATAGCATGTCGGGAAAACAAGCGCGTCGAAGCATTTGTAGATCAGGTTTTTCACGGGCAGGCCGGCGATGAAATGCGAGTGCCCTTGAAGGACGGCCGCCGATCGATGCCTCAAGGCGCTCAAAAGGCCGATCAAGGTATGGGGATGGCGCAGCGCGTGCATATGCACGATCTCATAGTGCTCGCGCGCCAGCCGCCTCCAAATACCCGGAAAGAAACTCATATGACCGACGGACATCCAGCTTGGGTATCGGTAGACGTTGGCGCCGTTGAGGCGATCGATCGAGCGCATCAGTGGACGCTTGTGCGGCTGGTTCGACCTCAGCGTGGTCAGCACATCGACCTGATGGCCGCGGGCGGAAAGGCTTTCAGCCAGGTGCTGCACCGTGTATTCCACGCCCCCTACGCTCGGATAATAATAAGGGGCGATGTGGGCGATGTGGAGCGGCTTCATACGATTGAGGTGACCCGGGTGACTCCGTGATGGTTTAGCAGCCGGTGGACTTGCGGCCTCTCAGGACGCAAGCCTGCACGGCGCGGCTCTTCGGTCGGCTCCCATCCAGCTTATATTGCGCCAGGTTCCGAACCGCCGCGCGCCTTGGCTGACGGCCTGACACTTGCTTTCCCACAGTCTGCTGCCGGCCGCATTGCGCTCCGGCGGAAGGCGATGGCCGCCTGCGCTCCGGTCACGCCGGCTTCCTGAAGTATCGCGCGCGGCTCATGGCCGAACAGAACGGCCTGGTAGTGGAGGTCCAAGCTGTGGGACTGAAGCAGCATATTGAGCAATTGGTAGCCGATTTCCCAAAGGGCCCGTGGCGAATCCTCATTGCCGGCGATGACCAGCACCTCATCGCCTTCCGCCCCGTAGGGTTTCAGCCGGCGCAGTATCTGGCCGCCTTGGAGCCGGATCGGTTCCAGCGCGTGGGTGGGATGGTCGTCCCGCCAATTGACGTACCGGCAAACCGCCTCCGAGGAGACGGTGTAAATGCACGAGATGTGCTGCTCCCCCCCCCAGGTCGGGATGGTCATCCCCCAGTGCCTCGATTTGTACAAGTGCGGGGTTCGGCCGCGGGCGGCCCAAAGCACCTGACTGAGGCTCTGTTCCGTGAGGTCCACCCCCTGGCGGTTCGCGGTTCGTCCCTGGGTTAGCAGGGCCAGCAGCGCCCGGGACCCTTGGCGATCTGGATCGGGGAGGCTGCCACGGCGCCAAGGCCGGCTGCCAGCCGGCGGCGTCACCGTCCAGAAAGCCCCCGCATAGGAGGGCCTCATCGGATCCAGCCGCACCCGAACGCAGCCATGCTCCCTTTCGGACAATGGCCTTCCCTTCGGACCCAGATTCTCAAAAACCATTCCCACGCCGAGCGCCGCGCAGATCAGGCACAAGGCCTGCTGCTGCATCCCGCTCTCGATCATCAGCCAGGTCATGAGCGTTTCATCGGCCCCGCGTTCCACCGTGAACGTGAGGATATTGCCTTGGGCGGTCAGGCCGACCGGCCGGTCGGTGAACCGCGGAACTCTGACGAGCCCCACCACCTGCGCGATCTGCTCGGGACTGAGCCGCGACTGGGTGTCAAAGAGACCCCAGTGAAAGAGCTCGCAACGACCGTCGTCATCGCTGGTGCAGCGCGAGTTCAGGGCGGTCTCCAACGGAACCGACGGGCCCTCGGGCGGCAGCCGCGCGAGGGTTCGCAGGTGTTCCGGCGGCGCGGCCTCCGGCCGGCTGAAGCGGCTCCGAAGGCGGTTGAACAGCTCTTTGGCCGTTGTGCAATCCACTCCCATCGCCAAAGCCGCCGCAGCACCGGCGGCGCCGGTCAGGTTTAGGAAACGCCGCCGCCCGATTCTCTCATGGTCGAGCTTCCGCAATCTCGGCTTTCTCCGTCACTGGAAACGAACGGGAGGGCCGCCGGCAGTGGGCTTTCCAATACCGCGCCAACTCCCTGGGCAAAACGCTGAAATACCGTCCGTGGTATTTTTCCCGAACATGTTCCAGCCACTGCCGGTAATAAGCTGCGGGGTATTCCTCCGGCGCGCAGGGGCGGGACTCGAAGTTCATGTAATCCGGGTGGGTATTCATGAGCGCCATACCCCCGCACGCCGCAATCCACGAAAGCTTCCGGGCCCAAATCTCCAGCGTGCGTTCCGCCATCAGCACAAACAGGGTAAAATCCTGCGGCAGGGTATACGGCAGCTCGACATAGCCCCCGCGATTTTCCGGTCCGGGCACCCAAAAGGGGAAGATGGTGCCCACGCCTTCGGGTTGCGGCTCAAATGGATCCGTGTCGAATGTCGAGCTGTCGTACGCGATCATCAGATCATGGAGCCAATTGAGCTCCCGGTGCATCGCCGGAGCCCGAAATCCCTCGGCCTGCCAAGCGCTGAGGTAATGATTGATCCGGCGCGCCCGTTCCCGGAAAAGCCGGCGCGACGAAAAAAGCCGCCCGTCGTGGTTCAAGCCGTGGACGCCCACCTCGAAACCGTTGCGCTGAAGCAGACGAAGCAGTTCGCGGTCTACGGGGTAGCGCTCGGGAACGAAGTTAAATGACGACCGCAGTCCCAGCGCCATCTCCATCTCCATCAAGCGACGGCACCGATTCTGCCCGCGCGCCGTGTCCACATCGTGGGTCAGGACGAAAGCAAACTGCCTGCCCTGCGGCCACCCGGGCCATCCGTCGGGCTTTTCACCCGCCGCTTCAAGAATCGGCCAGCGGTTGGCCACTCGCGGCCGCTTTCTCGCAATCATGGCTCGGCGCATCCGCAGCTGCAAACTGCGGGGTATGGCCGGCTTCACGAGATAGTACAGGCCGGTGAGTGCTTTCGACAGGGACACGAGCCGGTCATCTCCCTTTAGGCGGGGGTCCGCGCTGCATCGGAACCGCCGCTCTCGGTGCCCGGCGCCCGCCGCTGCCGACCGGCCGCAGGCGCCAACAAGCTTGATGGGCTCGATTCGAAGCGCCGCGCTTGCTCTTCGATGCAGGACCGCAGTTCGGCGGCCAGCCGCTTTACAAAAGGCTCGACCAACATGCCGGCCGGGTAGACGGGCAGCCGGCGCTCATCGATGCCGGCCGCGAGGCGATGCCAGCGGACCGGCGGATGATTGAACAAGGCGTAAGGCCTGCGGGGGCTGAAATGAGTGATGCGGCCGGGATAGTAGCGATGAACGTACCCCATGGCTGCGCGGTCGTTGATTTCCCAGAGCCGGTGCAGCCCTCTTTCCGCCTCCACCCCCGCGGAACGGCCGTTGCGCAGAAGGCTGGTCAGCGTCTCCCGCCATAAAGAGCTGCGCTCGCCGGCGACTCTCAGCTTCTCCCTGAAGAAGTCGGTGGGGTTCTCGGCGAGCAGGAGATTGCGCAGGTGAAAATCGATTTTCTGCCAGTAAAAGAAGAATTTCCCGGCCCAGTTGGGCGGCTCGATCTCACCCCAGTTATAGGTCTCGAAAAACGCCAGCAGCGCCACGGTTTCACCTTGAGCATGCAGCTGCTGGGCCATCTCCAGGGCGATCGTGCCTCCCATACAGTACCCGCCCAGGTAATATGGGCCGCAGGGCTGGACCTGCCGGATTTCTTCGATGTAGTGAGCCGCCATGTCCTCGATCCGAACATGGAACGGCTGCAGGCCGTCGAGGCCCCGGGACTGCAGCCCGTAGAACGGCTGATCCGGGCCCAGATGCCGGGCCAAGTCCCGGTAGATCAGGATGTTTCCACCCGCGCCATGGGCGCAGAAAAAGGGCGGGTTGGAGCCTTGGACCTGCATGGGGACCAATGACGGCCAGCGGGCCGCGCCGCCGGAGTCGCTGATGACCTCCGCCAAGCGGGCCACCGTCGGCGCCTGAAGAAGCACGGACAACGGAATCCGTTTTCCCAGGCGCCTTTCGATTTCGGAAAACAGCCGTGCGGCGCGGAGCGAGGTTCCTCCAAGTTCGAAGTAATCGTCATGCAGCCCGACCTGGTCGCAGCCCAGAACGGCTTGCCAGATCGACCGCAGCTCCTGCTCCAGGGAGTTCCGCGGACGGGAGGCGCCGCCGCCGGGGTCATCCCTGCGGACGAAGCCGCTCTTTTCAAAGTCCGGGGGCGGCGCCTCGGCGACGACACCGGGCGCACCCCCCCACGCACCGGGGACCGGCGCGGCGCGGCCTTCGGTGTCGGCCGCAGGGGAACTCGGCCAGAACCTTTCGCGCTCGAAAGGATAAGTGGGCAGAGAAACCCGCCGCCGGTGCTCACCGGCATAATAGCGGCGCCAGTCCGGCTGTACACCCTCCAACCACAGTCTGCCCAGGCATCGCTGCACGGCCTCTTCATCGCTCACTCCCGCCTGGGGATGGGGCAGTGACGGCAGAATGACGCGGCCGCCGGCGCCTGCCTGCTGACGGGCGAGCGTACAAAGCGCGCTGCCGGGGCCAACCTCCAAGAGGATGCGTTCTGATTGGTCGAGAAGCACGCGCACGCCGTCGGCAAAGCGCACGGTCTGCCGGAGATGCCGGCCCCAATATTCTTCCGAGACGGCCTGCTGCGGCGTGATCCAGGTGCCCGTCAGGTTGGAGAGAAACGGGATTCGGGCCTGATGCCGAGGCACCCGGGAGACCCGCTCGATAAAGCGATCGATGATCGGATCCATCATGCGGCTGTGAAAAGCGTGGGAGAGATGCAGCCGCCGGCATGACCGGCCGTTCGCTTCCAGCTCCCGAACGAATTCCGCCACCACCGCGCTCTCCCCCGACACGACGCACAGCTCGGGCGCATTCACCGCCGCGATATCGAGCCTGCCGCCCGCCAGCCGGCGCAGATCGTCCTCCGCGAGCGGCACGGCCGCCATCGAACCCTCGGGGAGCCCCCGCATGAGCCGCCCGCGGTCGGCGACCAGCGCAAGCGCATCTTCCAGGCTGAAGACGCCGGCAAGGCATGCGGCGACATATTCGCCGATGCTGTGTCCAATCATCGCCTCCGGTTGGATGCCCCAGGACATCCACAGCTGCGCCAGCGCGTATTCGACCGCGAACAGCGCGGGCTGGGCCAGATCGGTCGATCGCAGATCGCGGCGTGAGGTCGCCGCTTCGGCCGGCGGCGGGAAAAGCGCCTCCCGCAGATCCCACGGGAGGTGCGGCCCCAGAACCTCGGCGCAGCGGTCGAGCGCCTGCCGGAAGGCGGGTTCTGTTTGGTAAAGCTGGCGGCCCATGCCGGCATGCTGCGATCCTTGGCCCGAGAACATGAAAGCGAGCGGCGGGTCGCGACGCGTCTGCACGCGCCATACCCATCGCGGGTCATCGTATCGCTCCAGAATCTCGCAGGCCGCCGCCGCGTCCCGGCACACCAGCATGCCCCGGCAATTGAAATCGTGGCGTCCGAGGTGCAGGGTGAAAGCGACATCGGCGAGATGCATCTCGGGCTGCGCCCTTAAAGCGGACGCCAAGCGCCCGGCGGCCCGTTTGAGCGCCTCGGGGCTTCGGGCGGACAGCCGAATCAACTGCTCGGGCCGGGAGGGGCCGGAGGGATCGACCTGCGGAGGCTCCTCCAGCACGACGTGGCAGTTCGTTCCGCCGATACCGAAGGCGCTGACGCCGGCCCGGAGCGGATGCCCATCGGCCTTCCAGGGGCAGCGGCAGCGGCTGACGTAGAACGGGCTGGATTCGAAATCGATCTCGGGGTTCGGCGCCGTGTAATTGAGGCTTGGAACGAGCGTGCGGCGTTCGAGCATCAGGGCGGTCTTGATCAGGCCGGCGATTCCGGCGGCGGCATCGGCATGGCCGATGTTGGTCTTGACGGACCCAATGGCGCAGAATCCTTTGCGCGACGTCGTGGCGCGGAAAGCGCGGGTCAGCGCCGCGACTTCAATCGGGTCGCCCAGCCGGGTGCCGGTGCCGTGCGCCTCGATGTAGCCGATCGATTCAGCGGAGATGCCGGCCAATGCGTGCGCCATCGTGATCACCTCGGACTGGCCCTCGACGCTGGGCGCGGTAAAGCCGACCTTCGCGGCCCCGTCGTTGTTGATGGCGCAGCTTCGGATCACGGCGTAAATATGGTCGCCATCCCTCAGCGCGTCCGCGAGGCGCTTGATAACGACGACCCCGACTCCCTGCCCGATGACGGTGCCGGCCGCGCGGGCGTCGAACGCCCGGCAGTGGCCGTCAGGCGACAGGATGGCCCCCTCTTGAAAAAAATAGCCGTTGACATGGCGCAGGTTGACCGTAACGCCCCCCGCGAGCGCCATCGAGCACTGATAGCTCCACAGGCTCTGGCAGGCCAGACCGACGCCCACCAGAGAGGTCGAGCAGGCCGTCTGCACGCTGAGGCTGGGACCTGTCAGGTTGAGCTTGTAAGAGACCCGCGTCGCCAGGAAATCCTTTTCGTTTCCGAACAGCAGCTCGAGCTCTTCGGCCGTGTCGTGCGGGGATGCCAGCGGCTCCACCAGGGGGCGGTAGTGGTTCTGGTTGACGCCGGCGAATACTCCCACGGGGTCGGGAATGGCCCCCGGGACATACCCGGCATCCTCAAGCGCCTCCCACGACGTTTCCAGAAAAAGGCGGTGCTGAGGATCCGTGATCAGAGCCTCCCGCGGGCTGAAACCAAAAAACTTGGCGTCAAAACGGTCGACATCCTCCAGGATCGTCCCGGCCTTGACGAACCGGGGATGACGCATCCACTCTTCGGGCAATCCGCGGCCGCGCAGCTCCTCCTCGCTGAAATGGCGGATGGATTCGACGCCGCCGCACAAGTTTCGCCAGAACTGCTCCCGGTCGGCCGCACCCGGAAAGCGGCAGGCGATGCCGATGACCGCAATGGGCTCAAGCGCTTCCTCCGCGAATTCGGTCGGTGCTTCAGTCATTGGCCTTTCTCGGCGCGGCAGGCAGCCGTTTCTGCCGCTTCAGCGAGGCGATCTGCCTGGCGGCCCGATCGCGTGTTTTTTCGGGGGTGATCTCCGGATGATGGATGGCGTCGATGTATTCCGCCAGCGCGGCGACGCTGGGATATTGAAAGAGGTTGACCAGCGACAGTTCCGCATGGAGCTCCTGCCGCAGCCGACGCAGCACCCGCGGGAGCAGCAGCGAATGCCCGCCGAGTTCAAAAAACGATTCCCGTATGCCGACGGGCCCGCGACCCAGCACCGCCTCCCAGACGGCGGCGACGCGCCGTTCGGTCTCGCTGCGCGGCGCCACGTAAGCCCCCCGGTCCTCTCCGTCAAACCGGGGGGCGGGAAGCGCCTTGCGGTCGACTTTGCCGTTCGGCAGAAGGGGCAGGGCGTCGAGGCGCACGAAATGCTGCGGAACCATATAATCGGGCAAGGCGTCGAGCATGTGCTTTCGAAGTTGGGCCGCGGGTATCTCCCGACGGGCGGCAAGTTCGTAGTAGGCCACCAGACGCTGGTCCTCCGGCCGGTCCGTGCGCAGCACGGCCACGCAGTTGCCGACGCCGTCGAAGGCCGCCAAACGATTCTCGACCTCACCCAGTTCGACGCGCAATCCCCGTATTTTGACCTGGAAGTCCAGGCGGCCGAGGTATTCGATGCTGCCGTCTTTCAGATAGCGGCAGAGGTCCCCCGTCTTGTAAAGGCGCGCCCCCGGTGTCCGGCTGAACCGATCCGGAATGAACTTTTCCGCCGTCAGCTCCGGGCGGTTGAGATACCCGCGGGCCACCTGAACGCCGCCGATGTGCAGCTCTCCGGGGACCCCCACCGGCGTGGGCTGGCCTTGGGCGTCCAGGATATAGATCTGGGTGTTGGCCACGGGGCGCCCGATGGGAACCACCGGACGATCGCCGCCCGCCGCGCACGGCCAATAGGTGACGTCCACCGCCGCCTCGGTCGGTCCGTAAAGATTATGGAGGGCGCAGGCGAATTTCTCGAAAAACCGGTTTTGAAGCTCAGCGGAAAGCGCCTCGCCACTGCAGAACACCTGACGCAGGTCCCGGCACGCTTCCAGGCCGTCCTCTTCAAGGAAGAGCTGCAGCATCGAGGGAACGAAGTGCAGCGTCGTGATCCGGCGGCCGGCGATCGTCCGAACCAGATAAGCGCTGTCGCGATGCCCCCCGGGCCGCGCCATGACCAGCCGCGCTCCGACCTGCAGCGGCCAAAAAAACTCCCACACCGAAACGTCGAAGCTGAACGGCGTCTTCTGCAGCACGCGGTCTGCCGGCGACAGCCGATACTCTTCCTGCATCCAAAGCAGGCGGTTGACGATCCCGCGGTGGGTGTTCATGACCCCTTTCGGCTTGCCGGTCGATCCGGAGGTGAAAATGATGTAGGCCAAGTGGTCCGCGGAAACCACCGTGGCCGGGTTGGATCGCGGCAGGCCTTCCAAACCCGCACCATCCGCATCGACGTCTAGAACTTCGGCCGGGATCGACGGCAGCGCCGCGCGCAGATGCGCCTGGGTCAGCAGGATGGGGGCCCGGGCATCGTCCGCCATAAAGGCGATGCGCTCCGGAGGGTAATCGGGGTCGAACGGAACATACGCGCCGCCCGCTTTGACGACAGCGTATATCCCGATCAGCATCTCAAGCGACCGCTCCATGAAAATGCCGACCGGGATCTCCGGCCCGATGCCGCGACTCCGCAGGAGATGGGCGAGCTGATTGGCGCGCGCATTCAACTCGGCATAGGTCATTTCGCGGCCTTCGAACTCCACGGCGACCGCATGCGGGGTACGCTCCACCTGGGCTTCAAACCGTTCGGCCAGGCCGACCTCAAGGTCATAGGGCCGGCGGGTGTCATTCCATTCGACCAGCAGCCGATGGGTCTCCGCTGGCGTCAACATCGAAAAATCGGCCAGCCGCCGCGTGGGATCCGCGAGAATGCCGTCTAAGAGGACCGTAAAGTGCTCCGCCATCCGCACGATGGTTTCGGCATCGAAAAGCTCCGGCTTGTATATCAGCGCGCAGAGGATGGAATCGCTTTCTTCTCTAACCTCCAGGTTGAGGTCGAACTGACCCTCCTGCTGGTTGAGCGGGTAGGGCTCGAGAATCAGCCCTCCGAATTGGATGCGCGTGCCCCCGCGGCCGGCGACCAGAAGGTTGGTCAATTCGCTGAAGCGGCCGGGCATCTGGTACGAAAAGGCCACGTCGAACAGAGGCATGCGGCTGGTGTCGCGCGGCGGGGCAAGGCGTTCGACTAGGACGGCGTAGGGGAATTCCCGGTGCGACAGGGCTTCGAGAACGGTTTGGCGGAGTTGGGCCAGCAGCGTGAGAAAGCTCTGCTGCGGATCGAGATTTCCGCGCAGCGGGATCATGTTCACCAGGTCGCCGACGGTGCCTTCGAATTCAGCCCGGCCGCGGCAGGAAACGGGTGCTCCGATCAGGATCTCCTCCTGCCCGCTCCAGCGGTGCAGCAGCAGCATGTAGCCTGCCAGGAGCGCCATGAAAAGCGTTGCGCCGTTTCCCCGCGCCAGCTCCCGCAGCCGCGCCACGCGATCCGCCTCCAGCGTGAAGCGGTGGGTCGCGCCGTTGAACGTCAAGACCGGCGGCCGCGGGCGGTCTCCGGGGAGATCGAGCACCGGCAGGTTTCCCGCCAACCGCGAGCGCCAAAAGGACCAGCTGCGCTCGCCGCTTTCGCCTTCCAGCAGCTGCTGTTGCCAGCGGACGAAGTCGGTGTACTGGCGGCGGGGCGGCCGGACCTCGCCGGGAAGACCGCGGGTTTCCGTCGCATAGTGCGACAGGAGCTCCCGGGCGACGACCGCAGCCGACCATCCGTCGAAGGCGATATGATGAACCTTGAGCAGGAAAACGTGATTCGTTTCCGATAAAGAGTAGAAAAAAGCGCTCAGCGGCGGGCTGTTCTCCAGATCGAAAGGCGATTTGAAGTCGGACTCCACGCGCGCCCGAAGCTCCTCTTCGCTCCACCCGACAGCCTGCGCCTGCCGGAAGTCGACCGGCATCGTTTGGTGCACCAACTGCATCGGTTGGCCGGCGATGGCGGCGAAGGTGGTGCGCAATACCGCATGCCGGTCGATCAGCCCCTGGCAAGCCCGGTGCAAGGCCGAGGGATCCACCGCCGAGCGGATGCGGGTCGAAAATGACAAATTGTAAGCCGAGGCTTTCGGCGCCAGCTGGTAAAGAAACCACAGGGCGCTCTGGTTGTGGGACAGCGGACAGGGTGTGGCGGAGCCCTGGACGCGCCGGTGGAGGATATCTTCCAGCAAGCGTCGCTTTTCCTCTGCGCCGAGGGAATCGCTGCGGGGGGGGCGGGCGTTCATGGCGTCGATTTCTCCTGGGGCAGCATCATGGTTAAAAACCGCTCGACCTCCTCGTCGGAGAGTTGGTCGACCTGACCGGAAAAAACATCTTCCGGCGCCGCTGGACGCCCCGCCGGCAGCGGGTCCGCCGCGGCGGATCGGAGTTGGACGCGTTCCAAGAGATCCGCGACGGTGATGCCGTCCAGGAGGTCTGCGACCGGGATCTCAACCTGCAGCTCGGCGGCGATCCGGTTCGCAAGCTCAAGGGCCATGATCGAATCCAGGCCCATTTGATTGAGCGGTACATGGAGCTCGATGCCCCCTTTGGGCAGCTGCATGATGTTCTGAACATAATGAAGGATCCTGGACTCGACCGCCGCAGAGTCCGGCATCGAGTCCACGAAGATCGCTGGCGGCGCTCCGGTACGCGGAGGCCCCGTTTCGGCCCTCCCCGCGTCGGGTTTCCCAGATCCCTCGCCCGCCGAACACACACGCGAGAGAAAAGGCGACCTGCCGAGGGATGGATAATGGCCGGCGAACCGCTCCCAGTCGATCGGCAAGATACAGGCCTGCGGGCGATGCTGCCGAATCAGCCGCTCCAGGATTTCGATGCCACGCCGGGGGGGGATGCTCTCCAGCCCGCGGTCAAGCATTCGGAGCTGTTCCGCCGAAGATATCGCCGCGGCCATCCCCACCTCGGACCATGGTCCCCAGTTGATGCTCAAAGCCGGCACCCCTTCTCCGACTCGATAGTGGGCCAAGCCGTCCATGAAGGCGTTGGCGGCTGCATAATTCCCTTGGCCCATCGCGCCGATGACCGCCGCGGTAGACGAGAAAAGAATGAAGAAATCAAGCGGGTCGTTCCGGGTCAAAAGGTGCAGATTCCAGGAGCCGGCCACTTTAGGAGCCAGGACACGTTCGAACCGCGGCCAGCTTTGCTGAAACAACGCCCCGTCGTCCAAAACCCCGGCGCAGTGCACCACGCCCCGGATGCCAGGGGCCGCGTCGCGAACGCGCCGGAGCGCTTCAGCCAAGTCGCCATAGCGCGAGACATCCACCGGCAGCGCCATGAGGTTCACCCCCGGCCTTCCGATCCGCCGGCATAGACTTCGAGCGCTGAGGGAGTCGGCGGAGCGGCTGAGCACCGCCACATGCCTGGCTCCCCGATCGAGCAACCACTCCACGACTTTCAGGCCCAGTCCATGGAATCCGCCGCTGACCACATAAGCGCCGTCGGATGGCTGGAATAATTCCGAGACCACGGTCGGACGCTCCTCCTGGCTTCTCGCCAGTCTTGGGACGAAGCGGCGTGGACCGCGGAACGCCACCTCGGTTTCGCGGCTGCGCTGTCGGATTTCGCGAGCAAGCATCGCCATCTCGTTCTCGGGCCGGCGGGCGTCCAGATCGATCCTCAGGCAGGGTATCTCCGGGTGCTCCAGGGCGACCACGCGGGCGAGCCCCCATAGCGTGGACGCACCCCAGCCGGGCGGGGTTTCGCCCTTCTGAACGGATTGCGCCCCGCGGGTAACGAATACCAGCGACGGCAGCGGCTCCTTTCCGCGGCGCCGCGCGGCGAGCGCCTGAACCAGAAGAAGCGCGCTGCCGCAGAAACCTTGCTGTTCTTGGATCCATGCCTCCCCGGTCGGGCATTCCGCCGCCTCGCCATCCAACGCCCACAAGAAAACGATCGTTCGGCGGCTCGCGGCGGCGCGCTTCATCCAGCGGTCCATCAACCGCCGATAGTCCTGCGGGGCCGATGGAGCGATTTCGAACCGTTCCCGCGAACGCTCCCCGTACCGGGGTCCGCGTTCGACGCACAGGCAGGCTTCGCCGCCGCCCCGGACCAGTTCGACCAACCGGTCGCCGCACCCCTGGCGATCGCTGAAAACCAGCCAGGCCCGGCTCTCCTCCGCTGCCGCCGGAGCGATTTCCTCGGCCTCCGCGGACTCCCAGCAGATTTCATACTCCCAGCGTCCGCCGGACGCCTCCCCCGCGAGGGGCTTCCCCAAGTCCGCCGCCCGAATCCAATGCCGTTCGCGTTGAAATGGATAAGTGGGCAGCCGAACCCGGCCCGAAGTCTCCCCCGGCCCCAGGCCGCTCCAGTTCACGGCGACGCCGCGGGTGTACAGGGCGGCGAGGCTTTCGAGCATTTGCTGCCATTCGTCGCGCCCGGGCCGCAGGGACGCCAAGCCCAGAACCCCGCTCGGCCACCCGTCGCTTGCCGACTCCAAAATGGCCGGTGCGGGTCCGACTTCGACGAAAACATCGATGCCGATGCGCTGCAGCGCCTGCAGGCCCTCCCGCGCCCTCCCGGAACGCTTCCGCACATCTCGCCAGTAGGCGGCGCAGCTCATCTCACCGGGGCGTGCCACCTCGCCGGACAGACTGGAGATGACGGCGAGATTCGGAGGGCTGTAGCTAACCGGATCCGGGTCGTCCCCGATCGCCAGCCGCATCGCGTCTTCCAAGCCGAAGACGCCGGCCCAGCAGGCGGCCGCGTATTCACCGGGACCGACGCCCATGAGGGCGCAGGGTCCAATCCCCCAGTCGCCCCACAGACTGGCCAAGGCATACGCCATCGCAAAAAGAGCGGCGTCCTGCCATCGGGGATCCTGCGGTCGATCGGCGGGGTCGCCGGGTGCAAACAGAGCGGCGGCGAGCGGCTCATGGAGACGATGGCGCACCAAGCGCTCGCACGCCTCCATCGCATCGCGAAAGGCGCCCGGTTCCTCGTAAAGCCGGCGCCCCAACCCCGCCGCCGGCGCCGCCACGCCTGAAAACAGAAAGCCGATCCGCGGAGGTTGATGCATCATGGGCCCGCAGCCCCGGCAGCCCCCCCTCCCCCGGCCGCGAGCGATCTCTTCCAGACGGGCTGCGGTTTCCGCGACTGTTTTCACGACCACGGCCGCCCGATGATCGAAGTGCGCGCGGCCGTTGTTCGCCGCGTGGCACACAGCCGCAAGCGAAGGCTCCGGATGGGACTGCAGACAGCCGACGGTCCGTGCGGCCAGCTCGCTCAAAGCCGGTTCGGTCTTGGCCGATAGCGCCAGGATGTGGTAGGTCCGCTCCGGTTTCGGGCGCTCCGGGGGGGCCGCCGGGGCCTCCCCGACGACCACATGGACGTTCGTGCCCCCCAGCCCGAACCCGCTGACACCGGCGACCCGCGGCACGGCGCCGCGCGGCCACTCCATTTCACCGGTGGCGATCCGGATCGGAAACCGTTCGAGGGGCAAATGGGGGTTGGCTTTGCGAAAATTCCGGATGGGCGGTATTCGTCCGTGATGCAGGCACAACACGACCTTGATCAATCCGGCCGCGCCGGCCGCCGAGTCGAGATGGCCGATCAGGGTTTTTACGGAACCGACCACCAGCGGCTGCTCCGGGCTGCGGCCCTCGCACAAAACAGCGCCGAGCGCCTCCACCTCAATCGGGTCTCCGAGGGGCGTTCCGGTTCCATGCGCCTCGACATACTGCACCGCGGCGGGCGACAAGCAGGCGTCCGCCAGGGCGCCGCGCAGCATGGCCTGCTGGGCCTTGCCGTTCGGGACCGTCAGCCCGCCGCTCGGGCCGTCGTGGGTGATGGCTGAACCGCGGATGACCGCCCATATCGGGTCGCCGGCGGTCAACGCATCGGATAGCCGCTTCAGCACCAGGATTCCGCAACCTTCGCCCCGGCCGAAACCGTCGGCGGATTCATCGAAGGTCTTGCAGCGGCCGTCGGCCGAAATCGCACGATTCTGGGAGAGCGAGATGAAGAGCTCGGGGGAAAGAATCAGGTTGACGCCGCCGGCCAGCGCCAGGTCGCACTCCCCGGAGCGCAGGCTGCTGCAGGCCAAGTGAACCGCCGTGAGCGAGGAGGAGCACGCCGTGTCCACCGTAAGGCTGGGGCCGTGCAGGCCCAGGAAATAGGAGAGCCGGCCGGCGGTGAAGCTCAGGGAATTGCCGGTGACGAAATGGGCGCCGAGCAGCTGCGGATCGCGCGCGTTCAGACAGAGCCGCAGGTAATCGTCGGTCATGGCGCCGATGAATACCCCCGAACGGCTGCCGCTCAAGCGATCCGCGGCGATGCCGGCGTGTTCGAGCGCCTCCCAGCCGACTTCCAAGACCAACCGCTGCTGGGGATCCATCAAGGCGGCCTCCCGGGGGGAAATGCCGAAAAAGGCCGCATCAAAGCGGTCCACATTTTCCAGGAACGACCCGTATCGGGTGTACATTTTCCCGGGGCGGCCCGGCTGCGGATCGTAAAAGGCGTCGACATCCCAACGATCCGCCGGGATCTCTGTGAGGGTGTCGCGGCCGTCGCAGAGCAGCTGCCAATAGGACTCCGGGTCATCGGCATTCCCGGGGAAGCGGCACCCCATGCCGATCACCGCGACCGGCTCCTTCCGGCGGCGTTCCAGCTCCTCCAACCGCACCTGGAGTTGATCGATGGCGAGCAAGGCCCGTTTCAGCGACGACCGCTTGACCGGTTCCGTCTCATTCGCGTTCATGTCCATTTTCTCTCGAGCGCATCAAGTTTATGCCGCAGGAGCTCGTCGGCTTCCGCTTCGGAAAGCTGGTCGATGACGGCCGCCGCGGGGCGATCGCCTTCGCAACGTCCCGGGCGCTGCGCCGAGCGGGGTGGGCCCTCCGGTCCGTCCGACAACTCGCGTTCCAGGCAGCCGGCCAAGCCGTCGATGGTCGGATAGTCGAAGATGAGCGTCGGCGGGAAACGTCGCCCGATTTCGAGCTCCAGGCGGCGCATGAGTTCGACCGTGGCCAGGGAATTCATCCCCAATTCGAACAAACGCCGGTGGGGATCCAGGCTCACCCCCCTTTCAAACCCGAGGATATCGATCAGGTGAGAGGACAGGACCCCGACCAGCAGCGGACGCAGCGGCCCCGTCCGGGGGGTGTTCCGCCAGGCGGCCGAAAGCGTCCGCACCGAACTCATCCCGAGATCGCCGCCGTCCGACCGGTTTTGTGGCGCGGCCGCCGAACCGTCTTGGTTCCCCGTTGACGGCGGCGCGGAGGCCGCATTCGGGCCTTCAAGCCGCCGGCCCGGCCGCGCTTGGCCGCCGCGCGCTTCGGCGTCGAGACAAGGCGGCCACAGCCGCTCCCGCTCCCACGGGTACGGGGGAAGATGCACGCAGCGCCCTCCGTGCGCATAAAAACCGCTCCAACGAACAGGCCATCCCGTCCGGTAAAGCTGCGCCAGCGCTTGCACCATCAGGTGACGGTCAACCGCCTCCGCGGATGCCGGCATGAGGCAGCGGCCCCCAATCCGTTGTCGGGTCTGCAGGTTCGTGAGATGCCGGGACAGGCGCAGGCGTGGACCGATTTCGAGATAATGGGCGGCCGCATCGGCGCCCAGCTCCCCGACAGACGCCGCCAGAGCGGCTTCCAGCGCAGCGCGATCGGCCCGCGGCGCCCCCGCCGCCTCCCCTTCGTCGGCACTGGGGGGCTCCTCGAACAGGACGATGCGCGGCGCCCCAAATTTCGGGAAGAGGGTTTCTTTTCGCACCGGGAAGAGGCGTTCCGCTGTCGGGTCCCGGTCTGGCCGCCCGGCGTCCGCGCCGCCGCCCCGCGACTGCACCGGGTTCAATCCGAAACAGACGCGGATCTCCTCCTCGAGGTCGACTTGTTCATCGAGACGCGCCGCTGCATCCGCGGCGGCGCGTGACACCAGGCAGGCGGAAGGCGTCACCCCCCACGACAGCCAAAGCGCTACGGTCGCCATTTGGACCGCCGCAAGCTCCCAACGCGCCCGGTCTACCGCCTTGAGCCGGAGGCCGGAGGGATCGCGCGGCACCCCGGCCGCCGCCGGGCGCCGGAACCCTTCCCGAAGCACCCGGCGGCAGCGTTCGGCCACGGAACAGAACAGCTCGTCGCGCGGCAGCGGACTCCGGTTCAAACGCCAATCGGCCGGAACACGGCCGCTGAAAACAAACACCACGCTCGGCGGTGAGTGAGCGGCCGCGGAGGGAACAGGCTCGCTTTCGAGCCAACGGCTCAGCGCCGCGGCCAGCTGAGCGCGGGTTTCCCCCACCACCGCCGTCCGGAATTCATGGTGGCTGCGCCGCACGGCGGCCGTGAAACAAACGTCACTCAACGCGCCGGCCCCGGCGCCATTTTCCGCGCGCAACGCTTCGGCCACCGCCTGCGCCTGCCTTCGCAAGGCGCCCGCCGTGCGCGCGGAAATCGGCAGCACATAGGGCGATGGGGCCTCTCGGCCGCCCGCAGCCCTTTCCGGGGGGGCGTTGGGCACCGCTTCCAGAACCGCGTGGGCGTTCACCCCGGACATCGATATGGCGCTGACTCCGGCCACTGCCGGACCCTGCCGTTCAGGCCACGGACCCAGGGTCAGCTGCGGCCGCAGGCCAAGATTTTCGAAATCGATAGCCGGGTTAACCCGCAGCAGATTCCGAGTCGGAGGAATTTGCCCGTGATGCAGCGCAAGAGCCACCTTGATGAGGCCGGCGATGCCCGCCGCGGCTTCCAGGTGCCCGATGTTGGTTTTGACGGAACCCACCCGGCAGGGATGGCGGCGGCCCGGACAACGTCCGAGAACCTCGCCCAAGACGCCGACCTCCAGCGCATCGCCTTTCAGGAGCCCGGTGCCGTGAAGCTCGACGTAATCCACTTGCGACGGATCGACCCCGGCACGGCGGTAGGCTTCCCGGAGGGTCCGGGACTGCCCCGCCGCATTGGCCGCCATGATCCACTCGTTGCGGCCGTTGTGGCGGACCGCGACACCGCGGACATAGGCATAAACCCGGTCAGCGGCGTTCACTTTCGAGCGGGGCTTCAACACCACAACGCCGGCGCCCTCGCCGCGGACGAAACCGTCCGCCGACGCGTCCAGCGCCCGGCAGGCCCCTTGCGGCGACAGCACGCCGGCCTTGGAGAGCATGATGGCGGCATCCGGATGCAGCATCAGGCTGGCGCCGCCGACAAGCGCCATGTCGCATTCATCAGCCCACAGACTGAGGCAAGCGGCCTGCAGGCAGGCCAGCGAGGAGGCGCAGGCCGCATCCACCGCCATGCTCGGGCCTTTCAAATCGAAAAAGAAGGAGATGCGATTGGGAGCGAAAGCGAACATGTTACCGGTCAGCGCATACCCGTTCAAACTTTCGAGGTGCGCCGAAAGCCGCCGCAAAAAATCGTTCCACATCAGCCCCAGAAAGACCCCGGTGCGGCTGCCGGCCACCCACTCGAGCGGCAGCCCGGCGTCCTCGAACGCCTCCCAGGCGACCTCAAGCAGAAGCCGCTGCTGAGGGTCGAGAAAACTGGCTTCGCGGGGCGGGATGCGCAGCGCCTTCCAGTCGAATTGATCAACGTCCCTCAGAAAGCCTCCGTGCCGGGAATTCATGCGGCCGGGGGCCGACCCGTCCGGGTCGAACAGCCGCTCGACATCCCATCGATCCGCCGGGACCTCCCGCACGGCATCCTCTCCGGCGCAGAGGTTCTCGAAGAACCGCTCCGGTCCGGAGGCGCCCGGGAACCGGCAGCCGATCCCGACAATCGCGATGGGTTCCGGGCTGCCGGCGCCGGATCGGCTTTCGCCCGCAGCGCCATTCAGTTCGGACCGCATGATGTCCTGCTCCTTTTGCGCCGCGCCGCCGCAGCGGCTATCGGTCTCTGGAAAAACAAGCATCCGGCCGACAGCCGAGGCGCGCGGCGACTTGGAAAGCGCCGCTCGTTCGAATCCGATGGGAGCATTGCCAAGCGCCGTGACTCGCAGGATCACGGCCTCAAGACGCCGTAGATCCACAGCCGGCTATCCCCGCCGGGAGAGCCCCCACACCAGATCGGAGAGCGCGGCCAGGCTGATAAAATGCTCCGGAAGGATCTTTTCCGGCGGGACGACGACGCCCAATTGCTTCTGGATGAAGGCCACGATCCTCCCGATTTCGATCGAATTGAGAATCCCCCACTCCAGCAAGGGTGTGGCGGCATCCAACCCCATGTCCTTGCCCTCCAGGATTTCCCGGGCGACGTAGTGCCGCAGCGTGTCCAAGATCTCGGTTCGCTCCATCGTGCTATTTTCCTCCTTCCCCGTCCGAGGTGGCTTCGCGACCAAGCGCCAGGCGATCGATTTTGCCGTTCCGCGTGCGGGGAAGCCTCGACAGGCAGCGCAGGTCATCCACGATCATGTACCGCGGCAGCCGCTCGGCGCAGTGGCGCTTGATCTCCAACAACGAGGGCGGCTGCCCATTCGCGGCGATAAACGCGACCAGCCGCGCCTCGGTTCCCGCGCCCTTCACCACCACCGCCGCCTCATGCACCGCACGGTGGGCGCTCAATACCGCCTCGATCTCGCCGAGCTCTACGCGATGTCCGCGGACTTTGACCATATGGTCCAGACGGCCCAAGTAATCGAAGTTTCCGTCCGCCCGCAGCCGGACCAGATCGCCCGTCGCGTAAGGCGCATCTCCGAGAGGCGGCCTGCCCCAATAGCCGAGCATCGCCGTCGGCCCCGCCACCATGAGCTCACCGGTTTCACCAGCGCCGACCGCTGAACCGTCCGGCTTGACCGCCCACACCCGGTCTCCGGAAGCGGCCGTGCCGATCGGCACCGGGCGGTCGAGATCCAGAGCGCCCGGATCCACCTCGTACCACGTGCACACATTGGTCTCGGTGGGGCCGTAAAAATTCAGGTATCGGATTTTGGGCCAATGCGCGACGAGCCGTCTCAGATGCCTTACGGGAAACGGCTCTCCGGCGAAGATGAACACCCGCACCGGCAGCGATTTCTGCTCCAGGAGGCCCCCCTGCTCCATCATCAGGATGAGCGCCGAGGGCACGGAATACCAGATCGTGATCTGCTCGGCAGCGATGAAGGACACCAAGCGCTGCGGCGCATAAGACATGCCGTCGGGGATCAGCGAGACGCGGGCGCCGGCGCGAAAGGCCGTATAGAGATCCAGAACCGAGAGATCGAAATGCAGCGGAGCGTGGTTGGAAAAACGGTCGGTCGACGTCGCCTGAAGCACATCGCCCGCCCATTCGACGAAGGCCAGCGCGTTCCGATGGCTGATGCAAACCCCCTTGGGCGTTCCCGTCGAGCCCGACGTGTAGAGGATATAGGCCAGATCCGCGTCATCGGCCGGCGGACCCGGAAACGGATGATCGGGCACGGTTGCGAGCTCATCCCAGCTCGGTCCGTGATATGCGCCGTCAACGCACAAGCAGCGGACTCCGGCCGGATTGTCTCCCAGCGCCGCCGCCGCACCGCGCGTGGTGGCGACCAGCGCCCGCATGGCGCAGTCGGAAATAATGGTGGCCACTCGCGCCGGAGGCGAAAACGGATCAAGAGGGACATAGGCCGCGCCGCAGCGCAGGATGCCCTGAGTGGCCGCAACCGCACGCAGCGATTTATCGAGCCAGACGCCGACACGATCGCCTTTACGCACTCCCATGGCGTGCAGCGTTCGGGCGATGCGATGGGCCAGCCGGTCCAACCCGCCGTAAGTCGTTTGGCCGTCGGGCGCGCGAATGGCTTCCGCCTCGGGAGTGCGCTGCGCGCTGATGCGGACGAGATCTTGCAGAATCATAAGCCCAACTCCTTGGCGATGAGATCCCGCTGGATTTCCGATGTCCCCGAAAAAATGGTGCTCGGCACCGCATCACGCAGCATCTGCTCGATGCCGCTTTCGCTCGCGTAGCCGATGCCGCCATGGATCTGAATGCAATCCAGGCTGGAGCGGACGGCGGCCTCACTGACGGCGAGCTTGGCCAACGCGACCTCCATCGTGGCCTCGGCGCCCTGGTCGATGCACCAGCACGCCCGGTAGAGCATCAGCCGCGCGGCATCCAAGCGGTGCTTCATGTCCGCCAGGCGATGGGAAACCCCTTGGTTTTTCCCGATCGGCTTGCCAAACTGGCGCCGCTGGCGGGCATAAACGACGGCCCGTTCCAGCTGGTGTTCCATCATGCCGATATACATGCCGAACAGGCACGCCCGCTCCCATAGCATCGACCGTTTGAATACCATCCCACCCTGGCCTTCGGCCCCCAGGCGGTTTTCGAGAGGAACCGGGCAGCCGTCGAAGTAGAGGGAGCCGGTCGGCGATCCCATGAGTCCCATCTTCGGGATCGGCTGCCCCCGGCTCATATTCGGCGTCCCCGTTTTCACGACAAAGGCCGTGACCCCCAAATAACCGAACCCCGGGTTGACGGTGGCGTAGGTCAAGGCCACATCGCAAACCGGCCCATTGGTTGCGTACTCCTTGGTCCCCGTGAGCCGATAGCCGCCGTCGGTTCGCTCGGCGCGCGTGCGCAGCGCGAAGACATCCGAGCCGGCCTCGCATTCGGTGATGGCGTTGGCGCCCACCCACTCTCCGGAGCATAACTTGGGAAGCCATTTGGCTTTGATCTCCTCGGACCCGAATTCCGCCAAGGGCATCACGCAAGCGAAAAGGTGCGCTGCGGCGGAAAAGATCAGGCCCCGGTCCTCACATCCACGGCCGAGCGCTTCCATGATGCGCGCGGTGGTCAACGCTCCGAAGCCGCTGCCGCCATAGGCGGTCGGGGCGCACATGCCCAATAGCCCCTGCTGCCCGAGCCGCCTCCAAAGATCCCGGTCGAACCCCTGACCGGATTCGCGCGGCCGGCGTTCGACGTTCAAGACGCCCCGGGCGAACTTGAGCACCGAAGCATACAACTCGGCCTGAGTTTCACTCCATGAGAAATCCATCGATCGACTCCCAATCGAAAGCATCGCCGTCCGCATCCGCGCCGGCCATTGGCCTTCTCCGCGGGCGCCCGAGGCTCCGGGCATCCCCCACCGCCAGGGCCGCCGCGAATCCGGCTCCCGGCGCAAGGTCTCGAACCCGCCAGCGAGCCCTCGGCACCCCCGCGATCCGGACGGACGGCGTGGCCCCAACGATCCCGGCCTGCGTTTCGATCCGCTCCAACGGCAGCGTGAGGCCCCGACCGACGGCCTTGGCCAAGGCCTCTTTGCGTGTCCAGCAGCGGAAAAAAAAATCCCGGCGGCCTTCCGCGCTCCGCGCACGAAAAGCAGCTTTCTCCGACGCCGTAAAAAAGCGCTCCGCGATCGATTCCAGCTCCGGCATGGTTCGCAGCGACTCGATATCCACCCCGACCTCCCGATCGATGGCCACAGCCACGAGCCCGGTGTCGTCGGATCCGGAGGCGTTGAATTTCACCCGACGCGCCTTCCCCGATCCGGCCAGCTCGGGCTTGCCCCATGGGCCCCGGACCAACTCGATTTGAGCCGGATTCCGCAGCAGGTAATGCCCCAGAATCCGACGCAGCGAGGCCCGGCCGACGATGAATCGCCGGGCATCCGATTCGAAACGGTAGCCGGAGGCCCGCGCCTTTTCCTCGGGAGCCAGAATCGCGCTGAGATGTCGCATCGCCGCCCTGTCGGCCTGCAGCCCGATCCGCCAGACATGCAGATCGCCCTCCGCCTCAACCAGCGCAGCGGCAGGCAGCTCTCTGCCGAGGGGCAGGCGACGCCCGATTTCCATCGCCACGCTCATGGGCACCACCAACCGATCTGCATGACCCCAGCCGTCCGGCAGCCGCCGTTCACGGTCTTGGAATCAAGGGGTTGAAAAACAGCCCCGCCTGAGTGAAAAGAGTGAGCACCTTGAGGCTCAGGTTGTAATAGTTGTCGCCTGCGGTGGCCAAATTGTCCAAGTAAGCTTCGTCGCAAAACTGCTGAAAACGGCTCCCCGCCGCCATGGAACCCACCCCAAAGGGCCCCACGAAAGCGCTGGCATGCCAGCGGTCGCCGGGTTTTCCATTGAGGTAGTAACCGCTGACTATTTTTTTCGTCCCGATCTTTTCGGCAAAACGAGTCAATGGGGCACAGACCTCTGAGGCCTCCGGCGAACCGAACCATAGATGGTCGAGGGCCACCCGCCACGGAACCCGAGTCGCATCCCAGGAGTAGGCATACGACCGGCCAGGGGCCGGCCGTCCGTCCGGGGTGCACCAATCCGGTACGAGCCCCGTTTCGGGATGCCGGCTTTTTTTCAAGATCTCATAGGACCTTGCACCGATCCGGCCCCATTCGGCCTCAGGGACCACGGTCTGGAAGACCCTGAAGTAAGCCGGAGCAAAATAGGAGGGGTTGACCACGTCCGCCCAACCCGGGCCGTCGCCCGGTTTCAGGATGTGGGTCGAATCCTCCACCGCATGTTGGCGGATTTTGCGAATCAGCGCCTGGGCCTCATCCCGATAGCTTGATTCGGCCGCTCCCCATTGGCCGTGAGCCACCAACAAGGCAAAGGCGACATCGAGGTCGCCGTCGGTCGCCGAGGCTCGGCTCGTGGGCCGACCGGACGAATCGATCTGATAATACATCAGGCCGTTTTCGTTGAGGTGCGATTGATAGAATCCCCAGAGCCCGTCGAAGAGATCGCGGTCGCGCATGTAGCCCGCCAACAGCATGCCGTAACCGATGCCTTCCGAATAGCTGGCGTTGTTGTTTTTGGGATCGATGACGCGCTTGACCCTCGGGGTCCGCTCGGCGATCACGTACCGTTCGACCCACTGTCGATAGACGGCGCGCGCATCGGCGGCCTTGCGGCCGCTGGGCATGATCCCGAACGGGTAGCGATCGCCTTCGCCGACGATCCCATTTTCCCCGGCCCCCGCCAGCGCCGTGGCGGCCGCCACCAAGCCGCAAACCCCAACGACGATCCGCCATCTCATGTCCATGCGGGTTCTCACTCTTCCGAATCAAGATGGCTTCGCAGCCATTTGTAAGCCGTGACGACAGCCTTCGGCACATGGATTCGCGCCGCCCCCAAATAGATGTAATCGGGCTGCGATCGGCGGCCGTCGGCGACGGCGAGCCAGGAATCCGGCTCGATCTGCTGGATGGACAAGTGGTGCATGCCGTCGGCGTTCCAACCGGAGCCAGTGCCGGAAAGCAGCGGGCTGTCGGCAACTTCGCGTTCGGCATAGGCCGTTTCGGTAAGGGTCGTAATTTCGAACGCCCGGACGGCCGTCCCATAGGCGGGTTTGCAATTCTGGGCGATGCGGTAGAGCTTGCCGCCGGATCGCACGACCGCCCCTCCCGGCCGCGCCGCTTCCGGAGCGTTTTTCAGGATGGGGTTCGCCGGATGTGGGCGCCATGGCCCCTGCAGCGCGGCGGCATGGAAAAGATGGAGATCCCTTATCCCGACGGCCGCAAACATCCACCACCGGCCGTCATGCGAGAAGACCGTCGGGTCCGCCAGCGCGGGTCCCGTGTGCAGCACCCGGTCGAAGCGCCAGGATAGCGGGAACTCTACGGCCTCATAGAGGCGCACCGATCCGGACTCCTCGGATTCGGGCACCATGTAGAATTTATCCTGCCACTTGAAGACATGAGGGTAGGACAGATGAAACGGCTCGGCGAGGACGACGCCGTGGTAATGCCACCGCCGCCCGTCGGTGCTGGATGCCAGGCCGATGGCCCCGCCAGCGCTGCTCAGAATCTCGAAAAAAAGGTAATTCTTTCCGGATGCATGCACCAAAAACGGATCCGCCACATAATGCGCATCCTCAATTCCCAGAAAGGCGGCCGTGATAATCGGGTTGCCTTCCAGAGGCGAAAAATCCGCGCGTCTTGGCTCGCCGTTCAAGCGCACCGCGTAGAGACCGATCGACCATAACGTTTGGATCACCCCGACATACGGCAGGTTCCGCACCTTCAGGACGCCCACGAGCAGGATCGCCGCGACAACCAGGGCGCTAGCCGCGATCCAACGGGTGCGCTTGCGGATTCTCCGGCCGCTCATGGAGCGCCTCGTCGGTTGGGGCAAAGCCAGCCCGCGGAGCCATCCAGCGGCTCCGCCTCCAGTGGGGCGGCTTCTGAGGCCAGCGCCTGGGATCTTTGATTCTTAGCGGCAGGGCGGAGAAGCTGTGCAGCGTAGCGCGCGCGGGTGGTACTCCAACGCAGCGCGGCGTACTGCCGCATGGCGCTTTGGACCATTGCTTCGCGCCGCTGCGGCTGGTCATGCAGCGTCAGAAGACAGCGCGCCAAATCGTCCGCATTGCCCGCTTCGAAATACATGAGGCTTTCATCGTCGAAGTTGGCCTCGATCGGCGGGAGCCGGGAGGTCACGACCGGAAGCCGCATAGCGATGTATTCATACATCTTATTCGTGTCGATCAGCTCCGAGTACGGGCTGCGGTACATCGCGTTGATCCCGACGTGGGAAGCGCCCAGCAGTTTTCTCAACTCGTCGAGCGGCAGATAGCCGATGAAAGCGATCCGGTCTTCGCAGTTCAGCCGGCGCACGAGCTTTTCCAGTGTGGGTCTGAATGAGCCCCCTCCGCCGATGACGAGCTGCAGTTGCGGCAGTCGATCTTTCAGAAGATGAATGGCGCGGACCATCAGCTCGTGTCCGTAACGCTCTTCGATGGTCCCATGCGTCACCGCGACAAACCGGCCTGGCTGCCGCCGGACGGCCTCCGATCCGGGATCCGGAAAAAATTTGCTCTCGTCACAGGAGTTGGGGATGACCACGATCTTCCGCGTGTCGGCCCCGCGTTCGCCAAAGCGCCGCCGCAGGGGCTCTGTCACCGTCAACACCTGGTCGGCATAACGGATCGCCAGCTGCTCGATCCAGACCAGAAGTTTCTCGACGGTGTGAAGCCGCCGGCGGCTGAACTTCGTCCGCCAGAGCTCCGGCGTCGGTTCGTGCATATCGATCGCCACCTCGGCCCCCGCCAGCTTGGGAAGGACGGTGGTAAAAACCAGAAAATCGGGCAGGGTATTCACCTGAACCCGGGCATGACGGCGACGCAGGAAAAGCGCGCTCAGCAAACCGCCCATCAGGGCAAACGAAACGCCGTACTCCACCGCATAGCGGAGGAGGCCCCCGCGGTGGCGCTGCAGGGGAAGGCGGTAGATGGTGAGCCGCTCTTGCTGTTCGAAGAAGGGCTGCGTCCCATCGCTCAGGCAGATGAGGTCGACCTGCGCCCCCGCATCCAGAAGCGTCTTGACCTCTTTGGCAACCCGCGAGCAGTACGGATAGCCGCCGTGGCGCAGGATGCAGATCCTCACACGGCGCTCGGTCTTCGGCATGGATGCTCCTCTATCATGCGGTAATAGATTTCTTCGATGCGATCCACCGCCACGGACACGCGAAAGCGTCTCAAGGCGGAGGCCCGGGCGTTCCGCCCCATTCGCTGCCGCTGTTGGGGCGCTTCCATCAGGCTCAGCGTCTTGTTCACCAGGTCCGACGCATCGCCTCTGCGGAAAATGAGGCCGGTGGCGCCGGGTTCGATGATCCCGGACTGCGCCAGAGCATCGCTGCAAACCACGGGGAGGCCGGTGGCCATCGCCTCCACGACCGCCAACGGAAAAACATCGGAATCCGAGGGCATCACCAGAAGTTCGGCGGCGCGCAGGGCCTGGATTTTATCGTTTCCCCGCTGGGGCCCGGCCCAAAGAAAGGATCGGCCGACGCCGAGTCGAGCCGCCAAGACCTCCAACAGATGGCCCATGCCTTCATCGGCGCCGATCATGACAACTTGCACGTTGGGAATCCGGTTGCGCAGCGACGGGAGGGCCTTGATTAAAAGGTCGGGTCTTTTGGCCGCGTTCAGATTTCCAACGAAGAGAAGAATGCGTCGGCCTTGGAGCTTATATTTGGCTATGAACCCCCCCCCGTCGGAGTTCGCCTCGAAGCACTCATCGCCGGCGGCATTGCCGATAACGGCAATGCGCTCCGGGACCACCCCCAGCCGCAGGTACTTCTGCCTTTCGAATTCAGTCAGCGCGATGACGAAGCCGACCGTCTTGAAGAAAAAACGCCGCGCATAAAAATCGTAGGTCGCGTAAAGCCGCTTCTTGATCGGATGCGAGGCGACGTTGGCGAAGAAGGGGCCGTGTCCATGCAGCACCAGCGGCGTGTATTTGAACCGGCTGACCTGCGAGGCCATTTCATTGTGCGGATGCCGGTAGACATGACTGTGGATGACGTCGAATCCGCCTTTCCACAACGCGCCGAAGCATCCCGGCCGGAGGCTCATGTGGCCGATGTTCAACAGGCTGAAATGACGATGAACCGCCACCCCGTTGATCCGGGCCGAGCGGGCTTCCGCGCCCCACTGAAAGCCGCGATGGCCCCGGTTGGAGGTCAGCACATGCACGTCATGGCCTCGCCGCACCAGCTCTTCAGACACGTATTGAACCACGGTCTCCACCCCTCCGATGCTGGGGTCGTAGTACGGTGCGAGCTGGGCGATCTTCAGTGGTCGCAACTCTATCCTCTCAACAGTTCGCCGACCCGACTTCACGACAACGTGGCGGCCGCGGATGCGGCCGTTTCCAATGCCGGCGCCGTGCATCGACTGAAGCGGCCGGCGGTCCTATCTTTCATCACCGATGTCGTCAAATTCAGCCTTGCGCTGAAGCAAGGTCAGTGCCGCGGCTTTGAGCTTTTTCATCTCCTCGGCGCGATGAAACCGAACGAAGTCGGCCTCCACCGGTCTCGGGAAACGCCGCAGGCAGCTCCAGCCGTAAGACGCGCTTCTGACCAAGCTGCCAATGACCCACGGGTAATCCAATGACCGTTGCACTGCCCGCGCGAGATGAAACAAAGGATGATATCCGATGGCGTACTCCAGCCGGCCGCCTTTCCAGCAAATCCGGATCCACGATTGGCCGGCGGTGCCTGTCGCCCGGTGATGCCATACCGGGATTTGAGGCAGCAGCCGGACGTTCCAACCCCGCATGCGCGCCGTAATTTCGGCCACCGCGTCTTCGCCGCCGCCCGGCAATGCCAGATACCCTCCGAGCTCCTCCCAACAGCGCCGGCGAAACATCTGCACCGGACCGGCCACGCTTTTGGGACTGATCCGCTGCGCTTTGAAGCTGCGGCCGTCAAAGTCCCAGAGGCGTCCGCCGGCGATTCCCAGGAGGCGATCACGGCCAAACTCGTTTAATACGCGCGCGTAATAATCGGGTTTAAAAGTTACATCTGCATCGAGATTCCCAATGAATTCGTACGGGAATTCCGCCAAACGCCGGGCCGCAAACTCCAAGGCGCGCACTTTGGCGCCGAAATTCCGTTTTTCGCCAACCGGACGCCGCGTGAGCTCGATAAATTCGTGCTTTCTCGCTCGCTGCATGACGATCTCGTCCGTGCCATCCGTCGATCCATCACTGACGATGACCCAGCGCAGCGGCCTCACCACCTGGTTGATGACGGCATCCATCACGCGTCCGATGAATTGCTGCTCGTTTTTGGCAGCCGTCATCAAGACATACGGCCCCAAGGGCCTATCGGTCCCTTCCTCAGCCAAGCGCAGCCTCCTTGACACGCCTTTCGGCCGGCCGGGGAGACATCAGGTGGGTAAAGCGCCACCCATATGCGCCGACGGCAACCATTTCACCCATGATTAAGGACAGCAGCCCTCCCCAGAGGCCGAAAAGGTGCGTGAGAATGAGGCAGCCGCCCAAAGTGACCGCGGCGCTGACGGCCCCGAGAAGGGAGAGCATTTTGAAGTCCTTAAGGGCTTGCAAGGCGTGGTTCAGAATAAAGGTCCACGTACTCACGCCGAAGAACATCCCCCATCCCAATATGGCCGGGCCGATGTCGGCATATTTATCGGTGAAGATGTTCACGATGACCCATTTGCAGGAAAACCAGACCACGAGGAAGTAGATCGCCCAGAGAAGGGTCAGCATCCCCAGGAAGCGGAGAATCATGATCAAAAAATCGCGCAGCCCCTCCTTCAGCATGTGCGCGCCTTTGGCGAGAAGGATACGCTGACTGCTGCTCAGCAGAATGCCGAAAGGCATGAAGAACAGGCGCGCCGCGGAAATTTCGGCGGTTTGGCTGAGGCCCATAACCGTCGAGATGATGAAAATGTAGGCGAAGGACTGCACATTGGCGACCGCAACCCCCATCAGGGCCCATCGGCTGAAAAACCAGGTTTCCCGGAAGGCGCCCCGCATCCACGCAAAACGGAAAGAGAATTTTCGTCCTTCGCGGCGATAAGCATAGCCGGCGGAGGCCAGTCCGGCCGCCCCGAGCGCCAGGATGACCTTCGCCGCCGTGGCGCCTCCAGCGCTTCCGGATAGCAATAGCGTGACCGCCAAGCCGCCGATGAATGCCAAGTCGGAATAGATGACCGCGCGGATGTTCAAAGCGACGTACTGCAAAGCGCGGAGGAATTCACGCGCGTAGCTGGCGGGAATGGCGAAGAGAAGCGCCAGAAGGGCGTTGCATTGCTCCGGGGCGAGCGGTATGGAGCGGCTGGTGAGGAGCAACCCGACGCCGCAGAGGGCTAACACCGGGGATAGACTGAGATACTGCCCGCCGGCAAGCCCCGCGAGGAATGGCGTCTGTTGATCCGCCTTCTTCGCCGGCAGCAGCACCATCATGGGCGTGTTCACCAGGGCGTTCTGTATGCTGCTGAAAATCTGCAGAACCGAAAAACACATGATGTAGAGGCCGTACTCCTCCTTGGCCGCGGTTCGGATGAGGTAAAGCCCCACCAGGAAATTGGTCGCGCTGAGCAGGGAATGCGTGAAAACGCTCCCCGCCATCTTGATCGCCAACGAACCCGGCAAGAACACCGTCCGCCAATTGATCCGTCCGCTCCAAGGCGTCGTCGTTCTGCACCGCAAGGATGCCTGCACCCGCTGTATGAAGCCTCGGTCGAACATGGCCTGGCCCGCTTGAATGCCGGCCGCCGTCCCGCGCGATGAGGCGCTTCGGCCGCCGGCACGATTCCCGCCGCTCCGCTTCGCGTTGGTGCGTTCAGTAAAGCCTACGGTACTCATAATACTTAAGGTTCAACAGCCCGGAGATGTTCCCGGCCCCCAGACAAAACGACAATAGCGCGCGCACGGTGGTCGCGCGGCCGGCCACTATCCCACGGATCAGCAACAGGGAACCCTGCCCGAACCGCCCGAGGGCATATCCGATCCACTTGCACAGCCACGCGAAGGCGTTGCGGAAATGCCGATCAACCAAGACGTTGGTATTGCCGATCCGGTAGGCTCGGCGGCAATACCAGCCCAACGTCGTGCGGCTTCGCGGCCGGATCTCCTCGGTCAGCGCGCGCGCGCTGTAAACTATTCGAGCACCCCGGCGACGAAGCTGGCGAAACAGGAAAATGTCCTCGCCGCCGCTAAGGTTGAAGCGTTCGTCGAAAGGACCGGCGATCGCCATCAGCGCCTTGGTGGAAACCAACACATTGAAGGTGTAGGCCTCGTCGAGCTCCTGCCCGTGGGGGTAGCGCCGCATTTCGAAAAAGCGGCCGTCCAGGAGCCACGCGGGTGGATCCTCATAGCGGCTGTGGGTGGCCCCCTGGACGATATCGGCGTTGAATTGCTTGCGCGCCTCCAAGAGCTCGTCCAACCAATCCGCGCTGGCCGTTTCGTCGTCGTCGATGAAGGCGATAAAATCGCAGGCGGCCGCCAACTGGACCAGCCGGTTCCGGGCCGTGGCGATACCGCGACGTCGCTCGACCTGGTAGGTGATCGGAAAAGGCAACCGGCCTTCCCAGGCCGCCACGATGTCGCGGCCCTCCTCCTGCGGGTGGTTGTCCACCACGATAATCCGGACTTCCGTCCGAGGATTGCGGATGAACCGAAGCCGGGAAAGGCTTTCCAAAAGGAAGCCCAGCGACCGCGGCCGGCCGCAGGTCGCTATGGCGATCGCCACCTTATCGCGGGGAGGTTCCGGCATAGCGCGTGGTCGCCTCCGGGCCATCCGCCGTGTGTATCGACGCCAGGTAGCTGAACATGAACCAGGCCGCCGACAGTTCGTTCGCCCGGATGAAAGTCGACTCGGTGAGATTCAAAACGATTACCGCCAGAAAAACCCATCTCCAGAAAAAAGCGGCCGGCTTGGATTTCAGACGGCTGAAGGCGCGCTGGATCAAGGCGAGGAAAAGCACGAGGCCGATCAACCCCGTCTCGTTGAGGATATCCAGGTAGCCGTTGTGGGCCTGGTTGGGGAACCAGACAAACTCCTTATAAAGCGCCTCCATTGTTTGGCTTGACGTGACCCAATAACCACCGAACCCGCAGCCGACAATCAGATGCTGCCGGGCATGCTCCATGATGCTCTCCCAAAGATCGACCCGCTCGGTGAGGGTGATATCCCGCCCCATCAGCTCCAGGAGCATGCGGAGCCACTCCTGGTTAACGACCAGGATAACCGCGGGGGTCACCACCAGAGCGGCCAGGATCACCAGCGAGGAGATCGCACCGATTTTCGGTGAGAAGAGCTGGCGATGGATCTGAAAAAGCATCAGGGCGCCGCCCAACATGGCGTAGGTCAGCGTCGGGGTGGCGCTGTGCGATCCCGCCAGTAAAATGAATGCGAGAAAGCAGAAAACGGACGCCACCGCTCTTTCACGTGACGTGCCGGTCAGGAGCGCATAGGTCCAGTAGATCAGGCAGATCAGGCTGCTTTGACCCAAAATGTTTTTGTGAGTTGCGACCCCCCGCCAAATGCCCTCCTCATGCCGCGCGCCGCTCACGAAAACGACCGCCGCCAGATTGACGATGAGGTAGATGGCGGACAGCCGCTGCATGCATTTCAGCATGTGCCTGCCGAAATCCAGGTGAAGCATGGCGGACATGAGAATGAGATAAGCCCCGCCCAATTGCAGCCAGCGCTTGAAGGAAACCAGCGGATAGCTCGACCACAAGAGCGTCAGCGCGCACCAGGATGCGAAAATGAAAAGCATTTTCTCCTTCAGGATGTAGCCCCATATTTCGGATCGGCGATGGATCAGGCTCATCCCCGCCAGGCAATACAGCGTGGCGTATAGAAACTGGTTGAACGGGTTGACGGTGGCGATCTCCTCAATCGAGGTGACCGCTGTCTGAAAGGGAATGGCCGTACCGAAAAATGCGAAGAACAAATACGCGACGACCGCGGTCTTCGCCAGATGCCGTGAAATGGCATCGGCATGGGCCTCCTCCGCGGCATAATTGATCAATGACTGCGCCATATTGCACGAATCTGTCTTTGCCCCCAGGCCGTCCTGGGGCGCTGGCTTTTGCTAGAACACCGGGCCTCGGCAGGCGCAAACGCTCGCACCGGCCGCTCCGCCGCCTCTGCTGGCCGGCGCCATGGATCTGCGAAGCGTCTTCGAACCTTCCCGGTCCTTGGCGCCGGACCGTGTCCTTCACCGCATCATGGTCGGCCGTTCGGCCGAAGCGTGCACCGGGGCGACGCCCCGCAGAGGGGTAAAGACGGCGTTCGGCAAAGGCGCATGGATCGATCCGCCGACCGATCGCCCGGTCGATTAACTCCGATAACGAGCGGCTTCCGCGCCTCCGAGACCGAGATGGGGCGCATTCATGGCCGGCCTCGAGCTTCCAGCACTCGGAGGATGCGGGCCGGATTTCCGGCGACGACGCCGTGCGCCGGTACATCGCGAACGACGACACTGCCCGCCCCGACAATGGCCTGTTCACCGATGGTGACCCCGCACAGAATGGTCGCCCCGGAGCCGATCGAGGCCCCCCTTCGCACCCTCGTCTTGATGCACGTCCAGTCCTGCGCCGACTGCATGCAACCAGCAGCGGTTGTGGCCCGCGGGTACCGGTCGTTCGTGAAGGTCACGTTGTGGCCGATGAACACCTCATCTTCGACGGTTACGCCTTCGCAGATGAATGAGTGGCTCGAAATTTTGCAGCGCCGGCCGATGACCGCACCTTTCTGGATCTCCACGAAGGCGCCGATCTGGGAGTGGGCGCCGACCGTGCAGCCATACAGGTTGACGAAGCTAAAGATCCGCACGCCTTCGCCGAGGGTCACATCGGCGGCGATGCGGCGCGTCGGATCCGCAGACGCCTCGGTATTCATCCATCTGCCTGAAACGTCGTGGCATCGCCGCCGGCAGCCCCACGACCGAGATCGACTTCAGCCCCTTTTTGACGCAGCGAGCAGGTAGCCGCCTCGAGGATTTCAACCACCTGCAGGCCGTCGTAGCCGCTCGTTTCCGGCGTCTCACCCGTCCGCAGACAATCGAGAAAATGCTGACACTGCATGCGCAGCGGTTCGTATTGCCGCAAGTAAGGCGAGTACATATCTCCGTAGTGATATGAAAAGTGGAATTCAGCGAAAGTGTCGTAATGCGGCGGGCGCTCGACGCGCTTGTCGTAGATCTTGATCTTCTCGTTTGGCTCCAGGTCGTTGTAGAGCAGCATCTTGCGGCTCCCGACGAAGGTCATGTCACGCACCTTGTTGGGGTCCAGCCAACTGCTTTGGATCGTTGCGAGCCCGCCGTTATCGAAATGCAGCGTCATGCTGGTCACATCCTCGATCTGCGGGTGCACATGCGCCTTGCCCTGGCAGTTCACCGCGACCGGCCGCTTCTTCAGCGCATACAGAATGATCGAGATGTCGTGGGGCGCGAGATCCCAGGCCACGTTGATGTCTTTTTGGAAGAGCCCGAGGTTAAGCCGCCGGGCGCTGATGTACTGGATTTCGCCGAGCTCGCCGGCCTGGATGATTTCTCGGATCCGGCGCACGGCGGGAGAATAAATGAACGTGTGGCCGACGAAGATCACTCGCTGCCGCGCCTCAGCGATCTTCAGAAGCATCCGGCATTCGGCGACCGAAGCGGCCATGGGCTTCTCGATGAAAACATGCTTGCCGGCCTCCAAGCACCGCTTGGCCATCTCGAAGTGCCAGCGAACCGGCGTCGCGATAGCCACCGCATCGACCCGTTCGTCGCGAACCACATCATCGAAGCAGATGGTCGCCTGCACCTGGGGATACAATCCCTGCATGTGCTGCAGCCGCTCCGGGCAACAGTCGCAGGCTTGCAGAACGCGGCAATCGGAGAGAGACAGGAAATTGCGGACCAGGTTCGGCCCCCAGTATCCGCATCCGACGACCGCAACGTTGACAGGCGCCGCCGTCACGTCGTTGCCTCCGTCATCTGGCTGGCTCGCCGGTCGATGCGGCGCGCTGGAAATCACGCATCACGGCCATCGGCGTCCGCAGCAGGATTTTGATGTCCAGCATGGGGCTCAAGTGCCGTGCGTAGCGGATATCAAGGCGCACCATGTCGGCAAACGTGAGACGGTTTCTGCCGCTCACTTGCCAAAGCCCGGTCATGCCCGGCACAGCGTCGAAGCGACCGTTATGCCATCCGCCGTAGGCCGCCGCCTCGTAGGGTATCGGCGGCCGCGGTCCAACGAGGCTCATCTCACCCCGCAGCACATTGATAAGCTGCGGCAGCTCATCGAGGCTCGATCGGCGCAAAATCCGTCCAAAAGGAAAAATGTCCGGGTTCCCGTCATCGAGTTTCTTCATGGTGGCACCTTCGGCGCCGGCCGACCCATCCCGGTCGATCAAAGCATGCCAATATTGCCGGTGGCGGGTTGGATCGCACCCGGCCGACATGGTGCGGAATTTGATCAATTCGAAGAGCTGGCCGCCGTTGCCGACGCGCTGTTGCCGATAGAACACCGGACCCGGAGAGGAGAGCTTGATGCCGGCGGCTATCATCAAAAACAGCGGCCAGAGGATCAATAGCAGGATGCACGAAAGCGTAATGTCGGTCGTTCGCTTCCACAGCGGGAGCCTTGAAGTGAAGAAAGGCGAGATGCTCTTCCGAGAGAGCACCGCGAGCAGCGCTTGACCGCTGCCGCTGCCTTCGTCGACCCAGGCCGTCGTCGGTGACCTACCGCCCGCGCAAAACGGCTGGCTCTCCATGGACTATTCTCCTCCCATTTCGAAAAGCCTCTGGTCGGGATAGGTATAGATCTCGCAGTGAATCCCGCCGACATCCTTGAGCGCCTCCCGGATGCGCTCCAGCACCTGATGAGCGCCGTCGCGCGGGGTGTAGGGCAGCAAAATTCCCAGTCGGGTTTCGTCGAACCAACCGATGGCGTCGAGGTTGCGCAACTGCCTGGCAAGAATTTGTGCGAGGCGATGGTTTCTCGTCGGCCGGTGATTGGAGGACCGGGCTTCAACGAGCACCAGAGAGAAAACCTTGTCATTGCGCCCCGCGCGGTCACGCTCTTTGAGGATCAACCGCCGGAATTCGCTCGGGGCAACGACCGGCGCCGCCGATTCCAGCCCCGCTCCTCTCGCGCCATTCAGGTAATTCTGCAAGGCGTGGAGAAATGACATTCCCTGAATTCCTTTCCCCCGTCCGGTCGCCCCGCTCTTCTATCGATGTGCCGATAGCGAAACGATAGTTGTCCGCTTAGTCGTCGTTGTTGTTCAACTGATATCCAAACCCCAAACTGATCCCGCGGAATAGGAACAGCTGTTCGACGTATTGGTTCACGAACTGGTTGAGCTTGGCGATCGTCGACTTGGGCACGAAGACGATGTCATCGGGCTGCAGCCTGAACTCCTCCGCCGGGGTGCCGCCTTCGAGCTGCGCGTTGAGATCGATCCGGAATGGAACCGGCCGCCGGTCCGCCCCTTTGCGGATGATGATGGTCTCGCTCGGCTGAGCCGTCACCTTGAACCCCCCGGACTGCATGATCGCCTGAAGCGGCGTCATTCCGGCGGCCATGGTAATGAGCCCCTGCTGCGCCACCTCTCCGCCGACGTATACGCGCTGACCGCCGAACGATCGGACGATCACCGTGACGACCGGTTTCTTCAGCTCCCGCGCGTATTTCTCGGTTAGCAGCGCATCCAATTCGGCGGGCTGCAGGCCGGCTGCCAGGACTTCGTCGACCAATTGCAGCGAAATGAGGCCGTCCGGTCGGACGGTCACCGACTCATTAAGCTCCGGATTATAAAAGAACTTCACTTCCAGGGCATCACCCGGTTGAATCCGGTAGGGAGGCAAGCCCCCTCCAATCGAAGCGGTCGGGGCCGCTGCCGCTGCCGGCCCGGCGGCCGCCGGTGCGCCCGCCGGCGAATGCGCGCATCCATTCAGGACAGCGATCAGCCCCAGCAACAGGAGGCACAACATCGCTTTCGCTCTCATGGCTCCCCCCTCCAATTATGATCGTGTTGCCGCTGTTCCTTCCTCACCCCACCCGCATGCCTTCGGTCTGGCATCGGCTCCGCCGGTCGTTTCATAGCCGCTTGTAGAGCCAACCGGGGATGTGGAACTTGCGCCGGTTGAGGATCGCTCCCAGAAAGCTCGCGCCGCTGCGCTCGATCTCCGTCTTGGCGCGCCGGACGACCTCGCTGCGGCTGCGCTCCGATTCCACCAGCAGAACCACCCCGTCGACGAAGCTGCTGATCAAGCGCGTTTCGGCGTTGGTCACTACCGGCGCCGAGTCGATCAGCACATAATCGTATTCCTCTCGGCATTTCGACAGAAACGCGTTGAACTCTTCGGAATGCAGGATGGCCGGTGTCTCGTTGTCTCCATGATCGTTGCAGGTCACCAGGCACAGGTTTCCTTGCAACGTGTTGAGGAATTCGAGCGGCGGGGTTTTCTCCCGATCGATCGCATCCCGCAGCCCACGCACGCCCGGGTGGTTGAAAAACCGATGCAACCCCGGCGACCTCAAGTTCAAATCCAGCAGCAAGACCTTCTTTTTCAAAATACTGGCCAGATAAAGTGCGAACCAGGCGACGCTGGTGGTGTTGCCGCATCCCGGGCAGGCGCCGGTGAACACAATCGTTTTGATTATTTTCTCATTGGATAGCAGCAACAGGCGGGAGCGCAGCTCCTGGCACCACTCCGCCGCCAGGCGCGGCAGGTTGAAATTTTGGACATAGGGTTGGAGGGCTTTTTCTGAATACGGCACCGGCTGGAAAAAGATAGACTGTGCCTCGTCTCCGGCCGGCTCGCCATGCTTCCTGCGTTTCGCCATCACCCCACCCTTCTCCCGGACTACCCGGACTCGCTCTTCCCGGAAGAAGCTCCCTCCCCGTCGAGGCCTTCTTCCATCTCAGCCGACAATCGGGCGTGTGACCGATGGGGTGCATCACGCCGATAGGCTTCCGCCTGACCTTTCATCCGGTTGGGTCCAGCGGGCGTTGGAAATCCGGGATGGAGGTCAGCACCGGAACATCCAAGATCCGCTCCAAATCTTCGGGCCTCTCGACATGGTCGCTCACGCAATCGATGAACACCGCCAGACCGATGCTGGCCAGCAGAGACATGATGGTGCCGGCGGCAAACAGCAACAGCTTGCTCGGCGAGCTGGGTCTGAGGGCCGGTTGGGCCCGCTCCACCAGGCTGACGTTGGTGATTTTCTCGGAATCCATGGCCGAGGATATGCGGGATTCCTCGAATTTCGAAAGATAGAGACGGTAGTTGTTGCGTTCGACCTCGAGCTGCTGCGCCAATCGGTCCAGTTCCATCTCAACCGGCGAAATCTTATCGAGCTCCCGTTGGTAGTCCTCGAGCTGCTCCTTCAACTTGCTGATCTTCGCCTGGACTGCCCGCAGGTCGGTTTCGCTCTTCAGCAGGTCCTCCTGGATGCGCTGATAGGCCGGATTGATGCCCGTCATGCTGCGTCCGTAGAGCCTTTTCTCCTGGTCGGCGAGCTTTTGGCGAACCACCGCGATCTCCTCGCGGACGTTGACCACCAGCCGGCTGTCTTCTTTATACTTGTTGAGAAGGTCCTTTTCGCGCAGTTCGAGTTCCACCAGCCGCCCCTGCAGCGTGTTGATCAGTTGGTTGTTGACCTCCTCCTCGACCCGCTGCGGAATGGTGGCCGGAGTCGCGGCCAGCTGCTGCCGGAGCTCCCGGATGCGGCGGCCGATCTGGACCTCCTGGCTGAGCGACTGGTTCAGATCGCTGCGCAGATCACCGTGCTGCCGCAGGAGTTGGGACTGTTGATCCTTGAGCGAGGTGATGTTGGTTGTCTTTTTCAAGTCCATGATCGTCTGCTCGGTTTTGGCGATCTTCGATTGAAGGAATTCCGATTGCTGCCCGAAGAATTCGGTGGAGTGATTCCTCCGGTGCACCTCGACGTGCAGCTCCAGGTAGGACTCGGCCAGGCGATTGACCGCCGCAGCCGCCATGACGGGATCCTCGTGTTTGAAGCGCACCAGGATGATGTTGGATTTCTTGACGGCTTCGACCGCAAGATGGTCCTGAAAAGCGATGACGGCGGCGTTAAAAATCGCGCGATCCCCCTCCTCCGTCGCAAGGAGGGTGGATGTTGAGCCCTGCAGGCCGCGCAAGGCGGAGCCGATCGCATCCAACCATGCCCGTTCGACCCTTGGTTTTTTCCGAAGTTTCGGATAGAGCGTTTCCGGACCGATCTCTTGAACGACCTTTTCTACTAAAGAGCGGCTTTGGAGAATCTTCAGCTCCGAATTGATGACTTCCTGCTGCTCGATAAAGATCGGTGGCTGGGCGTCGGTCAGCCGCTGCGCGCTCAGCACGTTTTCCCGACCCAGTTTGACCATGACGGTTGCGGTCGCCTGGTACATCGGCTGCGTCAAAACGACCCCCACGGCCACGGCCGTCAACGCGACGCCGAAGACCAACAGGATCATTCTCCTCCGTTTGAAAAGGATCGAGAGGCTGTTGCGAAATGAGAAGGCGACGGGTGCGGAGATGGCCATGGTTTGTTTTCCGCTTTATCTTCTTTTTGCCGCTGTCATTTGGTCGGCCGCCGATTTGCTGACGTGCTGGGCGGCTTGGCCGCATCCTTCCCGAGATCGTTTCCCGCCATCTTCCAGAAATCGATCAACATCTTGATTTCCCGATGATGACGCTCGCCGACGTCCGAGAATCTTATCCCGCACCGCCGCTTGGTCAGCATCGCCGTCCTGGAGTCGCTCATGCGCGGTGTATCGACATCAATTTCGTAGACGATGCGGCAGGGCAGCTCGCGGAGGTGAAAGGCATTGTCGGCCATGAAAATGTCCACAAATTCGTCCTCCCCGGGAGGACCCTCCACCACGATGTAGTCGAACGCGAGCCCCCTCTCGCTGATGTCCTGGATTTTTCCCACCTTCGTGAACCCGCGCCCCAAGGCGGCGAAGGCGTTGGCAGGGACGGGATGGCGGCTGTTCCGGCGTCGATCGGCCATGGCGCGAGACGCTTTCCGAAACGAGGGCAGGCAAGGAACGGTTATTCTTTTGTGGGAAAAGTGAAGTATGCTTTACTACAAGCGTGCCGTCGGGACAAGGAGGGTTATGGCGGGGGGGGTTTTGGGTATCTTACCTACCCACTTCGGTTCGGCGGCTGGGCGCGCGCCGCGCGGAACGACCCGGGCGGCGTCCGCCTCAGTCGCGGCCGAGCTTCTGCATCAGGTAGGAGGAGAGGTTGATCGCCGAGTGGGCGACGCCCAATTTTTTCCGGATGCTCCGCCGGTGGGTCTTGACCGTCTCCGGCGAGATGTGCAGCAGCCGCGCGATTTCGTTGGTGCGGAAGGACTTCTTGATCATCACCGCCACGCGCAGCTCCATCGCCGAGAGCGAGGCGATCACCTCTCGGCCGCGCGAGATCCCCGGGGTGAGCTCCTTGAGGCAGGCCGCCAGCACCTCGAGCTTGACCCGCGTGCGCTCGGCGGCGATGTCGCGGCTCAGCTCGTCGATCAGCGGCATGATCCGGGAGCTCACCGACCGGGCGATCCGGTTCTCCAGCTCGCCGCTTTTCCGGTCGATGTTGCGCGCCAGCACCGAAAGCGCCGTGTTGGTCTGGACCAGTTCGCGGGTGGCGCGTTCGAGATCGCTCTTGTGGGCGATGAGCTCTCTTTGCTTCTGGTCGAGCTTGGCCAGGGCCTCCTGGAGCTGCAGCGTGCGCTCGACGACCCGGCGCTCGAGATCCTGGCTAAGGCGCATCCGCTCCTGCTCGATCCGCTTGCGCAGGGACATGTCGCGCATGAGGATCAGGGCCGCCGGCCGACCCTCCCAGGTCGTCCGCGACCCGGAGAATTCGACCGGAAGCGGCTCGCCGTCCTTGCGCCGGATGGTGATCTCGTAGCGTTCCGGTTGGAGGCGGCCCTGCAGCCGGCGCTCGAGCAGTCCCTTGACGAGCTGGTGGTCGCTGGGGTGGATCAGCTGCAGCGGGCCGATGCGGCAAAGTTCAGAGGGCGCGTAGCCCGTCAGATCGCCGGCGCGCCGGTTGGCGTAAGCATAGGGGCTCTCGGCGCTCGTCGCGATGAGGATCCCGTCGTTGGCGTCCTCGACGATCGCATGAAAAAAACTGCGTCCGAAAGACCGTTCACCGGCCATGGGGGAGGCCTCCATCGGGGACTCCGTGACCACCACGGCGAACCGGCCCTCGATCGGAGGAAGCGCCGCATCAGCCGGACCTTCCGCTGCCAGCCGTTCCGCTCCTTCCCGCCCGCAGGCTGCCGCCGCGCGGGGGCCGCGCGCATTGGCATGCGCCGCACGCCCCCCGCCGCGCCAGACCCGTTCGACTTCGGACAAGATCTCCTGCAGTCCGTCCTCCTTTCGGGCATTCAACCCGGTCAGCCGGAGAAAGCTCGAATTGGAAGCGAGCAGGCGGTAGCGCCGTCCGGTGGGCGCGGCGTCCTTGCAGACTTCAAACCAGGCGACCGCCCGGGATGGCCGCATGCGGTCCTTCTGCCCCTGGAAGCGTTTCATCCGACTTACCCGTTTCTCGAACGAGGTGAGCCGCCACAAGCGCCGGGGCCGCTCCGGCTTCCGGAGTCGGGCTTGAACGGCGGCGTGCACGCCGGCCATCCGCCACGGCCCGGGCGGGGTGATGGGCAACTTGGGACTTATCAACCGCTACGGAGGACCAGCTGGAGAATGCGCCGGCCGCGCGTCGTTCCTTACTCAAAGAGAGTAAACTACCCGCTTCCTCTGGAACCTGCAGCCAACTTCCTTGAACCGCGTGATGTGAGCGTTTAAACGCCGGGATGGATTGGAACGCCGTCCGCCGGCCCTCCCGGGGGACGGACGGATTAAGCTTTCGATTCCTTTTATTTTCAGCGCCACCGAATTGTCAACAACATTTTCACATCCGACCCTGGATGGCCTGAACAGCCCGGCTCATCGAGAAATAACCGGCGGCTAGCGGTTTCCTAACGACTCTGCGGGAGGAGTGACCGGTCGCCGTTGAAAACCGCCACCCCCTCGCGCCAAGAAGAGAAAGGAAGAACGACATGCCCGCTTGCGCCCCGCGCCTCACCGCCCTCGGATTGATGCTCTTCGCCCTCATCGGTTTCGCCGCCGCCCTGCCGGCCGTTTCGACCGCCGAGGAGATCACGGTCTACACCGCCCTCGAAGACGACGAAATCCCCAAGTATCTCGAGCTCTTCAAGAAAGCGCACCCGGAGATCGCCGTCAAAATCGTGCGCGACTCGACCGGGATCGTCACCGCGAAGCTCCTGGCCGAGAAGGCCAACCCCCAGGCCGACGTCGTCTGGGGCACGGCGGCGACGAGCCTCATGCTCTGCAAGCAGGCCGGCATGCTCGCGCCCTTCGCTCCCAAGGGGCTTGAAAAGGTCAAGCCCTTCATGCGCGACCCGGCCGATCCGCCCTCCTGGGTGGGGATCAAGGCCTGGGAGACCGGCTTTTGCGTCAACACCGTCGAGACGCAGGCGCTCAAGCTCCCCATCCCCCGGTCCTTCGCCGACCTGATCAAGCCGGAGTACAAGAACCAGGTCACCATGCCGAACCCCGCCTCTTCCGGCACCGGCTTTTTGACGGTCTCGGCCATCCTGCAGATGATGGGCGAGGAGCAGGGCTGGCAGTACCTCGACAGGCTGCACGCGAACATCGCGCGCTACACCCACTCCGGCTCCAAGCCCTGCAAGATGGCCGGCGCGGGCGAGGTGCCGATCGGCATCTCCTTCGCCTACCGCGGGTTCATGCAGAAGCAGAAGGGCGAGCCGGTCGAGACGGTTTTCCCCAAGGAGGGCTCGGGCTGGGACGTCGAGGCGAACGCCCTGATCAAGAAGGCGGCCATCAAGCCCGCCGCCCGCCTCTTCCTCGATTGGGCGCTCGGCGAACCGGTCATGAAGGAGTACGGCAAGGTCTACCCCGTGACCGCCTACCCCAGCGGAAACCCGATTCCGGAAGGCTACCCGAAAGAGCCCGAAAAGCAGCTCGCCAAGAACGACTTCGACTGGGCCGCCAGGAACCGCGAGCGGATCCTCGCCGAGTGGACGAAACGCTACGACGGCAAGAGCGAGGCGAAGTAGACGCCGGATCGGAGACCCGATGGACCCGCAGGCGGAGAAGGACGCCCCGCACCTGGAAGTCCAGGACGTGACCATGCGCTTCGGCGCGTTCGCGGCCTTGAAGCACGTCACCTTCAGCGCCCGGCGCGGCGAGTTCATCTGCGTCCTCGGGCCGAGCGGCTGCGGCAAGACGACGCTCCTGCGCATCGTGGCCGGCCTGGAGGCGCAGAGCGCCGGCCGGGTGCTGATCGCGGGGCGCGACGTTTCGCGGCAGCCGGTCGCCCGGCGCAACATCGGGATCGTCTTCCAATCCTACGCCCTTTTCCCCAACCTGACCGCCGCGGCGAACATCGCCTACGGCCTGAAGCGCCGGCGGACGCGCCGCGAAGCGATCCGCGCCCGGGTCGCGGAGCTGCTGGATCTGGTGGGGCTCTCGGGTATGGGCGGGAAGTATCCGGCGGAGCTCTCCGGCGGCCAGCAGCAGCGGGTCGCGCTCGCCCGTGCCATGGCGCTCTCCCCGGGGCTGCTCCTGCTCGACGAGCCGCTCTCGGCGCTCGACGCCCAGGTGCGGGCGCACCTGCGCGGCGAGATCCGCGACCTTCAGAAGCGCCTGGCCGTCACGACCCTCATGGTCACCCACGACCAGCAGGAGGCGCTCACCATGGCCGACCGCATCCTGGTCGTCGACCGGGGCGAGCTCGTGCAGGACGGAACGCCCGTCGAGGTCTACGACCGCCCGGCGACCCCCTTCGTCGCCGCCTTCATCGGCTCGATGAACTTCCTGCGCGGCGCCGTGAAAGAGGCGGAGTCGGTCTACCGCCTGGGCGGCTTGCGCCTGCGGGTTTCCGGGGAGAACGGGTCGCGGCGGCTCGGCCTCGGCGGCCGCGCGACCATCGCGATCCGTCCCGAGGACATCCTCCTGCCGGAGGAGCCGGCCGCCGCCCCCAACACCCTGCTCACCGAGGTCGAGCGCCTCGAGTACCGCGGGCCGCTCTTCCGGGTCGCCCTGAAGCTTCCCGCCTCGGGCGCGGAGAGCGCGCGGATCGAGGCCGACGTCCCGGCCGAGAAAATCCGGCGCCTGGCGATCCGGCCGGCCATGCGGCTGGCGGTCGCGCTCCCGGAGAGCCGCATCCGCGTCTATCATGCCTGAGGCCGTCCGGCTGCCGCCTTCCCCCCCGGTCGCCGCCGCGGCCGGCCGGCCGCATCCCGCCTTCTCCGCGGGCGAGCTCCGGGAGCGGCTCGACGGCGAGCTGTGGATCAAACGCGCGCTCATCCTGCTCGCCTGCCTGTGGCTTTCGGCCGCGGTGGTGCTCCCGGTCGCGCAGCTCGCCGCGAAGAGCGTCCAGGACGCCGGAGGCGCCTTCGTCGGCCTGGACAACTTCCGCCGCTATTTCGGGAACCCGGCGCTTTCCAGCTCGATCGGCAACAGCCTGAAGGTCGCCGCGGCGACCACGGCGGTCTCCGTCCTGCTCGGCTTCGTCTACGCCTATGCGCTCACCCGCAGCCGCATTCCCGGCCGGGGGCTTTTCCGCGCGGTCGCGATGCTGCCGCTCTTCGCCCCCACGCTGTTGAACGGGATCGCGCTCATCTATCTCTTCGGCCGCAAGGGCCTGGTGACCCTGGGCTTCTTCGGGGCCGTGCCGGGAATCGACATCGGCGTCTACGGGCCGGTCGGCATCGTCATCTCCGAGGCGCTCTACACCTTCCCGCAGGCGGTGCTGATCCTCTCGATCGCCTTCGGCTTGACCGACGCCCGCATGATCGAAGCCTCGGCCTCGCTCGGCGCCGGAAGGCTGCGGACCTTTTTCACGGTGACGCTGCCCGGGATCAAGTACGGCCTGCTGAGCAGCGTCTTTGTCTGCTTCACGCTCGCCTTCACCGATTTCGGGGCCCCCAAGGTGGTCGGCGGCAACACCAACATCCTCGCCACCGACATCTACAAGCAGGTCATCGGCCAGCAGAGCTTCACCATGGGGGCGGTGGTGAGCATCGTGCTGCTCGTGCCGACGGCGGCGGCTTTCGTGATCGACCGCCTGGTGCAGCGCCGCCAGGTGGCCCTGGTCTCCGCGAGATTCGTCCCCTGGCGGCCGAAACCCCACCCCGCCCGCGATCTCTGCCTGCTCGCCTTCTGCGGCCTCGTCGCCGCGGCGATCATCGGCTTCTACACGACCGCGCTCTTCGCCTCGCTCGCCAAGGTGTGGCCCTACAACCTCGAGCTCACCCTGCAGCACTACCGCTTCGGCGGGACGGGCGGCGGGGGCTACGCGGCCTTCTGGAACAGCCTGCGCATGAGCGCCTACTCGGCCGTCTGCGGCACGGCGGCCGTCTTCGCGAGCGCCTATCTGATCGAGAAGACCCGGCGGCTCACCCTCCTGCGGCGGGCCGCCTATTTTCTCTCGATCCTGCCGCTCGCGCTGCCGGGGCTGGTGATCGGGCTTGCCTACATCTTCTTCTTCAACCCCCGGGGCTGGGAGCTCTTCGGCCGGTGGGTGCCGAACCCCTTCAACGCCCTCTACGGCACCATGGCGATCCTGGTGATCAGCAACATCGTCCATTTCTACACGGTCGCCTTCCTCAGCGCCACGGCCGCCCTGAAGCAGCTCGACCGCGAGTTCGAAACGGTCTCCGCCTCGCTCGGCGTTCCCTTCTACCGAACCTTCCTGCGGGTGACCGTGCCGGTCTGCTTGCCGGCCATCCTGGAAATCGGTATGTTCTTTTTCGTGAATTCGATGGCCACCGTCTCGGCGGTCATCTTCCTTTACTCGGCGGACCTGCCGCTCGCCTCGGTGGCGGTCGCCAACATGGACGACGCCGGGGACACGGCCCCGGCCGCCGCGATGTCGGTGTTGATCGTCGCGGCGAACATCGCCGTCCGCGGGCTCTACACGGCCGCCACCCACCGCCTCCGGCGCCGCAGCCAGGCTTGGGCCGCGGCCTGAGGCGCCCGTTTCATCGCTTGCTCGGAGGAGGGAGCGCATGACCACACCGGCAGAAAAAAACGCCGCCGCGGGACGTCTCCGCGCGGTCGTCCTCGACTGGGCCGGAACCGCGGTCGACTTCGGCTGCCGCGGGCCGGCGGCCGTCTTCGTCGCGGTCTTCGAGCGCTTCGGCGTCGCCGTCACCCCGGCCGAGGCGCGCCGCTTCATGGGGCTCGCGAAAAAAGACCATATCCGCGCCATGGCGGCGCTGCCCCGCATCGCCGAAGCCTGGCGGGCCGTCCACGGCCGCCCCCCCGCGGAGCCCGACGTCGAGGCGCTCTACGCCGCCACCGAGCCGATGATGGTCGCCGCCGTCGCCCGGCACGCCGCGCCCATCCCGGGGCTCTTGGAATTCGTGGCCGCGCTGCGGCGGCAGGGGGTGAAGATCGGCACCTCGACCGGCTACACCCGGCCGATGATGGCGGCGCTCGTCCCGGAGGCGGCGGCCGCCGGCTACCGGCCGGACGCCGTCGTCTGCTCCTCGGATGTCCCAGCCGGCCGCCCCCACCCCTACATGTGCTATCTGAACGCCCTGAAGCTCGAAGCCTACCCCATGTGGGAGATGATCAAGATCGGCGACACGCCGAGCGACATCGCCGAAGGGTTGAACGCCGGCATGTGGACCGTGGGGGTCACCCGCTCCGGGAACCTGGTGGGGCTCGCCGCCGAGGAGCTCGAGCGGCTTTCGCCCGCCGAACGCGGGCGCCTGATCGGCGCGGCCGAGCGAACCCTCCGGGAGGCCGGCGCGCATGATGTCGTCGAGGGTCTCTGGGAGGCGCTGCCCGCGGTTGCGGCGATCACGGAGCGGATCGCCGCGGGGGAGCGCCCATGAGCGACCTCACCGAGGGCGACATCAACCGCTCGGCCGGCCGCCGCCGCTGGGAGGCGGCGCAGCTCGACGCGGCGACCCGCCGCCTGCTCGCCGAGGACAGCGCGCTCTTCTTCCACCAGGCGCTCTCCACCCCCTGCCTGAACGCGCTCGCGGGCTGCCGCGGCGCGACCATCGAGGACCTCCAGGGCCGGCGCTTCCTCGACTTCCACGGCAACAGCGTCCACCAGGTCGGCTACGGCCACCCCGAAGTCGTCGCGGCCATCACGGCCCAGCTCCAAACCCTCTCCTTCTGCCCGCGGCGCTACACCAACCTCCCGGCCGTGCGCCTCGCCCGGCGGCTCGTCGAGCTCGCGCCCGGGGACCTCGGCAAGGTGCTCTTCGCCCCCGGGGGGACGACCGCGGTCGGCATGGCGCTCAAGATCGCGCGGGTGGCGACCGGCCGCTTCAAGACGATCTCCATGTGGGAGAGCTTCCACGGCGCCTCGCTCGACGCGATCTCGATCGGCGGCGAGGCCATGTTCCGCCGCGGGATCGGGCCGCTGCTTACCGGCTGCGCGCACGTCCCGCCGCCGGACCCCACCCGCTGTCTCTTCGACCCCGCGGGGCGCTGCGCGGCCTGCGGCCTGAAATGCGCGGCCTACGTCGAATACGTCCTCGAGCAGGAGGGCGACGTCGCGGCGGTGATCGCCGAACCGATCCGCGCGACCACGGTCGTGCCGCCGCCGCCCGGCTACTGGGCACGCGTGCGCGCGGCCTGCGACCGGCACGGGGCGCTGCTCGTCTTCGACGAGACCGCGGTCGGCCTCGGCCGCACCGGCCGCTTGTTCGCCGCCGACCGCTACGGAGTCGTCCCCGACATGATCGTCCTCGGCAAGGGGCTGGGCGGGGGGATCCTGCCGCTCGCGGCGGTGATCGCCCGCCCCTCCCTCGACGCCGCCCCCGAGGCCGCGCTCGGCCACTACACCCACGAGAAGAACCCGGTCGCCTGCGCGGCGGGGCTGGCGGCGGTCGAGGTCATCGTGCGCGAGCGGCTGCCCGAGCGCGCCGCCGCGCTGGGCGCGCACGCGCTGCAGCGGCTCGCGGAGCTCAAGACGCGGCGCCGGCTGATCGGCGCGGTGCGGGGCGAGGGGCTGATGTTCGGCGCCGAGATCGCGGGCGACGGCGACGCGGGGCTCCCGGCGGCCGAGGCGGCCGAGCGCGTCATGTACGCCTGCCTCGAGCGCGGGCTGAGCTTCAAGGTCTCGCGGGGAACCTTCCTCACCCTCACCCCCCCGCTCACCGTGACGGCCGCCGAGCTCGACCAGGCCGCCGCGATCCTCGACGCGGCGCTCGCCGAGGTCGAATCCGCTGCCGGACCGCGGCCCTGAGGCCGCCGTCCATCCAAGGAGAGAAGCGACGATGGACCAAGCGACCCCGCCCGAGAACCCCTACCTCCTGCTCACCCCGGGGCCGCTCACCACGACCCCCGCCGTCAAGGCGGCGATGCGGCGCGACTGGTGCACCTGGGACGCCGACTACAACCGCCGGGTGCAGGAGATCCGGCGGGAGGTGACCGCGCTCGCCACCGCGGCGGAGGGCTACACCACCGTCCTGATCCAGGGCAGCGGCACCTTCGGCGTGGAGGCCGCCGTCACGACCACCGTGCCCGCCGCGGGCGAGCTCCTCGTGCTCGCCAACGGGGCCTACGGCCGGCGCATCGCCCAGATCGCCGCCCGCGCCGGGATCCCCCACCGCCTCATCGACGGCGATGAGACCGAGCCGCTCGACGCCGGACGGGCCGCCGCGGCGCTCGCGGCGCACCCGTCCGTCACGCACGTGGCCGCGGTCCACTGCGAGACCACGACCGGGATGCTCAACCCGATTGCCGCGGTCGGCGCGGCGGTCAAAGCGGCCGGGAAGGTCTTCATCGTCGACGCCATGAGCAGCCTCGGCGGCATCCCGCTGGACGCGGCGGAGATCGGCGCGGATTTCCTCGTGAGCAGCGCGAACAAGTGCATCCAGGGGGTGCCGGGGTTCGCCTTCGTCGTCTGCCGCCGCAGCGCGCTCGAGTCGACCCGCGGCCGGGCGCGATCGCTCAGCCTCGACCTCTACGACCAGTGGGAGACCATGGAGCGGGGGGGCGGCAAATGGCGCTTCACCTCGCCGACCCACGTCGTCATGGCCTTCCGCGAAGCCCTGCGCGAGCTCGAAGCCGAGGGCGGGGTGGCGGCCCGCCACGCGCGCTACCGCGAAAACCACCGCATCCTGGTGGCGGGGATGGAGGCGCTGGGGTTCGAGCCCCTGCTGCCCGCCGCCTGCCGCGCGCCCATCATCACGGCGTTCAACAGCCCGGCGGACCCGGCCTACGAATTCGCCCGCTTCTACGGGCTCCTCAAGGAGCGCGGGTTCGTCATCTACCCCGGCAAGGTCAGCGACCGCGACACCTTCCGCATCGGGAACATCGGCGACCTGCACCCGCCGGACATGCACCGCCTGCTCGCGGCGGTCGCGGCCAGCCGCTTCTGGCGCTAGCGCCGGCCGGCGCCTCATTCGAGCCGGTAGCGCCCGATGCGGTCGTTGTGCAGGCTCCCCAGGTAGAGAAAGCCGCCGTGCTCGCGGGCGCTCGTGATCTCCTTGAGGCGGCGTCCGCCCGGGTCGTGCAGGCTGCGCAGGATCTCCCCCGATTCGCTCAGCGCGAGCACCAGGCCGTAGGGCTCGGGCTGCGGCCAGAGGAACCGGGGCAGCCGGGAGACGACCTTCTTCGCGAGCGCGCTCGGGTGCATCGCGTCCATGCGGTCGTTGCGGACGGTGAAGAGCGCAAGCCAGAAGGTCCCGCGCCGGTTGGCGGTGATGTTGTCGGGGAACCCGGGCAGGTTGTCGACGAAGATCTCGGACTCCCCCGCCCGCGGACCCTTGAGCCAGCAGCGCCGGATGCGGTAGCGGTAGGTCTCGTTCACCAGGACGAAGTCCTCCGCGGCCGAGAGCGCCACCCCGTTGGCGAAATAGAGGTCCCGCAGCAGCACCTCGGTCCGCCCGCTTCCGGGGTCGTGGCGCAGGAGGCGGCCGTGGGGGCGCGATTCGAGCAGATCGTAGAGGTACTCGCCCTGCGGGAACCGGGCGCTCGCATCGGTGAAGTAGATCGTGCCGTCGGCGGCGATGTCGAGGTGGTCGGTGAAGCGGAATGGCGTCCCCTCGGCCTCGGTCGCGAGCACGGTGAGCTTCCCGGAAGGGTCGATCGCCAACAGCCCGCGATGGGCGTCGGCGACGATCAGGTTCCCCCGGCCGTCGAAGGCGAGCCCGAGCGGCCGCCCCCCCGTGCGGGCGAAGATCTCGACCGCGCCGTCCGGGAGCACGCGCACGATCGCGCCCTCCTGGGTCCCGCCGTAGACCCGGCCCGCGTCGTCGATGACGACGTCCTCCGGCCCATTGATCTTCCCCGGGGCGAGGAGCTCGGCCCGTTCGAGCTCGCGGTTGGGGGCGAGCGCGCCCACCATCGCGGGCTTTACGGGGGGATGGTAGGCGACGGGATCGACGGCGGTCGGCCAGAGAAGCAGATAGGCGGCGAGGGCCGCGACGAGGGCCGCGGCGACAAGCACAAGACGCTTCAGGGCTCCCTTCCGCATGCGCGCATCCTCCGGTCCGGGGTTCAAAGGCGGGATGAGGCGCCGGGGACGGGGAATCTCTACCACCCGGGCGGACCGACTGTCAAAGCGCGTGCCGCCGCCCCCGGGGCCCCCGTTTCGCAGGCGCTCTGGAGCGGCTGTTGGCAAACGCCCGGAAAAGGCTTAAGAGTGAAGACACGCCGCCCGGCGGCGGGCAAGCGGACCCGAGCCTGGAGGAAGCGCACATGGCGACACCCGATGACGGCCACGTCCTCGAGATCTTCTCGGATTTCATCTGACCCTGGTGCTACTTCATTACCGGCGGTATTGAACGACTGAAACGCGAGCACCGGGTCGCCGTCCGCTGGACGGCCTTCCCGCTGCACCCCGAGATCCCGCCCGAGGGGATGACCCTCGAGGCGCTCTTCGCCGGCCGGCCCATCGACATCCCGGCGGTTCTCCGGCGCCTCGAGCAGACCGCCCGCGGCCTGGGGCTGCCCTTCGGCGCGCGCCGCATGAGCTTCAACTCGCGCCGCGCGCAGGAGGCGGCCAAGTGGGCCGAGGCGGCCGGCAAGGGCGACGCCTTCCGCCACGCCGTCTTCCGCGCCACCTTCGCCGAGGGGAAGAACATCTACGCCCTCGCGACCCTCGCCGCGGCCGCGGCATCGGCCGGCCTGGACGGGGCGGAGCTCGCCGCGGCGCTCGACCGCCCGGAATACCAGGAGGCGGTCGACGCCGACTGGCGCCGCAGCCGCGAGCTCGGCGTCACCGCGGTCCCGACCTTCCGCCGGGGCGGGTTTCACCTTGTCGGGGCACAGCCCTACGAGCGCCTGGCCGCCTTTCTGCAGGACCCCCGCCGCGCCGGGGCCTTCGTCGTTCAGCGCGGGACCGCGCGGCCGAGGGGCTCCGGGTGAGAACGGCGCCGCAGCCGCGAGCGGGGGCCGCCGCCGCCTCCGCGCGGGCTTGACACCCCGGCGACGCCTGGAGTATTTTCAAGGCCGATCGACTGGCTATGAGGTCAGCCTAAACCGCCCGCACAGTACCCAGACCAGGGATGATGACCTCTACCCGGAGCTCGCCGCTCCCGGTAGAGGTCATTTCTTTTGGAGGATCCCCCATGGCCGCGGATTATGTCTCGATCAAGGACGGGCTGCTCGCCGTCGTCGACGAGCTGAAGCGCCGGGACGTGAACGGAAGCCCCCGGCTCCGGGAGCTGCAGGACAAGCTCGTCGAGCAGCAGTTCAACCTGGTGGTCATGGGCCAGTTCAAGCGGGGCAAATCGACCTTCATCAACGCCCTGCTGGGGGCCGAGATCCTTCCCACCGCCATCGTGCCGCTCACCTCGATCGTCACGCTGCTCGGCTACGGCCCCCAGCCCAAGGCCGTCGTCCGCTTTCTCGACGGGCGCTCCGAGGAGGTCCCCGCCGCGGAGATCCGCCGCTTCGTCACCGAGAGGGAAAACCCCCGCAACCGGTTGAACGTGAAGGAAGTCGAGGTGTTCTATCCTTGCCCGCTCCTGCGGGACGGGGTGCGCATCATCGACACCCCCGGCGTGGGCTCGGTCTTCGACCACAACACCGAGGTCGCCTACGCCTACCTGCCGAACGTCGACGCCGGCATCTTCGTGGTCACCGCCGACCCGCCGCTCAGCGCCTCCGAGCACCGCTTCCTGCGGGAGGTGCGGGGCTATATCGACAACCTCTTCTTCGTGCTGAACAAGATCGACACCGTCGGCGAAAGGGACCTCGAGGAGGCCATGGCCTTCACCGCCGAGATCCTGCATCAGGACCTGAAGCGGGCGGTGACGCTCTGGCCGATCTCGGCGCGGCTGGCGCTCGAGGCCCGGCGGGAGAGCGACGCGGAGAAGCTGGGCCGCTCCCGGCTGCCGGCGCTCGAGGCGGAGCTGCGCCGGTTTCTGCACCAGGAGAAGGGCAAGGCCTTCCTCCAGGCCGTCTCCGCCGCGCTCCTGCGCCTGGTGTCCGATGAGAGCATGGCCTGGAAGCTGGAGCAGGAGGCCGCCAAGCTGAGCCTGGAGGAGCTCCGGGACAAGATCGCCCGGTTCGAGGCCTACGTCCACCGGACCGAAAAGGAGCGCGACGAGCACCGCTTCATTCTGAACGGCCAGATCCGCGAGATGCATGCGGCCCTGGACCGCGACCTGGCGGCCCTGAAGCGCGAGCGCGTGATGCCGCTGTTGACCACGATCGAAGCACATTTCCGGGACCGGAGCGGCTCCGGGTCGGACGGGCGCAGCCTCGAAACCGAGCTCGAGGAGCTGCTCTACCAGGAGATCCTGGACACGTTTTCCACTTTCCGCGACCAGGCGGCGCGCCGGCTGGCGGATTCTCTCGAGGCCGTCCACCGCGACCTCGCGGAGCGCACCAACCGGACCATCGCCGGGATCGTTCAGCTCGCGGCCACCCTGTTCGAGGTGGATCTCAAGCCCTTCACCGCGGTGGAGAAGCTGACCAACAGGAGCGATTTCTATTTCCTGCTCAAGGATGACCCCGACGCGATCGCGCTCATCCGCCTGGGCTTCCGCTCCGCCATGCCCCTTTTCGTCACGCGCGGGCTGATCCTCAGGCGCATCAAGTCCATGGCCCAGGAGATCTTCGAGCGCCACTGCGGACGGGTGCGCTACGACCTGATCCAGCGCATCGACGAGACCACCCGCCAATTCCAGAAATCGCTCGCGGAGAAGACCGAGCACACTCTCGCCACCATCCGTGAGGCGCTCGAGCGGGCCGTCGCCTTGAAGGCGCGCAGCGAGGTGGAGGTATCGGCCGCCCTCGGCCAGATCACGGAGCGGCTCTCCGCCGCCGAAGCGCTCCGGGAACGCCTGGCGGCCTATCGGGAGCAGGCGGATCGGCTGTGACCGGATGTGGAAAAACAAGCATCGAGCGGTCAGCTAAAGCGCGCGCTGCAGCCGCTCCCGCATCAGCAGCGGGTAGCCTGCGGTCGAAGCGGCCAGCATGCGGATGAAGGCCGCATCCCAGCCGAGCCGGCAGCGCTGCGACGCCGCCCGGAAGAAGGCCGCGGTGTCCGCCGGATTGAGGTTGTGCAGGGCCAGCCTATCCGCGGGGTAGAGCGCCGCCCGCAGTCGGAAGATCTCCTCCTCCGGAAGAAAGCTTTCCGCGATGGCGATGAACAGGATCCCGCCCCCCGGGCGCTCCGCGGGAAGCCGCAGGTCGCGGATGAAGGCCAATTTCCGGGGAGAGATCCTGCCGATATCATCCAGGACGACCACCCGCCGGCGCGGCCCGGCCCCCGCCGCACCCCGGAGGATTTCCTTGGCCTGCGTCATCCGGGTGTAGCCTTTTCGCCCGCAGGCCCCGAGAGGAGAAACGAGTTGGCGGACGAGGTCGCTGCCGCACTGGGATGCCGGCCTCGAAAAATCGGTAAATAGGAATTGCCAAGTGTGAAAGTTCAGCTTGGCGAGCTGCCGGACGAGGCTGGAGCGTCCGACGCCGAAGCGGCCGGTCAGGACGAGGTTGCGGCCCTGTTCCAGCGATCGGGCGGCCGCGGCGAGCTCTCGCTTTCTTCCGACGAAATCCATTATCCGAGGCTCGAAAAAGCGCCCGGGGCCGCCGGGGCGGGACCGACGGCCGTATCCAACCCCCCAGCGGTTTGGAGCCCTCGGCGGCGGCCGCGGCCCGAGAGGCGGCCGATGATGACCGCTTGCCCGGCGGAGCGCAAGACAACGAGCTTCAGCTACCACCGCCGCCGGCCCTTGTCCATCCCCGCGAGGGTGTTGCGCGATCCCCCGGCGCCGCGTTCGGCGCCGCGGGCGGGCGTGCGGTCGAGGAGGCCCTGCATGACGGCTGATCAGAGCACTTACGCCAACCGGCGCGCGGCGATGAGGTTCGTTCTGCTGATGGGCGTGGTGAGCCTTTTCGCCGACATGACGCACGAAGGGGCGCGCGGCATCGTCGGGCCTTTCATGGCTCTTCTCGGGGCAAGCGGCACGGCCGTCGGCTTCGTCTCCGGATTCGGGGAGCTCTGCGGCTACCTCGTGCGCCTGCCTTCCGGCTACTTGAGCGACCGCACCCGCCGGTACTGGACCATCACGATCGTGGGCTACGCGGTCAACATGACGGCCGTGCCGCTCCTGGCCCTGGCGGATCGCTGGGAGGCGGCGTCGGTCTTGATGATCGCTGAGCGCATGGGGAAGGCGATCCGCACCCCCGCGCGGGATGCCATGCTCTCCCACGCCGCCTCACGGGTCGGCCGGGGCTGGGCTTTCGGGGTTCACGAAGCGCTGGACCAGGTCGGCGCCATGGTCGGGCCGCTGATCGCGGCCGCGGTGCTGTACGCCAAAGCCGACTACCGGTCAAGCTTCGCGGTCCTCATCATTCCGGCCGCGCTGACGATCGGCGTGCTGCTTGCGGCGCGCGGCCTCTACCCCCGGCCGAAGGACCTGGAGAGAGTGTTGCCGGGTCTGCAGCCGGCCGGGCTCTCCCGCGCCTTCTGGCTCTATCTGGCCGCCATGGCGCTCAACGCCGCCGGGACCGCCGATTTCGCGCTGATCGGGTACCATTTCCAGAGCCGCGCCGCGGTGCCGCCCGATTGGATCCCGGTCTTCTATTCGATCGCCATGGGAGTGGATGCGGTCGCGGCGCTCGTCTGCGGGCGGCTGTTCGACCGCGCGGGGGTCTCCATCCTGATGGGTTCCGTCTTGATTTCGGCGTGGTTCGCCCCCCTCGTCTTCCAGGGAGGCTTTTACGCCGGCCTGGCCGGCATGGCGCTCTGGGGTGTGGGCATGGGTGCGCAGGAGTCCATCATGCGGGCGGCGATCGCCGGCATGGTCGCGGCCGAAAAGCGCGGGACCGCCTACGGCATCTTCAACACCGGCTACGGGGCCTTTTGGTTTTTGGGCAGCGCGCTGATGGGCTGGCTCTACGATTTCTCCATGGCGTCCCTGATCGGCTTCTCGATTCTCACCCAACTCGCCTCGCTCCCCCTGCTGTTCCGGGTCGGGCAAGGCCGGCTTATCCCGCCGCTGCGGAGGCCGCATTGTGACTGAGCTCAACACGAACCATCTGCGGGCCGTATTTCATCGGTTCGAGGCGATCGACCAGGCGCTGTGCGAGATGGAATGCGAGCTGCACGACGTCTCCGGGAACAGCCCGTTCCGCAATCGGCTGGCCGGCTTGACCGGGGCCGATCGCCAAGCCGCCGGCCTTTTCTCGGAAAGCCTGCGCGTGCGCATGGAGGCCATCCTGGCGGCGCTGGGAGCACCGCCCCGGCCTCGGACCGTCGACGCGGCCCGAGCCGTCAGGCCTTTCCTGACGGGCATCGAGATATTGATCGAGGAGCTTCGGCCCGCCCGGATGAAAGGCTATGGAAAGCTGTCCGCCGAGGCCGCGCGCGAGCTGGAGGCGATCGCCACGGAGCTGCAGGCGCGGGTGGCCGAATTCGAAGCGCGGCTCACCGGTTTTGGCGCGGGTGCGGCCGCTACCGAAACCCGCGGGTGAAAGCGGGAAGGACGGCCGGCTCGGCCATGAAGGCCCCCTTGAACCATGCGACCCTCAAAGAAGGGGATGTGGTCGCCATCGCGGCCGGCGACCGGGTCCCCGCCGACTTGAGGCTTCTGGAGGCCGAAGACCTCGAAGTCGACGAGTTCGATCTGAGCGGGGAGATCGCGCCCGTTCCCAAGCGCACCGACGCGGAGGAGAGCGGCCGGGTGCTCCGAGGCAGCCGGGTGCTGCGGGGCCGCGGTTTAGGGGTGGTCGTCGCCGCGGGCGAACGGACCGAATACGGCCAAATCCTCCGGCAGCCGCCCATCGGCGCATCCCGCCCGGAGACGCCGCCTTTTCGCACACGGCACCTGGTCTTGCCCCTGGCTCTGGCCGCGGCCCTGCTCTTGCGTCTGCTGCACGGCGGTGAGCCGCTCACCGCGCTCGCAACCTACGGGGGGGCGGCTCTGCTGCTGTGGCGGCTGCAGGATCATGGGCGGTTGCGCTCGGCGGCGCTGCAACGGCAGCGGGCGGCGCTTGCCCGGAGCGGGGTCCGCCTGCGCGACGCGCAGGCTCTGCAAGCGATGCTATCCGTCGATCTGATCGGCTTCGACAAGACCGGCGTGCTGACCTCGAGGGACCTGAAGGTGAGATGGGTTTTCCTGGGCGGCGAATGGGCCGATGGCGCAGCCGTGGCGGGCGGAGGCGCGTGGCATCTCGTGCTCACCGCCTGCGCGCTCTGCCATGACGCCGGCTCGCCCGACCGCCGATCCGATATCGGCCCGTTGGATCGCGCCCTCATGGCGTATGCCGCAGAGCACGGATTGGAAACGGCGGCGGCCCGGTGGGGTCACCCCCGAATCTACTTGAAGCCCTTCCTCCCGGGGGAGCGGTACATGGCCGCCGGGTTCGCTCGCGGCGGAGGCGGCGCGTTCTATTTCGCCAAGGGAGACCCCGAGGCGATCCTGAAAATCTGCGCCGGCTTCATGGCGCGCTGCGGGGAAACCCGCCCCATGGATCCCGGGTTCCGGGCACAGGTCCTCGGCGCGGTAGAGACGGCAGCCCGCGACGGCAGCATCGTCCTCGCCCTCGCCTACGCAGAAGGAGCCTCCCCTCCGCCGGCGTACCGGTTCCTGTGCCTCGTGCAGCTGGAGAACCCGGTCACACCTCAAGCCGGGCCGACCGTGCGCGCCCTGGCCTCCAAAGGCATCCGAAGCATCATGCTCACGGGGGATCGCATCGAGAGCGCTCTCGGCGCGGCGCATCGATCGGGCATCCAGAGCGCCGCCGGGCTCTTTCTGACGGGGAAAGACCTATCGAAAATGGACTTTGCCGAGATCGTGCGCCAGAGCGCCTACGTATCCGTCTACGCCCGCCTGCTCCCGTCGCAAAAGGGGCTGGTCGTCAACGCCCTGCGGCAGGCAGGCTATCGGGTGGCCATGGTCGGCGACGGCGCAAACGATGCGATCGCGATGCGGGCGGCGGAGGTCGGCGTGGGGTTCAGCGGGTACGGCGCGCCGCTCGCCCGCAGAAGCGCCCGGGTCCTGATCCGGAACCTGTCGGATATCCTGCGGGTGATCGAAGCGGCGCAGGCCGGGCGCCGGCGTGCCCGGGTCCTCGCGGCGCTGGCCGCGGTTCTTCTCTTTGGATTGCTGTTGAGCGGCCCGCTGCCGGACCTGGCGCACCTTGCGGGACGCTGGCTCAGCCTCTTTCCACCGCGATGACCGGCCGTGGGAAGCCGCACCGGGCCCCCCGCCACGCGGCGGTGGAGGGCACGCCGCACGGGACCGCGGCTGGGCGAAGGCGAATGTGAGCGCCGCCCCGCCGGGTCGTCGCCGCGCATGGGGGCTTGCGGCGTTTAGGGGGCGGTGGCTGCAGGCCTTCCTGACACCGGGCGATCTTTTCTGGGTTAGGGGACTCCGCTGCGCCGCCTATTGAATCCAGGGGTGGCAAACGGCATGTTCACATCTGCGGCAAGGTTCAACATGCCGCCGGGAAATTGCCGTGAAACCAATGAAGCCCGTCAAACATAAGCCGGGCAAGGCGCAACGTGACGCCTTGGCCGCCGACCTTTCCGAGCGGATGCGGAACCTTGTTCCCGAGGCTGTCGCGGTGTTCCTGTTCGGTTCGTTTGCCAGAGGCGAGGATTTCTCGGACCTGGACATCGGGATCCTGATGGGCCGTGATGTCATGCCGCCGCTGAAGTTCGAACTCAATCTGGAGGTGAGACTCCAGAGAACGTTGAAGTATCCGGTGGACGTTCGCCTTCTGGATGCGGCGCCGCTCTCATTTATTGATTGTCTCGAAATAGTCCGGACAAAAAGGCGCCAACCAGCTCCAATAGGGCGAAGTCCCAGAACAGGCAATGTCCTGACAATTATGAGACCGTTAATAAATATGCGGTCATTCGGGCCGGGCGGCTCCTCGTCGATGCCGAACCGAACCGGCGCGCATCGTTCGAGGGGCTCGACCGAAAAAAGTATTTCGACTTTGCGATCTTCCGCCGGCGTTATCTGAAGGAGATGGCGCATGCCGGTATTTGACTGCGATGTCGCCGCCCGCCTGATTTCCGAGCTTCGGAAAAGCCTGGATCGGCTGAAAGCGCTGTCGCAGGTCGATGAGAACACCTTCGCCAGCGATCCCGACAAAGTCGGCAGCGCCAAATATCATTTCATCATCGCGATCGAATCCGGAATCGACCTTTGCAACCATCTCATCGCCGGTAACGGGTACCGTGCCCCCGAGGATTACGGCGACACCTTCCCGGCGATGGCCGAGGCCGGCGGGCTTGCAGCCGATTTTGCCGAAGAGCTGGCCGCGCTGGCCAGGTTCCGCAACCGCCTGGCGCACCTTTGCTGGGAGGTTGACAATCGCAGGTGCACGCACTGATGAAAAACCGGCTGGGCGACCTATGCCGGTTCCTCGAAGCGATCGCGGCATTTCTCAACTCACATTATTGATGTTACCGTAAAAGGTTTCTGTAGACAAATCCATTAGTAATCGTCCGGTAATTATATGGACATTACGCTGCATATCGTGTGGTTTCGTTTTGGAAGCATGAACGCACCCGATCCGCGGATGTCTGAATCAGTCGCAAATGGCTGATGACGGCTTTTTTCAAGAGGCGGGAGTTCCGATGGCTTGGCGTCCAATTGCGTTGTTTTTTGGTCATTCCCTACCCGTTCCCCCGGATTCAACTCCGGGGAATGGGGGGGAGAAAAAAAGCCGAAATCGGTTTTTCACGGATTCCGAAAAGCGCTGGACACTCTTGGCCTTATAAGCCGAATGGCCATCCACAATCAAAAAAACCATACGCGACATGTTGTGAAGCAGTCGGCGGATAAACTCGATAAACTGCACGGCTCCCACGCGACCGGACACCGTCATGAAGCGAAATTCCCCCTGGGCGCCTACCGCCGAAATCCTATTGAGTCCCAAAAGCGCCCCGGTACCGCTGACCACCGGAGTCCGGCCTCTGGGCGCCCAGGTGGAGCCGGCATGGCACTCCAAGCGCACGCCAGCCTCATCGCCAAAAAAAATCAGCGCGTTGTGCTGTTTGGCCAGCGCCCGGATTCGAGGATACTCCTCCTTCAACCAGCGCTGAACCTCCTCGGGCTGCTGTTGATACGCACGCCATACCGGCCGCTGCGGCGTCAACCCCAGCTGCGACAATAGCCGGCAAACCGAGGACTTGCTCAACTTTAATCCAAAGCCAGTACTGTCCGGTTAAGATTTCTCGAACACGGAACAACATATTGTTAATACT
>CAZNKG010000008.1:110374-160476 GCA_964573635.1 uncultured Desulfatibacillum sp. | reverse complement strand
CGGAGAAGACGCACCGGGAGGGCGCCGGGTCAGCGCCCGTCGAGCGGGCAGGCGGCGCCCTCCTCGAAGTGCTCGGGGTCGGGCTCGACCGCGCCCTTGACCATGAGGAAGCTCGAATCGGTGCGCGCGAGGAGCTTGAGGGGCAGCGTCCCGAGGGTGCGGCGGCGCAGGTCGTGGTGGCGGCTTTCGCCGGTGACGATGATCGCCCCGGAGCCGGCGGCGGCGAGGATGGGTGTCGCGCGGCGGGCGGCGCGGGGGCGGGAGAGGCGCACCTCGCGCTCGCAGGCGCCGAGCCAGGCGCGCGCCTGCGCGAGGCAATGCTCGGAGGGCTCCGGCGCGGCGGCGCCCGCGGGCGGAAGCACGCAGAGGATCTCGATCGGGCCGCCGAGCGCCGGGAGCAGGCGGCGCAGCAGCGGGAAGATCCGCCGCGAGGGGGGCGAGCCGTCGACGCAGACGACGAGCCGGCTTTCGAGCCCGCCGCCGCGCACGACGAGGAAGCTTGCGTGGAGGTCGAGCGCGAGCTTCCGGGGGAGGTTCGCCGACACGAAGCGGCCGAGCGGCCCGCGGCGCGGGGCGGCGGCCACGACGAGCGCCCAGCGGCCCTCGTCGATCTCCTGGTTCAACTCGGCGACGAGCGCCCCGAAGCGCTCGATGAAGGCGACCCGGCCCGCCCCGTCGAGGCGGGGGGCGTGGAACACGTGGCCGTGGGGCCGGTCGCGGAGCGTGATCGCCGCGAGCTCCGCGATCAGGCCGCGCGCGGCGAGCCGGCCGGCCGCGGCGAGGAGCGCCGCGATCCCGGGCGGCGGCTGCCAGCCCGCGAGCGCGGTCGCCACCCCGACCGGCGCGGGGGCCTCGGTCGCCTGCGTCGCGTGGCGCACGACCACGACCCCGAGCTCGGCCGCAAGCCGCGCGGCGAGCCCGGAGGCGAAGTCCGCCGCCGCGAGGCTCTCCTGCCTGTGGTCCACGAGCGCAAGGATCTTCAATTCCGCTCCTCCTTTATCGGCCCCCCGGCCGCCCCGCCCCGCGGGCAGCGCGGGACGACGTTCTTCCCCAGGACCTCCCAGTTCCCCCGCTTGAGCTCCGGGCACTCGCGGAAGACGGCGTGCTCGCAGGCCGCGCAGACGACCGGGCAGAAGGATTCGCGCATCGCCTGCCGGATGGCCGCGCCCGTGGTGGCGCGGAAGTGCCCCTCGCCGATCTCGCCGAGGAGCCCCGAGTTCTTGAAGACCTGGAAGACGCGCGCGTTCACCCCCGAGAGGTAGAGCCCGCCGCCGCGGCGCTTGAGCTCGGCCAACACCACCTCGAGGAGGTGCACCCCGCTCGCGTCGAAGTTGTTCACCCGGTGCATGCGGATGAGCAGGCAGCCCATCCCCGGGTGGCTCTTGAGCCTTCGCAGGAGGTCCTCCTCCACGAAGGCCGCCGAGCCGAAGAAGATCGAGCCCGCGATGTGGACGATGTCCATCTGGCAGCAGATCCGCCCCTCGGTCTCGACGCGCAGCTTCCCGGTCGCGGGGTCCGGGACGGTCGAGCGGATCCGCGGGTGCGAGACCGCGGCGAGGTGCAGCCCGATCGCGAGCGCCATCCCCACGTAGACCGCGAACTCGATGTGGAAGAAGAGGGTCGACAGGAAGGTCACGATCAGCACGACCCCGTCGTTGCGGGTCGCGCGCACGGTGCGGGCGATGTCGCGCAGGCGCACCATGTCGATGCAGACGACGATCAGGACCCCGGCGAGGGCCGCGACCGGCAGGCTCGCCGCGAGCGGGCCGGCCGCGAGCAGCACGGCGGCCACGGCGAGCCCGGAGACGACCGCGCTCACCGGCGTCGCCGCGCCGGCGCGGAAGTTCACCGCCGAGCGGGTGAAGGAGCCGCTGCCCGGGTAGCCGCCGCAGAGCCCGGCCGCGAGGTTCCCGATCCCCTGGCCGATGAACTCCTGGTTCACGTTGATCCGCTGGTGGGTGCGGCCGGCGATCGCCTTGGCGATCGAGACCGCCTCGACGAGCCCGAGAAGCGCGATGGCGAGCGCGCCCGGGAGCATCTGCACGCCGGCCTCGGCGAGCGCCGCGGACGGAAAGAAGACGGGCGGAAGCGCCCGCGGGACCGCCCCCACGACGGCCACCCCGTGCCGCTCGAGGCCGAGGAGGGCGACGGCCGCGCCGGCGGCGAGCATGGCGAGGAGCGCCCCCGGCCAGTGCGGCCGGGCCGCGCGCAGGCCCGCGGTGACGGCGGCCGCCCCCGCCCCGAGGAGCAGGGTGGGCAGGTGGGTCTGCGGCAGCGCCGCGGCGAGCCCGGCCAGGGCGGAGCCGGCCGGGGGCGGCGCGACCCCGAGGAGGTTCGGAAGCTGCTTGAAGCCGATCAGGACCGCCGCCCCGGCGGTGAAGCCCAGGATCACCGCGTGCGAGATGAAGTTCAGAAAGGCCCCGAGGCGCGCGAGCCCCATCGCGACCTGCAGCGCCCCCACGACGAGCGCGAGCGCGAAGGCGAGCTCGAGGTAGCGGGCGCTGCCCGGCGCCGCGAGGTCGCCGAGCGTGGTGAAGACGACGAGCGAGAGCGCCGTCGTCGGCCCGGTGATGAGCTGCGCGCTGCTCCCCCAGAGGGCCGCCGCGATGGTCGGCAGGATCGAGGCATAGAGGCCGACCTGCACCGGGACGCCGGCGATCAGCGCGTAGGCCATGGACTGCGGCACGGCCACCACCGCGACGGTGAGCCCGGCGGCGAGGTCGGCGCGCAGGTGGCGGCGGCGGTAGCCCCGGAGCCAGAGCGCGAAAGGCGCGGCCTGGGCGAGGAACGGGTTCAACGGCGGCCTCCTTGCGGAAAGGCGCTGCGGCCTTCGCCGGAAGCGTAGCGGATCGGGGGCGAAAAGCCAAGCCCCCCGGCATGGGCCCGCAAGCGGCGCCCCCCGGCCGCGGGGCCCGCGGCGGCGCGGCTGGACGGCCGCCGGTTTGATTTTTGCGGATCGATCGTTATGGTAGTGGACGGCCGGCGCGCCCTAGTAGTTTTTAGGCTTTATAATGGCGGCCGGGGTGTGCTAAGGCACTGGCCGAAGAGCCCTGTCGAACGCGGCCCGATCGCTCGCCGCCCCGCTTCCTTTTCGCCGACCGCAAGCGGCCGCCTCAGCCCGATTCGCCGCCGCGCCCCGCCGGGGCGCGCGCCCGGAGAAGGGAGCTGCCAGACGATGCGCTACCGAACGTTCGAACCCGGAAAGATGTCCGACTCGATGGTGCTCGCCGTCGTGCTGGTCTCGACCGTCTACTGGGTTCTCGACTCGATCCTGAACATTTTCTTCTCGAACAAGTTCAACCTGATCGCCCAGCTGATCGGCCCCGACCTCTACGACATCTACATCCGCGTCGTCGTGCTCTGCCTGCTCGTCATCCTGGGCTCCCACGCCCAGTCGATCATCAACCGGCTGAACGAGGCGCGGGCGAAGCTCAAGGAGTCCGAGGAGCTGTGGCGCTCGCTCGTCGAGACCGCCCCGGACCTGATCATGACCGTGGACCAGCAGGGGGTGCTGCGCTTCGTCAACCACCCGCTGAACGGGCAGCCGCCCGAGAAGGTCGCCGGGCGCAGCCTCTACGGCTTCCTGCCCGAGGGCGACCGCGCCACCGCCGCGGAGATCGTGCAGAACGTCTTCCGGACCGGGGAGACGGACACCTTCGAGGTCTGCTTCCGCGACCGGCGCGTCCCCGCCTGGTACACCTACCGCGTGGGCCCCCTGCGGCTCGACCGGCGCGTCATCGCCGCGACCATCATCGCCACCGACACGACCGAGTTCAAGCGCGCCGAGGAGCTGATGCGCTACAAGGAGGTGTTCGACAACGTCGCCGAGGGGGTCTTCCTGCTGAACGAGGCGGGGAGGTTCCTCGAGGCGAACGGCCGGCTCCAGGAGAGCACCGGGTTTTCGCCCGCCGAGCTCGCGGCGCTCGCGCTCTGCGACCTCGCCGCCCCCGACCGCCTCGAGGCCTGCCGGCGGATGCTCGCGGAGGCGGCCGAGCGCAGGGAGGCGCGCGCCGAGATCAGCCTCGTCTCCAAGGCGGGCAAGACCGTCCCCTACGAGATCAACTGCCGCTTCGTCGTCTACCTGGGGGAGAGCTGCTTTCTCTGCGTCGCGCGCGACATCACGCCGACGAAGCTCCTGCAGCACCAGCTGATCCGCTCCGAGCGCCTGGCGGCCACCGGCCAGCTCGCGGCCTCGATCGCCCACGAGATCAACTCGCCGCTGCAGGGGATCGCGGCGCTGCTGAACGTCCTCAAGACGACCTACGCCGCCGACGACTACCTGCAGCGCAAGCTCGACCTCATCAAGAGCGCCTTCAACAGCATCCGGGACACGGTCCGCAACCTGATCGACCTCAACCGGCCGGGAAAGGAGCGCAAGCAGCTGATCGACGTGAACCACGTCGTCGAAAACACCGTCGCCCTGGTGAAGAGCCTGCTCAAGAAGCACATGATCGCCGCCGACGTCGCGCTCGAGGCCCGCCGCTCGGTCGTGCACGCCTCCCCGCAGCAGCTCGGGCAGGTGATCATGAACCTCGTCAACAACGCCGTCGAGGCGATCACCGGCGCGGCCGCGGCGTGCTCCCCCGACGGGCTCGCGGCCACGACCGCCGGCCGCATCGCCATCCGCACGCTGAACCGCGGCGACGAGCTCCTGATCGAGGTCCGCGACTCCGGCCCGGGCATCGGCGCCGCCGAGATCGACCGCATCTTCGATCCCTTCTTCACCAGCAAGAAGACCATGGGGATGGGGGTGGGGCTGACCATCTGCTACGGGATCGTCGAGGACCACCAGGGGCGGATCACGGCGGAGAACGCCCCGGAGGGCGGGGCGGTCTTCACCATCGCGCTCCCGCTCCCCGCGGAGGACGGTCCCGGCGCGCCGCCCGCGGCACCGGCGGCCGAATGAGCGGCGCCGGGGCTCAGCCGGTATAGGGCCGGCCGCACTCCTTGCAGCGCCCGTCCGGGCCGATCACCCCGATGCAGTTCCCGTCGCTGCAGAGCCGGCGGCTCTCCCAGTCGTCCGCGGCCGCGCCGCCGTCCGCCGGGGCGGCGGGCGCGGGGGCCGGCGCCGGGGCGGCCTGCGGCGCGCGGGCGGGCGCCTGCGCCGCGGCGGGCGGGACCGCCGCCGGGGGGCTCGGTTCGTCCGCCGGCCGGCCGCACTCCTTGCAGCGCCCGTCCGGGCCGATCACCCCGATGCAGTTCCCGTCGCTGCAGAGCCGGCGGCTCTCCCAGTCGTCCGCGGCCGCGGGGGGCCGGCCGGCGGTTTCGCCTTCCATGATTCGATCTCCTTATCCGTCCGGATCCGTCCGCGCGCCCGCCGGCGCGAGCAGGGCCTCGATCTCCTCCAGCCGCTCGATGTGCCCGTCGGCCGCAAGCGCCGGGTTGCGGTAGGCGATGAACGGCACCCCGGCCGCCCGGGCGGTGGCCTCGTCGACGCCCGAGTCCCCGATGAACACGGCCTGCCGCGGGGCCACCCCGAAGTGGGCGAGGATCTTCGCGAGCGGGTCCGGGGCGGGCTTGGGCCGGGCGACGTCGAGGGAGGTGACGACGAGGTCGAACTGGCCCTTGAGCCCGAACTCCGCGAGCAGGCGGTGCATGGTGTCCATGCGGTTGGTGGCGATGGCGGTCTTGTACCGGCGCCGCAGCCGCGGCAGCAGGCCGCGCAGGCTCGGTTCGATGGCGAGGTGCCTGAGGAACTCCCCGTAGTCGAGGGTGCGGCGGAATTCCAGCGCCTCCCGGCGCAGCCGCTCGTCCGGGAAGAGGTGGTCGAGCGCCTCGTGGAAGGTGTGCGCGTGCACGTAGCGCAGCTGCGCGTCGGTCAGCTCCGGCAGGCCGAAGCGCGCGAGGAACCGGTTGTAATAGACGCGGTTGGCCTCCTCGGTGTCGAACAGGACGCCGTCGCAGTCGAAGACGACCACCTGGACCGCCTGGAAATCGATCGCGGGCGGATTCACTCGGCCCTCTTCTCCGGCGGGGCCGGCGGCCGCAGGTTGACGAAGACGCGGACCTCGAGCTCCGGCTTGAGGGGGCTGTCGGTGCGCAGGACGACGATGTCGTTGAACGCGCCCGGCTCGCTGCGCGTGTTCTCGACCTCCAGGGAGTAGGCCGGCCGGCCGGCCTCGGGGGCCTCGGCGAGCCGGACCCGGAGGCCGCGTCCGTCGCGCGGCTGGGCGCTCAGGACCCGGAACGGATACTTTTCCTCGGGGACGATGCGCACCGTCTGGCGCAGCCCCTCGCCGGCCACCCCGCGCAGGTTCACGAGCGACGGCGAGATCGCGGCGAAGCGCTCCACCGGGCCCGAAACCGAGAGCTGGACCACGGGCTCGCGCGGGTCGTTCGTGACGACCTCGGCCGTCTTCAAGAGCGTGCGCCCGGCGTAGCCGGCGGTGTCGACCGCGATCGTGATCTTTCCCTCGCCCCCGGCGGGGATCTGTCTCGTGAACGAGACGGCCGCGCACCCTCAGCCGGTGCGGACGTTTTCGATCACCAGGGGGGCCGCGCCCTTGTTCAGGACGGCGAAGTCGTGGACCACGCGCGCCCCGTCGATCACCGGCTGGAATTCGAAGCTGCGCTGCGGAATGAAGAGGCCGGGGCTCTCCGCGGCGGGGGGCTGGGCGCCGGAGGCGGCCGCGAACCCGGAAGAGAGGGCGATGGCCGCGGCCAGCGCCAGGGCTCGAATCGTTTTCAAGGAATGGGCGCTCCTCAGCTTGGATGCCGGATGCCGGCGTGACCGTCGATGCATGCGAAAAATCTTAGAAGGTGGGGCCGCCGATGTCAAGCCGGCCGGCGGGAATTTCGACAACCGCCGGCCGGCGGGAATTCAAAGCAGAAAGACGGGATCGACGTCGACGGCGACATGCGCGCGGCGGTCCTCCCGGGGCCGGCGGCGGTCGAGGAGCGCCCGGCCGAGGAAGCGGTGGAGGATGCCGGAGCCGGGCGCCTTGAGCAGGATCTGCCAGCGGTAATTTTCGGCCACGCGCGCGACCGCCGCCTCGACCGGCCCCATGACCTGCACCGCGGCGAACCCCGGGTCCTCCTCCCGCAGGGCGCGCAGGGTGCGCCCCAGCTCTTCGGCCATCCCGCGGACGCGGGCCGGATCCGTCCCGGCGACGCGCAGCTGGGCCATCCGGGCGGCCGGCGGGTAGCCGAGCGCCTCGCGAAACCCGATCTCCCGGCGGTAGAACCCCTCGAAGTCCTGGTCGCGGGCGGCGGTGATGCAGAAGTGCCCCGGGTTGTAGGTCTGCAGGATCACGCGCCCCGGCCGGTCGCCGCGGCCCGCCCGGCCGGCCACCTGGGCGAGGAGCTGAAAGGTGCGCTCGCCGGCGCGGAAATCGGGAAAGCTCAGGGTGAGGTCGGCGCAGACGATCCCCACCACGGTGATCTCCGGGAAATCGTGTCCCTTGGCGACCATCTGGGTGCCGACGAGCACGTCGATCTCCCGCGCCCGCAGCCGCTTGAGCAGCTCGAGCACCGCCCCCTTGCGCCGGGTCGTGTCCCGGTCCATGCGGGCGACCCGCGCCCCGGGGAACAGGGCGGCGGCCGCGGCCTCGACCTTTTCGGTCCCGAGCCCCAGGCGCTTCAGCTTGTCGGCGCCGCAGGCGTCGCAGGCCGCCCCGGCCGCCGGCCGGCTGAACCCGCAGGCGTGGCAGTGGAAGGCCTCCGCGGCGCGGTGCAGCGTGAGCGCGAGGTCGCAGTGCCGGCAGCGCAGCGGGGCGCCGCAGCCGGCGCACACCGCAAGGGTCGCGTACCCCCGGCGGTTCAGGAACAGCAGCACCTGCTCCCCCCGCGACAGGGCCTCCCCCATCGCCCGGGCGAGCTCGGGGCTGATGAAGCGGCCGGGCCCCCGCAGGTCGCGCATCCGGCGCAGGTCCACCACCTCGACCGCCGGCATGGGCCGCGCCTCGACCCGGCGCGGCAGGCGGAGCTCGCGGTATTTCCCGCGCCGCACGTTGTAGAAGGACTGCAGGGAGGGCGTCGCCGAGCCCAGCAGGACGACGGCGCCGGCCTGGCGGCCGCGCAGCACCGCGAGGTCGCGGGCGTGGTACGGCATGCCGCCCTCCTGCTTGTAGGAGTCGTCGTGCTCCTCGTCCACGATGACCGCCCCGAGCTCGCCGAGCGGGGCGAAGACCGCCGAGCGCGCGCCGATCACGATCCGCGCCTCGCGGCCGAGCACCCGGCACCACTGGTCGTAGCGCTCCCCGTCGGAGAGCCCGCTGTGCAGCACGGCGACCCCCTCGCCGAAGCGGGCGCGGAAGCGCCGCTCCATCTGGGTGATCAGCGCGATCTCCGGCACGAGCACGAGCACGCCGCGGCCGCCTTCGGCCGCGCGGCCCGCCACCTGGAGGTAGACCTCGGTCTTGCCGCTTCCGGTGACCCCGTTCAGCAGGAAGACCTCGAAGCCCCGCCCGAGCGCGGCGCACACGGCGGCGATCGCCTCGGCCTGCGCGGGGGTCGGGGCGGGCGGGGCGTCCGGCGCGATGGGCTCGCCGAAGGGGTCGCGGAACACCCGGCGGGAGAAGAGCTCGATCGCGCCGGCCGCCGCGAGCGCCCGCAGGTGCGCCCCGGCGTTCGGCACCCGCCGGGCGAGGGCGGCGAGCGCGATCTCCCCGGCGGCCTCGATCTCCGCGACGACCCGGCCCTTCTTCCCGGCCGGCCGCGGCCGCGCCGCCTCTCCGGCCGGCAGCCGGGCGAAGCGCTCGCGGCGCGGCCGCGAGCGGCTCTCCAGCCGGCGGTTTTCGCGCCGGATCTCGCCGCGCCGCTCGAGCAGGCCGAGCAGCGCGCGCGGCATCTCCCGGCCGAGGGCGCGGCGGATCTCGGAGCGCCGCAAGGGGCCCTCCGCGAGAAGCTCCAGGACCTGCCGCACGAGCGGCGGCGCCTTAGGGTCGCGCCGGCGGCGGCGGCCTTCGTCCGTTATGGAGAAAACCGCCGTCTCCGTCGCCGTGAGCCCGCCGGGCAGCGCGGTGGCGACCACCTCGCCGATCGGGTGGAGGTAGTAGTCCGCCGCCCAGCGCAGCAGCGGGACCTCGGCCGCGGTGAAAAGGGGGCCGTCGCCGAGCACGTCCAGCACCGCCCGGAGCTCGGCCCCGGCGGGAGGCGCGCCGCCCTCCCCCAGGACGAAGCCGGTCGCGCGCCGGCGGCCGAAGGGGACCCACACCCGGCTGCCGACCTCGACCAGGCCGGCGATCTCCACCGGCACGCGGTAGGAAAACGTCCCGTGGACCGGCAGGGCCACGGCGACCTCGACGATGGGTTCGACGGCGGCCTGGGGCATGGATCGATCTGAAATCAATGGTATTTTCGAAGCCGAATGGACTCCGGGGCGATTTCGCGCTATGATAGCATAGAATCGGGCGGAAGCAACCGCGGCCCCCGCGGCCGCGGAGTTTTCTAAACTTTCCGGCCGATCGGTCGATTGAGGCAGAGAGGCGGCCCGGGGCACGCGGCGGCGGATGGCACCCAACGCCAGCGCGCACCGCCCGCCGGGGCTCCGCAGCGCGGCATGACGGCCGCAGGACGCCGTTTCCGACATTCAGCCAAGCAACGGGGAGGAAGGGTCATGTCCGGGTGCAAGCGAATCGCAGTCGCAGTGATGATCGGGGTTCTTCTGGCGGCCGCGCCGGCGTGGTCCGCCGGCGAATACGCCTACCGCGAGGAGGCCAAGCCGACCGGCGGCGAGATGATGTGGGACACCTTCGCCATGCGGCCCTTCGGCATGCTCGCGACCGCCGTCGGCGCGGTGGTCTACGTGGTGAGCTATCCCTTCGCCTATCTCGGCGGGAACACCGAGGAGTCCAAGGAGGCGCTCGTGACCGACCCGTACGAGTGGACCTTCGAGCGGCCCCTCGGCCAGTTCTGACCAAGCGGCCGCCGGCCGGCGCCTTCAGACCGCGGTCCGGCGCGGCCGCCCCCGCGGGGGGGCCGGCCGCGCGGGGCGCGCTCTCCGGTTGACACCCTTGGGGCATTTCAGTATAGCAGCCGAACGGCGGCCGCGCGGGTCCGCGGCCTGCGGGCCGGCCGCCCCGCGCGCGCGGTGACCCTACCCCCGAGGACGAAGGAGAGCGCCATGCCGGTGCACGTCGTCGACCACCCCTTGATCAAACACAAGCTGGCGCTCGCCCGCGAGGCCAACGTCACCACCAAGGACTTCCGGGAGCTTGCCTCCGAAATCGCCTGCCTGCTGACCTACGAAGCCACCCAGGACCTCGAAACCGAGGCCGAGACCATCAACGGCTGGGCCGGGCCCGTCGCGGTGGAGAAGATCAAGGGCAAGAAGATCACCGTCGTCCCGATCCTGCGCGCCGGATTGGGGATGATGCCCGGGGTGCTCAACCTCATCCCCTCGGCCAAGGTGAGCATCATCGGCCTCTACCGCAACGAGGAGACCCTCGACCCGGTGCGCTACTACGTCAAGCTCACCAAGAGCATGGAGGAGCGCATCGCGCTGATCCTCGACCCGATGCTCGCCACCGGCGGCTCGGTGGTCGCGGCGATCGACCTGCTCAAGGCCTCCGGGTGCCGGCAGATCAAGGGGATCTTCATGGTGGCCGCCCCGGAGGGCATCGCCCGGCTGGAGAAAACCCACCCGGACGTCAACATCTACGTCGCCGCGGTGGATGAAAAATTGAACGACGTGGGTTATATTCTCCCCGGGCTGGGGGATGCCGGCGACAAGATCTTCGGGACCAAGTAGCCTCCGGCCGCCGGCGGGGGAGCGGTTCGGGCGGCGGGATTTTTCTGGCAAGCACAGATGGCGTCGAACGGCAAGCTGACCCGACTGCCCGATCCGATCCGGGACGCCCTCCAGGCGCTGATCCAGTATGTCGGGCGGGCGAGCGGGACCGAGCCGACGCAGGAGGAGCTCGCGCACGCGCTCGGCACCTATTTCACCCTGGACGAGCTCACCAACCAGATCAACTACCTGCGGAAGAGCCCGGCCAAGGCCGAAAAAGCGGAGATGCCCGCCCCGCGGCGCGCCGCCTGGCGCTTCAACATGGCCTCCGGCCCGCCGCGGAGCTCGCTCGCCCGCACGGGCTGGTTCATCCCCGGCATCGCCGCGGCGGTCGAGGCCATCCGCCGGCACGGGAAACGCGTGCTCGGCCGCGCGCCGAGCGACCTCGAGATCGCGCAGGGGCTGCAGAGCAGCTTCATCATGAGCGAGATCAAGAACCAGATCGTGCACGCCCGCCGGCAGCCGGCCGCCGAGCTCGACCCGGAGTGACCGCCGCCCGCCGGGCGGAGAAGGAGGTGTGCGGTGATCGGCGAAAAAGAAAACAAGGTCGTCTGGGCGGCGCTGTTGGCCGTGACGGCCCTGGCGGCGGTTGCGGGCTGCGCCGCCCTCCGGCGCGCGGGCTCGCCCTTCAACGCGGTCGCCGCCGCCCACGGCGCCGGCGGCTTCGACCGCGTGGAGGCCCTGCGCTACACCTTCAACGTCAAGATCGGCGACACGGTCGCCAGCCGCCGCTGGGAGTGGGAGCCCCGGACCGACCGCGTCACCTTCCACGGCTCGCCGGCGCAGGGGGGGGTCGTCGCCTATGAGCGCGCCGCGCTCGCCGGCGGGGCCCCGGAGGCCCTGAAAAAGGTGGACGCCTGGTTCATCAACGACAACTACTGGCTCCTCTTCCCGCTGCGCGTCCACTGGGATGCCGGCGCGGCGGTCGCCGCCGACGACCGGCCCGCCGAGATGCCCCTGGGGGGCGGCCGGGGCCGGCGGCTGGTCGTCCGCTTCCCCCCGGACGGGGGCTACACCCCGGGGGACGTCTACGAGCTCTTCACCGACGAGGCCGGGCGCATCCGGCAGTGGATCTACCGCAAGGGCGGCGCCGCCCAGCCGACCCGGGTCACGACCTGGGAGGCGTACAGCCGCTACGGGCCGCTTTTGATCGCGCTCGAGCGCCGCGGCGCGGACGAAAGCTTCCGCGTCTGGTTCACGGAAGTCGCGGTGAAGCTCGCCGGCGAAAGCTCCTGGAGAGGAGGGACACCCCCGTGATCAGCCATGTGGTCCTCTTGAAGTTCAAGCCCGGGACGCGGGAGGCCGACATCCGCGAGCTGGAGGCCATGCTGGAGGATCTCCCGAACCGGATCCAGGAGATCCGCATGTACGAGTTCGGCCGCAACCAGGTGCCCTCCGGGCGCGCCTACGATTTCGGGCTGGTCTCCCTTTTCGCCAACCTGGCGGCCCTGGAGCGCTACCAGAAGCATCCCGCGCACCTGCCGGTGCTCGCGCGCGTCGCGGCCCTGTGCGAGCACGTGGCGACCGTCGACTTCGAGGCCGCCCAGGCCGGGCCGGCCGGGGAAGGCGGGGCCGGCGGCGGGTGGCAGCCCGACCCCTTCGACATCCTGAAACGGTGAGCCGCATGGCGATGCGCGCGCGCACACGGACGGCGGCGGCCCTGGCGATGGCGGCGGCGCTCTGCCTGGCGGCCGGCTGCAGCCGCGGGGAGCCTCCGGGCGGCCGGATGGAGTGGGTCGAAACCTACGCCGAGGGGCTCTTGCAGGCGAGTCTGACCGGCAAGCCCGCGATGCTCGTCTTCGGGGCGGTGTGGTGCCCCCCCTGCCGGGAGCTCAAGCAGCACGTCTTCACCGACCGGCGCGTCGCCGAGGCCTCCAAGGAGATGATCAGCATCTACATCGACGTCGACCAGGACCGCCGCACGGCGGCGGCCTACCGCGTGCGGGCGATCCCGGCGGTCTTCTTCCTCTCGCCCTCCGGCGAGGTGATCGACGCGTTCAAGGGCGAGCCCACGGCCCGCAACTTCGCCCGGCAGATGGCCGCGGTCGCCCAGCGGTACAAGCCCTCATGACCGCCGCCCCCGATCCGAACGCCTGGGTGTGGGTGATCGTCCTCGAGTCGCCGGGGGGCGCCCGCTACTTCGGCCGGCAGGACCCCGCCGCCGGCCTCGCCTATATCCCGGCCTTTCGTGAAAAGGACGACGCGCTCGCCTGCCTGCCGCGCTTTCCCGCCGTCCCCGGCGAGCGCATGGAGGTCCAGGCGGTGCTGTTCGGGGAGCTCTGCCGCGATGCGGCGCTGAACGGCTTCCTGATCTTCATGCTCGGCGCCGACGGCCGGGTGCTCGACCGGATCACCCCGCCGCCGGCGCGCTCCTGACCGGCGGCCGGAAACGCCGCCGACCCCTGGCGGGCTGCGCCCGCGGCCCGCGGGAGGGCCTATTTTCAGCCCCCGTCAAGATTCCGGTTGAGCTTTTCCCCCCGGGATAATAAAATTGATGCCATGGGCGATCTCACCGATTTCGACATCCGCGGCCAAATCGGCGGCGCGGTCGCCGAAACGTTCAGCACCATGCTCTCCCTGGAGGTCGAGGCGGCGGCGGACGACGCGCCGGAAGCCCGGGGGGTGAGCCGCATGGTGGGCACGCTGAACTTCGCCGGGACGGTGAGCGGGATCTTCAACGTCCAGGTGGCGGTCGACTTCGGGCGCACGTTGGCCGCCGGCATGCTCGGGATGGAGATCGAGGCGGTCGACCCGGCCGCCGAGGTCCGCGACCTGGTCGCCGAGATCACCAACATCATCGGCGGCAACCTCAAGTCGGCGCTGAACGACGCCGGCCACCCCTGCATCCTGTCGACCCCTTCCATCACCTTCGGCACCGATTTCAGCATCCGCTCGCTCAGCATGGACCGCTTCGAGCGCTTCGTCTTCCGCAGCGGCGCGGACCTGCTGATCGTCGAGGTGGGGCTGAAGGCCGTCCAGGGGGTGGACTCGAGCCTCGATTTCAGCTCGCCGGAGGCCATGAACCGCCTGCCCGAGGTCGACGCCGCCAAGCTCGAGGCGCTCGACTACCGGGAGAAGATCACCGCCTCGGCCGTGAACGTCTTCGAGACGATGTTCGCGCTCAAGCTCGAGCCCGCCGGGACCGTCGCGGCCGCCGCCCTGGAAGGCGAGCGCAACGTCTCCTCGGTGTGCTTCGCCGGGGACGCGGCCGGCATCGTCAGCATCCACGTGGGCGACCGGCTCGCCCGCCGGATGGCGGCCGCCATGCTCGGCATGGAGCCCGAGGAGATCGAGGGCCGCGGCGAGATCGACGACCTCCTCGGGGAGCTCGGCAACATCATCGGCGGGAACATCAAGTCGGCGCTGACCGACGCCGGCCTGCGCTGCGCCCTCTCCACCCCGTCGTGCACCTACGGATCGGACTTCGTCATCGAGTCGATGAACCTCGAGCGCTACGAGCGCTACGCCTTCACCTGCGAAGGGGAGGCGCTCTTCGTCGAGCTCGGGGTGAAGATCTCGGACCTCGCGAAGGCCGCCATCCGCACCGGAAAGGAGATCCACTACGCGGTCGCCGACGCCGAAGCCCCGCCGGCCGCCCGGCCGGCGGCGGCCAAGCCCGCGCCGCCCCCGCCGCCCCCGCCCCCGCCCGAAAAACCGGCGCCGCCCGAGCCCGCCCCGCCGGGGGACTTCGACCTGGGCCTCTTGAGCGACATCCCCGTCGAGCTCACCGTCGAGCTCGGCCGGGCGACCATGCCGATCCGCGAGCTGCTGCAGATGGGGCCGGGCTCGGCCTTCAAGCTCACCCGGCTGGAGGGCGAACCGGTGGACATCCTGGCGAACGACGTGCTGATCGCCCGCGGCGAGGTGATCGTGCGCAACGAGAAGTACGGGATCCGCATCACCGAGATCACCGGCCGCATGGAGCGGATCAAGGCGCTGCGCTGACCGCCCCGCTGCGCACCCGCGCGACCGCCTCCGCCCACCCCCGGCAAAGCCGCCGGCGCGCCGCCTCGTCGATGGCCGGGGAGAAGACCCGCTCCGCCCGCCGCAGGCCCGCGATCTCCTCGGCCGACCCCCAGAAGCCGACCCCGAGCCCCGCGAGGAAGGCCGCCCCCATGGCGGTCGACTCCAGATAGGCGGAGCGCTCGACCGGGCAGCCCAGGATGTCCGCCTGGAACTGCATCAGAAAGTCGTTGCGGCAGGCCCCGCCGTCCACCCGCAGGCCGGCGAACGGGCGGCCCGCGGCCGCCTGGAAGGCCGCCGCGAGGTCGCGCGTCTGGAAGGCGATGCTTTCGAGCGCCGCGCGCACGAGGTGCGCCCGGGTCGTGCCGCGGGTGATGCCGAGGATCCCGCCGCGGGCGTGCATGTCCCAGTACGGGGCGCCCAGGCCGGCGAAGGCCGGCACGAGATACAGCCCCTGGGTGTCGGGGACGCCCGCGGCGAGCGCCTCGCTCTCCGCGGCGCTCGCGATCAGCCCGAGCCCGTCGCGCAGCCACTGCACCACGGCCCCGGCGGCGAAGACCGAGCCCTCCACCGCGTAGCAGGGGCGGGTGTCGCGGCCGCAGGCAAGCGTGAGCAGCAGCCCCGGGCCGGGGTCCACCGGGCGCCGCCCGGCATTCAACAGCAGGAAGCAGCCGGTGCCGTAGGTGTTCTTCGCCTGCCCCGCGTCGAAGCAGGCCTGGCCGAAAAGCGCCGCCTGCTGGTCGCCCGCGATCCCGGCGATGGGGACCGCGGCGCCGAGAAGCCCGGGGTCGGCCGCGCCGACGACCCCGGAGGAGGGCGCCACCGCGGGGAGCAGCGCCGCCGGCACGTCCAATACCGCGAGCAGCTCGGGGTCCCAGGCGCGCTCGTGGATGTTGAACAGAAGCGTCCGCGAGGCGTTCGTCGGGTCGGTGGCGTGCACCCGGCCGCCGGTCAGCCGCGCGAGGAGGAAGGCGTCGATCGTGCCGCAGGCGAGCTCGCCGAACTCCGCCCGCGCCCGCAGCCCCGGCACCTCGTCGAGCAGCCACTTGATCTTCGTCCCCGAGAAGTAGGCGTCCAGCAGGAGCCCCGTCCGCTCCCGGAAGAGCTCCGCCAGCCCCTCGGCCGCGAGCCGGTCGCAGATGCCGGCGGAGCGCCGGCACTGCCAGACGACCGCCGGGTGGACCGGCGCGAGCGTGCGGCGGTCCCAGAGCACGATGGTCTCGCGCTGGTTGGCGATCCCGATGGCCGCGATCCGCCCGGCGTCCGCCCCCGCCTGGGCGAGGGCCCCGCGCATCACGCCGAGCGTCGTTCGCCAGATCGCCTCGGCGTCGTGCTCGACCCATCCCGGCCGGGGGTAGATCTGGGGGAACTCGGCGTAGGCGTTGGCGGCGATGCGGCCGCCCCGGTCCACCAGGACGGCGCGGCTGCCGGTCGTCCCCTGGTCGATCGCCATCACGAAGCGCTCCATGGCACCCCTCCTCCTGGTCCGCAAGCCGGCGGGCCGGTCCGGCCGCCCGCATCTCCGCGATCATCTACCCCCCGCGGGCCCCCCGGTCAATCCCCGTGCGTTCCGGCCGGCGGCGCCGGCTTGACACCGCGAACACCGCGCCGCTATAAACCGCCTGGCCGCCGCGGCGCCGGGCGGCGGTTTCTCGGCTTAACCGTCGGAAAAGGAGGGCCACCGCATGGACGCAGACCGGATCTTGTACCTGTCCCAGAGCGACGTCGCCGCGGCCGGGGTTTCCATGGACGAAATCATCGCGGCGCTCGAGGCGGCCTTCCGCGAGAAAGGCGCGGGCCGGACCGAAATGCCGCCCAAGGCCGCGATCCACCCCGGCGGGGGGGACAGCTTCGTGAACGCCATGCTTGCCTGCATCCCGAGCCTCGCCGCGGCCGGGGTGAAGTGGGTGAGCGCCTTCCCCGGGAACCCCGCCCGGGGGCTGCCGTACGTCACGGGGCTGCTCGTCCTGAACGACTTCGAAACGGGGCTGCCGCTCGCGGTCATGGACTGCGTCTGGATCACCGCCAAGCGCACGGGGGCGGCGAGCGCCGTCGCCGCCCGCCACCTCGCCCGCCCGGAGTCGAGCGTCATGGGCATGCTCGGCTGCGGGGTGCAGGCGCGCAGCCACGCCGAGGCCATGAGCCGGGTCTTCCCCTTGAAGCAGATCGTCGCCTACGACCTGAACCCGGCCGCCGCGCGGACCTACGCGGAGGAGGTCGGCCGCACCCTCGGGCTGGAGGTCTCCGTGGCCGAGTCGCCGCGCGCGGCCGTGAGCGGCTGCGACATCGTGGTGACCGCCGGGCCGATCCTCAAGACCCCCCATGCCACCATCAAGGCCGGCTGGCTCGAGGCCGGGGCCTTCGCCTCGCTCGTCGACTACGACTCCTATTGGAGCCGGGAGGCCCTCGCCGAAGCCGCGAAGTTCTGCACCGACGACACGGCCCAGCTGCGGCAGTACCAGCAGATGGGGTACTTCCAGGGCATCCCGCCGATCCACGCCGACCTGGGGGAGCTCGCCGCCGGCAAAAAACCGGGGCGGGAGAACCCCCGGGAGCGCACCCTGACCGCCAACCTCGGCATGGCGATCGACGACATGGCGGTGGCGCCGCTGATCTACCGCCGGGCCCGCGAGCGGGGGATCGGCACCTGGCTGCCGCGCTAGCGGCGCGACGGTCCGTCTTTAGGAATTGAGGCCACTTGACAAAATGAACCGCTTTTTTTAGTATCCGTGCGCTTTGCCCCCCCCGAAGGCCGCCGCCGGCGGCGGGCCGGGCGGGAAAAAGGTCGGAAACCGCCGATAGGCCGACGAAACGCTCCGGCATCCAAACGTCAAACCATCAGAAGGAGGAAGTCATGAAACGTCACCTTGCTCTCGCCGTCGCGCTGCTGCTCCTCTGTTCATTGGCCGTGGTGAACGCTTCGCTGGCGGCCCCGCCCAAGGACCCGCTGGGGGTCGTCACCATCAAGCCCGGCCAGCCGATCCACATCGCCTACTGGATGGTCGTCGCCGGTCCGGACGCCTCCCTCGGCACCGACACGAAGCGCGGGGTCGAGATCGCCATCCAGGACAAGGGCGGCAAGCTGCTCGGCCACCCGATCAAGCTGAGCGGCCAGGACACGGGCTGCAACGCCGAGGGCGGGCAGGCCGCGGCCACGAAGATCGCCTCCGACCCGACCGTCGTCGCCGCCATCGGCTCCAACTGCTCGAGCGAGGCCCGGCCGGGCGCCCCGATCCTCTGGAAGGCCGGCATCTCCACCGTCTCCCCCTCCAACACCGCCCCAATCCTGACCGACCCGAAGCGCGGCAACGAGTATGACGGCTACCTGCGCACCGCCCACAACGACAAGGTCCAGGGCGCGGTCGCGGCCGAGTTCGCCTTCAAGAAGCTCGGGGTGAAAAAGGCCGCCACGATCCACGACGGCAGCCCCTACGCCGACGGCCTGCAGGCGGTCTTCGCCGACACCTTCAAGAAGCTGGGCGGCACCATCACCGCCCAGGAGGCCGTGGCCCCGACCGACACCGACATGCGCCCGGTGCTCACCAAGATCGCCACCGGCCAGCCGGAATTCATCTACTACCCGATCTTCATCGCCGCCGCCGGCCACATCACCCGGCAGGCCAAGGAGGTCGCCGGCCTCGAGAAGGTCGCCCTGATGAGCGCCGACGGCTCCTTCTCCCCCGACTTCTACAAGGCCGCGGGCGAGACCGCGGTCGGCATGTACCACTCGAGCCCCGACTTCTCGGCCTTCGGCAGCGGCTACAAGGACTTCCTCGCCAAGCACCAGAAGAAATACGGCGAGAAGCCGATCGCCCCCTTCCACGCCCACGGCTACGACGCCGCCATGATGATCTTCGCGGCGATCGAGAAGGTGGCGGTGAAGGAAGGCGACACCCTCTACATCGGCCGCAAGGCCCTGCGCGACGCCCTCTACGCGACCAAGGGCATGAAGGGGCTCACCGGCACCATCACCTGCGACCAGTACGGCGACTGCGCCGACCCGCGCATCGCGGTCTACCAGCAGACCAAGGAAAACATCTCCAAGCTCCAGAACCCGGAGACGCCGTTCTGGAAGCCCTACTGATCGGCCCCGGCCGAATCGAGCGACCACCGGGCCGCCGGCCCCCGCAGCCCGGGGCCGGCGGCCCGCCACAAGCGGGTGTACCAGAAGAGAGCCGGGAGCGGCACGGCGCCCGGCTCTTTCTGTAAAATAACGAAGGACGACCCCCTTATGCTTAGCCGAATGCGCGAGCGCATCAACGCGACCGACGTCGTCATGTGGCTGATCGGGGCGGTTCTTTTGGCCGTCATCGTCTGGGGCTCGGCCGCGACGCTGATCAAGGGCGCCTACTCCATGCGCCACTGGCTCGACTTCATCGTCTTCGGCCTGGCCCAGGGGAGCATCTACGCCCTGATCGCCATGGGCTACACGATGGTCTACGGGGTCCTGCGCATGATCAACTTCGCCCACAGCGAGGTCTTCATGAGCGGGCCCTACACGGCCTTCTACTTCGCCGCCTGGTTCCACCGCAGCGGGCTCCTGGACTCCCACCCGGTCACCAGCATGGCGGCGGTCTTCCTGGTCTCCATGGCGACCTCGACCTTGATCGCCTTCCTGCTCGAGCGGATCGCCTACCGGCCGCTGCGGACCGCCCCGCGGCTCGTTCCGCTGATCACGGCGATCGGCGCCTCCTTCTTCCTGCAGTACATGTTCCGCGGCTTCTTCGGCTCGGGCTTCCAGGCCTACCCCGTGATCAAGGCGCTCGAAGGCCAGTGGACGATCGGCTCCTTCCGCATCCTCAAGTTCCAGGTGCTCGTGATCGCCGCCGCCGCGGCGCTGATGGTCGCCCTCTACCAGTTCGTCCAGCGCACCCGCATCGGCCGCGCCATCCGCTCGGTCTCCGAGGACAAGGAGGCCTCCGCCCTCATGGGGGTCGACGTCGACCGCATGATCTCGATGACCTTCGTCATCGGCGGGGCGGCCGCCGGCGCGGCGGGGGTGCTCTACGCGATCATGTTCAAGCAGGTGCACTTCTTCATGGGGTTCATCCCGGGCATCAAGGCCTTCACCGCCGCGGTGCTCGGCGGGATCGGCAACATCCCGGGCGCCATGCTGGGCGGGATCTTCCTCGGCCTGGTGGAGTCCGTCGGACCGAGCCTCTTCCTGGACGGGCTGGGCATCGTGGCCCCCTACCAGCTGAAGGACGCCATCGCCTTCACCATGCTGGTCCTCGTGCTGATCTTCCGGCCGACCGGCATCCTCGGCGAACGGCTGGCGGTCAAAAAAGCGTGACGGCGGCGGAAAGGACGTCAACCATGCATTCCCAGCAGACCCAGCGGCTGCCCGGCCTGCCCCTCGGACTGATCGGCGGGGCGGCGGTCGTGATCCTCTCCCTGATCGGCATCGTCGAGGCCTTCGGCGAGCGCCAGATCATCGCCGGCGCCATCTCCATGGGCCAGACCCTGCTCCTGCTCACGGCGGCCTTCGTGGCCTGGCTCACCGCCCGCCGCGCCGCCCCCCTCGGGGCGGGCGGCGCCCTGCTCCAGGCCCTGCTCGCCGGGCTGATCATGGCCGGCATGCTGGCCGTCCTGGTCCTGATCGGCCGCGCGGTCAACATGCGCCAGGTCTTCATCAACGCCTCCCCGGCGCTCTTCCAGATCCTGGTCTTCCAGCAGGAGAGCCTCGGCGCCGGGATCGCGGCGCTCCTTTCCTCCGGGGCGGCCGTCGCGCTCGCGGCGGCGCTCTTGAGCCTCGCGCCGGCCCGGGCGCGCGAGGTCCTGCTCACGGCGCTGCTCGGCGTCGCCGGCATCGCCCTCCTGCAGGACCTCATCCAGCCGATCCTGACCTCCTGGGAGCCGCTCGCGCCCCTGAACGAGATCGTCTTCGACACGAGCGGCACGAGCGGACTGAACGTCCCGAGCGCCGCGGCGCTCTTTATCCTGATCGGCCTCGCCACCGCCCTCTGGCGGCGGCACGCCGATCCGATCCGCGCGCGGATCGCCGGGCTGCCCGCCCCCCGGCGGCGCGGCCTGAAGCTCTCCGCCGCCCTCATCGGCCTCGCCGTGCTCCTGGTCCTGCCCTGGCTGCTCGGCATCTTCCTGAGCGAGGTGCTGACCATCATCGGGCTCTACGTGCTGCTCGGGCTCGGGCTGAACATCGTCGTCGGCTTCGCGGGGCTGCTCGACCTGGGCTACGTCGCCTTCTTCGCGATCGGCTCCTACACGGTCGCGCTCATGACCTCCCCGGAGATCGGATCCCTGCAGCTCACCTTCTGGCAGGCGCTGCCGGTGGCGATCGCGCTCGGAACGCTCGCCGGGGTGATGCTCGGCATCCCGGTGCTCAAGATGCGCGGCGACTACCTCGCCATCACGACGCTCGGCTTCGGGGAGATCATCCGCATCCTGGTCCTCTCCGACGTGCTCCGGCCGTGGCTCGGCGGCGCCCAGGGGGTCGCCCGGATCCCGAAGGCCTCGCTCTTCGGCTTCGAGTTCTCCGGCCCGCAGGAGATCTACTACCTGCTGATCGCCGGCTGCTTCCTGGTGGGCTTCGTCTCCTGGCGCCTGCGCGACTCGCGCCTCGGCCGCGCCTGGATGGCGATGCGCGAGGACGAGGACGTCGCGGCGGCCATGGGGATCAACCTGGTGGCGACGAAGCTCCTCGCCTTCGCGACCGGGGCGGGCTTCTCGGCGCTGAGCGGGGCCATTTTCGCGACGAAGCTGGGCTCGGTCTACCCCCACAGCTTCAACGTCATGATCTCGATCAACATCCTGTGCCTGATCATCGTGGGGGGCATGGGCAGCATGCCCGGGGTCATCGTCGGCGCGGTCGCCCTCGTCGGGCTTCCCGAGCTCCTGCGCGAGTTCGCCGAATACCGGCTGCTCGTCTACGGCGCGGCGCTGGTCGCGATGATGCTGCTGCGGCCGGAGGGGCTGTGGCCGGAGGCGATGCGCAAGCGCGAGCTGCACGACGAGGATTTCGAGGCCGCGAAGGCCGCGCGCGGGTAGGAGGACGACATGGCGGTGATCACCCTGAAGGGGCTGACCAAGCAGTTCGGCGGGCTCGTCGCGATCGACCGGCTGGACGTCGCGGTCCGGGAGCAGAGCATCCACAGCATCATCGGCCCGAACGGCGCCGGGAAGACGACCGTCTTCAACTGCATCACGGGGTTCTACCGCCCGGAGGGCGGGGACATCCTGCTCGACGACCACTCCGTGGTCGGGCTGCAGCCCGACCAGATCGTCAAGCACGGCATCGCCCGGACCTACCAGAACATCCGGCTCTTCCCCAACTTGACGGCGATGGAGAACATCCTCGTCGGGCTGCACAGCCACCTGCGCGCCGGCTATTTCGGCATCGTCATGGGCACGCCCGCCACGCGCCGCGAGGAGGCGGAGGCTCACCGCGAGGCGCAGAAGCTGCTCAACTTCGTCAACTTGGCCGGCAAGGGGGACCTCCTCGCCAAGAACCTCCCCTACGGCGACCAGCGGCGCCTGGAGATCGGCCGCGCGCTCGCCACCCGGCCCAAGGTGCTGCTGCTCGACGAGCCGGCCGCCGGCATGAACCCCCGCGAGTCCCAGGACCTCATGGATTTCATCCGCCACCTGCGCGACGCGCTCGGCATCACCATCCTTTTGATCGAGCACCAGATGCGGGTGGTCATGGGGATATCCGAAAAAGTGACGGTGCTCGACTACGGCCGCAAGATCGCCGAGGGGACGCCGGCGGAGGTCCAGTGCGACCCCCAGGTGGTCGAGGCCTACCTCGGGCGCGGCAGCGCCGGGCAGGCCTGCGTCCCGGCGTGACCGCCGCCCGAACGACCCCGGTTCGCCGGATGCCTTGCTAGAGGAAACGCCATGTCCATGCTCGAAGTCGAAAGCGTCAACACCTACTACGGCCAGATCCACGCGCTCAAGGACGTCACGATCGCGGTGGAGAAGGGCGAGGTCGTCACCATCATCGGGGCGAACGGCGCCGGGAAGAGCACCATGCTCAAGACGACGAGCGGGCTCCTGAAGCCCCGCTCGGGCGCGATCCGCCTGGAGGGCGAGGACTTGACCCGGCTGCGCGCCCACGAGATCGTCGCCAAGGGGGTGGTGCAGGTGCCGGAGGGGCGGCGCATCTTCGGGCAGCTCACGGTGCTCGAAAACCTCGACATGGGGGCCTTCACCAGCCGCGACGCGCGCCGCAACCAGGAGAACCTGGAGCGGGTGCTCGCCATGTTCCCGCGCCTGAAGGAGCGCAGCCGCCAGGTGGCCGGGACCCTCTCCGGCGGCGAGCAGCAGATGCTCGCCATGGGCCGCGCGCTGATGGCGAACCCCAAGGTCCTCCTGCTCGACGAGCCGTCGATGGGGCTCGCGCCGGTCCTGGTGGACGGGATCTTCGACACGATCCGCCAGCTCCACGCCGCCGGCACCACCATCCTCCTGGTCGAGCAGAACGCCCGCATGGCGCTCCAGGTGGCCGGCCGCGGCTACGTCCTGCAGTCCGGGTCGATCATCCTGAGCGACTCGGCCGCCAACCTCGCCGGCAACGAGATGGTCCGCCAGGCCTATCTCGGCGAACACTGAGGTGGAACTGCTTTTCCTCGGCAAGGGGCTGCTCATCGGCTTTTCGATCGCCGCGCCCGTGGGGCCGATCGGGGTGCTGTGCATCCGGCGGACCCTCGCCCAGGGCCGGATCGCCGGCTTTCTCTCCGGGCTCGGCGCGGCCACGGCCGACGCCCTCTACGGGGCGGTCGCCGGCTTCGGCGTGACGGTCGTCTCCGGCTTCCTGCTCGAGCAGCGCCTCTGGATCCAGCTCGCCGGAGGTCTTTTCCTGGTGGCGATGGGGGTGCGCACCCTGCGCGCGGCCCCCGCGGCGGCCGCGGCCGAAGCGCGGCCCCGCGGCGCCGGGCTTGCCGCGCACTATCTCTCCACCTTCCTGCTCACCCTGACCAACCCGATGACCATCATCGCCTTCGTCGGGATCTTCGCCGCGCTCGGGATCGCCGCCGGCGGGGGAAGCCCGGCCGCCGCGGCGACGCTCGTCCTCGGGGTCTTTCTCGGCTCGAGCGCCTGGTGGCTTTTTCTCGCCGGCGGGGTGGGCCTGCTGCGCGACAAGTTCGACCCCGGCCGGATGCGATGGGTGAACCGCCTGGCCGGAGCGGTCCTGATCGTTTTCGGTGCGCTCGCCTTATGGCAGGCGGCCGCCTGACCGGGAGGGGTCCATGACGGCGCCCGCCGACGAAGGCACCGTCGCCGAGGCGCTCGCCCTCGCCGCCAGCTGGCAGCGGCAGGCGCTCGCCCTCGCCCTTCCCGCCGAGAGGCGGCGCAGCCGGCGGATGGCCCGCCTGGTCTCCGCCCCCCGCGACACGGCGCTGCTCGCCGCGCTGATCGACCGCGGCTTCCGCTCCCGCAGCCCGCGGCGCGCCGCCGGCGAGATCCTCGACCTCCTCGAGCGGCACGGCACGCCGGCCTTCTTCTCCCTGCCCGAAAAGGGCCTCCTCGCCCTCTTCCGCGCCGCCGCGCCGCTCCTGCCGGCCGCGGTCATGCCCCTTTTCACCGCCCGCCTGCGGGCCGAGAGCCGGCATCTCGTCGTCCCCGCGGAGCCGGGGCCTCTCGGGGCCTACCTCGCGGCCCGGTTCGCCGAAGGCATCCGGGTCAACCTCAACCGGCTGGGCGAGGAGGTGCTGGGCGAAGGCGAGGCCGCCGCGCGAATGGCGGCCTACCTCCGCGACCTGCGCGACCCGCGGATCGAGGCCGTCGCCGTCAAGATCTCGACCCTCTGCCCCCGGATCCGCCCGCTCGCCTTCGACCGGACGGCCGCAAAGCTCGCGGCGCGCCTCGCGCGGCTCTACCGGGAGGCGGCCGGCCAGTGCTTCACGCGGCCGGACGGAACGCGCGTCCCCAAGGCGGTCAACCTCGACATGGAGTCGTTCCGCGACCTCGAGCTCACCGCCGCGGCCTTCCGGCAGGCCCTCGACCGCGAGGAGCTTCAAGGGTTTTCGGCCGGGATGGCGCTCCAGGCCTACCTGCCGGACTCCTTCGGCCTGCTCCGGGAGATCACCGCCTGGGCGCGGCGGCGGGTTTCGCGCGGCGGCGCGCCGATCCGCATCCGCATCGTCAAGGGCGCGAACCTCGAAATGGAGGCGACCGAGGCGGCGATCGCCGGCTGGCCGCTCGCCCCCTACGACGACAAGCGCGACGTGGACGCGAACTGGAAGCGCATGGTGGCCTTCGGGCTCGAGCCGGAGAACGCCCGCGCGGTCCGGCTCGGCATCGCCTCCCACAACCTCTTCGACCTCGCGTACGCCTGCGTGCTCGCCCGGCGAAACGGCGTGCTCGCGGCCGTGACCGTCGAGATGCTCGAGGGCATGGCCAACCCGCAGCGCCGGGCCCTGAAGCAGGACGGGGTGGACCTCCTCACCTACGCGCCCGCCGCCGCGGAGCGCGGCTTCCTCGCGGCGATCGCCTTCCTGGTGCGGCGCCTGGACGAGAACACCGGCCCGGAGAACTTCCTGCGCCACGTCCACGGCCTCGCCCCCGGCTCGGCCGAATGGGAGCGGCTCGCCGGCGGCTTCCGCGCCTCGGTGCGGCGCATCGCGTTCCTCGGCGAGGGCTCGCACCGCACCCAGGACCGCGGCGCGGAGATGCGCGCGGCGCGCCGCGACGCCGACCGCGCCAGGGGGTTCCGCAACGAGCCGGACACCGACTGGTCGCTCGCCGCAAACCGCCGCTTCGCCGAGGAGATCCGCCGCCGGTGGATGAGGCCCGCGGGTGCCGCGCCGATCCCCGTGCCGATCGTCGCCGCCGGGGGCGAGCGGGCCGCGGGCCGAAGGAGCGCGGCCCTCCTCGACATCAACCGGCTGCCGGAGAAGATCGTCGTCGCCAACGTCGCGCTCGCCGACACCGCCGACGTGCGGGCGGCGCTCGCCGCCGCCCGCGAGGACCCCGACGGCTGGCGGCGGATGCCCCACGGCCGGCGCCGCCGCATCCTCGCCGCGGCGGCCGAGGAGCTCCGCCGCGCCCGCGGGGAGCTCATCGGCGCGGCGGCGGCCGTGGCCGGCAAGGTCTTCACGGAGTCCGACCCGGAGGTCTCCGAGGCGGTCGATTTCGCCGAGTTCTACCCCGAGGCCGCCGGCCGCTATTTCGGGCTCCCCCACCTGCGCTGCCGCGGCAAGGGGGTGGGGGTGGTGATCTCCCCCTGGAACTTTCCGATCGCGATCCCCTGCGGCGGAATCGCCGCGGCGCTCGCCGCCGGGAACACCGTGATCCTCAAGCCCGCGACCGACGCCGCGCTCGTCGCCTGGCTGGTGTGCCGCTGCTTCTGGGCGGCCGGGGTGTCGACGAACACCCTGCAGTTCCTCCCCGGCGAGGGGCGCCGGGTCGGCGCCCGGCTGGCCGCAAGCCCCGAGGTCGACTTCGTCATCCTGACCGGCGGGACGGACACGGGCCTGCGGATCCTCCGGGCGCGCCCGGACCTGTGGCTGGCGGCCGAAACGGGCGGCAAGAACGCGATCGTGGTCACCGCCGCGGCCGACCGCGAGCAGGCCGCCGCCGACGCCATCGCCTCGGCCTTCGGCCACGGGGGCCAGAAGTGCTCGGCCGCCTCGCTGCTCGTGCTCGAGCGCGAGGTCTACGCGGACGCCGCCTTCCGCGAGCTGCTCGCCGACGGCGCCGCCGCCTTCACGGCCGGCTCGGCCTGGGATTTCGAAAACGCGACCGGGCCGCTCATCCGCCCGCCGTCCGGGCCCCTCAAGCGGGCGCTCGAGCACCTCGAGCCCGGCGAGCGCTGGCTGCTCGAGCCGCGGCCGCACCCCGAAAACCCGCACATCTGGTCCCCCGGGATCAAGTGGAACGTCCGGCCCGGGAGCTTCACCCACACGACCGAGCTCTTCGGCCCCGTGCTCGGGGTCATGTGCGCCGAGGACCTCGACCACGCCGTCGAGATCGTGAACCGCACCGGCTACGGCCTGACCTGCGGGCTGGCGAGCCTCGATCCGCGCGAGCAGGCCTTCTTCCGGGAGCGCGTCGCGGCCGGAAACCTCTACGTGAACCGCGGGACCACCGGGGCGGTCGTCCTGCGCCAGCCCTTCGGCGGCTTCGGCCGCTCCGCCCTGGGGGCGGGGCTCAAGGCCGGCGGCCCGCACTACGTCGCGCAGTTCCTGGAGGCCGCGGAGCGCGAACCGCCGCCGCCCGAGCCGATCGCCGGCGCCCACCGGCTGCTTCCCCTCGTGCAGCGCTGGGAGCGGCTGCTCGCCGGGGGGCGGTTCGGCGCGCTCGCCGCGGAGATGCGCCGCGCGCTCCTCGCGGTCCGCAGCTGCCTTTTCCACATCGAGCGCGAGTTCGGACGCGAGATCGACCCCGTCCGGCTTCGCGGGCAGGACAACCGGCTGCGCCACCTGCCGGTGGGGGATCTCGTGGTGCGGCTGCACCCCGACGACGGGCTCTTCGAGACCGTGGTGCGCATCGCCGCGGCCAAGGCCGCGGGAAACCGCGTGCGGGTGAGCCGGCCCCCGGGCCTCGAGACGCCCCCCGTCCGCTTTCTGTTCGGCCCCGAAGGGGCGCGGCTCTGCGCCGGTGTTCCGCTGATCGCCGAGAGCGACGCCGAGCTCGCCGCGGCCGTCGCCCGGATCGACCGGCTGCGCTACGCGGCGCCCGCGCGCGTGCCGCCGGAGATTTACGCCGCGGCGGCCGCGGCCGGACGGTTCGTCGCCCGGTCGCCGGTCCGCATGGAGGGGCGCCTCGAGCTGTTGAACTACTTCCGCCAGCAGACCGTCTGCGTGAATTTCCACCGCTACGGCAACCTCGGCGTCCGGGCGGGGGAGTTCGTCGAGGCCGGCGTTTGAAATCCGGGGCGGATCCTGCTAAAAAGAAGAAAAGATTGCTTTGCGGGACTGCCGTCTTCTTCCCGGGACCCATGGAGCGGCCATGCCCCCTTCACCCGCCACCCCCGCGCAACCCCGCGCCGCCGCGCGCATCCGGCGCCGGTTCGAGCGGTTCGTCGACGACCGGATGTCGCCCGCCGCCGGGCCGTCGCTCGCGCGCTGGCGCGAGCGGCTCTTCTTCGGCATCTACGGCTGCGCCGCCCTCGTTTCGCTTCCGGCCTTCGCCGTCAACACCTGGATCGCCGCGCAGGCCGGGAAGTGGGGCTGGGTGGCCGGCTACGCGGCGGCCTGCGCCGCGACGGTGGCGGTCGTCTGGGCCCGGGGCATCCCCTACCGCCTGCGGGCCGGCGTCGGCCTGTTCGTCTTTTACTTCCTCGGGGCCCTGTCGTTTGCGACCATCGGGCCGGCCGGAAGCGGCCGCATGTGGCTGCTCGCCTTCTCCATGCTCGCCAGCCTCCTGCTCGGCCCGCGCGCCGGAGTGGCGGCGCTCGCGCTCAACCTGGCGACGTTTCTCGTCTTGAGCTTCCTCATCGCCTCCGGCCGGCTCGCGGTCGCCGTGCCGGTCGCCCACGCCCTTAGGCATTGGCTCGCGGCGGGCCTGACCTTCCTCTTCCTCAACACGGTGGTCACGGTCGCCCTCGGGCTCTTCGTCGAGCGCCTGCGCCGTTCGATCGCCGCGCAGCTCGAGGTCAACCGCGAGCTCGACGAGGCCGCCCGCCGCCTGGCGGCGGAGAACCGCGAACGACGGCTCGCCGAAGCGCGCCGCGATGCGACCGAAAGCGAGCTCCGCCGGCTCGCCGCCGAGCTCGAGGCCCGCGTCGCCCGGCGCACCGGCGAGCTCGAGGCGGCCAACCGCGGGCTCGCCGCCGAAATCGAGGAGCGCCGCCGGGTCGAGGCGGCGCTGCGCGACAGCGAGATCCGCTACCGCCAGCTGGTGGAATGCGCCCCGGCCGGGATCTACGAGGCCGACCTCGAGGCGATGAAGCTCATCAGCGTGAACGACTTCATGTGCGCGATCCTCGGCTACAGCCGCGAGGAGCTGCTCGCCATGGACCCGCTCGATCTCTTCACCGCGGAGAGCCGCGAGGCCGTCCGGCGGCGCGTCCTGGAGATCCTGGCCGGCGCCCCGGGCGGCGGGAGCTTCGAACACACCGTGCGCGCGAAGGACGGCCGGACGCTCTGGGTCCTGCTCAATTCGACCATCCTCGCCGAGCCCGGGCGGCCGACCCGCGCCGTCACCGTCGTCCACGACATCACGCGCCTGAAGTCGCTCGAGCTCCAGCTCCAGCAGGCGCAGAAAATGGAGGCGATCGGAACGCTCGCCGGCGGGATCGCCCACGACTTCAACAACCTGCTGATGGCCATCCAGGGCACCACCTCCCTCATGCTCCACGGGATGGCCGGGGGGAACCCGCACGCCGCGATGCTCCAGCGGATCGAGGCCGCCGTGGCGAGCGGCAAGCGGCTCACCCAGCAGATCCTGGGCTACGCCCGCCTGGGGACCTACGACGTGCGGCCGCTCGACCTCAACCGGCTCGCCGCCCAGACCCTCGAGACCTTCGGCCGGACGCGCAAGGAGGTCACGATCGAAACCGACCTCGCCGCGGGGCTGCCGCCGGTGGAGGCCGACGAGGGCCAGTTGACCCAGGTGATCCTGAACCTCTGCGTCAACGCCGCCGAGGCGATGCCCGACGGGGGGCGGATGACGGTGGCCACCGCCGCTGCGACGCACGGCCAGATCCGCGGCGCGATCTACACCCCCCGGCCGGGGCGCTACGTCAGGCTCTCGGTCGCCGACTCCGGCTGCGGCATGGACGCCCAGACCCGCCAGCGGGTCTTCGAGCCCTTCTTCACCACCAAGGCGATGGGCCGCGGCACCGGCCTCGGCCTCGCCTCGGTCTTCGGGATCGTCAAGGCGCACCGCGGCTATATCGAGGTGGAATCCGAGCCGGGGCGGGGCAGCACCTTCCACGTCTTCCTGCCGGCGGCCGAAAACCGGCCGGCCGCGGTCGCGGCGGCGCCCCCCGCGCCGCGCGCCCGCCGGCCGGCGGGCGTTTTGGTCGTGGACGACGAGGAGCCCGTGCGGGTGGCGACCGCCGGGCTGCTCGCGGCCCTGGGCCACACGGCGGTGGCCGCCGCCTCCGGCCGGGAGGCCCTGCGGCTCTTCGGCGAGCGGCGCACGCCGATCGATCTCGTGATCCTCGACATGGTCATGCCGGACATGGCCGGCGGGGAGGTCTTCGACCGGCTGAAGGCGATGGACCCGGGGGTCAAGGTGCTGCTGTCGAGCGGCTACAGCCTGAACAGCCGCATCGCCGACATCCTGCGCCGCGGCTGCGACGGCTTCATCCAGAAGCCCTTCACGCTGGAAAGCCTGGCGGAGGCGCTGAAGGGCTTCCTGCCGGCGGAGGGGGCGGCCGAACGGCCGCAGGAGGCGCCGCCCGCCGCCGGCCAAACGGAGGGGACCTATGCCGGATAAGCCGGGGCCGGGAACGGACATCGTCGCCGCGGCGCGGCGCGCGCGGGCGGCGCGCGAGGCGGGCTACCGCGAGCGGGCCCTCAAGCTCTTCCCGCACGTCTGCGCGCGCTGCGGCCGCGAATTCTCCGGCAAGCGCCTGCGCGAGCTCACCGTCCACCACAAGGACCACGACCACGACCACAATCCGCCGGACGGCAGCAACTGGGAGCTTTTGTGCCTCTACTGCCACGACAACGAGCACGGCCGCGACGAGGTCGCGGCCTGGAGCGGCCGGGAGAAGCCCGCGGGGATCGCGCCCCCGCCCCCCCTCGACAGCCCCTTCGCCGGCCTGGCGGAGCGGCTCAAGCGGAAACAGGAGGGCGGCTAGCGGCCGGCGGCCTCAGCGCGACAAAAAGCCGTGGAGCCGCTCCATCGCCTCTGCCAGGCGTGCGACGGGGTGGGTGAGCGCGATGCGGAAGTAGCCCTCGCCGCAGCGGCCGTACATCGCGCCGGGGATCATCCAGACGGAGATCGCCTCGAGCACCCGGAAGCACCACGCCTTGGAATCGGTCTCGCCGGCGGGAAGGGGCGCCCAGATGTAAAAGGTCCCCTTGGGGCTGTCGACCTCGATCCCGCAGCGCCGGAGCCCGCTCACCACCACGTCGCGCCGCTCCCGGTACATGTGGTTGCGCGCCTGCATGAAGTCCGCATCCCCGTTCAGGGCGGCCGCGGCCGCCACCTGCAGGGGGTAGAACATCCCGCGGTCGGAGTGCGACTTGATCTTGGCGAGCGCGGCGACGATCCGGGGGTTTCCGATCATGAAGCCGATGCGCCAGCCGCAGGCGTTGTAAGCCTTGGAGAGCGAGTTGAACTCGACCCCCACCTCCTTCGCCCCGGGAACCTGCAGCAGCGAGGGGGCGCAGTAGCCGTCGAAGCAGATCTCCGAGTAGGGGGCGTCGGAGACCACGGCCACGTCGAAGCGCCGCGCCCAGTCGACGAGCCGGAAATAGAAGTCGCCCTCGGCGTGCGCGGCGGTGGGGTTGTTGGGGTAGTTCACCCAGATCATCTTCGCCCGCCGGGCGGTCGCCGGATCGATGGCCTCGAGGTCGGGGAGAAACCCGTTCTCCCGGAGCAGCGGCACCGCCTCGACCACCCCGCCGGCGATGCGCACCCCGGCGACATAGGCCGGGTAGCAGGGGTCCGGGACGAGGGCGACATCGCCCGGGTCGAGCAGGCAGGTGTGGATGTGGAAGAGCCCGTCGGCCGAGCCCAAAAGCGGCAGCACCTCCGTGTCGGGGTCGCACGCGACCCCGTAGCGGCGGGCGTACCAGGCGGCGATGGCCTCCTGGAGCGGCCGCGGGGAGTAGAAGCTCGGGTAGTGGTGGTGGTCGGGGTTCAGGCAGGCGTCGGCGAGCGCCCGGCGCATCGCCTCGGGCGGGGTGACGTCCGGGTCGCCGAGGCCGAGGTTGATGACGTCCCGCCCCTCCGCCCGCATCCGGGTGAGCCTCAGGTTCATCGCCGTCCCGAGGTAGCCCTCGAAATCGTTCATGCGCCGGGCGAGCTGCATGGCATCCTCCCGCGCGCCGCCCCGCTCAGGCGGCGTCCTCGTAGACGTTGGCGATGCAGCACAGGAAGGTCCCCGGCACGTCGCTCACATTGCGCATGCCGTGGGGCTCCAGGCTGGGGACGTAGATGGCGGTGCCCGCGCCGCAGGTGAACTGCCGCTTCAGCGCGTCGGTCTGCGGGTCGAACTGCCAGCACTCGAACTCCCCGCTCAGGATGAACATCGTCTGGTGGTAGAAGTGGTTGTGGATCGGGATCGAGCCGCCCGGCTGGATGGTGAAGAAGCGCAGCCCGTACTCCGGGTAGCCGTGCCCGTCGTCGCCGTGCCGCGAGAGCCAGCGGATGCTCGTGCCGACCACATCCAGCAGCTTGTCCTTGTAGGGGAACTTCTCGATCGGCTTGTCCTCGCACTCCTTCCAGTGGATCACGTCCATGGCGTAAGTCTCCTCGCGATGGGCCGCGCCGCGGCGGCCCGGGGAATGGTCGGCGCCGCCGGCCCGGGGGCGGCGGCCGCTCGACGGCACTATGCCCGCCGCGCGCACCCAAGTCAACCCGGATCCGGGGGGCTCACCGGAAAAACAAACTGTTGACAATCCGGACCGAAATGCATTAGAGCTGTCCAAAAAATAAACGGCGTTCAGCTTGCTGAACGCAGCCCTCCGGCCCACCGCCGCGCGCCGGCGCCGGAACGGGGCCGCCCGGAAACCCCAAACGCCAAGGAGGAAGAGGGATGAAAACGAGAAGCTCGCAATGGGCCGTCCGGCTCTTGACGGCGGCCGTCTTGGGCGCTTTCGGCGGCATGGTGCCGGGCCTGGTTCAGGCGGCTGATCCGATCAAGCTCAACTACTCCATTTTCTTCCCGGCCCCGCACAAGAACACCGTGCTGGCGACCGAGTGGGCCCAGGAGGTCGAGAAGCGCACGAACGGCGCCGTCAAGATCACCATCTTCCCGGGCGGCACCCTGACCCCGGCGGACAAGTGCTACGACGGCGTCGTGAAGGGCCTCTCCGACATCGGCATGTCGGTCCTGGGCTACACCCGCGGCCGCTTCCCGCTGTCGGAGGTGATCGACCTCCCCCTCGGGTACAAGACCGGGCTCGCGGCGACCCGGCTCGTCAACCTCTACTACGAGAAGTTCCAGCCCAAGGAGTTCGACGACGTCAAGGTGTTGTACCTCCACGCCCACGGCCCCGGAATCCTGCACACCAAGAAGCCGGTCAAGAGCCTGGAGGACTTCAAGGGCATGAAGGTCGTCTGCCACGGGCTGAGCGCCAAGGTCGTGGGCGCGCTCGGGGGGACCCCGGTCGCCATGCCGATGCCCGAGCGCTACGACGCCCTGCAGAAGGGGGTCGCCGAGGGCGGCGTCAACCCGATCGAGTCGCTCAAGGGCTGGAAGCTCGGCGAGGTGGTCAAGTACACGACCGAGAATTTCGGCTCGGCCTACTCGACCGCCTTCTTCGTCGTCATGAACAAGGAGAAGTGGGCCGCGCTGCCGCCCGATGTCCAGAAGACGATCGAGGCGGTCAACCGCGAGTGGATCGTCAAGACCGGCAACGGCTGGGACGAGATCGACAAGGAGGGCCGGGAGTTCGCCCTCGCCAAGGGCAACCAGATCCTCGCCCTCGCCCCGGAGGAGGACGCGCGCTGGGCCAAGCTCGTCCAGCCCATCCTCGACGAGTACGTCGCCAACATGAAGGCCAAGGGGCTTCCGGGCGAAGAGGCGCTCAAGTACTGCAAGGAGGAGCTGAAAAAGCTGCAGTAGGGATCCGCCGGGGATCCCGGCGGAAGGGAGGGGCCGTTGCAGGCGTTCATCGAGGCGGTGCGGCAGCTTTGCCGCGGCATCAACCTGATCGCCGGGATCGCGATCACCTTCATCATGCTGCTCACGGTGCTCGACGTCGTGCTGCGCTCGCTGCGCATGCCGATCACCGGCGCCTACGAGCTGGTCGCCTTCTCCGGGGCGGTGGTCATCGGCTTTGCGCTGCCCCTCACCTCCTTCATGCGCGGGCACATCTTCGTCGACTTCTTCATCCTGAAGCTCCCGCCCGCGGTGCGCACGGCCGCGAACCTCCTCACCCGCGGCCTGGGGATGGGGCTCTTCTTCCTGATCGGCTGGAACCTCTGGCAGGTCGGCCTCGACCTGCGCCGCGCCGGGGAGGTGTCGCTCACGCTGCAGCTGCCCTTCTACCCGGTCGCCTTCGGGGTCGCGCTGTGCTGCTTCGTCGAGTGCCTGGTGCTCGCCGCCGACATCGCCAAGATCGTGAGAGGGCAGTATGAATGAGGTCGCCGTCGGGCTGATCGGGCTCGCCGTGGTGCTGCTGCTGTTTCTGACCGGGATCGAGCTCGGCTTCGCGATGGCCCTCGTCGGCTTCCTCGGCTTCAGCGCGATCGTCTCCTGGAAGGCCGGCCTGAACCTCCTCGCCAAGGACTTTTTCGACGTCCTCTCCTCCTACGGCTTCACGGTAATCCCGCTCTTCATCCTGATGGGCCAGATCGCCTTCAACGCCGGGATCGCCCGGCGGCTCTACGCCGCCGCCTACGCCTTCATCGGCCACATCCCCGGCGGGCTCGCCATGGCGACGGTCGCCGGCGCCACCGCCTTCAAGGCGATCTGCGGCTCCTCGCCGGCGACGGCGGCGACCTTCGCCAGCGTCGCCGTCCCCGAGATGGACGCCTACCGCTACGACAAAAAGCTCTCGACCGGGATCGTCGCCACCGTGGGGACCCTCGGGGTCCTGATCCCCCCCTCGGTCACGCTGATCGTCTTCGGCATCATCACCGAGCAGTCGATCGGCAAGCTCTTCCTCGCCGGGATCGTGCCGGGGCTGATCGTGGCGGCGAGCTTCATCGTCATCATCTACGGCTGGTGCCGGATCAACCCCGCCCTCGGGCCCTCGGGCGCGCGCTCCGGCTGGCGCGCGCGCATCCGCTCGCTGCCGGAGGTGGTGTGGATCCTCCTCATCTTCGTCCTGGTGATCGGCGGGCTGATGCAGGGCTTCTTCACCCCCACGGAGGCCGGGAGCGTCGGGACCTTCGCCGTGCTCGTGCTCTCCATCTTCAAGCGCGACCTGAACTTCCGCGGCTACCTGAAGTCGGTCGCCGAGTCCCTGCGCACGGCCTGCATGGTGCTCATGCTGATCGCCGGCTCCGTCATCCTCGGGCACTTCCTCGCCGTCACGAAGATCCCCATGATCGCCGCCGACTGGGTCGTCGGCCTGCCCTTGCACCGCTACCTCATCATGGTGGTGATTTCGCTGATCTACCTGCTCGGGGGCTCCTTCATCGACGACCTCGCCTTCATGGTGCTCGCGACCCCCATCTTCTACCCGGTCATCATCCAGCTCGGCTTCGACCCGATCTGGTTCGGCATGATCATCTCGCTCACGGTCATGGTCGGGGTGGTGATCCCGCCGGTCGCGATCAACGTCTTCGTGGTGAAGAACATCACCAAGGTGCCCTTCAACATCATCTACAGCGGCGTCTACCCGTTCCTGCTCGCGCTGCTTTTCTGCGCCGTGCTGCTCTTCCTCTTCCCCGGGCTGTGCACCTTTCTGCCGAATGCGCTGATGCGATGAACGCCGCCCAGCCCTACTGGAACCCGCTGCTCGAGACCCTCCCGCGGGAGCGGCTCGCGGCGCTGCAGCTGAAAAAATTCCAGCGCATCTTCCGCTGGACCTACGCGCGCTCCCGCTTCCACCGCGAGCTCTACCGCCGGGCCGGCCTCGCCCCGGAGGATATCCGCTCGCTCGCCGACGTCGCGCGGGTGCCGACCGTCGAGAAATCGATGATGCGCGCCATCCAGGGCCGCGACCCCTTCCCCTACGGGGAGGCGCTCTGCGTGCCGCTCGAGGAGGTCACCGTCTTCCGCCAGACGAGCGGCACCACCGGCCAGCCGGTCTACCAGCCGGACACCTGGCAGGACTGGGAGTGGTGGGCCGAGTGCTGGGCGACGCTTCTCTGGGCGCAGACCTACCGGCCGCGCGACCGGGTCTTCATCCCCTTCGGCTACAACGTCTTCGTCGCCTTCTGGGCCGGGCACTACGCGGCCGAGAAGCTCGGCTGCGAGGTGGTCCCGGGCGGGGTCCTCGACACCCAGGCGCGCGTCCTGAAGATCCGCGAGCTGCGGGCCACCGCGCTCATGGGCACCCCGACCTACATCCTCGCCATGGCCGAGGCCGCCCGCCGGATGGGCATCGACCCGGCCGCGCTGCCGGTCGAGAAGATCACCTGCGCCGGCGAGCCCGGGGCGAGCATCCCGAGCACCAAGCGCCGCCTCGAGGCCGCCTGGGGCGCCAAGGTCTACGACCACGCCGGCGCGACCGAGATCGGCGCCTGGTCCTACGAGTGCGCGGCCCAGCCCGGGGGGCTGCACGTGAACGAGGCGATGTTCCTGGTCGAGATCGTCGACCCGGAGACCGGGGAGCTCATCACCGCCCCCGGGCGCCGGGGCAAGCTCGTGATCACCGCCTTCGACCGCCTCGCCCAGCCCTGCGTGCGCTTCGACGCGAAGGACGTCATCGAGTGGGCCGAGGCGCCCTGCCCCTGCGGCCGCACCCACCGGCTCATCCGCGGCGGGGTCGTCGGCCGGGCGGACGACATCACCAAGGTGAAGGGGGTGCTGCTCGCCCCCTCGGCGATCGAGGAGGTCGTGCGGGGGATGCCGGGGCTCTCCGACGAGTACGAGGTGCTCGTCGAGCCCGCGGGCGACGGCGAGCGCATCCGGCTCAAGGTCGAGGTGCTGCCCGAGGCGCAGGCCGAGTGCGCGCTGATCGCCGAACGCCTGCAGGGCGAGCTGCGCCTCAAGACGAACCTGCGCTACGACATCGAGATCTGCGGCTGCGGCACGCTGCCGCGCTACGACGTCAAGGCCCGGCGCTTCAAGGACCTGCGCCCGAAGAAAACCGCATGAGCGAGGAGACCCGCATGCCCGCGCGCCGCCAACCGGCCAAGCGCCCCGGCCGGAAGGCCGCGGCGGCGGCCGACCCGGCCGCGCTCGCCGCCCAGATCCGCAAGGCCCGGCGGGCCGTGGAGGCCCTGAAGGCGGCGGGCGACGACTTCCCGGCGCTCGCACGCAACTGCGAGCGGATCCTCGCCAGCCTGCAGATGCTGGCGCTGAACATCGAGGACCTCGTCACGTTCGGCCTCGCCGGCCGCGGGGCGGCGGCCGCGCGGCGGCCGAAGCGAAGGGAGAAGGGCCCATGACCGCATCGATCCTGAACGGCAAGCGGCTGCTCGCGGTGGACGACGAGCCCGACGTGCTCGAGAGCCTGAAGGAGATCGTCCTGGCGGAGGCCCCCGACTGCCGGATCGAGGAGGCGCGCACCTTCGAGGAGGCGCTCGCGCGGATCGAGTCGGAACCCTACGACCTGGTCGTGCTCGACATCATGGGGGTCCGCGGCTTCGACCTGCTCCAGGCCGCGGTCGGCCGCGGCCTGAAGGTCGCCATGCTGACCGCCCACGCCATGACCCCGGAGGCCCTCAAGCGCTCCTACGACCTCAAGGCCCACGCGTTTCTCCCCAAGGAGAAGCTCGCGGAGATCGTCCCCTTCCTCGAGGACGTGCTGACCTACGACTACGCGACGGGCTGGCAGCGCCTGCTGCGCAAGCTGAACGCCTTCTTCAGCGCCCGCTTCGTCTCCGACTGGGAGCGGAAGACCGGGATGGACTGGAAGGAGTGGACCAAGTAGCCCCCGCGGACGACCCCGCCGCGCAATAATCCTTGCCGCCGAAACCCCGAGCCTGTAAAACAGGAGCGTTACCGAACCGCAACAGGCGCCCGCCCCCGCCGGGCGCCGGCAGAGGGGGAGGCGGCGTGCGCCAGATCGGGCTGTTCGTCAAGCAGGAGCGGCACGCGGCCGCAAAGGCCGCGGAGTTCGAAGCGTGGCTCAGGGCGCGCGGAATCGCGGTCGTGCGCGCGGAGGGCGCCGGGGAGCCGCCGCCCGAGGGGCTCTTCTGCGTCTTCGTCCTCGGCGGGGACGGCACCTTCCTCAGCGCGGTGCGCTGGATCGGCAAGCGCGCGATCCCGATCCTCGGGGTCAAGTTCGGGGAGATCGGGTTTCTGGCGGAGATCGGGGAGGAGGGACTCTTCGCCGCGGCCGAGCGGGTGCTGAACGCGGATTTCAAGGTCGCCCGGCGCACGCGGCTGGAGGCCGCGGTGTCGCGCGCGGACCGCGAGATCGCGCGCGACACCGTGCTGAACGACGTCGTCATCAACCGCGGAGCGCTCGCGCGGCTGGCCAACCTGGTGACCCACGTGAACGGCCACTATCTGACCACCTTCCGCGCCGACGGCCTGATCGTGGCCACCCCCACCGGCTCGACGGCCTACTCGCTCGCCGCCGGCGGCCCGGTGATCCACCCCAAGGTCCCCGGGATCATCATCACGCCGATCTGCCCCTTCACCCTCACCAACCGCCCGCTGATCGTGCCCGACGACGTCGAGATCGCGATCCGCCTGGAACGGGGATCGGCCGACATCGTCCTCACCCTGGACGGCCAGAAGGGGCTCGACCTCGCCGACGCGGACCTCATCACCATCCGCAAGAGCGCCTACCCGCTGCACATGATCCTGCCGCCCGACCGCTTCTACTTCGATGTCCTCAAGGCCAAGCTGCGCTGGAGCGGCGGCCGCACCTGACCGGCGGCGGGCCGGCGGGGCGTCCCGGTCTTACGTCCCCATCTCCCAGGAGGCGAGGTACTTCTTCTGCTCGGCGGTCAGCTTGTCGATCTCGACCCCCATCGCCGCGAGCTTTTCGCGGGCGATCTGCCGGTCGATCGCCTCCGGGACGGGGTAGACGTCCTTCGGCAGCGGCCGGCGCAGCCCGACCATGTACTCGAGGCTGAGGGCCTGGTTGGCGAAGCTCATGTCCATGACGCTCGAGGGGTGCCCCTCGGCGGCCGCGAGATTGATCAGCCGGCCGTCGCCCAGCACGTTGATCCGCCGCCCGTTCTTCAGGACGAACTCCTCGACGAACGGCCGCACCGTGCGCCGCGAGCGCGCGAGCGCGGCGAGCCCCGGAAGATCCAGCTCCACGTTGAAGTGGCCGGAGTTGGCCACGATCGCCCCGTCCTTCATGAGCCGGAAGTGCTCCTGCCGCACGACGTTGATGTTGCCGGTCACCGTGCAGAAGAAGTCCCCGATCCGGGCCGCCGCCGCGATCGGCATGACGCTGAAGCCGTCCATCACCGCCTCGAGGGCGGGCAGCGGGTCGATTTCGGTCACGACGACGTGGGCGCCCATGCCGCGGGCGCGCATGGCGATCCCCCGGCCGCACCAGCCGTAGCCGCAGACCACGAAGGTGGTCCCCGCGATCAGGCGGTTCGTCGCGCGGATGAAGCCGTCGATCGTGCTCTGGCCCGTGCCGTAGCGGTTGTCGAACAAATGCTTCGTGCGGGCGTCGTTCACGGCGATGATGGGGTACTCGAGGACCCCGTCGGCGGCCATGCTGCGCAGCCGGATGATCCCGGTCGTCGTCTCCTCGGTGCCCCCCCGCACGCCGGCGAGCATCTCCCGGCGCTCGGAGTGCAGCGTCGAGACCAGGTCCGCGCCGTCGTCCATGGTGAACTGCGGCCGGGTGTCCAGCACCGCGTTGATGTGCCGATAGTAGGTCTGGTGGTCCTCGCCCTTGATGGCGAAGACCGGGATGCGGTCGAACTTGACCAGGGCGGCGGCCGTGTCGTCCTGGGTGCTCAAGGGGTTGGAGGCGCACAGCGCCACCGCGGCCCCCCCGGCCTTGAGCGTCTCCATCAGGGCGGCGGTCTCGGTCGTGACGTGCAGGCAGGCCGCGAGGCGCACGCCCTTCAGCGGCTTCTCCTTGTCGAAGCGCTGCCGGATGCGGTTTAAGACCGGCATGCTCTGGGCGGCCCACTCGATGCGCAATCGGCCCTCGCGGGCCAGCTTCAGATCTTTGACGTCGTATTTCATTCTGGAACGGTCCCTTTCTCCTGGGCGTGCCCAACCGGGGTCAGATCCCCGCCTTTTCGCGGATCACGGCGGCCATGTTGGTGCGCTCCCAGGTGAACTCCGGCTCGCTGCGGCCGAAGTGGCCGTAGCAGGCGGTCTTGCGGTAGATCGGCCGCAGCAGATCGAGGTACTCGATGATCGCCGCCGGCCGCAGGTCGAAGCACTCGCGGATGATCTCCTTGATCCGGTGGTTGGGAATGCGCCCGGTGCCCTTGGTGTCGACCAGGATCGACACCGGCTCGGCGACCCCGATGCAGTAGGCGATCTGCACCTCGCAGCGCTTGGCCAGCCCCGCGGCGACCACGTTCTTGGCGACATGGCGCGCCATGTAGGAGGCGCTGCGGTCCACCTTGGAGGGGTCCTTGCCGGAAAAGCAGCCGCCGCCGTGGCTGCCCTGGCCGCCGTAGGTGTCGACGATGATCTTGCGGCCGGTCAGCCCGCAGTCGCCCATCGGGCCGCCGATGACGAAGCGGCCGGTCGCGTTGATGTAATAGCGGGTGTCGCCGTCCATCATCTCGGCGGGGATCACCTTGCGGATGACCGCATTGATGATCCCCTCGCGCAGGGTTTCGTACTCGACGTCGGGCTTGTGCTGGGCGGCGATCACGATCGCGTCGACCCGCTTGGGCGAGCCGTTTTCGTACTCGAGGGTCACCTGGGCCTTGCCGTCGGGCCGCAGGAAATCGAGCTGCCCGTTCTTGCGCACCTCGGCGAGCCGCCGGCAGAGCTTGTGGGCGAAGAGGATGGGCATCGGCATCAGCTCGGCGGTCTCGTCGGTCGCGTAGCCGAACATGAGCCCCTGGTCGCCGGCGCCCTGCTCCTTGTAGAGGCCGTCGCCCTTGTCGACCCCCATGGCGATGTCGAGCGACTGGTGGTCGATGCTGGTCATGACCGCGCAGGTCTGCCAGTCGAAGCCCATCTTGGAGGAGTTGTAGCCGATGTCCCGGATGGTGTCGCGCACGATCTGGGGCATCTCCACGTAGGTGCTGGTGGTGATCTCCCCGGCGATGAAGGCCATGCCCGTCGTCACGAGGGTCTCGCAGGCGACCCGGCAGTGCTTGTCGGCGGATATGATGGCGTCCAGGATCGAATCGGAGATCTGATCGGCCACCTTGTCCGGGTGGCCCTCGGTGACGGACTCCGAGGTGAAAAAGAATTTTTCCTTCTCGCTGCTCATGCGGCCATTCTCCTTCCGGCGTCGATGGGCGCTCCATCGATATTGGATGCAAATATTTCAGTCTATTTTATCCGCGCGCTCCTGTCAATTGCCGCTCCGGCGCTGCGCGCCGGGGCGGATTGTGGTATGATGCGCCATGCGCTGCCGGCTTCCGCTCATCGGCCTTTGGCCCCTCCTCCTTCTCGCCGCCGCCGTCGCCGCGGCCGCGCCGCCGGGGCTTTTGACCGCAGAGCCGGCGCCCGGCGAGGCCGAGGACCCGGTCGGCCTGCGGCTGGCCTGGTCCGTCGACCGCGCCCGCCCCGGGGACGCCGCGCTGCTTGCCGTCGTGTTCGACATCGCCCCCGGCTGGCACATCATCGCCGACGCGGGCCAGCTCAAGCCGATCCCGGGCTTCCAGCCCTTCGCGACGCGGATCGAGCTCGTCGCGGCCGCCGCGGAGCTGACCGCCGAAAAGCCCGTCTACCCCGCCGCGCAGCCGCTGAAGGCGGGCTTCGCCCCGGGCGAGCTCATGGTCTTCGGCGGCCAGGCGGCGGCCTGGATCCCCGTCCGGATCGACCCCGGCGCCGCCCCCGGCGTCGAGGCCGCGGTGCGGCTCGCCGTCGCCTACCAGGCCTGCAGCGACCAAGTCTGCCGCATGCCGCAGCGGCAAACCGCCGCCGCCGCGCTGCCGATCGCCGAGCGCGGCGCGGCGGTGAACGCGCGCCACCCGGAGCTCTTCCGCGCGTTCGCGGGCCGGTCGCCGGCCGGCGGCGCCGCCGGGGTCGAGTTCCGCCTCTTCGCCTGGAGCTTCACGCTCACGGCCGGCTCGCTCGCGCTCACGGCCATGGCGGCGCTCGGCGGGCTGCTGCTCAACTTGACCCCCTGCGTGCTCCCGCTCATCCCGATCAAGATCCTCGGCATCACGGCGGCCGCCGCCCGCCGCGGCCGCTCCCTCGCGCTGGGAGGCGCCACCTTCGCGGGGATCGCGGCCTTCTGGCTCGCCCTGGGGGGGGCGGTCTCGCTGGCGAGCGGCTTCAGCGCGACGAACCAGCTGTTCCAGCACCCGCCGGTTCCGCTCGCCGTGGGGCTGCTCATCGCCGCCATGGCGCTCGGGATGTTCGGCGCCTTCAGCGTGCGCCTGCCCGCCTGGGTCTACGCCTTCAACCCCGCCGGCGACACGCTCCCCGGCGCCTTCGGGATCGGGGTGCTCGCGGCCCTGCTCTCCACCCCCTGCACCGCGCCCTTCATGGGGACGGCCGCCGCCTGGGCGGTCGGCCAGGACCCCGCGACCGCCCTGGCGACCTTCGCAGCCATCGGCGCGGGGATGGGCCTGCCGTACCTCATCCTCGCGGCGGCCCCGGGGCTCGTGCGCTGGATGCCCCGCTCCGGCCCCTCCGGCGAGCTCCTCAAGCAGGTGATGGGCCTCTTGATGCTCGCCGCGGCGGCCTATTTCATCGGCGCCGGCGCGAGCGCCCTCGCCGCCGAGGCCCCGGACCCGCCGAGCACGCTCTACTGGTGGCCCGTCGCGCTTCTCGCCGCCGCGGCCGGCGCCTGGGCGGGGCTGCGCGGCGCGCGCCTGGCGCGCACCCGGCCCGCCAAGGTCCTGTGGGCCGCCGTCGCCCTCCTGGCGCTCGCGGCGGCCGTGCCGGCCGGACGCCGCTTGACCGACAGCGGCCCGGTCCCGTGGATCGCCTACACCCCGGAGCGGATGGAGGCGGCCTTTTCCCGGGGCGCGCCGGTGGTGCTCGCCTTCACCGCGGATTGGTGCCTGAACTGCAAGGCCCTGGAGCAGAGCGTGTGGAAGGACCCCCGCCTGGTCGATCTCTTTTCCCGGGGGGGGGCGGTGCCCGTCAAGGCCGACCTGACCGGCAGCCGCCCCGAGGCGAAGGCGAAGCTGCGCGAGGCCGGCAGCCTGACGATCCCGCTCGTCCTCGTCTATTCGCCCCAGCGCGCCGTCGTGTTCCGGGGGGATTTCTATACGGCCGATGCGCTCCTGGAGGCGGTCACGCGGGCGGGGGCGCCTTGACAGCCCCCCGGCCGCGCCGCTCAATCGGCGAGATGCTCGCGGAGCTTTTCCGCGGCGAAGGCGTCGCGGATGCGCCCCTCGGGGCTTCCCAGGACCACCACGATCAGGCGGCGGTCGGCGCGGCGGCCGGTCGCCACGATGTTGAAGCCGGACTGGCGCGTGAACCCGGTCTTCAGGCCGTCCACCTCGGGCAGCCGGCCGACGAGCTTGTTCTTGTTGGTGAGCACGAGCGCCCCGCGGCGGAAGGTCGTCTGCTCGGTAGCGGTCCAGCGGAGCAGCGCGCGATGCCGGAGCGCTTCGCGCGCCAGGCGCACCAGATCGCTGCAGGTCGTGACGTTCAGGCCGTCGCCGTTTGACGGCGGCAGGCCGTGGACGCTGAAATACCGCGTGTCGGCCATGCCGAGCGCCTGTGCCTTCGCGTTCATGAGGGCCACGAACCCGCCGGCGCTGCCGGCCGCATGCTCGGCCACGGCGTAGGCCGCGTCGTTCGCCGACTCGATCATCGCGGCCTGCATCAGCTCCTCGAGCGTGAAGACCTCGCCGGCCTTGAGGAAGACCTGGCTGCCGCCCATCTGCTCCGCGGCCTTGCCGATGCGGACGCGGTCGCCCAGCCGGAGGAGGCCGGCCTCGATCCGGTCCATGACGACGCAGGCGAGCATGAGCTTGGTCAGGCTCGCCTGGGGCCACACCCGGTGGATGTTCAGCCCCTCCCGCACCCGGCCGTCGGCGGCGTCGGCCACGGCGTAGGCTTCGTAGGGCGCCCGGGTCTCGGCCGGGATCGGCGCCGCGGCGGCCGCCGCCGGCGGCGGCTTGGGGGCGCGCGCCGCCTGGCGGGGCTGCGCCGCGGCCAGGGCGAGCTGGCCGATCGACGCGAGCAGGCAGGCGGCGGCGAGCGCCGCCGACCCGGCGAGCCGCCTTTTCTCCGGGCCGGCAGAGGCCCGCTCGGCGCGTGATTCCATAAGCTGATTGTACTTCAAAACGGGCGCCGCCACAACCAAAAGAGGAGCCGTCCCGCCGGGTTCGGCATGCCGCGGCGGCGGCCCGCGCGCCCTTCGCCCGCGCGCCCCCGGTTTGACAAGCACCTTCCGTTGCGGGTATTCTGATTTTTCCGGCCGCGCCCCCGGCCCCCGCAACCATGAACCACCCGACGCATGGGATGATGCCGAAAACGACCTTTTGGGCGGACGCCTACCTGCAGAAACGGCGCAGCGCCGCCGAGGCCCTGCGCGCCATCCGGCCCGGCCAGCGGGTCTTCATCGGCTCGGCCTGCGGCCAGCCGCAGGAGCTCGTGCGCGCCCTCGCCGCCGCCGCCCCGCGCTTGAGCGGGCTGGAAATCGTGCGCCTGATGAGCGAGGAGACCGCGCCGCTGGCGGCCCTCGCCGACCAGAGCGGGGACCAGACGCTCAGTGTGCGCACCATTTATCTCGGCTCGGCCAACGCCGACACCATCGCCCGGCACATGCGCTTCATCACGCCGATGAACATCTCCGACGTCCCCAACCTCTTCCTCTCCCGGAAGCTGCCGATCGACGTGGCGCTCGTCCAGGTCTCGCCGCCGGACGACTTCGGCTGGATGAGCCTCGGGATCTCCGTCGACGTGAGCCTCGCTGCGGCCATGTCGGCCGACCTCGTGATCGCCCAAGTCAACCCGCGGATGCCGCGCGTCCTCGGCCAGAGCTTCATCCACGCGAACGACGTGCACCTCGTCGTGGAACACGAGGAGGACCTGCTCGCCGTCGGCCCCCGGCCCTCCCCGCCGACCGCCGTGCGCATCGGCCAGCTCATGGCCCGCCTGATCGACGACGGCTCGACGCTGCAGATCGGGCTGGACGCCCTGTCGCAGGCGACCATCCAGAGCCTGGCGGAGAAAAACGACCTGGGCGTCCACTCCCAATACCTGACCGATGACATCATGCACCTCTTCTCCCAGGGGGTGATCACCAACCGCTGCAAGGGGCTGAACGACGGCAAGCTCGTCGCCTCGGCCGCCATCGGAAGCCGCAACCTCTACGAATTCCTGGACAACAACCCGGCGGTGGACTTCCGCCCCTCCGACTACGTGAACGACCCCTTCGTCATCGCGCGCCACCACCGCATGGTCTCGATGAACGTCGCGCGCCGGATGGACCTGACCGGCCAGGTGGAGGTCGAGGCCTCCCCGGCGACCTACTTCGCGGGGGTCTCGGGCATCGTCGACTTCGTGCGCGGGGCCCGGCGCTCGACCGGGGGGAAATCGATCCTCATGGTGCTCTCCTCCCCCGACGAGGGCCGCACGAGCAACATCGTGCCGGCGTTGAACGACACCAACGTGGGGGTGCCGCGGGCCGACGTGCACTACGTCGTCACCGAGTACGGGGCGGTCAACCTCTTCGGCAAAAGCCTGCAGGAGCGGGTGGTCGCGATGATCAGCGTCGCCCACCCGAATTTCCGCGAGTCGCTCTTCGACGCCGCCAAGCGCCGGGGGCTGATCGGAGCGGAGCGCAGCCTCGGGGAGGCCGTGCACGGGGTCTACCCGGTCGGCCTCGAGGAAAAAATGGAGGTCGACGGCGAGGAGGTCACCATCCGGCCGGCCAAGCCCGTCGACGAGCGCCGCATCCAGGAGCACTATTACGGCCTGGACAAGAGCGACGTCTTCTCGCGCTTCATGCACGAGAAGACGACCTTCCCGCGCCAGGAGATCGAATCCCGCTCCCAGATCGACTACGCCCGGGACCTCACGCTCGTGGCGGTGGTGGGCGAATTCGGGTTCGGCCGGGTGGTTGCGGTCGGCGAGTGCATGGCGATCGAGCGGACCAACATGGCGGAGGTCGCCTTCTCGGTCCACAAAAGCTACCAGAACAAGGGCATCGCGCGGCGGATCCTCCGGAAGCTCGGCGACTTCGCCCGCGATCGCGGCCTCTCGGGCCTGATCGCCTACACGACTCCCAGCAACCAGGCCATGATCCGGCTGTTCAAGACCCTCCCCTACCAGGTCAAGAGCAGCTTCGACGGCGAGGGGGTGTCGCTCACCTGCCGCTTCGACGAGCTCGCCTGAATGGACGTCCTCTACCTCTCCCCGGAGTTCCCGCCGAACTATTTCCACTTCATCCGGCAGCTGCACGCCGAGGGGCTGCGGGTCTGGGCCGTGGGCGAAGCCGACTTCTACAGCCTGCCGGCCGATCTGCGGGCGTGCATCCGCTGGTACGCCCGCGCGGAGCTCGCGAACTTCCGCCGCGTCGAGCCGGCGGTGGCGGAGATCCTGGAGATCAAGCACGCGCAGGGGTTCGAGGGGCCCTTCGACGTCATCGAATCCCACAACGAGCAGTGGCTGCGGCTGGAGGCCTTTCTGAACGACCGCCTCGGGGTCCCGGGCATCGGCATCCGCGAGATCGAGCCGTTCAAGAAGAAGTCCGTCATGAAGCGCCTCTTCCAGGAGCTCGGACTGCCCGTCGCCCGCGGGGCGGTGGTCGCCGGCCTCGAAGAGGCCCGGCGGCTGGCCGAGGCGATCGGCTACCCGCTCATCCTCAAGCCGAACGAAGGGGTCGGGGCGGCCGGGGTCCGCCGCGTGGATCGCCCCGAGCAGCTCGAGGCGGCCGCGGGCCGCCTGGACGAAGACCACCTGCTCGAGGAGTTCATCGACGCCCCGATCGTCACCTACGACGGGCTCACCGATTGGGACGGGGCGGTCGTCTTCGAAAGCACGCTCAACTACGGGGACGGGCTGATCGACTACCCGCAGGGGAAGGACACCTTCTTTTACGCCGACCGGACGGTCCCCGAACCGCTCGCGGCGGCCGGGCGCGCCATCGTCGCCCGCTTCGGGATCCGCCGCAAGTTCTTCCACATCGAGTTCTTCCGCACGGGGGCGCACCTGGTCCCGATCGAGGTCAACTGCCGCCCCCCCGGCGGGGCGATCCTCGACATGATGAACTACGCGATCGACGGGGATCTCTACCGCGCCTGGGCGCGCATGCTCCGCCGCCGGCCGCTCGAGCTGCCGGCCGAAAAGAAATACTTCGTCGGCTATGTCGGCCGCAAGCCGACCCCGCACGCGCTCGGCCACGAGGAGCTCGTGGCCCGCCTGGGGCCCCGGCTGGTCGAAACCGGCGACAACCCGCGGCTCTTCTGGGACATCATGGGAGCGGTCCGCTACATCTTCCGCGCGCCGGAGGCGTCCGCCGTCCTCGCGATGGCCGACCTCGCCCGGCAGCCGGGGGGGGCGCCGTGAACCGCAACGTCGCCATCCTCTCGCCGCACTTCCCGCCCCACTACCACCGGTTCTGGGCCGGCCTGAAGCGCGCCGGGGCGCATGCCCTCGGGATCGGCGACGCGCCCGGCGACCGGCTCGCCCCGGAGGTGCGGGAGTCGCTCACCGAGTACGTCCAGGTGAGCGACATGCACGACCACGACCAGCTCGTGCGCGCCTGCGGGTACTTCACCCACCGCTACGGCAAGCTCGACCGCTTCGACTCGCTCAACGAATACTGGCTCGCCGCCGAGGCGCGGATCCGCGACGACTTCAACATCTATGGCATCCGTTCGGCCGAGATCGAGACCGTCCGGCGCAAGTCGCGCATGAAGGCGCGCTTCCGGGAGGCCGGCCTGCCGGTCGCCCGCGGCCGGATCGTGGACGGACTCGAGGCGGCGCGCCGGCTGATCGCCGAAACCGGCTACCCGGTGGTCGCCAAGCCCGATGCCGGGGTCGGCGCGCTCGACACCTTCTGCATCCGCTCGGAGCCCGAGCTCGAGGCCTTCTTCCGCGACAAGCCGCCGGTCGACTACCTGATGGAGGAGTTCGTCACCGGCGTGATCCACTCCTTCGACGGGCTGGCGGACGGCTCGGGGCAGCCGGTCTTCCTGACGGCCCATGTCTTCAGCCAGGGCATCATGGAGACCGTCAACGAGGCGCGGCACCTGTACTACTACTCGCTGCGGGAGATCCCCCCCGCGCTCGAGGCGGCCGGCCGCCGCTGCCTGTCCGCCTTCGCGGTGCGCGAGCGTTTCTTCCACATCGAGTTTTTCCTCACCCCCGCCGGGGAGTTTGTCCCCCTGGAGGTCAACCTGCGCCCCCCGGGAGGATTCACCACGGACATGTTCAACTACGGAAGCGACATCGACATCTACCGCGCCTGGGCGGAGCTCGTGGTGCACGGCGCCACCCGGCTCGACTATCAGCGCCGCTTTCACTGCGCTTACGCGAGCCGCCGCTTCCCCCGGCCCTATCGCCACAGCCACGAGGAGATCGTCAGCCGCCTCGGCGCCCGGCTGCGGCAGGTCGAAAGCGTTCCGGGGGTCTTCGCGAGCGCGCTCGGCGACATCGGCTACATCCTGCGCGCCGAGCGCCTGGAGGAGGTTCTCGAGGACGTGCGCTTCATCCACGCGACCGCCGACTAAACGGGGCGCTTCCCGCCGGAGACGGACGACCCATGCACGTCGAGCACCATCACTGGTCGAGCCCGCGGCTCGGCCGCGACATGGCCCTCAAGATCTACGGGCACTTCGGCGAGCCGTTCATCGTCTTCCCCTGCTCCCGGGGGCGCTATGTCGATTTCGAGGGGATGGGCATGGTCGCGGCGATCGCGGACTTCATCGACGCGGGGAAAATCAAGCTCTTCTGCATCGACAGCGTCGACGCCGAATCCTGGTACGATTTCGCGGCGCCGCCGGCCGCGCGCAACGCGCGCCACGAGGCCTACGACGGCTACGTCGCCGGCGAGGTGGTCCCCTTCGTCCGGGAGCACTGCCGCGCGCCCGAGGGCCGCGTCATGGCCGCCGGCTGCAGCATGGGCGCCTACCACGCCGTCAACTTCTTTCTGAAGCACCCGGACCTCGTCGCGGGCACGATCGCCCTCTCGGGCCTCTACCGCCTCGACCGCCCCGAGTTCGGGCTTTCCGCCGGCGACCTCGCGGCGGTCTACTTCAATTCGCCGCTCGCCTATCTTCCCGGGCTGGAGGACCCCTGGTACCTCGAACGCATCCGCCGGGGCCGGATCATCGTCTGCGTCGGCCAAGGGGCCTGGGAGCGGGAGGCCGTCGAGGACACCGCCGCGCTCGCCGGCGTCTTCCGCGCGAAGGCGATCCCCGCCTGGGTCGACTTCTGGGGGCACGATGTCCACCACGACTGGCCCTGGTGGTTTTTGCAGATGCGCTATTTCCTCGGCCGGCTCTACGGACCCGCGGCGGCGGCGACTTGATTCCGGGGCGATTTTTGGCTAATTCTCGACCAACGCCAATGCGGACCTGCACATCAACGCCATGCAAGAAAGGAGCGCCATGAGCATGCACTGCATCCGCCGCTTCGCGCGGCCGATCGGCCTGATCCTCGCCGTTTACACCTTCCTCATCTCCGGCCCCCACACCCTGGCGACCGCCGCCCTGGTGGAGACCGAAAGCGTGGCCGACCCCGCCCGCGTCGCCGAGGCGCGCGAGACGGTGCGCCGCCTGATGGCCCGCGAGGAGATCGCCGCGGCGCTCGCGCGCCAGGGGATCGACCCGCAGGCGGCGCGGCAGCGCGCCGAGACGCTCTCCGACGCCGAGGCGCTCAGGCTGGCCGAGGCGGCCGAGACGCTGCCGGCGGGCGGGAACACCGTCGCCATCATCGTCGGCGCGGTCCTGATCGTCTTCCTCGTGCTCTTGATCACCGACATCCTGGGCTACACGGACATCTTCCCTTTCACCAAGCGGCACCGCTGACGGCGTTGCCGCCGCGGCGCCTCCGGCGCCGGCGGCGCTCACCGGAGGGGGAGCTTTTGGAGCGCCGCGGCCACCGCTTCGAGACCGGGGCGGCGGTTGATGTCCGACACCAGGACCTCGCGGACGATGCCCCGCTTGTCGATGAAGACGAGCGCCCGCTCGGCGGTCCCGTCCGCGCGCAGCAGGCCGAACCGCGCCGCGGCCGCCCCGTGCGGGAAGAAGTCCGACAGCACCGGGAACCAGAGCGCGCCCATCTGGCGCGTCCAGGCGTGCAGGGCGGGGAGGTTGTCGACGCTCACCCCGAGCAGCACCGCGTCGCGCTCCTCGAAGAGCCGGCGCGCCAGGTTGTATCCCGCCCACTCCCCGGAGCAGACCGGCGTGAAGGCCGCCGGCACGAAGGAGACGACCACGTTCTTCCGGCCGCGGTAGTCGCGCAGCGCGATCCTCCCGCCGGAGAGGGACGGAAGCGCGAAATCCGGAGCGGGGCTTCCGGCCCGCACCTTGAGGCGGCTGTCGATCGGCTTGAGCCTCCCGGGGTCGTAGATCATCTCCGCGGGCACCTCCCCGGCCGCGGGGAGGCCCGCCGGGGCCGCCGCCAGCCAGGCGGCCGCCGCGGCCGCCTTCAGGGCCCGGGGGAGCCTCACCATGGGGCGCGCCCTCCGTCCGACCACCCCGGCGGGCGCGGCCATCCGCTGCCGGCGGCGGC
>CAZNKG010000008.1:91189-110274 GCA_964573635.1 uncultured Desulfatibacillum sp. | reverse complement strand
GGCGGCCGGCCGCGGGAGGCGGCCGTCGGCGGGAGGCGCGCCGAGCCCCGAGTTCCGCAGCATGCGGCGGAAGAGCTCGGCGGCGTCCTTCGCCCCGCCGAGCCGGGAGTGGAAGACCACGGGCGCCGCCCCCGCGGCGAGGCGCGCGCCGATGAAATAGGGGGTGCGCACCTCGCCCAACCGCTTGTGGATCGTGAAGTCGGGGTCGGCGAAGAGCGGAAAGGGGACCTGGTAGGTCGACCGGAAGAAGTCGACCTCGAAGGCCGTATTCCCCGCGCCGATGCCGATCAGCTTCACCCGACCCGTGAGCGCGGGGTCGCGTTCGATCATCCGGAAGAGCTCGTTGACGGCCGGGGCCTCTTTTTGGCAGTACGGGCAGTACATGCTGAATATCTCGATCAGCAGCACCTCGGCCCGGATCTCCGCCGGCCGGAACTCCGCGCCGGGGGCAAGCCCCAGGTAGTCCCGGTCGGCCGGCTCCTTGGGCGCCGGCAGCCGGAACTCCGGCAGCCGCCCGCCCTCCGGCGGCGGCGCCGGTGCCGCCCCGGCCAAGGCGGTGGCGACAAGCGCCGCCCAAACGACCGCCGCCACCAAGTGTCTGCACATCCCCCGCCTCCCGATCGCCTGATTTTTGTCCAACCAACTATAGATCCGCCGCCGCCCGTCGGTCAACGCCGGCAAGCCGGGATATCCCCGCCGGGGAGTAGGAAAAAACGCTTTATCTGCCAGAGGGCATCTGCTATAGAGACCGACCAATGTCCGGATGGGCCGCGCAGCGCGCACCCGGACGGCCATGCCGCCCGCGCTCGAAACGGAACTTCGTCCGCCATCCCTACAGGTTGAGGTGCCGATTCCATGAAGAGCCCCCGCCATGCCGCCGCCCTGCTCGTTTTGGCCAGCCTCCTCGCGTGTTGGATCGTATCCCCGGTGACGGGCCAGGCGGCCGGAGCGCCGGCCGCCGCGGCGGGCGCCGGACACGGCGCCGCCGGAGAGGCCCTCGGGGAGCGCCTGCCGCTTTGGAGCGGGATCCCCTTCGCCGGCATGCTGCTTTCGATCGCCCTGATGCCGCTCGCGGCGCCCCGCTTCTGGCACCACCACTTCGGGAAGGTGTCGGGCTTCTGGGCGGCCTGCCTGGGCGTCCCCTTCCTCATCGCCTTCCGGGGGGCGGCCCTGCACGAGATCCTGCACATCATCCTCGCGGACTACGTCCCGTTCATCATCCTGCTCTGGTCGCTCTACACGGTCTCCGGCGGGATCCTGCTGCGCGGGACCCTGCGGGGGACGCCGCTCGCCAACAGCGTCATGCTCGTCATCGGCGCGGCGCTCGCCTCCTGGATGGGCACGACCGGGGCCGCGATGCTCCTCATCCGGCCCTTCCTGCGGGCGAACCGCCATCGCAAGAACCGCGCCTTCATGGTGGTCTTCTTCATCTTTCTCGTCGCCAACGTCGGCGGCGCGCTCACCCCCCTCGGGGACCCCCCGCTTTTCCTCGGCTTCCTGCACGGCGTGGAGTTCTTCTGGACGATGAAGGTCCTGCCCGAGATGCTGACCGTGAGCGCGATCCTGCTCGCGGCCTACTTCCTGCTCGACACCTACCACTACCGGAAGGAGGGCGCCCACCGGAAGGCGCCGAAAGGCGAGAAGGAGCCGCTCAAGCTCGAGGGGACCCACAACTTCCTGCTGCTCGCCGGGATCGTCGGCAGCGTCCTGATGAGCGGCACGGTGAGCTGGGGCGAGGTGAGCACGCTCGGGGTCCACCGCGCGGTCCAGGACTGGGTGCGCGACGGGCTGCTCGTTCTGATCGGCGCCGTGTCGCTCGCGACCACCAAGGTCCAGGTGCGCGAGGACAACGCCTTCACCTGGGCGCCGATCGTCGAGGTGGCGCTGCTTTTCATCGGCATCTTCATCACCATGCTGCCCTGCCTGCTGATCCTGAAGGCGGGCCCAAACGGGGCCGCGGCGGTCCTGATCAACGCGGTCACGCAGCCGGCCCACTACTTCTGGGCCGCGGGGCTGCTCTCGGCCTTCCTCGACAACGCGCCGACCTACCTCACCTTCTTCAGCACCGCCCTCGGCAGCTTCTTCCCGGGGGTGCCCGAGGCGCAGTCGGTCGTGGGGCTCATGGGCGAGAAGGCGCTCTACCTCGCGGCCATCTCGGCCGGCTCGGTCTTCTTCGGGGCCTGCAGCTACATCGGCAACGCCCCCAACTTCATGGTGCGCTCGATCGCCGAGGAGGCCGGGACCCCGATGCCGAGCTTCTTCGGCTACATTCTCAAGTACTCGCTGGTCTACCTGATCCCGAGCTTCGCGATCGTGACCGGGATCTTCTTTCTCTGAGGCGAGGTCGCCGTGATCCGCAAGTTCCTGGGCTCGACCATCGCCATCGTCGGCGGCGGGCGGGCGTGCAAGGCCTTCCTGGAGTTCCTGACCGACGAGATCTTCGCCGACCAGCGGCCGGACATCCTCGGGGTGGCGGACATCAACCAGGCGGCCGAGGGGATCCGGCACGCCCGCAGCCTGGGGATCCCCACCACGGCGGACTACACCGAGTTCTTCAAGCTCAAGAACCTGGAGACCATCCTCGAGCTCACCAACAGCCACGTCATCATCGAGACCATCCGCGACACGAAGCCCGAGGGCGTGCGGCTGATCGACCACTTCGAGGCGCGCGCGATCCGCGATTTCCTCCAGGTCGAGAAGGTGCGCATCGAGACTTACCGCGAGCTCGCGCTCGTCAAGCGCAACCCGGTGGCGGTGATCACGCTGGTGCGCAAGGTGATGGAGCGCCTGACGGCGATCATCGACCGCCGCAACCAGCGCGCGCGCGAGATCGAGCGCGAGCTCGTCGAGAAGGAGCGCACGCTGCACCAGATCATCGAGGGCAGCACCATCCCGACCTTCGTGATCAACCGGGATCACGTCGTCACCCATTGGAACCGGGCGCTCGAAAACCTGACCGGCTTCAGCGCCCGCTTCATGATCGGCACCCGCCGCCAGTGGATGCCCTTCTACGAGAGCGAACGGCCCGCGATGGCCGACGTCATCCTCGACCAGAGCGACGAGGCGGAGATCGAGCGGCTCTACGGCGCCACGTGGCGCCGCTCGACCCTCATCGAGGGCGCCTACGAGGCCGAGGGGTTCTTCCCGCGCCTCGGGCCGAACGGCCGCTGGTGCTGGTTCACGGCCGCCCCCCTGAAGTCGCCCGAGGGGGAGATCGTCGGGGCGATCGAAACCCTCTGGGACAAGACCGAAGACAAGCGCGCCGAGCAGGAGCGCGAGCGCCACACGATCGAGCTCGGCACGATGTGCTCCATCTACGCCGCGCTCAACGCCCCGGCCGATCTCGACGAGCGCATCCACGCCGCGCTCGCCGAGCTGCGGCACCTTTTCCCCGCCGACGCGATCTGCATCTACCTGCTCGACGAGGCGGGGCGCTACACCGCGCGCTTCGCCTACGGGGCCTCCGCGCCGGCCGGCCGCCGCCGGCTCGTCGCCGGGGCCGACAGCGCCATCCGGCACGTCGGCAGCGTCCAACGGCTGCTCACCCTGGAGGAGCTGCCGGAAGGGTGCGTGGACGAGCTGCGCCTCGCGGAGCCGGAGCCGCTGCAGTCGATCGCCTACATCCCCATGAGCTCCAAGGAGAAGGAGACCTTCGGCGTCATCCGCATCGGCAGCCGGCAGCCGATCGCGATCTCCGCGGACCTGCGCAACATCCTCGGGCTGATCGGCAGCCGCATCGCGGTGGCCATCGAAAACGCCATGCTGCATGAGCGCTTCGTCAAGTCCGAGGAGAAGTACCGCTCGCTGTTCGACAGCGACCCCAACCCCATCTTCATCGTCGCCCCCGAGAGCCTGACGATCATCGACACGAACCAGACCGCCCAGAGCACCTACGGGTACGACAAGTCCGAGCTCGTGGGGCAGCCCTTCACCGCCCTGGGCGCGGCGGAGGACCCCGAGATCCAGGCCGGCATGGCGCGGCTTTCCAAGGGCGAGGCGCTGCTCTTTCCCAAGAAGAAGCATTACAAGCGGGGGCGCCGGCCCTTCTTCGTGAACATCAACGTGAGCCGCGCGGAGTACGGCGGCCAGGACGTTCTGATCGCCACGACCACCGACATCACCGAAAGCATCCAGAAGGAGGCCCAGCTCATCCAGGCCGGCAAGCTCACGACGCTCGGCGTGATGGCGGCCGGCATGGCGCACGAGATCAACCAGCCCCTGAACGTGATCCAGGTTTCGGCCGATTACATCCTGAAGCTGCTCCGCAAGGGGTCGGCCCCGGAGCCCGCCGAGCTCAAGGAGGTGGCCGAGGACATCATCGCCAACGTGGCGCGCGCGGCCCTCGTCATCAAGCACGTGCGCGACTTCTCGCGCCAGTCGGAGCTCGTCCGCACCCGCGTCGACTTGAACGCGCCGATCCGCGACGTCTTCAAGATCCTGGGCAACCAGCTCAAGGTGCACCAGGTCGAGGTGCGCCTCGAGCTCGACCCGCATCTGCCCCCGGTCCTCGCGGACCACAACCGCCTCGAGCAGGTCTTCGTCAACCTGGTGAGCAACGCGATCGACGCCATGGACGAGAAAAGCGAGCGCCCCGAGATCACCGACCCGACCAAGCGGCTCACCATCCGCACCTACGCCGTCGAGGGCCGGGTCGCGGCGGAGGTTTCCGACACCGGCGTCGGCATGCCGGAGTCGGTGCGCCAGAAGCTCTTCGAGCCGTTTTTCACCACCAAGAAGACCGGGAAGGGGACCGGACTCGGCACGAGCATCAGCTACGGGATCGTCAAGGACTACGAGGGCACGATCGCCGTCGCCTCCGAGCCGGGCCGGGGCACGACCTTCACGCTGACCTTCCCGGCCGCGGCCGAAAAGGAGGCCGCGCCGTGAGGCGGATCCTGCTGATCGACGACGAGCCGGACATCCTGCGCGTGCTCGCGCGCTCGCTGCGCGCCGACGGCTACGAGGTCGCGACCGCCGGCGGGGGGGCGGAGGGGCTCGCCGCCTTCAGCCGCCAGCCCTGCCCGATCGTGATCACCGACATCCGCATGCCGGGGGTCGACGGGATCGAGGTGCTGCGGACCATCAAGGCCCAGGATGCCAACACCGAGGTGATCATCATCACGGGCCACGGGGACGTCGACAGCGCCGTCGAGGCCCTGCACTTCGGCGCCTCGGACTTCATCAACAAGCCGGTCAAGGACGAGGCGCTCGCCATCGCCATCCGGCGCGCCGTCGAAAAAATCGAAATCCGCGACCGCCTGCGGGACTACACCCACGGCCTGGAGGAGAAGATCGCGGCGGCCACCGCGGAGCTCCGGCGGCAGTCGAACTTCCTCGGCAAGCTCGTGCGCAGCTCGAACGACGGGATCGTCGCCACCGACGAGCAGCTGCGGATCGTCGTCTTCAACCCGGGCGCGGAGCGCATCTTCGGCCGCTTCCAGGAGGAGGTCCTCCAGTCCGCGCGCATCGCCGAGCTCTTCCCCCAGGATCTCGCCGGCCTTTTCGAGCGCGCCATGCAGGCCGAGCGCGCCTTCCGGGAGTTCCCCTGGCGCGAGGCCGAGATCGTCTCCGCGGGCGGGGAGGTCATTCCGGTGCGCTTCTCCGGCAGCCTCCTGTTCGAGGGGGGCCGCAAGGTCGGCGCCGTCGCCTTCTTCCAGGACCTGCGCGAGATCAAGCGCCTGGAGCGCGAGCTGGTGCACTCCGAGCGGCTCGCCGCCATCGGCCAGACGGTGGCCGGCCTCGCCCACGGGATCAAGAACATCCTGCACGGGCTGAAGGGCGGCAGCTACCTCGTCGACGTCGGCATCGCCAAGAAGGACAGCCAGAAGATCTTCAAGGGCTGGGACATGGTCAAGCGCAACATCGAGCGCACGTCGAACCTCGTCATGGACCTGCTCTCCTACTCCAAGGAGCGGCAGCCCCAGTTCGAGAACTGCCGGCCGAACGCGATCGCCGCCGAGGTCTGCGAGCTCGTCCGCGACAAGGCCGAGCAGGCCCAGACGGCGCTCGTCTGCGACTTCGACCCGGCGATCGGCGAGGTCCAAATGGACCCCCACACGCTGCACACGGTCCTGCTCAACCTCGCCACGAACGCGGTCGACGCCTGCCTCTTCGACGACGACACCCGCAAAAAATGGCAGGTCGGCGTGCGCACGGCGCTCGAGCCCAACCGCACGATCCGCTTCGAGGTGAGCGACAACGGCACCGGCATGACCCCCGAGGTGAAGGAGAAGATGTTCACCTCCTTTTACAGCACGAAGGGGCACCGCGGGACGGGGCTCGGTCTGCTCGTCACCCAGAAGCTCGTCGAGGAGCACGGGGGCCGGATCGAGGTGGACACCGAACCCGGCCGGGGGACGACGCTCACCGTGCGGCTGCCCTTCCGGCCGCCGGCCCCCGCTCCATGACTTTACAGTTGTTTCATTATACTATAGGGGGGAGGCCATAGGCTTCCGGACTTCGACATCACCCCTCAAGGAGGTCCTGAAATGGGAAAGACAGTTCTCAGCGTCGATGACGACCCGGACGTCCGGCTTTTCACGACCACCGTGCTGGAGGAAAACGGCTACACCCCGCTCGAGGCGTCCAACGGCGAGGAGGGGCTGCAGATGATCAAGTCCGAAAAGCCGGACCTCGTGATCCTCGACGTCCTCATGCCGCGGCAGAGCGGGATCCGGCTCTACCGCGAGCTGAAAACCAACCCGGCGCTCAAGCACATCCGGGTGATGATCCTCTCGGGCATCGCCAAGAAGACCTTCCTGCGCTCCCAGCAGGCGCTGACCGAATTCGGGGAATCCGCGGTCCCCGAGCCCGAATTCTACCTGGAAAAGCCCGTGGATGCCGAGGTCCTGGCCGAAACCATCAAAAAAGCCATCGGCTGAAGGCGGGCCGGCCATGAAAATCCGAAAGATGTTGTTCGTGACCAAGTTCGAGGCGCTCGGCTTCGACGCGCTCAAGGCGCTGCTCTCCTTGAGAAAGGCGGGGCTCGAGCACGTGGTCTTCCTCTACGTGATCGAACGCGAGAAAGTCGCGATGCAGCGCGGGGTCGGCTTCCAGAAGGAGGAGCAGATCCGCCTCAAGGAGGCCGCGAACATCCGCTTCATCGACTGGGCCGAGCGGCTCTTCGAGGAGGGGATGGAGGTCGGGGTCTACATCCAGGTCGGCAGCCTCGCCGCCGAGGTGGTCCAGGCCGCCCGCAAGGAGGAGGCCGACCTCGTGGTCATCGGGCGCTCCCACAAGGGCGGGTTCGAGCAGTTCTACTCCGGCTCGACGGTGGTCGAGCTGATCCGCCGGCTGTCGATCCCGGTCCTCGTCTACAAGCCCGTGCCGGAGGGCCCCAGCGCGATCGAGATGCCCTTCGACCGGCCGCTGCTCGCCACCGACTGGTCGCCGGCGAGCCTCAAGGCGGTGGAATACCTCAAGGAGCTCAAGGGGATCGCCCAGGAGATCCGGGTCATGCACGCGGTCGGGGAAAGGGAGATCGCCGGCCAAACCGTCATGGAGGTCCAGAAGGCGCGCAAGACGGCCAAGGAGAAGCTCGAGGAGATCTGCGCCCGCTTCGAGGCCGAGGGGATCCCCGCGCGCTCGCACGTCTATGTCGGCGACCCGCGCGAGCAGATCGACGTCGCCGCCCGCGAGTGCCAGGCGACCCTGATCGTCCTGGGCTCCTCCGCCAAGGCGGCGTGGGTGGAGCGCTTCATCGGGAGCACGCCGCGCGACATCGCCGAGAAGTCGGCCTTCCCCACCCTCTTGATCCCGCCGGCGGTTGCGTAGCGGCCGGCCGTCCCGGGGCCCGCGCCCCGGGAGCGGCAGAAAGGAAGGATTCGGGATGGCGGTCATCACCATATCCAGACAGTTCGGCGCCGGTGCGAACGCGCTCGGCCGATTGCTCTCCGAACGCTTGGGCTACACCTTCGCCGAGCGGGAGATCCTCCAGCAGGTCGCCGAAAAGGCCCAGGTCTCCACCGACTTCGTCCTCTCGATCGAGAAGGAGGCCGGCACCCGGCTGTCGCGCTTCATGACCCGCATCGTCTCCTCCAAGGGAATCGTCGACAAGATCCTCAAGGACGACTCGGGCTACATCGACGAGAAGCTCTACCTCGACTACCTCGTCCTCACCGTGGTGCAGATCGCCGACGAGGGCAATGCCGTCATCATGGGCCGCGGGAGCCAGTACATCCTCAAGAACCACCCCGAGGCCTTCCACATCCTGCTGATCGACGACATCGAAAACCGCATCCAGCGCGTCGCCCGGCGCGAGCGGCTGAGCCGCGACCAGGCCTTCCGCCGCATCGCCCACGAGGACAAGCGCCGGCTCGCGCTCTACCACCGGCTCGGCAAGCAGGACTACGACAACCCGGCGCTCTACCACCTGGTGCTCAACATGAGCCGGATCGACATCGAAACGGCCTATCGATTGATCATCGAGCTGATGCGGTCTTAAGGCCGTTTTTCGATCCTCGGCCCCATCTTCGGGTTGACACGGCCAACCGGAACGAATAATTAAGATCCTTCCGGTCGGAATCGGCCGGGCGCCGGGCGGGCCCATGGTCATCGACTACAAGAAAAACAAGGCCTGGATCGAAAACCTGGCGATCCTGATGCAGGTCGGCCTCACCATGGCCGGATGCATCGCCTTCTGCTTCTTTGTCGGCTATTACATCGACCGCTGGCTCCGGACGGGCGGCGTTTTCACGGCCGTCTTCACGGTGCTGGGGGTGGTCGGCGGCGGCGTGACGGTCTATCGCCAGATCATGGACGTCATCCGGAAGGCTCCCGGGGAGGGCGCCGAAAGGAACGATCGCTGATGGCGGCTCACCGGGAGGCAGCCCAGACCTACTGCGCGCGCGCGCTGATCGCGGCCATCGCGGCCGGCGCCGCCCTGATCCTGGCCGGCTTCGCCCCCGCCGGCAAGGGGCTGATCGCCGGTGCGCTCGCGAGCGTCCTGAACTTCATCCTCATCGCCGCATCCCTTCCGCGGCGGATCGGAAAAACGCGGCGCGCGGCCGCGCGGCACGCGCTCGCCGGGCTGCTGTTGCGCCTGGGCGTTTTGGCCGTGCCGCTCGTCCTCGCGCTCAAATACGACCTGTTTCATCCGGCGGCGGCCGCGGCCGGCCTGTTTGCCGTCCAGGCGGTGATCCTCGGCGAAAACCTGCTGCGCGCCCTGCTCGCGCCGCGGGGCACCGCCGCCTGACCCCCGGGATAGCGCCATGGAAGAGCTCGGAAAAATCACGCAGCTGATCATCCCCTTGGGCGGGTTCCGGCTCGCCGTCAACCTCGACACGGTCCTGATGACCTGGATCGCGATCGCGGTGCTGCTCGTCTTCGGGGGGCTTGCGGCGCGCGCCCCGCAGGCGGTGCCCGGAAAGCTGCAGAGCCTGGGCGAGCTCATCATCGCGATCTTCTACGGGCTCGCCGAGGACGCCCTGGGCAGGCGGCTCGCCCGCACCTACGCGCCGCTCATCTGCGCGCTGTTCATGTTCCTGGTCGTCTCCAACTGGCTGGGGGTCATCCCCCACCTGCACGAGCCCACCAAGGACCTGAACACGCCGCTTAGCCTGGGCGTCATGGGGTTTTTCATCGCCCACTACGCCGGGATCCGCGCCAAGGGGCTCAAGGAGTACGCCAAGGCCTACATCGACCCCATGTTCTTCATGTTGCCGCTCAACCTGATCGGCGAGATCGCCAAGGTGGTCTCGATCTCCTTCCGCCTCTTCGGCAACATCATGGGGGGCTCGATCATCATCCTGGTGGTGTCCTACCTCTGCTACAACGTGCTCCTGCCGCCCTTCCTGCTCGCCTTCTTCGGGCTGTTCGTCGGGACGGTCCAGGCCTTCGTCTTCACCATGCTGACGCTCGTCTACATCTCGGTCCAGGTGCAATAGATGACGATCGACATCCACGCCGCCGTCACCTTGGCCGCCTACGCCGCCGCCGGGATCTGCATCGGGATCGGCGCGATCGGCGCCGCCGTGGGCGAAGGCTACACCGCCGCGCAGGCGACCCTCGCCACCGGCCGCCACCCCGAGCGGGCCGGGGAGATCTTCAAGACCATGCTGGTCGGGCAGGCGATCAGCGAGTCCTCCTCGATCTTCACGCTGGTGATCGCCCTCGTGCTGCTCTTCTCCCCGCACGAGGCGAGCTCGGCGATGTCGGTCTGCGTCGTGCTCGCGGCCGGGCTGTGCATGGGGTTCGGGGCGCTCGGCTCGGGGATCGGCGCGGGCTTCCCGGCGGCGGCGGCCTGCACCGGGATCGCCCGGCAGCCGGCGATGGCCGGCCGGCTGAACACGAGCATGATCATCGGCTCGGCCGTCTGCCAGACCCCCTCGACCTTCGCCCTGGTGATCGCCTTCCTCCTGCTTTTCTCGAACTTCTCGGGCCACGCCGTCTCGCCCACCTGGGCCGCGATCCTGGGGGCGGGGCTCGCGACGGGGCTCGCCGCCATCGGCCCCGGGCTGGGCAGCGGGATCGTCGCCCAGGCCGGCTGCGAGGGCGCCGCGCGCAACCCGGAGCAGGCGCGGGCGGCGACCAACACCATGCTGCTCGGCCAGGCCATCGCCCAGACCACCTCGATCTACGGGCTGCTGGTGAGCTTCATTCTGATTTTCAGATACTTCCCCGAAACGTCGGCCATCGCCCCGGCCGCCGGGCTGCTCGCGGCCGGGGTCTGCGTCGGGGTGGGCGCCATCGGCCCGGGGATCGGGGTCGCCCTCGCCGCCAGGAGCGCCGTCGCCTGGATCCCGCGCAACCCGCCGCTCGCCGGGGACCTCGTCCGCACGATGCTGATCGGCGCGGCCGTGGCGGAATCCACCGGGATCTACGCGCTCGTCGTCGCCCTGGTGCTCATCTTCGTCGTCTGAAAATGAGGCGTGTCTATTCCCTGACTTAAAAACCTGGCACCTGACACGATCTGGCATGCGGAGGTTTCCATGGCAATCGAAGGAGCAGACCTGATCAAGGCCGCCGCCTTCCTGGGGGCGGGAATCGCAATGGGCTTCGGCGCCATCGGGCCCGGGGTCGGCGAGGGCATCACCGCCGCCAAGGCCTGCGAGGCGATCGGCCACAACCCGCGGGAGGCGGGGCTCATCACGCGCACGATGCTGGTCGGGCAGGCCGTGGCGGAATCCACCGGGATCTACTCGCTGGTCATCGCGCTGCTGCTGCTGTTCGTCGTCTAGCCCGCGAAGGAGCGCCCGGCATGGAAATCGTCAGCACGACGGAGCTGGTGAGCATCAACGCGACCATGCTCGTCCAGATGGGCTCCTTCCTCATCTTCCTGTGGGTGATCGCGCGGATCATGTTCCGGCCGCTTAGCCGGACCATGGCGGAGAGAAGCGATCACCTCCACCGGCTCGAGCAGGCGCTCAAGACCCGGCAGCAGGAGCTCGCCGCCATGACCGCCGCCCTCCGGCAGGAGGAGGCCGCGATCAAGCGCGAGGCCTTCCGGGAATCCGAGGCGCTCGAGGCGGCCGGCAAGCGGGAGGCTCAAGCCATCCTGCACGCGGTGCAGGACGAGGTCCGGGCCCGCCAGGAGGCCGCCGCGGCCGAGATCCGCGCGCGGATCGCAGCGCTCCGGGAGGAGCTGCGCCGCGAAACCGAGCCCCTGGTCGCCGCGATCCTGGAATCCCTTCTCGGGCGGAGGCTGAACCGGTGAGCACCGCAGCGCTTTTCAAGACCTGGACCGCGGCCCGCCGCGCGCTGGCGGCCGTGCTCCTCACCGCCGCCGGCGCCGCCGCCGCCGAAGGCGAGGGCGGCTGGCGCGCTGTCTACGACCTCGTCATGCTCTGGGTGAACTTCGCGATCCTCGCCTTCTTCATCGTGAAGTACGGCCGGGCGCCGCTGCGGAAATTCCTGGAGGAGGAGGGCCGCAGGACGGCCGCGGCCATCCATCAGGCCGAAGCGGCCCAGGCGCGGGTGGAACGGGAGCTCGCCGAAGCCGGGAAGGCCGCCGCCGACAGCCGGGCGCGGCTCGCCGCGGCGAAGGCGCGGATCATCGCCGAAGGCGAGCGGCGCCGGAAGGAGGCGATCGAGGCGGCCCGCCGCGAGGGCGACCTGCTGCTCGCGCGCGCGCAGGAGGCGGCCGGCCACGAGCTGGCCGAGGCCGGCCTCAGGCTCAAGGCCGAGCTCGTCGACGCGGCCGTGGCGGCGGCGCTCGCGCGCCTGCCCGCCGAGATCCGGCCGGAGGACCAGGCGCGGCTGGTCGAGCGCTTCATCGCATCGGCCTGACCCCTCTTTTCCCACCGCCGGCTGAGGAGGCGATCGCGGAAATGACGCCGCCGATCGAAAACGAGCTCGTCGGCCTGACCGCCGATCTCATCGGCTTCCCCTCCATGCACTCCCGGCCGGAGGAGATCGGCCGCTGCATGGATTACATCCAGGCCTGGCTCGAGCGGCACGGGATCGCCGCCCGCCGCCTCGAGCAGAACGGGGTCCCGACCCTCCTCGTTCTGCCGCCCGCGGGCCGCGTCCCGCTCCTGCTCATGTCGCACATCGACGTCGTCGACGCGCCGGAGGCGCTCTTTGCGCCGCGCATCGAAAACGGCCGGCTCTTCGGCCGGGGCGCGATCGACGACAAGTACGCCGCGGCCCTCTCCATGGTGCTCGTGCGCGACGCGCTCGCCGAGCTTCGCCGCCGCGGCCGGACGCCGGCCGAGCTTCCCTGCGGCCTGCTGATCTCGGGCGACGAGGAGATCGGCGGCCACAACGGCGCCCGCGCGGCGCTTGGCGGGCTCTCCGCCGATTTCGCCATCGCCCTCGACGGGGGCCGGCCCGACAAGATCGTCGTCCGGGAGAAGGGGATCCTGCGCCTGAAGCTCACCGCCCGCGGCCGGACGGCGCACGGCGCGCGGCCCTGGCTGGGGGAGAACGCGATCGACGCCCTCATCGCCGACGTCGCCCTCATCCGGCGCCACTTTCCGTCGCTTGACCCGGACCACTGGGAGCGCACCCTCAACTTCAGCCGCATCCAGGCCGGAAAGGCGGTCAACCAGGTCCCGGACCACGCCGAGGCGCTCTTCGACATCCGCTACACGGAAAACGACGACATGGAGGCCGTGGTCGCGGCCATCCGCCGCGAGATCCGCGGGGAGGTCGAGGTGGTTGAACGCGAGCCGCTCTTCCACGGCGGCGCCTCCCCGCACCTCGACCGCCTCCGCGAGCTCGCCGGCCGCCCCGAGCTCGGGCGCGAGCACGGGGCGAGCGATGCGCGCTTCCTGTCGGAGTTCGGCATCCCGGGCATCGTCTGGGGGGCCGACGGCGAGGAGAGCGCCCACGCCCCCGACGAGCGCCTGGTCCTCGACAGCCTCTTCCGCCTGCACCGCGTGCTCGCCGAGTTCATCGCCGGATTGTTTTGACAACCGACCCGGGCTCTAGTAAGAGTCACGTTCGAAGTTCTTCCCGGAAGCACGCGGAGCCCCACGGAATTCAGACCCCCCACGGCAAAAGGAGGAGACTCATGGCGAAAAAGACATCGGTTCTGCTGGCGGTTTTCGTTCTCGTCTTCGCCGCCGCGGCGCTCGCCGCGCCCAAGCCCGGCGGGACGCTGATCTTCGGACGCGGCGGGGACAGCGTCGGCCTCGACCCGGCCTACGAGACCGACGGCAACTCCTTCATGATCTGCGACAACGTGCTCGAGGCGCTCGTCGAGTACAAGGACGAGTCGACGGACATCGAGCCGCTCCTCGCCGAGTCCTGGACCATCGCCCCGGACGGCAAGACCTACACCTTCAAGCTGAGAAAGGGGGTCAAGTTCCACGACGGCACCCCCTTCGACGCCAACGCGGTGGTCTTCTCGCTCGGCCGCCAGATGAAGGAGCGCAAAGTGAAGTTCTTCGGCAAGGGCTGGGAGCTCCCGGCCCAGGACCGCCCGCCGGAGTACTGGCTGCAGATGGAGATGGACAAGACGATCGACTCGATCGAGGCGACCGACGAGCACACCGTGGTCTTCAACTTGAAGCGCGTCGAGGCGCCGTTCATCGTCAACCTGGGGATGGATTTCGCCGACATCATCAGCCCGACCGCCTTCCTGAAGAACCCCAAGGAGTTCGTGCGCAACCCCGTCGGCACCGGCCCCTTCAAGTTCGTCAAGTGGGTGAAGGACGACCAGATCGTCCTCGAGAAGTTCAAGGACTACTGGAACAAGAAGGGCGGCCCCTACCTCGACAAGGTCGTCTTCCGCGCCATCCCCGAGAACTCGGTGCGCTTCCTGGAGCTCAAGACCGGCAACATCCACATCTGCCAGTTCCCCAACCCGGCCGACATCGCGCTCGCCAAGAACGACCCCAAGATGAAGCTCGTGAGCCAGCCGGGCATGAACGTGGGCTATCTCAGCTTCAACCACACCAAGGAGCCCTGGAAGAGCAACGTGAAGCTGCGCCAGGCGATCGCCCACGCCCTGAACCGCAAGGCGATGGTGGACAACATCTACCAGGGCCAGGGGCAGCTCGCGCGCAACAACATCCCGCCCTTCATGCTGGGCTACAACGATCAGGTCCCGATGATCGAGTACAACGTGGAGAAGGCCAAGGCGCTGCTCGCCGAGGCGGGCTTCCCCGAGGGCAAGGGCCTCGAGGAGATCACGCTGTGGTCCATGCCGGTCGCCCGGCCCTACAACCCGGAGGGCCTGAAGGTCGGGGTCGCGATGGTGGCCGACCTCGCCAAGATCGGGATCAAGGCGCGGGTGGTGAGCTACGAGTGGGGGACCTATCTCAAGCGCCAGCGCGAGCAGCCGCCCGACATGGACCTCTTCCAGCTCGGCTGGACGGGGGACAACGGCGACCCGGACAACTTCCTCGCCGTCCTCTTCGACGGCCTGGCCGACCCCACGGTGCGCACCCAGTGGCACAACCCGGAATACCACGACCTCATGCTCCAGGGGAAAACCACGACCGATCCGGCCAAGCGCGCGGAGATTTACAAGAAGGCCAACATGCTGCTCTACGAGCAGATGCCGGTCATCCCGATCGCCCACAGCACCCAGACCTGGCCGCTGCTGAAAAAGGTGATGGACTTCAAGCTCCACCCCACGGCGTCGATCCGCCTGAAGAACGTGTGGCTCGATAAGTAACGCTGGCAGGCACCCGCGTTGCCCGGGGCCGGGGGGAGCCGCGCTCCCCCCGGCCCCCGGCTCCCGCGGGGCCGCGGACCCTCGGACCCGCCCCGGCCATGGCCGCCTACATCATCCGCCGCGTCCTGATCCTCGTTCCGACCCTCCTCGGGGTCTCGATCATCATCTTCTTCATGCTCCACTTGACCCCCGGCGACCCGGCCGAGCTGCTCCTGGGCGAGCGCGCCTCGACGGACTCCCTCAACCAGATGCGCGAATACCTGGGGCTGAACCAGCCGCTCACCGTGCAGTACGGGCTGTTTCTCAAGCGCCTGGTGACGCTCGACCTCGGCGAGACCATCTGGACGCGGCAGAAGGTCTGGATCGAGATCCAGCAGCGCTTCCCGGCGACGATCGAGCTGTCGGTGGCGGCGCTCATGATCAGCTGCACGCTCGGGATCCTGCTCGGGATCGTCTCCGCGACGAAGCAGTATTCGATCTTCGATTATGTGAGCATGCTCGGGGCGCTCGCCGGCGTCAGCATGCCGATCTTCTGGCTCGGGCTGGTCTTCATGCTGATCTTCGCCGTGAACCTCGAGTGGCTGCCCATCTCGGGGCGCCTGAGCATCGGGGTCGACCTCGAGGTCCGCACCAACTTCTACGTCCTCGACGCGCTCCTCACGGCGAACTGGGAGGCGCTGCGCGACGCGCTCTGGCATCTCGTCATGCCGGCCATGACGCTGTCGACCATCCCGACGGCGATCGTCGCGCGCATGACCCGCTCGGCGATGCTCGAGGTGCTGCGGCAGGACTACATCAAGACCGCCCGGGCGAAGGGCCTCTCGGCCTTCAAGGTGATCTTCAAGCACGCGCTGCGCAACGCGCTCATCCCGGTCGTCACCACCATCGGCCTGCAGTTCGGGGTGCTGCTCGGCGGCGCCATCCTGACCGAGACCATCTTCGCCTGGCCGGGGGTGGGCAAGTGGATGTACGACGCCGTCATGCAGCGCGACTACATGGTGATCCAGAACGGCACGCTCTTCATCGCCGGGCTCTTCGTCGTCATCAACCTCGCGGTGGACGTGCTCTACGCGGTCATCAACCCGCGGATCAGCGTGAAATGAAAACGCAACGGCCGTTCGCCGGCCCCCTTACCGGATGAAGCGCAGCTTGACGATGGCCGCGACGCGTCCCGAAGACCGCCACCCGATGGTGGAGCAGCTCGCGCAGCTGTGGCGCAACAAGACCGCCGTGGCGGGGCTGTTCATCATCACGGCTTTCGTGCTGTGCGCGCTGTTCGCGCCCTGGCTCAGCCCGCACGACCCGATCGAAACCGCGCTCTACGACCAGCTCAAACCGCCGGCCTGGGAGGCGGCGGGCTCGTCGAAAAACATCCTCGGCACCGACGACCTCGGCCGCGACATCCTGTCGCGGATCATCCACGGCGCGCGCGTCTCGATGCTGGTCGCGGTCGTGAGCGTCGGGCTCGCCTTCTTCTTCGGGACGCTCATCGGCAGCGTCTGCGGCTTCTACAAGGGGCGGCTGGACAACCTCGTCATGCGCGGGATCGACATCATCCTCTCCTTCCCCTACATCCTGCTCGCCATCGTGGTCGTCGCCTACCTGGGGCCGAGCCTGCAGAACGCGATGCTCGCCATCGCCATCACGTACGTCCCGCGCTTCGCGCGCATCGTGCGGGCGAGCGTCCTGGAGGAGAGCGAGAAGGACTACGTGACCGCCGCCCGCGCCGTCGGCGCCGGAAATCTGCGGATCATCTTCGTCGCCATCCTGCCGAACTGCCTGGGGCCGCTCATCGTGCAGACGACCTTGAGCTTCGCCTCGGCGATCCTGGACGCCGCGGCCCTGAGCTTTCTCGGCCTGGGCGCCCAGCCGCCGACCCCGGAGTGGGGCGCGGACATCGCCCGCTCCCGCGCGCTGATCCTGCGCGCCTCCTGGGTGATGACCTTTCCGGGCCTTGCGATCCTGTGCGCCGTCCTCGGGTTCAACCTGCTCGGCGACGGCCTGCGCGACGCCCTCGACCCGCGGCTGAGGGACTGATGGCGGCCGAGACCCTGCTCGAGATCCGCAACCTCAAGACCTACTTCCAGGTCCGCGGCTTCACGGCGCGGGCGGTCGACGACGTGAGCCTCGCCATCCCCGCCGGCAAGACCCTGGGGCTCGTGGGGGAGTCGGGCTGCGGCAAGAGCGTCCTCGCCCATTCCATCATCCGCCTCGTCCCCGTGCCCCCCGGCCGGATCGCGGGCGGCGAGATCCTCTTCGAGGGCCAGGACCTCCTCAAGCTCCCGGAGGCCGCCATGCGCCGCATCCGCGGCAACCGGATCTCGATGATCTTCCAGGAGCCCATGACCTCGCTCAACCCGACCTTCCCGGTCGGCGACCAGGTGGGGGAGGTGGTCCGCCTGCACGCGCGGCTTCCGCGCCGCGCGGCGGCCGAGCGCGTGGTCGAGCTGTTCCGGCTGGTCGGGATCCCGGCGGCCGAGAAGCGCCTGTCCGACTACCCGCACCAGATGAGCGGCGGCATGCGCCAGCGGGTCATGATCGCCATGGCGCTGGCCTGCAACCCGAAGCTGATGATCGCCGACGAGCCCACGACGGCGCTCGACGTCACCATCCAGGCCCAGATCCTCGACCTGATGAACCAGCTCAAGGCCGAGACCGGAGCGGCGATCCTCTTCATCACCCACGACCTCGGCGTCATCGCGGAGATGGCCCAGCAGGTCGCGGTGATGTACGCCGGCCGCGTCATGGAGGTCGCCGCGGCGGCCGCGCTCTTCGCGAACCCGAAGAACCCCTACACCGTGGGGCTGCTCGGGTCGATCCCGGTGCTGGGGCGCGAGGTCGCCGGCGGAAAGCTCCGCACGATCCCCGGGGTGGTCCCCTCGCTGCTCAACCTGCCGGAGGGCTGCCGGTTCAGCGACCGCTGCCCGGACGTCTTCGACGACTGCCGCCGGACCGAACCGCCGATGGTCGCCGTCGGGCCGGAGCATTTCGCGAGGTGCCTGAAGTATGCCTGAGCCCCCCCCCGATGCAGGCGCGCTGCTCGAGGCGGTCGCGGTCGTCAAGCACTTCCCGATCCGCGGCGGGGTCTTCATGAAGCCGACCGGCGCCGTCCGGGCCGTCGAGGGGGTGAGCCTCGCGATCCGCGAGGGGGAAACCGTCGGGCTGGTGGGGGAGTCGGGCTGCGGCAAAACCACCTTCGGCCGGGTGATCCTGCGCCTGGAGGAGCCGACCGCGGGGGACGTGCGCTTTCAGGGCCGGAGCATCCTCGGCCTCCCGCCGGGCGAGATGCGGGCGCTGCGCCGGCAGATGCAGATCATCTTCCAGGACCCCTTCTCCTCGCTCAACCCGCGCAAGACCGTGAGCCACATCGTCGGCGAACCGCTCCTCGTCCACGGGGTCCGGGGCCGGGGCGCCCGCGAGGAGCGCGTGCTCCGGCTGCTCGAGGTGGTGGGGCTGCGGCGCGAGCACATGCGGCGCTACCCGCACCAGTTCTCCGGCGGCCAGCGCCAGCGCATCGGGGTCGCCCGCGCGCTCGCCCTCAACCCGAAGCTCGTCGTCTGCGACGAGGCGGTCTCGGCGCTCGACGTCTCCATCCAGGCCCAGGTCATCAACCTGCTCAAGGAGCTGCAGCAGGAGTTCGGGCTGACCTACCTCTTCATCTCCCACGACCTGAGCGTCGTCGAGCACGTGAGCGACCGCATCGCGGTGATGTACCTCGGCAAGCTCGTCGAGCTCGCCCCCAGCCGGGCGCTCTGCCGCACGCCGCTGCACCCCTACACCCAGGCGCTGCTCTCGGCCGTCCCGCTGCCGGACCCGTCGGCCAAGCGGCCCGCGCGCGTCATCCTCAAGGGCGACGTCCCCAGCCCGATCGACCCGCCGAGCGGCTGCCGCTTCCATCCGCGCTGCCTCTTCGCGCGCGGCATCTGCGCCGTGGACGAGCCGGCCTGGCGCGAGCGGCGGCCGGCGCACTGGGCGGCCTGCCACTTCGCCGGGGAGGTCTGCTAGCCTGCCCGCGCGCCGC
>CAZNKG010000008.1:0-91089 GCA_964573635.1 uncultured Desulfatibacillum sp. | reverse complement strand
CACTGGGCGGCCTGCCACTTCGCCGGGGAGGTCTGCTAGCCTGCCCGCGCGCCGCGGCTCACCCCCGCGCTACTCCGCCAGCCGCACCAGCATCACCGGCATCTTCGCCTGGCGGAGCACGCTGCGGCTGACGCTGCCGATCAGCGCCTCCTCCAGCCGGCCGCGCGGATGGTACCCCATCACGATCAGGTCGCACCCGCGGGCCTCGGACTCCTGCAGGATGCACTCCACCGGATCGCCCTGGGTGACGACGATCTCGTCGGTCTTGAGGTCGGCGCCCGCGAGGTCCTTCTGGGCGGCGGCGAACATCTCGCCCAGGGCCTCGCGGATCATGGCCCCTTCCCGGCGCTTGCCGATCAGGATCTGGCGCACCTCCTCCTCCTGGCCGGCGCGGATCTCCTTCCAGCGCTCCTCGCCGAGAAACCCCTGGAGGCTCGCCCCCTGGGCGGGCTTGAGCTCCTCCATGACGTAGAGGATCGTGAGGCTCGCGCGGTACTGCAGGGCGAGGCTCAGGGCGTAGTCGAAGGCGCGCCGCGTCTCTTTCGAGAGGTCCGTGGTGAAGAGGATCTTGTTGATCTTCGGCAGCATGTCGCGTCCCCCCCCGGTTGATAACTTTTTGACTTTTCCCGCCGGCGATACTATGAGTGGGCTCTCGGCGGAAGGCCAGCCCGAATCTATCAGGCGCGCCGAGTTTGTCAAGCAACCGAAACGCGCGACGCCCCCGATGGACGCTCGAGAACCCGCCAAGCCCGACGCCGTGTATTTCTTCGGCACCTGCCTGATGGACGCCGTCTACCCGGAGGCGGGCCTGGCGGCCATGCGCCTGATCGAGGCGGCCGGCGTGCGCGTCGTCTTCCCGCAGGACCAGTCCTGCTGCGGGCAGCCGGCCTACAACTCCGGCTACCGCGCCCAGGCCCTGGCGGTCGCCCGGCGCCAGGTGCGGCTCTTCGAGCGGCCGCTGCCGATCGTCGTCCCCTCGGGCTCCTGCGCCGGCATGATGAAGCACCACTACCCGGCGCTCTTCGCGGGCGACCGCGACGCCGACCGGGCGCAGGCCTTCGCCGCACGGGTCGTGGAGTGGTCCGAGTTCATGGCGCGGGTGCTCGACGTGCGCCTGGAGGACCGCGGGCGGCCCATCGTCGTCACCTGGCACTCCTCGTGCCATGCCCTGCGCGAGATGCAGGTGATCGGGTACGCGAAGCAGCTCCTCGCCCGGCTGAAGAACGTCCGCCTGGTCGAGCTCGCCCGCGAGCGCGAATGCTGCGGGTTCGGCGGCACCTTTTCCATCAAGCACCCGGCCATCTCGGGCGCCATGGTGAACGACAAGCTGGAGGACATCTTGAAGACCGGGGCCGAACGCGTGATCGCCGGCGACGGCGGCTGCCTGATGAACATCGGCGGCGCGGCCGCGCTGCGCGGGCTGCCGCTCGCCGTCCAGCACCTCGCGGCGTTCATCTGGGAGAGGGTCCATGGCGGCGAATGATTTCACGGGAAATGTCGCCGCCGCGCTCGCCGACACCCAGCTGCGGCAAAACCTCGCCGCGGCGATGGGGGCCTTCGTCGAGCGGCGCCAGGCGGTCTTCAGCGACGAGGCGGAGCTCGCGCGCCTGCGGTCGCAAGGCTGCGCCATCAAGCGCCGCGCGCTCGCCCGGCTGCCGGAGCTCCTCGAGGAGCTCGAGGCGAACCTGACCCGCAACGGGATCCGGGTCCACTGGGCCGAGACGACGGCGCTCGCCAACCGCATCGTGCTGGCGATCATCGAGGCCCAGGCCGCGACCCGCGTCGTCAAGGGCAAGTCGATGGTCTCCGAGGAGATGCACCTGAACGCCTTCCTCGCCGACCACGGCATCGAGGCCCTCGAGACCGACTTGGGCGAATTCATCATCCAGCTCGCCGGCGAAACCCCGGCGCACATCATCGTGCCCGCGATCCACAAGAACAAGGCCCAGATCGCCGACATCTTCCACCGCAAGCTCCCGGACACCCCCTACACCGAGGAGGTGGCCGAGCTGAACGCCATCGCCCGCGCCACGCTCCGGCGCCGCTTCCAGGAGGCCTCCGTCGGGCTGAGCGGGGTGAACTTCGCCGTCGCCGAAACCGGCACCCTGTGCCTGGTCGAAAACGAGGGCAACGGCCGCATGTGCACCACCGTTCCCGACGTGCACATCGCCGTCATGGGGCTCGAAAAGGTGGTCGAGAAGCTCGCGGACCTGCCGCCGCTGCTGCGTTTGCTCATCGGGTCGGCGACCGGCCAGCGGATCACCACCTACGTCAACCTGATCAGCTCCCCGCGGCGGCCCGGGGAGAAGGACGGGCCGCGCGAGGTCCACCTCGTGATCCTCGACAACGGCCGCACGCGGATCTACGCCGACCCCGAGCTGCGCCAGACGCTGCAGTGCGTGCGCTGCGGCACCTGCCTCAACCACTGCCCGGTCTACACCCGCATCGGCGGGCACGCCTACGGCTTCGTCTACCCCGGCCCGATCGGGAAAATCCTGAACCCCCAGGTCGCCGGCCTGGACCGGGCCGCCGACCTCGCCTTCGCCTCCAGCCTCTGCGGGGCCTGCGAGGAGGTCTGCCCGGTGCGCATCCCGATCACCGGCCTGCTGCGGCGGCTGCGCGAGGAGAGCGTCTCGGAGGCGCCCGTCAGCGCGGTCCGCGGCCACGGCGCGCAGCGCCGCCCGGCCGAGCGGCTCGCCTGGCGCGCCTGGGCCTTCATGAACCGCCACCCGCGGCTGAACCGCCTCGGCCGCGCGCTGCTCGGCTTGGCCGGCGCCTACCTGCCGCCGGCCGGCCCGCTCGAGCGCTGGACCCGCTACCGGGCCGAGCCCGAGTTCCCGCGCAAGGGGCTGCACCGCCGGGCGAAGGAGGCCGGCATCGCCGATGAGTGAAAGCCCCCGCGACCGCATCCTGAGCCGCCTCGCGGCCGCCCCGCGCCGCGAGGAGCCGCGCCCCGCGCCGGAGGCGCCGCCGCCGCCGGCGCCCGCCGCCGAGCGGGTCGCGCGTTTGAAAGCCCTCATGGAGGCGATGCGCACCGAGGTTCACGTCGTCCCCGAGGCCGAGTGGCCCGCGCGCCTCGCCGCCGCGCTCGCCGGACGCGGCGCCCGGACCCTGCTCTACTCGCCCGCGGCCCCCCTCGCGGCGGCGCTCGAACGGGCGGCGGCCGCCCCGGGCTTCCCCGCGCTCAAGGCCTACGACCGGCCGGTCGAGGAGATGAAGGAGCTCCTCTTCACCGTGGAGGCCGCCGTCACCACGGCGGCCGGCGCCGTGGCCGACAGCGGCGCGCTGATCCTCGTCCCCGATGCGGCCGAGCCGCGGCTCATGTCGCTCGTCCCGCCGGTCCACGTCGCCGTCCTGCGCGCCGAGACGGTTTACGCCTCGCTCGACGAGGCGCTCGCCGCCGGCCGTTTCGCCGCGGCGATGCCGACGAACCTGCTGCTCATCTCCGGCCCGTCGAAGACCGCCGACATCGAGCTCGTCCTCGCCTTCGGGGTCCACGGACCGAAGGAGCTGATCGTCTTGGTGGTGGAGTAGGCGCCGCGCCCCCCATGAACCCGATCCCGCCGGAGCGCACCGCCCGCTTTCTCGAGGAGATCGGCGCCCGCATCCCCCGCGGGCGGATCCTCACCGACCCGCTGGCGACCCTCGCCTACGGGACCGACGCGAGCTTCTACCGGCTCATCCCCCGAATCGTCGTCAAGGCGGCCGATGAGGCGGAGGTCGCCGCCGTGCTGTCCGCGGCCGCCCGCTGCGGCGTTCCGGTCACGTTCCGCGCCGCCGGGACGAGCCTCTCGGGCCAGGCGGTCTCCGACTCGGTGCTCCTCGTCGCCGGCGAAGGCTGGGAGCGCGCCGAAATCCTGGACGGCGGCGCGGCCATCCGCCTCCAGCCCGGCGTCGTGGGCGGCCGCGCCAACCGCCTGCTCGCCCCCTACGGCCGCAAGATCGGCCCCGACCCGGCCTCGATCAACGCCGCCATGATCGGCGGGATCGCCGCCAACAACGCAAGCGGCATGTGCTGCGGCACCGCCCAGAACAGCTACCGCACGGTCGAGGCCATGCGCCTGGTGCTCGCCGACGGCACCGCGCTCGACACGGCCGACCACGAGAGCCGCCGCGCCTTCCGGCGCTCGCACCCGCAGGTCCTGGAGGGGCTCGCGCGCCTCGGCGCCGAGGTGCGCGCCGATGCCGCGCTCGCTGCGCGCATCCGCCGCAAGTACGCGATCAAGAACACGACCGGGTACAGCCTGAACGCGCTCGTCGACTTCGAGGACCCCTTCGAGATCCTGCTGCATCTCATGATCGGCTCGGAGGGGACGCTCGGCTTCATCTCCACGATCACCTACCGCACGGTGATCGAGCATCCGGCGAAGGCGAGCGCGCTCATGCTCTTCCCGGAGATCGAGACCGCCTGCCGCGCCGCGGCCGTCCTGCGCGGACAACCGGCGGCGGCCGTCGAGCTCATGGACCGCGCGGCGCTGCGCTCCGTCGAGGCCAAGGCCGGGATGCCGGCGTGCCTGGCGGGGCTTCCCCCCGGGGCGGCCGCGCTGCTCGTCGAGACGCGCGCCATGGACGCGGGCGAGCTTCAGGCGAACACCGCGGCCGTCCTGAGCGCGCTCGGGGGGATCGCCTTCCTCCAGCCGCCCCAGTTCACCGACCACCCGGCCGAAACGCGGGCCCTGTGGAGCATCCGCCAGGGGCTCTTCCCGGCCGTCGGCGCCGTGCGCGCCGCCGGCACCACGGTCATCATCGAGGACGTCGCCTTCCCGATCGAGCGCCTCGCCCGCGCGACGCTCGACCTGCAGGCGATCCTGCGGCGCCACGGCTACGACGAGGCGATCCTCTTCGGCCACGCGCTCGAGGGCAACCTCCACTTCGTCTTCACCCAGGATTTCGGCCGGCCGGCCGAGGTGGAGCGCTACCGCCGCCTCATGGACGACGTCTGCCGCATGGTGGTGCGCGACCACGACGGCTCGCTCAAGGCCGAGCACGGGACCGGCCGCAACATGGCCCCCTTCGTGGCCCTCGAGTGGGGGCCGGAGGGGCTGGCCCTCATGCGGCGCATCAAGGAGCTTTTCGACCCGCAGGGAATCCTCAACCCCGGGGTGATCCTCAACCCCAGCCCGAGCGCCCACATCGAAAACCTCAAGCCGCTGCCGGCCGCCGACCCCCTGATCGACCCGTGCATCGAGTGCGGGTTCTGCGAGGCGCGCTGTCCGTCCCGCAGCCTGACGCTCACCCCGCGGCAGCGGATCGTTGTCCGGCGCGAGATCGCGCGGCTGGCGGCCGAGGGCGGCGACCCCGGGCGGCGGGAGGCGCTCGAGGCCGCCTACCGCTACCCGGGCGAGGCGACCTGCGCGGCCGACGGCCTGTGCGCCGTCGCCTGCCCGGTGGCGATCGACACCGGAAAGCTCACCAAGAAGCTGCGCGCCCGCGACGCCTCCCCCGCCGCCCGCAGGATCGCGGAGCTCGCGGCCGGCCGCTTCGCCCTGACCGCCGCCGCGGTGCGCGCGGGGTTGCGGCTCGCCCACGCCGCCGGCCGCCTCCTCGGCCCCGAGCGCCTGGCGGCGCTGTCGGCCCGCGGCCGCCGGCTCTCCGGCAACCGCCTGCCCCTCTGGACGCCCGCCCTGCCGCGGGCGGCCGCCGTCCCCCGGCCGCGGCCCGCCCGGCCGGGGGCCGCCTTCGAAGTCGTCTATTTCCCGAGCTGCGTCAGCCGCACCATGGGGCCCGCCATGGGCGACCCGGAGTCCGACCCGCTCACCGCCGTGGCCGTGCGGCTGATCGAAAAGGCCGGCGGCCGCGTCGTGTTCCCCGAAAACCTCGCGGCGCTCTGCTGCGGCACCCCCTTCGAGAGCAAGGGGTTCTTCGCGCCGGCCGACGCGAAAGCGCGCGAGCTGGAAGCGGCGCTCCTCGCGGCGAGCCGCGAGGGACGCCGGCCGATCCTCGTCGACACGACCCCCTGCCTCGCCCGCATGCGGCCGACGATGGACCCCCGGCTGCGCCTGCTCGACCCGGTCGACTTCACCCTCGACCACCTGCTCGCGCGCCTCGAGGTCGTCCCGGTGGCGGAGACGATCGCCTACCACCACACCTGCAGCAGCGTGAAGCTCGGCCTGGAGGAGCGGGCGATCGCGCTCGTGCGGATGCTCGCCCGGGAGGTCGTGGTGCCGGATCGAGTCGGCTGCTGCGCCTTCGCCGGCGACCGCGGGTTCACCCATCCCGAGCTGAACGCCGCCGCGCTCGCGCACCTCCAGGCGGCGGTCGCCTCCCGCTGCTCCGCGGGCTACTCGACGAGCCGCACCTGCGAGATCGGGCTCTCCCTGCACGGCGGGATCCATTACCGCTCGGTCCTCGCCCTCGTCGACCGCGCCACGCGGCCGGCCGGGGGCCGCCGCCGGACGGGGGCGCTTTGACTCCCGCCGCCCGGCGGCCTTACCCCCCCGCGCGCCTCTCCTGGCTCGTCTGGGGCCTGGGGGCGGTCCTCTACTTCGTCGCCTTCTTCCACCGCCTGGCGCCCGCGGTCCTGACCCGCGAGCTGATGGCCGATTTCGGGATCGGCGCGGCGGCCCTGGGGAACCTCTCCGGCTTCTACTTCTACAGCTACTGGCTGATGCAGGTCCCCACCGGGATCCTGGCCGACACCTGGGGCCCGCGGCGGCTGCTCACCCTGGGGGCCCTCGGCGCGGCGGCCGGGGCGCTCATCTTCGGGTTGGCGACGGACGCGCGCTGGGCGGGGGCCGGGCGCCTGCTGATCGGGGCGAGCGTCGCCGTCGCCTTCGTCGTGAACCTCAAGCTCGCCGCCCACTGGTTCCCCGCCCGGTACTTCTCCATGATCTCGGGGGTCACGCTCTGCGCCGGAACGCTCGGGGGCATCGCGGCCGGGGTCCCCCTGCGGATCCTGGCCGACCGCTATGGCTGGCGGGCGGTGGCCGCGGCGGCCGGCGCCGCCTCGGCGGCGCTCGCGGCGGCGATCTGGGCCGTGGTGCGCGACGACCCGGCCGCGCGCGGCTTCCGGAGCCACGCCGGCCCGGCGGCCGACGCCGGCGCCGGCGGCCGGGCGCTCGCAAACCTCGCCGCCGTGCTCCGCTGCCGCAACACCTGGCTGCTGTGCTTCATCCCGGCCGGCCAGGTCGGCGCGGTGCTCACCTTCTGCGGCCTGTGGGGGGTGCCGTACCTCACGACCCACCGCGGCCTGACGGCCGCCGAGGCCGCCGCGCTGACGACCCTCATGATGATCTGCTGGTCGGGGGCGACCCCCTTCGTCGGCCGCCTCTCCGACCGCATCGGGCGCCGCAAGCCCCCGATGCTCGCCGGCCAGCTCCTCTCGGCGGCCGGGTGGGCGGCGATCCTCTACACCGGCGCGATGCCCGCCGGGCTCCTCGCGCTGCTCGCGGCGGCGACCGGCGTCGTCTCCGCGAGCTTCAACATCTGCTGGCCGCTCATCAAGGAGTCGGTTCCCCTGCGGCTCGCCGGAACCGTGACGGGGGTGATCAACATGGGGATCATGCTCGGCCCGACGCTCCTGCAGCCGGCCGTCGGCTGGATGCTCGACCGCCGCTTCGACGGCGCGGTCGAGGGCGGGGTGCGCCTCTACGGCCTCGCCGCCTACCGCGCCGGGTTCGCGCTGATGATCGGCTGGATCCTTTGCGCCGCCGTGCTCCTGCTCTTCGCCCGCGAAACCCACTGCCGCCAGGCGGCCTGAGGCCTGTTTTCCGGCGCTGGCGGGAGCGTTGCAGCCGGGCCGGCGAAGTGGTAAGAAAGCGGTCATGCGTGAATTCCCCCCAGCCTGGGCGGCGGAGCTCGCCGCGATCGTCGGGCCGGAGCGCTTCTCGACCGGCGCCTCCAACCGCGAGCTTCACCGCCGCGACATCTCCAGCCACCGCGGCGAGCTTCCGGCCGGGGTGATCTGGCCGGAGACGACCGCGGAGGTCGCCCGGATCATCGCCTGGGCCTACGCGCGCGAGGTGCCGGTGACCCCCTGGGGCGCGGGCACGAGCACCGAGGGGAACCCCGTCCCGGCGCGCGGCGGCCTGGTCATGGACATGACCCGCATGAACCGCGTGCTCGCCATCCGGCCGAGCGACCTGCAGGCCGACGTCGAGCCCGGCGTGCTGCGAAAAGAGCTCAACCGCCAGGCCGGAAAGCACGGCCTTTTCTTTCCGCCCGACCCGGGCGCGGACGCGACCATCGGCGGGATGATCGCCAACAACGCCTCCGGGGTCCAGACCGTGAAGTACGGCGCGACGCGCGACTACGTCATGCGCCTGACGGTGGTGCTGCCCCCGGGCCGCGTGATCCACACCGGGACGCTCGCCCCCAAGTCCTCGGCCGGCTTCGACCTGACGCGGCTCTTCGTCGGCTCCGAGGGGACCCTCGGCGTGGTGACCGCGGCGACCCTCAGGCTCGCGGGCATCCCCAGCCACCACCTCGCCGCCACCGTGCGCTTCCCGGACCTCGAGCGGGCCTCGGCGGCCGTCGCGGTCATGATCGGCGCGGGGCTCGCGCCGGCCGCCCTCGAGCTCCTGCCCCCCGGCCTGATCCGGCTGATGAACGCCGAAAAGGGGCTCGGGCTCCCGGAGGTCCCCTCGCTTTTCTGCGAGTTCCACGCCGTGAGCCCGACCGCGCTCGCCGAGACGGCCGAACTCGCGCGCGAGCTGTGCGCCGAGTGCGGCGCGACGGGCTTCGAGGCCGCCACCGAGGAGGCCGCCCGCCGGCGGCTCTGGCGCGCCCGCCACGAGGCCTGGGAGACCATCCACCGCGCCCATCCACGGAAGGAGACGCTCATCGTCGACGCCGCGGTGCCCATCTCGCGCTACCCGGAAACGGTTCTCTTCGCGCAGCAGGCGGTGGAGGCCGAGGGGGTCGTCGGCTATGTCTTCGGCCACGCGGGCGACGGGAACCTCCACGTCGTCCTCGTGGGCGACCCGGCGGATGCCGTCGGCTGGGGGCGCCTCGAGAAAGTCAACCACGCCATCGTCGAGCGGGCCATCCGCGCCGGGGGGACCTGCACGGGCGAGCACGGGGTCGGGATCGGCAAGCGCCGGTTCATGGCCCTCGAGCACGGCGAGGGATACGCGCTCATGCGCGAGATCAAGGCGCTGATCGACCCCAAGGGGCTCATGAACCCGGAGAAGATATTCTGAACCGCAGAGCCGAACCGGCGAAGGAGCAGCGCACATGAAGGTCGCATTCATCGGCATGGGAACCATGGGGGCCGCCATGGCCCTGAACCTCCTCAAGGCCGGGCACGCCGTCACGGTGCACAACCGCACCCGCGAGCGCGAGGCGCCGGTCGCCGCGGCCGGCGCGCGGCGGGCGGCCTCGCCCCGCGAGGCGGCGGCCGGGGCCGAGATCGTCGTCACCTGCGTCTCCGACACCCCGGACCTGGAGGCGGTGCTCCTCGGCGAAAACGGGGTCGTCCACGGCGCGGCCGCCGGGGCGATCGTGATCGACATGTCCACGGTCAGCCCGTCGGCCACGCGCCGGATCGGCGCCGAGCTTGCCCGCCGGGGGATCCGCATGCTCGACGCTCCGGTTTCCGGCGGCTCGGAGGGGGCGCAGAAAGGAACGCTCGCCATCATGGTCGGCGGCGAGGCGGCCGACGTCGAGCGGGCCATGCCGGTGCTCGCCGCCATGGGGAAGAACATCACCCACGTCGGCCCGGCCGGCGCCGGCCAGCTCACCAAGGCGATCAACCAGATCATCATCAGCGGCACCTACCTGAGCGTCGCCGAGGGGCTCGCCCTCGGGATCAAGGCCGGCCTCGACATGCAGAAGGTGGTCCAGGCCATGGCGGGCGGGGCCGCCGACTCCTGGGTGCTCACCCACCGCTCGGCGAACGTGATCCAAAACCACTACCCGCTCGGCTTCCGGGTCCGCCTGCACCGCAAGGACCTCGGCATCGCGCTCGAGGCCGCCCGCGAGCTCGGGGTCTGCCTGCCCTGCGCGGCGCTCGTCGCCCAGATCGAAAACGGCCTGATGGCCCAGGGGCACGGCGACGAGGACGTCTCGGCGATGGCGCGGGTGATCCGACGGACCTCGGGGCTCGAATGAGCCGCCGATTCGATTGACTCCGAAGCCGGGCGGCCGCCGCGCCGCCCGGCCGCCCACTTCACTGAAGGAAGACCGATGAAACTCGAAAACGCCTTCACCATGGACACCTCCAGCATCAAGTTCGGGCCCGGCAGCACCCGCGAGATCGGCTTCGACATGGAGGAGCAGGGCTGCCGCCGCGTCATGGTGGTCACCGACCCGGGGCTGCGCGGCAGCCGCCCGGTCGAGATCACGCTGGAGGCGCTGCGGGAGCGGGGGATCGACGCGGTGCTCTTCGACCGCGCGAGCGTCGAGCCGACCGACCTCTCCTTCCAGGAGGCGATCGCCTTCGCGGTCGACGGCCGCTTCGACGGCTACGTCGCGGTCGGCGGGGGCTCGAGCATGGACACCTGCAAGGCCGCGAACCTCTACGCGACCCACCCGGCGGAGTTCATGACCTACGTGAACCCCCCCGTCGGCCGGGGGGTCCCGGTGCCCGGGCCCCTCAAGCCCATGATCGCCGTCCCGACCACGGCCGGGACGGGAAGCGAGACCACCGGGGTCGCCATCTTCGACTACCTCGAGATGAACGCGAAGACCGGGATCGCCAGCCGCGCGCTGCGGCCGATCCGCGGGATCATCGACCCCGACCACACGCGCTCGATGCCCCGGATGGTGGCGGCCTGCACGGGCCTCGACCAGCTCACCCACGCCCTCGAGGCGCTGACGGCGCTGCCCTACGACCGCCGCCCGGCCCCCGAGCACCCGCGCCTGCGGCCGGCCTACCAGGGGGCCAACCCCATCAGCCACGTCTGGGCCTCGCGCGCGATCGAGATGATCGCCGGCAACCTGGTGAGGGCGGTCGAGCACCCCGAGGACGACCGCGCGCGCGGCGAGGTGCTGCTCGCCGCGACCTACGCCGGGATCGGGTTCGGCAACGGCGGGGTGCACCTCGCCCACGGCATGTCCTATCCCGTCTCCGGCATGGTGCGCGACTACGTGCCGCCGGGCTACCCCCCGGGCCGCCCCATCGTCCCGCACGGCATGGCGGTCTGCCTGAACGCCCCGGCGGTGTTCCGCTACACCGCGCCCGCCAACCCGGCGATGCACCTCACCGCCGCAAGGCTCATGGGCGTCGATGTCTCCCGTGCGCGGCCGGCGGACGCCGGGGCGATCCTCGCCCAGGCCATCATCGACCTCATGCGGCGCGTCGGCATGCCGAACGGGCTCAAGGCCGTCGGCTTCCGCCGCGAGGACGTCGGCCGGCTGGTCGAAGGCACCCTGCCCCAGCACCGGGTGACCAAGCTCTCCCCCCGGCCGGCGGAACCCGAAGATCTCGAACGGCTCTTTCTCGATTCGATGGAGCTCTGGTAGGCGCCGTCCATGACCCCCGACCCGCGAGCCGAGGAGATCGAGCGGCTCAAGCGCCAGCTCGAAATGTACCAGCTCATATTCGAGAGCATCTACAACGGCGCCATGGTCACCGACGAAAAGGGGGTCATCACGCACTTCAACCGCCCCTACGGCCAGTTCCTGGGGGTCGACCCCGCGGCCCAGATCGGCCGCCACTGCACCGAGTCGGTCGAGAATTCGCGCATGCACATCGTGGCCCAGACCGGCGTGGCCGAGATCAACCAGTCCCAGCTGATCCGGGGCCAGAACATGGTGGTGCAGCGCATCCCCATCCGCAAGGACGGCAAGGTGATCGCCGTGTTCGGCCAGGTGATGTTCAAGGACGTGAAGGACGTCGGCAAGCTCGCGCGCGAGCTCTCGCTGCTCGCCTCCAAGGTGAAGCTCTACGAGGAGGAGCTCATCACCCTGCGCTCGACCCGCTACACCTTCGAGAGCATCATCGGGGCGAGCGAGGCCATCAAGACCCTGAAGCAGGAGGCGCTGCGCGCCGCCGGCAACCCCTTCCCGGTGCTCGTCACCGGCGAGAGCGGGACCGGCAAGGAGCTTTTCGCCCAGGCGATCCACCACGCGAGCCCCCGCCGCCTGCACCCCTTCGTGCGGATCAACTGCGCGGCGATCCCCCGCGACCTTCTCGAAAGCGAGCTCTTCGGCTACGAGCGCGGCGCCTTCACCGGGGCGAAATCCGAGGGCAAGCCCGGCAAGTTCGAGCTCGCCCACCGCGGAACGATCTTCCTCGACGAGATCGGCGACCTGCCGATCGAGATGCAGCCGAAGCTGTTGCGCGCGATCGAGGACAAGGAGTTCGAGCGCGTCGGGGGCACCAAGGTGGTGCGTTCGGATTTCCGGGTGATCGCCGCGACGAACCAGAACCTCGAGGCGATGCTCGCCGACGGCCGCTTCCGCAAGGACCTCTTCTACCGGCTGAACGTGATCCCGCTGCACATCCCGCCGCTGCGCGAGCGCAAGGCCGACATCCTCGCCATCGCCCGGCACGTGCTGCACCGGTCGGCGAGCGAGGCGGGCCTCGGCCCGATCGCGATCGAGGAGGCGGCCCAACGGGCCCTCCGGCGCTACGAGTGGCCCGGAAACGTGCGCGAGCTGATCAACGTTCTCGAGCGCAGCCTCTCGACGCTCGAGGGCGCGACGCTGCCGCTCTCCGGGCTGCCGCTCGCCGTCCAGCGCGCGCGCGGCGAGGCGGGGGGCGCCGCGCCCGCCTCGCTGCGCGAGATCCAGTCCCGCACGGAGCGCGACCTCATCGCCCGGGCGCTTCACGAGGCGAACGGGTGCAAGGTGCGCGCCGCGGCGCGCCTCGGCATCCACCGCACGCTGCTCTACAAGAAGATCCGCAAATACGGCCTGCCGCTCCGGCCGCGTTGACGCGGCGCGGCCGGGCGGGCGGCGTTGACAGGGCCGCTCGAATCCAGCTATAGCCACTCCATGCGCCCACGACCCGTCCCACGGGAAGCGTCCGCCGCCATCGACCGTTCGCGCGGGCTGCCGCCATGATCATCGGCCTGGATGTCGGCGGGACGCACACCGACGCGGTGCTCTTGAACGCCGAAGGGCTCCAGCGCGCGGCCAAGGTCCCCACCGACGCGCACGACCTCTTCGGGACCGTGTTCGCCGGGCTGGACGCCGTCGCCCGCGGCGTCGACCCGGCCGGGATCCGCCGCATCGTGCTCAGCACGACGCTCACCACCAACGCCGTCGTCCAGGAGGCGCTCCCGGCGGTCGGCATGATCGTCGCCGCCGGGCCCGGAATCGATCCGGAGCACCACCGCACCGGCGCGGAATACCGGGCCGTCCACGGGTCGATCGACCACCGCGGCCGCGAGACGGCGCCGATCCGGCCGGCGGAGATCCGCGCCGCGGCCGACGACTTCTGCCGCCGCGGCATCCGGCAGGTGGGGGTGGTCGGCAAGTTCTCGGTGCGCAACCCCCGGCAGGAGCTCGAGATCGAGGGGCTCATCGCGGAGCGCTTCGAGAAGGTCTTCCTCGGCCACCGGGTTTCGGGGGCGCTCAACTTCGGCCGCCGCATCCAGACCACCTATCTGAACGCCGCCGTCCACCCGATCCACCGCGAGTTCTACGCGGCGGTGCGCGACAGCCTGGCCGCCAAGGGGCTCGCGCTGCCGCTCAGGCTGCTCAAGGCCGACGGCGGCAACATGAAGCTCGAAGCCTCCCTGGAGCACCCGGCCCACACGATCCTCTCGGGCCCGGCGGCGAGCGTCATGGGGGCGGTCGCCATGGCGGCGGGCGATGCGGACGCGCTCGTGATGGACATCGGGGGGACCACGACCGACCTCGCCGTCCTCATCGGGCGCGCACCGGTCTTGAACCCCCAGGGGATCACGATCGGCCGCCACAAAACCCTCATCCGCTCGCTCGAGACCCTCTCGATCGGGCTCGGCGGCGACTCGGAGGTCGCGGTCGCCGACGGGGCGCTGCGGGTCGGCCCGCGGCGCCGCGGGCCGGCCATGATCTACGGCGGCCCGGCGCCCACCCCGACCGACGCCTTCGCGCTGCTCGGGGAGATCCGCGCCGGGGACACCGCCGCGGCCCGAGCCGGCATCGCGCCGATCGCCGCGGGCCTCGGCCTGTCGATCGAGGAGGCGTCCGAGCGCATCGTGGCGGCGGCCTGCCGCCGCATCGTGGCGGCCGCGGAGGAGCTGGTCGCGGCGATCAACGGAAAGCCGGTCTACACCGTGCACGAGCTCATGGAGGGCTACCGCGTCAGCCCCAAGGAGATCCTGGTCCTGGGCGGACCGGCCCCCTTCTTCGCGGCGAGGCTGGCGCGCATCGCCCCCCAGAAGGTCCGCGTCGTCCCCCGCTGGCAGGTGGCGAACGCGATCGGCGCGGCCCTCGCCCGCACGACCTGCGAGGTCGCGCTCTTCGCCGACACCGAGCAGGGGGCCGTTCAGGCCCCGCAGGAGAACTACCGCGCCGCGGCCGGCCCGGACTTCGACCTGGCGGCGGCCGAGGCGCAGGCCTTCGAGCTGCTGCGGCAGAAGGCGATCGCGCGCGGCGCGAACCCCGATTACCTCGAGATGGAGCTCATCGAGAGCCAGCAGTTCAACATGGTGCGCGGCTTCCACACGGCCGGGAGAAACCTCCGGGTCCGGGCGCAGGTCAAGCCCGGCCTGATCCACGGCTACGACGGGCTCCTCGAGAGCCTGCGGCAAAGCGCTTAGCCGGCGGCGGCGACACAAGCAGCCGGCCGTAAACGTTCGGAGCATCCATGCTTGCAGCGAAACACCGCGTCGCGCTGGTCTTCTTCCCGGCCTTCGACTGGGCCATCAGCCCGACCCACCCCGAGCGCGAGGAGCGCCTGCTCTACACCCAGGACCAGATCCTCGAGGAGGGGGTCTTCGACATCGAGGGGATCGTCGAGCTCAAGCCCGACCCGGTGACGCTCGCCGACATCCAGCGCGTGCACTTCTGCGTCCCCTCCCCCTGGGAGGTCGCGACCGAAAGCCATTTCATCAGCGCCGGCGGGGCGAAGACGGTCGGCATGGCCGTGATGGAAAAGCGCGTCGACAAGGGCTTCGCCCTGGTCCGTCCGCCGGGGCACCACGCCATGCGCGTCGTCCACGGCGCCCGCGGCTTCTGCAACATCAACATCGAAGCGGTGATGATCGAGTACCTGCGCCGGGCCTACGGGGTCGACCGGGTCGCGGTCGTGGACACCGACTGCCACCACGGCGACGGCACGCAGGACATCTACTGGCACGACCCCGACACGCTCTTCATCTCGCTGCACCAGGACGGCCGCACGCTCTACCCGGGAAGCGGCTTCCCCCAGGAGCTGGGAGGGCCGAACGCCGTCGGGACGACGCTCAACATCCCGCTGCCGCCCTACACCGCCGAGGAGGGCTTCCTGCATGTCATCCGCCATGTGGTGAAGCCGGTCCTCGCGGATTTCAAGCCCGATCTCGTCATCAACTCCGCCGGCCAGGACAACCACTACACCGACCCGATCACCAACATGCACTTCTCCGCCCGGGGCTACGCGGAGCTCACCGCGCTGCTCGACGCGGACATCGCGGTTCTCGAGGGCGGCTACTCGATCGAGGGGGCGCTGCCCTACGTGAACCTCGGGATCGTGCTCGCCATGGCCGGCCTCGACACCCGCCACGTGCGCGAGCCGGACTACGACCCGGCGCGGATGCGGCAGAGCGACCGCGTGAGCGACACCGTGCGCCGGACGGCGGAAGCGGTCTTAGGCCTGTGGCAGGACCGCCGCGAGCTCGGCGAGCGGGTGCGCGCCCGGGAGGGGAGCTTCCGCCGCGAGCGGCGGATCTTCTACGACACCGACGGGATCACCGAGTCGCAGGTCGAGGAGCTGCGGCCGTGCCGCGAGTGCGCCGGGGCGCTGCGGATCGATTCGACCTCGGACCGCGGCGCCCGCATCCTGGCCGTGCAGGTGCCCCGCAAGGCCTGCGCCGCCTGCCGGGCGGCCGGCGAGCGCTGGTTCGAGGAGGCCCCGGCCGAACGCTTCGATCATATCTTCCTCCAGGACCGCCCCCAGGACCGGTACCGGGAGCGGCGGCGGAAGGCCTGAGCGGCTGAACGGGGGCTGACGATCCATGACTCCGGAACCGATACCCACCCGGCTCTTCGCCGCCGACGGACCCGCGGTCACCGCGGTCGGTCTCGGCGGCGAGGGCATCCTGCGGACCACGGGCTTCGGCATCGAGGCCGAGGAGGTGATCCGCGCGGCGCTCGCGGCCGGGATCGGCGCCTTCGACTCCGCGCGGGTCTACGCCGACAGCGAGCGCTACTACGGCGCGGTCTGGGGCGCGGACCCGGCGGCGCGCCGGCGCGTCTTCCAGGCGAGCAAGTCCGCGGCGCGCGGGGCGGCCGGCGCCGCGGCCGAGCTCGACCAGACCCTGAAGCGCCTGCGCACGGACTACCTCGACCTGTGGCAGATCCACGACGTGCGCACGGCGGAGGACCTTGAGATGATCGCCGGCCCGGGCGGGGCGCTCGAGGCGTTCGTGGCCGCCAAGGCCGCCGGCCGGGTGCGCTTCATCGGGGTGACCGGCCACCGCAGCCCGGAGATCCTCGCGCGCGCGGTCGCCGAGTGGCCGGTGGATGCGGTCATGATGCCGGTCAACCCCGTCGAAGGCCTGCTCGGCGGCTTTCTCACCACGACCCTGCCCGCGGCCCGCGCGAAGGGCATCGCCGTCATCGCCATGAAGGTGCTCGGCGCCTCCCACTACCTGCGCTACGCCCCCGAGGCCGAGCGGCTGATCCGCTACGCCCTCGCGCAGGAGGTGACGGTCGCGATCGTCGGCTGCTCCGGCCCGGACGAGGTGCAGGCGCTCGCCGCGGCCGGCCGGCACCCGACCCCGCTCTCCGCAGACGAGCAGGAGGAGCTCCTCGCCTGCTTCCGGCCGCACGCCCGCAAGCTCGCCTACTACCGGGGGATCCGCTGACGCCCCCCGCGAAAGGAGCCCGCCCCGTGGACGCCGACTTCTCCGCTCTCGACCGGCCCGAGGTTCTCGCGGTCCTCTTCCACCCGCGCCGCGAGGGGGGCGCCCCGGCGGGCGGGGAGCCCCGCGCGCCCGGGATGCCGGCGCTGTTGATCCCCGTCGCGCCGGGCGTCGCCGTCTCCGCCCGGCTGCACCGCGCCGCGCGCAGCCGCGCGACCCTCCTCTTCTTCCACGGAAACGGCGAGATCGCGGCCGACTACGACGACCTCGCCCCCTTCTTCACCCGCATGGGGCTGAACTTCTTCGCCGCCGACTACCGCGGCTACGGCCGCTCGGACGGCCGCCCCACGGTCGCCGCGATGATGCAGGACGCCCACGCGGTCCTCGACTTCGTCTGGAAGTGGCTCGCCGCGAACGCGTTCACCGGGCCGCTCATCGTCATGGGCCGCTCGCTCGGCAGCGCCGCGGCGATCGAGCTCGCCGCCGCCCACCCGGAGCGCGTCGCCGGCCTGATCGTCGAAAGCGGCTTCGCCTTCGCCGCGCCGCTGCTCCGGCTTCTCGGGGCCGGGCCTCCCGCGGGCTTCCGCGAGGAGCGGGCCTTCGACCACCTGGGAAAGATCGGCCGCGTCCGGCGCCCGACGCTCGTGATCCACGCCGAGCGCGACCACCTCATCCCCTTCGCCGACGGCCGCGCGCTCTACGAGGCCGCAGGCGCAACCGACAAGCGGCTCCTCAACATCCCGGGGGCGGACCACAACGACCTTTTCGCCCGCGGGCTGCATGACTATCTTCGAGCCGTCGGAGAGCTGGTCGCGGTCTGCCGCGGCGCGGGCGGCGCCGGCGCGCCGCGCCCCCCCCCGGTGAGCCGGCCGGGACGGGGCGCCCGCCGCCACCGGCCCACCGGCCGGCCGCCCGGCAGGCCCGGGGCCGGCTCTCAGAAATCGCCCTCCCGCACGTAGGGGCGGCTCCACAGGACGACCTGCAGCAGGCAGGCCTTGACCCAGGCCGCGTGCATCTTTTCGACCGTCGCGGCGTCGTGGCCCTTGGCCGCGAGGAAGGGCTTGAGCGTGTGGGTGATCGGGTAGACCAGCAGCACGAGGTCGCGGAAAGGGACGATCGCCGCAGCCTCGACGCCGTCGGTGAGGTTCTTCTTCGTGCGGTGGTGGCGCAGCCCGATCTCATGCTGGTAGTCGAGCCATTGCTGGTCGAATTCGGCGCGGGCGGTGTCGAGGATCCATCGGCCGAAGCGCCGGCGGACCGCGGCGAGGTAGTCGGCGAGAGGCCCCCCGCCGCTCCGGCCGGAAAAGGCGGCGAGCAGGTGGGGGGTGGCGGCGACGAAGCCGTACCAGGCATCGAGAACGGCCTCGACCTGGTCTTGCAGCACCTCGTGGGAGAGCCGCAGGTAGGCGACGTCCGGCTCGCCGAAAAGCACGCTCTGCTTCATCCGCTCGAAGTCGGCCGGCGACACCGGGGAGGGCGCCACCGCGGCCGTGCCGCAGGTGTATCCGGGTATGGCTGTCTTTTCGTTCATCGCGGGGCTCCTGGGCGTTCGGGTTTGTCCGGGGCGGGGCGCCGCCCCACCCTTTGCCCCCCACGATAGGAAGCCGCCCGCCCCGCGTAAAGAGGGCACTTTTCGGTAAGCCGCCTCTGCGGCGCCCGTTCGCGAGGATGACCGCGATGCCAAACGCCCGCAAGCCGCCCTCGGCGCCGGCCGCCCCCGTCGCCGCGATGGTCGAGGCGATCGTCGGGTGCAAGTGGTCGGTCCGCCTGCTCGAGCTCTGCGCATCCGGGGTCCGCCGGCCGAACGCCTTCCTGCACGCCTGCCCGGGGCTTTCGGCCAAGGTGATGAACGAGCGCTGGCGCAAGATGCTCCGCTTCGGCATCGTCGAGCGCCGGGTGATCGGCGTCAAGCCGCCGCTCGAGGTGCACTACCGCCTGACCCCCTTCGGCGAGCGCTTCTGCGGCCTGCTCGAGGAGGTGCGCCGCCTGCAGGCGGCGCTCGATGCGGGCCGGCTTCCGAAGGGAGGGGGGACGCCGGCAAAAGGGAGGTGACTCATGGGCCAAGCGATCGTCAAGAGCTTCGAGACACCGGACGAGGTGCGCCGGTTCCCCAAGGGGCGGCTGGAGATCGTGCGCGTCGGGGGGGCGACGATCGGCCGCGCGATCTTCGAGCCCGGCTGGCGCTGGTCGCAGTCGGTCCAGCCGCTCGCCGGGACCGCGAGCTGCGAGGCGCCGCATTTACAGTACCACGCAGCGGGGGTCCTCCAGGTGCAGATGGATGACGGCACGCAGCTCACCTGCCGCCCCGGGGACGTCTCGCTTCTGCCCGCGGGCCACGACGCCTGGGTCGTCGGCGACGAGCCCGCGGTCGTCGTGGACTTCCAGGGGATGATCGACTACGCGAAGGCGCCGTAGCGCCCGCGGGTGCGTCACGCCGGCCGCAGCGCCGCGCGGATGGTGACGTTGGAGCACCCCGCGGCGCCGCCCTGGCGCAGGTTGATCCGCACGACGAGCTCCTTCGCCGCGAGCGGCCGCCCGTCGCCGCCCCGGGCGGCGAGGCCGTGCAGGCCGTCTCCGCAGAGCGGCTTCAGGCGGCCCGTCCGGGCGCCGTCGCGATGCGCACCGCCCCCGCGGCGGGCCTCAATCGAGCTGCTTGCGGAAGCGGGCCACGGCGGCCGCGAAGACGAGGACCCCGAGAGCCGCGAGCTCGAGGAACTGCGGCCAGAGCACGGCGAACCCCGTCCCCTTGAGAAACACCCCGCGGATGATGATGAGAAAATGGCTGAGCGGGTTCAGGTGGGTCAGCCACTGCACGGCCGCCGGCATGGCGGAGATGGGGAAGACGAAGCCGCTCAGCATGAAGAAGGGCACGATGAAGAAGAAGTTGCTCATCATGGCCTGCTGCTGGGTGCGCGAGACGGTCGAGATCAACAGCCCGATGCCGAGCGTGCTCATGAGGAAGACCGAGCTCGCCGCGAGCAGCAGGAGCGCGCTGCCGGCCATGGGGATCTCGAAGACGAGCCGCGCGAAGAGGATCACCATCACCATCTGGGCCTGGGCGATGAGAATGAAGGGGATGGTCTTGCCGAGGATGAGCTCGCCGGCCGAAAGCGGGGTCACGATCAGCTGCTCCATGGTGCCGGCCTCCTTCTCGCGCACGATCGCCATGGAGGTGAGCAGGAGCGACAGCAGCATGACGAGGAAGGCGACAATCCCCGGGACGTAGAACAGGCGGCTGTCGAGGTTGGGATTGTACCAGGTGCGGATGCGCGCGTCGATCTCGCCGAAGTCGAGGCGCCGGCGGTTGAGCTCGCGGATGACCCGCGCGTTGAAGGCGTCGATGACGCCGACCGCGTAGGAGATGCGCACCGCGGCCATGTTGCTCATGCTGCCGTCGACGAGCAGCTGCACCGCGGCGGTCTCGCCCCGCCGGACCCGGGCGGCGAAGTCCGGGGGCAGGACGAGCCCGATGTCCGCCCCGCGGGCGAGCAGCAGCCGGTCGAGCTCCCGCGGGTCGTCGAAGCGATGGGTCACGCGGAAGGTGGGGTTCCCGTCGAAGGCGTCCGTGAAGGCGCGGCTTTCCACCGTGCGCGAGGGGTCGACGAGCGCGACACGGATGTCGCGCACGTCGGTCGTCACGACGTAGCCGAAGACGACAAGCTGCACGAGCGGCGAGATGACGAGCAGCGGCCGGTTCTTGCGGTCGCGGAAGAGCTGGATGAACTCCTTGCGGACGAGCTCCCGGACGCGGCGCCACTTCATTCTAAAAGCCCTCCCGCCGCAGCGCGCGGATGTTCGCCGCCGCAAGCGCGGCCGCCATGGCGGCGAGCACCGCGAAGTCGGGCCACAGCTCGGCGAGCGTCAAGCTCCGCAGGTAGAGCCCGTTTAAGATGTCGATGAAGTAGGTCGCCGGCACGATGCGCGAGACCGCCTGGAGCAGGACCGGCATGTTCTCCCGCGGGAAGACGAAGTCGGAGAGCAACAGCGACGGGAGGTAAGTCACGAGCACGGCCGCCTGGTTGGCGACGAGCTGCGCCTTCGCGAGAGTCGAGATCAGCAGCCCGAGGCTGAGCGCCACGAAGATGTAGACCGTCGAGGCGAGGATCATCACCCAGAAGCTCGACTTCATGACCACGCCGAAGAGGAGCTGGCCCATCAGGATCGCGATCAGCACGTCGGCGAGCGCGATCAGGAAGTAGGGCAGCGCCTTGCCGAGAAAGAGCTCGACCCCCCGGACCGGCAGCGCGCGCAGGGTCTCCAGGGTGCCGTTTTCGACTTCGCGGGCGATGACCAGCGAGGTGAGCAGCGCCCCCACGATCATGATGATGATCGCGATGATGCCGGGCACGATGAAGTTGCGGCTCTCGAGGTCCTCGTTGAACCAGACGCGGATGCGGCCGTCGACCGGCGGACGGATCGGCTCGCGGCCCAGGCGGTTGAGATACGCGGCGAGCCGCTCCCGGTTCTCCCGGGCGATGAAGGCGGAGATGAAGGCGCGCGCGTTGCCGGCGTAGTTCGGGTCGCTGCCGTCGATCACGACCTGGAGCGCGGCCGGGCGGTCGGCGGCCAGCTCCGCCGTCCACCCCGGCGGAATGACCACTGCCAGTCGCACGCGGTTGCGGTCGAGCAGGTCCGCGGCCGCGGCGGCCGACTCCGGCCGCGCGACGACCTCGAAGGCGATCGAGGCCTCGAGCCGCCGGATCAGGTCGCGCGAGGCCGGGGTGCGGTCCTGGTCGACCACGGCCGTCGGGACGCGCTCGACGTCGAGGCTGAGCGCGTAGCCGAAGAGCAGGATCAGGAGGAGCGGGATCGCGAAGGCGAGGTAAAGGCTGCGGAAGTCGCGGATCAGGTGGATCGCCTCCTTGCGGGCGATCGCCCGGACGGTCCGCGCCTTCACCGCGCCGCCCCCCCCATGAGCGCCACGAAGGCGTCGTCCAGGTCGGCGTCGGGGCGCCCCGGCACGGCCGCGGCCGTGATATCGGCGGGGGTCCCGGCGGCCACGATCCGCCCGGCGTTGATCATCACCACCCGGTCGCAGTGCCGGGCCTCGTCCATGTAGTGGGTGGTCACGAAGACCGTAACCCCCTCGGCGGCGAGCCGGCGGATGAAGTCCCAGAAGTGGCGGCGCGTGATGGGATCGACCCCGGCGGTCGGCTCGTCGAGAAAGAGGAGCGGCGGCCGGTGCAGGAGCGCGCAGCCGAGCGCCAGCCGCTGGCGCCAGCCGGGCGGAAGCTCGCGCGTCGGCCGGCTGCGGACCTCGGCGAGGCGCGCCAGCTCGAAGACCCAGGCGGTCCGCTCCGGCCAGAGCCTCTCGGGCACGTCGTAGATCCCGAGGTAGAAGCGCACGTTCTCGGCCGGGGTGAGGTCGAGGTAGAGCGAGAACTTCTGGGACATGTAGCCGATCGACTGCTTGATGCGCTCGGGGGCGCTCACGATGTCGTGGCCGGCGACGTGCCCGCTGCCCGCGGTCGGCCGGATGATCCCGCAGAGCATGCGGATGGTCGTGGACTTCCCCGCGCCGTTCGGCCCGAGAAAGCCGAAGATCTCCCCCCGCCGGACGGCGAAGGAGATCCGGTCCACGGCCGTGAAGCGCCCGAAGCGCTTCACGAGATCGGTCACGGCGACGGCCTCAGCGTCCAAAGCGCTCCTCGCTCAGCGCGGCGTCGGCCGCGCGGATGCGCGCGACCATCGCCTCCTCGAGGCTCGCCGCCCCGGCGCGGACTTCCGCCGGGGCCCCGGCGGCGAGCAGCCGGCCCTTGTGCATCACGAGCACCCGGTCGCAGCGCTCGCCCTCCTCGATGTAGGCCGTCGCGACGAGCAGCGTCATCCCGGCCTGCCGGCGGTCGTCCAAGATCCGCCAGAACTCCCGGCGCGAGACCGGGTCCACCCCGTTCGTGGGCTCGTCCAGGACGAGGACCCGCGGCTCGTGGACGAGGACGCAGGCGAGCCCGAGCTTCTGCTTCATCCCGCCGGAGAGGTCCGCCGCCCGGCGGTCCACGAAGGGGGAAAGCCCGGAGAAGGCGAGGTAGCGCTCGCGGCGCCGGCGGCGCTCGGCCCCGGCGAAGCCGTAGATGTCGAGAAAGAAGTCGAGGTTCTCGGCGACGGTCAGGTCCGGGTAGAGGGCGAAGCGCTGGGGCATGTAGCCGAGCTCGCGCTTGACGCCCTCGCGGCCGGCCACGGTGTCAAACCCGCCGACGGTGATGGCCCCGCGGTCCGGGGCGAGCATGGCGGCGACCATCCGCAGCAGCGTCGTCTTGCCCGCCCCGTCGGAGCCCACCAGGCCGACGATCTCGCCCGCCCCGGCCGCGAAGGAGATCTCCGCGACGGCCGCGACCGGGCCGAAGGCGCGCGCCACCCCTTGCGCCCGGACGACCGGCGCGGCGGGGGCCGGCTCCCCCGGGGAGGGCTCACCGCAGCCAGGCATCGGCGGGGACCCCCGATTTGAGCTCGAGGTCGGGGTTCGGGACGCGGATCTTGACGAGGTAGACGAGCTTCACGCGCTCCTTGTGGGTCTGGATGATCTTCGGCGTGAACTCGGCCTCCGGGGAGATGTAGGCGACCGTGCCGGGGTAGCGCTTGTCGGGGAAGGTGTCGCTGCGGACCTCGACCGCCTGGCCGGGCTTCACCCGGCCGATCTCGGTCTCGGGCACGAAGATCTTGAGGTCGATCGCCGCGAGGTCGGCGACCGCGAGGACTTCCTGGCCGGCGGCGAGCACCTCGCCCGGCTCGAGGCCGCGGTGGACGACGATCCCGGAAAAGGGCGCCCGGAGCGCGGCATAGCCGAGCTGCACCTCGGCGAGCTCGAGGGCCGCGCGGGCGGCGGCCTGCCGCGCGCGCGCGGCGGCCGCCTCCTGGGCGGCCGCCTCGATTTTCATGAGATTGCTCTCGGCGAGCCGCAGCGCCGCCTGCCCCTCGGCGAGCCGGGCGGCCGCGGCGGCGATCTCCTCGCGGCGGAAGCCCTCGCGGGCGAGCTTGTGCGCCTCGACCGCGCGCTCGTGCTCGCGCAGCGCCGTCTCGTACTGGACCTGGTTCGCGTCGCGGGTGCGCTCGGCGACGACCCCCTTGCGGAAGAGCTCGTCGGTGCGCGCCTTCTCCCTGCGGGCGTTTTCGAGAACGGCGGCCGTCGCCGCGACGGCGAGCCGCGCCCGCTCGACGTCCGGGGTGCGCAGGCCGCTCTCGAGCTCGGCGAGCTTCGCCGCGAGCGCCGTCACGGCGGCGGCGGCGCGCTCGACCTCGGCCGGGAGCACGCGGCGGTTCACCTCAAGCGCGGTTTCCGCCTGCTTGAGCGCCTCCCCGGCCTGGAGGAGGTTCGCGGCCGCCTGGTCGCGCCGGGCGGCGAGCTCGGCCGGATCGAGCTCCGCCAGGAGCTCGCCCGCGGCCACCGCCCGGCCCTCCTCGGCGTGCACCGCCTTCACCCGGCCGGCGACCTGGAAGCCGAGGTCGGACTTCACCGCCTCGAGGGTCCCGGAGTAGTAGCGCTCGGCGGTCCGCTGCCGCACCTGCCCCCAGAAGACGAGCCCGCCCACGCCGAAGAGCAGCACGAGGAACAGGGCGATGATCAGACGCTTCCTCACGGCCATCCTCCCGATCCGCCGCCGGAAGTCTTAACCGATCCGACGGACGGATTCAAGCCGGAGGCCCGGCGGCGTTTTTCTTTTCACGCCGATCGCCGTATAATCGCCGCGCGCTGGCGGGCCGGCCGGCGCGGAAACCGACGGCCGCAAGCGGAAGGAGGCGCCTGCCATGGATCCACGCGTCCGGAACCTCGTCCTGCGGGCGGAGATGCTGCAGGCGGTGCGCGGCTTTTTCAACCGCCGCGGCTACCTCGAGGTGGAGACGCCCGTGCGCATCCCCGTGCCGCTGCCGGAGGCCCACATCGAGCCCTTCGCCAGCGAGGGCTGGGTGCTGCAGCCCTCCCCGGAGCTCTGCATGAAGCGCCTTCTCGCCGCCGGGCACCGGCGGATCTTCCAGATCTGCAAATGCTTCCGCAAGGGCGAACGCGGCCGCCGCCACCTGCCGGAGATGACGCTGCTCGAATGGTACGGCGCGGGGGACACCTACCGGGACCTCATGACCGAAACCGAGGCGCTGATCGGCGAGGCGGCCCGGGCGCTCGGCCTCGGGGGGACGATCGCGGCCGAAGGGGGCGCCGTCGACCTTGCGCCGCCCTGGCCGCGGATGAGCGTCCGCGAAGCCTTCGCCCGCTATGCCCCGCTTTCCGCGGAGGCGGCGCTCGCCGCCGGCCGCTTCGACGAGCTGATGGGGCTTGCGATCGAGCCCCGCCTCGGGCGGGAGCGGCCGCTTTTTCTCGTGGACTACCCGGCCGCCTGCGGGGCGCTGGCGCGGCTGAAGCCCGAGGACCCGAGCGTCGCCGAGCGCTTCGAGCTCTACATCGCCGGGGTCGAGCTGTGCAACGGGTTCAGCGAGCTCACCGACGCATCCGAGCAGCGCCGGCGCTTCGAGGCGGTGCTCGCCGCGCAGGGCGCCGCCGGACGCGGGCTGCCGGAGAAGTTCCTCGCGGCGCTGGAGACCCTGCCACCGTGCGCGGGAAACGCCCTCGGAATCGACCGGCTCGCCATGCTCTTCGCCGGCGCCGGGGCGATCGACGAGGTGGTGGCCTTCCCGCCCGAGGCGCTCTGACCGGGGAGGACGGGGCCAAGCCGGCTTTACTTGCGCGGCCGGGTGTGGTAGCCATCCCGATCGCAAGGATGACGCGCCGCCGCGCGCGTCGCGCCCCGCCCTCCGGACTCCGTTTCGCGACCGTGACCGCCGCTGGAGAGGAAAATGGAATTCTTCAAGATCCGCTTCGGAAACGACCTGGAAGAATTGTCCTCCAAGCTGGAGCGCACCCTGGAAGAGATGATGGGCGAGATGCGGCCCGCCTTCCTGCTCTCCGAGCGCTCCTGGCGTCCGCCCATGGACATGGTGGAAACCGACCGGGAGATCGTCATCCTGGCCGAGGTCGGGGGGGTGGACCGGGAGGACCTCGAGGTGGAGATCAGCAGCAAGGCGGTCCGCATCCAGGGCCAGCGCCGCGCGCCGGATCTCGGCCGCGCCTGCACCTACCGCCTGGCGGAGATCCTCTACGGCCGCTTCGAGCGCATTCTCTTCCTGCCGTGCGCGATCGACCCCGAGACGGTCCGCGCGGCCTCCAAAAACGGCTTCCTCGAGATCCGGCTGCGCAAGCGGCCGCCCGAGCAGTTCCAGAGCATCCCGGTATCGCGGGAGTGACCGCGCCGGCACGTAACCCGTCACCACGAGCGGAGGGGAGATGAGCGAACAGCAAGCAACCGACGCCTCGGCGCCGGCGAGCCTTCCGGCGACCCTGCCGATTTTGCCCACGACCGACACCATCCTCTTCCCGAAGATGGTCTTCCCGCTGCTCGTGATGCAGCCGGAAATGGTGCAGCTCGTCGACGAGGCCATGTCCCGCGACCGCATGGTGGGCATGGTGATGGCCAAGGTCGAGGCCGGCGCCGAGGGCCTGCCGCGGCCCGAGCAGCTCGCGGCGATCGGCACCTGCGCCATGATCCTCAAGATGGCCAAGACCCCCGACAACCGCACGCAGATGCTCGTCCAGGGGCTCGGCCGCTTCCGGGTGAAGCAGACCGTCACGGTCGAGGGCAAGCCCTACTACCATGCCGAGGTGGAGCACCTGACCGAGGAGCCCGCGCAGGGGACCGAGATCGAGGCCATGATGGCCAACATCGTGAACCTCTTCGCGCGCGTCGTGCAGCACTCGCCGACGCTCCCGGCCGAGGCGGTCTACATGGCGCAGTCCATCAAGGAGCCGGGGGTGCTCGCCGACATGATCACCTCCTCGCTCAACGCCAACGCCGAGGAGAAGCAGAAGGTCCTCGAAACGCTCCCGGTGGCCGAGCGGCTCAAGGAGGCGACCCGCATCGTCGGCAAGCAGCTCGAGATCCTCGAGCTCGGCAAGAAGATCCAGGACCAGGTCAAGGAGGACCTCGACAAGAAGCAGCGGGAGTTCTACCTGCGCGAGCAGCTCAAGGCGATCAAGGCCGAGCTCGGCGACAAGGACGAGAGCGGGGTCGAGGTCGAGGAGTACCGCGCGAAGATCAAGGAGAAGGGGCTCCCGCCGGAGGCCGCGCGCGAGGCCGAGCGCGAGCTCGAGCGCCTGGCGCGCATGCACCCCTCCTCGGCCGAGTACACGGTGGCGACCACCTTCCTCGACTGGCTGACCGCGCTGCCCTGGCAGCAGGCGACCGAAGACAACCTCGACATCAAAAAGGCGCGCCGGGTGCTCGACGAGGACCACACGGGCCTCGAGAAGGTCAAGCGCCGCATCATCGAATATCTCGCGGTGCGCAAGCTCAAGCCCGACTCCAAGGGCCCGATCCTGTGCTTCGCCGGCCCCCCGGGCACGGGCAAGACGAGCCTCGGCCAGTCCATCGCGCGCGCGCTCGGCCGCAAGTTCCACCGCATGTCCCTCGGCGGGGTGCGCGACGAGGCCGAGATCCGCGGCCACCGGCGCACCTACGTCGGCGCGCTGCCGGGGCGCATCATCCAGGGCATCCGCCGCGCGGAGTCCAACAACCCGGTCTTCATGCTCGACGAGATCGACAAGCTCGGGGCCGACTTCCGGGGCGACCCCTCCTCGGCGCTGCTCGAGGTGCTCGACCCGGAGCAGAACTTCTCCTTCCAGGACCACTACCTGGACGTCCCCTTCGACCTGTCGAAGGTGATGTTCATCGCGACGGCGAACATGCTCGAGACCATCCCGCCGGCGCTGCGCGACCGCATGGAGGTGCTGACCCTGCTCGGCTACACCGAGGACGAAAAGGTCCAGATCGCCGAGCGGCACCTGATCCCCCGCCAGCGGGAGGCCCACGGGCTCACCGAGGCCCAGATCACCTTCAGCCGCGGCGCGCTGCGGCGGATCATCAGCGGCTACACGCGCGAGGCGGGGCTGCGCAACCTGGAGCGCGAGATCGGCACCATCTGCCGCGGAGTGGCGAGCCGCGTCGCCGAGGGCCAGAGCACCGCCGAGACGATCGCCACCCAGAGCGTCGCGAAGTTCCTCGGCCCGCAGCGCTTCACGCCGGAGGCCCGCCAGCGGGTGACGACCCCGGGGGTGGTGACCGGGCTCGCCTGGACCCAGGTCGGCGGCGACATCCTCTTCGTCGAGGCGACCGCCATGAAGGGCAAGGACCGCCTGATCCTGACCGGGCAGCTGGGCGACGTCATGAAGGAGTCGGCCCAGGCGGCGCTCAGCTTCATCCGCACGAACGCGGCCAAGCTGGGGCTCGACGATGCGCTCTTCGAAAGCCAGGACATCCACGTCCACATCCCGGCCGGCGCCATCCCCAAGGACGGGCCCTCGGCGGGGGTGACGATGCTGACGGCGCTCGTCTCCTTTCTGACCAAGCGCCGCGTGAAGAAGGACCTGGCGATGACCGGCGAGATCACCCTGCGCGGCCAGGTGCTGCCGGTCGGCGGCATCAAGGAGAAGGTCCTGGCCGCGCACCGGGCGGGGATCCGGATCATCGTGCTTCCCAAGGGGAACCAGAAGGACCTGGAAGAGATCCCCAAGAAAGTACAGAAGCAGATCCAGTTCCACTTCGTCGACCGCATGTGGGACGTGCTGAAACTCGCGCTCGAGAAGTAGGCGCGCCGTCAGCCGGCGACCTCGACGACGTTGTTCTCCGACCCGAAGCAATTGGGGCAGACCGCCGCGTTGGCCGGGTCGTTGCACCACTCGCCGTCGACGCAGAAGCGGTACTCGTAGCGGCCGGGGAAGATCATCACGGTTTTGCGCCAGATTCCGTCCGCGTCCCGGCGCATGGGGTGCGCCTTGGGGTTCCACCGGTTGAAATCCCCCACCAGGGCGACCTCCCCGGCCTCGGGCCGGTTCAGCGTGAACTCCACCCTCCGCCGCCGGGGTTCGCTTTTACGAACGGCTCGTCTGCGTGCAGGCCGTGCCATAAGCCCTCCTTGATCCCGTGGTTGCCGGAGCAGAATTCAAGTCGCATCGGCCTTCGGCCGATACTTCCCGCAGCGCCGGGTGCCCCCGAAACGCGGTTAACACCATAACGCCTTAAAAAACATTGAAAAAAAATTGTGCGGCAGGATAAAAAAGATTTGCCGCGAGGGTGGATTAGTGTATAATGCGTTAATAGAATTGAAAAAACGGCTGCGTGCCGCCATTATTGTGTTGACATGGCCGATATTTTGTATTAACCTCGGCGCCAAAATACCATATACGGTTTAATTATCGATGGGTTGACTGGAGCGGCCAGCAATTACGATAACGAAACCAAGCGAACGGCGAGATCCGCGGCAGCCCGGTGAAAGGAGGTTCGCCACACAGCCACCCATATAGACCGAAAGACGGCCGGACTCAAGATGTTTCGGGGCTCACGTTTTTCTAACCGCCGCGGGCGAAAGGAGCGCACGTATTCTCATGAATCCCGATGTGGCAAATTCTCATGGTCCTGCTGGCCCATCCGTTCCGGGATCGACGGGTGAGCTGGCGGGTGAAAACGACGAAGAACCTCCCGGTTCAGCCGCCGGCGACGAAAACGTCGTCGCACTTCCCGAGATAACGCCACGACTGCGCAGCAAGGTCGCGCTTTTTCCGGCCTCCCGCTCGCGCCCGATTTCAAACCCCCGGACCAGCGCTTTCCGGCGCGCCTTCTTCCCCTCGACCACCGACAAGGAGTGGAACGACTGGCAGTGGCAGATCCGCCACCGGGTCCGCCACCTGGACCAGCTCGAGCGCATGCTCGCGCTTTCCGCCGAGGAGCGCGCCGCGGTGGAGATGATCCACTCCCGGCTGCCTGTCGCCATCACCCCGTACTTCATGAGCCTGGTCTCCCGGGACGACCCGACCGACCCCCTGCGGCGCACCGTGGTCCCCACGGCGCTCGAGTTCGCACGCGCGCCGGGGGAGTCCGACGACCCCCTGGGCGAGGAGGGCCAGAGCCCGGTTCCGGGGCTCGTGCACCGCTACCCCGACCGCGTGCTCCTGCTGGTGCTCGATTTCTGCTCGACCTTCTGCCGCTACTGCACGCGCTCGCGCGTCGTCGGCCACGGCGCCATCTACCCCAGCCGCTCCCGCCTGGAGCGGGCGATCGACTACATCCGCTCGACGCCCGCGGTCCGCGATGTCCTGATCTCCGGCGGCGATCCGCTCACGCTGAACGACGAGCGCCTGAACTGGCTGCTCTCCCGCCTGCGGGAGATCCCGCACGTCGAGATCATCCGCATCGGGACCAAGGTGCCGGCGGTCCTGCCGCAGCGCATCACCCCGAACCTGGTGCGCGTGCTGCGCCGCCACCATCCGCTCTGGATGAGCCTGCACTTCACCCACCCGGCCGAGTGCACGCCGGAGGCTCTCCGGGCCTGCGAGCGCCTGGCGAACGCCGGCATCCCGCTCGGCTCCCAGACCGTGCTCCTGAAGGGCATCAACGACGACGTCGAGACCATGAAGGTCCTCTGCCACAAGCTCCTGCGGATGCGCGTGCGGCCCTACTACCTCTACCAGTGCGACCCGATCAGCGGCTCGCAGCACTTCCGCACCCCGGTGGAGAAAGGGCTCGAGATCATCCAGGGGCTGCGCGGCTTCACGAGCGGCTACGCCGTTCCGACCTACGTCATCGACGCCCCCGGCGGCGGCGGCAAGATCCCGCTGATGCCCGACGCGGTCGTGGGCCGCGAGGGCGGGGACCTCGTGCTGCGCAACTACGGCGGCCGGTGCTACCGCTACCCGGACCTCCTTCCGGGTTGAGCCGGGTGCCGGATGCGGATCGGACTCACCTACGACCTGAGGAGCGAGTACCTCGCCCGCGGGTATTCGGAGGAGGAGACCGCGGAGTTCGACCGCGAGGAGACCATCGCGGGGATCGCCTCGGCCCTCGAGCGCCTCGGCCATGAGACCGACCGCATCGGGAGCCTGCCGCGGCTCGTCGAGCGCCTAGCGCGCGGGGAGCGCTGGGAGCTCGTCTTCAACATCGCCGAGGGGCTGCACGGCATCGGCCGCGAGGCCCAGGTCCCGGCCCTGCTCGACGCCTACGCGATCCCCTACACCTTCTCCGACCCGCTGGTCATGAGCCTGACCCTGCACAAGGGCATGACCAAGCGGGTCGTGCGCGACGCGGGGATACCGACCGCCGCGTTCAGCCTGGTCGAAACCCCGGCCGACGCCGCGGCGGTCCGCTTCCGCCCGCCCTATTTCGTCAAGCCGGCCGCCGAGGGCACCGGCAAGGGGATCAGCGCGCAGTCGGTCGTGCGCCGGCGCCGGGACCTCGAGGCGGCCTGCCGGCGGCTCCTCGAGCAGTTCCGCCAGCCGGTGCTGGTCGAGCGCTTTCTGCCGGGGCGCGAGTTCACGGTGGGCATCGCCGGCACCGGCCCGGCGGCCGAGGTTCTCGGGACGATGGAGGTGTTGCTGCTCCCCTCGGCCGAGCCGGAGGTGTACTCCTACCACAACAAGGAGAACTACGAGGGGCTCGTCCGCTACCGGCGCGTCACCGCCGCGCAGGAGCCGCTGATCGCCGAGGTCGAATCGATCGCGCTCGCGGCCTGGCGCCTTCTCGGCTGCCGCGACGCCGGCCGGCTCGACCTGCGCTGCGACGGCCGCGGCCGCCCCCAGTTCATGGAAGTGAACCCGCTCGCCGGCCTGCGGCCCGGGCACTCCGATCTGCCCATCGTCTGCGATCTCGCGGGGATCTCCTACGACCAGCTGATCGAGAAAATCGTGCGCTCCGCCGCCCGGCGGCGCCCCGCGACCGAGCCATGCGCATCGCCGTCCTGCACCAGGCCGTAGCCGGCGACGCCGCGCCGGACGACCGCGACGTGCTCGCGCAGGCCGATGCCGTGGGCGCGGCCCTGACCGCGCTCGGCCACCGCTGGGAGCGCTGCGCGTGCACCCTCGACCTCTCCCGGACCGAGCGCTGGCTGGCGGCCTTCCGCCCCGATCTGGTCTTCAACCTGGTGGAGTCGCTCGCGGGCACCGGGCGGCTGATCCATCTCGTCCCGGCGCTGCTCGACGCGGCCGCCGTCCCCTACACCGGCGCCGCGACCGAGGCGCTGATCGCGACCTCCCACAAGCTGCTCGCCAAGGAGCGCCTCGCCGCCGCGGGGCTCCCCACCCCCCCGTGGATCGGTCCGCTTCCGCCGGATCTCCCCCCCCTCTTCCGCCCGGCGGGCGCCGCCGCCGAGGAGCCGGAGGCCCCCTGGCTGCTCAAGTCCCTCTGGGAGCACGCCTCCATCGGGCTGGACGCCGAGTCGCTCGTGCGCGGCGCCGAGGCCGAGGTCCGCGCGGCGCTCGCCGCGCAGGCCGCGCGCACCGGCGGCGCCTGCTTCGCCGAAAAGTACATCGAGGGCCGCGAGTTCAACCTGTCGCTGCTCGCCGCGCCCGGCGGCCCGGAAGTGCTTCCGCCCGCCGAGATCCTCTTCGAGGGCTTCCCGCCGGAAGCCCTGCGGATCGTCGGCTACCGCGCGAAGTGGGAGCCGGACTCCTTCGAATACCGCCACACCGTGCGCCGCTTCGAGTTCCCGGCCGCGGACGACCCCCTGCTCGCAAGGCTCCGGCGCCTCGCCCGGCGGTGCTGGGAGCTCTTCGGCCTGCACGGCTACGCGCGGGTCGATTTCCGCGTCGATGCCCGCGGCGAGCCCTGGATCCTCGAGGTCAACGCCAACCCCTGCCTCTCCCCCGACGCCGGGTTCGCCGCGGCGCTCGCCGCCGGAGGCATCGGCTTCGCGCCGGCCGTCGGGCGCATCCTGGAGGATCCGGGCGGGCGCGGCGCCGGCCGCCGGGCGGCATCGGCCGCGGCGGCGGCGCCGCCGCCGGAGGAGCTCGCGGGCGTCCGGCTGCGCCGCACGGTCGCCCCCGAGGACGCCGTCCGGGTCCGGGAGCTGGTCGCCGCCACGGGTCATTTCTACCCGGTCGAAGTGGCGGTGGCCGTGGAGCTGGTCGAGGAGCGGCTGGCGAAGGGGCCGGCCTGCGGCTACGACTTCGTCTTCGCCGAGGCGGGCGGAGCGCTCCTCGGGTACGCCTGCTTCGGGCCGGTGCCGATGGCGCCGGGAAGCTTCGATCTCTACTGGATCGCCGTCGCGCCGTCGGCCCAGAAGCGGGGGGTCGGCCGGCTCCTGCTTGAGGCGGCGGAGAGCGCGGTCCGCCGCGCGGGCGGGGCCCGGCTCTACGCCGAGACCTCGGGCCGCCCCCTTTATGCGGGAACGCGGGGCTTCTACGAACGGACGGGGTTCTTCGCCGAGGCGCGCCTCGAGGATTTCTACGGCCCCGGGGACCCCAAGATCATCTACGCGAAGCGCCTCGCGGCCGCGTGAAGAACCCCCGGGCCGGAGGCGAGCCGCATCGCGCCGCCGGCCCGGGACGCGCCGATCACCAGTGGGGCTGATTGCCGATGCCCTTGCCCATGACCTCGATCGTCTCGGTGACCACCAGGAAGGCCTGGGGGTCGTGTTCGCGCACCATCTCCTTGAACCGCGACAGCTCCTGGAACGTGACCACCGAGTAGAGGATCTTGAGCGGCTGCCCGGTGTAGCCCCCTTCGCCGTTCACGATGGTCACCCCGCGCTGCATGTCCTCCATGATGTGGCGGGCGATCTCCGCCCACTGCCGGGAGACGACCATCACCGCCTTGCGCTGGTTCAGGCCGGTGACCACGACGTTCAGCAGCTCGGAGGTCACGAACATGTAAATCAGGGTGTAGAGGACGGTTTCGAGATTGAACCAGAAGAGGGAGGCGATGAGCAATAGGGCGTTGAACCCCATCACCGTCGCCCCGATGCGCACGGAGAAGCGCTTGAGCAGGATCACCGAAAGGATGTCGAGGCCGCCGGCGGAGCCGAGCGACCGCAGGATGATGCCGCCGCCGAACCCGGAGATGATCCCGGCCGTGAGCGCGGCGAGCAGCCGGTCCTCAAGCGGGACGGGAGGCACCGGGACCAGGACGGCCAGCGAAAAGATCGTCATGCCCGCGAGGCTGTAGAAAAAAAACCGCCGCCCCACGAACACCCATCCCAGGACGAAGAGCGGGATGTTCAAGAGGAAATAACCGACCCCGACGGGCAGCCACGGGGCGAGGTAATGGATGAAGACGGCGAGCCCGCCCACCCCGCCGGCGAGGAACTGCCGCGGGACGAGAACCCCGTTGATGGCGACCGCGCACAGCGCGCTTCCGGCCGCAAGGAGCAGGAGATTCCAGATGATCTTTTTCATGTGAGACCGCCCGCGCGGAGAGCCGGGCCGTTGCGGCGGAGGGGGGGCTTTTCAGACCGGTATGTGGTAGCGGAAGCCGACTCCGAACTGCGCCCCGCCGCCGCTCAGGTCCCGGCACCATTTGACCTCGCCGAGAGCGGCCGAACGCAGCGCCTCCGCCGGGGAGGAGGGATCGGCGGCGTCCAGCACCTTCTGCACCCGGATGAAAACCGACGCCCCCGGAAGCGCCGGCTGCCCGGTTTCGAAATACCCCCCGCCCCGGCTCACGTTGACCATCCGCGCCGCGTGAAAGTCCATGGTGTTGAAGTAGGCCCACATGACTTCGGCATAGCACCGCCGCCGGGCTTCGGAGCGCTTGTCTATGGCAGGGGGCATCGGGCTTCCTCTCTCGACGTTCGTCGACCCGCAGCGTTCGGCAAGGGGGCGCGCGCATCCTTGTGGGCAGGACGCTTTTTTTGATAACTTTTTTTTAATAATTATGTTTAATTATAGTGAAACCGGCCGCACAAGTCAATCGGGGGCCGGAGGCAGGGCAGGGTCCTCGCCGGGTGGTTGACATCGCCGCGGCAGGCCGAATAATCAGGTTGCGCGGCGCCGTCGGGCGATTCGGCCGCGCTGAAAGAAAAAGCTTGAAAAAATCATCCGGTTCATGAATAAGAGATGGACTTTGAAATAGACCTCGGGCCCGGGAGCGGGGCCGCGGTCGCTGTTAAGCGCGTGCAAGCTTCGAGAGCGTGGGCGGCCTTCGGTGCGGATCCTTACATTTCCGGCAGGATTATCAGGATGAAAGAAAAAGATATCAAATACTTCAAGAATCTGTTAACCCGATGGCTCGAAGAGCTGGAGAGCCACTCCGAGCGCGTGATCGACGGCTTGAAGGAGATGGACGAGAGCCTTCCCGACCCGCTGGACCGGGCTGTTTTCGATTCCGAGCGCAATTTCAACCTGCGCATCCGGGACCGCGAAAACCTTCTGATCAAGAAAATCCGAAGGTGCCTGGAGGACATCGACGAGGGGGTCTACGGCATCTGCGAATCCTGCGGGGAGGAGATTTCGATCGCACGCTTGAAAGCGCGGCCCGTCACCCGCCACTGCATCCGCTGCAAGACCCGGATCGAGGCGATGGAGAAGCTGACGGGGGCTTGAGGCCCGAGGCGGAGCCTCGTCCTCGGCACCCCGATCCGCTTGCACATTACACGGCCTGTTGGATCGCGATATCCCCATGGAGTTTCAAGACATGTCGACCGCTAAACGAGCCCTTTCCAAAAAACCGCAGAAAAAGCCGCCGCAGGCGGCCGCCGTCGAGGACGCGGAGGCCGTCGTCGATCATGACAAGAGCAAGGTGGAATGCATTTGCCCGAAATGCGGCAAAAAGCATATAATGAATTTTCACTGGATCGGAAGAGGCACCCCGCGGAAATATTGCCAGAGCTGCCGCGACAGCATCTGACCCGGCAAATTCTCATCATCCGCTCAGCGCTGCGAAAAGCTTTGCCACGGAACCGGGCGGCCATGGCGCTATCCCGGCCCGTGGAGGGGAGGAGGGTTTTTCCTGCCGCAAAGCGGGGCTGTGTTCCACCGCGGGCCGGAGAGGCTGGCGCATAACCCATGCCGGGCCGCAGCCTGCGGCGCCAGGGTGACGCGCCGCACGGCGGTCAGGATAGCGGGGCGATCGCAAACGTCAAACGGGAAACGAAGGAGGAGTGCATGAACAAGGCCGAACTCATCAACGAAGTCGCCGAGGTGCTCAGCTCGAAAAAGGAGGCGCAGGCCGCGGTGGACTGCGTGCTGAATTCCATCACCAACGCCCTCAAGAAGGGGGACACGGTCACGCTCGTCGGCTTCGGCACCTTCAAGGTCGTCAAGCGGGAGGCGCGCACCGGCCGCAACCCGCAGACCGGCGAGGAGATCCGCATCGGGGCGTCCAAGTCGCCCAAGTTCACGCCGGGCAAGGCTTTCAAGGACGCGGTCAACTGACCCCCCCGGCCGCCGCGCGGAGATTCGCGGCGGCGCGCCGCAGGCGCCTGGGAAAGCAGGCTTTGGGAAAACGAGCGGCCGGCCGCGGCGGCGCGCGGCGGCGCGGCCGCGCCGCCGGTGCGGCCGCGCGCGCATTTCCAAGCGCCGCGCAGCGCCGGATCACGGCCCCAGCCGCCGAGGGTTCACAACCTGTCAGGACTGCGAAGGGGCAAAAGGGGGCGGCGGGGTGTGCCGCACGCGGTACTCGACGATCCGGTTCCCCTCCCGCTCCTTCACCACCACGCGGAAATCCCCGACGGCGATCTCCTCCTCCTCCCGGGGTATCCGGCCGATGCGGTTCAGGATGTAACCGGAGAAGGTTTCGTATTCGCCCGTGTCCGGGATGTTCATCCCCAGCGCCGCGTTGACGGCTTCGATTTCGGCCTTGCCCATGACGCGCCACTCGCCCGGCCTCAGGCGCTCGATTTCCGGCTCGATGATATCGGTCTCGTCGACGATCTCCCCCACCAGCTCCTCGAGCGCGTCCTCCAGGGTGACCAGCCCCGAGACGCCGCCGTGCTCGTCGACGACGATCGCCATATGCTGCTTGCGCCGCTTGAACCCTTTGAGGAGGTTGTCGAGCTTTTTGTGCTCCGGCACGAAGTAGGGCTCGCGCATGAGGCGCCGGATGTCGGGCGGGCCGGAGTCCGCGGAGATATGCCGCACGAGGTCCTTGATGTTGAGGATGCCGACGATCCGGTCGATGGTCCCCTCGATCACCGGGATGCGCGTGAAGCCCGACTTGAAGATCTCGGCGATGTCCAGGTCCCGCTCGACGTCGACGACGAACATGTCCGCCCGCGGGGTCATGATCTCCGAGGCGCTGATGTCGTCGAATTCGAAGACGTTGTGGATGAGCTCCCGCTCCTCCTCCTTGATCTGCCCCTCCCGTTCGACCGCCTCGACCATGGTGAGCAGCTCCTCCTCGGTCAGCTTCGCCCGGCGCTGGAACCGCTCGGTCATCTTGGGGATGAAGTTCAAGAGGACCACCAGCGGGTAGAGCAGCACCGAGGCCGCGTGCAGCGGGGCGATCACCAGGCGGGCGATCATCACGTTGTTGCGCGTCGCGATGCTCTTGGGGAACATCTCCCCGAAGATGAGGATCGCGAAGGTCATGACGCCGGTCGCGGCCCCGACCGCGTAGCTGCCGACCAGCTCGAGCGCCAGCGCGGTCGCGATCGAGGAGGCCGCGATGTTGACCAGGTTGTTGCCGATGAGAATGGTGGTGAGCAGGCGGTGGGGATCGTCCTTCATGCGCTTGATCAGCAGGTGGGCGCGGCCGCCCTGCTTGGCCAGGTGGGCGGCCTTGACCGGGCTGATCGAAAAAAGGGCGGTTTCGGCCGCCGAGAAAAAAGCCGACAGCACGAGCAGCCCGGCCAGCAAAAGCACTTGATCGGTTTCCATATCCTTTCCCGCCAAGGCGGTCGCCGGCCCGGTACCGCCAACCCCGCGGCCGCCGGCTTGAAAAAAGGGAGCTAGCTCAAGGAAGACCACCGGCGCTGGCGCTTCAGGCTCAGGCCCGTGACGAGCCCCACCAGCAGGACCCCGGCCCCGGCGAGGAACCAGTAGAGGTTGGCTTCCCGGAAGGGGTTCGCCGTCTCGTGCTCCAGGGCGGCGATTTGCCGGTTCTTCTGGTCGAGCTCGGCGCGCAGGGCATCGTGGCCGGCCTTGAGGGCGGTGTACTCCGCCGCCCCCCGCTTGAAGTCGTCGAACTCGCGGCGCACCTGCTCGAGCTCCTTCTGCGCCCCGGCGACCGACGCCGAGGCCTTCTCGACCTCGGCCCTCAGGCGGGCGTTCTCCTCCTGCAGCTCGGCCGCCTGGGCCTGCGCGATCTTCTGCTTCTCCTGCAGCTGGTCGAACCGGTGGCGCGCCGGCGGCTGGGCGGTCAGGTAGCGCGACTGCAGGTAGCCCTGCACGCCGCTCGGCAGCTGCACGAGGGACCATGTCTCGCCGGCCTTGAGCAGCTCGAGGGCCTGCCCGCTTTCGACCACTCCCATGGATTTCTTGTCGTTGTCGGGTTCGGCGCGCACCGAGAATCTCATGGTGTCGGTCACGTAAACCGTCTCGGCCCGCACCGCGCCCGCGGCGGCGAGAAGGGTCCATGCCCCCAGCAGGGCCCAAATTCCCGCATGCTTCATGTTCGGAGCCCCTTTCCGGATTTGGACTGGGCCGCGCCCCCGGACCGCCGCGCGCCGCGGCGGCCGGCCGGAAGCTTGCTTGATGCAGCCGGATGGCCGCGGCCGGCGGCGGTTTGACGCGGCGGCGCCCTTAGGCTATGGTAGTGTTATAACAGATTGTCCCAATAATCCAGCGGCAGGCGCCGCGGGGAAGGGCGCGGGCGGCGGACGCCGCCGTCCGGCCCGCCCCCCGCCGCGGCGCCCGACAGCCGGGTTTTTAGACCATGATCGCCTACGATCTTCGGTGCGCAAACGGCCACGCGTTCGAGGGGTGGTTCGAAGACCGCCGGGAATTCCTCGCTCAGAAGAAAAAAGACCTGATCGCCTGCCCGGTCTGCAACACGACCGATATCGTTCAGCTTCCCTCCCGGTTCGCCATCCGGACCTCCCAGGGCTTCCGCGCGAAGCCTCCCGAGCCGGACGTAACCCAGGCCCTTGAGCGCCTCGGCCGGCAGGTCTGCGAGTTCGTCGAGAAGAACTTCGACGACGTCGGCAGCGACTTCGCCCGGGAAGCGCTCAAGATCCACTACGGCGCCGCCGAGCCGCGCAACATCCGCGGCGTCAGCACCCCGGCCGAGGAGCGGCTGCTCACCGACGAAGGGGTGAAGTTTCTCAAGCTGCCGCTGCCGACCCGCCCGCCGACCGACTCCTGACGACGCTGCCGGGATCCCGGCGCGGCGCGGCCCGCCGCGCTCCCCGTCAGTCGCCGCGGCGGCGCGCGCAGAGGGCGCGCGCGGCCGCGGCGAGGTCGGCGACGACGAGGTCGGCCGCCTCCCCGGCCGCGGCGAGCTCGCGCTCGGCCGCCCGCCCGTTCCCCGTCCGCACGAGCACCGTGGTCCCGACCCCCGCGGCCCGGCCGCAGCGGATGTCCTTCGCGCTGTCGCCGACCATCACGGCCGAGGCGAGGTCGATGCCGAGCCGGCGGACCGCCTCCGCGATCAGGCCGGGCCGGGGCTTGCGGCAGGGGCAGCCCTCCTCGGGCCGGTGGGGGCAGACCAGGAACTCCCGGATCGCGGCGCCGTGCCGGGCGGCGTCGCGGCTGAGCGCGGCGTGGATTTCGTCGAGACCCGCCGCGGAGAGCAGCCCGCGGCCGAGCGCCGACTGGTTGGTCGCGATGATCAGGGTGAAGCCGCAGCGCGCGAGCCGGCCGAGCGCCGCGAGGCTTCCGGGAAGGCACGCGAACTCCGCCAGGCCCTTGATGTAGTCCGGCGAATCGCGGTTGATGACGCCGTCGCGGTCGAGGAAGACGACGTCCTTCAGCATGCCGCCCGCCCCCTCACTCGGCCACCGTGAACACCTCCGGGAACCCTTCCCGGGCGAGCCGCTCCTCGGTGGCGATCGCCTCGTCGAGCGAGGAGGCCCGCCCCACGCGCACCCGGTGGAACATCCGGCCGCCCAGATCCACCGACTGGATGTGGGCGTTGCCGTACCGCGGCTCGAGCTGCGCGCGCAGCCGCTCGGCATTCTCCCGGCTCGAGAAGGCGCCGATCTGGAAGGTGAAATTGCCCGAGTAGAGGTCCTGCGGGCTGCCCTCGAGCATGCCGATGGCCGTGACCTCGACCGGCGCGGTCCCGGGGCCGATCATGCCGAGCTCGCGCGCGGCGGCGTGCGACAGGTCGATGATGCGCTCGCGCAGGAAGGGGCCGCGGTCGTTGATGCGCACCTCGACCGTGCGCTGGTTGTCCAGGCGGCGCACCCGCACGAGCGTGCCGAGCGGCAGCGTCTTGTGCGCGGCGGTCATGTCGTTCATGTTGTAGACCTCCCCACTCGAGGCCCGCTTGCCGTGGAAGTCGGCGCCGTACCACGAGGCGACCCCCTGCTGGCGGAAGCCGCGCGGGTCGGCGATGGGCTGGTACCACTGCCCGAGCACCTTGTAGGGCCGGGGCTGCCCGGGCGCGGCGGGCGGCGGGGCCTCCGGCGGCGGCGCCGTCCGCGGCGGGGGCTCGGGGGGCCGCGCCGGGCGCGCCGCGCAGCCGCAGACCGCCGCCGCGGCCGCGAGGCAAAGCGCCCCGCGAAGGATCCGCCGGAGCATTCCGCCGGGCCTCATGCGCGCCGGCCCTTCGCGCGCGGCCGGGCGGCGGTCTGCCGCCGGGCCCGCGGCGGCCGAGGCGCCTCGCGGCCGGGGAGCGCGAGCTCCAGCGCCGCGGCCATCGTCTCCACGAAGTGGAACCGGATCGCCTCGCGCACGTTGCGCGGGACCTCCTCGAGGTCCTTGCGGTTCCCGGACGGCAGGACGACGGCCTTCACCCCTAAGCGGTGCGCGGCGAGGACCTTCTCCTTGATGCCGCCGACCGGCAGCACCTGGCCCCGCAGGGTGATCTCCCCGGTCATGGCCAACCCGGGCCGGACCGGGCGGCCGGTGAGCCGCGAGACGAGGGCGGCGAGCAGCGTGACGCCCGCCGAGGGGCCGTCCTTGGGGATGGCGCCCGCCGGGATGTGGATGTGGATGTCGAGCGTGTTGAAGAAGTCCTCGGCGATCCCCAGCTCCGCGGCATGGGCGCGCACGTAGCTCAACGCGGCCGCGGCGGACTCCTTCATGACGTCGCCCAGCTGCCCGGTCAGCGTGAGCCCTTTCTGGCCGCGCATCGCGCTCGCCTCGATCGTGAGGAGCTCGCCGCCGACCGGGGTCCAGGCGAGGCCCGTGGCGACCCCCGGGGTCGCGGTCCGCAGCCGGCCCTCCTCGGCGAAGCGCTGCGGACCGAGGTAGCGCGGCAGGCTCTCCACCCCCACCCGCACGCTCTTCGCCCGCCCCTGGGCGATCTTGCTCGCCGCCCCGCGGCAGACGGCGGCGATCTCGCGCTCCAGGTTGCGCAGCCCCGCCTCGCGGGTGTAGCCGGCGACGATCTGCTTCACGGCGCTCGCGGTGATGCGGATCTGCCGGGCGGCGAGGCCGTGCTCCTCCCGCTGCCGCGGGATGAGGTGGCGGTGAGCGATCTTGAGCTTCTCCTCGAGCGTGTACCCCACGAGGCTCAGGACCTCCATGCGGTCGCGCAGCGCCGGCGGGATGGTGTCCAGGATGTTGGCGGTCGTGATGAACATCACCCGCGTCAGATCGAACGGGACATCCAGGTAGTGGTCCACGAAGGCGTGGTTCTGCTCCGGATCGAGCACTTCGAGCAGCGCCGCGGCGGGATCGCCGCGGAAGTCGCTGCCCACCTTGTCGATCTCGTCCAGCATGAAGACCGGGTTGCTGACGCCCGCCCGCCGGAGGCCCTGGATGATGCGCCCGGGCAGCGCCCCCACGTAGGTGCGCCGGTGCCCGCGGATCTCGGCCTCGTCGCGCACGCCGCCGAGCGAGATCCGCACGAACTTGCGCCCCAGCGCGCGGGCGATCGACTGGCCGAGCGAGGTCTTGCCGGTCCCCGGCGGGCCGGCGAAGCAGAGGATCGGGCCCTTCGACCCGGGTTTGAGCTTGCGCACGGCGAGGTACTCGATGATGCGCCGCTTCGGCTTCTCGAGGCCGAAGTGGTCCTCGTCCAGGACCTTGCGGGCCTTCTGGATGTCGAGCGCGTCCTTCGTCTGCGCGTGCCAGGGCAGCGCCGTGATCCAGTCGAGATAGGTCGAGGCCACGGTGTACTCCGCCGAGGAGGGGTGCATCCGGGCGAGGCGGTCGAGCTCGCGCTCGGCCTCCCGGCGGGCCTCCTCCGGCAGGTTCTTCGCGCCGATCCGGCCGCGCAGCTCCTCGATCTCGACCGAGCCGTCGTCCTTCTCGCCCAGCTCCTCGCGGATGATCTTGAGCTGCTGGCGCAGGAAGTACTCGCGCTGGCTCTTCTCCATGTCCCCCCGGACCTGGGTCTGGATCTTGTTGCCGAGCTCAAGGATGTCGAGCTGGTGCTGGCAGAGGCGCATCACCGCCTTGAGGCGCTCCTTGGCGTCGGCGAGCTCGAGAATCCCCTGCTTTTCGTCCACCCCGGCGCTGATCGTGGAGCAGATCATGTCGGCGAGCGTGCCGGGCGCCTGGATCGAGCGCGCCATCTGGACGATCTCGCCGGGAAGCCCCGGGGAGAGCTCCACGATGCGGGCGAACTGGGCGGCGACGCTGTTCATCAGCGCCTCGGTCTCGTCGTCCTTCCCCCCGCGGTCCGCCATCGCGGCGACCCGCGCCTCGATGTAGGACTTCCCGTCCCGGAAGGCGAGCACCCGGAAGCGGCCGAGGCCCTGCACCAGAAGCTGCGTGCGCTCGTCGTGGGTCTTCGCCATCTTGAGGATCAGCGCGGCGCACCCGATGCGGCACAGCTCCCCCTTGACACCCTCCTCCGGCGGGTCGCGGTGCTTGGAGACCACCAGCCCGATGATGCGGTCCCGCGCCATGGCCTCGTCGACCAGCTTGACGGACTCGCCCTGCATCACCACGAGGGGCAGCACCATTTTGGGGAAGAGCACGGCGTCGAAGAGCGGCAGGATCGGCAGGATCTCCGGCAGGCTTTCCGGAGGCGGCGGCGGCGTCACCGGGGTGTCGGTCATCGAATCCTCTGGATCGCCCGCTGCGGGCTACATCTCCTCGATGGTTATCTTGCGGATCCCCTCGGCGGGCTGCTTGGCCAGCCGGATTTCGAGCATCCCGTTCGCATAGGCGGCGGAGACGACCTCGGGGTCGATCGGCGAGGGCAGGAACAGGATGCGCTCGAAGCGGCCGTTCTGGATCTCGGCCAGCCGGTAGGTGGCATCCGGAAGGGTGAAGCGCGGGTGGCGGGTCGCGCGGATGCGCACGGCCTTGCTGCTGATCTCGACGTCCAGGTCCTCCTTGTCGACGCCGGCCACCTCCGCCACGATCATGATCTCCTCGGCGGTCTCGATCATGTCCATCGGCGGCCGCCAGGCGCGGTCGGCCAGGCTGAAGCCGGGGCCGAGCGACCGGAAGACGTCGTCGATGGCCCGCTCGACCCGGGAGCCCAGGTCTTCGAAATCGGCTGCGAAACGGATCTTGATGATGTCCATGGCCGTCCCCCCCGGGTGCGGTTCAATTACTACTTTATTTCATAGCATTTCGACATTTCTTTGTAAACCCGGCGCCGGCCGGCTGGAAATGCCGCCGGAAATACCTTATGATGCCCTCGATGACCGCGGCCGTGACCGCCGCCTCCAACGGATCATTTCCCTTGGCCCGAACGCCGCAAGAAAACCCGCCGCGGCCGCCCCCCCTGTCGCGGCGGGCGAACGCCGGGCACTACATCCTCTATTTCGCCGCCATGGGGATGTACCTGCCCTATTTCAACCTGTACTGCTACCACCTCGGGTTCTCGGGGTTCGAAATCGGGGTGCTCTCCGCCCTGCGGGCCCTCAGCATGGTCGTCTTCCCGGCGGCCTGGGGGGCGCTCGCCGACCGCATCGACGGGCGGCGCCCGATCTACATCGGGTGCACGGCGGTGAGCGCGGGCATCTGGTCGGGCTTCCTCTTCACCGCGGATTTCCGCGTCATGGCCGTCCTGACCGGCCTCTACGGCATGTTTTACGCGCCGATCATCGCCTTCCTCGAGGCCCTCACCATGGAGAGCCTCGGCGGCCAGCGCCAGCGCTACGGCAGCGTCCGCGCCTGGGGCTCGGCGAGCTTCATCGGCGTCGTGCTCCTCTACGGGCGGCTGGTCGAGATCTTCTCGCTGCGCCTGATCGTCGCCTCGATTCTCGCCGTGTCGATCGCGCTCGCGGCCCTCGCGCTGCGGCTTCCGGCCCCGGCGGCCGCGCCGCGGCGGCCGGCGGCCGACCGGACCTTGGCGTGGCTCACCCCGCCGGCGCTCGCCTTCTTCGCCTGCGGCTTCCTCATGCTCGCCAGCCACGGCGCCTACTACGGCTTCTTCTCGATCCACCTCGAGCACCTCGGCTACGCGCGCACCTTCATCGGCCTCGCCTGGGCGCTCGCCTCGGCGGCCGAGATCGGGGTCATGGTCCTCTCCGGCCGGCTCTTCGGCCGCTTCGCGCTCGAGCGGGTGTTCGCCGTCTCGATCGCCGCGGCGGTGCTGCGCTGGGCGGTCCTGGGGAGCGCCGCCTCGCCCGCGGCGATCCTGTTCGCCCAGCTCCTGCACGCCCTGACCTACGGGACCTTCCACATGGCGAGCGTCCTCTTCGTCGACCGCCTGACGCCCCCTTCCGCCAAGAACCTCGGCCAGGCGCTCAACAACGCGCTCACCTACGGGCTGGGGCTGACGGTGGGCTTTTTCGCGAACGGGGCGCTCTTCGGGGCGCTCGACACCTTCGGGCTGTTCCGGTCGAGCGCGGCCGTGGCGCTTTTCGCCGGGGCGATGCTCGCGCTGCTTTGCCGGGCTCAGTCGCGCCGGGAGGGGGAGAGGAGGTAGCGCAGCCAGTGCCGCCAGGTGTTCGCCCGGAGCATCTCGCGGTCGAAGCGCTCCATCCGGCGGAACAGCTCCGCGGCGTCCCGGAACCAGTCGGCGCGCGTGACGAACCGCTCCCGGGGGTCGAGCGCCTTCACGACCCGCGCGGGGTTGCCGGCCGCGACCACGTTGGCCGGAACGTCGTCGACCACGACCGCCCCGGCCCCGATGACGCTGTTGTCGCCGATCGAAACCCCCTTGCAGACGACCGCGCGGTCTCCGATCCACACGTTGTCGCCGATCATGACCGGCGCGGACTTGCCGGGCCCGACGCGGTCGTAGAGGCCGTGCCAGTCGCTGTCGGTGATGTAGGCCCCGTTGGCGAGCATGCAGTCGTTTCCGATCGTGACCCCGCAGGAGCAGCCGATGCGCACCCCGGGGCTGATCAGGCAGTGGTCGCCGATGCGGATCGCCCCTTGCCCGGGCGCGCCCGGCCAGACCGCGATGCGGACCTTGAGATCAGCGGCGGCGAGGACGTTCAGGTAGGCCCCGGCCGTGACGCAGGGCCCGAAGACCTGGACATGCCAGGGCCGGACGAAAAACCAGCCCGGACCGATGGCGTCGAAGTGCGGCACGAGGAAGCGGCGGGCGTAGAGGCGCTCGGCGCGCAAGAGCGCGTGCTTCAGGCCGAAGGGGCGGTGGTCCCGTCGCATGCCGCCCCCTCGCTCAGCGGGGCGGGGCGGGGCATCGGTGGCTGAAGAAGCCCGCGGCCGGCGTCAGCCCGAAGAGCGCGTCGGCGGCGAGCAGCACCCCGGCGTTCGTCCAGGTGAGCTTCTCCTCGGGCCAGACGACGAGCTCCGGCACGGTGAACCCCGCCCAGTAGGTGCCGTCCTCGAAGCGCCGGTCGGCGAGCCAGCCGAAGACCACGCCGGCGGGCTCGGGGCTGCCCATGCCCGCCAGCGCGAGCACGAGCTCCGCCGTCTCGGCCACGGTCACCCAGGGCTGGTCGGAGACGCAGCGCACCCCGCGGCCCTCCACGACGAATTTCTTCCAGCCGCGTTCGATCCGCCGCTGGGCCTCGGCGCCGGTCACCACCCCGGCGAGCACCGGGTAGAACCAGTCCATCGCGAAGCGCGACTTCGTCATGTTGAAGAGATAGGGCTTGAAGCGGATCGCGCGGGCGAGCCGCTCCTGGGCGGCCGCCCAGTCCGGGCGGGGGCGCCCGAGGATTTCCGCCGCGGCGAGCGCGCAGCGGATGCTCATGCAGATCGAGCTCGAGCCGGTCAGAAGCGCCATGGGGTCGACGCGGCCCTCCGGGCTGATGGCCCAATGGATCTCCCCCTGCGGCGCCTGCAGGCTGAGCGCGAAGTCGATCGCGGCGGACACGCAGCCCCACATCCGCTCGAGGAAGTCGACCGAGCGCGTGAGGAGGTAGTGGTGGTAGACCCCGGCCGCGACGTAGGCGCTCATGTTGGCGTCCCGGGTGCGGTCGAGCGGCACGCCGTCCAGGTAGGCGGCGTACCAGCTGCCGTCGGGGTTCTGGATGCCCGCCAGCCACGCGTAGGCGCGCTCGGCCTCGGCGGCCAGCCCCCCCACGTCGAGCCCCATCGCCGCCTCGACGTGGTCCCAGGGGTCGGTCTTCTGCCCGGGGCACCAGGGGATCTCGCCGCTCGCCCGCTGGGCGCGGGCGATGCCGCCCGCCACGGCATCGATGTCGATCAGGCCGCCGGCCTGCTGCCGGACCCTGGAGATGTCGGATTCCACCATCGTTGGCGCCCGCTCCTTGAAATCGAGCGGTCAGCATACCGGGGAACGCGCGGCGGCGCAAGAGCCCGCGCGGGCCGGCCGCCGTCTCCGCCGCCGCCGACTTGACGGCCGAGGCGGATTCACGGTAAGGGGAGCCAGTCATCCCGGCGCGCCGCGCGTGCGGCCCGCCGGAGTCCCCGCCAACATCCCACCATCCGCAGAAGGAGGACCCCATGCCCGAGAGCGTCTACAAAGTGATCGAACTGGTCGGAACGAGCCCCAAGTCCTGGGAGGACGCCGCCAAGAACGCCGTCGAGACCGCCAGCCAGAGCCTTCGGGATCTGCGCGTCGCCGAGATCACCAAGCTCGACATGAAGGTCGAAAAGGGCAAAGCGGTCGCCTTCCGGGCGCGGGTCAGCCTCTCCTTCAAGTACCAGAAAGAAGATTGATTCCTGCCGGGCCGTGGGGGAGGCATCCCCCCACGGCCGCCTCCCGCCGCGGCGCTGCCATCGGGCGGCCGTTGCGCTACGCTCCCCGGCCGCTATGGAGATCCTGCTCGACACCCTCGCCGCGCTTGAAATCGCCGTCCTGGCGGCGCTCCTTCTCCAGGGCGCCAACGGCCTCCTGCTCGCCGCGCTCTACTTCCGCCTGCGCCGCGGGGCCGAGCGCCGCCGCCGGCGGCTCTTCCGGCGCTTCCATGCGGCCCTTCCGGCCCGCGGCTGGCCCACCGTCACCGTCCAGCTCCCGCTCTACAACGAGCGCTTCGTCGCCGGGAGGCTGATCGACGCCGTCGCGCGGCTCGACTATCCGCCCGAGCGGCTGGAGATCCAGGTCCTCGACGACTCGACCGACGCGACCGCCGCGATCGTCCGCGCGAAGGTCCGCGGGCTCCGCGCCCGCGGCGTCGACATCCGCCGCCTCCACCGCCCCGGCCGCGAGGGGTTCAAGGCCGGGGCCCTCGCGGCCGGGCTCGCCGGCGCACGCGGCGAGTTCATCGCCATCTTCGACGCCGATTTCCTCCCCCCCCCGGACTTCCTCAAGCGGGCGCTGCCCTTCTTCGCGGACCCCCGCACCGGGTTGGTGCAGGCGCGCTGGGGGCACCTGAACGCGGGGGAGAACCTGCTCACCCGCCTGCAGGCCGTCGCGGTGGACGGGCACTTCCTGCTCGAGCAGGCGCCGCGGGCCTTCGCCGGGTGGTTTCTCACGTTCAACGGCAGCGCCGGGGTCTGGCGGCGGGAGGCGATCGCGGCGGCGGACGGCTGGCAGGCCGACACGCTGACCGAGGACCTCGACCTGAGCTACCGCGCGCAGCTCGCCGGCTGGCGGCTCGCGGTCGCCCCGGACCTCGTCTGCCCGGGCGAGCTCCCGGCGACGCTCGCCGCCTTCCGCGCCCAGCAGCGGCGCTGGGCGCAGGGCTCCATCCAGACCGCCCGGAAAATCCTCGGCCGGCTCTGGGCGGCGCCGCTTTCCCCCGCCGTGAAGGTTCAGGCCTGCCTGCATCTCACGCGCTACCTCGCGCACCCGCTGGCGCTTCTCGCCCTCCTCCTGGCGGTGCCGGCCCTTTTCGCGCCGCTCGTCGCGGCCGCGGCGGCCGGCCCGCCCGGCTCCGACGCCCTGCTGGCGCTCGGGGCCCTGGCGCCGGGGGCGGCGGCGCTCGCCGCCCAGGGGTGGGCCCATCCGCCCTTCGGGCGGCGCCTGCGCTATCTCCCGGCCCTCATGGGCCTGGCGGCCGGCCTGTCGTTCGGAAACAGCCGCGCGGTCATCGCGGCGCTCCGCGGGACCGCGGCCGCCTTCGAGCGGACGCCGAAGCGGGGCGCCTCACGGCCGCCGGGCCCGGGCTACGACCCGCCCCCCGCATCGGCGCTCCCCGAGATCCTTCTCGGCCTCTTCGCGCTCGGCGCCTTCGGGCTCACCGCGGCGCACGGCCGGCTTTTACCCGGGATTTTCCTTCTGATCTACGCGGCGGGATTCCTCGGCGTCGGAGCGCTCTCGCTCGCCGGGAGGCCCGGCGCCCCAGCCCGAAAGGAGCCATGCGACCATGAAGGCCTTCCAGGACCACTACCCCGACGACTTGAGCCACTGCTACGGCTGCGGCCGGCTGAACCCCCACGGGCTGCAGATCAAGAGCTACTGGGAAGGCGATGAGAGCGTGTGCCGCTTCACGCCGCGGCCCTACCACACGGCGATCCCCGGCTTCGTCTACGGCGGGCTGATCGCCTCGCTGATCGACTGCCACGCGACCGGGACGGCGGCCGCGGCCCAGTACCGGGCCGAGGGGCGCGAGATGGGCACCCCGCCGCCGGTCCGCTTCGTCACCGCCGCGCTCAAGGTCGACTTCCTCGCGCCGACCCCGATCGACGGCGCGCTCGAGCTGCGGGGCCGGGTGCTCGAGACCCGCGGGCGCAAGATCGCGATCGGGGTCGAGCTCTCCGCCGGCGGCCGCCTCTGCGCCCGCGGCGAGGTGCTCTGCGCGCCGATGCCCGCCTCCTTCGCCGCGAAGCGGCCAAGCTGACGCGCGGTCACGGCCGGGGCTCGGCGGCCTTCTGCAGGACGTGGGTCGCGTGGCCGGCGAAGAGCTCGGCGGCCTCGGACTCGGTCTCGGAGAGGGTCGGGTGGGGGTGGATCGAGGCGGCGAGGTCCTCGGCGAGGGCGCCCATCTCGATCGCGAGCACCCCCTCGGCGACGAGCGCCTCGGCGCCGCGGCCGACGATCCCCACCCCGAGGATCCGGCCCGAGCCGGGCGCGGCCAGGATCTTGGTCAGCCCCTCGGCGGCCCCCATGGTGGCGGCGCGGCCGGAGTACTTCCAGGGGAAGCGCTGCACCGCGACGGCGGTTCCCTCGCGGCGCGCCTGCTCCTCGGTCAGACCGGCCCAGGCGATCTGGGGGTCGGTGTAGACGACGGCCGGTATGGCGCGCGCGTCGAAGGCTGCGGGCTTGCCCGAGATCGCGTCGGCCGCGACCTTGCCCTCGGCGGTCGCCTTGTGGGCGAGCATGAGCCCGCCCACGGCGTCGCCGACGGCGTGGATGTGGGCCGCGCTCGTCCGCATGGCCGCGTCCACGCGGATGAAGCCCTGCGCGTCGAGGGCGACCCCGGCGGCCTCGAGGCCGAGCCCCTCGGTCGCGGGCCGGCGTCCGATCGCGACGAGCGCGCGGTCGAAGCGCTGCGGGGCCCCGCCCTCCAGCCCCTCGATGCGCGCCTGGACGCCGTCATCCCCCTCGGCGAGCTCGAGCACCCGGGAGCCAGTCCGGATCGCGGCGAAGAGCGCGCGCAGCCGGCGGGCGAGGGGCGCGAAGAGGTCGTCATCGACCCCGGGGAGCAGCCGCTCCTGGAATTCGACGAGCGTCACCCGGCTCCCCAGGGCGGCGTAGACCGTTCCGAGCTCGAGCCCGACGTAGCCGCCGCCGACGACGAGAAGCTCCCCCGGAATGTCGGCGAGCGCGAGCGCCCCGGTCGAGCTCATGATCCGGCCGCCGGGCTTATACTCGGTCCCGGGCAGCGCGGCCGGCCGCGAGCCGACGGCGACGACGGCGTTGCGGAAGCGGATGCGGCGCACCTCGCCCCCCGCGAGCCGCACGCTCGCGGGCGACTCGAACTCCGCGCGGCCCGTGAGCGTCTGGATCCCGCGGCTGCGGGCGAGGCTCGCGAGCCCCGCCGCCATCTTCTCGATCACCTCGGCCTTCCAGCGCCTAAGCCCCGCGAGGTCGATCTGCGGCGCGCCGAAGGCGATTCCCATCGCGGCGGCGCGGCCGGCGTCGAAGATGATCTCGGCCGCGTGCAGGAAGGTCTTCGAGGGGATGCACCCCTGGTAAAGGCATACCCCGCCGGGGCGCGGGGCGGTGTCGACGAGCGTCACCTCCCGGCCGTTGTCCGCCGCGCGGAAGGCCGCGGCGTAGCCGCCCGGGCCGCTTCCGATCACGAGCACGTCGGTCTCGAGCGCAAGCTCCCCCATCACCATGGCGCCGTGGGTCTCCTTCTGCGGTGCGGTCAGATCATCGAGAGCAGCAGCTCGTCGGGGTCCTCCATCGCCCTGCGGAAGAGCTTAAGGAAGGCGACCGCGTCCGCGCCGTCGAGCACGCGGTGGTCGATCGTGAGGACGACCGGCATGATGAGGCGCGGGACGATCTCCGGGCCGGAGGCGGTCGCGACCACCGCGGGCTTCAGCCGCGCCTGCCCCATGCCGAGAATCGCGACCTGCGGGAAGTTGATGATCGGCGCGAAGTAGCCGCTGCCCATCGCGCCGGCGTTGGTGATCGTGAAGGTCCCGCCCTGCATCTCCTCGGGGGCGACCTTGCGCTCGCGCGCCCGCTGGACGAGCGCGTGGAGCTCGACGGCGAGATCCCGGATGCTCTTGTTGTCCACCTCGCGCACGACCGGGACGACGAGGCCGTCGGGCGTGTTCACGGCGACCCCGATGTGGAAGTAGCGCTTGAGCACGATCTCGCCCGCCGCGGGATCGAGCGAGGCGTTCACCTGCGGCAGCGCCTTGAGCGCCGCGGTCGCGGCCTTCATGGCGAAGACGGTGAAGGTGAGCCGCCCGCCGAGCGCCTCGACCTCCTGCTTGTGCCGCTGGCGGAAGCTCTCGAGCGCGGTCACGTCCACCTCGTCCTGGCTGTTCACGTGGGGGATCTGCGACCAGGCGAGCGCCATGCGCCGCGCCGTCGCGCGGCGGATCGAGCGGAACGGCACGCGCTCGACCGGACCGAAGCGGCCGAAGTCGGGAAGCTCCACCGCGGCCGGGGCGGGAGCCGCCGCGGGCGAAGGCGCGGGCGGCGGCGGCGCGGCGAGGGCGGGGGCGGGGGCGGGGGCGGGGGCGGCTCCGGCCGCGGCGGCGAAGGCGCGCACGTCCTCGGCGGTGACGAGCCCCTCGGGGCCGCTGCCGGAGACCCGGGCGAGGTCGACCCCGAGCTCGCGGGCGAGCCGCCGGGTCGAGGGCGCGGCCGGGACCGGCCCGGCCGGCCGGCCGGGGGCGGGGGGCGGCGCGGCGGCTTTTTCAGCCGGCGCGGCGGCGGCGGGCGCCTTGGGCTTTTCGGCCGGCGGGGCCGCGGCGGGCTTCTCGTCCGCGCCGGCGAAGGTCATCATCACCTCGCCCACCTTGACGATGTCGCCCGGCTTCACGCGGATCTCGAGGACGCTCCCGGTGAAGGGCGAGGGGATCTCGACCGCCGCCTTGTCGGTCTCCACCTCGAGGATGATGTCGCCCTCCTTGACCGCCTGGCCGGCAACGACGCGCACGGCGAGGATCTCCCCTTCGTGGATCCCCTCGCCCAGGTCCGGCAGCTTGAACTCTCTCGCCATCGCCTTCGTGCCCTCCTCAGGCGGCAAGCAGCCGGCGCGCCGCGTCGACGATGCGCGCGGCGTTCGGCAGGTAGTAATTTTCGCGGGAGAAGAGCGGGATCACGACGTCGTAGCCGGTCACCCGCGCGACCGGGGCCTCGAGGTAAAAGAAGCTCTTCTCGACCAGGCGCGCGACCACCTCGGCCCCGGGCCCGAAGCTGCGCGGCGCCTCGTGCACGACGGCGACCCGGCCGGTCTTGCGCGCCGAGGCCGTGAGCAGCGTGTCGTCGAGCGGCGAGATGGTGAGCAGATCGATCACCTCGGCGTCGACCCCATCCTTCGCCTGGAGCTCCTCGGCCGCCGCGAGGGTCGGCCGCATCATCGCCCCGTAGGCGACCAGGGTCACGTCGCGCCCCTCGCGCGCGATCCGCGAGACCCCGAGCGGCAGCGTCTCCTCCTCCTCGGGCACCTCCTCGCGGAAGGCGCGGTAGAGCGCCTTCGGCTCGTAGAAGACGACCGGGTCCGGGTCGCGGATGGCGCTCACGAGCAGCGCCCGCGCGTTGCGGGGCCCGGAGGGGATCACCGTCTTGAGCCCCGGGATGTGGGCCCAGAAGGCCTCGCGGCTCTCGGAGTGGTGCTCGAGGGCGCGCACCCCGCCGCCGTAGGGCGCGCGCATCACGAGCGGCACGTGGTAGCGCCCCTGGCTGCGCCAGCGCAGGCGGGAGGCGTGGTTTTCGATCTGGTGCATGGCGTAGTAGCTGAAGCCGGAGAACTGCATCTCGCAGACGGGCTTCAGCCCGTAGAGCGCCATGCCGATCGACATGCCGATGATCCCGGACTCGGCGAGCGGGGTGTCCACGACGCGGCTCTCGCCGAACTTCTGGATCAACCCGTCGGTGACCCGGAAGACCCCGCCGTCGACCCCGACATCCTCGCCGAGGACGATGACGCTGTCGTCGCGGGCCATCTCCTGGGCGAGCGCGAGATTGAGCGCCTGGACCATGTTGAGCTTGGCCATTCCCCCTCCCCTTTCGCCGCGGCCCGCCTCAGGCGCCCGGCGCCTCCGGCGGCCGGCCCGCGAGGAACCGGATGAACTCCGCGCGCTGCTCCTGCAGATAGGCGGGCATCTGCGCGCTGGCGTGCTCGAACATGAGCAGCGGGTCGGTCATCCTCCGCATCGCCTCCTCGGCGGCCTCGACCGCGGCCTGGATCTCGGACTGGACCTCCTCCTCGAGCCGCGCGAGGTCGCTCTCGGCGATCAGCCCTTTCGCCTGCAGATAGCGCTGGAAGCGCGCGATCGGGTCCCGCCGGCGCCAGGACTCGACCTCCTCCTCGGAGCGGTAGCGCCGGGGGTCGTCGGCGGTGGTGTGGACCGCCATGCGGTAGGTGACGCACTCGATCAGCGTCGCCCCGCCCCCGCCGCGGGCGCGCGCGGCCGCCTCGGCGGCCGCGGCGTAGACGGCGAGAAGGTCGTTGCCGTCCACCTGGATCCCCGCGATCCCGTAGGCGAGCGCCTTCTGCGCGAGCGTCGGCGCGCGGGTCTGCTTGGCGCGCGGAATCGAAATGGCCCACTGGTTGTTCTGGCAGACGAAGACGACCGGCAGCCCGAAGACGCCGGCGAAGTTCAGCCCTTCGTGGAAGTCGCCCTGCGAGGTCGCCCCGTCGCCGAAGAAGACCATGGCCACCTCGTCGCGGCCGCGGTACTTCATCCCCCAGGCGAGCCCGACGGCGTGGAGGATTTGGGAGCCGACCGGGATCGAGATCGGCAGGTCGATGCCCTCCGGCGGGACGGCCCCCCCCTCGTTGAAGCCGTTGTTGTAGATGATGAAGGACTCCAGCCGCTGGCCGCGCCAGATGAGCGCGGCGGCCTCGCGGAAGGCGGGGACCACCCGGTCCGAGGGCCGCAGCGCCGCGACCGCCCCGAGGTGGGCGGCCTCCTGGCCGGAGATGGGTGGAAAGGTCCCGATGCGGCCCTGGCGCTGGAGGCTGAGCAGGCGCTCGTCGAACCGGCGGGCGAGCAGCATGGTGCGGTGGAGCCGCTGCAGGACCGCGCCGTCGATCTCCGGCTCGAGCTCGCGGTCGACGCGGCCCTCCGCATCCAGGATGGCGAGATGCTCGATCGCGCCCGGGATGTCGATGGTCGTGCGCGGCATGGGCTTCGGTCCTTTCTCCCGGCGCAAACCGCGCCGGCAGTCAAAGGTCGCGGGGTCGAACGATGCCCCAATATGAAGCGCAATCGGACGCAGTCAAGCTCTGCTCGGCGGCCGGGCGGCGCGGCGGGGGGATCCCATCCAGGCGGAGCCGCTCACTCCAGGATCTCGAGGACGGCCCGCTTCTTCTCCTTGGCCGAGGCGGCGTTCAAAAGCGTGCGGATGGCCTTGGCGGTGCGGCCCTGCTTGCCGATGATCTTGCCGAGGTCGCTTTTGGCGACGGAGAGCTCCAGGACGGTGGCCTGGCTGCCCTCCAGCACGTTGACGCTGACGTCTTCGGGGTTGTCGACGAGGGCCTTGGCGATTTCTTCGATCAGCTCTTTCATGGCGCCCCTTCTCCCTACGCCGGGTTCGCAAGGTCGGAACTCGAGGACCCGGATGCCGGTTCCGGTTGACTGATCGATGCGAATGACCAAGATATGGAGCGAAGCGGCGGTGGCGGGATGATTTCTACCATTTTCCGCCGCGGATTGGCAAGGGATCTTCTGTCGCGCGGCCGGGACGCGGAGGCGCGCCGGCCGCCGCGGGGAAGGGAGCGCGCGCATGGACTTCTCGATACCGGATGAGATCGAGCGGGAGGTACGCCGGTTCGAGGCGTTTCTCGCCGAACGCCTCGCCCCGTCCCTGCCGCTCTGGACCCGGCAGGAGGCCCTTCCCCGCGAGTTCTTCCGCGAGCTGGGGGCGGGCGGCTTCTACGGCTTCGGGTTCGCCGCCGGCCGCCTCGTCCCGCGGCCGGCGCTCGGCGAGGCGCTGATCGCCGAGGCGTTCGCCCGTCGCTCCCCGGGGGCGGCCGTCGCGGCGCTCGCCCACGCCGACCTGGGGCTGGCGAGCTTGGCGCTCTTCGGCTCCCCGGCGCTCCAGGCCCGCTTCGGCGAGGCGGCCGCGGCGGGCCGCCTCGTGATGTGCCTGGGGAACACCGAGCCCCACGCCGGCAGCGACGCCGCCGCCGTGCGCACCCGCGCCGAGGCGGCGCCGGGCGGCTTCCGGCTGACCGGGGTCAAGGCCTATGTCACCAACGGCCGCGCGGCGGACCTCGCGGTGGTCACCGCCGTGACGGACCCCGACGCGCCCCGCAGCCGGCGGATCTCCATGTTCCTCGCCGAGCTTTCGGGCGACGGCGTCAAGCGCACCCCGCTCGACAAGGGGGTCTGGCTCCCCGCGGACCTGACCCGCATCGAGCTCCGCGGCCATTTCGTCCCCGCAGACCGCCTGATCGGCGAGCGCGGCCGGGGGCTCTCCCAGGTGCTCGCGGTCTTCAGCCGCAGCCGGATCCCGATGGCGGCCCTGGCCCTCGGCACGGGGCAGGGCGCCTTCGAGATCGGCGTCCGCCAGGCGCTGCGGCGGCGCGCCTTCGGCCGGCCGGTCGCCGCCTTCCAGGCGAAGTCCTTCGAGATCGCCGAGCTTGACGCGGCGCTCGAGGCCGCGCGCCTGGCGGTCTGGAAGGCCTGCTGGGAGCTCGACCGCGGCGGGGAGGGCTTCCGCGGCGCCTCCGCGACGGCAAAGCTCCTCGCGGTGGAGGCCGGCCGGCGCGCCGCGCTCTGGGCGGCCGACGTCTGCGGGGCGGCCGCGGTCATGCGCGGGCACCCGGTGCACCGCTTCCCGCTGGACGCCTGGGCGGCCTCCCTCGGCGAGGGGACCCAGGACATCCAGAAGCTCATCATCTCCCGGGAGCTGCTGAAGCGCTTCGGGGAGGCCTCAGGGCCTGAGGACGATCTTCCCGAAATGCCCTCCGGCCTCGAGCCGGCGGTAGGCGGCGACCCCCTCGGATAGCGGCAGCTCGCGGTCGATCACCGGCTTGAGGCGCCCGTCGGCGACCAGGCGCAGGAGCGTGCGGAAGTCCTGGTGGCTTCCCATGGTGCTCCCGACCAGGCTCAACTGCTTGCCGAAGATGTAGCGCAGGTCGATTTCGGCGAGCGGGCCGCTCGTGTTGCCGACGATCGCCACGCGGCCGCCGCGCGCGGCCGCCTGCAGGCTCTGCGGAAGCGTCGCCCGCCCGACGTTGTCCACGACGACGTCGGCGCCCCGCCGGCCGGTGATCCGGCCGACCTCCCGCACCCAGTCGGCGGCCGAGCGGTCGATGGCGACGTCGGCCCCGAGGGCCCGCGCCTTTTCGGCCTTGGCGGCGTCGGAGGCGACCGCGATCACGAAGGCGCCGGCGAGCTTCGCCACCTGGATGCTCATGCTGTTCACCCCGCCCCCGGCCCCCACGACAAGAACGCTCTCGCCCGGCCGCAGCCCGGCGCGGTGGATCAGCATGCGCCAGGCCGTGAGCCCCACGAGCAGCGGCGCCGCCGCCGCGGCGAAGTCCATCCCCGCGGGCAGGGGGGCGAGGTTGGCCGCCGGGACGGCGACGTACTCGGCCGCCCCGCCGCGCAGGTGCTCCCCGAGGACGCGGTAGGCGGGGCTGACCGAGGGCTCGCCGCGCCGCGTGAACTCGTCCTCGGCCAGGTTGACGCCCGGGTCGACCACGACCCGGTCCCCGGTCCGCCAGCCGGAGACCCCCTCCCCGAGCGCCGCGATTTCGCCGGCGACGTCCGCCCCGCACCAGTGGGGCATCGCGAGCCTCAACCCCGGCCAGCCCCGGCGCACCCAGATGTCCAGGTAGTTCAGGGCGCAGGCGCGCACCCGCACCACCGCCATTCCGGCGGCGGGCGCCGGATCGGGCACATCGCCGAAGCGCAGGACCTCGGGTCCGCCGTGCGCCTCGAAAAAGACCGCTTTCATCGCCGCTCCCCCCTTTCGCCTTCTGCGTTCCGATCGCGCCATGCCTTGACTTTGCCTCGGCGATCGTTAGATATTTCTCATACCAGGTTTTTCAAGCGCCTTCCGCATGTTTTCCGATACCGCTCCGTCGTCCGGCGGACCCTTGCGCCGAGGGGCCGAAGCCTTGGAGAGAAGGCCTTACGAAGAGCTCCCGCACACGGCCGACCGGGCGCTCAAAATTTTCGGCCGGGACCTCTCCGAGCTCCTGGTCAACGCGGCGCGGGGGATGTACTCCCTGATGGCGCCCGCCCGGGCCGCGCCGGCCGCGCCGGAGACGGCCCGATCGATCGCGATCGAGGCGCTCGACGCGGAGGGGCTGCTGGTCGCCTGGTTGAGCGAGCTGCTCTTCTTCGCCGAGTCCGAGCGGCTGGTCTTCGAGCGCTTCGAGTTCGGCGCGCTCGCCCCGGAGCGGCTTTCGGCCCGGGCGGCCGGCCGGCCGGCCGCGGGCTTCGAGGTGCTCGTCAAGGCCGTGACCTACCACGCGCTCGCGATCCGGGCGGTCCCCGGCGGGCTCACGGCGACGGTCGTCTTCGACGTTTGAGGCGTCCGGAGAGCCTTCCGGCGCCGCGAGGCGAGTTCCATGGCGAAAGCTTTCGACATCCGCCGCATCGCGCCGTACCTCTTCGAGATCCCCGCGGGGTCCCGGCCGGGCATGGGCGTGCCGGCGCGCTTTTTCGCCGACGACGACCTCCTCGAGGAGATCCGCCACGACCGCAGCCTGGAGCAGCTCGTCAACACCGCGGCGCTCCCGGGGGTCGTCGAGGCCGTGCTCGCCATGCCCGACATCCACCAGGGCTACGGCTTTCCCATCGGCGGGGTCGTGGCGACGGCGCTCCCCGACGGGGCGATCTCCCCCGGCGGGGTGGGCTACGACATCAACTGCGGGGTGCGCCTGCTCGCGAGCCGGATCGGGATCGAGGAGCTCGCCCCCCACCTGGACGCCCTCGCCTCCGCGCTCTACGCCAACTGCCCGAGCGGCGTCGGCCGCGGCGGGACGGTGAAGCTCAAGGGCGGGGAGCTCGACGAGGTTCTCGCGACGGGCGCGCGCTGGGCGCGCAAGCGCGGATTCGCCGAACCGTCGGACCTCGAGCGCACCGAGGAGGGGGGCGCCCTCGAGGGGGCCGACCCGCAGCGGGTGAGCAGCCGGGCGCGCGAGCGCGGAAAAGACCAGATGGGGACGCTCGGGGCCGGAAACCACTTCATCGAGGTGGACGCGGTCGCGGAGGTCGTGGACGAGAAGCTCGCCCGCGCGATCGGGCTCTTCCCCGGCCAGGTCGTCGTCCAGATCCACTGCGGCTCGCGCGGGCTCGGCCACCAGGTCTGCACGGACTACGTGCATCTCTTTCAGAAGTCGATCGCCCGCACCGGCTTGAAGCTCCCGGACCGCGAGCTCGTCTGCGCGCCGGTGAGCAGCCCCGAAGGGGGGGACTACCTCGCGGCCATGAAGGCCGCCGCCAACTACGCCTTCGCCAACCGCCAGGTGCTCGCCGGCCACATCCGCCGCAGCTTCGAGCAGACCCTCGCCGGCCGGGTGAGGGATTTCCACCTGTTCCAGGTCTACGACATCGCCCACAACATGGCCAAGATCGAAACCCACGCGGTGGGCGGCCGGCGCATCCCGGTCTGCGTGCACCGCAAGGGGGCGACCCGCGCCTTCGGCCCCGGATCGGAGGCGCTGCCGCCCGAGTACCGCGCCGTCGGCCAGCCGGTGCTCGTGCCCGGCTCCATGGGCACGTCGAGCTGGGTGCTGGTCGGCACCGCGGAGTCGATGCGCCGCACCTTCGGCTCCACCTGCCACGGCGCCGGGCGCACCATGAGCCGCCACCAGGCGAAAAAGTCCGTCCAGGGCGCCCGCCTGCGGCAGGAGCTCGAGGCACAGGGGGTGCACGTCCGCGCCGGAAGCCTCGCCGGCCTCGCCGAGGAGGCGCCCGCGGCCTACAAGGACGTCGACCGCGTGGTCGGCATCGTGCACGGGGCGGGGATCGCCCGCAAGGTGGCGCGGCTCGCGCCGGTCGCGGTCGTCAAGGGCTGAAGGCATCCGCGGAGGCTTCCTGAGGGAAGGGTACGGTCCGGCAACGCCGCCAACAGAAGGAGGGCCCCATGCGCATCCAGTTCGGCTCCATTCTCTGCGCGACCGATTTCTCGGAAAACTCCAACCGCACCTTCGCCTACGGGGCGGCGATCGCCCGCCAGTACGGCGCCAAGCTCTATGCCTGCCACGCGATCGATCTGACGGGGGTGGCGATCTACGGCGAGTTCCAGCTCGACCCCGTGGGGCAGCAGCTGCGGGTGACGCAGGAGGCGCAGGCGCAGCTCAAGGAGCTCCTCGCCCCCCAGGGCGTCGATTGGGAGCCGCTCATCGCCGTGGGGCAGCCCGCGGCCGAGATCGCCCGGATCGTCGAGGAGAAGAAGATCGACCTGGTCGTGACCGCGACCCGCGGGCACTCGGGGCTGAAGCGGATCCTGCTCGGCTCGGTGACCCAGCGGCTGATGCGCACGCTCGCCTGCCCGCTGCTCGCGGTCCACAGCCCGGAGCCGGCGGGCGCCGCGCCGCCGCCGGCGGAGGCCCGCTTCCGGCGCATCCTGATCGGCTGCGACTTCTCGGCGGACTCGCTGCTCGCCCTCGACTACGGGTTGAGCCTCGCCCAGGAGTTCGAGGCCGAGCTGCACCTCGTGCACGTCGTCGAACCGTCGGCCTACTACGTCCTCGCCAAGACCGCGGGCGGCGCCTCGGCCGCCTCCGCCCCCGCGCTGCCGGTGGACCGCGTCGAGGAAAAGCTGAAGGAGCTCGTCCCGGCGGAGGCGCGGAACTGGTGCTCTCCGAAGACCGCCGTGCTGCGGGGCCGGCCCGACGAGGAGCTCGCGGTCTATGCCGCCGCGCGCCGCATCGACCTCATCGTGATCGGGGTGCGCGGCTACGGGCTGGTCAAGACCATCCTGATGGGCTCCACGACCGACCGGCTGGTGCCGCGGGCGCCGTGCCCGGTGCTCACGGTGAACGCCCAGGCCGCGGAGGCCGCCGCGGCGCAATGAGGCCCCGGCCGCGCCGCGCGTCAGGGGCGGCAGAGGTCCGCGGGCAGGCCGTCGCCCGCCAGGCGCCCGTCGGCCACGCGGAGAATGCGCCGCGCGTGCCGCGCGCACTCCAGGCTGTGCGTGACCATGACGATGGTCATGCCGTCGGCGTTGAGGCGCTCGAAGAGCGCCATGAGCTCGCGGCTGTGGCGCGAGTCGAGGTTTCCCGTCGGCTCGTCGGCGAGCAGCACCGGGGGGGCGTTCACGATGGCGCGGGCGACCGCCGCCCGCTCCTTCTCCCCCCCGGAAATCTCCCCGGGCAGCCGGTCCGCCTTGCCGGCGAGCCCCACGCGGGCGAGGGCGGCGAGCGCCATCTCGCGCTTGCGGCGGCCGGGGGCGGCGACGACCGCCAGCGGCAGCATCGCGTTTTCGATCACGGAGAGATAGGGCACGAGGTGGAAGCTCTGGAAGACGAAGCCCAGGTACTCGCGCCGGAAGTCGGCGCGCCGCTCCGCGTCGAGCGCGTAGACGTCGATCCCGTCAACGGTGAGCCGCCCGGCGCTCGGGGCGCTCATGGCGCCGAGGAGCGCTAGAAGCGTCGACTTCCCCGACCCCGATTCGCCCATCACCCCCACGAACTCCCCGGGCGCCACCGTGAAGCTGACGCCGTCCAGGGCCCGGACGCCCGCCTCCCCGCTGCCGTAGGTCTTGGTCAGGTTTTCCGCGGCGATGCGGCTCATGGGTCACAGCGCCCGCAGCGCTTCGCTCGGGTCCATCCGCGCGGCCACGGCCGCCGGGTAGATCGTCGCGGCGATGCCGAGCGCCAGGCAGAGCGCCACCGCCCCGAGCGCAAGCTCCGGGCTGAAGGGCGCCTGCCCGCCATGGCCCTCGGCGCTCCACGCGAGCGCCAGCCTCGCCCCGGCGAGCCCCAGCCCGTAGCCGATCGCCCCGGCGATCCCCGCCACCGCCCCGGCCTCCAGGAAGAGGATCCGCATGATGTGGCGGCGGCGGAAGCCGACCGCCCGGAAGATCCCGATCTCCGCGGTGCGCTCCCGGACGCTGCCCATCATCGTGACGAGCACCACCAGGGCGCCGATCAGGAGCACGACGGCCGAGATCCCGTAGGCGAAGCGCCGGAACTGCGCGAGCATCTCCAGGCGGCTTTTCACCACCTGCTGGATCGCCATGACCTTGGCGGCGGGCAGGGCCTCGGCGATCTGCGCGACCATCTCCTCGATCGGGCAGTCCTTGCACAGCGCCGCGACCTCGGCCATCGAGATGCGGCCGGGCTTGCCGAGCAGCGCCTGCGCGGCGGCGAGCGGGGTGAAGGCGAGGTGGTCGTCCTGCGAGCCGGTCGCCTCCAGGACCCCGGCGACGGCGAGCCGGGCCCCGTTCGCCGCGAGCGTCCCGCCGGGGGCAAGCCCGAGGAGCCGCGCCGCCTCCGCGCCGAGGAGGACCTCCCCCGCCTGCGGCCAGCGCCCCTGCCGGGCGCGCCACCAGGGCTTGAGGATCGCGGCCGCCTCGAAGTCCACCCCGGCGAGCAGCAGCCGCCGGCCGCCGGCATCGACCGCCCCGAGGGCCATGGGGCCGACGGCGGCGATGTTGCGGTGGTTGCGGATCGAGGCGATCCGCGCGAGGTCCGCCTCGCGGATCTCCTCGAGCTCGAAGGAGACCCCGCCGAGCGAAAGCCCCCCGTAGCTGAGCGCGAGGTTTTCGGTCCGCGGGACGATCAGGATGTTGGCGCCGTACTGCTCGAGCTTGTGGGCGATGTCGTGGGCGATCGCATCGGCATAGCTCGCCACCCCGACCGCGGTCGCGGCCCCGATCACGAGCCCGGCCAGGATGAAGGCCGCCTTTCCGCGGCGCCTGGCGAGGTTCCGCAGGGCGATGCGCGCGAGCGTCATGGCTCAGCCTTTACGCGCGCGGGCGAAATCGAAGTAGCCCCGGCCCGCGAGGATGTCGGCGACCCGGATGACGAGCATGCCGTTTTCGACCCGCCGCTCGAGCGGGGCCGGGTTGCACCCGCCCTTCACCTCGTTCACCCGCACCGAGGCGAAGCGCAGGCCGCAGTTGCGGCAGATCATGTGGTCGCCGTCCTGGGCGTATCCCTTGCCCGCCGGCCAGCAGACGTCGCAGGCGTCGAAGGCCGCCCGCAGGACGCCGTCGGAGCTCTTGAGGACGAAGTAGCGGATGGTGACGGGCCCGGCGGCATGCTCGAAGAAATGCGCCCGGCCGTCCTCGAAGAGGCCCACCGGGAAGGCAACGGCTTCGGCGGCGGCCCCGGCCGGGCTCTGCGCGGCGGAAGGCACGGGCGCGGCCGGCTGCCGCAGGAAATGGAACAGCCCGCCCGCGGCGGCGGCCGCGGCGAGCGCGACGACGGCGATCGCGGCAGGCAGGCGCCGCTTCGGGGGACCGCCGAGGACGGCGGCCCGCTTGGCCGCAAGCTTTCGGGAATCGGAATAGGATTTTTCGGCGTCCGGTTTCATACCTGCAGAGTATAGTTCAGGGCGGGGCGTGTCAAGCGGGGCCGGCAGGCGGCGGGGAAAACCGGTCCGGCGGCCGGAGGATAGGCTTCCGCAGCCGGCTAAATGCCCTTTCCGCTCTCGGCGAGCTCCTGGAGCCCCTCGGGGTCGAGCAGGCGGATCGTGCGGCCCTCGACGGCGATCATCGACTGCGCCGAGAGCTTGGCGAAGATCCGGGAGAGCGTCTCGGGGATGGTGCCGAGGAGGCTCGCGAGCTGGCCCTTGGAGATCCCGAGGGTCACCGCCTCCCCGCCGCCCTGCTCCCCGGCGAGGTAGAGGAGATAGGTCGCCAGCCGCGCCGGGATCTCCTTGAGGGAGAGGTTTTCCACCTGCAGCGTGAACTGCCGCAGCCGGATGGAGAGCTCGGCCAGCATTTTCAGGGCGATCGCGGGGTTGCGCTCGATCAGCTTGAGAAAGGCCTGGCGCGCAATGAAGAGCGCCCGCGTCTCCTCGAGCGCCATGGCGTTCGCGGGGAACCGCTCGCCGGCGAAGACCGGCACTTCGCCGATGGGCTGACCCGCGGAGAAGAAGTGCATGATCTGCTCTTTGCCCTCGACCGAGACCTTGAAGATCTTGACCCGGCCGTGGATGATCACAAAGAGCCCGTCCGCGTCGTCGCCGTCGGAGAAGATGATCTCTCCCTTGGCAAAGCGCTTCTCGATGCCGATGTTCCGCACGATGGCGAGCTCTCTGGGATCGAGCCCGGCGAAGAGGGGGATTTTGGCGATCGCGGCGGCAATCTCTTCCATGCCCGCTCTTTTGGCAGTAATAGCCGCCCATGTCAATCGAAACCGGCATCTGCCGGCAGGGCGGGGGGCGGGCCCCAAAAAAACGCCCGTCTTGATATAGGTCAATGATCCCCGCGGCCGGCGGGGCTATAGTCGAGGCCATGATCGACGCGCGCCGCCTGCGCGGCGGCTGTCGAGAAAGCGGCCCGGTTTCGGGATCAGACGCCAAGGAGGCCGACCATGAAATGCCCCGGCCAGGACATGCAGTACTGGAAGCCCGGAGCGATCTTCGAGGTCAACTGCCCGCAGTGCGGCCGGACGGTCGAGTTCTTCAAGGACGACACCGCCCGCAAGTGCGCGGGCTGCGGCCACCGCTTCGTGAACCCCCGGATGGATTTCGGCTGCGCCGCCTACTGCCCCTACGCCGAGCAGTGCCTGGGCACCCTTCCGGACGGGCTCGCGGCGAAGAAGGAGGAGCTCCTGAAGGACCGGGTCGCGGTCGCGATCAAGCAGCATTTCAAGAACGACTTCGCCCGCATCGGCCGCGCCGGGCGGGTGGCGCGGTACGCCGAGCGGATCGGCAAGCGGCTCTCCGGCAACCTCGCCGTGATCCTCTCCGCCGCCTACCTGCTCGAGGCGGGCGCCGCGGCGGACGGGGAGGCCCCGCCGGCGCCGCGCGAGATCCTCACGCGCCTGGGCGCCCGCGAGGAGCTGATCGCCGAGGTCCTGGAGATCATCGGGCGGCGCCGCCGCGCGGAGCCGGCGGAATCGATCAACGCCAAGGCCGTCCTCGACGCCGACCTCCTCGAGGAGCTCGACCAGCAGCAGAAGTCCACCCCCCTTCCGCCCGAGGAGCTGGCGGCGGTCATCGCGGAGCGCTTCCGCACCGAGGCCGGCCGCGAAATCGCTCGGGAAACTCTTTTACCCGCGAGGTGATGCCATGAAAGTCGTCCGCAAAATCATCCAGATCGACGAAGATCTCTGCGACGGATGCGGCAACTGCGTTCCGGCCTGCGCCGAAGGCGCGCTCGAGATCATCGACGGCAAGGCGCGCGTCATCGCCGACATCTACTGCGACGGCCTGGGGGCCTGCCTGGGCGAGTGCCCGACCGGGGCGCTCGAGATCGTGGAGCGCACCGCCGATGAGTTCGACGAGCACGCCGTCGAGAAGCGGCTTGCCGCCAAGCAGAAGAAGACGCCCCCCGCGGAAGCCCGCTCGCACACCGTCATGCCCATGGCCGGCGGCTGCCCCGGGGCGCGGATGATGGCGAGCTTCGGGCCCCCCGCGGAGGCGGCCCCGGCCGCCGGTGCGCCCGCCGCCGGACCGGCCGAGGAGTCGGCGCTGCGCCACTGGCCGGTGCAGATCATGCTCGTGCCGCCGACCGCCCCCTTCCTCAAGGGCGCCGACCTCCTGGTGCTGGCCGACTGCGTGCCGGTCGCCTTTCCGACGCTGCACCGGGATTTCCTGAGCGGCAAGGCGGTCATGATGGGCTGCCCGAAATTCGACGACGCCCAGGCCTACATCGACAAGTTCGCGCAGATCGCCCGCCTCTCGGGGATCCGCAGCATCACCTCCGTGGTGATGGAGGTGCCCTGCTGCTCGGCCCTGCCGGAGATCGTCAAGCGGGGTCTGGCGGCCGCCGGCGCCGAGATCCCCATGGAGGAGGTGGTGATCAGCGTGCGCGGCAAGATCCTCGAGCGCCGGCGGGTGAACGCCGCCTAGCCGGCTTCCGCCGCCGCCGGCGCGCGAGAACCCCGGAGGCCCCGCGCGGGTCCGCCGGGGTTCTGTCTTGTGAGACAAGGGTGTATCACGGCCCGCGCGAGACGCCGCGGTGCGGGTTGCAATGTCATTTTCGGCATGATATTCAGTCATTGCTCCTCGAACGGAGGCGACCCCCGCCGGCGGCGGGCGGATGTGTTTCAGATATGGCCCGGATGCCGCGCCGGGGCCTTCCCGCGATTCGTGGCAAGCCTCGACATTACAGGAGGTTGCGGGGCCTCATCGCCGATCCCTTTGGCATGGATCTTGTAGCTCGGGACCTACCGAAACTCCCGGGGCCGCGGAGCGGCCGCGTGACGGAGGACCCGACGCCGTGAAAGCCTGCAATCGCCACATCGTCCGGACGCTGGAGCTTGCCGCAGAGATGCTCGCGCTGGCCGACCAGGGGGACATCGACCGCGAGGACAGCGGCTGCGGGGTTCTCTACGGGGTGCTGCGGGACGCCTCCTTCAAGCTCAGGAAACTCGCCGAGGAGGAAAAACAGAGCCACATCCGCAAAGGGTGGTGGCCGGAGGAAAGGAGAAGCTGAATGGCCGAACAACTGGAAGTCTACAAGTGCGAGGTTTGCGGCAACATCGTCGAGGTGACCCACGGCGGCAAGGGCGAGCTCGTCTGCTGCGGCCAGCCGATGAAGCTCTTCAAGGAGAACACGGTCGACGCCGCCAGGGAGAAGCATGTCCCGGTGATCGAGAAGACCGCCGACGGCTTCACGGTCAAGGTGGGCAGCGTCGCCCATCCGATGGAGGAGAAGCACTGGATCGAGTGGATCGAGGTGATCGCCGACGGCAAGCTCTACCGCCAGTACCTGAAGCCCGGCCAGGCCCCCCAGGCCACCTTCTGCATCGCGGCGGGGCAGGTGACCGCCCGCGAATACTGCAACCTGCACGGTCTGTGGAAGGCCTAACCCGAGGAGGTGCGGTCATGGCGAGCTGGAAGTGCGCCAACTGCGGATACTCGTTCGAGGCGGACAGCTACCCGAACCAGTGCCCGTCGTGCAAGGAGAAGTGCGAATTCGTCGACAACACCTGCTACACCCCGGACTGCACCGCCGAGGGCGTCGACCCCCGGATCGCCAAGCCCAAGGCGTGAGGCCGGGGGATGCCGGCAGAAGGAGGGAGGCCGTTCATGGGAAAAGTTCTGATCGTCTACGCGTCGCGAACCGGTGAGACCCAGCAGATCGCCGACCTGATCGCCGAGGGCGTGCGCCTCTCGGGGCACGAGGCCCGGGTCGTGGACGTGAAGCAGATCAAGGGCGAGGCCGACCTCGCCGGCTATGACGGCTACGCCTTCGGCTCCGCCACCTACCACGGCGAGATGATGCCGCCCATGAAGACCTTCCTCTTCCTCGCCGAAAAGGCGAATCTCGCGGGCAAGGTCGGCGGGGCCTTCGGGGCCTTCGGCTGGAGCGGCGAGGCCAACGACCGCATCTACCAGACCATGAAGAACGTGCTCAAGATGGACGTGGTTGCGGACTGCCTGCGCCTGAAATCGAGCAACCTCGGCGGCGGCGTGTCCATGGCCCAGGAATACGGGCGGCAGATCGCCAAGAAACTGGGGGCCTGATCCCTCCCCCCCCCGCTTGCACAAGGAGATACCGTCATGACCCAGAACCAGAGCACCCCGCAGCACTGCCCCGGCTACGCCAACTTCAAGAGCCTGAAGTCCTTCGCCTGCAACTGCCCGAAGTGCGGCACGGAGAAGGAGATCTTTTCCGACGAGTTCGACCGGCCGCACAAGTGCTCGAAATGCGGCGAGCCGATCGATTTCTCCAAGTGCCAGATCACCGGCGAGGGCAAAAGCCTCGCGCCGCGATGAACCCGCTTTCCTTCCCGGGCCTGCCGGGCTCCCGCGGGCCGAACCGGACGAAACGGTCATAACGATGCCATACGGCCTCATCGCGGCGCTTGGGTTGGCGGCGCTCTGCTTCCTCGCACCGCCGCCGCTGGCGGCGGCCGCCCCCGACGGCGGCGCGGCCGAGATCGTGCTCGACGGCGGCGCGAGCGGCGCGGTCGCCTTTCCGCACCGCCGCCACCAGGCGGCGCTCGCCGACTGCAACCTCTGCCACAGCGCGTTTCCGCAGAAGCCGGGGGCCATCGAGGAGCTCAAGGGGCAGGGCCTCCTCAAGAAAAAACAGATCATGGACACCCAGTGCACCCGGTGCCACAAGGAAAAGAAGGCCGCCGGGGAAAAAGCCGGGCCGACCACCTGCACCACGTGCCACGTGAAGAAGTGACGGGATGGGGGACCCATGCTGATCCTGGGGTTGCAGGGCAGCCCGCGGAAAAAGGGAAACACCGGCTTCCTGCTGGACGCCTTCCTGCGGGCCGCCGAACGCCGTGGGGCCGCGACCCGCACGATCCAGGTGGCCGAACGCCGCATCGAGCCCTGCCGCGAGTACGTCGTCTGCGAGAAGCGCGGCACCTGCCCCATCGACGACGACATGCCCCGTGAAATCTACGGCCTGCTGCGCTCGGCCGAGGTCGTCGTGCTGGCGAGCCCCATCTTCTTCTACAACATGACCGCCCAGCTCAAGGCGCTCGTCGACCGCTGCCAGACCTTCTGGGCGCGCAAGTACCGCCTGAAGCTCGCCGACCCGCTGAAGGCGACGCGCGCGGGGTTTGTGTTGAGCGCCGGCGCCACACGGGGGAAAAATCTCTTCGAGGGGCTGCAGCTCACCGCCAAGTACTTCTTCGACGCGATCGACGCCCGCTTCGCCGGAAGCCTCCTCTACCGCGGCATCGAGGGGCCGAAGGACCTCGCGCGCCACCCGACCGTGGCCGAGGAGGTCGAGCGCGCGGTCGATGAGCTGCTTCTGCCCTACGCCGGCCGCACCCGCGTCCTGTTCGCCAGCCGCGGCGACGACGGCAGCGGCCCGATGGCCGCGGGCTTCGCCCAGAGCCTGGCGGGGGGCCGCCTCGATGCGGCGAGCGCCGGCAGCTCGCCGGCCGCGGAATTCGACCCGGAAATGGTGAAGGCGATGCGGGAGGCCGGCATCGACCTCGCGTTCCGCAGGCCCCAGGCGCTCGCCGACGCGCTCGGCGCGGGCGCCCCGCCGGAGGTGGTGGTCGCAATCGGCGGCGGCGCCGGCCCGGAGCTGCCGGCCGCCGCGCGCCGCCTGGACTGGGACCTTCCGGAAACCGCCGGGATGCCGCCCGCGGAGCTGCGGCGCCTGCGCGACGCGGTGCGCGCCCGCGTGGAGGCGCTCGCCGCCGCATCCGGTCCCTAACCGCTCGCCCGCAAAGGAAAGAGGCATGGCATCCGCGTCGGACATGTACCAGTGCCAGACCGTCAACTGCGGCTACATCTACGACCCGGACCGCGGCGACCGGCGCGGCCGGATCCCCAAGGGCACCGCCTTCGCGGACCTTCCCGCAACGTGGCGCTGCCCGGTCTGCGGCGCCTCCAAGAAGATGTTCAAGCCCCTGGCCGGACCGGGCGCGGCCGGGGGGACCGAAACCGTTCCCACACCCCAAAAGGAGGAAGGCATGGCTAGATACGTGTGTCAGGTTTGCGGCTACGTCTACGACCCCGCCCTGGGGGACCCCGACAGCGGCATCGCCCCCGGGACCCCGTTCGAAAAGCTTCCGGACGACTGGGAGTGCCCGGTTTGCGGCGCCTCCAAGGCCGACTTCACCAAGGAGTGAAAAGGTTGTAAGAACCCGATCGCGGCGCGCGGCGCCGCCCCGCAGCGTGACCCCGGATGCCCGCCCTCCCGGACCCGGACCGGATAGGCGGGCATCGGCTTTTCGAGCGCCCGACGCGCCGCGCCGCCGCCCGCGCGCGCTTGCGAACCGCGGGGGCGTGATTAGATTGGAGCCTGCGCCGGCCCAACCACAACTAACCGCACACAAGGAGACGCCATGACGCCGCGCGAGATCGCCCCCGGGGTCTACGACGTGGGGGTCACCGATTGGAACATCCGCGACTTCCACGGGTATTCGACCGACCTCGGCACGACCTACAACGCCTTTTTGATCGTGGACGAAAAAATCGCCCTGATCGACACCGTGAAGAAGCCCTTCGCCGACGAGCTGCTCGCCAACATCGCCCGCATCGTCGACCCCCGGAAGATCGACGTCGTGGTGAGCAACCACACCGAGCTCGACCACGCCGGGAGCCTCGCGCGGGTGATGCACCGCATCGGCGAGGACAAGCCGCTGTTCTGCTCCAAGATGGGGGCGAAGAACCTCGCCAAGCACTTCCCCCAGAAGTGGAACTACCGCGCGGTCGGAAGCGGCGACGAGCTGCGCCTCGGCCGGCGCACGCTCGCCTTCCTCGAAACCCGCATGATCCACTGGCCCGACAGCATGTTCAGCTTCCTCAAGGAGGACGGGATCCTGTTTTCGAGCGACGGCTTCGGCCAGCACTACGCCGGCCCCGAGAAATTCGACGACGAGATCGGGGAGGCGATCATGGGGCACGCGAAGAAATACTTCGCGAACATCCTGCTGCTCTACACGGCGCACATCGAGAAGCTCATCCGGCAGGTCGCCGACATGGGCCTCGACATCCGCATGATCTGCCCCGACCACGGGATCATCTGGCGCCGGAACCCCGCCAAGATCATCCAGGCGTATCTCGCCTGGTGCCGCCAGGAGCCCGAGAAGAAGGCGGTGATCGTCTACGACACGATGTGGCACAGCACCGAGAAGATGGCCGAGGCCATCTACGATGGGATCATGGCCGAGGGCGTTCCGGCCAAGCCGCTCAACCTGCGGCACTGGCACCGCAGCGAGGTGATGACCGAGGTCTTCGACGCGCGCGCGCTCGTCGTCGGCTCGCCCACGCTGAACAACCAGATGTTTCCGACCGTCGCGGATTTCCTGTGCTACCTGAAGGGCCTCAAGCCCCGCAACAAGATCGGCGCGGCCTTCGGCTCCTACGGCTGGAGCGGGGAGGCGGTCAAGCTGATCGAGGCGGAGCTCGACGACATGAAAATCGAGCGCGTCGAGCCGGGGCTGCGCGTGCAGTTCGTGCCCGAGCCGCCGGTGATCGACGCCTGCCGCGACTTCGGCCGGCGCATCGGCCGCGCGGTCAGGGGCGAGGCCCGCTCCGCCGCGGCGGCCTGAGGAGGGCAGAGGGCCATGCGGCGCCCGGTCGTCGAGCTGAGCGAGTGCATCCACTGCGATGTCTGCGTCGCCTCCTGCCCGGGGGTCTTCCGCATGAACGATGCCGGCTTCGTGGAGGTGCGCGACCTTTCCGCCTACCCCGAGGCCGAGGTGAACGAGGCCATCAAAAACTGCCCGGCCGACTGCATCCGCTGGGAGGAGGACGGCGCATGAGCGCGCCTTCGACCGCCGCCGCGGAGGCCGGCAGCCGCGCCATCAAGCGGCGCTTTTCCCGGCTGCTCGAAGCCGACGATTTCGCGGCGGCCTTGGCGGCGATCGACGCCATCCCGGCGCGCCGGGCGGTGAGCCCCCTCTTCGGGCTCTTCTGCGACCGCGCCGCGATCGTGCGCCACCGGGCGGCCGCGGCGGCCGGGCGCATCGCGGCGCGCCTCGCCGAGCGGGAGATCGAATCCGCCCGCGTGGTGGTGCGCCGCTTCATGTGGAACCTGAACGAGGAGTCGGGGGGGATCGGCTGGGGGTGCCCGGAGGCCATGGCCGAAACCCTCGCGCTCAGCCCGCGGCTCGCCGAGGAGTACGGGCGCGTCTTCACCTCCTATCTGCGCCCCGGCGGCAATTACCTGGAACACCCCGCCATCCAGCAGGGGGTGCTCTGGGGCTTCGGCCGGCTCGCGCGGGCCTACCCCGGCCGCATGGACGGCTGCGCGGCGCTCCTGATGCCGTTTCTCGCCTGCGAGGATGCGGCCCGCCGGGGAACGGCGGCCTGGGCCGCGGGCGGGATCGCCTCCGCCGAGCTCGTCCCGGCGCTCGCGCGGCTGACAGGCGATGCGGAGCTCTTCGAGCTCTACCGCGACGGGCGGTTGGAGCGTCTGACCGTGGGCGCCGCGGCCGCGGCGAGCCTGGCCGCGGCGGCGCGCCCGGCGGGAAAGGCGGCGGACGCATGAAATGGAGCGACGAGGCCGAGGCCGCGGTCAAGCGCGTGCCCTTTTTCGTGCGCAAGCAGGTGCGCGAGCGCATCGAGCAGGCGGTCCGCGAGGAGGGCCGGGGGGCGGTGTCGCTCGCCGACGTGACGCGCGCCAAGGCGCGCTTCCTCTCGGGGCAGGCGCACGCCATCCAGGGCTACCGGATCGAGACCTGCTTCGGCCCGAGCGGCTGCCCGCACCGCGCGGCGGCGAGCGAGGCGCTGGTCGAACGGATCGAAGCGCGTCTCCAGGCGGCGGAGCTCCTCGCCTTTCTCAAGGCGAACGTCGCCGGCCCGCTCAAGTTCCACCACGAGTTCCGCGTGGCCGTGGCCGAGTGCCCGAACGCCTGCTCGCAGCCCCAGATCCGGGACATCGGGATCATCGGCGCCTGCCTGCCGGCCATGGCGGAGGCCGCCTGCACCGGCTGCGCGGCCTGCGTCGCGGCCTGCGCCGAGGAGGCCGTCCGGCTCGAAGACGGGGCCGAGCGCCCGCGGATCGACGCCGGCCGCTGCCTCGCCTGCGGGGAGTGCGCCCGCGCCTGCCCGACGGGAACGATCGCCCCCGGCGCCCGGGGCTTTCGCCTGCAGCTCGGCGGCCGCCTGGGCCGCCGCCCGCGGCTGGCGCTGGAGCTCCCCGGCCTGTACGCCGCGGACGGGGTGGTCGCCGTCGTCGAGGCCGTCCTCGATATCTACAAAACGCGCAGCCGCGGCGGGGAGCGCTTCGCGCGGCTCTTCGGCGCCGCGGACCTCGAGGCGCTCGCGCGGCGCTTTCCGCCGGATTTCAAGCCGGCGGCACTCTAGACGGTAAGGAACGGCCGATGGAAAAGAAAATCTTCTCGATTCCCAGGATCTCCTGCAACCACTGCATCATGACGATCACCCGCGAGCTGAACGACCTGGACGGGGTCGCCGCGGTGAAGGGCGACGCGCTCGCCAAGCAGGTCGAGGTCGCCTGGAACCCGCCGGCGAGCGAGGCCGCGATCCGCGCCGCGCTGAACGAAATCAACTTCCCGGCGGAGTGACGATGACGCGCGATCCGGAACTGGGCGCCGCGCTCCGCGGAGCCGTCCGGGCCGGCCGGGCCGTTCTGGAGGTCTACGCCGGCGACTTCCAGGTGGCGTACAAGTCCGACCGCTCCCCGCTGACGCTCGCGGACCGGCGCGGCCACGAGATCATCCTCGCGCACCTCGCCCCGCTCGCCCTTCCGGTCTTGAGCGAGGAGGGCCGCGACATCCCCTACGCCGAGCGGCGGCGATGGCGGCGCCTGTGGATCGTGGACCCGCTCGACGGCACCAAGGAGTTCGTCAAGCGCCTGGGCGAGTTCACGGTCAACATCGCCCTGGTCGAGGAGGGCCGGCCGGTGATGGGGGTGGTCTACGTGCCGGTGAAGCGGCGGCTCTACTTCGGGCGGGCGGGCGAAGGCGCCTTCCGCGTCGAGGAGCCCGCCGCGATCGCCGCCCTCGAGGAGGAGGGTGCGGCGCCCGCGGCCGGGCTTCCGGCGGAGGTCGCCGCGGCGGCCGTCCGGCTGCCGATCGACGAGTCCGCCCACACGCCCTTCGTCATCGTCGGCAGCCGCTCGCACGCCACCCCGGAGCTCGAGGCCTTCGTCGCCGCCAAGCGCCGGGAGCTCGGCGACGTCGACTTCGTCTCGGCGGGCAGCTCGCTCAAATACCTCCTCGTCGCCGAGGGCCGCGCGGACCTCTACCCCCGCCTCGGTCCGACCATGGAGTGGGACACGGCCGCCGGCCAGGTCATCGCCGAGGCGGCCGGCGCCCGCGTCACCCGCTGGGAGGACGGCGGCCCGATGGTCTACAACAAGGAGAATCTCCTGAACCCCTGGCACCTCGTCGCGCGCCGCCCGCCGGCCGCGCGCCCGTGACCGGCGGAAGGATGGGGGCCATGGCCGCGCACACCGTCGCCTTCCCGATCCGCGGGCTCCCCGATCCCAAGGCCGCCGCCGCGATCGCCCACCGCCTCGGGTCGCTGCCGGGGGTCGCGGCGGTGCGGCTCGACCCGGAGGGCGGCCGCGCCGAGGTGAGCTTCGACCCCAAGGCCGCGCCGCTCGCCGCCCTGCTGTCCGCTTTGCGCGCAGCCGGCGCGGAGGTGCCGACCGCCCGCGCCGAGCTCGCCCTGACCGGCATGAGCTGCGCGAACTGCGCGGCCACGATCGAGCGCACCCTGAACCGCAAGGTCCCGGGGGTCGTTCGCGGGGAGGTGAACTTCGCGAGCGAGCGCGCCGCGGTCGAATACCTCCCCGGCGCCGTGGACCTCGAGGCGATCGTCGCGGCCATCGCCGCCGCGGGCTTCGGGGCCGCGAGCGCCGCGGACGAGGCCGGGGAGGCGGAGGACGAGGAGGCGGCCGCGCGGCGCCGCGAGATCGCCGACCAGACGCGCAAGTTCGCGGTCGGCCTCGCCGCCACGCTGCCGCTCTTTCTCCTCAGCATGGCGCGGGACTTCGGCCTGACCGGCGCCTGGAGCCACGCCGGCTGGGTGAACCTCCTCTTCTTCGCGCTCGCGACCCCGGTCCAGTTCTACACCGGCGGCGACTACTACGCGGGCGGCTTCAAGAGCCTGAAGAACCGGAGCGCCAACATGGATGTCCTGGTCGCGCTCGGCTCCTCGGTCGCCTACCTCTACTCGGTCGGCGTGCTCCTGTTCCCGGCGCTCGGCCACCACGTCTACTTCGAGACCTCCGCGGTCATCATCACGCTGATCAAGCTCGGCAAGCTGCTCGAGTCCCGCACCAAGGGGCGGACGGGCGGGGCGATCCGCAAGCTCGTCGGGCTGCGGCCGAAGACCGCCCGGGTGCTGCGCGGCGGCGCCGAGGTCGAGATCCCGCTCGCCGAGGTGGCGGTCGGCGACCGGGTCGTGGTGCGCCCCGGCGAGCGCATCCCCGTGGACGGGGTGGTCCTCGACGGCCGCTCCGCGGTGGACGAATCGATGCTGAGCGGCGAGCCGCTGCCGGTCGACAAGCGCCCGGGGGATCCCGTGGTCGGCGGCGCGATCAACGGCGAGGGCCTCCTCCGGCTCGAGGCGCGCGCCGTCGGCCAGAAGACGGTCCTGTCGCAGATCATCCGCCTGGTGCGCGAGGCCCAGGGGAGCAAGGCCCCCATCCAGGCGCTCGCCGACCGGGTCGCGGCGGTCTTCGTGCCCGTCATCATCGGGATCGCGCTTACCGTCTTCAGCATCTGGTGGGCGGCGACGGGGGATTTCGTGACCGCGATGATCCGGCTGGTCGCGGTGCTTGTCATCGCCTGCCCCTGCGCGCTCGGGCTCGCCACTCCCACCGCCATCATGGCCGGGACCGGCAAGGGCGCCGAGCGCGGGGTCCTCTTCAAGAACGGCGCGGCGCTCGAGAACGCGAGCCGGCTGGCGACCGTCGTCCTGGACAAGACCGGCACCGTCACCCACGGAAAGCCTGCGGTCGCCGAGGTCGTGCCGCTCGCCCCCGTCTGCGGCAGCGCCGCCGAGCTCCTCGCGCTCGCCGCCTCGGCCGAAAAGGGCTCGGAGCATCCCCTGGGCCGGGCCGTCGTGCGGCACGCCGCCGCCTCCGGCCTCGCCCTGGAAGAGCCCCGGGATTTCCGGGCGCACGGCGGCCGGGGGGTCGCGGCCCGGGTCGCCGGCGGGCAGGTCGCCGTGGGAAAGCCCGCCTGGCTCGAAAAGGAGCTCGGCATCGACTTCGGCGCGGCCGGGGCGGAGATCCGGCGGCTCGGCCGCGGGGGGCGCACGGTGATCGCCGTCGCCCGCGACGGCCTTCCGGCCGGGCTGATCGCCGTCGCCGACTCGCTCAAGCCCGACTCGGCCGCGGCGGTCGCCGAGCTCAAGGCCCTCGGCCTCGAGGTGGTTCTCCTGACGGGCGACACCGCCGAAACGGCGCAGGCGATCGCCCGCGAGGTGGGGATCGCGCGGGTCGTCGCCGAGGTGCACCCGGACGAGAAGGCCCGCACCGTCAAGGAGCTCCAAGCGATAGGGGCCCGCGTCGCCATGGTGGGCGACGGGATCAACGACGCCCCGGCGCTCGCCCAGGCGGACCTCGGGATCGCGATCGGCACCGGCACGGACGTCGCGATCGAAGCCGCCGACGTGATCCTGGCGAGCGGAAGCCTGAGCGGGGTTCCCCGCGCCATCCGGCTCGGGCGCCGGACGATGCGCACCATCACCCAGAACCTCTTCTGGGCTTTCGGCTACAACGTGGTGCTCGTCCCCGTCGCCGCCGGGGCGCTGCACGCCTTCACGGCGCTGCCCGCCTTCCTGCGGGAGCTCCACCCCATCCTCGCCGCGCTCGCCATGGCCGCGAGCAGCGTCTCGGTGGTGTCGAACAGCCTGAGGCTCTACCGCGCGCCGCTGACCTGACGGCGGCGGTGACTTTCCAGCGGACCGTCCCTATCTTGGAGGTAAAAGGCATGGACACGCTTCTCATCCTGATCGCGGTCGTCGCCTTGTGGATTTTCCTGCAGGTCTACCTGCTGCCCAAGCTCGGCGTGAACACCTGACTGCGGGACGCTTGTCAGGTGACAAGAAAAACCAATGACCACGGCAGCGCTCACGGCGAAAAAAAAGATCACTGACGCGGACAGCGAGCTCGTCGCGGCGATCGCCGCCGGGGCGACGGAACGCTTCGCCGAGATCGTCGAGCGCTACGCGCGCCGGATCTACAGCTTCAGCCGGCGCATGTGCCGCGACGAAGCCGAGGCGGAGGACCTGGTCCAGGAGACCTTCCTGAACGCCTTCCGCTACCTCGGCGAGTTCCGCTACGAGACGAAGTTCCGCAACTGGCTCTACCGCATCGCGGCGAGCACCTGCATCCGGCGGATGCGCCGTTCGCGGTTCGCCCCGGAGCGGGAGCTCTCGCTCGAGGAGATCGAGCCCGGGGCCGAGGCCGCTTTCGACGGCGGAGTCCCGGCGTGGGCGCGCGCCCCCCTGGACCGGCTTTTGGACGAGGAGCTCTTCGATCGGCTGAACCGCGCGATCCGCGAGCTCCCCGAGAAATACCGCCTCGCCGTCGTGCTGCGCGACATCGAGGGGTTCGACACCGAGGAGGCGGCCCAGATCATGGGGATCTCCCCGGCGAACCTCAAGGTGCGGCTGCACCGCGCGCGGATGTTCCTCAAGGAAAAGCTCAAGGGCTATTTCGAGCATGGAGTGTAGCGATCCCGAAAGGGGGCCCTGCCGCGAGCTCTGCGACCGGCTCTCGGAGTATATCGACGGGGAGCTCGATTCCGAGCGGCGGCGCGCGATCGAGGCCCACCTCGCCGGCTGCCCCGCCTGCCGGGCCTGCGCGGCGGCGCTGCGGCAGACCATCGCCCTGTGCGGCTGCTGCGGCGCGGAGCCCGCCCCGGAGGGCTTCTCGCGGCGGCTGCGCGCCTTTCTCCGGGCGCACCTCGAGCCGCCCGCGCCGCCCCCGGACCCAGGGACGGCGCGACGTTGACTTTGGGAACCCTACAGATTAAGTTCCGCCCATCTTGAACACCCCCTTTTCCAAGGAGCCGGCGCCCGTCATGATGCCCGCCATGCGTTTGAGCGAACTGCGCGAGGGGCAGCGCGCCGACATCGTCAAGGTGGGCGGCACGAGCCTGCTCCGGCGCCGGATCCTCGAGATGGGGCTCGTCCGGGGGGCGGAGGTCTACGTCGAGAAATACGCCCCGCTCAAAGACCCCCTCGAGCTGATCGTCAAGGGGTACCACGTGTCGCTGCGGGTCGAAGAGGCCGCCGAGATCCTGGTCGAAAACGTGAGATGAGCCCCCCGCGCATGCCGCCCGCCGCCAACGCCCACCTCACCATCGCGCTCGCCGGCAACCCCAACTCGGGCAAGACCACCATCTTCAACAACCTGACCGGCACCCGGCAGAAGGTCGGCAACTGGCCCGGGGTGACGGTCGAAAAGAAGGAGGGCCACATCCACCGCGGCGGGGTCGATCTCACGGTGGTGGACCTTCCGGGGACCTATAGCCTCACCCCCTTTTCGATCGAGGAGGTGGTCGCGCGCAACTACCTCCTCGACGAGCGCCCCGACGTCGTCGTCGACATCATCGACGCCTCGAACCTCGAGCGCAGCCTCTACCTCGCCACCCAGATCCGCGAGCTCGACTGCAAGGTGCTCTTCGCGCTCAACATGGCCGACCTCGCCCGCTCGCGGGGGATGAAGATCGACGCCCGGAAGCTCTCCGAGCTGCTCGACGTGCCGGTGGTCTTCACCGTCGGAAACCGCAGCGAGGGGATGGAGGAGCTGTTGGAGGCGGCCGTGCGCCTCGCCGCGGAGGGCAGCGCTCCGCCGCCGGCGCGCAAGGTGAGGTACAGCCACGACATCGAGGAGGCGATCGAGCGCCTGCGCCGCTTCCTCGTCGAGCGCCTCGGGACGCGGCTGCCCTACGACGCGCGCTGGACCGCCATCAAGCTGATCGAGGACGACAAGATCGTCAAGGAGCGGCTGGCCGCGGCCGACCCCGGGCACGCCGCCGAGGTCCTGCACGCCGCCCAGGTCCAGCGCCGGCACCTCGCCGAGCGCTTCGACGACGACCCGCAGATCGTGCTCACCGACGAGCGCTACGGGTTCATCGCCGGGATCGTCCGCGAGGTCCAGACCTCCACCACCCAGCAGCGCGTCGACGTCTCGCGGCGCATCGACACGGTCCTCACCCACCGGCTCTTCGGCTTCCCGATCTTCTTCTTCTTCATCTGGGCCATGTTCCAGCTCACCTTCACGCTGGGGGACTACCCGGTGCGCGGGATCGAGGCGGGGGTCGGCTGGGTCGCGGAGGCCTGCGGGCGGCTGCTGCCCGACGGGCTGGTGAAGGACCTCGTGGTCGACGGCGTGATCGGCGGGGTCGGGAGCGTCGCGGCCTTCATGCCGAACATCCTGATCCTCTTCTTCTGCATCGCGCTCTTCGAGGACACCGGCTACATGGCCCGCTCGGCCTTCCTCATGGACCGCATCATGCACCTGATCGGGCTGCACGGCAAATCCTTCATCCCGATGCTGATGGGCTTCGGCTGCAACGTCCCGGCGATCATGGCGGCCCGCACGCTCGAAAGCGAGAAGGACCGCATCCTCACGATCCTGATCACCCCCTTCATGTCCTGTTCGGCGAAGCTGCCGGTCTACGTCGTGCTCGCGGGCGCCTTCTTCGGCGAGCGCGCCGGGACGGTCATCTTCGGGATCTATCTGCTCGGGATCGTGCTGTCGATCGCCACCGGCAGGCTCTTCCGCTCGACGCTGTTGAAGGGCGCCGACGCCCCCTTCGTCATGGAGCTTCCCCCCTACCGCATGCCGATGGCGAAGAGCCTGATGATCCACATGTGGGACAGAAGCAAGATCTTCCTGCGCAAGATGGGCCAGGTGATCCTCCTCGGCTCGGTGATCGTCTGGGCGCTTTCGGCCTTCCCGCGCGAGGTCGCGCTCAGCCGGGACTACGCCGCCGAGAGCGCGGCGCTGCGCGCGGCCGCCGAGGCGCGCGCGGCCGATATCTCCGCGGCCGAGCGCCAGCGGCTCGAGGAGGAGACCGAGGCGACGCTCGCCGCCTGGCGCCGGGCGGAGAAGTCCGAGCGGCTGGAGAAGTCCTTCAGCGGGATGATCGGCCGGGCGGTCGAGCCGGTGTTCGCGCCGCTCGGCATCGAGTGGCGCGGGGCGGTCGCGCTGCTCTCGGGCTTCGCGGCGAAGGAGATCGTCGTGAGCACCCTCGGGGTGCTCTACGCGGTCGGCGACGCGGGCGACGAGGAGGGCGGCGCGCTCGCCCAGGCGCTGATCGCCTCGGGGATGACCCCGCTCGCCGCCCTCTCCATGATGGTCTTCGTCCTGCTCTACCTCCCCTGCCTCGCCACCACGACGAGCATCCGCCGCGAGACCGGCTCGACCGGGTGGATGCTCTTCAGCATCGGCTACAGCACGGCGATCGCCTGGATCTTCGCCGGCCTCACCTACCAGGGCGGCCGGCTCCTCGGGCTCGCCTGACCGCGGCCGCCGCTCAATCGGGCAGCAGCATGAGAAACGACCCCTGCCGCGGGTCCTTGCTGAGGAAGCGCCCGATCCACTCCTGGCCGGAGGCCGAGGCGGCCACCTCCCCGAAGAGCCGCGCGTCGTTCGCAAGCCCCGCCGCGAAGCCCTGGGCGTAGCCGAAGGCGAGCGCCTCGATGGCGAAGCGCCCGGCGTAGCGCCGCGCCGCCGCGAGATCGGCCGGGTCCGGGGGCGCCGGGGCCGCGGCGAGCTCCCGCACCCGCGGCTCGGCGAGGAGTTTGTCGAGCTCCGGCCGCTGCCGCACGGCGATCGCATCCCAGTCGCGGCGGGGCGCCCCCCCGGCGGCGGCCAGGCGCGCCGCCGCCCGGAAGGCCGCCGGCAGCGCCGCCGCCGCGGGGGCGAACTCGTCGGCCAGCCCGATCGCGAGCGCCGCGCGTCCGTCGATCGGCTCGCCGTTTACCGCCATCGCGGCGGCGCGCCGCGGGCCGACGAGCCGCGGCAGGCGCTGCATCCCCCCGTAGCCGGGGATGATCCCGAGCTTCACCTCCGGCTGGCCGATGCGCGCGTTCTCGGTCACGATGCGGTAGTGCGCGCTCATGGCGAGCTCGTTTCCGCCGCCGAGCGCGAAGCCGTCGATCAGCGCGACGACCGGCAGGGCGAGGCCCTCGATGTCGCCCATGATCGCGAGGTTCAGCCGCGCGATCGCCGCGATCCGCTCGGCCGTGCTCCCGTGGAACTCGGTCACGTCCGCGCCGGCCGCGAAGGCCCGCGCGCCGCTCGCGAGCACGAGCGCGCTGACCGGCCGCCCCGCGAGCGTCCCCTGCGCCTTGAGCTCCGCGACGACCTCCGCGAGCTGGGACAAGAGCGCGTGGTTGAGCGCGTTCAGCGCCTCCAGCCGCTTGAGAACGACGATCCCGATCCCGTCGGCCGCGTGCAGGTCGAGGTAGCGCCCGGCGGCCGGGTCGGCCGCACGCAGGCAGGCGCCCAGGTAGTCCCGCTCGCAGTCGGCGACCGTGCGCCCCGCCTCCGGCGCCTGCACGCGGGCCGCCCCCTTCGGCTTCGCCATCCGGCCGTCGAGCATCTTCTGCTGGATCGCCGGCAGCCCCGCGAGGTCGGTCACCTCGAGGTCGTCCGCCTCCATCACGATCCGGCCGGAGGCGAGCAGGCGCAGCACCTCGGCCGCCTGCCCGGAGCGGTACATGTGCGAGCCGCGGATCGAGAGGTCGCAGGGGCCCCGCGCGACGACGACCCCGCAGGGCATCTCGTCCTCGTCGCGGTAGTCCTTCAACAGAAACGTGCTGTAGTGGAGCGTGCTCCGGCCGGTCGGCTCGACGATGAAGTCGGGGCTCGCGCGCGGCCCGAAGACCTCCCAGACCGCGCGGCCCATGGCGCGGGCGGTCGCCAGGTAGCCCGCGGCGTAGTCGGGGTTCGGCCGGCCGTCGTCGGTGAGCGGGTCGGGCATGTCGTCCTCGAGCGCGAAGCGGTCGAGGTCGACGATGCGCGTCGGCGCGATCCCCAGCCGCTCGAGGGCCGCGATCCCCGCGGCCTCGCGGCTTTTCGAGGCGAAGACCATGAGCTCGGCCCCGCGGGCGAGCGCCGCGGCCGCGAATTCGGCCGCCGGCCCGTCCGCCCCCCAGATGAGCCCGCGCCGGCCGGGCGGAAGGCCGATCTCGCGGAAGATCGCCTCGGGCGCGGCCCGGCGGAAGAGGACCTGCTTCTGGCGCATCCAGACCCAGCGCGCGTCCATGACGCAGCGCCGCCCGGCGTAGAAGAAGGTCTCGCGGTACTCGCCCTTGGTCCCGCGGCCCGTCGCGCCGAAGAAGGCGAGCGTCCCGCCGTCGGCGAGCGCGGAGACGAGCAGCGGAAAGTTCGCGCCGCCGGTGTGCTCGAAGATCTTGTCGACGGGCCGGCCGCCGTTGGCGGCGAAAACCGCCGCGCGGAAGGGCCCGGTGCGCGCCAGCCAGGCGGCATGCTCCTCGCCGGGCGCGATCGGCCCGAAGACCGCCGCCGGGATCTTCCGCCGGTCGACGAAGGCGTCGGCGATGCCGCGGGCGATCAGGGACTCCGCCAGCCCCGGGTTCGACCCCATCAGGATCACCCGGGCCCCCAGGGCCTTTGCGATCTGCGCCCCGGCGAAGCTCGTCCCCTTGCCCCCGCCCATGAGGAGGATGCTCTCGCCCGGCGCGAGCGCGAGCCGCTCGACGACCGCGCGGTAGGCCGTCCCGTAGGTGAGGAGCATCGCCGCGAGCCGCTCGACCGCCTGGCCCTTCATCTGATCCGGGATCGGCAGCGCCCGCGCCTCGTCCACCACCGCGAACTGGGCGTTGAAGCCGTCGTGGGTCTCGTAGCCGCGGATCAGGGTCTCCGGGGTCCAGGAGTCGAGGATCACCGCCTGCCCGGCCCGCACCCGCCGGACCGCCGGCCCCGCGTCGACCACGATCCCCACCGCGTCGCTGCCGGGAATATGCACCGCCGCCGCGTCCCCGCGGCCGAAAACCGGCACCGGCAGCCCCAGCGCCGCGAAATTCGTGTTGAAGTTCGGTCCGGTGGCGAGCACCGCGACGAGCACCCGCCCGGCATCCTCCGCGTTCAGCCGCGGGGCCGGGACCTCCTCCAGCCGGAGCGCCTTCTCCGGCGGCCCGTAGTCGTCGCGGTGAATCGTGAGCGCCGCCATGCGCTCCGGAAGCGCCATCCCGATCCGCGGATTGACCCCCAGAGGCCACCGCTCCCGCCGCTCTTCGCCCATCGCTCCTCCTTCGGCTCTGCCGTCCGCATCCCCGCCGGCCCCCGCGGGGGCCGGCGCCGTCCCACCCGCCGCCTACCACACCGCCCCCGCCCCCGCAAGCCCGGCCCGCAGCGCCCCGCCCCCGCCGCTCTTTTTTTCCGGCGTCGCACGGCCGGATGGGCACGGACCGGCCGGCCGGGGCGCCACGGCCGCCCGGCTCCCGGACGCGGCCGCCTGCCGCTCGTGTCCGATTCAACAACCGGTTATCATGCGATAAAATCGAATTCCCTTGGCGGCGCGCCGGATGCCGTGATAAAATGCCCTTCGGTCGCGCCGCCCGCATCCCGCGGCCCCTGTCAAGAAAAAAAGCCCCAACTGTGACCGCATCTGTCACAGTCCCCGTATAGGATCCACCCTGAAGATGGAGCTCTGCCGCCGGCGCCGGCACCATGCTCAGCGGCTTGCGCCGATCAAACGAGGAGGGTGGCATGGAGCCGCAAGCCGAATCGGGGGTTGCCGTCGAGCGCATCGCGGAGAGGATCTATCCGATCCGCGGACAGAAAGTGATGCTGGATTTCGATCTGGCGAGCCTCTACCAGGTGCCGACCAAGGCCCTCAAGCAGGCCGTGAGGCGCAACCTGGAACGGTTCCCCGCGGATTTCATGTTCGAGCTCTCCCCGGAGGAGTGCGCACGCTTGAGGTCACACATTGTGACCTCAAGCCGGGGCGGGTCCCGCTACGCTCCCATGGCCTTCACCGAGCAGGGGGTCGCCATGCTCTCGAGCGTGCTGCGCAGCCGCCGCGCCATCCAGGTGAACATCCAGATCATGCGCGCCTTCACCGCCCTGCGCCGGATGCTCGCCGGCTGCGCGGAGCTCAAGGCCAAGATCGAGGAGATGGAGGCCCGCTACGACCGGAGCTTCCAGGTGGTCTTCGAGGCGATGAAAAGGCTCCTCGAGCCCGACCTCCCCCCCAAACGACGGATCGGCTTCACCGGCGAGGCCGCCCCCGGAGAAGCGGCATGAACGCGAGCGGCGACCAAAGCAAGGCGGAAGACCTGGGCTTCGCACACTCCCTCCCCGGCCGCCCCAAGGATGAATGGCAGCCGCTCGGGGACCACCTCGAGGGGGTCGCCCGCACGGCGGCGGATTGCGCCGCGAAATTCGACTCCGCGGACGTGGCCTGGAATGCCGCGTGGATCCACGACGCGGGCAAGGCGGCCGATGGATTTCAGACCTACCTCCTGAGGCAAAACAACCTCGACGACGAGACCTGCGACACGGCGGCCTCTGGAAGGATCAACCACTCCAGCGCCGGCGCGGCACTCGCCCATGAGGTTTTCGGCGAGGTCGCCTCGCTGGCGCTCGCTTACGCCGCCGCCGGCCATCACGCGGGGCTTCCGGATTATTATACCGCCGACGGCGGCCGCGGCGCGCTGCAATGCCGCCTGGAGGAGGGGAAAGCCGATCTGGATCGCATCCGCGCGAAGCTCAAGGGGCTCGCGGTGCGGCTGCGCCCCGGCATCCGGCCCCCGCGATTCGTCAGGAGGGACAACTTCCACCTTTGGGTCCGGATGCTTTTTTCCTGCCTGGTGGATGCCGACTTCCTCGATACCGAGCGCTTCATCCAACCCGATCAATCTATCCGGCGCGGCGGTTATCCCCTCCTCGAAGAGCTGAAGCCCGCCTTCGACGTTTATATCGAAGCGGTTCTCGCGCGGGCGCCATCGACTCCGGTCAATGCGGCGCGCCGGGAGATCCTTGAGGCCTGCCGCGCGGCGGCGCCGCTCGCCCCCGGACTTTTCTCCCTCACCGTTCCGACCGGCGGCGGCAAAACGCTTGCGAGCGTCGCTTTCGCCCTCGATCACGCCGTCTTGCACAACAAATCGCGCCTCATCTACGTCATCCCCTACACCAGCATCATCGAGCAGACGGCCGAGGTCCTGCGGCGCATCTTCGGGGACGAAAAGGTCATCGAGCACCACAGCAACCTCGACCCGGATAAGGAGACCCCGCGCTCGCGGCTTGCCTCCGAAAACTGGGACGCCCCGGTCGTCGTCACCACGAACGTCCAGTTCTTCGAAAGCCTTTATGCCGCCCGCCCCGGCCGCTGCCGCAAGCTGCACAACCTCGTGGGCAGCGTGGTCGTTCTGGACGAGGCCCAGCTCCTCCCTCCGCAATGGCAGGCCCCCTGCGTCGAGGTAATCGATCAGCTGATCGCCAACTTCGGGGTGACGCTTCTGCTGTCGACGGCCACCCAGCCCCCCCTGCCCACCCGGGCGGCGGCGCGGGAGATCGTTCCGTACCCGGAGCGGCTCTGCGACCGGCTCCGCCGCACGGCGTACACCCTTCCGGCCTACATGGCCCGGCCCTCCGACTGGGATGAGATCGCAGGCCGGCTCAAGCGGTACGATCAGGTGCTCTGTATCGTCAACACACGTCGCGACGGCCACGACCTTTTCCGCCGCATGCCCGAGGGAACCCTCCACCTCTCGGCGCTCATGTGCGGTGAGCACCGGTCGCAGGTCATCGCCCGCATCAAGGAGCGCCTGGCCGCCGGAGAGCCGCTGCGCGTCGTCAGCACCCAGGTGGTGGAGGCCGGGGTCGACATCGACTTTCCCGTCGTATTCCGCGCGCTGGCGGGCCTGGACGCGATCGTCCAGGCGGCCGGCCGCTGCAACCGCGAGGGCCGGTTGAACGCCGCCGGCCGTCTGGGCGAGGTGCAGGTCTTCGTTCCGCCGAAGCCATCCCCCCGGGGCTTGCTCCGGAAAGCCGAAGACACGACCCGGGCGCTCCTGGCGACCGGAGACCTCGACCCCGAGAACCCTCACAAGTTCCGACGCTACTTCGAGCTTTTCTACTCACGGCTGAACGACACCGGCCGATCGTTCATGGACCTGCTGCAAAAGGATTCCCCGCGGATCCCCTTTCGCACCGCGGCGGAGCGTTTCCGCTTCATCGATGACCAGGTCCAGCAGCCGGTTTTCGTCCGCTTCGGAGAAAGCGAGCGCTGGATTGCCGCGCTCCGGCGCGAGGGGCCCCGGCGCGCCTCCATGCGCCGCCTGCAGCGCTTTACCGTGACTCTCTCCCGGCACGATTTCGAACGCGCCCGTTCCGAGGGGCTGGTGGAGGAGGTGTGGCCCGGCTTCTGGCTCTGGATCGGGAGATACAGCGAAGCCTGGGGCCTGGATTTGTTCGGTTCCGGCTGGGCCCCCGAGGACCTGATGGTTTGACACGGCTGAACGGAGGTCGAACATGAAGGGCTTTTGCATTGAGGTGAGCGGGCCCTACGCCTGCTTCACACGACCCGAGATGAAGGTCGAGCGCGTGAGCTACGACGTGATCACCCCGTCGGCGGCGCGCGCCATTTTCGAGGCCATCCTCTGGAAGCCGGCCATCCGCTGGCGGGTCCGGCGCATCGAGGTGCTCGCCCCGATCCGCTGGATATCGGTGCGGCGCAATGAGGTCGGCAAGGTCGCCGTCGCCTCTTCGCGAAGCGGCGGGATATTCGTCGAGGATGACCGCCAGCAGCGGGCCGGCTTGCTTTTGCGGGACGTGCGCTACCGGCTTTACGCCCAGTTCGAATTCATCCCGCCCGAGAAGCGCCATCCTTCCGGGAACCCAGTCCCCCCCCACCTTCAGGATCCTCTCGAGAGGGCCGAGCTCGAGCAGCCGGACGTTCGCCCCGACGAAACCGAGGCCAAGTACGCGGCCATGTTCGAGCGCCGGGCGAAAAAGGGGCAGCGTTTCCACCAGCCCTATTTGGGGTGCCGCGAATTCGCCGCCGAGGTCCGGCTCGTTGACCCCGGGGCCGAACCCGCCGCGCCGATCCCCGAGACGCGCGACCTGGGTTGGATGCTCTACGATCTCGACTTTTCGAACCCCGCCGATCCCAGGCCGCTTTTTTTCCGGCCGCAGATAGAGAATGGCGTCATCATCGTCCCCGATCATGGGAACACCAAGGAGGTGCGCGGATGATCCTTCAGGCGCTAAAGGAATACTACGACCGGAAGGCCGAGGATCAAAATGCCCTTGCGCCGCCCGGATTCGAGTGGAAGAAGATCCCTTTCGTTATCCTGCTCAAAGAGGACGGCACGCCCGTCCGGGTGGAAAACACGGTGGAAGGCGTGGGCAGAAGCAAGTCTGCCAAGACATTTCTGGTTCCTCAGGGAGTAAAGAAATCCTGCAACATCGCCGCCAACTTGCTATGGGGTAATGCCGAATACGTCCTGGGGATTCCGGACAAGAACCTGGCCGAGCGCGTCGAGAAGCAGCATGCCGCGTTCATCCAGGAACTCGAGGCCTTCCCGGACCGCAGCGACGAGGGCATCCAGGCCGTGTTGAGATTCCTCAAGCGGGCCGACAAGATAAAGCTTCTGGAAGCGGTCTGCGACGGCCGCCCCCAGGATCTTTTCGCGAAGGGCGCCAATATCACCTTTCAGTTGGCGGGGGATTCCAAGATCGTCGCCGCAAGAGAGGCGGTCGCCGGAGCGATCGCGGAGGCCGCGTGCCGCACCTCGGGCGAAGCCGCAGGCCTTTGCCTGGTGACGGGGGGGTACGACACCACCGAGAAACTGCACCCGGCGATCAAGGGGGTTTATGGGGCCAAGAGCTCCGGCGCGAACATCGTCTCCTTCAACTTGGATGCATTTACATCGTTCGGAAAAGCCCAAGGGGCAAACGCCCCGGTGGGCAGGCGCGCCGCCTTCAAATACACGACCGCCCTGAACCACCTGCTCGGAAAGGATTCCAGGCAAAAGCTGCTCGTCGGAGATACGACGGTCGTTTGTTGGGCGGAACGAGACCATGAGATCGAATCCCAGCTCGCCGACTTCTTCGGGGAACCTCAGCCGGACGACCCCGACCGCGGCGCAAGAGCCGTTGCGAGCCTGTACGCATCGATTGAAAACGGAACCTTCCTCGATGCCGAGAACAGCCGCAACCGTTTTTACGCCCTCGGCTTGTCCCCCAACGCATCGCGAATCGCCGTGCGCTTCTGGATCGTGGACACCGTCGCCGGCATCGGTCAAAAAATCAAACGGCATTTCGAAGATCTGAAGATCGTCCACAGGCCGGGCGAAATAGCCGTTTTTTCACTCCGGCGCCTTTTGGCATCCACGGCGGTTCAGGGCAAGGCCGACAACATCCCGCCGAACTTGGCGGGCGATACCGTGCGCGCCGTCCTGGAAGGGACGCCTTACCCGAAAACCCTGCTTCAGGCGGCCATCCGAAGGATCCGGGCCGAGCGCGAGATCACTTACGTCCGTGCGGCGCTGATCAAGGCCGCCATCAATCGTTCAACCCGCTTCAAGACCCATGCATTGGAGGAGGAGTTGAAAATGAGCCTCGACGAAAACAACACCAGCATCGGCTACCGCCTAGGCCGCCTCTTCGCCGTGCTCGAGAAGATCCAGCAGGAGGCGAACCCCGGGATCAACGCGACCATCCGCGATCGCTTTTACGGGGCCGCATCCGGAACCCCGGCCGCGGTGTTCGGCAACCTCATGCGGCTTAAAAACCACCATCTCGCCAAGCTTTCCAGCCAGGGCCGGAAGATTTTCTTCGAGAAGCTCCTGGGCGAGATCCTCTCGGGAGTTCCGGCCGCCGTCGGCTTTCCGGCCCATCTCGGCCTCGAAGAGCAGGGCCGCTTTGCGATCGGCTATTACCACCAACAGCGGGATTTCTTCGCCAGGAAAGAATAACTCAAACCGCTTTCAACCGATAAAGGAGAGGAAGATGAAAACAGACGTTACGAACCGCTACGACTTCGCGCTGGTCTTCGACGTCCAGGATGGAAACCCCAACGGCGACCCGGACGCCGGGAACCTCCCCCGCGTCGATCCCGAGACCGGCCATGGCATCGTCACCGACGTCTGCCTCAAGCGCAAGGTGCGCAACTTCGTCCAGCTCGTGAAGAAGTGCAGACCTCCCCATGACATCTATGTCAAGGAGAAGGCCGTCCTCGGCCGCGCGCAATTCGAAGCCTTCAAGAAGCTCGGCATCGAAACCGGGGAGGAGGCGAGAAAAAGGGTTCCCTCCGAGCTGGCGGAAATGTTTTCCCAAGTTGCACTTCCCGAAGGACTCTTTTTCGATGGCGACGGCGAGGAGCCGGGCGTCCTCGTCGTGGCGCCCGATGCCGACAAGAAAACGATCAAGGATTGGCTGAAGGAAGAAAAGCCGGATAAAAAGATCGATACCTTCATCAAGGAAGCTTTGAGGGAGGCCAAGCCGAAAAAGCCGACGGCCGACGATACCGAAAAGGGTCGCGTTCAGATGTGCGCCGACTTCTACGACATCCGCACCTTCGGCGCCGTCATGTCGCTCAAGTCCGCGCCGAACTGCGGCCAGGTGCGCGGGCCGGTGCAGTTGACCTTCGGCCGGTCTGTCGATCCGGTCGTGGCCCTCGAGCATTCGATCACGCGCATGGCCGTGGCCACCGAGGCCGAGGCCGAAAAGCAGCAGGGCGACAACCGCACCATGGGCCGGAAGCACACCATCCCCTATGGACTCTACGTCGCCCACGGGTTCGTTTCCCCTTTCCTTGCCGGGCAGACGGGGTTCTGCCAAGAGGATCTCAATCTTCTCTGGGAAGCCCTGTGCAACATGTTTGAGCACGACCGCTCGGCCGCGCGCGGGCTCATGTCCACCCAGCGGCTCATCGTCTTCAAGCATGAATCGGCGCTCGGCAATGCCCCGGCGCACGCCCTTTTCAAAAGGGTGCGCCTGAGCCGCAAGGAAGCTTCGCGCCCGGCCCGCGGGTTCGAAGATTATCGTCTTGAAATCGACCGGAAGGAGTTGCCGGAGGGGATCAGCATCATCGAAAAGCCGTGAATCATTCGCCTGGGAGGGGCGCCGCTATAGAAAAACGCCGGGTTCTCTAAACTGCCTAAGCCACCTGGCCGAGAACCTTGACTTCTTTCTCGAGGCGCCCTCCCGGCTCGATTTTGACGGGCTCGGTATCTTAGTGCGATTGGATGCCGGTCCAGAACTCAACGGGCGAGCCGCAAGGCTGTGTCGGCGTTCATGCCCGAATGCCGGTTGCAGCTCTTGCTGAACCGCAGGGGGAGCACGTTAATATTCCTCGCCAGCCGATATTGGTTGATACCCATCGGCTTCAAAAACTCCTCCGGGTGAATTTCGCCGGGATGGATGGGAGGGAAATCCCTCATGGTGCCACCGCAAGGGTAGTCGACGATCTCGTCTTGATGGGCGCCCGCGTAGTCCCAGTTGAAGCATATCCGCCGCTGGCGGTTGATTGGTATCCGATATCGCTCTGAACGGTCGCCGCCCCGAGTTTCCGAGCGATTGGATGGTGGAATCCCGAGATCCTTAAGCATTTTGGCGAAATGCCGCATGGTCAATTTGCGGGCGGCCAGGCGGTGGATGCCCAGCGGCAGTTTCTTTGAAAAGCGCCCTTCAAATATCTTCTTGGTCTCGCTGCAGGTTAAGGACAAAGCATAGGGTTTGGGCATTAAACGCAAAGATAATATCGTCAAGCTTCAATATGGTAATCGAAAGCGACCTCCTTCCGATATCGGCGCTCCAACATCTGCTCTTCTGTCCCCGGCAGTGCGCGCTGATCCACATCGAAGGGCTGTGGGACGAAAACGTGCTGACGGCCGAAGGCAGGATCGCGCACGAAAAGGTCGACGACGGTGGGAGCGAAAAGCGCTCCGGCCGGCGGATCGTCTTCGGACTGCCGCTGCGCTCGATGCGCCTGGGGTTGATCGGCAAGGCCGACGCAGTCGAGTTCGGCCAGGATGCTAACGGCACCACGACCGCCTTTCCAGTCGAACACAAGCGCGGGCGCCCCAAACAGAAGGACTGCGACCGGGTCCAGCTCTGCGCCCAGGCGCTTTGCCTTGAGGAGATGCTCGGCATCAAAGTCGGCGCCGGTGCGTTGTTTTACGGAAAGACGCGGCGCCGCGAAGATGTTGTCTTGGATGACCGGCTGCGAGGGCTGACCGAGAAGTCGGCGGCGGATCTTCATCGGTTGATCGACGCCGGAGTCACGCCGCGCGCCGTATATGGAAAGCGGTGCCGCTCATGCTCATTGATCGACCGCTGTCTTCCGAAAGTCTCCTCGTCCGGGCGTTCGGTTCGGCGCTACCTCGAATCGGCAAGCGAAAAGATCCCATGAAAAAGCTATTGAACACCCTCTTCGTAACCACTCAGGGAGCCTACCTCAGCAAAGACGGCGAAACCGTTTGCGTGCGGGTCAATAACGAGGACCGGCTGCGGGTTCCGATCCACACGCTCGGAGGAATAGTCTGCTTCGGCCAGGTAGGCTGCAGCCCTTTTCTTCTCGGCCACTGCGCGGACAACGGCGTCGCGGTTAGTTTCTTGACGGATAACGGCCGTTTTCTGGCACGGGTTCAGGGGCCCGTGTCGGGAAACGTCCTCTTGCGGCGCGAGCAGTACCGCCGCGCTGACGACCCTGCGGCATCGGCCGGACTGGCCCGAGCGGTCCTCACCGCCAAAATCGCCAATTCCCGGAACGTGCTCATGAGGGCCGGCCGCGACCACGGCGAGAAAGCCGATGCCGCCGCCTTGGAGGAAGCCTGCGGCAGCCTCGCCCGAATCCTCGTCCGAGTGGAAAAGGCCGCTACCCTCGACGACCTGCGGGGTTTGGAGGGGGATGCCGCCCGGACCTATTTCAGCGCCTTCAACCATTGCATCACGACCGATAAGGAAAGCTTCTTCTTCCATGAACGCAGCCGACGGCCACCCCTCGACAACATTAACGCACTGCTCTCTTTTCTGTACACCCTGCTTGCTCACGATGTCGCCGCGGCCCTCGAAGGAGTCGGGCTTGATCCCGCCGTCGGCTTTCTACACCGCGACCGTCCCGGACGCCCCAGCCTGGCACTCGACATCATGGAGGAATTTCGACCTGTTCTTGCAGACCGGCTTGCCCTCACGCTGGTTAATCGCCGTCAAATCAATTCCAAAGGCTTTCAAAAAATGGAAAGCGGAGCCGTGATGATGTCTGAGGAAACTCGTAAGAAAGTTATCATCGCCTGGCAGATGCGTAAACAAGAAGAGATTCGTCACCCCTTTCTGGAAGAATCCGCACCCGTCGGACTCCTGACGCATCTCCAGGCAATGCTTCTCGCCCGACATCTGCGAGGCGATCTTGATGGTTACCCTCCATTTATCTGGAGATAAAGGCAATGATGGTGCTGGTGACCTACGACGTGAATACCGAAGACTTGAGTGGGAAGAGAAGGCTGCGCCGAGTTGCCCGGATTTGCAAAGACTTCGGCCAGAGAGTGCAATACTCGGTCTTCGAGTGCCTCGTCGACCCCGCCCAGTGGGCGGTTCTTAGGAAGAAATTGATTGAAGCCAGCGATACAAGCCAGGACAGCCTACGGTTTTATTTTTTAGGAGCCAACTGGAAGGGGCGAGTAGAACATGTTGGCGCCAAACCAGCCTATGATCCGGAAGGCCCCTTGATTGTGTAACGGGTGCTGCGCGAACCTGGAGCTTACGAATAAGTCTCAACAGGTTCGCGATGGCCTTATCCTTTTGAAATGCTGAACAATCAATCTGAAAGCATAGAGCGCTGTGTGCCTTGACCCAAAAAATCTTTCATGGTTCGCGCAAACTTCGGTCTAACTAAACAAAAAGCAAGCGTTATTCTATGAGCCGTCGCCCCCCGCGCGGGGGCGTGGATTGAAACATCAGGTACCCCCGCCTCGTGCTCCTGAACGAGGGTCGCCCCCAGCGCGGGGGCGTGGATTGAAACCTCAACGCAGGCGCAATCGGCCCAGGACCGCTGTGTCGCCCCCCGCGCGGGGGCGTGGATTGAA
>CAZNKG010000007.1:156599-172945 GCA_964573635.1 uncultured Desulfatibacillum sp. | reverse complement strand
TAGGGCTTGCCGCCGAACTGCCCGTACTCCGAGGAGTAGACCAGCCGGTAAAGCCCGGAGCGGGGGATTTCGGGCGCATCCTCGAAGTCGTCCAGCAGCTCGTCCTTGCGGACGTTGAGCATCTCGATGCGGATGTTCTCGCGGAGGTCGGTCTTGTCGACCAGGTATTTGAGTGCGCGCCAGCCCGACTCGAGCTTCTGAAAATCGGGATGGTGCAGAATCTGGTCCAGTTGACGGCTGAGCTTATCATCGATCTCGGCGATGAGGCCGTCGATCACCGTGTTGGTGACCTTGTCGATCTTGCGGCCGGGCTCGACCAGCTGGGCGATCAGGGTTTCGACCCCCTTTTTCGTCAGCGAGTAGCCCTCGTCGGCCGGGGTCAGCCGGGTGGCCTTGACGATGTCGTCGAGCAGCGAAGGGCCTTCGGCGGCCTTTTCCTGCGGCGCGGCGGGTGCTTGGGGCTTGCGCTCCTCGGCCATGTCGTCCTCCTTTCCCTAATCCTCGAGGTTCAGCTCTTTCAAGAGCTTCTCGCGGGCGGCGTCGTTCGTTACCAGTTCCTGGATTTTTTTGCGGAATTCCGGCCGATTGCTCATCGGCCCTTTCAAGGCCTTGAGCGCGTTGCGAAGCTCGAGCAGCCGGCTGAGCTCCGGGGTCTTGGCGACCACGGCTTCGGGCTCGAAATCCCGCAGGGAGTCGAACGCCAGGGAAACTTGGAACTCCCGGTCCGGCTGTGCGGAGAGTTTGTCGGCCACCGTGAGGGAGAGCCGGAGGTTTTGGCCCTTGAGGACCTGGTTGAAGTTCTCCTTGTCGATGTTGATGGGCTCGCGTTCCTCGATCGGCCGGTCGTCCGGGCGCAGGGTGAAATCCCCGATGACGAGCAGCTTGAGCGGGAGCTCGACATCCTCGCGCGCCTCCCCCGTCGACGGCCGGTAGACGATGTTGACCCTCTCCTTCGGAGCGATGGACCCTTCTTTCGCCATGGGGTTCTCCCTTCTCGCGAAAAGTGCCAATCAGTACTAATTAGATATTATACACCGAGTGCTTCCAAAACGCAAAATTGAGTCAAGATATCAGCGCCCTTCCAGCCTCAAGGCCCGCGCCGGATCAATGCGCGCGATGCGGTTGTAAAGCTCGCGCGTCCGGTCCGCGGCCGCGGGGTCGCCCGGTCGGAAGCTCGCGGCCCAGGCAGCCTCGAGGGCCTCCAGGGCGAGCTCCGGGTCCCAGCTTTCCAGTCGGTGGTGGTCGACGGCGGCGAGCAGCAGGTCGGCGTGGGGCCGGGCGAGCTCGGCCTTCCGGGCCTGAAGCAGGATCCGGCAGAGGGCGAGGCGCCAGCGCAGCGCCTCCCGCTGCGAAGCGCTGGCACGCAGCGGCTTGTCGATGATGCCGATGGCCTCCGCCAACCGATCGGCGTGCACGAGGGCTTCCGCCGCCGCAACCGTCTTCTCGCGGTCCTCCGCCGCCCCCGGCTCCTTTTCCGGGGCCGGGGCCGGGGAGGGGGACGGTGGGGCGGGGTTGACCGCGAGCAGTCGGCGCAGCCATTCGCGGGTCGGGGGGGCGGCGAAGGGCACTCCGTTCGAGAAGCAAAGCTCGTCCAGCCCCGGAAGGCGGGCGATCAGCGCGGCGGTCTCCTGCCGCACGGCGGCACCGGCCGCCGAATAGTCCGCCCCAAGTGCCTCCGCGGCCTTGTCGGACCAGCGGTGCAGGTCGAGCCAAAAAATGAACTGGCTCACCCGCTGCTCGGATTTCTGCAGCAGAAGCGCCCAGTTTCCGCGGCGCTGCAGGTCGGAGAGCTCCTCGGCGATCTGCGGCGGCGGGGGCGGGATTTGCGTTCGCCCGTCCGTCGCCGCCGGCGGCGGGGTGGCGACCCGCATCCAGGCGGCCTGTCTCCGGCAGCGGTAGGAGGTCGGATCCTGCGGTGCGAGCTCCAGGAGTTTTGTGGACGCCCGCCGGATCTCGTCCAGGGCGGTGCCGATCGCGCCAAGGGCGGCCGCGGGGGTCGACAACTCCGCCTTCACGGTCTCTAACGGGGCGGCCGGAGACGCCGCCGCCGCCGAGGTTTTCGGGACCGCGGCTTCCCTGGGAGGCTCACGGAGCGGCGGTGTCGCGGCGGCGGGGGGCGGGCGTTGCGGTGGCTCCGCGGCCGCGCCGGCGGCTTCGGACGGCGGAACGATCGCGACGGTTTCCAGGGCGCGGGCGACCGGCCGCAGGGAAACCGGCTCCGGCGTGCAGGCGCGCAAGTGCCGCTCCAGAGACTTGAGTGCGGCCGCAAGCGACTCGAGGCGCATGCGGTCGAGGCGCTGGGGGGGCAGGCGGCCGAGCGCCCCCGCGGTCTTGTCGACCCACCAGCGCAGGGCCGCGGCGCGGCCTTGCGGCCGGCGAGGAAAAAGGCTCTCTCCGAAATGCTCCGCCAGTTCGGCGAGCAGCGTCAGCCCCTCGGTGAGCCCGTCGACGCCGTGGCCCTGCAGCCGGCCAAGGGCCCAGTAACAGGCCACGCGCAGATCCTTCGACTTGTCCAGGAGGATGGCCGCGGCCAGCAGGGCGACTTTCTCCCAGTTGACGGCGCCCGAGGCCGACGGCGACGAGAGCTTGTCGATTTCGGTCTGAAGCTGCTCGAAATCCGGGTCGTAGCGGGCGTCGTCGCCGCTCGGGCGCTCGGGGCTTATCGGTGTCCGGCCGAGATGGGCTGCATCCATGATGGTCTTCCGGCTGGGGGCGAAGCGCTTAAGCCGCCCGGTGTCATGGCCCGCAGGTCCACAGGGCGGCGAAATCGCCCGAGTGAAGCGGCCGGCTGAAGACGGCCAGGCAGGGCCGCCCCGCGGCCCCGCCCAGGAAGACGGCCTGCGGGGTATCGCGCCACTGGGCCTTGAGCGCCAGGTTCCAGTGCGCCGCAGAGCGGTGCGCGTCGCCGCCGCGGGCCGACTCGAGGCCGGTGAGGAACCTGCCGTCGCTTGCCAGCTGCGCCGTCGCCTGCCGGACAGCCTGCGCCCATTCGCCGGCGCCTTCCGGCGGGCTCGGGCAGTCGCCCTCCAGGGTGACGAAGGCGTGCGCCTCCCAGTCGCCGCGCGGGGCGGGCAGGCGCAGCATCTCCTCTTCGAGCTGCCGGACGCTTGTCAGCGCGCGCGAGGCCAGGTATTCGATGCGGCCCCAGGTCGATTCGAGGACCTCCGGCAGCCGCTCCCAGTGACGGGACCAGTCGCGCAGTTCACCGGTCGTCATGATGGCGAGCGGAAACATCCGGCCGATGCGATCGCTGCTGTCGCGCAAGAGCCCGCCCACCATCCAGCTCGTCCGTGGCACGCCGAGCCAGAAGCGCCAGGAGCAATGGCCCGCACCCACCGTCGGCCCCCGGGCCTCGAGCTGCCGGTACCCCTCGGCGATCCACTGAGAGAGCGCCCGCATGAGAGGCAGCTCGGCGCCGATGCGGAAATAATCGGCCGCTGCCGGGTGCTTTCCGGCGGCGAACCAGAGCCACGGTTGACCGTCTTTCACCGGCTCTCGCATGCGATGATGTGCGTCGGCACCCTGACCGGCGGCGGGGCGGCAAGCAGCTGCACCACCGGCTCGTGGCCGCTGATGTGGTACTTGACATTGATCGCCTGGATGCCGAGGCTCTCCAGCGCGGAGCGCTCGGCGCCGAACTGCCGGGAGGGGAAGACGACCTCCCCGCGATAGAAGAGCTGCAGGAACTTGGCGAAACCGAGCGGCCCCGTGAATTGCTGGGTCAGCACCATGTTCCCGACTTCGATCTGCAGCACGGTGTCGCCGCAGGTGGTCGGAGACCAGGTGAAGGTCTGGCGCGCGGGGTAGTTGCGATTGACCAGCGACAGCGTCTTGTCGGCGCACTGCACCTCGAGACGGGTCGCGCTCGGCTGAATGCGCGCATCGGCGTTGGCGCCGGTCGGCGCCCCCTCCAGCGTCACCGTGTAGCTCTCCTTCGCCGGCTTGGGGGGGGCGCGGTAGCCTCGGTTCATGAAGTTGAGGAACTCCGCTTCGAAAGGCAGCGGCCGGCTGTCGATCGCCGTCCGGGCGTAGTAGCCCCGCGCGAGGCTTTGGTCGATGAAGGGCGCGGCCGGGCCCTCCACGAATTTGCGGGCGGAACCCTGCGGCCCCAGCAGGATCGCCGGCAGCTCGCTTTTGTCCGGCAGCTGCTGGGAGGGGAGCAGCACCTCCTTCTCCCAGAGCTGCTGCAGGTGGCAGCCGGTTTCCGCCAAGACGAAGAACTTGAGGAAATCGAGCGGGCCGCGGACCAGCGCCCAGAACGCCTCCGGCTCGGCCGAAAGCCCCGGCAGCGTCCCCCGGAAGGCCTCGAGAGACCTCTGGGCGAGGAGGACGGGGGACTGGCCCGCGGCCGGCGTCTCCCGGAACATGGCGACCCCCACCTGGAACGCGGCCTCCCGCGTCGCGCAGGCGCCGGCGAGCGCGAGCAGGTGCTTCTGGTAGTCCTTCAAGTGCTGTCCGGAAGCGAGTCGGTTTTCGATCGACCAGGCGCGCTCCGGCCGCGCGCCAACCTGCTTTTCGATGCGTCCGGCTTGGGACTTGATCTTCTCGGCCGCTTTCTGGATCAGGCCGGGGGGCTTGGCGACGATCTCGCCGGCGGCCGCCTGGAGCTTCGCCGTGCCGTAGTCGATGACGCGCTGGGCGAAGGGCGTCGGCTCGCCGCCGTCTTCAAACGGCCGGAGCTCGGAGGCCATCCGCTCGAGGAGCTGGAAAAAGGGGTTCTGCTCCGTGCTCATGAGCGCCGCCGCACGCCGGCCGGTCTCGCGCCCCTGGAGGGAGGCGAGCCCCTTGGGAAAAACCTCCGCGAACTGCTGCCAGGACTGGAAGGCGGCCGCCCGGTACCACTCGGCGAACTCCGCCCTGCGGCGTGGAAAATCGAAAGCGGCGACGTCGCCGACGGCGGCTTCGATCTCCTCCAAGAACGCCTCCACCGCCGCCTTGCCGGGGCGGCTGAAGGCCGGTGCGACCCGCGGCAGGCTCTGGTCGTTGAGCGCCGTGCCCCAGAAGTCGGCGAGCGTCAAGGGCTTCGCCTCGACGGTGTGGTCGGCCCAGTCCGGCAGCCAGCGGAAGCCGTCGCGGTCCTTGGAGAGGATGAAGAGCACGAGCTTCTGCAGCCGGGCGAGTTCGGCCGGGGCGCGGGCGGGGTCGGGGTTCCAGTCCACGTATGTGGCGTACAGGCGGTTGAACCCCGCTCGGACGCCCGCCAAATTCAGGGGCTCGACTTGGGCGATCATCATGGGCGCGGCCGAAAGCGGCAGCTTGGCGAGCGCTTCCAGCCGGTCGCCGGCGATGTGGGCCTTGAGGAGCCGAATGCGCCCGATCAGGTGGGCGACCGTGTCGCCGATCTGCCGCCCGGGGGTGGCGGGGGAAAACTGGGCCACCGCTTTTTCCAGGTGCTCGTCCATCCGGCCGAGCAGGCGGTTTTCGAACCGGCGGCAAAACCCGCTGCGCACCGCCCGCTCGACCTCCTCGCTCTGGTGAAGCCCGAAGCGCGGCAGCCATCCGGAGAAGCTTTGGCTGCGGATTCCGTCGATTTTGTTGTAAAAGTCTTGCATCAGACCGATGTCGGTGACGAGGTCGCCGCGGAGATCCTCGACCTGCGAGAGGGTGTTCGAGATGGCGGTGAAGGCCCCCAGGTGCTTGGCGAAGGAAAAGCTGAGCAACCCGCAGACGGCGACCCCGACCGCCAGCCAGGCGGCGAGCCCCAGGTTTTTCGTCAGCCGGTTCCAGCTCACGGCGCGTTCCGTCGGTGCGAGCAGGTCGCGGTCGGCCGGCAGGATGCGGTCGAAGAAATCGTGCAGGAACAGGCCGCGGTTGGTGCCCGGGAGCATTTCGCGCTCGGCGATCAGCCCGAGCTCTTTCAGGAAGTGCGAGTAGGGCCGGCCCTCCTGGCGTCCGCTGCTGAAGTAGAGGCCGCGCAGGAGCGGGGTTTCGGTGTAGGGGGTTTCCTGGAACGCGGCCGCCACGAAACGTTCGAGTCCGGGCCGGAGACGTTCGAACTCCTCCGGGAAGAGCAGAAGCGCCGGTTCGGCGCTGACGCTCGACCCCGGATGGCCGCCGATCCCCGGCTTGTTCAGGATGAGCAGGCGGTAGTCGCGCAGGCGCTCGCAGACCGTCTGGATGGCGCGTGCGGCGAAATCGGCCGCCCCGCCCGCCCGGTGCTGCAGCACCCCCATGGCCTGGCGGAGGGCCTTCTCCGAGAGCTGGTCGCAGAGCGGCGCCATGCCCTGGATCAGGTCGCACTTGGTCACCAGGACGTAGACGGGAAACCGCGCCCCGAGCGAGCGCATCAGTTCGTTCAGGCGCCGTCGGATGCTCTTGGCGTCGTCTTCCAGCGCCTCCGGGGGGCTTTCCAGGAGCTTGTCCGCCGCCACCGCGACGACGACCCCGTTGATCGGCTCCCGCCCGCGGTAGCGCAGGAGCAGCGTCAGGAATTTCTGCCACTCCTCCTTGTCCCGGCCCTCGTCGACGGGGATCGTGTAGCGGCCGGCGGTGTCGAGAATGACGGCGCGCTCGAAGAACCACCAGTCGCAGTCGCGCGTTCCGGAAATTCCGGAAGCGCGGCCGACCTCCGCAAAGGACGAGGAGAGCCGGGCGCTCTGGATGGCCGTGGTTTTGCCCGAGCCGCTTTCCCCGATCACCATGTACCAGGGGAGCACGTAGAGCGGGTTGCCGAGCTTGCGCAGGTGGCTGGCGCGCAGCTGGTCGACGGCCGCCTTCCAACGGTCCTGGAGCTCCTTGCCGCGCCGGCGGTCGCGCTCCTGCATCTGCCGGAGCCGGCGGTCGTCCTGGTCGACGATCTGGGTGACGAAACGCTGCTCCCGCCGTCGGAGCCAGATCTTGCGCGCGGCCGCGAGCGCGAGCGCAAGCCCGCAGAGGCCGAGCAGGATGAACCCGCCCACCCACCACGGCCACCCGAGATACCAGCCGGCGCCGAAGATGAGCAACAGCAGCGCCGCGAGGCCGATCAGGCCGAAGAGAATTTTAAGCAGGTTGATGGCCAGGCGTTTCATTTGGGGACCTTGGCGATGAGGGCCGCCCCTTCATGGCTCAGCACGAAGGAGTAGATGAAGTAAAGCCCGCCGAAGAGAACCACCGGAAAGAGCGCGGCGGCGAGCGTCGCCAGCCCCGCGAAAGTGCGCCGAGCGGGCGGGCGGCCGCCGCTTTCCGCCGGGTAGGCCTCGGGAAAGAGCTCCCCCTTGTCGAGCGATGGGAAGCCGATCGAGGCGCCGGTGAGCAACCGCAGGTTGGAGAGCTTCAGCTGCTCGAGGAGGGCCTCGTCGCCCGGGCGGCAGTAGCGGCCCTGGAACCCCATGGCGAGGCAGAGGTAGTAGACCTCGCGGACCTCCCGCTGGTGCAGCCCGACGGTGTTCAGCCGTTCGAAGAAGATCTCGCCGGCGTCGGTGGTCTGGTAAAAGACGCGCTGCAGCAGGTCGAGCTTCCACTGGTCGCGGCAGGCCCAGGCGCTGTTCATGAGGGTTTCGTCGATCCAGGCGACGACGGCAAACCGGGCCATGTCGTAGTCGTCGCGGTTGACCTCTCCGCGCTCGGCGGCCGCCTGGCTCGCGGCGATCAGGCGCAGGATGTCGGCCTTCACCGCCTCGAAGGCCGGCTGGCGGGCGGCGGCGTTCTTGACAAAGTAGGCCACGTACGCCACCGCCTCCATGAAACAGTCCGACAGCCGCATGCCTCAGCTCCTTGCGACGACCATCAGTTCGAGCTTCATGTCCGCGGGGGCCGCATCCCAGAAGAGCGCCACGTTGCGGCCTTTCTGAACCCGACCCCAGTGGTCGCTCTGGTGGTCGAGCTGGAAGTAGAGGGAGCGGCTGCGCCGCGGCAGCTCCTGCGGCGGGGTCGCGAGGTGATGGAGGCGGACACCCGGAAGCGCCCGGGCGATCAGGATCGGCAGCGTCTCGCGCGAGGCGAGCTTGGCGATCGTCTCGAGCGACTTGACCACCCAGTTCGGGTCGGCTTCGGACTGGCAGACGAGGTAGAATCGGTTGGCGCCTTCGAAAACGGCCGGGGGGAGCTCGGCGGCGAGATAGGTGCCGTCGAACAGAAGCGGGATGACCCAGTCGGGCCCGGCCGTGATCTCGTCGAGCAGGCGCGTCACGAGCGCGAGCGCCCGGGCGAAGCACCCCCCGGGGTCGCGGTGGTCGTAGGCCGGCAGAAGCTCGGTGCCGTCCTCGGCGAGGCCGAGGGCCGAGATGCCCGCGGAAAACGACGACAGCTCGCCGATCAGTTGCCGGAGGACGCCGTAGGCCTGCCAGGGGTGCACCCGCCCGCTTTCGGAGAAATGGTGCAAAAGGGGGATGTAGCGGTTGAGGGTGCGCAAGGCGAGGAGATAGACCATGTCGCGGGCGCCGAATTCGGCGGTGTGGATTCCCCGTTCGCGCTTGTAGGATTCGAGCTGCAGGCCGCGCGAGCCGATCTGGTCGCGGATCTCGCGGAGCATGCCGGCCAAGGGACGCGCGGCCGATAGGCACAGGCAGGGCGGGGCGAACCCCTCGGCCGGGCGGATCTCCTCTCCGAAGCGTTCGAGCCGCGCGATCGGCAGAAGCTCGTAGTCCCCCAGGGAGGCGACTTCCGATTGCCAGAAGATCTTCGCGAGGTAGTAGAGGCGCTGGATCGGCGCGGGGGGGCCCTGCTGGTAGAGATCGGCGTGCTCCTCCGGATCGACGGCGGTGACGAAGCGGGTGCCGGTGGCGCTCAGTTCCTGGAGGGCCGGGACGACGGTGACGTTCGCGCCGGTCGCGTTCAGGCGGCGCAGCCCGAGGTAGACGTCCAGGAACCGCTCCCCCTCGGGGAAGCTGCGCTCGAAGGAGCGCGGCTCGATGACGGCGTTTCCGGGGTAGACCACATGGGTGTGGTCGGCAAACACGAACTCGCCCTTCGACAGGCGCAGGACCCGGTTGGCCAAGGCCGAATCCTGGATCTGCACCTCGGCGGCCCCCCAGAAATACGGGTGAAGGTGGCGGAAGGGGGCCGCGAGCAGGGAGTGCACGTAGGCGTCCTGGTGCTGGAAATGGTGCGGCTGCAGGAAAAGCCCCTGGTGCCAGAACAAGGGTCGGTCCGGGCTCATCGGAACGCCTCCACCTTTTCGATCTGCTCCGGCCCCAGGGTCACCTCGGCATTCAGCGGGGCGGCGACGGCGTATTTTTCGCGCAGGATCATCCCGCTCGACTTGATCTCCACCGGGATTTCCATCAGGCGCACGATCCGCTCGCGCTCCAGCCGGTAGAAGCCCGCCGCCAGCCCGACGTAGCGGGTTCCTTGCGCCCGGTCGAGTGCGACGCTCAGGTCTTGGCTGGGCTGGACCGTGATGCGGCGGAAGCTCGTCACGGCCGGGTCGAAGGTCTCGCAGCCGAGCAGCACGGAGAGGCCGTTCGCGTCGCCGCTCAGCTGATTGAAGGCGTTCGGGTCCTTGAGCTGATAGACGCACAGCGACAGGGCGTGCGGGACGCCTTTGTACATGTTCAGGCTGCGGTCGGCCTTGAACACCAGGCGGACGGCGTCCTTTTCGTAGGCCCAGTCGACGTGCAGCGCCGGGGCCTGGGTGAGGGGCGGGGTCGTTTTAGCCGGTGACGAGCACCCTGCGGCGGCAAGCAGCGCCAAGGCGCCCAGCCACGCTAACGCGATGCGGTTCAACGCGGACCTCCTTTCGGCCGGTGCATTTCAGCCGTCATTTTCTGTCGGCAGGTGCGCTCCACCTCGCGCAACAGGTGGTCGCCGAACTTGCCGCTGTCCAGCCACCTGCGACACAGCTGGTACTTTTGTTCATAGGCATCGTAGCGGTCGGCCTTTTTCAGGGGGCCGAAGCGCAGTCCTTTTCCGTCCTCCGCGTCGATGGCCTGCGGGTCGAGCTCGCGCAGGAGCTTTTGAGCCGTCTTCTCGGCCGCGGCTTTGAAGGCCTGCTGGGTGAGCAGAAAGGCGCGGCTGATCTGCCCGATGTAATTTTCGAGCGCCTGAAGGCGGTCCTCGCCCCGCAGGTGATCGCCGATGACCTGGTGGATGGTTTTCTGCGGGTTTCCGTCGCCGAGCAGGGAGGATTGAATCACCTGAACGAGGCGGTTCAGGGAGTCGAAAACGGTGTTCAGCGAATCGGCGAGACGCTGCAGGATTTCGGCCGGCGGCAGCTCGCCGGGGCGGATGCGGCTGCCGAGAAGCAGACCGACCACCTCCGCGAGCGCTTCCGGGCGCCCGCCGTCATCGGGCGGGGCGGAGGCGAAGCGGGCGGCGAGCTCCTCGACCAGGCGCAGGCGCTCGGGTGCCTCGAGCAGCCCCAGGCGTTCGGAGAGAAGCCTTTCGATCTCCTCGCCGGCCTTAAGGGGGTTGCGGGAGGCGATCGCCCGCAGTTCGGAAGCCAGCCGATCTATCGCCAGGGCGCGGTTCATGCGGCGCTTATTTGCCTTCTTTCCCCGAGCGGATGATGACGGTCTCGGCCAAGTCTTCGAGCTCCGCATCGGCTGTCCGGGGGGGCGGCGCCGCCGGAGCCTGGGATGCGGGCAGGGGCGTGCGGGCCGTCGCCGGCGCAGCGGGCCGCCGGGCCGCGGGGCCCGGCGCAACGATCAGGGTTGCGGGCATCTCTTCGGACGGCTGCCCGCCGCTCGCGGGCGGTGGCGCCTTCCGTGGCGCTCGAAGCGGCACGGTTTCCTCCAGCAGCGGCTCGTCGTCGGCCTGCTGCACGGCGGGGCGGACCGGCGGGGCGGGGGCGGCGCTGCGCTTGGCCGCAGCGGGTTTGAGGATGAGCGTCTCGGCGAGCTCCGCGGCCGGCTCCGGCTGCGGAGCGCGTTCGGCCCCGGGCGCGGTCCGACCCTCTCCCGTCGCGGGCGGGTGCGTGCGCCACTTTCTTATAAGCGAGGCGAGGATGCCCGCAATCTGCCGGTCCACGGGCGACGGGGCCGCGGCCGGCGCGACCGAAGGAAACAGCGCCTGGGCGATCTCGCGCCGCAGTCGCTCCAGCCGATCGTGGAATTCGTCGGCCGCCCAGGGGATCTGCATATCGAGGCAGGCCACGAGAATGGAGCTTCCCAGCTCGAGGGCGCTCTGCCACAAGCGCAGCGCCGCCTCGCCGAGGGGCGCGGGTTCCGGATGGAAAAAGAGATTCTGCGGCCGGAAAACGGGATCGATCTCCTGGAAACCGGCATGGCGGAACTCCGAGACGCCGGAGCACCAGCCGCGGATGAGTTTGTCGAGCGCCGGGCGGATGGCGGCCATGGTCTGGTCGCGGTTGGCCAGCAGCGCCCAGAACCATACCTGGCCGAAAAAATAGATGCGGCTGACCGGCGGTTGGTCGGCAAGCGCCGGGGTCTCCTCGCTCTCGAGCCCCAGGCCGTAGTGACGCACGGCGAAATCCCAGGCGGAGGGCAGGCGGCCGCGGTTATCCGGAAGCTCGACCCAGACGCGGTCCAGGGAGAAGGCGCCGCTGTCGTTCCACGGGTGCCGCGGGTCGAGCAGGCAGTCGGCGAGCCCGGCGAGCAGCGAGAGCTTGAGATAGAGTGTTTCGAGAAAGCGCGCGTCCTGGGGGGCGGACTCCTCGAAGAAGCGCGAGAGCCCCCGAGGGTGGCGCTGCTGAAAAGACCGGAGCGTGGCGCGCCGGCCCGGCTGAAGGGCCTGGCCGGTCTGCCGGATGAGCTCTTCGATTGGCGCCCCACCAAGAAGTTTAAGGAAATCCGAGGCGTTGAGGTCCCCTGCCGCGAAAAGAAACGCGTAGAAGGGAAAAAAAGCGAACGGCGCGAGGCGGCCATCCGCCAGCGCCTCCCGGCCGTAGCAGGCGGCCGCCTCCGTGCAGCCGATGCACGGCATGTCGCGGTTGCTCGCGGGGCTGAGCGCCACGAGGCCGGCGAAACCGCGGACAAGCGCCGAAAAGCCGGCGACGCATGCGGGATGACCCGGGTCGCGCGTCGGGACGTAGAGCGCCGGATCGGGGCGGCTCGCGGCGCAGGCGGTGCAGTAGAGGTAGCGCTGCAGCGATTCGGCAAAGCGCCCGAGACCGCTGCGGGCGAGCAGCGCGTCATCGCGGCAGAGGCTCAGCGGCCCGCCGCACTCCGGACAAGGGGGCTGGAAATAACGGGCCTTGAACCGGCAGAAAAAGAGCGAGTCGAAGGGCAGCAGGATCCCCTGCGGTCCGATCTGCCCCTGCAGCAGCCAGGGCGCATCGGCGGGCCGGGGCGATTGGGCCTGCGGGCGCAGGCGGCGGAAGGCGTTTTGCCAGTGCGCCTCGATGTCCAGGTTGTTGAGCGACCAGATCTCGGTCCCGCCGCGCGGGTAAAGGTCGGACTGCTTCAGCATGAAGAGATCCATCACCGCCACGCCCGCGTCCGTGGCCAGGCTCGCGGCCACCAGGTGCGTATAGGCGAGCTCTTCGCCGAGGATCAGGAAGGGCGACGGCGGGCTTTCCACCTCCGGCGGCGGGGCGCCGGCGGCGAGACGGATGTTCAGGCGGAAGGACCCCGCCGGGGGGTGCAGGTAAGGCAACAGCGACGCCGGGTGAAGATGTTCAACCACTCTCACCTTCCGGAGGCGATTCGGTCGGGAATAACGATGGAATACCTAAAATTTATACGAATTCCCACCGATAGTCAAATTTGAACGCTCCCGCGGGAAAGGGGGTGGGCCGGGGTTGGCACCCTTTTGGTCGACCGGGCGGGGGCCTTCCGCGGCGCGCGGGGAAGGCGACGGGTGCTGATGCGCGGCGCTGCTCAGTCGATCAGCAGGCCGACGGTGCGGCCCTCTTTCAGATTGACCAACCCCTCTTCGCAGATGCGGAAATAGGGGATGGCGGCGCCGGTCAGGGTGATCAGCGACAGGAGCGGGTCCGGAAAGGCGACCCCGCGCCGGGCGAGCGCTTGGGTGATCGTTGCGAGGCCGGCGGCGAGCTCCGGGACCGTGCCCTCGGAGATGATTCCGAAGATCGGGAGCGGAAGCTCCGCCGCGACGGCCCCGTCGTCGACGACCACCGCGCCGCCCTGGATTTGGGCCAGGCGGTTGACGGCCGCGGCCATGTCGGCGTCGCGGGCGCCGATGACGACGATGGCCGAGCAGTCCCAGGCCGCGCTGCAGGCGACGGCGCCCGATCGCAGGCCGTAGCCCTGGATCAGGCCGGTGAAGAGGCGGCCGGGCGCGTGCGTGCGGTCGATCGCGGCGATCTTGAGCAGATCCCCGGACGGATCGGCGGCGATCGCGCCGCCGCGCACGGGAAGCTCCCGGTGCGCTTCGGCGGTGACGAGGTCGGTCACCATGGCGATCACCCGGCAGCGGGCGACCGCCGCGGCGCCCGGGGCCGGCAGGGCGAAATCGGCGGCCGCAAGCGGCCGCGGCAGCCGGAGGCTGTTGCGGCTCTTCTCGGCGAAGCGATGCCGGCGGACCTCGGCGAGCAGGCGGCCATCGTCGAAGACCACCCGGCCGTCGGCGACCACGGTTTCGGGCGCGATGCGGTCGGGCTGCGGGATCAGGACGAAATCGGCGAGCTTTCCGGGGGCGATCCCCCCGAGCCATCCATCCAGCCGGAAATGCTCGGCCGCGTTCAGGGTCGCCATCTGGATGGCCGCGACCGGCGCAAACCCGCAGGCGATCGCCTTCTGAACGGCCGCCGCGAGGTAGCGCCCGCCGATCAGGTCGGCCGGCGAAGCGCCGTCGCTGGCGAGCACCAGGCGCCGCAGATCGACCCCGGCGCCGCGGATGGCGGCGATGGCCTCGAGGTCCCGGCGGATGCCGCCCTCGCGCGCCATGACGTGGATCCCGAGGCGCAGGCGGTCGAGCGTCTGCTCGGCGTTGATCGGCTCGTGGCAGGAGGAGATCCCCGCGGCCGCGTAGGCCGCGAGCTTCCGGCCGCTCGCCCCGGCCGAGTGGCCTTCGAGGAGCTTGCCGCAGCGGAGAGCCGCCGCGAAGGCGGCCGCGTGCGGCGCCGGGTCCTGCAGCACCGCCTGCCAGTAGGATTCGCCGATGCCGAGGACCTCCCCGCGGGCGAGCAGGCGCTCCAAATCCTCGGCGGGGATGCCGCGGGCCGCCCGGCTGATCGAGATCATGGCCGGCGCGGTCGCCAGCACCCGCAGCGGCAGGCCCTTCAGCGAGTCGAGGAAGTCGACGACCCCTTCGTATCCCGCCACGGGGTAGGGCTCGAGCATCTCGGTGACGGCCGTCGTGACCCCGTTGGCGAGCGCGTACGGGGCGAATTCGGCGGCGGTGGCGAGCCAGGCGAGATGGGTGTGGCCGTCGATGAAGCCGGGGGCGAGCGCGCGGCCCGCGGCGTCGATCACGCGGGTCTGCGGGCCGGCGGCTTCGGCCGCCTCCGGGGAGACGAGCGCGATCCAGCGGCCCTTCACGGCGACGGACATGCGCGGCTGGAGCTCGCCGGTGTAGACGTTGACGAGCTCGGCGCCGGAGACCACGAGGTCGGCCGGCTCCCGGCCGAGGGCGACGTCCATGAGCGCTTCGATCTCCGCGGCGGTTTTCGGCGGCAGGGGGGTGCGGTCGGCGGTCATCATGCCAGTCCTTTGCGGATGAAGATCTCCACCGGGACCCGGCTGATCAGCCGGGCGCCTCCGGCGGTCACCGCGAAGACGCTTTCGATCCCCGCGGCGAACTCGTTGGCGCAGACGAACTTGGGTTCGAGGGCGAAGACCATGCCCGGGGCGAGCGGCGTGTCGCGCCCGCGCGCGAGAAACGGCGGCTCGACGAGCTCCAGGCCGATCCCGTGCCCGATGAAGGCGGTCTGGCGGCCGGGCGGGCCGAGAAAGGCCTCCTGCCAGCCGGCGGCGCGCGCTTGCTCCCAGGCGAGTTCGTAGAGCTCGCCGGCGGGGACGCCGGGGGCCGCCCGCGCGAGCACGGCATCGTGGATCGCGATCGCCGCCTGGGCGGCGCGCCGGGCCTTCTCCGGCATCGCGCCGAGCGCGAACATGCGGGTCTCGTCCAGGTGGTACCCATCCAGGACCGTGCCGAGGTCGACCATGACCGGCTCGCCGGCGGCGAGCGGCTTCCAGCCTGCGCCGACCGGAAAGGCGGGGGAGGTGCCCGCGCCGCTCGCCGGCGCATCGAGCAGCCCGACCAGGCCGCCGCTCGCGCCGCTCAGCACGTGGCCGAAATAGCCCTCGGTGTTGAAGTGCCGCACGCGCAGCTTCCCGCCGTGGCCGAGCGTGCGGGCGTGGGCCTCGATCATGCCGGCGAAGGCCGTCTCGGAGAGGCCCGGGGCGAGGGCTTCGCCGGCGTAGGCGAAGAGCCGGCGGGTCATTTCGGCCGCGGCGTCCAGCCGCGCAAGCTCCCAATCCGATTTGACCGCTCGCACGGCGAGAATGAGCGGCGAAGCGTCGGGGCAGTCCGGCGCCCCGAGGAGCTCCCGGTAGAAGCGAAAGTCGTTCACCGGCAGGACGTCGAGCTCGAAGCCGATGCGCCGCGGCAGCCGGCCGGTAAGATCGGCGATCCGGGCCGGGGCTTCGCGGATGCGTTCGATCCCGATGACGTTATCGAGCGGCGATTCGGCGCGCGCGCGCGCGAGCGACTGCTTCACGAGAAGCGCGGGCGGCCCCTCGGCCGGGACGAACAGAACGCCGTTCTGGGCGGTGCCGGAGAAGTAGTAGAGGTCGACCCGCTGGACGATGAAGGCGGCCTCGATGCCGGCCGCCTGCAGCGCGGCCTGCAGGGCGGCCGTGCGGCGGGCGATCTCGGCGGCCGGCACGTGCCGGCCGCCGGGATCGGGGCGCTCGCCATCGTCGTCGTTCATGCGGGATGCCTCCGGCGGGTGATCATGCGCTCACCGGTCGTTATAAACCAAGCATCGGCGGTCGGGCAACCCGGACCGCGCGGCGGCGCAGACGGAAAAGCCGGCGCGGTTGACGCCGCGTGTCCGGCGGTGGTAAGGAGTCGATGGAATTCTATCGCCGTACCGGAGGCTTTACCAATGAGATGGGTTACGCGTTCCCACGTGCACGTCGACCGGGTGGCCTGCCCCTGGCTGATCACCCGGTTCATCGATTCGGACGCCGAGTTTTTCTTCGTGCCGCAGGGCGAGGTCATGGCGGCCGCCGAGCGGGAAGGGGCCATCCCGTTCGACACCGCCGGGGCGGTGCTGAACCACGAAGGCGACCTGTGCACCTTCGACGTCATCATCCGCAACTACGGCCTGACCGACAAGGCGCTGCTGCGCATGGCGAAGATCATCAACGCGGCCGACACCGACCGGCTCGACCGGGACCCGATCGCCGCCGGGCTGGAGGCGATCGCCGTCGGCTACAGCCTGCGCTACCCCGACGACCTCGTGAACCTCGAGCGCCAGTTCGAGGTCTACGACGCGCTCTACGCCTGGTGCCGCCTGGAAACCGCCAAGGGGAAATACCTCAACTGATCCGCGGTGC
>CAZNKG010000007.1:0-156499 GCA_964573635.1 uncultured Desulfatibacillum sp. | reverse complement strand
CCGCCGCCCCTGCGCGCGCGGAGCGGAAGCCCGTCGGTCTGACGGCCCGCGGGTCCGCCGTCAGACCTCCTGGCGCCGCTTCTCCTCCTCGCGGATCTCCCGGCGCAGGAGCTTGCCCACCTTGGACTTGGGCAGCATGTCGCGGAACTCGATGTACTGGGGGATCTTGTAGGCCGCGAGCGTGCGGCGGCACCAGGTGATCAGGTCGTAGCCCGTCACGCCCTTCACGTCCTCCTTGAGCACGACGTAGGCCTTGATCCGCTCGCCCACCTTCGGGTCCGGCACGCCGACGACGCAGCTCGCCACGACGGCGGGGTGCTCCTGGAGGACGGATTCGATCTCCGAGGCCGACACCCGGTAGCCCTTGTGCTTGATGGTGTCGACGGTGCGGTCGACGAAGGTGAGGTTTCCCTCGGCGTCCATCGACATGATGTCGGCCGTGCGGTACCAGGTCTCGCCGCCGATCGTGACGAAGGACGCCCGCGACTCCTCGGGCTTGTTCAGGTAGGCCCGCACCATGTGCGTCGAGGAGACCAGGAGCTCCCCCGGCTCGCCCGGGCCGACCGGCGCGAGGGTGGCCGGGTCGACCAGCATGACCTTCTTGCTCGCCACCACCCGGCCGACGCTCCGCGGCGGGTTGTCCCGGTCGACCGGGCACATGGCGACCCCGCCGCAGGTCTCGGTCGCGCCGTAGCCCTGGCGGATGGGGTGGCCGAAGCGTTCGCGCCAGCGCTCGCCGACCTCCACCGGGAGCACGTCGCCGCCGCTGAAGCAGTAGGCGAGCGAGCTCAAGTCGTAGTGGTCGAGCCGCGGGTGCTCCAGGATCATGCGGTAGAGGGTCGGAACGCCGATCATGCTCTTCGCGCGGAAGCGCTCGACCGCATCGAAGATGGCGTCCAGGTTGACGCGCGGCTGGACGACGAGCGCCCCCCCCGCGAGCAGGGCGGCGAGGCTGCAGGTCTGCCCGAGGACGTGGAAGAGCGGGGCGTTGCCCATGACGATGTTTTCCTCGGGCGGGAAGAGGGGGGCGCTCGTCAGGATCTGCTCGAGGGCCGAGACCAGGAAGAGGGCGTTCGATATCGGCACCCCCTTCGGAAACTTCGTCGTGCCGCCGGTGTAGAGGATTTCGGCGGTCGCCCCCCCGCCGGGGAGGCCGGCGACCGGCGGCAGCCCCGCGGGCGCCTCGGCGGCGAGCTTCGCGAACGGTTCGGTCGAGCCGTCGAAGGCCGCTTTCCCGCGGGGGACGACGTCGAAGAGCACCCCGAAGGCGCGCTTCCACCACGGCAGAAGGTCGGCCATGTTGGCGACGATCACGCGTTTCACCCCGGTCTGCGGCCGCGCGGCGGTCACGTAGCCGAAGTTCGTGTCGGCGCAGACGATGGTTTCGACCCCGCTGTCGTTGGCGATGTAGGTGACGTCGTGGGGCGTGTAGATCGGGGTGATCGGGACGGCCACGGCCCCCAGCCGCTGGATCGCGAGCCAGGCGGTGACCCATTGGACGGAATTGGGGATGTAGAGCATGACCCGGTCGCCGGGCGCGACCCCGCGGCGCAAGAGCGCCGCGGCGAAACGCTCGGCGAGCTCCCGGATGCGCCGGTAGCTGTAGCGGGTGCCGAGGTAGACGAGCGCCGTGCGGCCGGCGCGGCGCTCGGCCGTCGCTTCGAACACGGCGTAGATCGACTGGGTTTCCAGGTCCGTCATGTCAGCCTGTCGCGCTTCCCCCCGGGCGGCGCGCGCGTTCATACGCCGAAATAGGCGCTTTTGACCTCGGGGTTGTCCATGAGCTCCGCGCCGGTTCCGGAGAGGGTCAGCATGCCGTTTTCGACCACGTAGCCGCGCGAGATCACCGGCAGCACCGGGCGGGCGAACTGCTCGCTCAAGAGCACGGTGATGCGCGTCTCGCGCTTCAGGCGGATGATCGCCTCCATGACCGCCTGCTGCATGAGCGGCGAGAGCCCGAGCAGCGGCTCGTCGAGCAGCAAAAGCTTCGGGCGCACCACGAGCGCCATGCCGATCGCGAGCATCTGCTGCTCGCCGCCGCTCAGGAACCCGGCCTTGCGCTGCCGGAGCTTCTCGAGGTGCGGAAAGAGCGCGAAGACGAGCGCCGTCGACTCCCGCACCTCGGCGCGGCGCCGCAGGTAGCCCGCGATGCGGAGGTTCTCGAGGACGCTGCTCTCGGGGAATACCGGGTGCCGCTCGCGCGAGAGCACGATGCCCCGGCGCACCCGCTCGCTCGGTTTGAGCCCGGTGATCTCCTCGCCCTCGAAAAAGATCCGGCCGTAGAGCGTGATGCGCTGCCCCCCGCGGCGCTTCTCCTTGGTGCGCATGTCGATGATGAGCCCCGAGACGGCGTTCATGAGGGTCGTCTTGCCGGCGCTGTTCGAGCCGATCACCCCCACGAGCTCGCCGGCGCGGACCTCGAGCGAGAGGCCGTTCAGGGCGAGCGCGTTCTCGAAGAAGACCATGAGGTCCCGGACGTCGAGCAGCGGCGGCTGCCGGTCGGCCCCGGCCGGGTTGGTCGGCGTCGTCGTCATGGGCTTCAGGACTCCACCCCGAGGTAGGCCCGCTTGACCGCCTCGCTCTCCATCACCTCGGCGGCGGGCCCCTCGGCGATCTTCACGCCGTAGTTCAGGACCACGACCCGATCGGCGATGCGGAAGAGCTCCTTCAAGCGGTGCTCGATCATGATGATCGTCTTCCCCTCCCGGCGCAGCTTCTCGATGATCGGGACGATCCCGGCCACTTCCGCCAAGCTCAGGCCGGAGAAGAGCTCGTCCAGGATGAGCAGGTCGGGCCGCAGCGCGATCGCCTTGGCGAGCTCGAGGCGCTTGAGATAGCCCTGGGGCAGGGCGCTGGCGGCCTTGTAGGCGACTTGCGCGTCGCGCTCGAAGCCGACCTCCTCCAGGAGGTCGAGCGCGACCGCGTCCCGGTCTCCGAAGCGGCCGCCGGCCTGCGCCCGCGCCCGCGGGGAGACGAGCGGGATGATCAGGTTCTTGTAGGCCGGCAGCTGGTAGAAGGGTTTGACCATCTGGAAGGTGCGCGCGATGCCGAGGCGCACGACGGCGTGCGGCGGAAGCCGCGTGATGTCCCGGCCGCGGAAGACGATGCGCCCCTGCGAGGGCTTGACGAAGCCGGTGATCAGGTTGACCGCCGTCGTCTTCCCGGAGCCGTTCGGCCCGATGAGGCCGAGAAGCTCGCCTGCGGCGAGCGCCAGGCTCAGGTCGCAGACGGCCTGCACCCCGCCGAAGTTCTTCGAGACGTTTTCGAGCAGCAGCAGGGGGCCTGCGGCCATCAGGCGACCTCCACCCAGCGTTCGATCTGGTGGTACTTGCGGGCGACGTAGTGGAAGATCCCCTCGGGGAGGCCGACGATGAAGACGACGAGGAATAGCCCGTAGAAGACGATGCGCAGCCCCCCGATCCCGCGCAGGACCTCGGAGAGCGGCACGAGGATGACGGCCCCCAGGGTCGCGCCGGCGAGCGTCCCCGGGCCGCCCACCACGGCGGCGGCGATCGGCAGGATCGAGTAGTCGAGCGCGAAGACCGGCATGCCGACGAACTGGTAGACGTGGGTCATGAAGGCCCCGGAAAAGGCGCCGAGCGAGCTTGCGATGAAGAGGGCCAGGGTCTTGTAGGTGTTGATGTTGATCCCGGCGTTGATGACCGAGCGGTCGTTGTCCTTGATCGCCTTGAGGACCAGCCCGGTGTCGCTGTCGAGCAGGCGCCGGAAGCCGAAGAGGGCCGCGAGCAGGACCGCCACGATCAGGTAGAGCTCGACCCAGACCGAAGGCAGCGCGGCGATCCCGCTCAGCCCCTCGGTGCCGCCGAAGATCTTGGTCGCCTCGACGATCCGCACGAGCATGAGCGGGATGATGAGCGTCACCATGGAGAAGTAGACCCCGCGCAGGCGCAGGACCGGCAGCAGGACGAGCGTGCTCGCGGCCCCGCCGAGCAGCGCCGCGGCCGGCAGGGCGGCGAGGGCGGGCCATCCGAAATAGTGGTTCAGGATCCCCGAGAAGTAGGCGCCCAGGCCGAAGAAGAGCGCCTGCCCAAGCGAGACCATTCCGGTCTGGGCGAGGATGTCCCAGCTGATGGCGAGCAGCGCGAAGACCGCGACGGCGAGGAGCACCTTCTGCCAGTAGGGGTTCAGCACGAGCGGCAGGAGCAGGAAGCCGGCGGCCGGCGCGAGCCGCGGCGCGGCGAGGTAGAGCATCTCGCGCCAGGAGGTGAGCGCGAAGACGTCGCCCGCGCGCGCCTTGATGCCCCGGTCGATTCGTTCGCGGCGCTTTTCCACGCGGGCGGTCAAATCCTTTCTTCCAGCTCCTTCTGCCGGCCGAAGAGCCCGGAGGGCTTGATCACCAGGACGATGAGAATGGCCGCGAGGCTCACGATCATGGTCCAGTGGGAGGAGACGTAGGTGTCCGTGAAGCGCTCGGCGAAGCCGACGATGAGGCTCGCCACGATCACCCCGCCGGTCGAGCCGAGCCCGCCGATGATGCAGACCGCGAGCGCCCGGATCAGCACCTCGTAGCCTTCGCCGGGCGAGATGCTGCCGAGCGGGATGATGACCGTCGCGGCGACCGCCGCCAGGCCGCAGCCGAAGGCGACGCTCACGGTCGCGATCCAGTCCGAGTCGATCCCGAGGGTGAGCGCCGTGCGCTCGTCCTGCGCGATCCCGCGGAAGGCGCGCCCCAGGCGGGTGTGGTGGGTGAAGGCCCACAGGCCGATCATCAGCAGGCCGGCGACCGCCACGATGATCAGCCGCTGCAGGTCCACCATGGTCTCGCCGAGCAGGAGGCTTTCGTCGACGAGCACCGGCAGGTTGTACTCGTAGCCGACGAGGCCGAGGTAGTGGAAGAACTCGATCACGGCGAGCCCGATCCCGAAGGTGGCGATCACCTCCGAGAGCGGCTGCCCGCGGACGCGCAGCAGCACGAAGCGGTACATGAGCGCGCCCGCGAGCGTCGTCGCCAGGACGGAGGCCGCCACGGCGGCGGCGTAGGGCAGCTTAAGGAGGTGGAGCAGCATCCAGCTCGCGTAGGCCGAGAGGATGTACATGGCCCCGTAGGCGAAGTTCGCGACCCCGCTGATGCCGAAGGTCAGGTTGAACCCGATCGCCATCACGGCGAGGACCGCGCTGTTGATCACGGCGTAGATCAGGGTTCCGGTGAACATCCCGCCGGGCCTCCGTCGCCTTCCGGCAGCGCTACTTCGCGGACTTCAGCCCCTTGGGGAGCTGGATCTTCGTCTCGGCGAGCGCCTCGGGGAAGACGATGCGGCGCTTGCCGTCCTCGGTCCACTGGAAGACCGCGGCGACGGCGGTCTCCTTGGGGTCGAACCCGTAGACCGCCTGGTTGCCGGCGTCGAAGCGGATGCGCCCCATGATCCCCATGCGGTCGGTTTTCTTGAGCTGCGCGACGACGGCGTCGGGGTCGGCGCTGCCGGCCCGCTCGATCGCCTCCGCCAGGATGTAGACCGCCTCGTAGGCCGGCGCCGGGCCGTGGCCGGCCTGGATCTCCTTGCCGTAGAGCTTCGCGAACTTGTTGTAGAACTCGACCGACTTGGGGAGCTTCTCGCTCGCGATGGCGCTGCCCATCTCGAAGATGCAGTTGATCGCGCCGCCGATCTTGCCGTCGAAGGTCTTCCAGGCCTCGGTGCCGGCCAGCGGCGAGATGAACCCGGCCATGAGCGCCGGGACATTCATCGACTTCCACTGCTTGACGAGGGTGCCGCTCTGGGGCATGTCGAAGATCGGCAGGATCACCTGGGCGCCCTTGCTCTTCGCCTTCATGAGGCCCGAGGAGAAGTCGGCCGTCCCCGTGGGGTAGGCCTCCTGGTCGAGCACCTCCCAGCCGGCCTTCTCGAAGTACATCTTCTTCACCCCGTCCGCCGTGCCGCGGGCCCAGGCGACGTCCTGGTGCATGATGTAGACCTTGGTGAACCCGAATTCCTTGTTGATCGCGCCCATGACGCCCGCCAGGTACTGCACGAGAAAGGGGGCGTTCAGGCAGGTGCGGAAGACGTACTTGTACTTCTCGGGGTCCTCCTTGACCTTCGCCTCGGAGGCCGGGGTCATGGCGATCGTTCCGATCATCGGCGTCTTGTGCTTGGCGAGCAGGTCCATGGCGGCGACGAGCGCCTCGGAGCGGAACGGTCCGACCACGATCCCGACGGGCTTTTTTTCGAGGATGTTCTTCTCGATGCCGAGCAGCGCCTCCGGCACGGGGACGCCGGGGGCGGCGTCGCGGATGTCGGTCGCCGCCACCTCGAGCATCCGTTTCTGGCCGCCGACCATGACCCCGCCCTTGGCGTTGATCTCGCTCACGGCCATCTGCACCACCTTGTGGGATTCCTTCCCTTCGAGAAAGCCGAGCGAGGTGGGGACCCCGATCACCAGCGGGTCGGCCGCGTTCAGCGTCGCGAAAGGCGCCAGGCAGACCGCCGCCAGCGCCGCCAGCCACAGGACCCGATCCCGATTGTTGCGCATGCCAGCCTCCTTGTGGTTAGAATCTGCAAACAGCGTTCAGCGAATTTACGCCCATCCAGTTCCCGCATTTGGATTAGCTACATGATGGCTATATAATCGCTATGGATTTGTCAAGGAAGAAAAAGGCGCCGCCGATCGATGCGGTGATCATCTGGGCGACGCCCCGGTTTGGCCTTGAACTTCGGCCCTCAAAGTGATTTAAATCACGATGGAAACACGCTTGATCCCCTTCAAACCGGACGGACCGCAGCTTCCGGCCGCCGATGAAAGGAGCCGCCATGGCTGACTTCGACTTGATGCGCGCGCTCGCCGCACCCGCCGAAACCAAGATCGTATTGCTCGTCATGGACGGCCTCGGCGGGGTGCCGCGCGAGCCGGGCGGGCCGACCGAGCTGGAGTTCGCGCGCACGCCGAACCTCGACCGGCTCGCCGCCGAGAGCATGGTCGGGCTTTCGATCCCGATCGGCAACGGCATCGCCCCGGGCTCCGGTCCGGGGCATCTGGGGCTCTTCGGCTACGACCCGGTGAAGCATCTGATCGGCCGCGGCGTCCTGGAAGCCTGCGGGATCGGGTTCCCGCTCACGCCGGACGACGTCGCCGCCCGCGGCAACTTCTGCACGGTGGACGAGAACCTGCTCATCACCGACCGCCGCGCGGGCCGGATCCCCACCGAGACGTGCGCCGCGCTCGTCGAGAAGCTGCGGGCGATCAGGTTTTCCGGGGTGGAGATCTTCGTCGAGCCGGTGCAGGACTACCGCTTCGCGCTCATCTTCCGCGGCAAGGGCCTCTCCGACAGGCTGAACGAGACCGATCCGCAGAAGGAGGGCCGGCCGCCGCTCGCGGTCCAGGCCCAGGCCGAGGGCGCCCAGGCCACGGCGGAGCTTGCCAACCGCTGGATCGCCGCCGCGCGCGAGATCCTGAAGACCGAAAGACCGGCGAACATGGTGACGCTGCGCGGCTGGGCCAAGGAGCCCGGGCTTCCGGGTTTCAAGGAACTCTACAAGCTGAACGCCCTCGCCGTCGCGGTCTACCCCATGTACAAGGGGCTTGCCAGCCTGGTGGGGATGGAGGTCCTCCAGGGCCTGCACAGCCTGGACGAGCAGCTCGCCGCGCTCAAGGAGAACTGGGGCCGCTACGATTTCTTCTTCGTGCACTACAAGTACACCGACAGCCGCGGCGAGGACGGGAACTTCGAAGGCAAGGCGGCCGAGATCGAGAAAGTGGACGCCGCCATCCCGCGCTTTCTCGACCTGAAGCCTGACGTCTTCATCGTCACCGGCGACCACAGCACGCCCGCGGTCTGGAAAGCCCACTCCTGGCACCCCGTGCCGACGCTCCTTCACGCCCCGGGCCGCACCCGCCGAAACGCGGTCAAGGGCTTCGGCGAGACCGAATGCCTGCAAGGCGCCCTCGGCCAGTTCCCGGCCGTGGACTTGATGCCGCTCGCCCTGGCCTACGCCGGCCGCCTGGGGAAATTCGGGGCGTGAGGAGACGCAGTCATATTGTCGCAGGATGAAGCACAAATCAGTCGATCTTTAGACAATCTTGAAGTCGATACGCAACAGAGATCTTTTCTCCAGATCGTGAAAGAAGGTTTTGCCCCCAGCGCTGGGCCTTTCGGTAGAATAGTCGGAGGATCCCTGGCTGGGCTTGCGTGCGGCCCTGCCGTGCCGATAGGCGTGGCCGTTTGCGTTTGTCGGCGGTGTTATTAATCGTCTCGAAATAGTACAGACAAATAGACGCCAACCAGCTCCAATGGGGCGAAATCACCGAACAGGCAATGTCCTGACAATTATGAGACCGTTAATATCGCCGAATTGGGGGAGGGCGCCGGTTTGGATTGGGCATGGTGAAATGGCTGAAGCCTTAGGGAGAGAGCGCCGGGCGCTGCTGTCAGGCGCGAAGCGGGCCGGGGTTTTCGCATGCCGCAACGGCTGTCGACCCCGGCCCCTTGGTGCGATTCGATCACTCGGAATAAATGATAACTCCGCGCATGTTCTTTCCGGAAACCAGGTCGGAAAAACCCTGGTTGATCTCGGCGTGTCGGTAGCGCTTCGTTATCATTTCCTTCAACCGGAGCTTGCCAAGCTTGTATAGCTCGAAAAACAGATTCAGATCGGTACGCACGTCGATGGATCCGTAGTAACTCGCCTTGACGATCTTTTCTCCGAACACCAGATCCATCAGCGGCACCGGCAGGATTTCTTCCATCTGGGAAATGCCGACGATGACTGCCGTTCCTCCCGCGCGGATCAGGCCATAAGCCAGTTTCGCCGTCTCCGCTTTGCCCAGTGCCTCGAAGGCATAATCGGCCCCCACGCCGGCCGTGATGGTTTTGACCGCTTCAAGCGGGTCCTCCTGCGAGGCATTGACGGTATGGGTGGCGCCGAAACGAGTGGCTTCTTTGAGTTTATTTTCCATCACGTCGATCGCGATGATCCTTGTCGCGTTGGCCAAAGCGGCACCCTGGATAATGTTGATTCCGACCCCCCCGATCCCAATTACGGCCACGCTGCTCCCGGGCTCCACCTTGGCGGTCCTCAATACCGCCCCCACTCCGGTTGACACGGCGCAGCCGGTGATGGCGGCGATGTCGAAGGGGATATCCTCGCTGATCCTGATAACGCTCTCCTGATTGACCACGTTGTATTCCGAAAATGACCCCACCCCCAGCATTTTGTTGATCGGCTGGTCGCCTTTCTTTAGGCGAAAGGACTGGTCGATCATCATGCCGTGGTTCGTACTGGCCGCAAGTTGGCAAAGATAGGGTTGCCTCTTGTTGCAATGGTAGCAGACGCCGCAGACCGGTGACCACGACATCACGATATGATCCCCCGGCTTGACCTTGCTGACGCCGGGGCCGACCTGCCGAACCACCCCGGCTCCCTCATGGCCGGCCACGAGCGGCGGCGGCAAGGGAACGACGCCGTTGATGACCGAGAGATCGCTGTGACATATTCCGGCGGCCTTGAATTGAACCAGGACTTCACCCGCCTGGGGTTCATCCAATTGGAGTTCATCGATCACCAGGGGTTTATTCCATTCATAAGCAACGGCAGCTTTGGTTTTCATCTGTTTATCCTCTCCTCCTCCCCAAACAGCTATCGGTTGTCATTTTTCAAGTTCGGTGAAATCGGTTTGCCCATTTGCCACGAGTTGCGCTGAGGTCAACCGCCGATGGCCAGGTCGAATACATTCACCTCTTCCCGCTCATGAAGCCTGTAGTTCTTCTTCCGGGATCTCCCCGCTATAATCACCATGGCATCCTGCTTCGCGGATATGCCCAGGCGTCTAAGCAAATCCCGAACCTCGGATCCCTCGGGCATCTCGAGCTCCATTCCCTTTGCGGAATCGTAGCCGGGTTCCCGCAGGCACAAGGTGCCAAAAAGCTTTATTCTGACTTTCACCTCGCGTTCCTTTGAGAATTAGAAGTTGAACGTGCTGTCCATCTCCTCATCGCTGACAAGCACCGTTTTGTTATGGGGCGGCAGAGGCTCCTCGTAGAACATTTTCGCCAGCCGGTCGTCCTTCTGGGTGAATCCCGCTTTCCGGTTAAACTCTCTTTCAGCCTTTAGAATCCTGATTCCCAGTCCGATCGTGTCGTTCTGGGTGATGGCGGTCCCGAGCTTGGCGTTGATCATCTGAATCAAGGCCGCCCCCGCCTCGGGAATCGAATTGGCGGCAGGACTCGCGAAGGTGCATAGGCCGGTGCTGTCAAAATAGGCCGTTGCGATCTGAAAGTTGCGGGAAACCTCCACTTGTCCCTTGGGGCTCAACGGGTCCAGATGACCGCCGAAGGCGGCGAGATTGGTCCCCACCACCCATCCGGCTGTATGGTCGGCGCCCATCGGCGATGTGGCGTACGTGACGGCCATGCCCTGAATCCCCCGAGGGTCATAGGCGGCGATAGCCTGTTTCTTGGCGACCGGAACCCGCTCATGTTTGAAATGCTGGCCGACAGCTACGGGCCCACTGCCGATGATTTTACCGATATCGGAGCCCTTGGCGATTTCCTCCATCAAACGGATGGCCGCCTCTTTATCACCGAACGCGGCATGGCCCGCGTCCATGGCGACGCCGATGGCAACACCGGTGTTGATGGTGTCCACCCCGATGTCATCGCTCAAGTAGTCCAGGCGCGCGATGGTATCCAGGTCGTCTATTCCGCACATCGCGCCCATTGACCAGATGGTCTCGTATTCCAGGGAGGAGGTGACGTATTTCCCGGCGGAGTCCACGAATTCATTCGAGCAATTGATGATGCATTGGGCGCAGCCCATATGGGTCGTTTTGCCGCCGCGCGCCTTGAGCAATTTGGCCAGGGCTTCGCCGCTGATCCTCTCCCACCCGTCGAACGTGCCCTTACGGGCGTTGTATGAAGGGAAAGCGCCGACGGCATTAATGGGGGCCACCAGCATCGCCGTTCCCAAGTTGGGCATGGCCTGGCCGCTGTAGGGGTGATCTTTGACCGCTTTGGCGAAAACTTTTGCGGCTTGCCTGAAGGTTGTTTCATCAGCCAGAGGATCCGGGCTTTTTCCGCCGCGCGACACCACGATCGCTTTGAGGCCTTTGGCACCCATCACAGCCCCTAGACCGCCGCGGCCGGCCGCGCGGCAGGGGCGATCATCTGCATCCGTCGTCTGAATCGAAGCGCTGGGCAGCAAAAACTCTCCAGCCGGCCCGATGCACAGTATCGCATTCTTCTGCCCGTGTTCAGCAAAAAGCTTTTGGGTGAGCGCATAGGTCCGCATGCCTTTGTACTGCGGGGCAGCCACGAGGCTCGCCCTTCCTTGCTCGTCGATCTTCAGGACAAAAAGCTTTCCTTGGGGCGCCATCCCCTCAACGCTGATCGCGGTAATCCCCAGACGCCCGAGCGCGTGCGCAACGGTGCCGCCCACATTGCTCTCTTTAATCCCCCCCGTCAGCGGGCTTTTCGCCCCCACCGAAAGCCGGCTGGTGTTGACCAGACTTGTGCCGCTCAGAATACCCGGGGCGAAAACGAGCTTGTTCTCCGGCCCGAGCGGGTCGCAGGTGGCCGGCACCTCAGAATTGATCATGATGGAGGTAAGCCCCCGACCGCCAAGCCCGATGTACTCCTTGGGCACATCCTCGGTACCGATGGTCGCATGCGTCAAGTTTACTCGGATAAACTTCATCGTTCATCTCCTTTCGATGTTCTGCGCTAAAGCACTCAGAATAGTATGCATGGCGCTCGCTGAATTGATCGGATCAAACCGCTGCACCAACGGCCGCAGCTGGCTCAACCCATGATTTTCTTCCCCACCAGCAACCCGGCTAAAAGGACCGATAGCAGTAAGATTATTCCCCTAACGATATCAATGAGATAGCTTGGCAGGAGGAGGATTATCATCCCGTTGGTCGCGACAACCGTGATGAAAACCCCGACCAGGGTCCCCAGGACATGAAATCGGCCCAAGCGGATGGTTGTTGCCCCGATAAAGCATGCCGTGATGGCGGGGAAAGTGTACCCAATGCCGATATTGGTGTCGCTCGCCATCAGCGACGATGTCACGAGGATACCCGTAGCGGCCGCACAAAAGCCTGAGAGCAGAAACGCCAGCAGCCGGTTCCTTCTGACGTTGATTCCGGAAAGACCTGCGGCCACCGGGCTGCCGCCGATGGCCTCCATTTTTCTGCCGGCTTCCGTTTTGGCATGCACAAACGCTATAAAACCAAGCATGGCGGCCATGATGATAAATCTTACGGGCACCCCTGCGATGTCGCCTTTGCCCAGGAAAGCAAAGCTTGCGGGGATGCCCGACCATATCGAGATTCCCTTAGTCAATCCCTCCGTAAGGCCCATGATCACGCTCATGGTGGCTAGCGTGCAGATCAGAGAGTGAAAACCGACGTAGGCGACCAGCAGGGCATTCACCGCCCCTGCCGCCAGCCCGATAGCCAGTGCCCCGGAAATCGACAACGCCATGCCGTGGCCCTGGGCCAGGAGCGTTGCTACGCTATTCCCGGCCAGGGTGGCAACGGCGCCGATGGAGAGATCGAAATCACCCACCTTAAGGCAGCAGGTGAGACCCCCGGCGATGAGGGCGAGCAGCGCCACCTGTCCCATCAGGTTGGCCAGATTCTCCTTCGACCGAAATGAGGGTAGGACCAGGCTGAAGAACAGAATCATGGCCAAAAGGGTGAGCAATGTGCCGTAACGCCCTAAGAACAGCAAAAGGTCTTTGCGGTTCGGTTTGTTTTGCGCTCGGAGCATGTGCGTCTCTATCCCCACCGTTTCGGATGCAACCCCTCGAGCCTCTAACCGATCGTTCGCGCTGGAAGCGCCGCTTCAGCCGCCTAGTCCCTTGACGTAACGCGCAGAGACGATCGTAATCAGAATGGCCGTCAATAGGATCAGTCCTTCAGCGATCTTGGTGACGTAGCCGGGCACCATCAGAAGGATCAACCCGTTGGTTGCAATGACTTTGATAAGCACGCCGACGAAAGTGCCCCAGACGTGAAACTGGCCGATGCGTACCGTGCTGGCCCCGATGAAACAGGCGGCCAGTGCCCCGAGGAGGTATTGCAGGTTGTCCGTGGGTCGGGCCGACATGACCGAAGAGGTCATCACGATGCCGGCGACCGCCGAGCAGGCCCCAGACATCAAGAAAGCCAACATTCGGCTTCGGGGCACGTTGATTCCGTAAAGCCGCGCCGCCTCGACGTTGCCCGCAACGGCTTCCATCCTTCTGCCGGTTTCGGTGTAGGCGTGGATGATCCAGACCGGCAAGGCTATGCCGACAAAAATCAGGAAGCGCACGGGGATTCCAGCCATGCGCCCGCGGCCGATCACTTCAAAGGCTGCCGGCAGCCCGGAAGTGATGCTTTGGCCCTTGGTGATGCCCATGCAGCATCCGAGGATCAGCAGTGCGGTGGCGATGGTACAGATGAAGGAATCGAGCTTCAAGTACCCAACCAGGGTGCCGTTGATGAGTCCGATCACAACCCCGGCCAGCAGGCCGAGTGCGGCGGCGAGAGGCAGGTCCATTCCACCCACCAGGAGTTTGGCCAGCAGCACGCCGCTCAAACTTGCCGTCGCCCCGATTGAAAAATCGAAATCCCCCATTTTCAGGCTGCAGGTCAGGGCGATTGCGAAAATACCGACCACGGCCGTCTGCCCCGCCAGATTGATCCAATTCAATTGCGTTCGGAATGGCGGCAACAGCGCGGCAAAGGTCAGGATCATGGCCAGCAGCGCAATGAGCGTTCCGAACCTGGCGCCGAATAAGATCAACCGGTCGGATCCTTTCAGGATGTTAGGACTTGGAGGCATTGGCGCGTTTGACTCCTGCTGCGCTGTCTTCCTGCCGGGGTCGATGCGCGGCAGTCTTCGTTTCCAGTGCCGTGAGGCCGTCTTCGCCGAGGCAAAGGCCGAGGACGGTCTTTAAATCCGTTTGGCGCGCATCGAGCTCCGAGCGCTTTGTGCCGTTTTTAAGGATCAGAATCCGATGCGACAGCCCCATGACCTCGGTTAGATCGGATGATATCAGAACGACTCCAGCGCCCGCCGCCGCAAGGTCGGCGATCATCCGGTAGATCGAGACTCTGGAGCCGATATCGATTCCGCGCGTCGGTTCGTCGAAGATGAAAATCTTGGCGCCTCGGCAGAGCCATTTGGCCAGCACGCATTTCTGCTGATTACCGCCGCTTAAAAGCCCAACCGCTTTGTTCAGGTCTTGGGTGCGGATGCCGGTGGATTCCACTAGAGAGCGTGCGGCTGCATTTTCCTTGTGCTGCGCGATGACTGGAATCCTCACCCAGCGCCTGAACCGAGAAAGGCCGGCCAGCGTGATATTGTGCTTGATCCCCATCGTGAGGACGACACCCTGCGAGCGCCTTTCCTCCGGAACCATGGCCATGCCGCAGCGAATGGCATCCTGCGGAGATCGGATTTGCACCCTGGTGCCGTTTACACTGATCTCGCCCCTGTCTTTACGGTCGGCGCCGAACAGGAGGCGGACGAGCTCCGTTCGGCCCGAACCGATAAGCCCCGCTATCCCCAGGACCTCGCCCCGGCGGACGGAAAAGCTCACATCGTTGACCGCCGGTGCGCGGGTGAGGTTCTGCACTTCAAGGCAGGTTTCGTCCTGCGGCAGTTTTCTTTGCGGAAAGATGTCCCGCAGCCCGCGCCCGAGCATCATTTTATAAAGCCCATCCACATCCATCACCCGAACCGGAGCCGATCCAACCTTGGATCCATCCTTGATGACGGTCACCCGGTCAGCGATTTCGAAAATCTCTTCGATGCGATGCGAAACATAGACAATGGCCGTGCCGCTCTCGCGCAGGTGCCGGATCGACTCGAAGAGCTCCTTCACCTCCTCGTAGGTCAGCGATGCCGTGGGTTCATCCATGAAAATAATTCGCGGCTTGAGGGCCAGAGCGCGGTTGATAGCGATTTTCCACTGCTGGATGATCGACAACATCCCGGCCGGGGTTTTCAGGTCCGCCTGCAGGGGCAAGGCGTTGGGAATTGCTCCGGCGCTCGCCACCATGCGCTTTTGGCTCACCAACCCCAAAGTGTTGCGAGGCTTTCGACGGCCGAGAAACATGTTTTCGGCGGCCGAAAGATGCGGGATGATGTTCAGTTCCTGGTGGATGAAGCTCAGGCCGGCCTGCTGCGCTTCCAGCGGGTTGTTGAACTCTCTCCGGCGTCCGTCCACCATGAGTGTGCCCTCATCCGCTCGATAAAAGCCCGCGATGATTTTGATGAGCGTCGACTTCCCGGCCCCGTTCTCGCCGATGAGGGCATGGACTTCGCCTCGGCGGATTTCGAAGTCCACCCGGTCCAGGGCACGCTGTCCGGGGAAATCCTTGACCAGGCCCCGAGCCTCGAGCACGACTTCGTTATGGAGCGCCTCTCTCATGGCATCAAATTCCCCAGCGCGGTGCGGACCTTTCCCTCCGCCCAGTCTCGGCGGTTCATCGGCCAGCCGGACCACCACAGCGTAATGGTCGCCGTGGCGGCTGGCCTCACCGCAGGGCTACTTCACCTCAAAGTCCGGTTGCCCCGAGTAGTTCCTGGCCGCGTTGTAGAAATACCCCTTGGGCGGGAGGTTTTCCTTGGTCACCAGATAAGGCACGGCTTCGATAAGCTGTTGGTCTTCCATGGGCTTTCCGGCGAAGATTTCTTCAAGCAGCGCGAACAGCCTCTTGACGCTCGAGTCCAGGAAGAGCTTGTTTCCGCCGGAGGTCGCGTGCAGCGTGGGCAGGCTGCGGATCATTTCATACGTTCGGGGGCTGTCTTCACAGGTCACCACCACGATATCCGCCCGGCCCAGATCGGCGCAGGCTTCTGCAGCCGGAAGCCCGGCGCCCTCCCAATAGGCCCAGACGCCCTTGATTTCCTTGTTCTTGTCGGCCAAGATAAGATTTTTCATCTGCTCTTTGGACCAGACCGACGGATTGCCCTCACTCGAGCCGACGTCGATCTCGGTGATCACCGGGATGCCGAAATGGCTGAAGATGGCTTGGGCCGATGCGAACTTGAGCTTGGCGAGCTCCAGCCGCTTGTCGTTGAACATCACGACTTTGCCCTTCTGTCCCTTGGCCCCTTTGAGTTTGCTGGCCAGATACTGGGCCGACAGCGCCCCGGAAACGCCGTAATACTGACCCACTTCGGCCATCACCATGGGAAAGGTGCCGCCCTCGGCGACCGTGATGACGGGGATGCCCTTCTTGAAAGCCGTTGCGACTTGGTCCTTGAAGAAATGCGGCGAGGTCCAGTTGACGATAATCGCGTCGTAGCCCGCAACGATCATGTTCTCCATGACCGTCGGCGCCTGGGCGTGCTGCAATTGGAGGTCGAAGACGCGCACGTTCCATCCCCGGGCGGCCGCCTCTTTCTGGTAGGCCGCATTGTAGATGGCGGCGACCTCAATGGCGGAGATGAGGTCCATGACGCCGATATTGATTTTTTTGCTGCCTTTGGGCTGGATCTGCATCGTCTCGGCCTGGACAGTCGCCTGCGCTAGAAAAACGAGCGCCAACAGAAGCGTCAGAAGTGAACCCAGCCAACCTGTTCGGATTGTCTTCTTCATGATCTTGCTCCTTTCGTTGCGATGATGGCCTTTGGTTACCAAGTGCTGTCTGTTTCCCGCCGCCCATTTCTCCCTCACAGAAAACCGTAGGCCGTCCAACCGCCGTCCACCGTCATGATGCTGCCTGTAACGTAAGCGGCCTCGTCGCTTGCCAGGAACACCGCCATACCTTCCACATCCCGGGCTTCGGCCATGCGGCCCAGTGGGGTCCGCTTTTCAATCGAAGGCACATCCATCCGTCCGGTGTCGATCAGCCCCTGGACCAGTTCCGTACGGACATAACCCGGCGCGATGGCATTCACTCGGATTCCGTGCGCTGCCCATTCCACGGCCATGACCTGGGTCAACATGTTGGCGCCGGCTTTGCTCGCGCAATAGGCCGCGCGCATGGGGGCGGCGCAGATACCGTAAATGGAGGTGATGTTGATGATGCACCCCCCGCGACCCTGTTCCAGCATCAGACGGCCGGCACTCTGACAGCCGTAAAAGACGCCGTATAGGTCCGTTTTAACGGTCCGGTCCCAGGCCTCGGCCTCGAGGTCCGCCGAAGGCTTAACGGCGGTTGTACCGGCATTGTTGACCATGATGTCCAAGCCGCCGAAAACGGCAGCCGCCCGGCGCACCATGGATTCGACGCTCCGGGGATCGCTGACGTCCACCGCGAGGGCTGCGGCGTGGCCTCCGAGCGAGTTGATGGTTTCGGCGATCGATTGGAGGGCCGCCGGCGAGCGGCTCGCCAGCACCACACGGGCCCCTTCGCGGGCGTATCGCTCGGCAATGGCCCTTCCGATCCCCTTGCTGGCGCCGGTGACGATCGCGACTTTGCCTTGCAACACCATGGGGTTAGAATTCATAGAAAAAGCTCCCGCTCATGTCCGCCACCGTTTTGCGGCCACTTTGAGGATTCATTGTCAGGAGTCTAGGTTTTCTCCCTGGGTCGAGTAGCCGGTCTCCATGACGGCGGAGAGCAGCAGTTCGGTGACTTGGTCGATCTCTTCCATTTTGTCGGTTTCCGCGTCGTCTTCCAGGATGAGCCAGCGAAGAGCTAAATGGTTGAAAGCGCCTAGAAACATTTTGCGCAGCATGCTTGGTTTGACTCTCTCCCGAAAAAAGCCGGCTTTCTGGCCTTGCTCGACCAACTCTTCGATGAACGCGTAGTATTTACGGTATTCGCTAAACGCCTTGGAGCTGTAAAAACGAGCGTTGAGTTGCATTTCCAGCAAGAATACCTTTAGAAAGTTCCGTTCGGCCAAAAAGCTCGAAAAGTGATACTTGATCAGGCGCCGCAACCGGCGTACGGGACTTCTAATTTCAAAAGCATCGGAAGCCGCTTTCAAGTACTGGGGAATGCGCTGGGCTGCAATTGAAAAAAGCAAATCCTCTTTGCCTGCGAAGTATTCATAGATGGTGGCGTCGGCCAGGTTCGCCTTCTTGGCGATGTCGGAGATCTTTGTCTTGGCAAAGCCCTTAACGGCGAACATCTCGATGGCGGCGTTGATGATGGCGTCCGCGCGCCTTCCCCGCGCCGGCACAGCGGCTGGTCGTGGTGCCACCATCGCCTGGCAGAGGTCGAAAAGGCTCTCGAAGTCGGGCGGATCGTTCTGGGATTCATCGTCGGTGAGAAACCCGATCGTTTCCATGTCCAGGGCCCCCAGAATGACGTCCCGCATGAGCCACTTGCCCACATCCGTTCGGAAAGCGCCTGACTGCCGGCCTTCATCTAAAATGTTCTGCAGGATCCGCGAGTACTTCCGAATGAGCTGATACGCTGGAGATGAATAGAAGCCCTTGGAAGACCGGCATTCGAACAGCAACAGGCGAGCGTACCACTGATGGGTGTAATTGTAGTGCAGATGGAACCAGACCATCTTGCCCAAACGGCTGAAGGGGTCGGTGATGCCTTGTAAATGCTCCTCCAACAGCTTGAGGACATCGATCAGCCGACGCCCCGGGATGGAAAACAGCAGATCCTCTTTGTTTTTGAAAAAGTGGTAAATAACCGAGTCGACCACCCCGGCCTTGCGGGCGATTTCCGAAATGGAGGTTTCGGCCATGCCCTTTTGCGACATGATCTCCTCGGCGGCGGCCAAGATTTCTTCGCTTTTGTTGGTGGTCGATTTGCTGTCCAGCAAGAGCGGTTTCGTCGAGTCTATTTTGGGCCGCGGCATATCGTCACACCATTTTAATGTTCAGGGCCGCACGCGACGAATTCGGTTCAATGGGACCCGGGGGATGCCGCGTTTCATTGCGGAGCCGATTCCGAAGCGGTCTGAAGAGCATCCTGCCCCCGGATATCCACAATCACCGTTCCGATCTTCCGGCCGCTTTCGACCAGCCGATGGGCCTGTGCGGTTTGGTGCAAGGAAAAGCGCCCGGCAATCAGATGCCGGGCAAGTCCCTGCTTGAGCCACGCGTTGATCTCCGCGCAGGCTTTTCTTCGCGCTTCCGCAGGGCAGTTGTTGAGCAGCACAAAGTGGAGATTCACGTTTTTCCGGATCAACTGATAGGCGGGCAGTTTCGGCTCCCGAACCGACTCGGAGGCATAAACGCAGATGGTTCCATTGGTTTTTATCAACGATAAATCGCTCTCCAGGTTTCCTCCAAAGTCGACTTCGACGATCAGGTCTACGCCTTGTCCCGCGGTGGCGGCCATGGCGCGGTCGACGACGGCTTCGCGCATGTAATCGATGATGACGTCTGCGCCGGCATCCCGGGCAATCTCCGCCTTGGCCATCGAACTCACTGTGGTCAGCACCGTGGCGCCGCCCCACTTGGCCAGCTGGATGGCATAGTGGCCGACGGCGCCGGCTCCCCCGGATATCAGGATGGTCTGACCGGCGACCGGGCCTCTTATGAACACACAACGGTGGGCGGTCATGGCGGGGATGCCCAATGTGGCGCCTTGGGCGAAATCCGTGCCCTCCGGCAAGGGAGTGGCCAGATCCGCGGGCACGGCGATGTACTCGGCGGCCGTACCCCAGGCTCGGCCTCTTTGTCCGTTGTATATCCAGACCCGCTCGCCGAGGCGAGCTTCCGGAACTCCGCGGCCCACCTGATCGATAATGCCGGCGCCATCGCTGTTGGGGATGATCCGTGGAAACTCCATTATTTGGACGGTTTTTCCGGCCCGGCGCTTGACGTCGGAGGGGTTCACCGCGGAGGTCGCCAGTTTGACCCTGACTTCACCGGGACCTGCCTGAGGGTCTTCCATCCGGCCGTATTCGAGAACTTCCTCGGCTTCGCCCAGGCGCTCGTACCAAACCGCGATCATGAAGATCTCCTTATCCGGGTCGGCCGTGAGCGGCACCTCCTTGAAACAACCATGGAATCCGGTCATTTTCAGGCGGCGCCGGCTTAAACCCGCCGTCGGGACACATCGGGGCGCTGCGGCGCTTGAAGCTTGCGATTCAAGACGATCCGCTACGCGGGTTGTGCCGCATTTCCTGATAGAGCCGCGCGGTGCCCATATCGAAGATGCGTTTCAACCCGTCAATACGGTCCCGACCCTCGACTTCCGGGTCCATGCGGTAGAAGCCGATCAGCCGGTGATGCACGGCCTGAACCACCTCTTTTTCCTCAAGCCCTTGGGCGATGCTGTTCTCGACCAGGGAAAACATCTGCTGAAAGTAATCGAGGCATCTTGTGAGCTCGTCCTTGCCGCAAACTGGCCCATGGCCGGGAACGATCCGATCGATTTCGAGTGTTTCGAGTCGGCGCAGCGATTCGATCCAGCGGGGGATGTCTGCCCCGGTTTTCACGGGATGCCGCCCGGCCGTGAGGGTGTCGCCGGTCAGCAGCGTCCGGGTTTCACGAACGTAAACGCAGAGGCTGCCCGGCGTGTGGCCCGGCGTGTGGAGGAGATCGATGGTATGATCGCCCAAGTCCAGCGTCAGGCTGTCATTGATGGTGATTTCCGAAGGCACCCGCGGCTCGGTGGCGATGAATTCGATGTCTTCCGTCTTCAGGGCCGGAAACGCGGTGGCCGCCAACATTCGAACGCGGTTCGGCTCGTTGTAGGCCGATAGGCGCTTCCGGTCCGAGCGGTGCATGATGATCGTGCCCCCGAGCTTGGCGTTGCCGATGCAGTGCTCGAAGTGGGAGTGGGTGTTGACCAGATACTTCGCCCCCCGGGCGTCCCGATCGAAAATGAGGCTTTTCCATTCCAGGATGTCTTGTTCGCGCAGGGGCGTATCGACGAGAACAGGCCCGCCCATCGTGAACACAGCGGCTACGTTTGAGCCGGTGTAGTCGGCGTTGACGAGAATACGGTCATGCAACATTAGAACGCCCATTTGTCGGCCTCCGGTCCCGCGCACCCCGGGTCGGGATCTTTGCTTTTCGGCTGACTCCGATGCCCGGGCTTAAGGCGCCGCACTCGCGCGACCCTATTAATCCGGCTCCGCGAACTGGGGGTACTTCGGATGCGGCACCAGGGGCGTCACGCGGATGTCCTTGAAGAAGGGAAAGAGCGGCATGCCCCTCAGCGTGTCGTGCAGGCTCTGGTGATCCGGGTGGCGCGCAATGACCACGACCCCCATGGCATTGGCCTTGCGCCAAATGCGCAGGTTTATGCCTTCGCTGAAAAGACGTTTCGATACTTTGGATTCCTCTTCGAGCATTTGCTGGCCGTGCTCTCCAAGCCTCGCGTAATCGATGTCGATATCAATCAGAAAAAGCACCCGGCAGCCTCCTCAAGTGGCCGACTGGCACAATCGGCCTGTTTTGTGGAAACGCATTCTTAGATAAGGCACCAACCCGCCGGCGTGAACCAATTCCAAGAGCGACTCTGGAATCGCCGAGGCCTGCAGTTGGTTTCCGCTGGTAAGGTTGAGGATCAAACCGGTCTTAACGTCGATCTCCAGACGATCTCCCGCTGCAATTTTTTCGAGCGGCTCGGCGCATTCGAGGCAGATGATCCCCTCATAAAAGCCCGATCGGTAGAAGCCGCGGCTGAAGGAATGCGCGATGATCGCGCCCACACCAGCGCCCTTGATGGCGAGGTTGAATTGCGGATGCAGATTGCCGCAGGCGAAATTCCGCCCCGCCACGATGAAATCCCCCGGGCGCACCAGGCGGGGAAAATCCGGGGCATAACCGACCATGCACAAAGCGGCCGCCGCCTTGGGGTCTGTCAGCTTGCCCACCGCGGCATTGTATCCGATTGCGATATCGGCATTCACGTGGTCGCCGAAGCGCCAGGCCGTCCCCTGAATCTTCTCCATTGGATGCCTCTCTGGTTCATAAGAATTCACGGGGGTCCACGATCCTGCCGGCGATCGCTGCGGCGGCGGCTGTTGCCGCGTTACCCAGATAGATGGCGGCCTCCGGGCTCCCCATCCGCCCCCGGAGGTTCAAGGTCGAGGTGGACATGCAGGCCTCGCCTGCGGCGAGGAGACCCATGTGGCCGCCGGCGCATGGCCCGCAGCTCGGCGGTCCGATGACGGCACCGGCCTCAATGAAGATCTCCGCCAGTCCTTGCCGCACCATCTCGAGATAAACCTCCGGCGTGGTCGGAATGACGATCAGGCGCACGTCCGAATTGACCTTGTGGCCTTTGAGGATGCCGGCTGCGAGCTGCATGTCTTCGATATGGCCGCCGGCGCAGCTGCCGATGAAAACCTGCTGGATTGCAATGCCCGCGACCGCGGAAACGGGCTTGGTGTTCACCGGGCTATGGGGTGCGGCCACCTGCGGTTCGAGGGTCGTGACATCGTAGGAGAGCGTCCGGTGATAGCGTGCGTCGATGTCACTGATGAGCAGTTCGCAGGGTTGATCGCTTCTTTGCCGCACATAATCGGCCACCCGCTTATCCGGGTTGATGATGGCCGTCTTGGCCCCGGCATAGCAAACGTTGCTGCAGAGCGTCAGGCGGCTGTCGATGCTCATGGCCTCTATTGCCGGGCCGGTGAACTCGATGACCTGGTAGAGCGCACCATCCGACCCCAGGTCGCCCAGAAGGTTCTGCAGCAGGTCACGGCTCATGACACCCGGCTGAAACTCCCCAGTTACGCGAACCTGGAGCGTGGCCGGAACTTTGAGCCAGAAGCGGCCGGTGGCGAATGCCTCGACGATCCCCAGGCCGAAGGAAGCAGCGAAGCAGCCCATGGCCCCCAGACAGGTCGCGTGAATGTCGTCGGCGGCATACAGGATTCCCGGGCGTGCATGAGTTTTTTCGGCCATGAAGTGGTGCGCGATCCCGCTGCGGCCGACATCGTAAAAGTAGCGGATTCCCTGCTCGCGCACGAACCGGCGCAGGGCTTTATGGCGCTCCGCGAAATCGAGATCGGGCACCGGGACGCGGTGGTCGAAGATGATGGCCGTTTTCTCCGGCGCGCAGATGCGTTCCACGCCGATCTCCCGCAGCATGCCGGTATAGCGCGTGCTGACGAACAGCTCATGACAAACCGTGATATCCGGTTCGACATAGACGATCTCGCCCGGGGCGACCCGGTGCCTGCCCGCGGCCTTGGCGATGATTTTTTCGCTGACGGTCATTCCCATGACGGATCTCAGCTTGATTTTCCAGGCGCTGCGGTGACGGATGCCCTCTTCGGCAGGTAGCGCTCCTCGAGGGACTGCACCGCCGGCATGCCGATGAAGTCCTTGAAGTCCGCAAGCGGGACTCGCCGCGCCGCATAACTCTGGTTCGTCCCTGTTCTGCGGAGCTCCTCCAAGGCTTCCCGGACCGCCCGCGCGGCTATGGTCAGGGCATCCATCGGAAAGGATACGATCTTGACGCCGGCCGTTTCCAGGTCGACGGCCGTCAGGGTCTTTTCGATCCAGCGGACCATCATGATCCAAACGGGCTTCTGCACCTGCCGGACGAACTGCGCCAGGCCCTCGGGGTCGGAGAAGGCATTCGAGGTCGGTTTGATGACATCCGCCCCCGCCTCGGCATAGATCTGGGCCCTTTCGACGGCCTCGGCGCCGTGAGCATCCGTTCGGGCCGCGATCACGAAGGCCGGATCCCGGCGAGCGTCCACGGCCGCTCGGATCTTTCCCGCCATCTCCTCCGGCGCCACCAGCTCCACCGCCGCGCTCACGCAGGCCGGACAGCGTTTGGGCTCGACCTGATCCTCGATGGAGATGCCAGCCGCACCGGCTTTTTCAAAAGCCTGGATCGTGCGGATGACATTGACGGCGTTGCCGTATCCGGTATCAATATCAGCCAAGACGGGGATGCGGACCGCATCGAAGATGTTGCCGGAGACCAAAAGGTTTTCGGTCATGGTCAGCAGGCCCGCATCCGGTCGGCCCAGAAAGCTGGCCGATACTCCGAGGCCGGTGATGATGACGACCGGGAACCCGATATCTTCGATGATTTTAGCCGTCAAGGCATCGTAGGCGCCAGGAGCGACGATAATTCCCGTTCCTGAAAGATGAGACCTGAGCATTTCGGTAGGGCGCATTTCCGAATCTCTCTTCTCCAGCCGGATCACCGTTCGGAACTCCATCGGATGGGCGGGGCACTTCTTTTAGGCAAGCGGTGAAACTTGACCTTGGGCTTTCCGGCCATCACGGCGCCGAGCGGAAGATGGCCTTCGGGCAAGCCGAGCGATTCCCGCAGCGGTGGGTAGCGGCAGAGGGCCAACATGAAAAAACCGGCCCAGCAGGTACCCAGCCCCAAGGCTGGGGCTGCCAGCTCAAGATAAGACAGGGCGATGACCGCATCGGTTGCGGCCAATCGCTGTGATTGATGAGCATGGGCTATGATCACATGCGGGGCGCCTCGGAAGATCCGATCCTGGCCGGCTTCGATCTGCTGGACGACGGCCGCCATGTCCCATCCCACTGCAGCGGCTTTCTCCGGTTCATGCGTCAACTCCCAGCGCATCCATTCCCCGACGCCTTCGAGCAGCCGCCCGACGCCGGCCGGTTCGTCGAAGATCAGCCATTCGAGGGGGCGGCGATTGTGCCCGCTCGGGGCGTAGCCCGCCATTTCCACCAGACGCGCGAGCGTCTCTCTGGGGACGGGCCCGCGCTGGTATTGCCGAATGGAGCGCCGTGATCGCAGGAAGTACTCCATCTCGGCGGCGCCGGCGTCCCTGGCGGGGTCGACCGGCGGGCATTCCTGCGGGGACATCGACCGGTGCGTGATGGCCGCTGATGGGCATACCGCAACGCAGTGCCCGCAATCGATACAGAGCTCGTTGGCGCCCGGGATAGGGGCTGGAAAGCCCTCTGCATCGATGCGGATGACACCGGTGGGGCAGGCGCTCAAACAAAGCGCCTTCTCCGGCGTGCACTTTCCGGTGTCGACCGTGAAAAGCTCCCGAGGCTGATCATCGGAGCGGGTCACGTCCTGTCCTCCGGTATTCCGGGCTTGCACCCTTGACCATTTTCCCGTCCGGCCGTGAATTTCAGCCGGGGCGAATCACGGTCTTGCCGTTACTTGCACCTTGGGTTGCCGGTCTGATCCGGCGGCACCGTGATCTTGGCTGCCGAGATCTCCACCGGCACATCGACAAAGGGCGGTTGAAAGAACTCCTGCAGCGGGTGTTTTTCGACCACGGTGGCCACATAGGCCGGGGTGATCAACTGATGGTCGCAGGCGCGCATGGAAATCTGACCCGTGAGCCCCTCGTAGCTCAAGCCTTCCCAGGCCTTTACAACTTTGTCGGCCTCCACCGAACCGGCTTTCTTGATTGCCTCGAACATGAAATTATAGGCATTGACGACTTGGCCGTTGGAGCTGGGCACCAGCATTAGGGCCGACTCGTTGGGGTACTTCCGCTTGAACCAGGCCGTCCACTCCTTGATGAACTGCTTGTTTTTCTCGGTATTCACCGTGGCCATGTAACATTCGACCGTCACCGAGTTCAGAGCCTGTTCCTTAAGGACGCTCATGACATCCGGGTTGTCCAGAAAAAAGCAGGCCAGCAGCTGGTTCATACCGAGGGAACGGCCCTGCTTGATCAGGTTGATCAAGTCCGGGCCCCATTCAACGGCGACCACGACCTCGGCGCCCGAAGCCATGATCTTGCTGACATAGGGGCCGTAGTCCTTCACGGCGAAGGGGTGGTAGACCTCCCCAAGGATTTCGGCGCCGGGCTTCAAGCGCTTCATCTCGGACTTGAACGCTTCGGCCACATCGTGCCCGAATGAGAAATCCGGCGCGCTGATGAAGAATTTTTTCTGAGGTTTGTCGACAAAATACCGCACCAGTGCGGCTGCGTGGGAGGTGGTGTTCAGGCAGTGCCTGAAGGTGTTGGGCTGAAACGCCTCTCCGGTAAGATCCATGGCTTCCGATTTCATGACCATATGAACGACATTGCTGGAGGCCGCCAGCTTGGAGAGCGCCAGTGCGATGGCGCTGGTTCCGGTCTGGGTGATGAACTTGGCCCCGTCTTCTTCGATCGCTTTCTTGGCCTGGCGCATGGCGACATCCGGCTTCATTTCACTGTCGTAAGTGACGAGCTTGACGGGTCGGCCGAGCACGCCGCCCTGGCTGTTGATTTTGTCGACCGCGAATTCGATCATGAGGGCCGCAGGGAAGCCGATCATGCGGTAGGCACCGGAGAGCGCGTCGATGTGCGCCATCACGATGGGCTCCTTGTTGTCGGCGGCCGGCACCGACCGGGACCCGATCGCAACCATTAGACATGCCAGCATCAGCAAAGCCATCCATTTGCATCTTTTCATCTTAAGCCTCCACGCAGATAGAGTTAACGCCGCCGCACTCCAGATACGCCTTTTGAATGTCCGGACGAGTCAGGAAATCGGCCGCAGTGCCGCGGAAAACGATCTCGCCCTTGCTCATGACCCAGACGGACTGGGCCAGCTGCATGATCACATCCGTTTTCTGCTCGACCAGCAGGATCGTCACCCCCGATCGATGAATTTCCTGGATCACCTCAATCAGCTTCTCGACGATCTGCGGGGCAAGCCCCTCGGTCGGCTCATCCAGAAGCAGCAGTTCGGGATTGCCCATCAGGGTCCGGCCGATCGAGAGCATCTGCTGTTCGCCGCCGGAAAGGTATCCGCCCCGGATCCGGTCCCGGCTTTTCAGGCCGGGAAACATCGCATAGACCCGCTCGATGTCCCATCCGCCTTCGACACTCCCCCGATCCTTTGTCTTCATGCCCATGATCAAGTTCTCGCGGACGCTGAGGTCCGGAAAGATCCGGCGCTCCTCGGGCACGTATCCGATGCCCATCCGCGCGATCTGGTAGGGCCTCAAGCCATCCACCCGCCGGCCTTTGAAAGTGATCGAGCCCGAAAGCGGATTGACCAGACCGATGATCGTCTTAAGCGTCGTGCTTTTTCCCACCCCGTTGCGTCCCAACAACCCGACGATCCGACCGGCCTCGATTTGCAGGTCCAGGTTGTGCAGGACATGACTCTTGCCGTAAAAGGCATTGACGCCGGATGCGTTAACAAGGGTTTCGGCTGCCAAGGTAGGCCTCATTGACTTCTCTGTTGTTTCGAATTTCATCCGGAGTCCCTGTGGCCAAAACCCGGCCGTAGTAGACCACCGAGATCCGGTCGGCGATGGAGAAGACCACCTCCATGTCGTGGTCCACTACCACCACAGTCTTGCCTTTGGTGACCTCTTTGATCAACGCCACCGTCGCCCGGGTTTCCTCTTTGTCCATGCCGGCGGTAGGCTCGTCCAGCAGGACCACATGAGGGTCGGTGGCGAGGGCGATGGCAATTTCGAGCGCCCGCTGATGGCCATAGGGAAGCTCGTCGGCCTGCATTCCAGAGCTGAATTCCAACCCGACCGTTCTCAGGACCATCGAGGTTTTCTCTTCGATGTCGTTCATGCCGGTGATGCGCCTGAGGAGGTTCAGCCGGTGGCTGCCCCTGGAAAGCGCAGCGTTCCTGACATTCTGGTGGACTGTCATCGCCCCGAAGAGATTGTTGATCTGAAACGAGCGCGCCAGGCCCAAGCGAACGATCTTATAGGCCGGCAGGCCACTGATGTCCTTTCCCTGGAATAGGACCCTGCCTCGCGAGGGCTTGTACATCCCGGTGATGACGTTGAAGAGGGTGCTCTTGCCGGCACCGTTCGGCCCGATGATGGCATGGCACTCTCCCTGTCGCACCTTCAGGTCGATCCCGAGCAGAACTTCCAGTCCGCTGAAGTCCTTGAAAAGACCTTGAACTTCGAGAATGTCCATAGCCTATCCGCCGCCCGTTATTTGGCCAAAGGATTCGGACGCAAGATCCGCTGGAGTTTTGCCACCAGGGGTGCCGCCAGGGTGCCGACCACGCCTTTGTGGACATACATGACGATGAGAATGAAAAGAATTCCCAGGATGATCCCCCAACGGTCGGTGATGCGACTGACCCAGTCCGTAAACACGAGGTAGATCCCTGCGCCGAGAATAGGGCCGAAGAAAGAGCCGACCCCTCCGATGAAGGTCATGAAAATCGCCTCGGTGGATCGATGCAGGTCGATGACGGCCGTGGAGGCGATCCGCTGGTGCAGGGCGTACAAGCCGCCAGCGATTCCGGCGTAAAAGCTGGCGATGGAGAAGATGACCCACTTGGAGACGAAGGTGTTGAAGCCGATGAACTCGGCCCTTTGTTCATTGGCCTTGATGGCGCGGATGGTGTTGCCTAGCGGCGTTTGGGTCAAATGCCAAATGGAAAGAAGGCAGATTCCGACAACGATCACGACGAAGTAATAGGCGTTCTCGGATTTGGCGAGGTTGACGCTCCCCAGCCCCGGCACCCAGACGGCTGGCAGCATCAGAGAGATTCCGTCGTCGCCTCCGGTTACCGCTCTCCATTTCAGGGCGATGGCGTAGAAGAATTGATTGAAAGCGAGCGTCAGCAGGGCGAAGAAGGCGCCCTTGAGCTTGGTGCAGAAATAGCCGGCCACAACTCCTCCCAGCCCGGCCATGAGGCCGGCGGCCAGCACCGAGAGGACGATCGGAAGTCCGGTCATGTTCTTGCAAAGGATGGCGAACGTGTAGGCCCCGATCCCAAGATAGGCGGCGTGCCCGAACGATAAAAGACCCGTATGGCCCAATAGCAGATTAAAGGAAACGGCAAACAAGGCGTAGTAGGCGGTCTCCGTCAGCAGGTTCAAAGTGACCCTGGAAGCCCACGAAGGCAGGGTGAACACGACCGTCAGCAACACGGCGGCCCCGAGGGTTTTAAGGGGAGTTTTCATCGTCACTTTATTCCAAACAAGCCTGAGGGTTTGAGGACCAGAACGACGGCCATCAACAGGAACTGGAAAACCAGGGCCAGATCCGGAAGAAACAGCACCCCAAAGGACTGAATCAAGCCGATCATCAAGGATGCGACGATCGCACCCAAGAGGCTGCCGAAACCGCCGACCACCACGACCACGAAGGTGTCGGTCATGATGTCAAATCCCATTCCGGGGTAGGGGCTCAGGAAGGGGGCCGCGATCACGCCGGCGAAACCGGCCAGCGCTGAGCCGAAGGCGAAGACGCCCAGGTAAACCAGGCGGACATTCGTGCCCAGGGCATCCACCATTTGGCTGTCGGAGACCGAGGCCCGAATCTGAATCCCGATGCGGGTCTTGAGAATGATGGCGGCCATGATGGCCAGAATCATGGCGCCGACTAGAATGATGAACAGCCGGTAAAGCGGGTAGGTGAAGCCCAGGGTCGCGATTGAGCCGCTCAGAGCGGGCGGGACTTCAACGGAGAGGGGGCTGTTGCCCCAGAACCACTTCACCACTTCGATGGCCACCATGAAAAAGCCGAAGGTCAGCAGGAGTTCATGGCCATGGCCGAAAGCCTGAACCTTTCGCAGAAAGAATCGCTGCAGGATAACCCCGACCATTCCGACGAACACCGGTGCCGCAACCAGGCTGAGCCAGAAGTTCCCGGTCAGCGTCACCAGGGAGTACCCGAAATAGGCACCCAGCATGTACATCGCCGAGTGGGCCATATTGAGTATCCGCATCATCCCGAAGATGACCGTAAGGCCGGAGGAAACCAGAAAGAGCAGCATGCCGTAGACGATGCCGTGGAGAGCCTGGATGAAATAGATGTTGAGGGGGACGTTCATGTCTCAGCTCCCGCCGGCAGCCTGGCGGCCGGCGATGCGTCCGAAGATCAGGCATTCGGGTATGGCGCAGCTTCCCAGCCGGGCCGCCCCGTGTATGCCTCCACAGATTTCACCCGCGGCATAGAGGCGCGGGATTGGCGCCCCGTCCAGTCCGATGACCCGCGCTTCGGTGTCGATTTGAATGCCGCCCATCGTGTGGTGCACCTTAGGCCAGACGCGGCAGGCGTAATAAGGCGGGGTTTCAATCGGCTGGGCGTCCGCCGGTATGGGTTTGCCGAATTCGGCGTCTTGCTTGCTTCGAACGGACCGGTTGTAGGTCTCCAGCTGCTGCATGAGGGCGGCTTCCGGAATGCCGTAGTTCCGGGCGAGGTCGGATGGCGTTTCGAAGCGTTTGACCACTCCGCTGGCCAGCATTTTCGCCAACAGGTATTTGCGGTGGTCAGCGCCCTTTTGGTCGGCCAGGGTGACCGACGGCCGGCCCAGCTTGATCTGGGCGTCGACCTGGGTCTTGCGGTCCGCCAATTCATTCACGAAGCGCCTGCCGGAGCCGGGGTCTACCATGATTCCATAAAGAAACGCGACGCCAACATTGAAGTGGACGGCGACGCCGTCGCCTTTCTCGTCCGGCGAAGTCCAGGGACTCATCTGGATCCACGACAAATGGATGGGAGTCGCCCCGGCGCGCAGCGCTTCGATCAGGCCCTCCGCAGTCGCGCCCATGCGGTTGGTCGTTTCAACTTCGGCGCCCAGAAGGGGATTCTGGAGCTGACGGAAACGGACGTCGGCCCCGAAGCCGCCGGTCGCCAGAACCACCGCCTTCAGGGCTTTCACGTGGATTTCCTTCTTAAGGCCGGATGGTTCGGAAGGTCCGCCGGAGATGATCTGAACGCCCTCGATGTTCCCCTGCGGGTCCATTAGGAGCCGCTTCAGCTTGGCCCGTGTTTGAACTTCCACGCCCATTTCAGAGAGCTTCTGCAGTTGGCGCCGGACGATGGCGGCCCCGCTGCGGTTGTGGGGAAAATAGCTGCGCGGGACCGAGTGGCCTCCCAAATGCATTAGTTCTTCCTGGAAGTTCACGCCCAGCTCGTCTGTGGTCCACTTCAGAATTTCGACGGTGTTCTCGGCCACGATCTGGACCAAGGCCGGGTGGTTCAAGTTCAAGCCGGTTTTCAGCATGTCGGCATAAAGCTTTTCGGCGCTGTCCATGATCCCCTTTTTCTTTTGCAGGGGTGATCCGGCGACGGCCATTAGGCCGCCGCTGATAATGGAGTTTCCACCTCTGGCTTTAAGCTTCTCGAACACGAGGACCGATGCGCCGGCCTTGCGGGCCTCGTGCGCGGCGGCAAGACCTGCAAATCCGCTACCGATAACGATCACCTCGGCCTGGGCGTCCCAGTTCCGAGGCGATTCAGAACCATTGCGGATCAAAGGATCCGTGGCCGCCAAGTTGCTTGAAACCATATGTTTCCCCCCTCATGCCGCCGCAGGGATTTCGGCTTAGTTATCCCTCGAAAACGTCCTCATAAACACTCCGCTGGGGTCCAGCTTGTTTCTGAGGATCGCGACGATTTACCTCGAAGGCTATGCCGTTTCAGTCAGGTTCACGGAGCTTTTCATAGCCCAACCCGTATTCTGCCGAATCGATTCAAGGCTCACCCCAGGGTGGCAGGACTCCAGGATCATCTCCTTGGTTGTTGGATCGAAACGCATCACCCCCAGCGTTGAAACGACGACACTGGGGCCGGAACGCCGCCAACCGGGATTCCGGCGGGCATCACCGCCTGTCAGGTGTCCGGGAGTTGAGATGAAGTCGACCCGCTCGGGAAAGCGCTGCTTTTGATGCGGCATCATGATGATGGTGCGGCCGCAGCCCAAGCCGATGTCATTGGCCCCGCCGCTTCCGGCCAAGCGCACCTGGGGAGCATGGTAGCCCCCGATAACATGGCTGTTCAAATTGCCGTCGCAGTCGATCCGGGCGCCGCTCAGAAAACCGAGGTCGATTTCACCGGCATGAACCGGCCCAAGCCCTTCCAGCAGGCCGCCCTGCATTGCCGCGCCGGGGACGAGCGCCGGGTCAGCCACCGAAAATGGGGTAATCGCCGGTTCGGCGTCGATCGTGCCGGTTTCGTAAATCATGATCATGTTCGGTGCATGCGTCTTCTGGGCTAAAAGTGCAGCCAGCAGCGGCAGCCCTGTTCCGGCAATCACCCGTTCGCCGTCCCTGATCTCGGAGGCGGCGGCGACGGTCATCAGCTCCAGCAGGGAAAAGTCGGCGTCCATATTTGCCGGTAGGCTCCTAATAGCCGTTGTTAATCGACGGCGAGTAGCATTCGCCGGCCCTCAAAGCGGAGAATTTTGCTTCGCCGTACAAAGCGATCAGCTTCGCAACATAGGCGGCTCTGTCGGCGACTCCATAGACCCAATCCTGCATCCAGGCGCACCAATCCTCAAGCCGCTTGGACTGGGAAAGATAGTTGAAAATGAATTCCCGGTCGACATTGTAAAAACCCTGACAATTTTTGGGATGGGCGCCGAAGGGTGCCTCGACCACCGCGACGACTTTATAGGCCGGCAGAACGGTACGGTTCGGATCTTTACCGATAGTCTCGCGGCTGACGATTTCCTCCACAGAAGCGACGACATTCCTGCAGGCGCGAAGGCTCCATGGGGTATCGCCGAGTATTCCCCACATCTGAACATTGCCCTGCTCGTCGGCCCGTTGCGCATGGATGATCCCCAAGTCCGGGTTCAGCGCCGGCACGAGGACATGCTCAACGCCGCTGCCGAAGGGGTCCTTCAGCAACTTGACCTTTTCGGATCCCATCCAGCTGGAATGCGTCACCATGTCGCTGCCGATCATCGAAAAGAGCGGTATATAGGGTATGCCAAGCGCGCCGGCCATGAAGCGGCAGGTCATGGAAAAATTGGTGTAATCCTCCATCTCGACCGGGTTTGGAATTTGCTTCTCAACAGCTCTCCGGAAACAGGAAAGCCCGCCGAAGATTTCCATCCATACATAGGAGGAAACTATCCGGCGGACGCAACCAGCCCCGATCAGCTGGTCGGCGTGTTCGTTGAAGGCGGATTGGCAGATGGTCAGTCCCTTGATTCCCTGGCGAATGATCTCGTGCGTGATGGCATAGGGAATGGAGTGGAAAAAGCCGGCGATCATGAGGGTCAAGCCCGGATGGACGAATTTGGAAACTGCTTCTTGCATGGTCATGATCTTGCTCGACTGCATAAACACTCTTCTATGCTAGGTGATGAGCATGATCTAGTTTTGGAAACCTCTGGCGGCGTATCAAAAGATGGTTCGGGTATTCGGGGCTATTCCGAACCTTATTCTATTAATATTAAGTTGTCAATAGAAATTATTAACAAAATTTAAATAAATATTTAAATAGCTTATAAATTTTTTGTTTATCTTTATATACAGAAAGCCAATTTAGATTAATCGTTTATTTTAATTAAATTCTGATAAACGAATAGCTTCTCTGTTCAGCTCATCGGGCTGTATTTCATAACTTATCTAAATTTAATTAAAATCTTTAAATTTAATGTCACCGCTTTCAGTGTTTTGGCTTATTAGCTTCAATGCAGATGTGAATTTCATTCGGATGAACACCAAATTGATCACGGCATGCCCTTGCAAATACAATGAGGCTATCTATCCGGAATTTTGACTCTTCGCTGAGATGAGATGAATGGCTTTTGGCCAGCTCAACCACCTGGGCGGAGAAGTTCGGTGAAATTGCGACGAGCCCTTGGGTTTCAAGCCACCGGCGAACTCAAGCAGAAACGGAAAAGCAGCCCCGGCTATAAGCCCACCACGCCGGTAAGCTCCTTTAGCCGGATCAGAGAGCGCCAGATAGTGGCTTAACTGCTGCTGGGCTCGACCGCCAGGCCAGCGTTTTTCCGGTCGCCATCGATTCCCACCATTGACCGAAAGCACCAGCCCCTCTGTTTGATCTCCATTGCCCAAGTGTGCGAAGAACGGGCGAATATGCTGAAGTCCGGCTTCTTTTCAATCATTATGCATAGGTATATTGCACGATGCTGTTGCCTTCAGAGGCGGGTTTCACGGCGACCAGGTTGCTGACGGCATCGAAACGGAAACCCAAGAGTAGCCGCTCCTCCGAATCGGTGATGCGGCTTTTGGTTTGCGCCTCATTAGGTTTGATGAACACGCAAAACGTCCCGCTGGGATTTCATTTCGATCGAAGAAAGAAAGTTATCTTGATTAACATATTGAAAAATAGCGATTTATCACGGTGGCCGAAATGGCTCATTGACTCAGCACGCCTTTTTGCGAATCCATCAGGTCTGACTTGGGTATTTTCCTGCAAAAGGCTATGAAGGGCTCCGAAACCGCGACTTCGATTCGCATTCCACAATGAGAGGCCCTCATGAGCGGAACTATCACTCTTCTGATCATCGATGCCCTGCTGCTGGCGGCAGCCGGATGGTTCACGCTGGAATCGATCCGTGAAAAGGAGCCGCGCGCGCCCAAGGCGGGGCTCGCATTTGGTGCGCTGGCGGCCCTTCTGGGAATCCTTCTGCTGGCGCTGCCCGCCGCCCGGCCGCCCATCGCGGTCCTGTTCGGGCTGGCGGCGCTCTGCGGGCTCCTGCTGCTGGTTCCATCGCCGCCCAACCCCAAGGCGCTCGCGGGCGCCGCGGGCTATGCCGCGGGCGAGATCACGCGCTTCGACGAGCGCGACCAGGTCTTCGCGCGCAACCGGTCGCTGCCGCCGGGCTCGGAAGCCTATCGGCGCTATTATGCCGCGCACCCCGAAAAAGAGGCCCGTGACGCCGAGCGCCGCCGGAAAGGCGGGCCCGTGGGCCGGGTGGGCGCGATCGACGACGGCTACCGGCCCAACGTCGCCATGATCGGGGCCTGCTTCGACCTGCCGCCGGTCTTCGGGCCGCTGGCCGAGGTCTCGCCGCCGGCGGGCTCCGCGCCCGAGAGGATCGATCCCGCGCGGGCGGCCATGATCGTCAAGGGGTTCGCCCGGCGCCTCGGCGCAGATCTCGTGGGGATCTGCCGCGTGAACCCCGCCTGGGCCTATTCCCGGCGGGGGGAGATCTTCGCCGGCAACTGGGACGACTGGGGCCGCGAGATCCCGGAGCCGCTGCCCTACGCCGTCGTCATCGCCACCGAGATGGACCACGAAAACGTCGGGGCCGGACCGCACACGCCCGCGCTCTTCGAAAGCGCCTGCAATTACGGCAAAGGCGCCGTCATCACGACCCTGCTGGCGCGCTGGTTCGCCGGCATGGGCTACCGCGCGGCGGCCCAGCACAGCCGCCACTACGATCTCAACATGGTGCCGCTCGCGATCGACGCGGGCCTGGGCGAGCTCGGCCGCTTCGGCTACCTGATCGCCGAGAAGTTCGGGCCGCGGGTGCGCCTGTTCGCGGTGACGACCGACATGCCGCTCGCCGCGGATGCGCCCGTCGACCTGGGCGTGGAGGGTTTCTGCCGGCGCTGCCTCAAGTGCGCGGACGCCTGCCCGTCGCGCGCCATCCCCGCCGGTGAGAAGACCGTGGTGCGGGGGGTCGAAAAGTGGGCGTTAGACGCCGAGAGCTGCTTCGACTACTGGGGGAAGGTCGGCACCGACTGCTCGGTCTGCATGGGGATCTGCCCCTTCAGCCGCCCCGACCGCGGCCTCCACCGCCTCGCGCGCCGGGTGATCCGCCGCTCGCGCCTGGCGCAGGCGGTTTTCCCCGCCATCGACAACTTCATCTACGGCAAGCGCTGGAAACCGCGGCCGGTCAAGGCCTGGATCGACTACACCGGCCGGGGCCGCGCCTGAAGCGGCTTCGGGAGCATACGGGCGTCCGCCGGCGTTGATCGCGGCCCCCGGCGGCCGCAGCCCGTTGCCCCGCCTTCTCTTCCGAAACCGTCCGCCAAGCCATCGGCTGCATCCATCCCCCCGGCTGGACCCAGGCCATCCATTTGATCCCGATTCAGAAACCGCAGCCGGGACCATCGACTAAAAAGTGCTTGACAAACTAAAACGCTTATGGTTTTTCTATGTGGAAAAGTGTTCAACATTATGGAACTAAGTCATGATCCGTTCCGTCGATAAAGCCATCGGGATCCTGTCGCTATTCTCCTATGCCCAGCCGCGCTGGGGCATCACCGAAATGTCCCAGGCTTTGGATCTGCCGAAGGGTACGGCCCACAACCTCGTGCGCACCTTGACGGCTGCGGGCTTCCTGCAGCAGGACCCCGAGACCCGTCGCTACAGCCTGGGGCCCAAGCTTTTCACCCTGGGATCCATCATGGTGGGGACGCTCGAAATCAACCAGAAGGCGGCCGGGCCCGCCCAGCGGCTTGCCGCCCGGACCGGACTGATCTGTCGGGTGGCCATTTGGGACACGGACGCCGTGCTCATCACGCTCAACGTGTCGCGCCTGGAGAGCGAGGCGACCGCCGCCCGGATCGGACCGCGCGTGGCCGCTTACTGCTCGGCGCTCGGACGCGCCCTCTTGGCTTATTTTGAACCGCCGGTGATCGAGGACTATCTCCGGTCGCTGCGGCCCGTCGGATATACGGCCCGCACGCTCACGGCCAAGGCCGCAATCCGAAGCGAGATCCAGCAGACCCGATCGCGGGGGTATGCTGTGAACGACCAGGAGCTCGCCCCGGGCCGCGCCAGTCTGGCCGTGCCGATTTTTCAACGGGGGGGGAGCCCGGCCGCGGCGCTCAGCCTGACCGGCGAGCCGAAAGAGCTTCTCGGAAAGAAGCAGGCTCCGATGGTGGCGGCCCTGCAGGCGGCGACGGCCGAGATCAGCCGCTACATGGGCTTCTTTGAAGCCGTGCCCTGAGATCTTCAAGCGGTTGAGGGGGGGAATGAAATGGATGCACCGGTTCAATATCCGTTTTCCGGGATTCCCATACCGGAGCGGGGGCAAAAACCCCGCACCCGCGGCCTGACGATGATGATCGACTGGGGTTTGCCCCTCGGCCTGCAGAGCGACTGCCTCGAGGCCTTCGGGGTCTACGTGGACGAGGCCAAGATCGCCGCCGGCATTCCACGCCTCATGCCTCTCGAAACGCTCCGGCAAAAAATCGATCTTTATTCCCGGCAGGGCGTTTTCACCTTTCCCGGTGGGTTGTTCACGGAGCTGGCGATCGCCCAGGGCCATTTCGAGGTTTTCCTGAACGACGCCGCGGCCGCCGGGTTCCGGGGCATCGAGGTCTCCGACAATCTGCTGCGGATCGCACCGCAGGAAAAAAAGGCGCTGATCGCGAAAGCCGTCAACGAGTACGGCATGCAGGTCATGGGCGAGGTCGGGCGTAAGGAGGGCGGCATGTCTACGGAGGCTTTGGTTGCCGATGTGGAGAACTGCCTGGAAGCCGGGGCGTCGCTCGTGCTGCTCGAGGCGCACGAGCTCTTTCACGATGAAATCCGTATGGATGCGATCGAAGCCCTTGCGCGGCGGGTGAGCCCGGAGCGGCTCATGTTCGAGCTGCCCGTAACCGTTCTTCCGGATGTGACCCAAGCCTACAAGGTGAAGGTCTTGTTTTGGCTGGTCCAAACGTTCGGCACCGATGTGAACCTCGCCAACGTCGAGTGGGACGAGGTCTATTTCACGGAGATCAGCCGGCGCGGCCTGTCGGGCAGCACCTCGCACCCGCAGGGGGCCTATCGCCTGGCGGGGATCCAATCCAGCGAGTAACCCATCCACCCGGGAGGTCGAGCATGAACACGACGCGGTGCGTTTCATTGGCGGCAATCGTTTTTGCGGTGATCGGCTTCGGCGGTGTTGCGACGGCGGAATTCCCGGATCGACCCGTTCAGCTCCTCGCCGGCTTCCAGGCCGGCGGGAACGTGGATGCCGTCGCGCGGATTCTCGCCAAGTCGGCCGGCAGTCTGCTCGGCCAGCCCATGGTGGTCGAGAACAAGCCCGGGGCCGGCGGCGGGGTGGCGGCGACCACGCTCAAGTCCGCCAAGCCCGACGGCCACACGCTCTGCATCAACATGTCCACGGCCTACACCTACAACCCGGGGGAGAGCACCTACACGCTGGACGAATTCATCTTCATCGCCGTGGCCGGCAAGAGCCAGGAAGCCTTCATCGCCAACAGCGAGGCGCCGTGGAAGGACTGGCCAGGCATGATCGCCGAGGCCAGGAAAAGAAGCATGACCTACGCCTCCATAATGCCCCTCGATAAGGTCTTCACCCGCGCCATCGCCAAGAAGGAAGGCGTGCAGTTTTCCGCCATCCCCACCAAGGGCGGCGCGGAGATCATCACCTCGGTCCTGGGAAAGCATACGGACTTCGGCTTCAGCGGCGGGATCCACTACGCCTATGCCCAGGCCGGACAGGTCCGGGTGATTGCCGGGCTCGGGGCCGAGCGCCTGGCGGATTTTCCCGAGGTGCCCACCTTGAAGGAGCTCGGCTACGACATCGTCTTCGAGAATTACGTCGTCATCAGCGCCCCCAAGGGCGTGTCGGCCGCAGTGGTCCAGAAGCTTTCGGCGGCCTTCGCGCAGGCCATTCAGGACCCGGAATACGTCGACTTGATGAAGAACAACATTCACTGGGTGCCGCTCTATCTCGATTCGGCCCAGACCACGGCCGCCATGCAGAAGATGAGCGCGGACTACAAGAAAATGGCCGCGGAGCTGAAATAGCGCGGAGGCGGCATGAAACGGAAAACCGATGCGCTGACGGGGCTCGTCCTGGCGCTCTTCGCCCTGACGATGCTGGCGGTGGTCATTCCGGCCCAGATCCCCGCTTCCTCCGATCCGAGCTCGCTCCCGCCGGCCTTCATGGCCAATCTCGTCATGGGGATCATGCTGGGGCTGTCGCTGCTGCTGATGATCCGGGCCCTGATGGCTGGAAAACCCGAGGCCGGTCCGGTGGTCACGGCGGCCGGCCTGCGCTGGCTCGCCTTCACGGTGGTTTCGCTCGCCGTGTCGGGGCTTTTGATCCACGCGTTTGGTTTTTTTTGGGGCGGATTCCTCGTCGTGGGCGGCTTCATGCTCTGCATGGGGTTGCGCCGGCCGGCCGTGGTGCTGCCAGTCGCCGCCGGCACGGCCGGCCTGTGCTACGGTGTCCTCAAGTACGTTTTGAAGGCGCTTTAGTCGGTCATCCGTCCGCAGCGGGAGGCTTCGGCGCATGGAACATCTGATGGGGGCCCTGGCGGACGTCTTCCGGTTCGGAAGCCTCCTGGCGCTCGTGGTCGGGCTCGTCGCCGGCTACATCGTCGGCGTCCTGCCCGGCCTGAACCGCGTGACCGCACTCGCCATCGGGCTTCCCTTCACCTACCATCTCTCGCCGCTCGCCGCGATCGCGCTTTTGATCGGCATCAGCAAGGGCGGGGCGGCGGGCGGGGCGATCACCTCCATTCTGCTCAACGCCCCGGGCGAGCCCTCCTCGGCCGCAACCTGCCTGGACGGCTACCCCGCAACCCGCCAGGGAAAGGCGCAGAAGGCCCTCGGGGTGGCTCTTTATGCCGCCTTCTTCGGGGACCTTTTCGCCACCGTCATCCTGGTCTTGAGCGCGGCGCCGCTCGCCAACGTGGCTCTCAAGATGGGCCCGATCGAAGTCTGCGCGGTCCTGCTCTTTTCGCTGACCTTCATCGCGGCGCTCTCGGGCCCCTCGCTCATCAAGGGGTTGATCGCCGGCCTCCTCGGCCTGTTTTGCGCCAACGTGGGGCTCGACGCGGAGACCGCCGTGCCGCGGCTGACCTTCGGGTTCGTCGCTCTCCAGGACGGGATCCCGCTGCTTGCGGTCGGGGTCGGCGTGCTGGCGCTCTCGGAGATGATGCTGCAGATCGAGGCTGCGCTGACGACCCCGGCGGACGCCCCCGCGGCCGGCGCCGATCGCATCCAGCTCCAGGATGGAATCCGCTGGGACGAGTTCAAAGGGTATTTCCGCACGCTCGTACGCGGCAGTCTGATCGGCACGGTCGTCGGCATCCTTCCGGGCCTCGGGGCGACGATCGCCGCTTTCCTCAGCTACAGCCTGGCGAAGAAGGCCTCGAAGCACCCGGAGCGCTACGGCCGCGGCGAGCTCGAAGGGGTGGCGGCCGCGGAGTCGGCCGACAACGCCGTCACGGCCGGGGCCCTGATCCCGCTCTTTGCGCTCGGCATCCCCGGCTCCGTGGCCGCGGCCATGCTGATCGGGGCCTTGATGGTCCACGGGGTGACCCCCGGACCGCTCATGTTCGCGCAGAACCCGCGCCTGATCTACGGGATCTACGCCACGATCGTGCTCGCCGGCTTTCTCATGCTGCCGATCGGCCGCGTCGGGCTGAAGCTTTTCTCCCAGCTCACCCGCGTTCCGGATGCGATCCTCTGCCCGGTGGTCGTCTATCTCTGCTTCATCGGTGCCTTCATGGAAGGCAACGGGATGTTCGCCGTCTGGCTCGTGATCCTCTTCGGGGTGCTGGGCTACCTGATGAAGAAGCTCGACCTCTCCTTCGTGACTTTTCTGATCGGCTTCATCCTCGGGCCGATGATCGAGCTGCGCCTGCGCCAGTCGCTCATCACCCTGCAGGGCGACTGGACGCGGCTCCTCCAGCATCCGATCGCCCTCGTCTTTCTGCTGCTGACGCTCCTGTCGGTCTGGCGCCTATCGCGGGCCGGCCGCAACCTGGCGAAGGCCTGAGCTTTTTGGCGGCCTTCGATGGAAAAGGACCGAATCATGGACGCGCTTCCCGAACTGCAACGACATCTGGACGACATCGTCCTCGCCTTCGGCCATCACCCGGGCAAGGGCCGCGAGGAGGCGGCCTATCTCTACCTCGGCCCGCCCGAGGAGGTCGCGCCGGGGGTGTTTCATGTCTACAGCGTCGCGAATTCGGTCACCTTCGCCTGCGGCGACCGGCTGCTGCAGGTGGACTGCCAGCTCGGCTTCAAGGCGCCGGAGGCGATCGCCGCCCTGCGCCGCCACACGGACCTTCCGTTCGATGCGATCGTCGTCACCCACGGCCACGTCGACCACTGCCTCGGGGTCGCCCACTACGTCCAGGACAACCTCGCCCGCGGTTTCGCCCGGCCGCGGGTGATCGGCCACCGCAGCCTGCGGCAGCGGATCGACAAGCACAAGCTCCTCGAGGGCCACCGCATCGCCACCGACAGGCGCCAGTTCCAGGTGGATTTCGACCTCCAGGACATCTTCGTCTACCCCGATGTCGAATTCGAAGACCGGTGGATGCTCCGCCTCGGGGAGTTTCCTTTTCTCATTGTCCACGGCCACGGGCACACCGAGGACTCGGTCTGGGTCTTCGATGCCAAGCGCCGGGTGCTCGCCTGCGGGGATCTTTTCCAGTGGACGGCCCCAAACCTCGGCAATCCCTTCAAGATGCAGCGCTTCGCACTCGAAAACGCGAAGGCCTGCGAGGAGATGGCGGCCCTCGGCGCCGAGGTGCTCTGTCCCGGCCACGGGCCGGTCATCCGCGGCGCGCAGGAGGTTCGCGACTGCCTGCTGACGACGGCGCGCTACCTGCATTGCATCCAGGACCACGTGGTGGCATGCCTGAACCAGGGCATGATCCTGGAGGAGACGATCAACAGCCTGAAGCTTCCCGAGGAGCTTGCGCGCTCCAAGTGGCTGCCGCCGGTCTACGGCCACCCGGTCTTCGTCGCCCGGGGCATTTACAAGCGCTACGCCGGCTACTACTCCGGCCGCCCGGCGGAGCTCTTCCCGCCGGGCTACGCCGCGGTGGGGCGTGAGGTGATCGGCCTGGCCGGGGGGGCGGCGGCCGTTCTGCGCCGGGCCGGCGATCTCGGCGGTTGCGGCGAGACGGCGCTCGCCTGCCAGTTGGCGGAGTGGGTGGTCGAAGCCGAGCCGGACAACGCGGAGGCGTGGGGCGTCTACGGCCTGCTCTTCAAGGAACGGGCCGAAAAGGAGCTCAACGTCCAAGCGCGGGGATGCTGGAACAGTGCTGTCCGCCGCGCCGTGGCGAATCTCGAGCGCCTCAAGAGCTGAAGGCGCCCAGGGGGAAAAATGTCCGATCCGGCCGGTCCAATTGCGGCACGCCTTCTGATCCTCGGCTGCGGGACCCCGTCGCCCGCTCCCGAGCGATTCGGCAGCTGCCTGATCCTCGAGGTCGCGGGTGAGCGGCTCATGATCGACTGCGGGCCGGCCGCCACCTACAAAATGGTCCGCGCGGGGGTCGCACCGACCGATGTCGGTCACCTGTTCTTCACGCATCACCACTACGACCACAATGCCGACACCCCCTGCTTTCTGCTGTGCCGCTGGGACCACGAGCGGCCCGGGGTATATCCGCTCAAGGTCTTCGGGCCGCCGCCCACCGCCTGGATCATGGAGCGGCTCATCGGGTCCGAGGGGGCCTTCCGCGACGACTGGCGCGCCCGGGTCGGCCACCCGGCGAGCCAGGCCGTTTACGCCGCCCGCGGGGGGCGGCTGCCGCGGCCGGCCCCGGCCTTCGAAGTCGTGGAGCTCGCCCCCGGCAGCCGCATCCAGGCCGGCCGCTGCCGGGTGAGCGCCGGCCGCGCCGTCCATCTGCAGCCCTGGCTGCAGTGCCTGTGCTACCGGATCGAGTGGGTCGGCGGCGGCCTGGCGGTCACCGGCGATGCCGCCCGCAGCCCGGATCTGGAGGAGTTCGTTCGCGGCGCACCGACGCTCGTCGTGAACGTCTGGGACCATCAAGACGCCATGTCGGCGACGCTGCGCGCCGGCTTCTGCGGCACGCTGGATGCGGCCGCGTTGGCCCACGCGGCCGGGGCACGGCGCCTCGTCGTCGCCCATCAGGGGCCCGGGCTTGCGGGCGGCGGCCGGCGGGAGCGCGCGCTCCGGGAAATGGCGGCGGTCTTCCGCGGGGAGATCGTCTTCGGCGAGGAGTTCATGGCGCTGGATTTGAACGCGTTCGCCACCAGTGCGGGGAGCCGATAACCATGGGCTGGTCTGAGTTTCAACGGACCGGATTGACGCACCGCGACGCGCGCAGCGCCGGCGGCTTGACGCTGGTGACACCGGTGGGATCCGGCGGTACCTATCTCATCGACGAGGCCGGCCGCATCGTGCACGGCTGGACGGCGCCGGACTTCGTCCCCGGCTACGGCTATCTCCTGCCGGGAGGAACGCTGCTTGTCCGCGGTCAGCCGAAAATGGACGAAAAGCAGGTCGGCGCGGGGCGGGCGGCCGGCTCGACCGACATCCTGCTCGCCATCGACCGTGAGAACCGGGTCGTCTGGCGCTACGAGCACCCCGCCTTCCACCACGACATGCACCGCCTGCCGAACGGGAACACGCTGCTGATCACCTGGGCGCTGTGCGACCCCCGGACGGCCGCCTGCGTGAAGGGGGGCATGAGCGCGGAGGAGGAGCGGCTGCAGTGGGCCGACCCGGAGCATGTCAGCTTTTTTATGGCCGGCCTGGGGGTGGGGGGGCGTCCCCGCAATCTCACGGGGTTTCTGTCGGACGCGATCATCGAGATCTCCCCCCGCGGCGAGGTGGTGAAGCGCTGGAACGCTTGGGAGCACTTCAGCGTGGATGAGGAGCACTGCTGCGCCCGGGAGTTCCGGCACGAGTGGACCCACTGCAATTCGCTGGACATGCGGGACGGGAAACTGCTGCTGAGCTTCCGGGAGATCAGCCGCGTCGCCATCGTCGACTGGGCGACCGGGCGGCTCGAGTGGAAATGGGGTCGCATTCATCTCAGCCATCAGCACGACGCGAGCTTCACCCCGGCGGGCAACGTGCTCATCTTCGACAACGGCACGCACCACCCGGTGGTTCCCCACTCGCGGGTGGTGGAGGTCGACCCGCGCACCGATCGGATCGTCTGGCAGTACCAGCCCAAAGTGGTCTTCAGCTTCTTCTCCGGGCATATCGGCGGAGCCGAGCGGCTGGAAAACGGCAACACCTTGATCTGCGAGGGACAGTCTGGAAGGGTCTTCGAGGTGACGCGGGGGGGTGAGACCTGCTGGGAGTGGATCAACCCGATGGTCATGCCCTTCAAGAACGTGCACTGCCGGATGCTGTTCCGGGCCCACCGCTACCGCCGGCTGGCCCCCGAGCTCGACGGGGTCGGCCGCGACCCGGATGCCTACCGCGATCTGAACCGCCGGTGGGAGCTTGCCTGAGGCGCGCAGCTCCCGGGATGCCCGCGCCGATCGACCGCCGGTCGGCCGATCGGTCAGCGTGGGCCGCGGGCGATGCGGATCTCGTTGCGCCCCTCGCGCTTGGCCGTGTAGAGCGCCTCGTCCGCGCGCTGCATGAGGGCGTCGAGCGAGTCTCCCGCGGCGCCGCGCTCGGCCAGGCCGATGCTGACGGTGCAGCTCAAGACCGCGGCGGAGACTTCGAAGCACCGGCCGGCGACGGCCTGCCGGACCCTTTCGGCCGTTGCCAGGGACTGCTCCAGGCCGCTCTCCGGCAGCAGGACGGCGAACTCCTCGCCGCCGATCCGCCCGAAGAGGTCGCTGCGGCGCAGGGCGGCCTTCACCGTCTCGGCCGTCTGCCGGAGAACTTCGTCCCCGGCGGGATGGCCGCAGCGGTCGTTGATGCTCTTGAAGTGATCGATGTCGAACAGCAGCAGCGACAGGGGGTGGCGGTAGCGCTCCGCGCGCGCCCATTCCTCCTCGGCCCGTTCGAAGAAATGGCGCCGGTTGAAGATCCCGGTGAGCGCATCGATCGTCGCGAGCGTCCGCAGCTGGTCCTCGAGCCGCTTGATTTCGGTGATGTCCTGGAAGCTTTCGACGAGATGCTCCCGCCCGTTGAAGACCACCCGGGTCACGGTTTTCAGAATCGGAATGCGTTTCCCGTCGGCGCGGATGAGCTCGCGGTGCTTGCTGTCGATGAGCTGCCCGTGGTCGATCACCGGGCAATTCCCCTCCTCGGCCGGGCAGATGAATCGGTGGCAGGTTTTTCCGGTGATCTCCTCCCGCGGCAGGCCGATCATTTCGGCGGCCATCGGATTCACGTCGACGATCGTCCGGGTCTGCGGATCGATGATGACGATCCCGACCTGGATCGCGTTCAGGACCTTCTGGAGGCGTTCCTCGCTTTCGACCAGGGCCTCCTCGGCCTGTTTCGCGGCGGTGAGGTCGTCGTAGATGGCGACGATTTCGCCCGAGGCCAGCCGGTAGACGTAATGGTCGCGCCACCCCTGGATGCGGTCGTCCGCGTAGCGGGCGAGCGGGAAATGCTGCGCGCGGCCCGTTTGCCACACCCGGCGCATCACCTCGAGGAGTCCGAACTCCTGGATGCCGGGGAAGACCTCGGAGACCCGGCGGCCCAGCACGGATCCGCGCGCGATGCTCTCGATGGCCTCGGCGGCGTGGTTGAAATCCTTGATGACGAAGTCCCGGCCGGCATCCACCGCCGCGTAGACCGCGACCCCGCTGCGCATGTTCTCGAAGAGCTCGCGGAATCGCGACTCGCTCTCCACGACGGCTCGCTCCGTCTGGCGCTTGGTGGTGATGTCCCGCATGATCACGATGAATCCGATGAGGCTGCCGTCGCGCGCGACTTGAGGCGCGGCGGCCGTCTCGGCCAGGATCTCCCGCCCCTCCTTGTGCCGATAGCGCCACTCGCCGCGGAAGCGCCCCTGATCCTGGGCGGTCCGCAGGACCGTTTGGCCGAATTCATGGAACTTGGCCTCGGAGAGGTGGAGCCGCTCCATCGACTTGCCGAAGATCTCGTGCAGCTCGTAGCCGAAAAGCTGGGTGAAGGCGGGGTTGCAGAAGACAATGGTGCGGTCGCGGTCGACTGTCAGGATGGCGTCGAAGCAGCTGTCGATGATGCTCGCCAGGCTTTCGAGTTGGCCGACTTGGGTCACGGGCGTCTGGCTTTGCAACCGACCGCCGGCGTCCTTTCCCGCGGCGGGCGGCGATTCTTAAAGCGGTTGGACGGTGTCCAGCACCCCGAATCCGGCGTTGCGGAAGGCCTGGGCCAGCCGTTGGTTGATCTGGACCATCGCCGCGGCGGGGTAGCGGACGCCGAAGAGGAACTGGGCGTTGTTGCGGATATCGAGGCGCTGCATCTCCCGCTTGACCCGCTCCATGAATTCAGCCGTGCCCTGCTTTTCGGCCTCCACCACCTCGACGAAGGCCTTTTCGAGGTATTTTTCGACGTTCGCCTCCATGGCGCCGTACTTCTCGTCAAAGGCCCGGCGGATCTCGGCGTCGTCCGGGGTGCGGTACTTCTCCTGGTGGAGAATCGCCCGGCGCGAGAGCTTGGGGATCGACCGGGGGGCCGACTTGGGATAGCCCAGGCAGAGCACCATGAGGGGCAGCACGAAGGGCGGCAGCTCGAAATATTCCCGCGCCTCGTCGATCGCGCGCTGGATGGTCCCGATGTAAACCGAGCCGAGGCCGTAGGCCTCGGCGAGGATCACGACGTTCTGCGCGGCGGCCATCAGGTCCGCATAGCCGATCAGGACGTGGGAGAGCGCCTGTTCACCCTGGAACTCGGTCTGGCACATGGCGGCCCATTTCTTCAACCGGTAGAAGTCCAGGCAGAAGATCATCGCGACCGGCGCGTTCCGCACCCAGGGCTGCCCGCCGTTCATCTCGGCGAGCCTGCGGCGGCCCTCGGGGCTGCGCACCAGGATGATCGAAAGCGGCTGGATGTTTCCGCCCGACGGGGCCTGGTTGGCCGCGTCGACCAGCTTTTCGATGACGGACTCGGGAACGGCGCGCTCCGTGAAGGCCCGGATGGAGCGGCGGCGCATCATCAGGTCATAGAGAGACTGACCGTCCATGGCGCGATCCTTATCGTGAAGGGGAAAGGGGTGGCGCGCACCGCTAGCCCTTGGGATTGGCTTTGGCGCGATCCGACCTATATTCGGAAATCCGGGAGCCGTTGTCAATGCGCCCGGCGGGAGGGGTCCCGACCGGCGCGCGCCGCAGGTTGCAAAACCGCCGCCGGGTGCGTAGAATGCCGCAGGAAGCCGGGAGGGGCTGAGGAAAAATGAAGATCGTCGTGGAGTCGCTGGGCCTTCCCGCCCTTGCGGAGGTGATCGGGCGGCGGGCGGAAATCGAACTCGAAGAGGGCACTCTGGCCGATCTGGTCGACCGACTCGCGGCGCGCTTCGGCCCGCGGGCGCGCCGCGTGCTCCTCGACTCGCAGGGGCGGCTCGACGGCGCGGTTCAGGTGCTGTTGAACGACCGCGAGTTCGTGAATCGGGAGGAGCTGGCTGACCGGGCGCTCAAGGAAGGCGACAGCGTGAAGTTCATGCTTCTCGTCTGCGGGGGATAAGCGGCCGGCCCCGAGCGCCTGGCGGTGCCCCGGCGTTCATACCCCGTCTTCGCCGGCGTCTGTCAGGCCGCCTGCTTGCAGCCCCACGGCCGGAGCGGGGGGGCGGCCTCGCCGGAGCGGCGCGCGCGGCCCGGAAACTGCTCGCCTTTGCCGCCGCACTCCGGGCAGACTTCCTCCCCGTTCTTCCCGATGCGGTAACCTTTTCCGTTGCACTCGGCGCAAACCATCGCCCACCCCCCTCGGCATCCGCTGCGCTGCGGACCGCCGTCCGGCCCGGTTCGTCGCTGGCCGTCTGCCGGGTTTGATCAGCAATTATGATGCCGACGACGCCCGGGGCCGATGAAAGAGACGGGGGGATCGGTTTAACATTCTGCCGCTCATAGGAAAAATGATTACGACGGCCTCGATGGGACCGGGTGCCGCCGGGAAAAAAAAGACCCATTTATCGGGAGGCTATGACCGAAACCAGGAACCCGCGGGTCCGCTCCGGCGCCGCTTGCTCGGGACATCAGAAAGGGTTTCACCGCCCTTCGCCCCCCCATGCGGCCCGGTTTTGACTTGAGTCATGCCGCGGGATCGATCGATCGGCTAGGATGGCGGAAAACAACAAGGAGGGTCCCATGTTGAAGCGCATCGAAGTCTTCCAGGACGGCAAGTTCAACGACAAGGGCATGGGGAAGCTTCTGGTCCACGACTCGCCCTATTTCCGGGTGCTCAACTTCAACTTCCGGCCCGGGCAGGAGCTCCCGATCCACTCCCACGACGCCGAGGGCCAGCTCGCCATCGCCGTCCTGGACGGGGAGGGGCTCTTTCTCGGCAAGGACGGCCAAACCCTTCCGGCCCGGCGCGGGGATGTGCTCATCTCCGATATCGCCGAGCCCCACGGGGTGCGCGCCGCCACGCAGATGCGGGTGCTCGTGGCTATTGCGCCGCCGATTTGATGGTGGTAAGAATTCTCTTCTTTGCAGGGGCGCCGCCCCCGGTCATCCCATGCTGCGACAAAGGAGAGAACGATGGAGATCAATCGGATCCTGTGGCCGACCGATTTTTCCGAGAACGCCGCCAAGGCGCTGCCGCTCGTCACATCCTTGACCCGGAAGTACGGCGCCGAGATCCACATTCTCTACGTCATGAAGGACTACCCGGCCTTCGGCGCCTCCTACGGCCAGTTCGACCCCGAGGACCTGAAGAAGATGCAGGCCTGGGAAAAGGAGACCGCCAACGCCCGCCTGAACGAGATCTGCGAGAAGTTCCTGAACGAGTGCCCGCTCTACATCCGGCACATCGCGGTCGGCGAGCCGGCCAAGGAGATCCTGCGGGTCATCACCCAGGAGAAGATCGACATCGTCGTCATGACCAGCCGCGGCAGCGAGGCGCACTTCGACTTCGGCAGCGTGGCCGAGCGGGTGATGAAGTGCACCACGGTGCCGGTGCTCATGATCCCCGTGTGACGCGGTGGCGCCCCCCGCTGCGGAGGAGATGCGCGCCGTCCTGAGCGAGCTGCTGGCGGTCCGGAAACTCGCGGCGCTCTCGACCCACCGAGAGGGTCAGCCCTACGCCAGCCTGATCGCGTTTGCGGCCGCGCCCGGTCTGGGGGCCATCTATTTCGTCACCCCCCGCGCCACCCGCAAATTCGCGAACCTCGCGGCGGACGGCCGGGCGGCGCTCCTCGTCAGCAGCAGTGAAAACCGTGACGCGGATTTCCACGCGGCCATGGCGGTCACGGCCGTGGGCTCCGCCGCGGAGATCGCGGAGCCGGAGCGGCGGCAGGCTTTGGCGATCTACCTCGCCAAGCATCCCTACCTCGAAGATTTCGCGGCCGCGCCCTCCTGCGCCCTGATGTGTTTCCGGCCCCGAAGCTATATCCTGGTGAGAAACTTCCAGCACGTCATGGAGCTGCATCTGCCCGAATGAGCCTGGTTCTGACCGAAGGTGATATCGGGCCGGGCGACCTTCCCCGGGTCGGCGGCAAGGCGGCGGCCCTGGCGGCGCTTTGCCGGGCCGGGTTCCCGGTCCCCGGGTTCTTCGCCGTCACCACCGAGGCCTACGCCCTTTTCTTGGGCGGCGGCGGCCTGAAGGAGCGCATTCTGCGCGAGCTTCACCGCAAGGATTTCCGGGACATGCGCTGGGAGGAGGTCTGGGACTGCGCGGCGCGGATCCGCCACCTCTTTCTGCGCCATCCCATGCCCGCCGGCCTCGGCGCGGCGCTCGCCGCCGCGGCGGTCGAAAGGTTCGGCGCCGCACCGGTCGCCGTGCGCTCCTCGGCCCCGGATGAGGATGCCGCCCGCGCTTCGTTTGCCGGCCTGCACGCCTCCTACCTCGACATCCGCGGGCCGGAGGCGGTCGTCGAGCACATCCGCCTGGTCTGGGCCTCGCTCTGGTCGGACGCGGCGCTGCTCTACCGGCAGGAGATCGGCCTCGACCCGGACCGGAGCGCCATGGCCGTGGTCGTGCAGGCCCTCGTCCACGGCGAGCGCTCGGGGGTCGCCTTTTCCCGCAGCCCGAACGATCCGTCCCAGGCCGTGGTCGAGGCCTGCTTCGGACTGAACCAGGATCTCGTGGACGGCAAGGCGGCGCCGCACCGCTGGATCGTCGACCGCGATGCCGAAAGGATCCTCGACGCGCGGACTCCCGCGGCCGAGGGACTGGCCCCCGCCGGCGAGGCGGCGGCCGCCACCCCCGCCGCGCCGCTCGACGATGCGGAGGTCCTGGCGGTCTACCGGATGGCGCGGCGGGCGGAGGCGCATTTCGGCGCGCCGCAGGACGTCGAGTGGGCGATGCGCGCGGGCCGGCTCTTTCTGCTCCAGTCCCGGCCGGTCACCACCGCCGCCGCGCCGACCGATGGGGACCCGCGCGCCTGGTACCTCAGCCTGCATCGCAGCTTCGAGAACCTGAAGGCCCTGCGCCGGCGGATCGAGGGCGAGCACCTTCCGGCGATCGCCCGCGATGCGGCGGCGCTCGCCGCCGTCGATTGCGGCGCGCTCGACGACGGGGAGCTCGCGGCCGAGATCCGCCGCCGCCGGGAGATCAACCAGGCTTGGGTGGATGTCTACTGGTCCGACTTCATCCCCTTCGCCCACGGCATCCGGTTGTTCGGCCAGATCTACAACGACGCGTTGAAGCCCGAGGACCCCTACGAGTTCGTCGATCTGCTCGCCGGATCGGGGCTGCTCAGCGTCACGCGCAACCGCTGGCTCGAGGCGCTCGCCGCGGAGGTGCGCGCCGAGCCCCGGATCGCGGAGTGCCTCCGGCGGGGCGACTGCACCGAGAGGGCCCCGGAGTTTCGGCGGCGGCTCGAGGAGTTCATCGCGCGCTTCGGCGACCTCTCCTGCGCGGTCACGGGCGGCACCCAGTGCGAGGGAGCGGCGCGCCCGCTGAGCGGGCTGCTGCTCGAGCTGGCCGCCCGCGGCGCCTCCCGGCCGGCGGAGGCCCGGCGGGAGGATCCGGCGGCGCGCGTCCGGCGCTTCCTCGAGGCCTTCCCCGAGGGGCGGCGGGCGGAGGCGGCGGAGCGGCTGGAGCTCGCGCGCGCGAGCTACCGCCTGCGCGACGACGACAACATCGCCGTCGCCCGCATCGAGGCCGAACTGCTCGCGGCCGTGAACGAGGGCCGGCGGCGCCTGGACCGCCCCGCGCCGGACACAGCCGGCCGGCGCGCGCTGCGGGCCGTCCTGGAGGGGCTCGATTTCAAGACCCGGATGAGCCCCGCGGCCGTCCCGGAGCCGGACGGCGGCCTCCGCATCCGGCCGCGCCAGCTGATCGGCCAGCCCGCCGGGCCGGGGCTCGCGCGCGGACGGGCGCGGGTGATCCGCGCCCACTCCGACCTCGCACATTTCGCCGCCGGCGAAGTCCTCGTGTGCGACGCCGTCGATCCGAACATGACCTTCGTCGTGCCGCTGGCGGCGGCCGTGGTCGAGCGCCGCGGGGGCATGTTGATCCACGGCGCGATCATCGCGCGCGAGTACGGGCTGCCCTGCGTCACCGGGGTGCCCGACGCGGCCGCGCTGATCCGAACCGGCGACGAGCTGACCGTGGACGGCTATCTCGGGATCGTGACGGTCGCCTGAGCCGCTGCGCTGCTCGCGCCGGCCATCCGCCCCCCCCGGGAGGAGGTGTGCGCCCATGCCCCGTGCTCCGCAGACCCTGCGCCTCATCCTGGGCGACCAGCTGAACGCCGCCCATTCCTGGTTCCGCCGGCCGGAGGAGGGGGTCGCCTACGCGCTGATGGAGGTGCGGCAGGAGACCGATTACGCCCCGCACCACATCCAGAAGGTGGCGGCCTTCTTCGCCGCCATGCGCGCCTTCGCCGCTCACTTGAAACGGGCGGGCCACCGGGTGCATTACCTGCGGCTGGACGATCCGGAAAACCGCCAGAGCTTCCGCGCCAACCTGGACGCGCTCCGGCGCGCCGGCGGCTATGCCCGCATCGAATACCAGCTCCCCGACGAGCATCGTCTGGACGTGGAGCTCGCCGAGGCCGCACGCGCGCTCGGCGTTCCCTCGGCCGCGGTCGACAGCGAGCATTTCCTGACCGCGCGCGGGGAGCTCGCGGCGATGTTTGCCGGACGCAAGCGGTACCTTATGGAATCCTTCTACCGGCGGATGCGCCGGCGCTGCGGCGTCCTCATGGAGGGGGAGGGGCCGGCCGGCGGGCGCTGGAACTTCGACGCCCAGAACCGCGGCGCCTACGACGGCCGCGTGCCGCTCCCCGAGCCGCTTTTGTTCGAAAACGACGTGGCGGACATCGTCGCGCTCCTCGCCAAGTCCGGGGTGCGGACGATCGGCGCCGTCGATCCCCGGCGGCTCGTCTGGCCGGTCGACCGGCCCCAGGCGCTGCGCCTGCTCGATGACTTCGTCTCCCGCGGCCTGCCGCACTTCGGCACCTACCAGGACGCCATGAGCCTGGCGAGCTGGTCGCTTTTCCACAGCCGCCTGTCGTTCGCCCTGAATGTCAAGCTCCTCAGCCCGCGGGAGGTGATCGCCGCGGCGGAGGCGGCCTATCGGGCGGAGCCGCAGCGCGTCGGCATCGCGCAGGCCGAGGGCTTCGTGCGGCAGGTGCTCGGATGGCGCGAGTACATGCGCGGGGTCTACTGGGCGCTCATGCCGGACTTCGCGCGCATGAATTTCCTCGGCCACGACCGGGCGCTGCCCGCCTTCTACTGGACGGGCGAGACGCGCATGCGCTGCATGGCCGCGGCCATCGGCCAGTCGCTCGCGCACGCCTACGCCCATCACATCCAGCGGCTGATGGTCACGGGGAACTTCGCGCTGCTCGCCGGCGTGCACCCGGACGCGGTGGACGAGTGGTACCTCGGCATCTACATCGACGCCGTGCAGTGGGTGGAGATGCCCAACACGCGCGCCATGAGCCAGTTCGCCGACGGCGGGATCGTCGCCACGAAGCCCTATGCCGCCTCGGCGAACTACCTGAACCGGATGAGCGACTACTGCCGCGCCTGCGGCTACGACCCGCGGCGCCGCCACGGCGAGGGCGCCTGCCCCTTCAACGCCCTCTTCTGGCACTTCTACGCCCGCCATCGCGACGCGTTCGCCGCCAACCCCCGCACCGCGATGCTGGTGCGCGCCTTCGACCGCATGGCCGCCGCCGAGAAGCGGCGCATCTTGAAACAGGCCGAAAGCTTCCTGCGGAACCTGGAGCGGCTGTAGCGGGCCGGAGGCCGGGGCCAAAATAATGACGCTCGGTTTCGAGCGCGCCATGCCGCCCCGCCCGCCGCCGGCCTCACGGAACTAAGGCATAGTTATTGCAAAAGACCCCGGCATGGCCGCTTGCCGCGATACGCTCATCGTCGCCACCGACGCCAAGGTGTTCTTCATCACCGGCGACCCGAGCGCCGATTCGTCCCATCCGCTCGAGCCGCTCCTCTCCGGCCTCCGGAAGCCGGCGCTGGCCGCGCGAGCGCGGCGCAGCGGCCGCAGCTGCGTGCTGGTGGTTCCGGACCATTGGTTTCGCCACGACACCTTTGCCTTCCAGTCCTCCCAGGATGACCTGATCCGGGCCTTTCTCGAACGCAAGCTCGCCGCCGCCTATGCCGCGACGCCGCATGCCGCGCACTTCTTCGGCTACGCGTTCCAGCTCGGACCGGCGGGAGAGGGGCGGCTGAACGCGTTCTGCCTCGAGGAGGAAAAAGGCTTCCGCCTGCACGAGGCGCTCTGCGAGGCCGGGTTTCTGCCGCGCGCGGTCACGACACCGGGGATGCTCTGGGCCCTCAGGGTCGGCGCGGAGGCGCCCGAGTTTGCCGGGCAGGCGGCGCTCGTCGTGCACCTGCTCCCGCAGGCCGCGTTTCTCTACTTTTATTCCGCCGGCGATCTGCTCTTTTCGCGGCGCGTCGCGCTGCCGGTCGGCGAGGAGGCCTCGCTCCTCTTCGAGATCAACCAATCGCTCTACCTCTTTTCCCAGAAGACCAAGGGCGAGCTCGACCGCATTTACCTCATCGACGGCGCCGGCGGCAGCGGCGGCTTCCTGCGGGCGGCGTTCGAGCAGCAGCTCGTGGAGCTGGACGCCGGCGAGGAGCGGCTGGCGGAAGAGATCGGCTTTGTTCAGGGAATCCGGCAGGACGAAAGGATCCCCCGCCTAGACCCCCGGCACGCCGTGACCCACCGCCGGATCCGGGCGCGCCTGCAATGGCGCCCGGTGCAGTGGGCCGGCATGGTGGCCGGGGCGCTGCTCGCGCTTTTGCTCGGCGCCGAGGCGGCCTGGCTGGAGCGCGCCGGTCCGCCGGCGGCGCAGCTGCGATCGACGGCGGCGCCGGCCGCGCTCGCGCTGCCGGAGCTCGACGCCGCCCTGGACGACCTGATGGCCCATGCCGGCAGGCCCTCGGCCGCTGCGGTGTTCGGCCGGCTTTCCGCGGCGCTGCCCGACCAGGTGCACCTCACGCGCATCAAGCTCGATTTGGCGACCGCCACCCTCGAGCTCACCGCCGCATTCCCCGGCGACTCGATCGACGATTTTCGCCGCCGGCTCAAGTCCTTCGTGAAGGGGATCAACGCCCACCTGCGGCCCGCGCGGCCGGTCGGCATCGAGGATTTCGTGCTGCATGCCGAGGATCGGCCGATCGCCGCGAAGCCGGGGCACCAAGTCACCCTGAAGGCGGTCCTGCGATGAGCGCGCGGCGTACCGGCCTGTGGCTGCCCGTCGGGTGCCTGTGGGCGCTCGCCGCGATCCTCACCCTGTGGAACTTCAGCCGGATCGATGCGCTGCGCGCCGCCCGCATCCGGATGGAGGAGGAGCGCCTCGAGCACGGCTTTCTCGAGCAGAACGCCCGGCGGATCCAGCAGATCCGCGACGAGCATTTGAAGCTCGCGCTCGCCGCCGATTCGATCCAGCTCGGCGAGCTGCACGCGCGCAAGCTGATCGAGGAGCTCGCCGCCGCGCTGCATCTCGCGGAGATGACGCTCACGGCGGGCGCCGGCCGGAAGGAAGCCGGCGCGGTGGATTTCAACCTCGCCTTCCGCGGCGCGCCCGAGCCGGCCATACGGTTTCTCCTCGCGCTCGACGGGGTCGCCTTCCTGCAGCTGAAGGAGGTCGTGGTGGCGGCGGAAGCCGCGGCCGGGCAGCTTGCCGGGGAGCTGCGCCTCGTGCTCCAATGCCGGTTGAACGCCCCGGTGGAAGCCGCCGATCCGCCGCCGGAGCCCTCGGCCTGATGAGTCGGCCATGAACGTCAAATTGGTGGCCAATACGCGGCGCATCTGGATCGGCGCCTGGTTCCTGGCGGCCTTCGCCCTCGCGACCGTGAACGGCATGAAGATCGGCGACCTCGACGATCTTCCGCCGGCCGCGGCCTCCCGGACGTTGAGCGCCGTGCGCGTCAAGCTGGTCGAATACGATGCGCTCTTGTCGGGCCGCGGGGCCGACGCCGGCCGGCCCTGGGAGCGGCTCGTTTTGCCGGCCCGGCAGCCGCGGCCGGGAGCGGCCGCCGAGCGTCCGGCCGCCGCCGGCCCGGCGGCGGCCGCCCTCGAGGCCGACATCCCGGTTCTGCCGCGGCTCTCGGGGATCGTCATGCAGGAGCACTCGGGCCGCCGCCGACCGGTGGCGGCGCTTTTGGACGGCCGGGCGTATGCGGAGCGCGAGGGCGTCGCCGCATTCAAGGTCGAGCAGATCACCGCGGAAGGGGTTTGGCTTTCGCGGAACCGGAAACGGTGGTTTCTTCCAGCCCCCGAGGTCCATTTTTCGCTGGAAGCACCACGATAGGTCAGGGAGCAGGGATCCCCCATGTCAAACGCGGCGCGATTCCACCGGATGTCCACCTGGCTGGCCGCCGGTCTACTGGCGTTCGGGCTCTGCGCCTGCGCGGCGGGCCAACCCCGTCCCGTGCCGACGGCGGAGGTGCAGGAGATCAAACCTTCCCGGAGCCTCGAGGCGGAAAGACGCCGCCTGGAGGCGCGGCCGTCTCCCGTTTTGCCGCCAATGCCCGCCGCGCCGCCGCCGATCGACGCCCACGGCAGCGTCTACTCACTCGCCTTCCAGAACGCTTCGCTCGGCGAGGTCCTGGCTGCGCTGACCAAGGATTCACGCTACAACCTGGTCGTCGAGTCGGAGATCGATCTCGCGCGCCCCGTCACCGTCCGGCTGAACCGCGTCAGCTTGACCGAAGCGCTCGAGATGATCGTCGTGAACGGCGCCGGGTACGCCTACTGCGTTCGCGACGGGGCGCTCCGCATCCAGCGCTTTGCCGAGAAGGTCTACCATCTCGATCACCTCGACCTGCTGGGGGAGACCACGATCGAGGTCGGCGGCGATCTTCTCGCCTCGGGCGCGAACAGCACGAGCGTCGCCGGGAAATACCAGGTCAAGGCCCGGCGTCCGGAGCAGGGCGCCGACCTGTGGACGACGCTCGCCGAGGCCCTCGAGGGGCTCAAGTCCCCCGAGGGGGTCCTGCGCATCAACCGCCACTCCGGGGTCATTTTCATGGCCGACACCCCCCGCCGCGTCGCCGCGATGACCCGCTTTCTCGACTCCCTCAGCGAATCGATGAACCGCCAGGTGTTCATCGAGGCCAAGATCATGGAGGTGATCCTGAAGGACGAGCATAAGACCGGCATCGACTGGACCAAGCTGAATGTCGAGTTCACGTCCGGCTCCTCGATTCTGCCCGACATCTTCACGATCGATTTCAACAGCGACGGCCTGATCGCCAAGAGCAACGTGTCGCGCTTCGCGGCGGTCCTCGATTTCCTGCGGACCCAGGGGGACGTCTCGGTGCTCGCCAATCCGCACATCTCCGTGATCAACCGCCAGTCGGCCGTCTTGACCGTCGGCTCGCAGTACCCCTACAGCGACATCGACGGCGTCGACCGCGACCTCGACAAAGGCTTCGTCACGATCGGCACCTCGATCAAGCGCGCGCTCCTCGGGCTGCAGCTCGGCATCACGCCGCTCATATCCGCCAGCGGCGCGGTGACGCTGCACATCGTCCCCACGCTGACCCGGATCCAGCGCGAGGTCCCCATCCAGATCCCCACCGCCGGGATCGACGCCGATCAGACGATTTTGAACCCGGTGATCGACCTGCAGGAGCTCGCGACCACCGTCCGGGTCCAGGGGGGGCAGACGGTCGTGCTGGCCGGCCTGATCAGCAAGATCCGCAAGATCAACCACGAGGGGCTTCCGGTCCTGGGCGAGCTTCCCGTCATCGGCAAGCTCTTCAAGCACGCGGACACCTCCGAGGAGAGCGTGGAGCTCGTCATCCTGCTCACTCCCTACGTCAAGGACCCCCTCTGAGCGGAGCGCCGCCGCGAAGCCGGCTAAAGTTCGGCGCCCGACGGCCGATATCCCTACCGGAGAGAAAACCGATTTCATTTCAGGGAAGGAGAACCCCATGCCGACGCATCGCCAGCGGAGTCACGCCGACCAGAGAGGCTTCACCCTCGTCGAGATCGCCATCGTGCTGGTCATCATCGGGCTTCTGGTCGGGGGCGTGCTCAAGGGGCAGGCCATGATCCAGAACGCCAAGGTCAAGCGGGTCGCCAAGCAGGCCGACGAAATGCGCGCGGCGGTGATGACCTTCTACGACAAGTTCGGCGTCTACCCCGGGGACGAGAACCTGCCGAGCGTCCCGGCGGGCGGCGGCGACGGGGCCGGGAACACGAACGGCATGATCGATGCGGCCGAGCGCTTTGAGGTCTATCGCGACCTCAGCCTGGCCGGGCTGATCTCCGGCACCTACAACGGCACCTCCGACCTTCCGAAGCACGCCTTCGGCGGCAACATGGATATCCAGTGGGACAACCCCCCCGGTGCGGCGACCCCGGCTTCGCACTACGTGCGCTTCTTCAACCTGCCGGCGGATGTCTGCCTGGAGCTGGACACCAAGTTCGACGACGGCAACTACCAGACCGGGTCGATCAGCGCGAGCGCGGCCTACACCCTGGGGACGAACGTGGGCACGCTCTACATGCTTTTCTGACGATCCCCGGCCTCGACGGCGTGAACACCGCTCCCATGCGCCCCGGCCGACTCGAACCCGGCGGATCCCAGCGGGGGTTCACCCTGATCGAGATCGCGGTGGTTCTGGTCATCATCGGGCTGCTCGCCGGCGGCGGGGTCTCCCTGATGCGCGTGCTGACGGAGCGCAGGGCCCGCGGCGAGGCGGCCGCCTATCTCCAGGACGCCCGACAGGCGCTTCTCGGCTACGCGGAGCGCACCGGCCGGCTGCCGTGGGCGGACACCGACGGGGACGGGGTCGAGAACAGCGGAGCGGCGGGGGGCCTGCTGCCCCACGCGACCCTGCAGGTCGCCCCGCGCGACCCCTACAAGCGGGGGCTGCGCTACGCGCTCAACGCGAATCTCGGCCTCGGCCGGCCGCAGGGGTGCGCGGCCCTGCGGGCGGGGCTGAGCGGCGCGCCGCTGGTGGTCGACGCCGACGGGACCGCGGCCGCGCAGCCGGTCGCCGCGATCCTGGTCGGCGCCGGTCCCCTGGACGCCGATAACGACGGCAACGCCTTCGACCGGCTGGCGACCGGCACCCACCAGGGCGACAACACCGACGGCCAGCCGAATTACCTGCGGCACCCGCCGGCGGCGGCGTTCGACGACCTGGTGGTCTACACCGGCGGCAACGAGCTTTTCGCCGCCCTCTGCGAATACCTCTCGATCGCCGTCAACAACCACTCGGGGTCGACCGCCTACGTCCATGACAGCGGGCAGGGGGTCGACCTGGGGTCGGTGCCGGCCGGGGGGGCGCGGACCTACTCCGTGCTCTCGGGGGCGGCGATCGAGCTGCGCAGCGGCCCGGGAGGCTCCGGCGCCATCCTCGCCTCCACCCCGCCCACCCCGCTCGCGCTTGCCGGCCGCGGCCTGACCGTCACCCTGCCCTGAACCGCGCGCGGCTCAGTAGGCTTTGCCCAAGCCGCCCATGACGTCGTAGAGCGGCAGCAGGATCGAGAGCGCGATGATGCCGAACACCCCCCCCAGGGCGAGAATCGCGACGGGCTCGATCGATTTGGTCAGCGTGTCGACGGCCCGCTTGACCTCCCGGTCGTAGGCCGCGCCCATGCGGCGGAAGGCCTCCTCCAGCGTGCCCGTCTTCTCCCCGTGGCGGATCGCCCCGATCAGAAGCGGCGGAAAGCCGCCGGTCCGCTCGAAGCTCTCCGCGATCGGCTCGCCGCTCTGGATGTTGCGGTGCGCCTCCCGCAGGCAGGCTTCCAGGTAGCGGTTGCCGAGGATGCGTTCGGCGAGCAGCTGAAAGACCGCGTTGATGTTCATGCCGGCCCCCAGCATGGCGGCGAAATGGCGGCCGAGCCGCGCGAGCGCGATGTGGTTCAGGATCCGGCCGAACAGCGGCAGCTTCAAGAGCCGGCGGTGGAGGAGGATGCGCCCGGCGGGCGAGCGATGCCGGAGGACCCCGGCGAGGACGAGCGCGAGCAGGAGCCCGAGCAGCCACCCCCCCTGATCGCGGGCGAGCCGGCTCGCTTCCAGGATCAGCTCGGTGGCGAGCGGCAGGGGGCTTCCGAGCTCCCGGAGGACCTCCGCCATCTGCGGCAGCACGTAGCCGACCCACACGCCGACCACCGCCACGATGGCCGCGCAGACGACCGCCGGATAGAGCAGGGTGCGCACGAGCAGCGCGCGGAGCTCCACGCGCCATTCGTGGAAGGCGGCCAGGTCCTTCAGCGTGTCGGGCAGGATGCCGGCGCGCTCCCCCATGCCGACCATGGCGGCATCGAGCGGCTGGAAGACGCGCGGGTGCCGGCCCATGGCCTCGACCAGGCTTGCGCCCCCCTCGATCGCGAAGCGGATCTCGCCGATGATCCGCCGCAGGGCCGCGGAGGGCATGTAACGCGCGATCTCCTCGAGCCCGGCGACGATCGGGTAGCCGATCTCGATCGTCTGGGCGAAGCGGTGGTAGAACTCGATCAGCATCCGGGGGGCGACGGTCTGCCGTGCGAAGAGCCGCGAGCGGAGCGGCGCCGGCCGCGGGCGGCTCTCGATCAGGAAAAGCCCGCGGCGCTCGAGCTCCCGCTCGATCTCCCCTTCGGCAACGGCCGGCAGGACCCCCCGGACGACGCGCCCGTCGGCGTCGATCGCCTTGTACTGGTAGCTACTCATGGTCGATGATCACCCGCTCGACCTCGGCCAGCGAGGTCTCCGCCCGCGCCACCTTTTTCAACGCCTGGGTGAACATGAGGGCGGTTCCGGAGCGGACGGCGGCGTCCTTGATGTCGCTGCTGAGCGATTGGCTGAAGACGAGCCGGGCGATCTCGCGGTCGACCCGGATCACCTCGTAGACCCCGGTGCGGCCGCGGTATCCGGATTGGTAGCAGCTCGCGCAGCCGACCGGATGGCCGATTTCCGGCGGCGGCGGCAGGCTCTTTTTTTCGAAGAGCGCGGCCTCCCGCGCCGCGGGCGGCGCCATCCGGCGGCACCGCCGGCAGAGGCGGCGAAGCAGGCGCTGGGCGATCACCATGGAGAGGGCCGAGGCGAGGATCCCGGCGTTCACGCCGATGTCGAGCAGCCGGCCGATGGCCGATGCGGCGTCGTTCGTGTGCAGCGTGGAGAGGACCAGGTGGCCGGTGAGCGAGGCCTGCATGGCGAGGTCGGCGGTCTCCTTGTCCCGGATCTCTCCGACCAAGATGACGTCCGGGTCCTGGCGCAGCGCGGATCTCAGGGCATTGCTGAAGTTCAGGCCGGCCTTGGGGTTTACGGCCGTCTGGCGGATGGTCGGAATGACGTACTCGATGGGGTCCTCGACGGTCATGGCGTTCAGGTGGGGGCCCTTGACGGCCATCAGGGCGCAGTAGAGCGTCGTCGTTTTGCCCGACCCCGTGGGGCCGGTGGAGAGGATCAGGCCGTGGGGCCGGCGGATGGCCTCCTCGAAGACGGCGAGGTCCTCCGGCTCGAACCCGAGCTCCTGGATGTCGCTGGCGAGCTGGTTGTGGATCAGCAGGCGCATGACGACGGTTTCCCCCAGGTGGGTCGGAAAGGTCGAGACGCGGATGTCGAACTCGCCGCCGCGCCCGTGGTAGCGGATCCGGCCGTCGTGGGGGATATTGGGGTTGGCGATGTCCATGTCGGCCATGATCTTGAAGCGGGCGGCGAGCGGCTGCTGGAAGACTTTGGCGAAGAGGTGCTTCTGCTGAAGCACGCCGTCGATGCGGTAGTAGACGCGCACGAGGTTCGTGTCGGGGACGATGTGCAGGTCGCTCGCCCCGAGGAGGTTGCCCTTTTCGACCAGCAGCGCGGAGAGCCGAACGATCTGGTCCTCCTTCAGGGCCGTCTGGCCGTCGCGCCGGTAGGTGATGCTCTCGATCTCCTCGTCGATCGTTTTGGCGGACTGGATGTAGAGGTCCGTCGCCTTGGCGATCCAGGATTTCGGGGCGATGTAGGTCGCGACGCGCAGGCCGGTCAGGCGCTCGAGCTTGTCCCGGGCGATGACGTCGAACGGGTTGGTGGTCGCCACCTTGAGCGTGCCCGCTTCGACGGCGAACGGCACCACCCCGGTTTCGCAGGCGACCTCGGCGGGAACCACCGCGGGCAGCTCGGCGTCGATCGCCGTGCGGCTCACATCCAGAATCCGGGCGCCGCTCTGCACCGCGATCGCCATCTGCAGGGCCTCCTCGGTGATCCAGTCCAGCCGCCGCAGCACGTCGCCGAGCATGGCGCCGGTCTTCTTCGTTTCGACGAGCGCCATCTCGAGCTGGTCGTGGTCGAGAAAGCCCATCTCCACCAGAATGTCGCCGATCCGCTTCTTCATCCATCCTCCGCCGCCGGCGGGGTCGACGCCGCGGGCAGGAAATTATCATGCAAATAAGATGCCGAAGGCAGCGGCGCGCTGCGGGCCGCCGCGGCGGGGGGGTGGGGACGGGGGGAGGAGGCGCTCCGTCAGCGCGGCGCGCGCTTTTCGAGAAAGCGGCGCAGGCGTTCCATGGCGGGCTCGAGCACCGCGGGGTCGGCGGCGCAGCAGATGCGGACGGCCCCCTCGCCGCCGGCTCCGAAGGCCGAGCCGGGGGCGACCGCGACGCGCGTCTCGGCGAGAAGGGCGCGGGCGAACCCGAAGGAGTCCGACAGGCCGCGGATGCGCGGGAAGAGGTAGAACGACCCCTCCGGGGCGGCGACATCGACCCCGGGCATGGCCGCGAGCGCCGCGTGGCACCAGGCGACGCGGGTTTTCAAGGCGGCCGCCATCTCGGCCACGAAGGGCTCGCCGTGGGCGAGCGCGGCCTCCCCGGCGCGCTGCAGCATGGACGGGGCGTGGGAAACGATGAACTCGTTCAGCTGCGCCGCCTTGAGGACCAGGTCGCGCCGGGAGGCGAGCCAGCCCAAGCGCCAGCCGGTCATGCAGTAGGTTTTCGAGAAGGACTGGACCACGATCACGGCATCGTCGCGTGCGCAGCGGCGCAGGATGGACGGCGCCGCCGGGCCGTCGAAGTAGATGCGCTCGTAGACCTCGTCGGCGAGCAGCCAGATCCCGCGGCGGCGGCAGAGATCGAGCAGCGCCGCCTGCTCCTCCGCGCGCGCCACCCAGCCCAGGGGGTTCGAGGGGGAGGCGTAGACGAGCAGCCGCGTGCGGGAGGAGAGCGCCGCCTCGATCGCGGCGAGATCCGGGGTGTAGCGGCGGCCTTCCCAGGCCATCGGCACCTCGCGCGGGACCCCGCCGTAGAGGGCCACGATGGCGGTGGCGTTCGGCCAGTTCGGCGTGAGCACGACCGCCTCGTCGCCCGGGTCGAGCGTGCAGCGGATGGCGACGTTCAGCGCCTGGACGCCGGAGGCGGTCACGAGCACCTCGGCGGCCGGGTCGAGATCGACGCCGTGGATCGCGGCGGTCTGGGCGGCGATCGCCCGGCGCAGCCCCGGCATGCCGATGTTCTCGGTGTAGAACGTGCACCCCTCCGCGAGCGCCCGCACGGCGGCCGCCTTGATGAAGTCCGGGGTCGGCCGGTCGGACTCGCCGAAGTGCAGCGCGAGAACTCCCGGCATCCCGAAAGCGAGGTCGGCGATCGCGCGGATCTGCGAGGGCTGGATGCCGGCGAGCCCCGGCGCGAGGCGGGCTTTTTCCCGGGTCATGGCGGCGGGTCCTCCATCGGGTTCAATGGCCTGCGGCGAGGTTCGTAACGCAGCGGAAGCCCAGCCAGTGCGCCCCGTCCTCCGGGTCCTCCGGGGTCCAGCGGCAGGTGACGCGCACGAAAGTCGCCGCCCCGAGGAAGCATCCGCCGCGCATCGGCGGGTAGTCCTCGATCCAGGCCCCCTCGCACATTTCCCAGACGTTGCCGCACATGTCGTAGCACCCGTAGGGGCTGGTCCCGTTGTGGAACAGGCCGATCTCGGTGGTGCGCCCCCGCCCGGTCTCGCGGGAATTGCAGCGGCCGGGCTCGAACACGTGCCCCCAGGCCCACCAGCGGCCGTCGGTCCCGCGGCCGGCCTTCTCCCACTGGGCCTCGGTCGGCAGGGTCTTTCCGGCCCAGCGCGCGTACGCGCGCGCGTCGTTCCAGCCGACGAAGACGACCGGCTGCATCGGGTGCCCCCAGTCGGGGTGGTCGATCAGCGGCGGCTTGCGGTGGCCGGTGGCGTCGATGAAGCGGCGGTACTGGTGGTTCGTCACCGGGGTGCGGTCGATGTAGTAGGGGCCGAGCGTCACCTGGCGGGCGGGGGTCTCGGTCGCGAACACCGGGTTCTGCCGCTGGTCGAGGAGCCAGAGGTGCTGGAGCTCCTCGGTGGTGATCCCCATCGTGAAGGGGCCTTCGGGCACGAGCACCATTTCGGCCCGGTCGACCGGCGAGACGATGCTCTCCGGCAGCCGGCCCGTCCCGCCGCGCGGATCGATCTCCCCGAGGTGCATGCGCGCGCCTCCGTGAAGGTGGACTGCAAACGGATTATACCCGCCGGAAGCGCGGCGCACAATTGAAAACGGGGGCCGCGGGAGATCCCCGCGGCCCCCCGGAGCGGCGGGCGGCGGCGGCCGCCGTCCCGCCGGCGGCGCTCAGCCGACCTTGAGCACCATGGCGGCCGCCGTGTCGCCGGCGGCGCAGCCGGCGAAAAGCAGATACCCGCCGCCCTTCATCACGACCTCCTCGATCCCTTCGATGATGAGCCGGCCGCCCGTCGGGCCCTGCGGGTGGCCGTAGATCAGGGAGGAGCCGTAGTTGTTCATCCCCATGACGTCGATCCCGAGCTTCTTCGCGAGAAAGAGGTCGTTCGCCGCAAACGGGTTGTGGGTCTTGATCGCGGCCACCGCCTTGGCGCCGATCCCGGCCCGGTCGAGGGCCATCTGGGCCGCGGGGTGGACCGCCGCGGCCATGAAGGCCGGCTTGACCCGGGCGTAGCCGTAGGAGAGCACCTGGATCTCGACGGAGGGGTCGGCGCTGAGCGACCGGGCCTTGTCGCGCGTCGCCACGATGAGGGCGCAGTGGCCGTCGGCCGGATGGGTCTGGGCGCCGAACGTGTGCACCCCGTCGGGGAGCACCGGTTTCAGGCCCGCCAGGCCCTCGGCGGTCGTGTGCATGACGCCCTCGTCCGCGTCGAGCATGAGGGTCTCCTTCTTCGACTTGCGGATCATGACGGGGACCATGTAGCGCTTCTGGAACTCGCGGTCGTTCTTGAGCGCGTCCTGGTACTGGTGGTAGCGGTGGAGCGTCACCGCGTCGCACTCCTGGCGCGTGATGCCGGCCTCCTTGGCGACGTTCTCGGCGGTCTTGATCATCGCCTCGCCGGCGTACGGGTCGCGGTTGAAGTTGTCCATCAGCCAGTTTTCGGATATGACCTGGCCGCCGGGGCCGGCGGGGTTCGGCCAGACGGCGTGGGGGCCGTTCGAGCAGCGGTCGGTCATCAGGCAGATCGGGGTGGCGAACAGCCCGGTTTCAACCCCCACGGCGGCCGAAAAGACCGCCACGGTGGAGGTCGAACACGCCTGGCTGACCCACAGGCCGGGGATCCCCGGGGCCCCCATCATGGCGGCGGCCCACGGCCCGCCGTAGAAGCCGTGCGGCTGGTGCACCGTCAGCCCGAGGTAGAGGTAGTCGAACACCTTGGGGTCGATCCGTTTTTCGGCGAGCCAGCGCTTGGCGGTCTCCGCGGCGAGCACGATCGCGTGCTCGTTCGCCATGCTGCCCTGCCAGCGGGCGAAGGGGGAGCTGTAATAGCCTTTGTAGGGGATGTAGGCCTTGGTCAGCATCGTCGGGAATCTCCTCTTTGAAGGGGTTGCGTGATCGGCCTCACTTCTTTTCGGTGCGGAATTTTTCGCGCAGGCGGCGGTGGAGGATCTTTCCGGTCGGGGTGCGCGGCATCTCCTCCGGCGCGATGAAAATGATCTCCTTGGGCCGCTTGTAGCCGGCGAGCTTCGTGCGGCAGCATTCGAGGATTTCGGCCTCGGTGATGGCGGAAGGCTCGACCCCGGGGCGGGGGATGACGACCGCGGCGACCTTCTCGCCCCACTTCGCGTCGGGCAGCCCGACCACCGCGCAGTCGAAGACGCACTCGAGGCTGCCGACGGCCTCCTCGACCTCGCTCGGATAGACGTGCTCGCCGCCGGTGATGATCATGTTGTCCTTGCGGTCGACGATGTGGAAAAACCCGTCCGCGTCCATCCGGCCGAGGTCCCCGGCCGAGAACCAGCCGCCCTTGAACGCCGCGGCGGTCTTATCCGGCAGCTTGTAATACTCCTTGAAGAGCATGGGGCCGCGCGAGTGGATTTCGCCGACCTCGCCGACCGGAAGCTCGCGGCCCGCCTCGTCGAGGATCTTGACGCATTCGGTTCCGAGGGACTCGAAGCCGATCGAGCCAAGCTTCTTCAGCTGGTACTCGGGCTTGAGCACGGTCACGATCCCGGCCTCGGTCGAGCCGTAGGCCTCGTAGAGCTCCACCCCGGGAAAAAACTCCATGATGGCGAGCTTCATGCTCTGGCGCACGGGGGCCGATGAGCACAAAAGCTTGCGGATCGAGGAGACATCGTGGCCCCGCGCCTCGGGGGGCACGCTGAGGATCAGGTTGTAGTGGGTCGGGATCAGGGAGATGAAGGTGATCCGCTCGCGCGCGATGATCGCGAGGATCTCCTCGGCGCGGAAGGAGCGCGCCGGGTGGATGTAGACCGAGCCCCCGATGTAGGTGAAGGTGAAGGTGAAGAAGGTCGAGTTGATGTGGCACAGCGGCATGACGTTCAGGCAGATGTCGTGCTCGTTGAAGCCGAAGTCGACCGCGTTGATGAGGTAGAAGGCGATGTGGGACTCGTGGGTGCGCACCACGCCCTTGGGCTTTCCGGTCGTGCCCGAAGTGTAGATCAGGATCCAGGGGTCCTCCGGGAGGACCTCGGCGTCGGGCTCGGCCTCGGGGGCGGCGGCGATGAACTCCTCGTAGCCGCGGTAGCCGGCGGCGGGGGCGCCGACCATGACGAAATGGTCGGGGGGGATCCCGGCGAGCTCGGCGCGCACCGGGTCGACGGTGCCGGCGAACTCGTCGTGGACGAAGAAGGCCCGCGCGTCGGCGTTCCCGGCGATGTAGGCGACCTCGGCCGCCGTCAGGCGGAAATTGATCGGGACGATGACGATCCCGGTCTTGGCGGTGGCGAGAAAGAGCTCGACGATCTCGATGCTGTTCTCGAGCAGGACCGCGAGCTTGTCGCCCTTCTTCAACCCCAGCCCGAGCAGGCTGTGGGCGAGCCGGTTGACCCGGCGGTTCAGCTCGGGGTAGGTGAGCTGCCGTTCGGCGTCCTTGAGCGCCACGGTGTGCGGAAACTTCCGGGCGTTCACCTTGAGGATCTGCCCCAGATTGAGCCAGGCGGCCATCTTCCTCTCCTTGGGGGGGCGTCTGCCCCCCTCCGTCAAGCGCAGTCCGCCGTCCCCGCGATCACGCCTTGGCTTCCGCCAGACGTATCCGCGCGTCGACGACGACCGCGCGGTCCTCGAAGGCCAGAACCGGGTTGAGGTCCATCTCCGCGATCCCGGGCAGGTCGCCCAGGAGCTGGGAGAGGCGCTGGATCATGTCGACGAGCGCCTCGCGGTCGACGCCCGGGCGGCCCCGCACCCCGGCGAGCAGCGGCGCCATCTGGATGGCGGCGAGCATCTCGCGCGCCTCGGCGTCGGTCACCGGGGTCAGGCCGAAGACGACGTCCTTCATCACCTCGACATAGACCCCCCCCAGGCCGAACATCACGGCGTGGCCCAGCCCCTCCTCGGCTTTGGCCCCCATGATGAGCTCGAGCCCGCCGGCAATGTAGCGCTGCACGAAAAACCTCAGGTCCGCGGCGGTGATCGCCCGGCGCATCCCGTCGCAGGCCGCGCGCACCGCCGCGGCGTCGGCGAGGTTCAGCGCGACCCCGCCGAGGTCGCTCTTGTGGACCACGCTGGCGGCGTCGGCCTTGACCACCACCGGAAACCCGATCTCCGCGGCGGCCTTCTCGGCCTCGGCCGCATCGGCGGCGATCCGCCAGTCGGCGGCGGGGATGCCGTAGGCCTCGAGGATCCCGTAGACCTCGGCGGCGGAGAGGTCGCTGCGGCCCTGCGAGCGGGCCTGGGCGATGATGCCGGCCGCGCGGGCCTTGGCCGCGCCGGGAAAGGATGCGGGCGCGCCGGCCTCCCGGCGCCGAAGCTTCTGGTAGTCCACCAGAGCGGCCATGGCGCGGGCGGCCTCCCCCGGCAGGCTGTAGCACGGCACCCCGCCCTCGCGCAGGATGCGCACGACCTCGGCCCACTGCTGGCGGTCGGTCATCAGGTTGCAGACCATGGGCTTGCGGCGCTCGCGGTTGACCGCGACGATCTCGCGCGCGATGCTTTCGTTGTCCACGAAGAAGGGGGTCACGAAGTTGATGAAGACGCCGTCGAAGCCCTCGTCGTCCATCATGGCGTCCAGGCAGGCGCGGTAGTGGGCCGCGGTGCCGGTCGCCAGCACGTCGACGGGGTTGCCGATCGAGGCCTCGGGGTAGAGCGCCGCCTTGAGGCGCGCCCGGGTCGCCTCCGCGAGCGGCGGCAGGGTGCAGCCGGCGCCGACCAGGACATCGGTCGCGATGACCGCCGGGCCGCCGGTGTTGGTGATGACGCCGATGCGGTTGCCCTTCGGGATCGGCTGGGTCGCAAAGGCCGCCGCGGCCTGGATCAGGTGCCCCTCGTCGCGGAAGGAGAGGACCCCGGCCTTTTTGAAGATCAAGTCGGTGGCGATGTCCTCCTTGGCGAGGCCGCCGGTGTGCGAGGCGGCCGCCTTGGCCCCCTCGCGCGTGCGGCCGGCCTTCATGGCGAGGATCGGCTTCTTCGCCGCGACCGCGGTGGCCGTTTTGAGGAAGTTCGCCGGGTCGCGCAGCCCCTCCACGTAGGTGACGATGACGCGCGTGCCCTCGTCCTCGCCCAGGTACTGCATGATCTCCGGGATGGTCACGTCGACGGCGTTGCCGTTCGAGGCGTAGATGCGCGTGCCCACCCCCATCTGGGCGAAGGCCTGGTGGATCACCTCGGCGACCCCGCCGCTCAGCGCGACGATCGAGATGAAGCCCGGGTCGGGCTTGGTGAAGGTGAAGTTGCAGTAGGCCCGGATCTCGGGATCGGTGTTGATCACCCCCTGGCAGTTGGGCCCCAGGATGCGGATCCCGTACTTCTTGGCGCGCGCGAGGAAGTCCTTCTCGATCGCCGCCCCCTCGGCGCCGGTCTCGGCGAAGCCGCCGGAGTTGATGATGATGTTCTTCACCTTCTGGCGGCCGCACTCCTCGACCGCCTGGGGCACGAGCTTGGCGGGGATGACCATGTGGACGACGTCGATCCCCTCCGGGCACTCCAGGATCGACGGGTAGGCTTTGAGCCCGCGGATCTCGGCCGCGCTGGGGTTGATGGGGTAGATTGCGCCCCGGAAGCCGAAGTCGATCAGGTTCCGGATGACGCGGTTTCCGATGGAAAGCTCTTTCGTGGAGGCCCCGATGACGGCCACCGACTTGGGCCGGAAGAGGGAATTGAGCATGTGCCGCTCCTGATCTGGGTCGCGTGAAAGGTTACGGTCTTTACGCCCGGCGCTCCTGCAGCTGCTCGATGAAGGCCTCGACGTTGGTCTTGGTCTGCTCGTCGGAGATCAGCCGCAGGTCGTTCAAGTCGCCGTTGATCGTGAGGCTCGGGATGCCGGTCAGCTTCTCCAGCCGCTGGGGCATGCCGTAGCGGCAGTTGGAGTTGTTCGGGCAGGTCTTGGCGTCGTGGTAGATGACGCCGTCCACCTGGAAGAACTCGAGCATGCGGCGGATGTAGCTCTCCTTGGCCTCGTCGGCGCGCACGATGAAGAGCTCGGTGTAGGCCCGGGCCATGCTGTTGAAGGGGTCCTCGGGGTCGAGGGCCGAGAAGATCCAGCTGTTGCAGTAGGTCGAGGCGAGCACGTTCGCGTGGAGCGAGGCGAAGAGCTGGGAGTGCGCGCTCAGCCGGCCCCAGACGGGCATGCCGTCCCAGTAGATGCGGAACTTCTCGTCATCGACCGCACCCTCGCCGCGCCGCACGCGCTCCTCGAGCTCGGCGAGCAGCTTGCGGTAGACCGCGATCGCCTGCGGCGTGCCGCGGCCGACGACCGCCGGGCCCATGAGGGTGGTGCCGTCGAAGAAGGTGATGGGCGAGGGCTTCGCGGCGGCGGTGTCCAGGATTTTCTTCCACAGCTCGGAGCATTCGCGCGAGAGCGCGACGCTGCGCTTCAAGTCCTCCAGCCGGAAGGCCTTTCCGGCGATCTTCTCGAGCGGGGGCACGAGGGCCTCGAGCTGCCGGGCGATCGAAATGATGTGCTTCTCGGTGACCTCGCTCACCCCGCGGTAGGTGTGCACGCCGAGGACCGGCGCATCGAACTTCTCCCCGTACCAGTTGAACCAGTCCTGCACGTCGCGGCACTGGTTCGTGTTGAAGACGAGGACGTCCGGGCGGGGGATGCGTTTGATGTTGAAGGCTTTCTCGAGCGGGGTCACCCCCCGCAGGAACGCGCCGATGTCGGCGGTGAGGTAGGAGCAGATGTCGGGCGAGTAGCCGAGCGCGTTCGCCTCGGGGATGAAATCGGTCGCCATGCGCGTCGCCCCCAGCATGGCCGAGTGGGTCTCCGGGAAATAGACCGCGAAGCCGAAGGCCCGCAGGATCTCCGCCGGCCCGACGCTCGTGCACCAGGCCACCTTGGGGGAGCCGCTTTGGACCGCGGCGTCGAGCTCCAGGTAGTAGTCGCGCATGAAGTTGTTGACGTCCGCCGCGGCGGCGATTTTCTTCCGTGGTGCTTTTTTTTCTTCCGGCATGTGTCTGACATCTCCCGTCGTGTTGGATTGAAGCGCCCCCCGGCTGGCGGGGTCACTCCGATTGGTTGCTCATGGCATAGAGCGCCGCCCCGATCGCCCCGGTGAACTGCGGCTTTTCGGGCACGCGGATGGGGCGCCCGATCAGCTCGGCGGTCATCTCCACGAGATAGGGATTGTGGGCGACCACCCCGCCGGTCATGACGACCTCCCGGGTGAGGGCGTCCATTTCGAGCACCCGCTTGGCGACCGAAAAGAAGACCCCCTTGACGATGTCCTCGATGCGCTTTCCGTGGCGGATGTTTTCGAGCACCTCGGTGGCCGAGAAGACGGTGCAGAAGCTTCCGAGCTTGACCATGTCCGTCGAGGCCTCCGCGAGCGCGTTCATGCGCTCGAGGGGGATGTCGAGGCGCGCCGACATCTCCTCGAGAAAGGCCCCCGTGCCGGCGGCGCACTTGCGGTTCATCTTGAAGCTCAGGCGCCGGCCGCGCTCGTCGAGCTTGATCACCTTGTTGTCCTGGCCGCCGATGTCGATGATGGTGATCGCCAGCGGGAAGTAGTAGTAGCACCCGCTCGCGTGGCAGCCGATCTCGGTGCGCGTCTCACGGGAGTAGGCGACGTTCTTGCGGCCGTAGCCGGTCGACACGACCCCGGCGATGTCGCCGACCGCGGCCCCGGCCATCTCGAGCGACTGGGCGAGGCACTGGTCGGCGGTGGCCGCGAAGTCCGTGCCGGACTTCTGCACGGCCCATCCGATCAGGCGCCGCCCGGCGTCGAGCACGGCGACCTTGGTGCGCGAGGCGCCGACGTCCACACCGACGTAGAGGGGGCCGGAGCTCATGGGCCGTCACCTCGCATCCCGGGGCGGGCCGCCGTCATGTCGGCTGGACCTTGCGCCGGGCGATGGTCGATTCGATGCCCTTGACGAGCGCCCGCAGCGTGCGGTTGAAGGGGGTCTCGACACCGGCCCGCTCCCCGTATTCGACGAACTTGCCGTTGATGTAATCGATCTCCGTCAGCCGGCCGGCCTCGACGTCCATCAGCATCGAGGGCTTGTGGTCGCCGGCGTGGCGCATGTAGTCCATGGCCTGCACGTGGTAGTCCCAGCCGAGGGCGATCTCGTTCGCCCGTGCGACGCGGATGCACTCCTTGACGAGCGCCTCGACGATCTGGAAGACGATCGGGTCGCTCATCGCCCGCGACATCGTCAGGCCGGTCACGGCGCAGACCGGGTTCATCGAGGCGTTCATGACCGTCTTGCGCCAGACCATCGAGACGATCTGGGTCGTGTGCTCGGTCGGCAGCCCGCAGCCCGTGAGCGCCCGGGCGATGGCGACCGCCGCCGGGGCGGCCTCGCGGTCGAGCTCCTGAAGGAAGTGCGGCGGGTGGTGGAAGGGCAGGCGCACGTGGCCGGGCGCCACCAGGCCGCAGCCGTAGTTCACGACGGCGCGCATCACCGCGGCGCGCCCGAGGACCTTCGCGAGCTCGAGCTCGGTGTCGATCCCGTTCTGCCAGCTCACGACGGCCATCCCCGGCCGCAGGAAGCCTTCGATGGCCGAGGCGATGAGCGGCAGGGCGTTCGCCTTGACGGTCACGAAGATCACCTCGGGGTCGATCGCCGCGAGATCGTCGACCGCCGTGCAGGTGCGGGCGACCTTCTGCTGCATCTCGACCGCCCCGGTGAGGCGGATGCCGGGGTCGATCGCCGGGGCGAGCAGCTCGGGGATGACGTCGCACAGGGTGACCTCGAAGCCGCCCCGGGCGAGAAAGGCGGCCACGATGCAGCCCACCGGCCCGGCGCCGACGACGGCGAAGCGGCGGGGGGAGAAGTCCGACGGATCGGCCATGGCGTCCTCCGCAGGGGCCTCCGGGTTCAGCGCAGGTGCTTGGGCCGCTCGTCCACCACGCGCAGGGCCTTGCCCTCGCTGCGGGTGATGAACTTGGGCTCGACCATTTCGACATCGACGCCGATGCCCATCATGCCCTTGATGTGGGCCGACACCTTGGCGCCGACCTCCAGCCGCTTCTCCGGCCCGGCGTCGTAGACCTCCTTCTTGCCCTCGACCTGGATCGTCAGCTGATCGAGGTAGCCTTTCTTGCGCACCACCAGCCGGTACTGCGGCTCGACCTCGGGGATCTCGAGGAGCAGCGACTCGATCTGCGAGGGGAAGACGTTCACCCCGCTGATGATGAGCATGTCGTCGGAGCGCCCGAAAATCTTGTCCATCTTGAGGAAGGTGCGCCCGCAGGGGCACGTTTCGCGGTAAAGGCGCGTGATGTCCTTCGTGCGGTAGCGGACCATCGGCATGGCGCGGCGCTGCAGCGAGGTGAAGACGAGCTCGCCCTTTTCGCCGAGCGGCAGCGGCTCGAGCGTCTGGGGGTCGACGATCTCGGCGAGGTAGTGGTCCTCGTTGAGATGGATCCCGCTCTGGGCGACGCAGTCGAAGCCGACCCCCGGGCCGCCGAGCTCGGTCAAGCCGTAGGCCTCCTGGGCCTTGATGCCCATGCGCTCCTCGATCTCCACGCGCATGGCGGTCGACCAGGGCTCGGCGCCGAAGACCCCGACCCGCAGCGGCATCGCGCGCAGGTCGACCTTGAGCTCCTCGGCGCGCTCGGCGATGGTGAGCGCATAGGAGGGGGTGCAGAACAGGGCGGTCACGCCGAAGTCCTTCATGATGGTGATCTGGCGCTCGGTCAAGCCCGAGCTCGTCGGCACGACGGCGCATCCCAGGCGGCTCAGTCCCTGATGGAAGCCGAGCCCGCCGGTGAAGAGGCCGTGGCCGTAGGCGTTCTGGGCGATGTCGCCGGGCCGCACGCCGGCCGCCCAGAGGTTGCGCGCCATGCACTCGGTCCATTGATCGAGGTCCTCGGCCGTGTAGGGGCCGGTGATCGGCTTGCCGGTGGTCCCCGAGGAGGCGTGAACCCGGACGACCTCGGTCAGCGGGACAGCGCACAGCCCGAAGGGGTAGTTGTCGCGCAGGTCGGTCTTGACGGTGAACGGCAGCTTCGCGATGTCGGCGAGACTTTTGATCGCGTTCGGGGTGATCCCCTTCTCATCGAGGCGCCGGCGGTAGAAGGGCACGCGCTCGTAGACCCAGGCCACCGTCTCCTTGAGCTTGCGCAGCTGGAACTTCTCCAGCTCGGGAACCGGCATGGTCTCGAATTTTTCGTCCCAGTAGCTCTTGGTCTCTTTCTTGGCATCGCGGGCTTTGGTCGCCATGGATGATCTCCTCCCCCATGTGGCTGCGGGTGCGCCGCGGCGCGCCCGATCGATCGGTTCGCCATCGAAACGGCGGTTGCCGGGTCAGCGGTCCTGGGCCGCCTGAAAGCCCAGGTCGAAGGCCCGGAGGTTCGTTTCCAGGAAAGCCGCTTTGGTCTTGCGGCGCATGGCCGCCTTCACCGTCTCGACGGAGAGCGGCAGCACCTGCGTCTGGATGAGCGCGCCGAGAAGCACCATGTTGACCGCCAGCACGTTGCCCGCCTGCTTGGCGAGCTCGGCGGCGTTGAAGGCGATCAGGCGGGCGGTCTTCGCCCGGATCAGCTCCTGCAGCGTCTTGAGGTCCGGGTAGACCCCCAGGCCGATGTTGACCGTGAAGGGCATGAGCGGCGCGAGGTTGGTGATCACCACCGTGCGTGCGTTGCACTTGCCGAGGGCGCGCAGGGTCTCCGCCGGTTCGAAGCCCACCAGAACGTCGGCCTCGCCGTCGGAGATCAGCGTGCTCGCGGCATCGCCGAAGACGAGCGCCGATTCGACGACGCCGCCGCGCTGGGCCATGCCGTGGATCTCGCTCATGCGCATGGGGATCCCGGCGAGCAGGGCGGCCTCGCCGAGAACGCTCGAAGCCAGGAGGTTGCCCTGGCCGCCGACCGCTACGATGACGATTCGTTTGGTCTCCATGATGTCCTTGTTTGGCGTCGGGTATCGGGTTGCGGGCGTCGCGCCGAGCGAACGCGCTCTAGGCCGTCTTCTCCTTCACCGGCAGGATGGCGTTCTCCGGGCAGATCTGGGCGCAGAGGGCGCAGCCCGTGCAGAGGTTCGCATCGATGCGGATGCGGTCGTTCCAGATGTAGAAGGCCGGGCAGGCCAGGTCGTTCAGGCAGTTGCGGTGGTTCCGGCACTTGTCGCTGACGTGGAAGGGCTTGCGCCGCGGCAGCTTGAGGCTGTTCGCGTAAAGCGCGCAGAGCTCCTGGGAGATGATCACCGAGACGCCCGGGAAGCTCAGCGCCTCGCGGATGGCCTCGATGCTCTTTTTGACTTTGTAGGGCTTGATCACCGCGACGTGGGGGACGCCGATCGCCCGCACCACGTTTTCGATCGAGACCCGGCCGAACCCTTCCATGTTGAGCTGCTGCATGTCGACCCCGGGGTGAGGTTGATGGCCGGTCATGGCCGTCGTCCCGTTGTCGAGGATCACCAGGGTCAGGTTGTGGTTGTTGAAGACGGCGTTGATCAGCCCGGGGATGCCGCTGTGGAAAAAGGTCGAATCGCCGATGAAGGAGACCACCTTGCGGCCGCTCACCTTCGAAAATCCCCCGGCCGTCCCCGTCGAGGAGCCCATGCAGATCAGGTAGTCGGCCATGGAGAGGGGCGGCAGGACGCCGAGCGTGTAGCAGCCGATGTCGCTCGGGTAGACGGTCTCGAGCCCCAGCCCCGCGGCCGCCTGGCGCACCTCGTAGTAGGTGGCGCGGTGCGAGCAGCCGGCGCAGAGCGTCGGCGGCCGCTGCGGCAGCGGCGGGACGTCGGCGAGGTCGACCCGGGCGGAGGGCGCGACGGGCAGCCCGAAGAAAGCCGCCACGGTCCGGCGCACCAGGGCGGGGTCGTATTCGTAAAGGCGCGAGAAGAGCTCCGGGGCCTTGCCGCGGATCGGCAGCGTGAGGCCCGCCTCCTGCGCGAAGGCCTTGGCGGCCTCCTCCAGGTAGGGCTCCCCCTCCTCGACCACGAGGACCTTCTCGCAGGGCTCGAGGAAGGCGACGATCTTCGCGGCGGGCAGGGGGTGCGAGAAGCCGATGCGCAGCACGCGCGTCCGGTCCGCGATGCCGAGCTCGGCGACCGCGTCCTTCACGTAGTTGTAGCTCACCCCGCTGCACAGGATCCCCCAGCGGCCGGCGCCCTCGAGAAGGTTGTAGGGCGAGGACTCGGAGAGCTCCCGGGCCTTGGCGAGGTTTTCGAGCAGCTTCACATGCAGCTTGCGCGAGACGGCCGGCACCGTGACGAGGTTCATCGGGTCCTTGGTGAAGCGGCCCTGCGTCACGCGCGGCTTGATCCCGCCGAGCGTCACGATCCCGGAGGAGTGGTTGAGGCGGGTCGTGGTGCGCAGCAGCACCGGCTCCTGGAGGGTCTCGGAAAGATCGAAGGCGTAGGCGACGATCGCCCGCGCCTCGTCGATCGAGGAGGGCTCGAGCATCGGCAGACCCGAGAGCTTCGCGTAGTAGCGGTTGTCCTGCTCGTTCTGGCTCGAGAACATGGCCGGGTCGTCGGCGGTCAGGACCACCATCCCGCCTTTCACGCCGACGTAGGCGAGCGTCATGAGGGCGTCGGCGGCCACGTTGAGCCCGACGTGCTTCATGACCACCATGCTGCGGACCCCGCAGGCGGCCGCCGCCGCGGAGACCTCCATGGCGACCTTTTCGTTGGTGCTGTATTCGAAGTAGAGGTCGCTCTCCCGGGAGATCTGGAAGAAGTTGAGCGACAGCTCCGAGGAGGGGGTGCCGGGGTAGGTGCTGGCGAAGGCGACTCCCGCCTCGATCGCCCCGCGGGCGATCGCTTCGTTGCCGAGCAGGAGCATTTTTTCACCGGGCTTGTCGGTCAAGAGCTTGTGCATGATGGCATCCCTGATAGTCGTTCTGAAGGCGGCCGGCGGCGGGGCCGCCGGCCGTTTTCCGGTTTCCGGTTACGGGGTCATGATCGGCCGCTCGCGGATCTGGCGGTGGTGCACCATTTCGAAAACCTCGTTGATCCGGTCGAGCGGGAAGGTCTTGACGAAGGGCGAAATCTTCACCTTCCCGGAGAGCACGAGGTCGAGCGCGGCCGGGTAGTGCTCGGGCAGGCAGCCCCAGTTGCCGCGCGCGGTGGCGTGAAAGGCCATCAGGTTCGACAGCCGGATGTCGACGGTGTCCATCGTGAACCCCACGACCGCGAGCGCCGCCCCGAAGGTGAGCAGGCCGAAGGCCGTCTGCTGCCCGGCGGCCGTGCCGGAGGTTTCGAAGATCTTCCACTCCGTGCGCCGCCGGCCCTTTTCCTTGACGGCGTCCGAGACCGCCTTGCGCAGATCCTTGAAGGGCATGCTCTTCGCGTCGAAGGTGACGTCCACGTAGGGGGCGATCGCGGCGAGCTTCGCCGGGTCGACGTCGATGGCGATCGTCATCGCCCCGGCGGCCTTGGCGATTTGGGCGCCGTAGCCGCCGACCCCGCCGACCCCGATGAAGATCGCCGTGTCATCGGCCGTGAGGCCCGACTCCTTGACCGCCTGGAACGGCGTCGTCAGCGCGTCGGCCACGACCGAGATTTCGGCGAGGCTCACCCCGGACGAGCCGGCGGGCTTGCCGTCGGGGCCGAGCGGCACGTTGCAGAGCTGGGCCGCGGGGACGACGATGTGGCTCGCGAAGCCCCCGGGGATGTCGTTTCCCGGCATTTTCTGCGTCGCGCAGATGTTGCCCAAGCCCCGCCGGCAGACGTCGCAGCCGCCGCAGGGCATGACCGCCGGGACGAGGACCGCTTTGCCCGCCCACGCCTCGGCGCCCGGGCCGACCGCCTCGACCATGCCGCTGATCTCGTGGCCCAGGGTGAGCGGCAGCGGCGACTTGACCCGCACGCCGTCGTACAGGAAGCCCAGGTCGGTGTGGCACACGCCGCAGCCCACGACGCGCAGGCGGACTTCGCCCGGGCCGGGCTGGGGCAGCGGGGATTCGAAGCGCTCAAGCGGCTTGTTCGGTGCGGTCATCTTCCAGGATATCATCGTCATGGCACGACCTCCCTCCTGCGAGTGTAAATGGTTTGGCAACGCCCCGGCGCGCCCGCATGGCACGCGGCGCAACCCGTCGTCCCCTCCGGCGCGAAAGGCTCGAGGCGCACCTCGAAGCCGATCTCCCGGTAGAGGGCGCAGAGCTCCGTCAGGCGCGGCTCATCGCAGGTCGTGCGCTTTTCCCAACCTCCGGCGAGCCGCTCTGCCGCCGCCGCGTCGGCCGTCATCACGCCCCGCGGAACTCCGGCCGCTTCCGGCCGACCGATGCGAGCCCCTCGAGGGCGTCCTGCGTGCTGAAAATCTCCGTCAGCCGGCCGAGCTCGGTCTCGACCGCCGCGAGCATCGTCTCCCCGGCCTGGCGGTCGATGATGGCGTTGGCGATCCGGAGGGCGATCGGCGCCTTGGCGCGCAGCGCCTTGGCGATCCGCTCGGTCTGCTCGTCCGACGGGCCCCCCGGCACCTTGCCGGCGAGCCAGGCCGCGACCTCCTCCGGGCCGAAGCGCGCGGCCAAGGCCTGGAAGGCGGGCGGGAGCTCCCGCGGCCGGTATTTGTCGGGCCGGCCCGCGGCGGCGAGTTCGGCCACGGCGGCATCGACCCCCGCCGGCTCGACCAGGCGGCTCACGATCCCGAGCGCCTGGGCGTCGGCGGCGCGCAGCGTCGCCCCGGTGAAGACGAAGTATTTGGCGAGCGCCGGGCCGACGTGGCGCGCCAGGCGCAGCATCCCGCCCAGCCCGGGGAAGATGCCGATCCCCGTCTCGGGAAAGGCCATCGAGCCGGCCGGGGTGGCCACGATGGCCTGGCAGGCGAGGGCGAGCTCGCTGCCGCCGCCCATCGACAGGCCGTCGAGCAGCGCGATGGTGACCTTGGGCGATTCCTCGATCCGCAGGAAAAGCTCGTGGCCGCGGCGGGTGAAGGCGACGATGTCGGCGATGCGGCCGGCCTTGATCTTCTCGACGAAGTAGCGGATGTCGGCGCCGGCGACGAACGCCTTGCCCGCCCCCTGGAAGACGATCGCCTTGACCGCCGGGTCCGCCTCGGCGCGGGCGAAGCGCTCCGCGAGCTGGTCGACGACGGTTTCGTTCAGCGCGTTCATCGCCTCGGGCCGGTTCAACGTGATGGTGGCGATGCCGTCGCCGACCGCGAGGTCGACGAAATTGAACGCGAAGGGCGTCCCCAGGCGGAACTGCTTTTCGAGAATGGCGGGCATCTTGAAATCGGGGTGGCGGCGGCCGAGGGCCTCCACCGCGCGGTAGGTGCGCTCGATGCCGATCGCGTTCATGATCTCGAAGGGCCCCATCGCCCAGCGCAGGCCGATCTTCGCCCCGCGGTCGGTGTCCTCGATGGTGGCCACCCCCTCGTCCACGAGGGCCGCGGCCACCCCCAGGCAGACGCCGTAGAAGCGCTCGACGACCGGGGGGATCTTGGCCTCGTCGGGGCGGCCGGAGAGGTCCCAGTTCGCCTTTTTCTCCATCTGGGCCTTCATGGCCGGGGCGGTCGCGTAGAAGGGGCCGAGCTCCCGGCCGAGGGTCGCCGAGGAGTGCACGGCGATGGGAATCCCGGTGACGTTCATCAGCTCGAAGGGCCCCATCCCGATCTTGAAGGCGCGCTTGGCCGCCTCCTCGATCGTCGGGATGTCCGCCATCCCCTCGGCCAGCATGCGCGCGGCCTCGTTCAGGAAGGGGACGAAGAAGCGGTTCACCGCGAAGCCCGGGGCGTCCTTAACCACGATGGCGGTCTTGCCGTGGAGCTTGGCGGCGGCGAGCGCCTTGGCGAGCGTCGCGGGGCTCGTGCCGGCGTGGGGGATCACCTCGAGCAGCCGGTTCTTGGCCGGGTGATAGAAGTAGTGCAGGCCGATGAAGCGGTCGGGGCGGCCGGTCTTCTCGGCGAACTCCCGCACATAAAAGCTCGAGGTGTTGGTGGCGAGGATGGTCTTGGGCGCGCAGATCCGGTCAAGCTCGGCGAAGAGGTCGCGCTTGACTTTCTGGTCCTCGAAGACCGCCTCGATCACGAGATCGGCGTCGGCCACGGCCTGGAAGTCCGTCGTGCCCTGGATCCGGGCGAGAGTCGCCGCGACCTGCTCCGGGGTGAAGAGCCGGCGCGCGACCCCCTCCTCGAGCAGCCGGCGGATCGTCTCCATCCCGCGTTGGACGAACTCCTGCTTCAGATCGACCATCACCACCGGCAGCCCTTCCTGCGCGAGCTTCTGCACGATCCCGCTGCCCATGTTGCCGGCGCCGATGACGCCGACTTTGCTGATCTGGGACATCCGGCCTCCCTTCAGCTGTTTTTCCAGACGGGTTTGCGCTTCTCCTCGAAGCTGGCGATCCCCTCCAGCGTGTCCGCGGTCTTCATCAGCGTGTTCAGAAAGAGGTCGCTCACCCCCTTCATCGCCGCCTCGAAGCCGAGCCCGAGGTGCTGCTTGACGGCGCGCTTGTTCAGCCGCAGGATGAGCGGGCTGGCGGCCTGGATCTCCCGGACCATCTTGTCGGTCGCCTCCGCGAGCGCCGCATCCTCGACGCAGACGCTCACGAACCCCATGGCCCGCGCCTCTTCGGCGCTGTAGCGGCGTCCCGTGGTGCAGATCTCGATCGCCTTGGCCGGGCCCACCAGCCGGGGAAGCCGGATGGCGGCGTAAGGGGGAAAGAACCCCAGCTTGATCTCCGGCTGGCCGAAGGCGGCCGACTTCCCGGCCAGGACGATGTCGCAGGCGATCGCGGCCTCCATGCCGCCGCCGAGGCAGGCGCCGTGAACCATGGCGAGGGTCGGGACCTCCTGGCCCTCGATCAGCTCGAGCATGCGGTTGAAGGTGGCGATCATGGCGTCGACCTGTTCGGGCTTGTGGTCGGCGACCTCGACCCCCGCGCACCAGCTCGGGCCCTCCCCGGCGATGACCACGCACTTGAGGCCGGCGTCGGCCTTAAGCGCTTCGAGCTCGGCGTTCAGCTCCCGCATCATCTCGATGTTGAGCACGTTGTGCTTGGGGCGGGCGAGCGTGAGGCGCGCCACCCCGTCGGCCTTCGCGAGCTTGAGGAATTTCAAATCGGCCATGGCGAATGTCCTCCCCTTTAGGCTTTCACGAACACGTAGTTCAGTTGGCCGTTCGGCAGCCGGTTCGCGACCGTCTTCATCGCCATGCCGACGGCGATCTCCGCCTCCGGAACCTCGCGGGCGATCCGGCCGAAGACCTTGTAAGGGCCGTAGTCCAGGAGGGCGATCGCGTAGGGGACGTCGTCCTGGAAGCCCATGGGGCCGTACTCGAGCTTGCTGTAGCTCACGAGCTTTCCGGCCCCCGCGACCTCGAACCACTCCATGCGGCTCGTCAGGCACTTGTGGCAGTCGGCCCGGGGCGGGAAGAAGTGCTGGCCGCAGTCCAGGCAGCGGGTCCCGGCGACTTTCCCCTGTTCGAGATGGTCGATGAAGTCGTTCGTCCGGGTGAGGGACGTGAAGCTCACGGTCCCGAACTTCTTGAAGCGGTCGTCTTCCTTTTTGTCTGGCATGTTGCGGTCTCCTTGAAGAACCCCATCCGCGCGGCGCGGGGCTGTTTCAGCGCCCGAGGATCGTCACGTTGCCGTAGAGCCCGACCCCGCCGATGTTGTGGACCAGGCCGATTTCCGGGTTGTCGACCTGGATGGGGCCGGCTTCCCCGCGAAGCTGCAGCACGATGGTGCGGATCTGGCTGCCCCCGGTCGCGCCGATCGGGTGGCCCTTCGAGAGCAGGCCGCCGTCGACGTTGACCGGGATGCGGCCCTCCTTGTAGGTTTCGCGGGCCCCGATGAGCGCCCTGCCTTCGCCGGGCTTGGCGAAGCCCAGGTCCTCGTAGGCCATCATCTCGGCGATGGTGAAGCAGTCGTGCACCTCGGCGACGTCGACGTCCCCGGGGCCGATCCCGGCCATGCGGTAGGCCTGGCGCGCGGCTTCGCGGGCGACGGAAAGCCCGGTGAACAGGTCGCGGCCCGCGAGGTTCACGGGGGTGGTCGCCGCCCCCAGGCCGCGGATCCACACCGGCTTCTGGCAGAAGGCCCGGGCCTTCTCCTCGTTCGCCACGATGAGGCAGGAGCTGCCGTCGGCGTTCGCGCAGCAGTCGCCCACGCGCAGCGGGCTCGCCACGGGAGCGGCCATGCGGTCCTCGGGGTTCATGAGGTTTTCCAGGCTGACCGGCTTGCGGTAGACCGCCTTGTCGTTCAGCTGTCCGTAGGTCGCGGCCTTGACGCGGATCGCCGCGAGGTCCTCGAGGGTGGTGCCGTAGGCGGCCATGTGCGCGCGGGCGTACATGGCGTAGTAGGCCGGCATCATCGTGCCGAAGGGGCTCTCCCACTGGATGTCGGCCCCGCGCCCCATGCGCTCCTGGGACTCGGCGGAGCTGATCTCGGACATCTTCTGGAAGCCGATGACCGCGACAACCTCGTGCAGCCCCGAGGCGACCAGCGAGTAGGCGAGGCGCAGCCCCGTGCTGCTCGACGAGCACAGGCTCTCGACATAGAAGGTCGGCTGGGGGTTCAGGCCCAGGTATTCGGCGAAGACCCCCGCCGGGGAGCGCTGCTTGTCGTATTCCGGCGCCGAGCAGACGACGGAGGCCTGGATGTCGCGCGTGCCGATCTGCGCGTCCTGCATCGCCTCGCGGAACCCCTCGAAGGCGAGCTCCCGGATCGATCCGGGGTAGGCGCGGACGAAGGCGCTCTGTCCGACGCCGATGATCGCAACTTTGCCCATGACGGCTCTCCAATAATGCGTGTTAGATGCCGGGTGTCCGGTGCCGGGGCCGGCGGCGCTCTAAATGTACTGCCCCCCGTCCACCTTGATCACTTCGCCGGTGATGTGCCGGGCCTTGTCGGAGGCGAGGAACGCCACGAGGTAGGCCAGGTCCTCCGGCTGCCCGACGCGCTTCAATGCGCTTTCGCCCAGGGCGAGGTCCACGATCTTGTCGCGGGCCTCGGATTCCTTGAGCATCGCGGTTTCGATCAGCCCCGGGGCGACGGCGTTCACCGTCACGTTGAAGGCGCCGAGCTCCTTGGCGAGCGCCTTCGTGTAGCCGATGATGCCGGCCTTGGAGGCCGAGTAATTGGTCTGCCCGAACTTGCCGCGCAGGCCGTTGATGGAGGTGATGTTGATGATCCGGCCGTACTTCTGGTCCTTGAGCAGCGGCGCCGCGTGGCGGGTGAAGTTGAAGTAGCCCTTGAGGTTCACCTCGAGCACCCGGTCCCACTGCTCCTCGCTCATCTTCCAGCTCACCCCGTCCCAGTTCATGCCGGCGTTGTTGACGAGGATGTGCAGGCCGCCGAGCTCCCGGACGGCGGCCTGGACCACCTGCTCGGCCTCGGCGAAGACGGCGATGTCGCACTTCACGGCGAGCGCCTTGCGCCCCATGGCGCGGATCTCGCGCTCATATTCCCGGGCCTCGGCTTCGTGCTTGCGGTAGGTGAAGCAGATGTTGGCGCCCTCGCGGGCGAGCTCGATGGAGATCGCCGCGCCGATCCCCTGGGACCCGCCGGTGACCAATGCGTTTTTTCCTTCTAAGAGCATCTCTCCTCCATGCCGATGGGAATCGGGCGGCGGCTATTTCTGCGGCTTGGCCAGCACCGCGGCCATGAACTCGGCGTCGAAGGCGGCTCCCTGGGCCTGCAGCCGCCGGAACTCGATGAAATCAATGACATCCTTGCCGGTGAGCTTCTTCGTGTTGAAGGCGTTGAAGCCGAGATAGGCCTCGCAGTTCATGTTGGCGGCGAGCCAGTGGCGGTTGATCACCTTGGCCTGGTCCCAGAAGAACTTCTTCTTGAGGCGGATCCCCTCGACGCTCTTGATCAGGCACCCCGGGAAGAGGTTGGTGTAGGTCCACAGGATCCGGTTGATCTCGGCGTCGAGCAGGGTGAAATCGGTCTTGGCCTTCTGGACGAACTCGCGCGCCTTCTTGGCCTCCTCGCCGCCCTTGAACTCCCCGTAGACGATTTCGCCGTCGCGCACGTAGGTGTCCGTGATCACCGCCGGGTTGCGGACCCATTTCCCGTTTTCGGAGATCACCGGGATGCTCTTGGAGATCAGCCCCAAACGCTGCATCTTGTAGGCGCTCCAGAGCTCGCAGGAGACGCAGTTCCACATGGCGAGCTCCATCGGCACCATCCAGGGCAGGAAATCGGTGCTGCCGCCGTCCGGGGCGGAGCCGTGCCGCGGGCCGGCTTGGCCGAAGATGGCGAGATCGCTCGCCAGCGTCGTGTCGCAGGCCATGCCGATCTCCTGGCCGCCGGCGACGCGCATGCCGTTCACCCGGCAGATGGTCGGCTTCTTGCAGGCGAGGATGGCGTCGACCATGGCGTTGAAAAGGTCCATGTACTGGCCGTACTCGCTCGGCCGGCCGGAGTAGTATTCGGCGTATTCCTTCGTGTTGCCGCCGGTGCAGAAGGCCTTGTCGCCGGCGGCGGTGAAAATGGCCGCGACGACGTTCGGGTCGGCCGAGGCGCGCTGGAAGCCGGCGATGACCCCCTTGACCATCTCCGTGGTGTAGGAGTTGTACTGCGCCGGGTTGTTGAGCGTGATCCAGGCGGAGAAGAGGTCCTTGATCGGGTTGCCCTGGGGGTCCAGGATGGGCCGCTTTTCGAAGATCACCCCCGGGGCCTTGTCGGAGAAGTGTTCCTCGCCCCACAGGAAATGGTCCTTGATGCCGGACTCGCGCGGCAGCCAACTCAGATCGGCCATGATGGTCTCCTTTTATTTTACGATTGGTTTCAGAATTTTAAGGACCAAATGCCCCGGACCCGGACCGAACCGGATTTATTCTTTACGTAGCTATATATTAGCTACATCCGCTCCGAGTCAAGAGAAAAATATGTGCGCCGAGGCTCTTGACAGGCTTGCGGCGCGGTGGTTAGCTGACCGCGCGCCGCACGCCGCTCATGACCGCGGCGCACCGCAAACGGGTCCATCGTCGACAGGAGGAGCGTGCCGGTGAAATACCCCAAAGAGGTGGTGCTCAAGGATGCCCAGGAGGCGCTGATCCGGCCCCTGGCCGAGGCGGACGAGGCGCTGCTCAGGCAGTTCTATGCCGACATCCCCGACGAAGACCGCTGGTACATGCGCTACGATGTGATGGACCCCGGGGTGATCCGCGCCTGGGTCCAGGGCCGCGAAGGGGTTTTTTCGATCATCGCCCTCGCGGGCGGCCGCATCGTGGCCCATGCCCGGCTGCACACCCGGCCGACCGGCTGCTACCACCACCAGGGGCGGCTGCGCATCATCGTGATGCCGGAATACCGCTCCAAGCGGCTCGGGAGCTGGATGCTGCTCGACCTCATCCACGTGGCGATGGACAAGGGGCTGCGCGAGCTCCGGGCCGACTTCGTGGTCGGCATCGAGGCGGCGGCCATCGAGACGGCCTACAAGCTCGACTTCTTCAAGAAAGGCATCCTGGAGGATTTCGTGATCGACCCGCGGGGAAAGCTGCACGATCTTCTGATCATGACCAAGCGGCTGCACCGCGACTGGGGCGATTTCTGAACATGGGAGGACGCCGCCCGCAGCACGAAATCCTTCTCGAAACCGGCCGGGGGCGCCTGGCGGTGCGCGCCTTCTGCCGGGCCGCGGAGATCCGGCAGCTCGTCTTCGACCCGCAGTTCGGCACCCACGCCCACTACCGCTCGCTCTACACCCGGCGCGAAAGCCTGGAGAGCAAGGCGGAGGCCGAGGACGCGAACGTGGTGCTGGCGGTGGCCGAGGGCGGCCGCATCGTCGGCTTTGCGGTCCTCGCCTACCCGGACCCGGACGAGCGCTGGTCGCGGCTCGCGCCGCGGGTGATGATGGAGGTGAACGCGATCGAGGTGAGCCGCGACTGGCGTCACCAGCGGATCGCCGGCAGCCTGGTCCGGATGATGATGATCCACCCGCTGATCGAGGAGAAAATCGCCTATTTCGTGGGCTACTCGTGGACCTGGGATCTCGACGGCAATCGGATGAGCGCGCCGGAGTACCGCCGCATGATGGAGCGGCTCTTCGAGCCGTTCGGCTTCGTCGAATATCAGACGAACGAGCCCAACATCTGCCTGAAGCCGGAGAACATCTTCATGGGCCGCATCGGCCGCGACGTGCCGGCGGAGACCCAGAACCGTTTCAAGTGGCTGCGGTTCGGCCTCGAGCCGTGAGCCGCGGCGACGCCAACCGGCCGGCCCGGCGCGGCGCAAAGGGGGCGGGCCCGCAAGCCGGGATGACCCGGGAGGAGGGAGCGATGCTGGAGGAGCGCACGGTCTATCTGGACGGCCGCTTCGTGCCGTGGCCGCAGGCCCAGGTGCACATGATGAGCCACGGTTTTGCGCGCGGCTCGACCATCTTCGAGGTGCTCAGCCTGTACGCCACGCCCCGCGGACCGGCCGTTTTCAGGCTGCGGGACCACGCCGCGCGGTTCTTCCGGTCGGCCGCGCTCCTCGACATGCGGCTGCCGTTCGCCGAGGACGATTTCTGCGCGGCGGTCGCCGAGACCGTGCGCCGCAACCGCCTGGCCTCCGGGGTCGTCAAGGTGGTCGGCTTCTATCCCCAGGTCGCCCTCGATGTCATGCCGCCCGACGCCCCGCTCGCCGTCGCCGTCTTCGCCCTCGACCCCGGCGCCGACCTGAAGGGGCTCGGCTTCGATTTCGGCCGCGGCACCACGGTGGCGATCTCGCGCTGGCGCAAGCTCGACCCCCAGACGGTGCCGGTCGAGGCCAAGGCGGCGGCGAACTACCTGAACGGCATGGTCGCGCGCCTGGAGGCCCGCCGGCGCGGCTTCGAGGACGCCGTCATGCTGGACACCCAGGGCTTCATCGCCGAGGGCGCAACCGAGTCGATCTTCCTGGTCAAGGCGGGGCGGCTCTGCACCCCTTGCCTCGGCACCGTGCTCGAAAGCCTGACCCGCCGCTCCGTGCTCGAGGCCGCCGCGCACCTCGGGATCCAGGCGCACGAAGGCCGCCTGCGGCCGGAGCTGCTCTTCGAGGCCGAGGAGATCTTCTTCGTGAACACGCCCTTCAAGGTGATGCCGGTCCGGCGCATCGAAGAACGCGAGCTTCCTCCGATTCCCGGACCGGTCGAGCGGCGGTTCGCCGACTTCTTCCGCGCGCTCGTCGAGGGCCGGGAGACGCGCTTTCAGGAGTGGCTCACCCCGGTGGCGTGATTCGCGCAACGGCCATGGTCGCGATCGAAAAAATCCTCCAGGGAAGCCCGCTCGACGCCGCGCGCCTGATCACCCTGCTCGAGAGCGGCGATCCCGCCGGGCGGCAGGCGCTCAAGGCGCTCTACCCCCACACCGGGCGGGCCTATCGGATCGGCGTGACCGGGCCGGCCGGCGCGGGGAAATCGACGCTCGTGTCACGGCTGATCGGGGGGCTGCGCGGCCGCGGACTCACGGTGGGGGTCCTGGCGGTGGACCCCTCGAGCCCTTACAGCGGCGGCGCGCTCCTGGGCGACCGCATCCGCATGCAGGCGCACGCGGCCGACCCGGGGGTCTTCATCCGCTCCATGGCCTCGCGCGGACGCCCCGGCGGCGGCATCGGCCGCAGCGTGCGCGAGGCGGCGCTCGTCATGGACGCGATGGGGTGCGCCGTGATCCTGATCGAGACGGTCGGGGCGGGGCAGGGCGAGGTGGAGATCGCCGCCTGCGCCCACGCGACGGCGGTCGTGAGCGTCCCCGGCCTGGGCGACGAGATCCAGGCCATGAAGGCCGGCCTGCTCGAGATCGCCGATATCTACGTCGTCAACAAGGCCGATCTCCCCGGGGCCGAGGAGCTGGCCGCCATGCTCGCGTCGCTCGCGGCCGGCCGGCGCAGCGGCCCGAAGCCGCCGGTGCTGCTGACCGTGGCCACCGCCAACCAGGGCGTCGACCGCCTGGTGGAGGCGCTGCTGGCGCTGCGCGGCGCGCTCGAGGCCGACGGCCGGATGGCGGCGCGCCGCGCGGCGGATGAGTGGGGGCTGCTGCGCGAGATCGTCATGGAGATGGCCGCCCGGCGGCTGTTCGCGGAGTCCCCCGGGCTGGCGCGCCTGCGCGAGGAGCTCGGCCGCCGCGCGGTCGACCCCTACACCGCGGCCGAGCGGATCATTGCCGCCGTCATGGGCCGGCCGTGGGACTGACGCTGTTCCATTTCGCCGCCGGCCTCGCGCTGCTTCTGCTCGGCGCCGAGGCGCTCGTGCGCGGCGCCTCGCGCCTCGCGCTGCGGCTCGGTCTCAAGCCGGTCGTGGTGGGGCTGACCGTGGTCGCTGTCGGGACGAGCTCGCCGGAAATGATCGTCAGCGTGAAGGCGGCCTGGTTCGGCCGGGCGGACGTGAGCCTCGGAAACGTCGTCGGCAGCAACATCATGAACGTGCTCTTCATCCTCGGGGCCTCGGCGCTGCTCGCGCCGCTCGCGGTCACGCGGCGGCTGATCTGGACGGAGGTCCCGGTCATGCTGGGCGCAGGCCTGCTGCTGCTGCTCCTCGCGGCCGACGGCCGTGTCGGTCGGCTCGACGGGCTTGCCCTGAGCGGTCTGCTCGCCGTCTATCTCGGAGCCCAGGTCAGGCGGGCGATGCGGGAGGAGGGGGGCGGCGCCGGCCTCCCGCAGCCGACGGCCGGCGGTTGGCCTACGGGAAGCGCCGCCTGCATCGGCCTTGCGGCGGCGGGGCTGGTCCTGCTGGTCGCGGGGGCCGCCTGGCTGATCGACGCGGCGGTCGCCATCGCCCGGGCGCTCGGCTTGAGCGAGCTCATCATCGGGCTCACGGTCGTCGCCTTCGGGACCAGCCTGCCCGAGGCGGCGACCTCGCTGCTCGCGGCCTGGCGCGGCGAGCGCGACATCGCGGTCGGAAACGTCGTCGGAAGCAATATCTTCAACATCCTGGGCGTGCTGGGCGCCTCCGCCCTTGTGAGCGCGGGCGGGGTGGCGGTGTCCCCGGCGGCGCTCTGGTTCGATCTCCCGGTGATGCTCGCCGCCTCTCTCGCCTGCCTGCCGATCTTCGCCACCGGTCATGTGATCAACCGCTGGGAAGGGGCGCTTTTTCTCTTCTACTACGCCGCCTACGTCGCCTACCTGATTCTGGAAGCACTCGACCACGACGCCCAGGCCGCGTTCGGATGGACGATGCTCGCCTTTGTGATCCCGCTGACGGCCGCGACCCTGGCGGTGACGCTCTATCGCCATTTCCGGCGGCCGGCCTCCGCCCGCTGACCGGCGGCCGCCCGGCGGGGCGCTCAGCCGGCCGGGGTCCCCATGCCGCCGAAAAGCGAAAAGAAGACCCAGGCGAGAAAGGACTGGACGATCCACCCGATGACGCAGACCCCCACCGCGCGCAGCGTGCTCGTGTAGTCGAGCGCCTCGCGCACGGCGATCACCATGGCCGCGAGCGTCCAGAGGCTGGCGACGATGAAGGTGAGCGCCTGAAGCCCCGGGATGATCCCGAGAGCCCGGATCAGCCCCGGAGCGCTCGCGAAGCCGATGGTGCGCAGCAGCTCCTGGTGCGTGGCGCGGGTCTGCGGCTCGGGCAGCAGACGCGTGCCGATCAGGTAGGTGAGGTAGGCCCAGACGTACCAGCCGACGAGGGCCGAGAGGGTGCCGATGACCAGCCCGTTGAACCCCAGGACCCCGAGCGACCCGATCCCGGCCGCCACCCCCGAGAGCACGACCACCGTCATGGCCTGTCCCATGGCCTGCGGATCGGCCTCGACCTCGCGGTAGAGACCGACCTCCAGCTTGGCCGCCCGCAGCATGCGCCCCTTGATGTCCGCCATGGCCTTCTCCTTTGCCTGCGGTTCGCCCGCGACCGCATGATCAACGCGGCGCACGGCCGGCGGGCGGGCTGTTCCCGGCAATCCCGGGGGCCGCCGCGCCTTCCGCGCCTTCCGGTTGAGCAGTTACGCCATGGGCGGGGAAAAAGCAACCGCGCCGGGATGCGCCGGGCCGGAGACCGGATGGCGGCGAACGGCACGGCGGAAGGTCAGAGGGCGGAGAGGAACTTTTTGGCGTGGTATTCGTATTCGCGGCTCTCGACGTCGACCCGGCGGCCGGCCGCCTCCTCGACGACCTGCACCGCGACGTACCCGTCCGCGCCGGCGAAAACGATGCCGCACGGCCCGCGCTCCCGCTCGGGCAGCCCGATCCCGGCCGGGCCGAAGAAGCGCTCGGCGGCATCGATCACTTGCGGAACATCCCAACCCGTCGCCTTCGAGATCCGGATCATGCCGCCCCCCCTCGTTGCTGTTTCCGGAGTCACGGGCCGGGGGCGGTGTACGCCCCCGGCCCTTCGGGCCCGAGTGAGACCAAACTTAATTCCTCCGGCGGCGAAGGCAACCGCGGCGGCGCATCTACCGGCCGCCGCACCGGCCCTTCTTGATCGCGGGGCTGAGCGTCGAGTCGACGGCGACCCCGGCCGCTTCGGCCATAAAGTGGAAAAGCTGGGTGTTGTCGATGATCCGGGTGCAGGGATACCAGCTGCCCTCGTAGCTTTTGATCTTGAGGGCGGCGGGTCCGCCCTGGATGTAGAGCATCACGAGCTCGTTGGTGTGGTCGGTCGTGCGGTAGCTCACCTCGCCGTCCGGGTAGGTGCAGGCGGCGTTGGAATAGCCGCACGCCCCCTCCTGGCGCGGCAGGTCGCCGGCTTCGAGCACCGCGTTCAGCCGCAGGTAGCTGTTGCCGTGGTCGGAGGTGACGATCAGCAGCGTGTTTTCCCAGTTGATTTCGTCGTCTGGCCGGTTGACGAAGTCCACGGCGGCCTGGACCGCCTGGTGGAGGTCCCACATGGTCCCCACCATGCGCTTGAAGTCGTTTCCGTGGTTCGCCCAGTCGATGTCGCCCTGCTCGAGCATCAGCAGAAACCCGTCCGGATCGCGGCTCAAGACCTTCAGGGCCGCGAGCGTCGCGTCGGCCAGCAGCGGGTTCTCCTCGGTCGCCCGCAGGACGAGCGGGGTTTCGGGGAAGTCGTGGGCCACCGGGGACTCGAAGTTCCCGCCCGGGCCGCCGAAAAGGCCGAAGAGCTTCTTCCCCGCCGCCGCCGCGCTCTCCGCCGCCGCGAGCAGCGTCTCGGCGCCGTCCAGCCCGTCGGCGCGCTCGACGAAGACGTAGGGGTTCGCGGGGGCCGCGGACTTGAGGAACAAGTACTCGGCCTCGGCGATATATTTGTAGGCATTGGTGCCCGTTTGGCCCGGGTACCCGCCGCCGATCACCACCTCCGGCCGGATCGTGTTGATGATCTCGGCGGCGATCGCCTGGTAGTTGTTGCGGCTGACGTTGTGGCTGACCAACCCGGCCGGGGTCGCGTGGCTGAAGGGGACGGTGCTCACCACGCCGATCGCGGCCCCAGTCTTCGCGCGCATGAGCTCGGCGAGCGTCTGCACCGCTCCGTCGGGGGGGTCGCCCGGCTGCCAGGCGATGTTGCCGTCGTCGGTCTTGATGCCGGCGAAAAGCGCCGTGGCGGCCGAGGCCGAATCGGTGGCAAACGGCTTCGCCCCGCCGGCGGGGATGAAGTAGCTGTCGTCGATCCCCGTCGTCTGGAGGGGATAGGGCTTCTTCCCACCCTTGGCGGGGTCATAGCCCACCAGGGGGTTGAACCCGGCGGGGGCATAGGCTGCGACCCCCAGATTCGCGGCGTACTTGTTGTAGGTCGAAACGTCCCAGGTCGCGACGTAGCCCGAGTAGGGAAAGGCGTGGAAGGCGAGGGCCTCCTCCCGGCCGAAGAGGTAGCGGCTGGCGGCGTTCTCGTGCTCGCGCTGCATGCCGTCGCCGATGAAGACGATGATGTGCTTGACTTTCTGGCGCGCCGGCTTGGCGTGGACCTCGAGCCCCCAGCCGGCCAGGACGAAGATGGACAAAACCAAAAGCGTGCCAAACCTTCCGATGGACTTCAAACGCATGACAACCTCCTACGCATTGGGTTCAGGAAGCCGTCGGCGGCGCATCCTACCGCACGACCGGCGACCGGCGCAACCCGCGCCGGGCGCCGCGCCCGGGCGGGGCGGCGGCGCGCCGCGCGCTTCCGGCTTCGATGGGCGCTCCCCCGGGGAGACGGGTCAAGGCTACGGCGGCAGTTTGAGTTCATGATGGCGTTGCGGTTAGAAATTCATGAATTCCCGGGTCCGCCGGCCGGGGGCGGCCCGAAAGGGCTTGCCAGGCGCGGCGCCGCATGGTAATCAATCGATCACATCGGGCCGCGCTGCAGCCGGCGGCGGCCCTTGGCCAGAAACCTTCACCCAAGGTGGATCGAATGAAACGCAACGCGGTGTTTGCGGGGATGGCGTTCGCGGCGGTCTTTGTGGCGCTGCTTTTTCTTCTCGACGGTGCGGCCGAGGCCAAGGGCCGGCTCGGGGGCGGAGGCTCCTTCGGCAGCCGGCCGAGCTACCAGCGCAGCGCGCCTGCCCCGGCGCCGTCATCGCCCTCCATGGCCAACCCGGCGCCGGGCCTCGCGGGGCCGGGCGCCGGCGCCGCCCCCGGACGCTTCGGCGGCATGCTGGGCGGGATGCTGATGGGCGGGCTGATCGGCTCGCTGCTGTTCGGCGGCGGCCTGCACGGCCTCGCCGGTCCGGGGCTGCTCGACATCCTGCTGCTGGGCGGCGGGCTCTTTTTGCTGATGCGCTTCCTGCGGTCGCGCCGCGCGCCGGCGGGGGCGGCGGCCGGATGGGGCGGATCCGCTCCGGGCCTGGAGCGCGGCGACGCCGCCGCCTGGGGGAGCGCCGGCGCCGCCTCCGGGCTGGCCGGCGGCGCAAGCGCCCCGTCCGTTCCGGCGGGCTTCGACGTCGACGAGTTCCTGAAAGGGGCCAAGGCCATCTTCACGCGGCTGCAGGATTCCTGGGACCGGCGGGACCTCGAGGACATCCGCGGGTTCACGAGCCCCGAGGTTTTCGCCGAGATCCGCCGCCAGGCCGCGGAGGACCCCGAGCCCGGCCGCACGGAGATCCTGCTGTTGAACGCCCGCGTGGTCGAGGTCCGGGAGGAGGGCGGCCGGGAGATCGCCTCCGTGCTCTACGAACCGACGCTGCGGGAGGGGGGGGCGGAGCAGCCGGCGCGCCCGGTGCGCGAGATCTGGCACTTCAGCCGTGAAAAGGGCGCGGCGAAGGCCTTCTGGATCCTGGAGGGGATTCAGCAGGTCGAGGAGTAGGCGGGCGGCTCACGGTCGCCGTCAGCGGTTGTTGCAGCCGCCGAACTCCGTGAGCATGTCCCGGCGCGTCCAGAAGAGGTTCTGGGGCTCGAAGAAGATCTGGACTCCCACCCCGGCCCGCCACTCCAGGTGGTCGGCGGTGTTGTCCGCCGCGGCGAACGCGCCGGCGGCGACGTGCGGGGTGAGGAGCTTCATCCCCTGGATCCGGAAGCTCACGCCGATCTGGTTGTCGGTGTCCCCATCGTAGTCGCGGCTTAGCTCGGCGGCGGCCTCCGGCGTGAGGCCGCCGGTGCCCCGGTCGGCCAGGGGGTAGGCCGGGCTGGCGTCGAGCCGCTGGTGCAGCCAGCCGGCGGAGAGCTGCAGGTCGAACCAAAAGTCGCGGCAGGCGGCGGTGCGGAATCGCACGAAGGGACCGATCATCGTCATCAGCTCGGGGCTGTAGTAGCCTCCGTGGCCGTAGGTGAAGAAGTCGCTGTTGCGTTGAAAATGCCGGGCGGTCACGAAAAGGCCGTACGAGAGCTCGTCCGCCGCGATCCGGTCGGTCCGCCCGAGGGCGGCGTTCAGCTGCAGCGCGTGGTTGTCCCAGGTTTTCTCCCCCCGGTAGGCGTCGGCCCCGGCCGCGGCACTCACCCACCACGGGCCGGCGAGCGCCCAGGTTTTTCCGGCTTCGACCCCGTTGCGCGTGACGCGCCCCCACTCGTCGGACCCGTAAGGGTCCCGTTGGCCGGCATAGGAGAGGATCGAGTCCTTCACGCTGCAGCGGTGGATTTCGAGATAGGCCTCCGGGAAGCCGATCCGGGCGGAGAAGGTGGGGGTCGGCGCGACGGGCGCGCCGATCGGGGTGGTTCCGACATGCAGGGCGATGGGCGTTCGGCCCTCCAGCTCGAGCCCGACGTCGGGCTGCGCCGCCAGGAGATCGTCCACGAGGCTGCGGCGCACGGGGCCGCCGTTGCGGTATCGGAAAAAACGTCCGGCGCGGGGGCTCTCCGGCGCCTCTCCGCTTGAGAGATAGCGCCCGGTGAGGCTGGCCGACCACTGGCGGCCGAGCTCGGTGGCGAACGCGGCCGTGACGGGCCAGGCGGTCTCTTCGAGCCGCGAGAGGCCGTCCCGGCCGTCCCGGCTGCGGTGGTAGAGGAAGGTTTCCAGCCGCGGCGAGTCGGCGTGGGTGTAGCAGCGGTCCGGCGCCGGGTCGAGCTGGGCGGCGGTCAGCGGCGCCCCGCGGTCGAAGAAAAACCCGCCGGCGGCGGCGCGGATCGCCGGGTCGGGGTCGCGGGCGAGCCGGTCGGCGAAGGCGTCGGCCGCCCCGCGGTCGGGCTCGGCGGCATAGACCCCCAGGAGCCCGGCGGCGAGGCCGGGATCGGGCCGCGACGCGAAGCTCTCCTCCAAGAGCGGCCGCGCTTCGGACCGGCGTCCCTGTCGCAGGCGGGTCCAGGCCAAAAACTCGGTTGCCTCGCGGTCCTGCGGGTCGAGCGCGAGCAGCTGTTCGAGGGCCTCCCCCGCCCGGTCCCAGTCGGAGGTGGCGGCGGCCTCGGCGGCGAGCGTGCGCAGGGCGGCCTCCCGCAGCCGCCGGGTGTCCGCGTCCTCCGGCACCGCGCCCCGGCCGAGGGGCTCGAGCGCCTCCGCGGGCCGGCCGGCGTTCAGCCGCGCGTAGCCGAGCGCGAGCGCGAGCTCCTTGGAGGAGGGCTCCGCGCGCCAGAGCGCCTCGAAGATCGCCTCGGCCTCGGCCGGGCGGCCGCCGTGGTAGTGGTGCCAGGCGAGGGCCGTGCGGGCCTCGCGGTCCTCCGGGGCGGTATCCAGGATGGCCGCCGCCGTTTCGGCCGCCGCGGCCGACTCGGGCGCGAGGCGCGCCAGCCGGCGCTTGAGGAGCCGCCGCTCGATTTCATGGAGCTCCGGCAGGCGCTCCGGCGCGCGGCGGGAAAGGACGGCCTGCTCCCGGCCCACGGCGGCGAGGGCCGCCTCCTCCGGAAGCAGGTCGGCCAGCCGGGAGACGATCCCCAGCCTTAGATCGGGCGGAAGCTCGCAGTTCAGGAGGTGCTGGTAAAGGGCCGCGGCCGCCTCCGGCCGGCCGGCATCCTCGAGACGCCGCCCCACCGGGTGCAGGAGGTCCGGCCGCAGGCAGCCCGCCTCGCGGACGACCGCCGCGTCGATCCACTGCGCGAGCGTTTCGGCGTCGGCGTCGGGGGGCAGGCGGCGGGCGGCCGAAACCAGCCGCTCCTCCCGCAGGCGCCGCTCCCAGGTCGTGCGCTCGCGCGCCGGAAGGCGGGCGATCTGCGCCTCGGCTTCCCCCCAGCGCCCCTCGCGGATCAGCAGCCCGATCAGGATCGGCCGGGTTTCGCCGAGGCGGTAGCCGCCGCGGACGAGCGTCGCCAGGTGTTCGATGGCGCGGCCGCGCCGGCCCATGCGGATCTGCGTGTAGGCGAGCCCCAGGCGCGCGCTCGAGGCCTCCTCGGGGTCGGCGGACGCCAGCCCGGCGGTGAAGGCGGCGGCCGCCGCGGCATGGCGCCTCGCGGCGTAGTGCTCCCAGCCCCGCACCGTGTCCGCCGCATCGCGGCTCAGCGCCTCGGCCCGCGCGGCGGCTCCCGTGGAGGAGAGCGGCGTCCAGCCTTCCAGGATCTCGGCATCCTCCGGAGTCGCGTAAGGCTCCGGCGGCACGGTTGCGACCCGTGCGGCATCGGGGCCCGCCTCGATCAGCGCCTCAAGTTCCCGCTGGATGACGGCCTGCTCGTGCCGCTCGCGCTCGACGGCAGGCTCGTCGGGGCGGGTTTCCACGCGCTGGTCGTGGGGCCGGCGGTCCACCCCGGCGGAGCGGGCGGGCGCCGGGGTGCAGAGCGCGAGCGCGAGCGCTGCGCCGACAGCGGTGAGCAGGCGGCAGGTCGGTCTCACTCCGGCTTCCTTCCGGAGAGCAGGTAGAGGCTGTGGGAGAAATAGTCCCGCGGCTCGGCCGCGATGCGGCCGGCGGCGGCCCGCCGGAGCCGCGCGGCGAGGGGCGCCTTGCCCAGCCGCTCGGCGCAGCCGGCCATGACGGCCGCAAAGCCCGCCGGGGCCTCCTCCATCGCCACCGTCTCTTCCACGAGGTTCACCCGGCGGGGGAGGTAGCCGGCGCGCTCGACGAAATCGAGGTAGTCGCCGAACAGCGAGAAGGGCTTCGGGTCGTCCTCCCAGAGCAGGTAGAGCGGGGCGCGGATGGCCTCGTAGCCGAAGAACGGCCCGCGGGCGGCATGGATCGCGACGCGGCCCTCCCGCAGCTCCACCCAGTCCGGGGGCAGGCGGAAGCGCGAGAGCGCCGCGGCCGCGAGCACGCGCAGGCTGTCGACGCGCACGCTGCGCCAGAACGCCGGCTCGTCGATGGCGGCGAAGGCCGCATAGGCCGGAAAGACGAAATAGCCCGTGTTGAAAACCGGCGCGCCTTCCGGCGAGAACCCGTAATAGGCCGGGGCGATCAGGCGGTGGTCCTGGACGGCGACGGCGAGATGCCGGCGCATGTCGGCGGCGATGCGCGCGGCCGCCTCGCGGTAGGGGGGGTGGCGCCAGCGCTCCGCCGCCCGCGCGAGCGCGAGAGCGATCAGCGCGTCGCCGTCGCTCGCGTTGTTGTAGTCGACGATGTTCCAGTCGCCGTTCGGGCGCCGGCCCCAGGACCAGGCGAAGAGGGCGTCGCGCCGGACGCCGAGGTTGTCGAACGTCCAGCGCAGCAGGCGCTCGAAGGTGGCGCGGTCGCCGTGCGCCACGGCGAGCAGCAGCCCGTACCCCTGTCCCTCCGAGTGGCTGCCGTCGTTTTGAAAAGGGTCGGTGACCCGGCCGTCCGGGGTGATGAAGGCCGCCCGGTAATGCTCCCAGTCCGCGGCGGGGGTGGCCGGCGGAAGGCACGCCACCCCGGCTGCCGCCAGCATCGCGGCGAGTGCCTGTATCGCGGCGTTGGCGATGCGCGCCATCGTCTGCCCCCCTTCCGTCCCCCGCGGCCCTACTGCGCTGCGGTTTCCAGCCGGCGGCGGCGGCGCTTGCGGACGAGGCCGAGCAGCAGGGCGCAGAAGATCAGCAGCAGCACGAGCACCCCGATCAGGGAGAGGACCGGATGGGTGTTGATGAAGTTCTGCACGATCGGCATCCGCCCGGGGTTCCCCAGGTAGTAGCTCGGCCCGATCTGCAGGGAGAGCGCCTGGAATTCGGGCCGCTCGAGGTTGATGAGCGTCAGGTCCCCGGCGGCGGCGGCCTGGACCGAGGCGTGCCAGAGCGCCCGGCCGCCGGCGGCGAGGTCTTGGGCGCTGCCGGCGGTCAACACGACGATGGAGCGCTCCGGCGCCTGCGGATGCTGCAGCTGCATCAGCGCCGCGCGTGCGGGCCCGAAGCGGCCCTGCAGCGCGGCGCGCACGGCGGCCGGCGTGAGCAGGTCCTCCCGATTGCGGGGGACCTCCGGCTGGTCGGGGGCCACCCGGGCCCAGAACTGCACCGGCTCGGCGTCGCGCGGGGCGGGGCGCTCCTGGACATGGAAGGTCAGCCGCAGCGGGTCGACGCCGGCGATCGGCATGCGCGCCGCGATCGCGGCCGGTATGCTTTCAAGCCTGCCGGCGAGCAGCAGGTCCTTGCGGGGCAGCGCGGCCGTGTCGGCCCCCAGGACCCAGTCGAGCTCGAAGGGCGGAAAGCCGATCTTCTGCGCGCACAGGGCGACGGCGTTGACCGCCGCCGACGCGGCCTCCCAGCTCTTCTCGCTAAGCACGACGGCCGATTCGCGCAGGTCCGGCCACTGTCCGAAGGGAAAGGCGTCCTGGAAAAAGGCCTCGAGCTGGGGCATCTTGATCCAGAAGGGGACATCCGGCAGCACGAACCGCGAGTCGTCGTAGATCGATAGCCGCAGGTTTTCAGTCTGGATCAGCTTGCACTTGTCGGTGTGCAGCGGGGTCAGGACCGCCTGCAGGCCGAGTCGGTTCAATCCCGGCCGGAAGGTCGACAGGGGGATGTCGAGCTTGTAGGCGCGGAAGTGGTCGCCGCGCGGGTTGTCCAGGTGGACCCCCTTGATGAAGCGGCCGTTCAGGCTGAAATTGAGAACCGAGTCCGAGCGCATGGCGGCGTCGTAGGCCATGTGCAGGACGAGGCTCGCGAACTTGTTGGGCGAAAGGTAGAGATCGGAGGGCAGGCGCAGCGGGATCTCGAGCTCGGGCGGCGCAATGCTGCGGAACTCTTTCGTGCCGATTCCCAGGCTCGCGAAGGAGTAGCTCTTTCCGGCGGCGAGCCCGCGGACGATCATGTGGTCGCGCACCTCGGGGAGCTTCAGGTCGGCGACGGCCGCCGCGGGCGAATCCGGAAGCGGGGCGTTGAGGGCGGCGAAGGCCTTGGCCGCGGTGAGCAAATCGGCCTCGCTGTCGCCGGTGAGAACGACCCGCGCGCGCCCGGGGGCGGGCGGCGCGGCCCCCCCCGCGCCGGGCGTCTTCTCCGCGGCGGGGTCCTCCACGGCGATGGCCGCCCCCGGCGGGATCGCGGCGCCGTCGCCGAGCGCCGCGGGGAGCTCCGGGCGCAGGGCGATCAGGACGTTGTCCATGCCGGCCAGCGGGCGGCTGGAGAGGGAGATTTGGGGCACGCGGTACTCGTAGCGCAGCGCGATCCCCGCGGCCGCGAGCGCGGCGGCCTGGAGGCAGCCCGGCCGGATCTCCGGGATCACGATGTTCACGCGCGTGTCGAAGGCGTTCTTGGGGTCGAAGAGAAAGTCCGCCACGGCCGAAATCCGCCGCGGGACCGGCCGGGGTTCGACGTCGAAGACGATTTCAGCCTCCCCGAGCCCCACCCAGGTCCACAGCTCCGGGGCGAACGGGTCCTCGCAGTGCTCCTCGGTGTAGTGCTGGACCACCCAGAAGGTCAGATCGTTGTAGCCCTCCGGCAGCAGGGCGCCGGGGATCGGGACCGTCACCTCGCCCTCCGGGGCCTGCGGGTCGAGACGGACCTGGGCGAGCGGCTGGTCGCCCACCATGACGATCAGGCGCGAGTTCTGCGGGATGAGGGCCGAGGAGTTGACGTACTTAAACCGGAGGGTGGCCGCGTTGACCTTCCAACGCGCGGGGACGGGTATGGCCAGCCGGCGGCTGTCCTTGGTCCCCTGCAGTTTGGCGTCCTGGACCGGCGCCAGATTCCGCAGGGGCATGCGGATCGTCTCCGCCGCCGCCCGGTCGGCGTGCCATGCCAGAAGAAACGGGACGAGCAGGAGGGCTTGCAGCACCTTCATGGCGGGATTCCCTTTCGATTGCCGGATATCGCCAACGGAGGGTCTTTACTCCGATTTTGCGTAGCGTGTCCAGCAAAAAAAGAGAAATCCCCCAGAGGGTGAAGCCGGCTCCGCGCAGCCCGGCCGCGATCAGGAGCGCGAGCGCCTTCAGGGAATGGGCGGGCTTCCGCCCCCCCGCTTCGGCGAAGTAGCGGTACCGCCGGCTGTCGCCGTAAACGAAGCCGATGATCTGCTCGAGCCGCTCCGCCGCCCCCTCGAAATCGCAGCCGAGAACCCACTCGCCGGCGACGGCCTCGCGGCGGCGCACCCGCAGCGGCAGCCGGGTGGTGCGGCCGTCGCTGTCGACGGCCTCCATCACCAGGCGGGCGTCCGCGACCCCCTGCTCCGCGGCGAGCGCCACGGCGACCCCGGTGAGGGAGAGGTTGATCAGCCGGGCCGGGAGGTAGGCGCCGTTCTCGCGCTTGAGGATCACCGGCTCGCGCGTGGGGTGGCGGTGCGCGCGGCGCAATTGCCGCCGGTTCCAGACCACTCCCAGGCAGCAGAGGATCAGGATCAAGTTGAAGCCGTTCCATGCGAGGCAGATGAGCGCGGCGTCGAACTCGAGCGGGCGGCCGGAAAGCCGCTGAAGCCCGAGGGGGACCGCGGCGAGGGCCAGGAGAAACAGGGCGTAGAAGGGCGCGGCGAGAGGGCTCAGCCGGTCGCGGTCCAACTCGGCGGTCTTGGGCGTCACCCGGAACTTCGGCCGCCGCGGGTCGATCAGGGCCGCGAGCACGGCGGGGGCGAGGAAAACGCCCTGGATCGTCTCGAAGAGCTCCGAGAAGAAGGGGTGGCGCCGCTCGCCGTAAAGATGATTGGCGACGAGATGGGCGGCGGCGAGGTGCGGCAGGGTGTAGGCGAGAACCTGCTCCAGCGAGGCGTTGTAGACCTTGAGCCCCGCGATGAGGAAGAGCAGCGGCGCGGCGAGGAAGACGACCCGCGCCGGCCCGAAGAGCCAGTGCAGGCAGGCCTGCAGGTAGCACAGCCGCTGGGCCGGCGTCAGCCCCGGAAGGCGCAGCGGGTGCTTCAGCCGCAACAGCTGCACCATGCCCTGCGCCCAGCGGCGCCGCTGCCGGATGAAGTCCTCGAAGGTCTCCGGCGAGAGGCCGACCGCCATCGGGCGGTTCAGGTAGACGCTGCCGTGCCCGCGGGCGTGCAGCAGGAGCGCCGTCTCGGCGTCCTCGGTGACGGTCTGCCCGGATATCCCCCCGATCGCCGCGAGATGCCGGCGGCGCAGCAGCGCCGCCGAGCCGCAGAAGAAGGAGGCGTTCCAGAGGTCGAGCCCCGGGTGGACCGCGCCGTAGAACATCTCGCTTTCGGCCGGGGCGGCCTCGGAGAGCCCCAGGTTCCTCTCGACGGCGGTCGGGTTGATGAAGCGGTGGGGGGTCTGGACGAAGGCGAGATTGTCGTCTTCGAGGAAGAACCCGACCGTGCGGCGGAGGAAATCGCGCGTGGGGACATGGTCGCAGTCGAGGATCAGCACGAGCTCGCCGCAGCTCATCCCCAGGGCGGCGTTGATGCAGGCCTGTTTCTCGGCCCCGGGGGCCTCGTCGCCGCCGGCGCACTGGAAGATGCCGTGATTGAGGTTGCCCGCCTTGGCCGCGCGGTTGTCCGGGCGGCTCAGGTAGCGGACGCCCAGCCGCGCGGCCATCGATTCGAATTCGGCGCGCCGCCGCCTGGCGGCCAGGGCCTTCTCCGGGTCGGGGTCGTTCAGCTTGGCCGCCGTGGCGCCGTCGTCGAGCAGGTAGACGTTCAGTTTCTCGCGCGGGTAGTCGAGCTGGGTGCAGGCCGTCAGGGTGACGAAGACCACGGCGGCCGGTTCGTCGAAAGTCGGAACCAGGACGTCGACTGTCGGAAGCCTTTCCGGGTCCTGCGGCAGCGGCGGCGACCGGCGGGCGAGCGGGGCGAGGTTGACGAACATGCCGAAGAAGTGCGAGGCGATGCCGTAGGTTTCGGCGGCGTAGAGCAGGAGCACGAAGACGAAATCCAGCGGGCCGGGGAATCCGAGCGTCTGGGTCGTGCGGAACAGCCAATAGCGCAGGCTGACGAAGGCGCCGATCAGCAGGACGAGGAGGCGGCCGGCGTCCGGGTGCGAACCCCGCAGCGAGCCGGCGAGGAGCATGGCCGCCAGGCCGGCGCCCCCTAACGCGAGCTGGTTTTCCGGGGCGAGATCGACTGCGGCGGCGAAAAGCGCCGCCGTGAGGACGATGACCAAAAGCGCCGCGCGCAGGGACCCGAACCGGGCCGGCCGGCGTCCGGAGCCGCGCCGCGCATGAGATGCCGCCATAGCCTTCCCCCGCCGAGGTGATGGGCCGAAGCGCGCGGGCCTCCCGCCGCGGGCTTCAACGCTTCGGTTATCGGCAGATCGCGGGGCCGGCTTGAGGCCGCCGGCCCGCGGGGCGCGGCGGCGCCGCCCGCTTGACAAACCGTTCCGGACGGATCATTTTCCCGGGCGTCGTTGTGCGAACCAGCGAAAGGAAAGGTCCAGCCATGGCGGATATTCTCGACAAGATGCCGAAGAGCCCGAAGCAGCAGCAGGCGGAGCAGGACGCCCAGGTGAAGCGCTCCCTTGACCGGATTCGGAAGAAATTCATCGTGATGAGCGGCAAGGGCGGGGTCGGCAAGACCAGCACGAGCGTCAACCTGTCGCTCGCGCTCGCGCGCAAGGGATTCCGGGTCGGCATCATGGATGTCGACCTGCACGGCCCCGACGTGCCGCGCATGCTCGGGCTGGAGGGGCACCCGGAGGTCAACGCCGCCCGGAAGCTCACCCCGATGCGCTACTCGGACAACCTGGCGGCGATCTCGGTCGAGTCCTTCCTTCCCAGCCGCGACGACGCGGTGATCTGGCGCGGGCCGCTCAAGTTTTCCGCGATCCGGCAGTTCATCGGCGACGTCGAGTGGGGCGAGCTCGACTACCTGGTGATCGACTCGCCGCCGGGGACCGGCGACGAGCCGCTCACCGTGGCGCAGCAGATCAGCGACGCGCAGGCGATCATCGTGACCACCCCCCAGGAGGTGGCGCTCGCCGACGTGCGCAAGTCGATCAACTTCTGCCGCGCGGTGAACCTCGAGATCTTCGGCCTGGTTGAGAACATGAGCGGGCTCACCTGCCCGCACTGCTCCGGACGGATCGACCTTTTCGGTGCGGGCGGGGGGGAGCGCACGGCGAAGGCGGCGGGGATCCGCTTCCTGGGGCGCATCCCCATCGACCCGCGCATGGTGGCCTGCGGCGACTCGGGGAAGTGCTTCACCGACTCCTACACCGACTCGGAGGTCGCCGCGGCCTTTGCGGCCATCGCTGACCAGATGGCCGCGGCCTAGCCCCCCGGCGGCCGGCGTCAGGCCGGGGGCGGCTTTTCCTCCGCCGCGGCCAGGGCTTTCAACAGCGCGTCGCGCCGGTCCTCGAGCTCGAAGAGCGCCTGCATGATCGGCGGCTTGGCCGAGTGGGCCGGCAAGCGCCGTTCGACCTCGCGGATCTCGGCCTCGACCTGCGCGAGGGCCTCGCGGATCTCCTGGGGGGTCAAGCGGGCCTCCTGGAACGCCCCCCGCTAACCCCAGGGGGCGCCGCGGGTTACGTCAAAGGGGCGGTCATGTCCTCCGCCGCGCCCACCACGTAGTGCGACAGGTCGCGCGCCTTGGGATTGCGCGGGTCGCTCCAGTCGTAGCACCCCTTGCCGACGGTCGCGCCGAACTCCCCGTTCTTCACCATCCGCATCAGGATGAGCGGCGGGTAGAGCCGCGGGTCGTTGGAGGCGCGGTACATCTCGAGCGCGACCCTCAGGGTGGTCGCCGTGCTCACGAAGTCGAGGAGCTTGAAGACCCCCTGGGGATGGCCGAGGCTCGTGTTCAGCCCGAGGTCCCCGTCCTCCACCTTGATCTTCCCCTGCTCGAGGAGGCGCAGGGCGTCGAGGATCCAGGGCAGCAGCAGGCGGTTCACCCAGAACCCGGGGATGTTGGGCGCGAGGAACGGCACCTTCTTCATCTCCAGCAGGGCCCGGCGCGTGAACTCGATGGTCGCGGCGCTGGTCTTGACCCCCGGGACGACCTCCACCCCGGCCATCATCGGCACGGGGTTGAAGCCGTGGGTGATGATCGAGCGGTCGGGACGCCCCCCGGCCTCGGCCATCACGTCGATGTCGAGGCTCGAGGTGTTCGACCAGAAGACGACCTTCTCGGGCAGCTGCGGCAGAAGCTCGCCCAGAACGCGGCGCTTGAGGTTCATGTCCTCGAAGATCACCTCCAGGAAGACCTCGCAGCCCTTGGCCGCCTCCATGAAGGCCGCCTTGTCGGTGTAGGTCGTGATGCGCCGGCCGGTCTGGGCGGGAAGCTCGGGGTCGGCCATCTTGAAGCGCTTGGCGGTCTTGGAGGCCAGATCGATGCAGGCCGCGACGGTCCCGGCCAGGATCTCGGCGTTCGCATCCCAGCAGTGCACCTCGTTTCCGGTCATGGCGCACTGGGTGATCCAGCCGCGCCCCATCACTCCCGTTCCGATGACGGCTACCTTCATGGGGGTTGCTCCTTCCGAATCGTTATTTTCCCGCCCGCCGCGTCCCGCCGGGCCGGCGCCTTCGAGGGGGGCGGCGGCGGGACTATAGGCCGATCCACCGCGGGGGTCAAGCGGGCCGTCCCCGCGCCGGGGTCCATCGCGGAGCGCTTGACACCTCAAGCCCTGCCGGATATTCAAAGGGCGAAGGCCGCTCGAACACCCGCCGTCGCGCCGGCGCACGAGCCCGCGGTCGCCCGGCGGCGCTCGATGCGGCCCGGATTTCACCGGCAGCGGAGGTCCGCGAATGTCCCTGGGATTCGTCGGCAGGATCCTGCACGTTGATCTCGACCGGCAGGCCGTCGAGGTCGAAACGCCCGACCCGCTCTTCTACCGGGCCTACCTCGGCGGCCGCGGGATCGGCTACCATTACCTCATGCAGGGGATGGCCGCCGGGGTGGATGCGCTCGCCAAGGAGAATGTCCTCGTGCTCGCCACCGGGGTCATGACCGGCGTGCCCATCGCCGCCGCCTGCCGGTTCGCCGCCGTGGGAAAGAGCCCGCTCACCGGGCGCGCCGGCGAGTCGGAGGCCGCCGGCTTCTTCGGGCCGGAGCTGAAAAAGGCGGGGTTCGACGCCGTGGTGATCCGCGGCCGCGCGGAGGTGCCGGTCTACCTCTGGGTGACCGACGGGCGCGCCGAGATCCGCGAGGCCGGGGAGCTTGCCATGGTCGAGACGGCGGCCTTCGAGGAGGGGGTGCGGCGCGCGCACGGAAGCGACAAGATCCGCGTCGCCCAGGCCGGCCCCGCCGGGATGCGGCGCGTGCGCTTCGCGAACATCGGAAACAACCTCGGCCACTTCAACGGGCGCAACGGCTTCGGCGCGGTCATGGGGTCGAAGAACTTGCGAGGGGTCGCCGCCCTCGGCGGCGGCGAGATCGCGCTTCACGATCCGGAGTTCCTGCGCCGCACGGCGACCGGCTACGCCAAGAGCTTCCGCGACAACCCCGCCGGGGACGCGCTCTACACCTACGGTACGACCGCCTTCCCCGAGCTCCTTTCGGCGGCCGGCGGGCTGCCGGTCGACAATTTCCGCGCCGGCTCCCTCGACGACGCGGCGGCGATGGGCGGCGAGCGCTACAACCGGCTGCTGCTCAAGAAGCGCAAGGGCTGCCACGCCTGCCCGATCATGTGCAAGCGGGGAATCGCCCTCGAGGACCCGGTCTACGGGGTCGACGGCCGCTACGGCGGGCCGGAGTACGAGACGATCGCCGCCCTGGGGACCAACCTGCGGATCCTCGACCTGAAAGCCGTCGCCAAGGGCAACGAGATCTGCAACCGCACCGGCATGGACACGATCTCCGCCGGCATGACGATCGCCTTCGCCTGCGAGTGCTTCGAGAAGGGGATCATCACCGCGCGGGACACCGGCGGGATCGAGCTCGCCTTCGGCGATCCCGCCCTGATGCTGCGGCTGCTCGAGATGACCGCGCGGCGCGAGGGCTTCGGCGATCTTCTCGCCGAGGGAACGGCGCGGCTCGCCGCCGCGTGGGGGGTCGCCGACGCGCCCTTCTGCCTCTGCGTCAAGGGGCAGGAGCTGCCGCTGCACGACCCGCGGATCAAGGCCGGGGTCGGCTTGAGCTACGCGCTGTGCACCTACGGCGCCGACCACATGAACGCGCCGCACGACCCGAGTTTCGTCGACGAGGCCTCCTGGTCGCTCAAGTCGGCCGCCCCGCTCGGCATCCTGCGCGGCATGCCGGCGACGGCGCTTTCGAACGATAAGCTGCGCAGCTTCGCCGCGCTCGAAACCTACTGGAAAATGCTCGACGCGCTGGGGCTTTGCGTCTTCGGCTTCGCCCCGCGCGGGGCCATGCCGATCGAGACCCTCGTCGGCTGCATCCGCGCGGCGACCGGCTGGGAGGCGAGCCTCTACGATTTGATGCAGTCCGCCGAGCGCGGGACGCTCATCGCCCGGGCCTTCAACGCCCGCGAGGGGTTCACGACCGCCGACGATCGGCTGCCGGGGCGGCTCTTCGAGCCCAAGGCGGGCGGTCCCGACCGCGGCCGGCGGATCTTCACGGCCGAGGAGTTCGACGCGGCCCGGAGAAAATACTACGACCTGGTCGGCTGCGACCCGGCGAGCGGCCGCCCGCTTCCGGGGAGGCTTCTCGCCGCGGGGCTCGAGTGGGTCGAGGAGCTCTTGAGCGCCCATGGAGCATGAGCCCGTCAAGGTGCTGACCCTCGGCGGCGGCAGCGGCCAGTTCGCGCTGCTCTCCGGGCTGCGGGACGTCGCCGGCATCGAGATCACCGCGGTGGTCTCGATGGTGGACAGCGGCGGCAGCACGGGCCGGCTGCGCGACGAGCTCGGCATCCTGCCGCCGGGCGACATCCTGAAGTGCATCGTCGCGCTCTCGCCGCACCGCGAGATGGCGCGCGCGCTCCTGCTCAAGCGCTTCATCGAGGACCGGCGCCTGAAGGGGCACAACGCCGGCAACATGCTGCTCACGATGCTCTCGCGCTACACCGGGAGCTTCCCTGCCGGGGTGCAGGCGCTCGCCGAGATCCTCGACGTGCGCGGGCGCATCCTGCCGGTGACCATCGACCCGGCGACCCTCGTCGCCGAGCTGACCGACGGGACCCGCATCTTCGGCGAGAAAGCGATCGACGTGCCGCGCGGGACGCAGCGCGAGAAGATCCGCGACGTCTTCCTCGTTCCGCACCACAGCGACGCGATCGGGGTCTACCCGCCGGTGATCGATGCCGCCTGGTGGGCCGACTTGATCGTCATCGGCCCGGGGGACCTCTTCACCAGCATCATCTCCGGGCTGATCGTGCCGGGGGTGAAGGAGGCCTTCCGCAAGAGCCGCGCGCGCATCGTCTACGTCGTCAACATCATGACGAAGTTCGGCGAGACGCACAACTTCTCGGGCTGGGATTTCATCGTCCACCTCGAGCGCTTCCTCGGCCGGCCGGTGGATGTCGTGCTCTACAACGCGACGCGGCCCCCCGCGGAGGTCATCGAGCAGTACCGGGCCCAGAAGGCCGAATTCGTCGAGATCGACCGCGGGGAGCCCTGCTGGGGGGACCGCCGAATCTACGCCGCGGATCTGCTGGACGCCTCCGGCGGCGTGGTGCGGCACGACTCGCGGAAGCTCGCGCGCCTGATCGAACAGGTCGCCGGGGAGCTGTGCCGCCGGCCGCTTCCGGCCTGAACGCCCTTGCCCCGATAGCGGCGCCGGAAGGCGCCATGTCAGGAGGAGCTGGCATGCTGAAGCCAACGCGAACGATCGCCACCTGGTTCGAGCTCTCCGGGGCCGCGGGCGCCCCCGTCGTGATGTTGAGCCACTGCCTCGGCTCGAGCGCGGTCATGTGGGGGCCGCAGCTCCCGGCCCTGGAGCCGCACTTCCGGGTCCTGCGCTACGACATCCGCGGCCACGGCGGCAGCCAGACGCCGCCGGGGCCCTACACGCTCGAAGCGCTCGCCGACGACGCCGTGGCGCTGCTCGATGCGCTCGCGATCGAGACGGTGCACTTCGTCGGCCTCTCCCTGGGCGGTATGATCGGCCAGATGCTCGCGCTGGCCCACCCGGAGCGGCTCTCGCGCCTGGTCCTGTGCAGCACCTCGGCGGAGATCCCCGCCGCGGCCCAGCCCGTCATCCAGGAGCGCATCGACACCGCCCGGCGCGAGGGGCTCGCGGCGCTCGTGGAGGGCACGCTCGCCCGCTGGTTCACGCCGCCGTTTCTCAAGCGCAACCCCCCCGAGGTGCAGGCCATCCGCCGCCAGTTCCTCGCGACCCCCGTCGAGGGCTACGCCGCCTGCACCGAGGCCCTCCGGGGGCTGAAGACCCTCGAGCGGCTGCAGGAGATCGACCGGCCGACGCTCGTCATCGTCGGCGAGGATGACCCCGGGACGCCGCTCGCCGCCTCCCAGGCGATCCAGGCGCGCATCCCCGGCGCGCAGCTCGCCGTGATCCCCAAGATGCTCCACCTGAACAACATCGAGGCGGCCGAGCGGTTCAACCGCCACCTCCTCGAGTTCCTCTCCGCGCGGTAGGCCGTGAGATCGCTGCCCGCCATCGCGGCGCTTGTCTTCGGCGCGCTCCTGCTCGCCTTCGCGGCCGCGGCCGGCGCCGAAGAGCCGAGCGCACCCGCCGCGGCGGCCGAACCGGCCCCGCCGGCGATCGCCCTGCCCGACAAGGTCGGCGAGACGATCACCCGGGAGGCCGCCGAGGTGAAGCTCGAGCTCCAGAAGCAGGCGGCATCGCTGTTCGTCCGCTCCCCGCTCGGCTGGGACTTCCAGACCATCGACTACCTGGTCGCTTGGATCCTGGCGCTGCCCCTGCGGGTCCCGGAGCTGATGCGCGAGGTCGCGGCCCACGGCCGCCTGCTCGGGATCGCCGGCTCGATTCTGATCACAACCTTTCTCGCCGCCGTGATCTACAGCCTCTTCGGCCGGCAGCGCGTCATGCGGCGGATCGCCGCGCTCGCCGAGCCCTATGGCCGGCGGCTGCCGCCGGGGGTCCCTCCCGTGCTGCTCGCGGCGGTGCGGGTGGTCGTGGCGGCCGCGATCCCGCTCCTCCTGCTCGGGGCCTACACGCTCATAAACCAGGCGATCATCTACAACGCCGCCTGGTTCCGGCTGGCCGGCAGCCTGCTCTGGATCTGGGCCGGCGCCGCGCTTGCCGTCCGCTTTTTCGAAGAGCTTTTGGCGGGCGGGCTCTTCGCGGTCACGGCGGCGCAGGGCCCGCGGGTGTTCCGCTGGCTGCGACTGCTGATTTTCTACGCCGCCGCCTGCCTCAGCCTGCTCGCCGCGGCGGAGGCCTTCGTCTTCCGCCGGGACGTGCTCGCCTTCCTGCGCTTCGCTTTCTCGATTTCGCTCGTCTGCCTTTTCCTGCTCCTGGTGATCCAGAAGCGGTCGCTCGTCGCCTTCCTGCCCGAGCTGCCCTATGCGAGCTACCGGCGCTACGCCGGCATCCTGAAGCGCTACTACTACCCGTTGATCGGGCTCTCCTTCGTGCTCGCGCTCGCCTGGTGCTTCGGGTACCGGGCCCTCGGGCGCCTGCTGCTGGTCAAGATCTGGTCCACGGTCGGCGCCCTCGTCCTGCTCGCGCTCGTCTACCACGCCCTGCGGCTGGGTTTGAACCGGTGGGCCGCCCGGGCGCCGGGATCGACCGAATCGGCCCACGGCTTCATCCGCTCCGCGCAGCGGTTCATCCTGTATGGCGCCGTGGTCGCCGCCGCAAGCCTCCTGCTCAACATGATCGGCCTGCTCGAGCCGATCGCGCGCCTGCTCTCCTTCCAGGTGCTGCGGGTGGGCGGAAGCGCGCTCACCCTCTGGACCGTGATCCAGGCGCTGCTCGTGCTGCTCTTCTTCATCTACGGCGCGCAGCTGCTCAAGGCCGCCCTGGACTTCAAGGTCTACCCGGCGCTCGGGGTCGCGGCCGGCCCCGGCTACGCGATCAACACCCTCGTGGGGCTCGCGGCGACCGGCATCGGGCTGCTCGCCGCGCTGAACACGCTCGGGGTGGACCTGAGCGTCCTCCTGGTCTTCGCGGGCGCGATCGGGGTGGGGATCGGCCTGGGGCTGCAGAACATGGCCGCGCACCTCATCTCGGGGCTGATCATCATCTTCGCCGGCAGGATCCGCAAAGGGGACTGGATCAAGGTCGATGCCGAGCTCGGCGTCGTGACGGACATCCACCTAATGTCCACCCGGGTCCGCACCCGCGGCAACGTCGAATACCTCATCCCGAACTCGACGCTCTTGTCGAACACGGTGGCGAACTACTCGCTCTCCTCGCCGCTCGTCTGGAGCGCGCTTCCGGTGGGGGTCGCCTACAGCGCCGACCCGCGCGAGGTCGAAAGGATCCTGCTCGCGGCCGCCGAGGCCGAGCCCACGGTCGCGCGCGGGGAGAAGCCCCGGGTCCTTTTCAAGGGCTTCGGGGAGAGCGCGCTCGACTTTCTGCTGGTGGTGCCGATAGACATCCGCCTGCACGCCGAGCGGGTGGTGCAGAGCAACCTCTATTTTTCGATCTTCGAGGCGCTCAAGCAGGCGGGGATCGACATCCCCTTTCCGCAGCGCGAGATCCACCTGCGGTCGGGCGCCGCCGGCTGACGCCCGCGTTGCGAGGGCCGGTTCGCCCCGGCGGGGCCGCTCACTCCCGAAACATCCGCATGAAGCGCCGGTCGAGGTAGTCCTTCAGAAGAAAGCCGAGGCGCCCGCCGAAGACGAGCCCCTTCCAGCACACGATGGCCGTGCCGTCGCCCAGGTTGAAAGCGAGCAGGTAGTCTTTCTGCGGCTGGAATTCGAGGAGCCGGCCGCCGTCGAGCGCGGCGGCGAGATTGGCGCGCAGGATCGGGTTCTGGCGCACGGCATAGACCCCGACGCGCGCGATCGGGCGGGGCCCGAAGCAGATGCAGTCCCCCCCGCCGAAGATCTCCGGGTGCGCGACCGACTGCAGCCGGGCGTTGACGAGCAGCCCGCCGTCGCCGCCGGTGGGAATCCCCGACGCCGCGAAAAGCGGCCCGGGGCGCACCCCCGCGGCGAGAAACAGGAAATCGCAGGCGAGCCGGTCGCCGCTCGCAAGCTCCGCCGTCCGGTCCCGGAAGGCGTTGACGCGCGCCCCCTCGCGCACCGCCACCCCGCGGCGCGAGAGGCTTTTCATCGCGCGCCGGCGGACGCCGGGCGGGGCCTCGGGCATCAGCCGGCGGGCGGCCGCCAGGGTGATGGCGGCGCGCCCCGGAAAGCCGGCGGAAAGGCGCGCGAGGTTCGCCGCCACCTCGAGCCCCGCCGCCCCGCCGCCGGCCACGACCAGCGCGAGGTCGGCGCCGGCCGCCAGGCGGGCGGATATCCGCTCGCGGGTGTCGCGGAGGTTTTCGATCGGCTTGACCGGCACGAGCGCCCCGCCGCCGCCCTGGAGCGGCGGGGCGACCGGCACGTGGCTGCCGGTGTTGAAGGAGGCGATATCGTAGGGAAGCTCCGCGCCGCCTGCGAGCACGATGCGCCGCTTCCGCGGGTCGATGCGGACCACGCGGTCTTCCACGAACGCCGCCCCCCGCCGCCGGGCCATGGCGGCCACATCGAAGCGGATCTCCTCGGGACGGTAGATCCCCGCGAGCATCCCCGGCCCCATGCCGGAGTAGTAGTGGAAGCGTCCGGGGCCGACCACGGTCACGCGGTGGCCGCGGGCGGTGAGCTCCTCGAGGTGCTTCAGCACCGCGAGGTGGGCGTGTCCGGCGCCGGCGATGACGAGCGCTTTTCCCATGATTTTGGCCCGATCCGCGGTTGCGGGCGGCCTGCCCGGCGCCGTCAGGCGCCGGCCATGAGCGCCTCGATCTCCTCGGCCTCGCGGGGCACCCCGGCGGTCAGGTCCAGCGGGCCTTCGTCGGTGATCAGGATGTCGTTTTCGATGCGCACGCCGATGCCCTCCTCGCGGATGTAGATCCCCGGCTCGCAGGTGAGCACCATGCCGGCTTCGAAGGGCCGGTGTTTGTCGCCCACGTCGTGGACGTCCAGCCCGAGGTGGTGGGAGGTCCCGTGGGGGAAGTAGTCGCGGTAGAGCGGCTTCTCCGGGGATTGGGCGGCGACGGCGGCCGGATCGAGCAGCCCGAGGCCGATCAGCTCGGATTCCATGCGCCGGCCGACTTCGGCGTGGTAGGTCTCCAGGGTGTTTCCCGGCCGCAGCATCTCGATGGCGGCCTTCTGGACGCGCAGCACGGCGTCGTAGACCTGGCGCTGCCGCGGGGTGAAGCGTCCGTTCACGGGCAGCGTGCGGCTGAGATCGGCGCTGTAGTTCGCGTATTCCGCGCCGAAGTCGAGCAGCACCAGCTCGCCGTCCTGCAGGCGCCGGTCGTTCGAGACGTAGTGCAGGGTGCAGGCCCCGGGGCCGGAGGCGGCGATGGTCTGAAAGGCCGGGCCGCGCGAGCGCCGGCGCAGGAACTCGTGGACGATTTCGGCCTCGATCTCGAACTCCCAGACCCCCGGCCGGATGAAGCCGAGCAGGCGCCGGAAGGCGGCGGCGGTGATCGCGGCCGCCTCGCGGATCAGCGCGATCTCGACGGGGGACTTGATCGCCCGCAGCGCATGCATGATGGGCGCCAGGCGCTCGTAGCGGTGCAGGGGAAACGCCTCCCGGCACCGCTTGGCGAAGCGGGCATCCCGGGTCTCGACCGGGCTCGACGCCCGCAGGTGCTCGTTCGCGTTGAGGTAGATCCGCTCGGCCTGCAGGGCGAGCGCGCGGAAGAGGGCGTCGAACTCGGCCGTCCCGCAGACGTGCGCCACGCCGGACACCGCCCGGGCCTCCTCCCGCGTGAGGCGCTTGCCCTCCCACAGCTCGATCTGCGGGCTGGTTTCGCGCACGAAGAGGACCTCGCGGTGCCGCTCTTCCCGGGCGTCGGGAAAAAGGAGCAGGACGGTCTCCTCCTGGTCGATGCCGCAGAGATAGAAGAGGTCGGTCTGCTGCACGAAGGGGTGCACCCCGTCGGCGCTTTTGGGCATGACGTCGTTCGAGTGCAGGACGACGAGCGCCTTCGGCGGGATGCGGCCGGCGAGCTTGCGCCGGTTTTCGACGAAGAGCGCGGGGTCGATCGGCGCATAGCGCATCGGGGGCCTCCTCCGGAACGCCGGCCGCGGCGCCGGCGGGGGCCGCGGCCGGGATTAAACCAAGACCTCAATCCTGGTGCTTCAACCCGTGGGCCTCCTTGAACTTGTGCCACTCGTCGTGATCGATCGCCCGGCTTTGATCCAGGTCGATCGCGTCGAACACCTTGGGCTCGGCCTGGGGGAAGAACGCCTTGAACTCCTCCCAGTTCACGAGCCGGTCGCCGCTCTTGTCGATGTCGCCGAAGTGCGCGTTGTAGCGCTTGGGGTCGGGAAGCTCCACGCCGTGGAACTTGGCCTGGCCGGCGGCCATGCCGGCGGAGGCGGCGAGAATCGCCGCCGCCATCCATGCGGTGAAATGCTTCATCGGAACGCTCCTTTCAGGCGGATGCCGTCGTAACTTTCGGCTGCGTTTGCCAGGGTCGCGACGGCGATAGTAATCACCGCTCCGCGCGAAGGCAACGGGCGCGGAACGCTTCCCCGGCTACGGGAAGCGTTTGCCGGCGAAGCGCCGGAACCAGCGGAAGCTGCGCTCGCCCTGGATGGTCTCCTCGCAGACCCGCGGGGCGCCGCGCAGGAAGGCGGCGAGCAGCGGGAAGTAAAAAGCCGGCGGCAGGGCGAAGATCACCTGGCGGCCGGCGCGGGCATAGTGGAGCTCCGGGTAGATCGTCGCGCGGTAGGCCGCGGTATAGGCCGCGATCGCCCGCTCGGGCCGCGCGCGCCAGTCGATGACCGCCCGCGCGGCGAGCGCCGCGCTGCGGTGCGCGTAGTAGATGCCCTCGCCCAGGAAGGGGTCGGCCATTCCCCCGGCGTCGCCCACGAGGAGCACCCGGTCCCAGCCCGGCCGCCGCAGGTAGTTGCCGTAGGGGATCTCCCGGCTCGCGGCTCTCGGCACCGCCCCCGGGGGCAGGGGCTGAGCGGCCAGAAACGCTTGGAAGCTCGAGCGCAGGCGGCGGCCGGCCTTTTTCTTGAGGCCGGCCATGCCGATCAGCTGCGCGGCGGGCCCCGGAAACGACCAGGCGTAGCCCCAGGGGAGATGGCCGTAGGCGATGACCGGCTGATCGGCATACGCCGTCCGCGGCCCGCGGGGTGCGGCCGCTTCGAGCGCGACGGCGGTCTCGTGCCGCTTGGAGGCGGGAATGCGCGCGGCGCGCTCGAGCGCCCGGCGCACCCGGCTCGCGACGCCGTCGGCCCCGATGATGATCTCGGCCCGGAAGGACTCGCCGTTTTTCGCCGTGACCACCCGGAGGTCGGGGTCCACGGCGGCGACGGCGGTCCCGGGGCGGAAGTCGGCCCCGGCCGCGGTCGCGCGGCGCAGCCAGAAGTCGTCGTAGGCCAAGCGGTCGACGAGGTGAAACGGGTGTTCGAGCACCCCGTCGATGGATTGCCCGCGGCGGCCGCTCACCCGGTAGCGCCGGCTGGCGGTGTGGATCACGCCGGCGGCGCCGAGGGCCCGGGCGCCGACCCCGAAGAGCGCCTCGAGAAGCCGGATCGTCTTGGCGGTGATCAGGCCGCCGCAGAGCTTCGGGCGCGGGAAGCGCTCGGCGTCCAGCAGCACGACCGCCAGGCCGGCGGCGGCGAGCAGGCCGGCGGCCGTCGATCCCGCCGGGCCGGCGCCGGCGACCAGGACCTCGCAGCGGGTGGGGTTCATGGCAGGATGCCTGTTAGCCGAGACCCCGGCCGCTTGTCAATCCGGGCGCCGCCCCGCGCTTGACACCGCCGGCGCGGGCGGTTAAGGTCCGGTTCCCGCAATGGTCGCGAACCCGTATCACCGCGAGCAGATCGAGGCGTTTTCGATCGTGGCCGGCCACCTCGACGGGCTCTCCCCCGCCGGGCGCGCGGCGCTGCTGCGGGACTGCGGCGGCTACCTCGATTTCCGGCGGCGGGCCGCCCGTTTTCTCGAGGAGCACGTCGACGGTTTCTGCCGCCGCCGTTGCTACGCCAGCCGTTTGAGCGCCTGCTGCTCGCGGGAGGGGATCGTCGTCTTCTTCGGCGACGTGGTGGTGAACGTCCTTTTGTCGGACGCCGGGCAGACCGCCGGGATGATCGAGCTCCTTGAGCGCGAGAACACCGGCACCCGGTGCGTCTATCTCGGGCCGCGAGGATGCCGCTGGCAGCTGAAGCCGATCGTCTGCCAGATGTTTCTCTGCGATGCGGCCCGCCGGGCGGCGTTCGAAAACCGCCCGCAGGCGGCCGGGGAATGGGCGGCGCTCGAGGCGGAGCGGCGGGCGTTCACCTGGCCGGACCGGCCGGTCCTGTTCGAGGCGCTTGAGGCCGCGTTCATCGAGGCCGGCCGCCGTTCGGCGCTGATGTACCTGCACACCAGCCCCGGAATGCGCCGCGTCCGGCGGAATGCCGGCCGGCCGGACGCCGGTTAAAGCGGGCGGAGCGGATGGAGATCACCCCCGAATTCCTGGAGCAGCTGAACCGCAACGATCTCTACGCGACCCTCGGCATCCGCATCACGCAGGCCGGGGAGGGCCGGGCCGCCGCGCGGCTCGCGCCGCGGCCGCAGGTCTGCTGGCCTTTCGCCGACCAGCCCCACGGGGGCATCCTCTTCACGCTGGCGGACACGACGATGGCCTGCGCCGTGTTGACCGAGCTCGACCCCGGGTTCAACTGCACGACCATCGATCTGAACATGCACTACACCGCTCCGGCCAAGGGGGCGTTTTTCACCTGCCGCGCCTGGACCACCCATCGCACCGGGAGGCTGTGCTTCGTCCGCGCCGACATCCTCGACCCGGCCGGCGGGGTCCTGGCGCTCGGCCAGGCGGTCTTCCGCATCATCAAGCTCGACCTCTTCGCCTTCGCCCCCGAGCCGCGCTGAACCTTTCGGCCGGCGGGCTCACGCCGGCCCCGATGCCGCCCCGGCCCCCTCCGGCTTGAACGCGCGGTTCAGCAGCGGGTCCATCACGGCCTCGAGGCCGGTGAGCCGCGCCACCAGGACGCCGTCCGCATCGAGGAAGAAGAGATCGCCGCGCAGCTTTCGGGCGGTCGCCTCCCGGACCTCCAGCACGATGGTGACCCCATCGGCCGGGAAGGCCGCCCGATACTGCCGGTAGGCCTGCGCGTGGCTGGGCAGCGATACGGTGCCGTGCTGCTCGTAGCACCAGAGGCTCGCCATCTGAAAGGCGGTGTCGAGCGCGAGCGGGTCGCCGAGCCAGCCGTTGCGCAGCGGGGATTTGAGCCAGGCTTCGGGCGACGGGGCGCCGGCGGCCTCGGCCACCATGCCGCATGGGTTGCAGCACAGGACCCGGCGCAGCCCGTGCAGGTCGCGGCCGTGGAAGAGGATACGCGCGTAGATCTCCTCGACGCTGCGGGAATAGTCCCGGACGGCGAGCGCCGGCGGCAGCGAGTAGGCCGGCGGCGGGGACAGGTCGTCGACGAGGATCGCCCGGGCGCGCGAGTGGATCAGGTCGCGGCCCTCCCGCAGGCCGTTGCGCAGCTCGAGGTCGATTTCGTAGCGCCCCTCCCGGCGCCGCATCTTCCCGGCCATGAGGCGGATGAGCTTGGTGCGCTCGGTCATGCGGATGCCGTTCAGGACCCGCAGCTCATCGAGTCCGTGCAGCACGAGGCCCGGGTTTTCGTGCAGCGCGCCGTGCCCGAACCACTCGGACATGAGGGCCATGGGCACGACGGCGTGCCCGTCGATGACGTGCGAGGCGAGGACCGGGCATTCCTCGAGGTCGATCTCGCGCTCGAACAGCAGGGAGAGCTCCGAGGCCCGGGGCCGCGCGGCCGGGGCGGTCGTCTCGGGGTCGGGGCTGCCGCCGACCACGACCTCGACCGGGCCGCCGGGCGCCTGCGCGATCGCGTGCAGGAGCGCCGCGGCCCCCGAGGGGGAATCGAGGAGCGGGACCCCCTGGCGCGCGAACTCCCGGCGCAGGGCCGGCCCGACCATGCCCGCCGCCCAAGGCCCCCAGTTCACCGCGACCACCCGGCAGGCGGGCCGGCGCCGCGCTTCCGCCTGCGCCATCTTGTTCAGGGCTTCGTTCGCCATGGCGTAATCCGCCTGCCCCTTGTTGCCGAGGCGGGCCGTGATGGAGGAAAAGAGCACGATCACCCGCAGCTCGTCGGGGCGGGCGGCCCGGACGAGGGCGCGGAATCCGGCGACCTTGGTGGCGAAGACGCGGTCGAACTGCTCGATGGTCTTCTCGGCGATCAGACGGTCGGCGATGACCCCGGCGCCGTGCACGAGCCCGCGGATGGGGCCGAAGCGGGCGCGCACCGCCTCGATGGCCCGGCCGACCGCCTCCGCGTCGCGGACGTCGACGCGGCGGTACTCCGCACGCACCCCGGACGCCGCCAAGGCCTTCAGGGTGGCGGCGATCTCGCGGTTCGCCCGCAGCGCGCCCAGGCGCCGCTCGATCTCGGCCGGCCGCGCGCCGCGGCCGTTGAATTCGTGCGCGAGGAGCGCCTGCTTCAGTTCGGCCTCTTCGGTGATCCCGGCGAGATAGCCGGGCTCCGCGACGGGATCGGGGGAGCGTCCGAAAAGCACCAGGGTCGGCCGGATGCGGCGGGCGATCTCGATCAGGCAGTCGGCGGTGATGCCGCGCGCCCCGCCGCTGGCGACCAGCACATCGTCCGCCGCAAGGGGCATGCCGCCTGGGAGGTCGGGCGCGGGGAGCAGGGCGAGCGTCCGGCGGCGCCCCTCCGCCAGCCCCACCTCGACCGGCCCGCGGGCCATCACCTCCCGCAGCACCGCGGCCGCGGCCGCGCGGTGGTCGAGCCACTCCGGAGAAAGATCCAGAGCGTGGCAGCGTACATCCGGCCACTCGAGCGCCGCGGTCTTGGCGAGCCCCGCGAGCGCGCCCTGCTCGGGGCGGGCGAGCGGCCGGCCGCCGAAGCCGAAGGCGCCGTCCAGACGCGTCACGGTCGCGAAAAAGGCCCCTTCCAGACGGGCGGATTCCAGCAGGTCGCGCGCGAGGACATGGGTGAGCTCGAAGGCATGCCGGATCTCGGCGTCCGGGTCGGCTGCCCCGGGGTTGTGGACGATGATCAGCCCCCCGGCGTGCGGCAGGTCCTTCTTGAACTTCAGGATGTCGATGGAAATCAGGACCGTGCTGATGCCCATGGCGCTCAGCGCGTCGACGATGGCCGGCGCGAGCCCCGTGCGGTCATCGGTGACGAAGACCTTGCGGCCCTTGGGGATGCGGATCGGGGTCTCGGCCGGTGCGGGGGCGTCGACCGGCTCGACCGTCCGCCGCAGCACGGGCGCCGGGGGGGCGGCCGGCGCGCCGTCGCGGCAAGCCTCGGCCGGCGGGGGGGGCGCGGCGGGGGATGGCGCGGCGGAAAGGCCCTGCGGAGTAAGGTCCAGGCGCGCGGCGATCTGGCCCAGGGTTTTCAACCGGCCCATCTCCTCGGGGGCGACGGGGGGCAGGCCGGGGAGGCGCTCCTCCAGGGCGGAGAGGATTTCGACGCGCTTGATGGAGTCGATGCCGAGGTCGGCCTCGATGTCGAGGTCCAGGCCGAGCATGGCGGCCGGGTAGCCCGTGAGCTCGCTCACCACGGCGAGCAGCGTGGAGACGACATCCGGCTGACAGGCGGACGGGGAGGCGGCCTCCGGCGGCGCCGGCGTGCGCGCGGGGCCGGTTTCCGGCGGGCGGGCGCCCTCCAGGCGCGCGGCGATCTGGCCCAGGGTTTTCAACCGGCCCATCTCCTCGGGGGCGACGGGGGGCAGGCCGGGGAGGCGCTCCTCCAGGGCGGAGAGGATTTCGACGCGCTTGATGGAGTCGATGCCGAGGTCGGCCTCGATGTCGAGGTCCAGGCCGAGCATGGCGGCCGGGTAGCCCGTGAGCTCGCTCACCACGGCGAGCAGGACCTTCTCGATTGGCGAGGGGGCGTCGGCCGCAGGGGCCGCGGCGGCCGGGATCTCGGCGGCCGGCGGCGGAGGCGGCGCAGCGGCCGGGACGGAGGCGGGCGCGGCCGGGGGGGGCGGCGCCAGGGCTTCCGTCCGCGGCAGGGCGGGCGGGGTCTGCGCCGCCGCCTGCTCGGCGACGGCCGCCGCCGCAAGCCCGGCGCCCCGCACGAGCTCGAGCAGGATGCGGCTCGCCTCGCTCTGGGTTTCAAGGAATTTCCGATGGGCCTCGGCGGTTTGAAGCTGGATGGCTTGAATGGCGTGCACGCCCTCTTTTACCGATTGGAGGGCGGCGTTGAGCTCAAGGGGCGGATCTTTCTTCATGCGTCCTTCGGTCAAAAAATCCTGCGGTGGCTGCGGCCGCCTGCCGGATGAATCGGGCAGCGCGTCTGCGCGTTCAACGGTTCGCTCCGGCGGCGCGGGGGGGGGGACGGCCGCCGGCGCACGGGTCCGGGCGGCCCGGTAGTTGGCGCCGCTCAGCATGACCTGCATCCGCGGTGCCCGGGGCGCCGCAGGGGGGGCCTCCTCCCACTGGTCGAGGTGCACGGGAAAGCCGAGCGCCGCCAGCCGACAGAGGGTGCGGGCCAGGTCGGCGAGCCCGTTTTCGCGGCCGCCGGAGGCGTCCAGGGCGATCGCCTGGTGGCTTTTGCCGGCGAGAATCGCCCTCACCAGCCCGGTCAGGACGGCCCGCGGCCCGACCTCGACGAAGGTGCGGCATCCCGCGGCGTACATCGCCTCGATTTCGGCGACGAAGTTCACCGGCTCGAGCAGGTGCCGTCCCAGGATTCGGCGCGCGGCTTCGGCCTCCGGGGGATAGGGCCCGCCCGTGGTGTTCGAGTAGACCGGAATATCCGCCGGGGCGAGCGGCAGCGCGGTGAGCTGGTTCAGGAAGGGCGGGAGCGCCGCGCGCATGCACGGGCTGTGGAAGGCCCCGGCAACCGGGATGGGCTTGGCCGCGATCCGTTTGCGGCGCAAGAGCTCGGCCACGCCGGCGATCGCCTCCGCCGGACCGCTCAAAACGCCCTGGATGGGGCTGTTGCGGTTGGCCAGGACGACGTCGGCGCCCGCCTCCGCCAGCACGGCTTCGATCTCGGCGAGCGGGGCCCGGACGGCGAGCATGCACCCGGGGTCGGCGCCGGCGGCCGGGGTCATGGCCGCGCCGCGGGCGGCCGCTAGGTCGAAAAGGCTCTCGGCCGGCATCCAGCCCGCGGCGCAGAGGGCGGTGAGCTCGCCGAAGCTGTGTCCCGCGGCGGCGTCCGGGCGGATGCCGAAATGGCGCAGGGTTGCGAGCATGGCAAGGCTTGCGGCGGCGAGCGCGGGCTGGGCGATGCGGGTCTCTCGCAGGGCGCTTTCGGCCTCCGCGGCCGAAACGCCCGGGAGCGGAAAAATGCGCGGCCCCGGGGCGATTGCTGCCGGCAGGCGGCGGTCCGCGGCCTCGATCGCGGCCATGGCTTGGGGAAAGAGGCAGACGAGGTCGCGGCCCATGTCGGGGTACTGGCTGCCCTGCCCCGGGAAAAGGAAGGCAAGCCGGCCGCGCGCGGCGCCCGCATGGCCGTAAAAGATATCGTCGTCCGGGGGGTTCGGATCCCCCGGCGGGTGCGCGAGGCGGGCGAGCGCCCGGTCGAGGGCGGCCGCCGCGCCGCCCGAGGACGTGAGAACGATCAGCAGCCGGTGGGCGTGCGCGGCCGAAAAGGCGGCCCGGCCGCGCGCGGCTTCCGCGGCGATCCACGCCGCGGCTTCCGGGGATTCCACGCCGCGGCGGAAGCGGGCGAGGGCCGCCCGGAGCGCGCCGGGGTCGTCCGACGAAAAGGCGAGAAGCTCGACCGATCCGTCCCAGGCGACGGCGCTCTTCCGCGGCCCGTGCTCCTCGAGGACGAGGTGGAAATTGCTGCCGCCGAATCCGAAGGCGCTCACCCCGGCGCGGCGCGGAAGCCCCTCCGCGGTGAACCAGGGGCGCGGCGCGGCGGGCAGGAAGAAGGGCGAGTCGTCGATGCCGAGCGCCGGGTCGGGCGGGTCGGCCTTGAGCGTCGGCGGCAGGACCTTCCAATGGAGGGCGAGCGCCGCCTTGATCAGCCCGGCAGCGCCGGCCGCGGCCTTCGTGTGGCCGATGTTGGACTTCACCGAGCCCAGGGCGCAGCGGCGGCCGTTTCCGCCGGCAGCCTCCCGCAGCCGGCAGAGCGCCTCGAACTCCACCTTGTCGCCGACGCGGGTGCCCGTGCCGTGCGCTTCGATCAGCGCGACGCTCGCCGGATCGATCCCGGCGGCGGCGTAGGCGGCGCGCAGGGCCTCGAGCTGGCCCTCCGCCCGCGGGGCGTAAATGCTCTGGGAGCGGCCGTCGCTCGAGGATCCGATCCCGCGGATGACCGCGTAGATGCGGTTTCCGTCGCGCTCGGCATCCTCGAGGCGCTTGAGCACGACGAGCCCCACTCCCTCGCCGAGGACCGTGCCGTCGGCCCGGGCCGAAAAGGGCCGCGCATCGCCGGTCGGGGAGAGGGTCCGGGTCTTGGCGAAGCACATGTGCATGAAGATGTCGTTCAGCGTGTCGACGCCGCCGGTGACCACCAGGTCGCTCCGGCCGCTTTCGAGCTCGAGCAGGGCGAGATGCACCGCGGCGAGCGAGCTCGCGCAGGCCGCGTCCACGACGCAGTTGGTTCCGCCCAGGTTCAAGCGGTTGCAGATGCGTCCGGCGACCACGTTGCCGAGCAGGCCCGGAAAGGAGCTCTCCTGCCAGTCGACGTAGGAGGCGGCGATCCCGGCGAGGACCTTGCGGGAGGTTTCAGCGTCGACCCCGGCGGCCTCGAGTGCGCGGCGCCAGCGGGGATGGCCCAGCCGCGCGCCGAGGGGGATGACGAGCTCCTGGGTCCCGGTCACCCCGAGGATGACGCTCGTGCGGGCGGGGTCGGCCGTCCGTCCGGCATCCGCGAGCGCCGCCTTGGCCGCCACGAGGGCGAGCAGCTGCGAGCTGTCGGTCGCCTCCAAGGCGGCGGGCGGAATGCCGAATTCGGAGGGGTCGAACGGAATGGCGTCGAGAAATCCCCCGCGCGTGCAGTAGACGCGGTCGGCAGCCTTGGGGTCGGGGTCGAAGTACTCCTCCCGCGACCAATGGCTCGGCGGGACCTCGGTGATGGCGTCCTCGCCCCGGAAGAGCAGGCGCCAGTAGGATTTCAGCCCCGACGCCCGGGGGAAATAGCAGCTCATTCCGATGACGGCGACGGGGCGCTGCGCGTCCGGTTTGGTGTTCACGCCATGTATCCTGTAAGTCCGCAAATAGACCGCTTAAGGCCGGAGGGCCTCACCGGGGGCTGAAGTCACTGTCAAAATGGAAACATATCTGATGAAACGCGGGATTTCAAGGCTCAATCGGCCAGCCGGGCGATTATATCCTCCAGCGGCAGCGGCCGCAGCGCCCCGGTCTCCGGCGCCATCTCGGCCCCCTGGGCTTTGAGCCATGCCGCCCGAGTGGCCACGGCGGCGCCGTAGAGCAGGTTCATGGCGACTACGGCCGTGCGCCGGTTGGACGGCGACTCAAGGAACGACCCCTTCACCCACTGGTTGAAGGCCCCCATGGCCGGGCCGCACCAGATCTGGTAGTCGACCCGTCGATCCGGATCGCCGGCGACGGCCCAGGCCGATGACTGGCCGAGGTAGGAGCGGAAGACGAGCGCCATCTTGTGCTTGGGGTCTTTTTCGGCCTTTTCGATCTGCCGCGGGTCGCGGGCGGCGAAGAAGCGCCGGGTCTCCTCCCATTGCGCCTCGAATGAGCGGCGGAAGTAGTCCCGCTCGAGCGTCGCGCGCAGCCGCGCGGGAATCAGCTCGTAGCGCTCGTGGCTCGCGTAGAGCTCGAAGAGCCGCGCGGCGCGCAGGGGGAACATGGTCCCGCGCTTCAGGACCTGGACTTTTCCCCCGAGCTCGAACATGTCCGCCGAAGGCGCCATGGCCACGTCGGCCGGCCCCGCCTCGGCCAGAAGCTCGCCGACCGCCGCGGAGGTGCCGGCCTCGACGCAGGCCTGGTTGATCGAGCCGGTGACCGCGTAAGCCGCCCCCAGGGCGTAAGCGGCGGCGAGCGATTCCGGCGTCGCGATCCCGCCGCCCAGGCCCACGCGCGGCACCCTGCCGAAACCGAATCGGCGCGCCATTTCGTCGCGCAAAGACATCATGGCGGGCAGCAGCGCGATGGCCGGCCGGTTGTCGGTGTGCCCGCCGGAGTCCGCCTCGGCCGTGAGGTCGTCGGCGACGGGAATCTCCGCGGCGAGCCGCGCCTCTTCGGCCGTGATCCGGCCGGCGGCCGCGAGCTGGGCGAGAAGCTTCGGCGGCGCCGGCGAGAGGAAGCGGCGCGCGACCTCCTCGCGGGAGACCTTGGCGAGGATCCGGTGGGGGCTCGCGACGCGGCCGGCCGCGTCGCGGTGCAGCCCCGCGGCGCGGTACCAGACGAGCGGGAGGGTCAGGTCGATGAACGCCGAGGCGCTGACCAGCCGGACCCCGGTTTTCAGGAAGAGCTCGACCAGGGCCGTCTCGAGCTCCGGCTCGAGCGGGCTGTGGATCAGGTTGACGCCGAAGGGGATCTCCGGCCGGTGGGCCTGCAGGCGCTGGACGGCCGCTTCCACCTCGGAGAGGGGGAGCCCCCCGGCGCCGAAGACGCCGAGCATGCCGGCCCGGCCGAGCTCGATCAGCATGCGCACGGAGGAGATGCCGTTCGCCATCTCGCCGGCGACGTAGGCGTACTTGAGGCCGTAGTCGCGGCGAAACCCCGGATCGCCGAGCATCCGCGGATGCAGCGGCGCGGCATAGGCCGTAAGCGGCAGAACGTCGCGCAGCCCGAAAAGCCGCTCTCCGAGGATGGCCGAGCCGCTTTGACCGGCCACCGCGGCCCCCTCCCGTTCGGCGACGAAGACCGGCCGGGTGACGTCGCCGACCAGCCGCCACAGGACGTTTGCGGCCGGCTCCGGCGGCTGCCCGCCGGGGTGCCACCATCCGATCGCTTTGTTCCCCTGGGTCACGCGCAGGCCTCCTTCCCATCACCGGGCCTCCGGTGAGATGGTTTTCTTACCCATTCAGGCTCGTTTTGACAACTCCAATTCGCGCCCGCACGCGAGGGCCGCCTCCCACGCGCCGGGCCGACGGCCGGAGGCGGGACGCTCCGCAGGCCGGAGGCCGGCTGCGGGCCGCCGTCAGCCGCGCGGATGGAAGCGGCGGTGCAGCGCCTTCAGCCGCTCGGCGGCGACATGGGTGTAGATCTGGGTGGTCGCGATGTCGGCGTGGCCCAGCATCATCTGCACGGCGCGCAGGTCGGCCCCGCGCTCGAGCAGATGGCTGGCGAAGGAGTGGCGCAGGCTGTGCGGGGTGACGCGCTGGAGGAGGCCGGCGGCGGCGGCGTAGCCCTTGAGAATCTTCCAGAAGCCCTGGCGGGTGAGCGGCCGGCCGCCGCGGCCGATGAAAAGAAAGGCGCTGGCGCGCCCCTTGAGGAGGCGGCCGCGGGCGTGCTCGAGGTAGAAGAGGACCCTTTCGCGGGCGTACTGGCCGATCGGTACGACCCGCTCCTTGGCGCCCTTGCCGAGCACCCGGACGAACCCGGCATCCAGGTGGACGTCGGCGGTCTTCAGCCCGACCAGCTCGGAGACCCTCAGCCCGGCGGCGTAGAGCACCTCGAGCATGGCGGCATCGCGGATGCCGGCCGGGGCGTCGCCCGAGGGCGCGTTCAACAGGCGCCGCACCTGCTCGACGGAGAGCACGTCCGGGAGCTTGAGCACCGTTTTGGGGAGCTCGATCAGCCGGGCGGGGTCCCGGGCGAGAAATCCCTCGCGGTGCAGGAAGCGATAAAACCCCCGCAGGGTGACGAGGTGGCGCGCGCGGGAGCGCGCGTTCAGTCCTGAGCCGCGCAGCTCGATCAGGTGCCGGAGCAGCAGGGGGGCGTCCTCGTCCGAGACGCCGGCCCGGCCGCTGCGGGAGAGAAAAGCGGCGTAGCGCTGGAGGTCGCGGCTGTAGGATTCAAGGGTGGTGCGCGCCAGCCCTTTTTCGATCAGCAGGTAATCGAGGAAGCGGTCGATCGCCGCGTCGAGCGGGGGCGGTTCCATGGGTGGACTCTAACACCGCCTGAGGGCGAATTCCAGGCAAGCCGGCGCTTGACTAATCCGCCGCCTGCTTCTACTAGGCGCGGAGCTTCGATACCCTGCGGCCCGGCCGCTCCTGTGCCGGCGCGCGCGATCTAACTCGAGGAGGGAGGAACCCCATGAACCTGCAGCGACCCAACGCCAACGACGCTCTACAGACCGCCAACCGCTCGCGCAACGTCGCGCCCCAATCGGGGATCTGCAGCCGCTGCATCGACGGCTGCCGGGGAAACTGCGATATGTTCCGGGCCACGTTCCGCGGCCGCGAGGTGCTCTACCCGGAGCCCTTCGGCAGCGTGACCGCCGGGGCCGACAAGGACTACCCGGTGGACTACTCCCACCTGAACATCATGGGCTACGCGCTCGGGGCCAAGGGGGTGGCGGCCGACCCCGACCAGGCCACCTTCCCGAACGTGGACACCCAGACGGTCTTCGGCGCCGGGGCGGGGGTGCGGATGAAGGCCCCCATCTTCACCGGGGCCCTCGGAAGCACGGACATCGCGCGCAAGAACTGGGAGCACTTCGCCGTCGGCGCCGCGATCTCCGGAATCAGCATCGTGTGCGGCGAGAACGTCTGCGGGATCGACCCGGACCTCGAGCTGAACGGGCAGGGCAAGGTCGTGAAGTCCCCGGAGCTCGAGCGCCGGGTGCGGGAATACCGCCGCTACCACGAGGGCTACGGGGACATCCTCGTGCAGATGAACGTCGAGGACACCCGGCTGGGGGTGGCCGAATACGCGGTCGAGAAGCTCGGCGTCGAGACCATCGAGCTCAAGTGGGGGCAGGGGGCCAAGTGCATCGGTGGAGAGATCAAGGTCAACTCGCTCGCCCGCGCGATCGAGCTCAAGCGGCGCGGCTACATCGTGACCCCCGACCCGGATCTGCCGGCGCACCAGGCGGCCTTCAAGGCCGGGCCGCTCAAGCAGTTCGAGCGCCACTCGCGGCTGGGGTTCGTCGACCGCGAGGGGTTCATGCAGGAGGTCGCGCGGCTGCGGAAGCTCGGCGCGAAGCGCGTCACCCTCAAAACCGGGGCCTACCCGATGCGGGAGCTGGCCATGGCCATCCGCTGGTCGAGCGACGCCGGCATCGACCTGCTCACGATCGACGGCGCCCCCGGCGGGACCGGCATGAGCCCGTGGCGCATGATGAGCGAGTGGGGCATTCCCGCCATCTACCTGCACGCGATGGCCTACGAGCTCTGTCAGCGCCTCGCCGCCCGCGGCCTGCCGGTTCCCGACATCGCCTTCGCGGGCGGGTTTTCGAGCGAGGACCATGTCTTCAAGGCGCTCGCCCTGGGCGCCCCGTACTGCAAGGCCGTCTGCATGGGACGCGCGCTGATGATCCCCGGCATGGTGGGCAAGAATGCCGAAAAATGGCTGCGCGGAGAAGACGAAGGGCTGCCGAAGACGGTCTCCCGCTTCGGGATGACCAAGGAGGAGATTTTCATGAACTACGAGGTGCTGCGCGAAAAGTACGGCGCGGAGGTCGACCGGTTTCCGCTGGGGGCCATCGGGATCTTCAACGCCGTCGACAAGCTCCGCGTCGGGCTGCAGCAGCTCATGGCGGGCAGCCGCAGCTGGGAGGTGAAGTACATCAGCCGCGCGGACCTCGTCGCGCTCACCGAGGAGTGCGCCAAGGTGACGGGCATCCCCTACGTCATGGACGCCTTCCGCGAGGAGGCGCTGGCGATCATCGATGCCTGAAGGCCGGCCCGCGGCTGAGAACCGAATCGATTGAAGGAGGGATTCCATGTCTGATATCCTGAGAACCGTCACCGCGCGCGACCCCGGGGAGAAGGAATTCCGGCAGGCCGTGCAGGAAGTGTTCGACGCCGTCATCCCCGTGCTGGAGCGCCATCCCGAGTACCGCCGTAACGCCATCCTGGAGCGGCTGGTCGAGCCCGAGCGGATCATTCTCTTCCGGGTGCCCTGGATGGACGACCACGGCCAGGCGCACGTCCACCGCGGCTTCCGGGTGGAGATGAACAGCGCCATCGGGCCCTACAAGGGGGGCCTGCGCTTCCACCCGGCCGTGAACCTGAGCATCATGAAGTTCCTCGCCTTCGAGCAGGTCTTCAAGAACTCGCTCACGACCCTGAATCTGGGCGGGGCCCAGGGCGGCGCCGATTTCGAACCCAAGGGGAAATCGGACAATGAAATCATGCGCTTCTGCCAGAGCTTCGCCGCCGAGCTCTTCCGGCACATCGGGCCCTACCGCGACATCCCCGAGGGGGACATCGGGGTCGGCGCCCGCGAGATCGGCTACCTCTTCGGGATGACCAAGAAGCTCTCCAACGAGTTCACCGGGGCCTTCACTGGCAAGAGCCTCAACTGGGGCGGGAGCCTCGTGCGCCGCGAGGCCACCGGCTACGGCCTCGTTTATTTCGCCGCGGAGATGCTCGCCACGCGGCGTGAGAGCCTCGCGGGCAAGGTCTGCCTCGTCTCCGGGGCCGGCAACGTCGCCCAGCACGCCGCCGAGAAGCTGATCGAGGCGGGCGCCAAGGTGGTGACCCTCTCCGATTCCTCCGGGTACATCTTCGACGAAGAGGGCATCGACCGCGGCAAGCTCGATTTCGTCAAGCGGCTCAAGAACCTCCGCCGGGCGCGGATCAGCGAATACGTGGACAAGTACTCGCAGGCGGTCTTCGTCGAGCGCGAATCGCACCGGGAATTCAACCCGCTGTGGACCCACCCGGCCGACTGCGCCTTCCCCTGCGCCACCGAGAACGAGATCGGGCGCGCGGACGCCGCCAACCTGATCCGGGCCGGCGTCGGCCTGATCGCCGAGGGGGCCTCGATGGCCTCGACGCCGGAGGCGGTCGAAGTGTTCCGCGACAGCGGCGTGCTCTACGCTCCGGGGAAGGCCGCCAACGCCGGCGGGGTCGCCGTGTCCGGGCTCGAAATGGCGCAGAACAGCATGCGGCTCAACTGGTCCCGCGAAGAGGTGGACCAGCGGCTGAAGGCCATCATGCAGGGTATCCACCGCACTTGCCTGGAGGCGGCCGCCGAGTACGGACGGCCCGGCGACTACCTCTCGGGGGCCAACATCGCCGGCTTTCTCAAGGTGGTGAACGCGATGCTCGACCAGGGCCTGGTCTGACCGGGCGGAGCCGGCCGGCCGCTCCGCCGCCGCGCCCCGGCTGACGGCCTGAACCATGTCGTCCTGCAGCCTGCCGGCCTGACGGCCCGAGGCCTGTTTGGCCGCAGCCGGATGGGGGGCGTTCCGCGGCGCCGCGGAGCGCCCCGGGGGGCGGAACGGACGGGAGGCGACCCCATGAGCTTCCGGGCAGTGATCTTCGACTTGGACGGGACCCTTCTCGACACCCTGCAGGACCTGGCCGATGCCATGAACGCGGTGCTCGAGAGAAACCGGCTTCCCGCCCACCGGCCGAAGGCCTACCGGCATTTCGTGGGGGACGGGATCGAGATGCTCGTCCGGCGCGCGCTGCCCTTCACCCTCACGGACGAAAGCGAGCTTGACCGGTTCGCCGAGGAGATGCGCCGCGAGTACGCGCGCCGCTGGATTGCCAAGACCCGGCCCTACCCCGGGGTCCCGGAGCTGCTCGCCGCGATCGGCGCGGCCGGCCTCGTGACCGCGGTGTTGACCAACAAGCCGCAGGCGGCCGCCGAGGCGATCCTCGCCGCGCTTCTGCCCGGGCAGGGGTTCCGCTGCGTGGTCGGCGGCGCCCCCGGGCGCCCCCGGAAGCCGGACCCCTCCGGGGCGCTCGCGATCGCCCGCGAGCTCGGCCTGCCGCCGGCCAGCTGCCTGCTGGTGGGGGATAGCGCCGTCGACATCCAGGCCGCGCGGGCGGCGGGGATGGTCCCGGTCGGCGCCCTCTGGGGCTTCCGGACGGCCGAGGAGCTCGTGGCCGCCGGCGCTCAGATCCTGGTGACGGATCCTTCGGGGTTGATCCCGTGGTTCTAACCGGCTGGGGAACCACGGCGCCGCGGGGCCGTGATCCGGCGTGGCGCGGCTTTCGGACTTGCCGGCCGATCATCCGCGGCGGACCCGAGGCCGGGAAGCGGGCGCGCCTGTGAAGTCGGCGGGCGTCTTGGCCGACGGCCGGATGCCGGCTTGGCCGCCGCCGGCTCGGGCGGCCGCGGCGTCAAACGGGCCCGGGGTGCGATGGCGTCCGGGCGGCGGCGGGTGCCGCGTCGGGGGAGCGTCCGGCGGAGCGGGGTGCGCCGGGGGTCCGGGCGATGAGCCGCAGAAAGCTTTCGACGAGCGTCGGGTTGAAGCCGGCGCCCTTCCCGTCGTTCAGAATGCGGACGATCACCTCCAGCGGCGCGGGCTCCTTGTAGGGGCGCCGGCTGCGCATGGCGTCGAAGACGTCGGCGATGGCGATCATTTGGCTGACGATGTTGGCACGGTACCCGTTGCCGATGTTCGGATAGCCCGTGCCGTCGAAGCGGATGTGGTGCTCCAGCGCGGCGACGACCGCCAGGCGGGGGATCGCCGCCTGGCTCAGGATGAAATTGGCGCCCCGGGCGCTGTGGGTTTCGATGACGGTGCGCTCCTCCGGCGTGAGGCGTCCGGGCTTGTTCAGGATTTCTCCGGGGATGAACAGCTTGCCGGCGTCATGCAGGATGGCCGCGACACCGATTTCGTACAGCCGGGGCCCGCGGAATCCCAGCGCCTCGGCCTGGCTCATCGTGAGGATGCAGACGTTGACCATGTGGGTGTAGGTGTACTCGTCGGCGCTGCGCAGATCGAGCAGCAGCCGGATCGGGCTCACCCCGCCGGCGAAGCCCTTGATGAAGGCGCCGACCACGTCCTCCACCCCCCGGATGTCGATCTTCCGCTGCCGCCGGATCTGGTGAGCGATCGCTTTCAGATCGTCGTATTTCTGCCGGCGAACATCCAGGTACTGGCCGAAGCGATCCTCGGCCTGGGGGCTGGGAGGCGGTTCGGGCGCCTCCGCGCGGAGGATCAGCCGGCCGCAGGAGATCGTTTCGCCGCCGCCTTCGCCGCCGCCGCGCGCCATCGATTTCAGAAAGGAATGGAACTCGTCGCGGCGCACGCCGCGGCGGAAGGTGATGCTCTCGATTCCGCGCTCCTCCAGCTCCTTCATCAACCGGCCGTAGCGCTGCCCGCTCGCGGCGAGGGGGCGCTCCTTCCAGACCCACTGGTCATCGACCCGCAGCAGGGTCGTCTCCTCGCGGTCGCCGACGAAATGCGCCAGCTCCCTGAAGGCCGTCTCCATGCTTTGCGCCACCACGGGGTGGTCTTCGGCATAGAGGCGCAGATGGGTGGTGGCGGCGTTGATGGCCCGCAGCACGCGTTCGATCGGGTGGCTGGGTGCGCGCGTCGTCATGCTCCCGGGGTTTTCTCCGGCGGCCGGCCTACCGCGGGCGGCGCCCCCGGGGCCCGGCGGCCTGCCGAAGGGTTCAGATACTCGCGGATTTTCCGCAGCCTCCGGGGATGGGTCGAGATTTTCCGCCCGAGCAGCCGCCGCAGCTCGTCGCGCGGGAACGGGTCGGCCACGCGCGCCATGGCGGCGATGAGTTTTTCGGCGCGGTCGAGGTCCGTCCGGAAAAACAGGAACCGGCGGCCGAGGATGCGCGTCATCGGCGGCACCATTTCGCGCACGCCGTATTTCACGACCAGCCCGGCCGCGGCCGACACCTCGGCCGGGTTGCGGGAGCCGAGGAGGGCCTCGAGGCGGCCGAGCGCTCCGGGGTGTCTTTGCCGCACCAGGGCGGCCAGCGCCTCCTGCCGGATGCGGCGGTCGGCGTGGTCCAGGAAGGGGGCGAGCAGGCCCTCGATGCGCTCCGGGCTCAGCCGAGCGATGACCGCCGCGAGATCGTCGAACTGCGCGGGGTCCACGCCGCGCAGGCGCCGGGAGAGCTCGTGGGACACCTTTTGCGGGAAGGAGGCCGCCAGCGCCTTGAGGATCTCCAGAATCGCCGGATGGCGGCGCGAGAGGAAGCGGCCGAGCGCCTCTGCGGCGGCCGCCGGGCCGAGAGCGGTCGCGAGCTCCACCTCGACGGGGGAGGCGGCCGGCGCCGACTTTTCGATGTGCTCGAGCACGGCGTTGATGACGCCGGGGCGGCGCAGCTCCTCCAGGCACTTGCGCGCGATTTCCGCGGCTCCCTCCGGCGGGCCGCCGTCCGCCCGCGACTGGAAAAAGCGGAGAATGTCAAGCAGCCGGGCGCACTCCCCGCAGCGGGCCAGGTCCTCCGCGACGAGGATGAGGTTGCGGGCGTGTTCGCGAAAGAGGTCGCAATCGGCCGCCTGCTGCAGCAGCCCGAGAAAGGCGTCGCCCAGCCGCCGGGCAAGGCTCTCGGCGCTCAGGCTTTCAAGGTGGGCCGCGGTGTCGAGGGGCTGGGCCGTCGGTTCGTCCGTGCCGCGCTGGTTCGGAATCAACGCCTGCAGGGTCGCATCGTAGTCGGGAGCGACATAGGCGGCATAGGCCTCGGGCCGCAGCAGCCCGCCGGAGGGAGCGAGCGCCCGAAGGTGTTCGAGGTCCCCGGCCAAGCGCTCCAGCGCTTCCGAGCCCGCGCCCGCCGAGGCCGTGGCCTCGGCCGCGGCCATCTTGCGCAGCAGGTTGATCAGCGAGGGGGAGATCTCCTTGCCGTCGGCGTTGGCCTGGATCAGCATTTCGATCACGACGGCGTAGTGGAGGTCGCCGAAGGCCGCCTCGGCGCCGGGGCGCGCCGCATGCAGGTGGAAATGGTCGAACGTGACCGACAGGAACTGCGTTCTCAGTTTGGGGTTGAGGCTTTCGATGAATTTTCGGAAGCGCGCCCGGATCTCGGGCTTGGCGCTGTCGAGCATGGGGGTCGAGCCGATGCGCTGCAGGTGGTTCTGGATCGCCTGCTCATAGCTCTGGAGCGGGCCGGGATCGATCTCCGCCCGCCGGTTGACGAACCGGGCGATCTCCTCCGGCGTCGGATCGGGATCATCGTCGAGGACCTTTCCGGACGGGGATTCCGTGAGAGTGCCCGAGCCGATCAGCCGCACGAAGTCGTGCCAAATGGATCGGGCCTCCGGGAGCGCGCGGTTTCCCGCCGGGAGCTCTTCATGATGCAGCAGGGAATAGTCGATGAAATGCACCCGGACCGAACGGAGCTCGGCCGCCTTGGGCGCCTCCGCCTCAGGGTCCGCCGCGGGGTCGGCGGGGGCGCCGGCGATCAGCCGCAGAAGGGCCAGGGTGTCTTCCGGGTTTATCCGGTGGTCGATGTCCACGCGGGCGACCCGGCGCTCGCGCAGCGCCGCGGCGAGGTCGCGGAGGATCGGATTTCCGGGCTCCAGGCGCTCGCCGGCGATCACGATGCCTTCGCGCAGAACGCCGATCGATACGTTGCCGCACTGGTCGAGAAGGGCCCGCAAGTGCCGGAAGGCGCGCTGCGCGCTCGCCCCGACCTGGTGATGCCCCTCGGGATAGCTCAGCAGGTTCTTGCGGGCGATGTTGAGCTCGATCAAGGCGCGCAGCAATAGCTTCGAATCCAGCCGGGATTCGCCTGGAGGCGGAATCGTCTGTGCTGAAGCCGGCGCGGCCATGGCCCCTCCTGGTGAACAACACCCTTATCCGCAAATGATTATCGCCCGGGGGGCTGGGAATCTTGAATGCGGGCCCGGTATCCGCACGGTCATCGGCGCCCGACAGGCGGTGGATGCACGGCGTCTCGAGGTTGTGATCCGGCGTTGCGCGGCTCCCAACCGTACTCCCATCCTTATTGAATATGCGGCGCCTGCCAATCGCCGCGCGGCGTTCCCGGCGGCCGGATGCTCGTTTTCCCGCGGCCGGCCGAACGGGTTGATTCCGGTCGGAAATTTTGTTAAACCAGCGGCCGCCGGGCGGGGTCGCGGTTCGGATGGTCGGGCCGGGAAAGCGCGCACGGGGGGAGACGAAACGCCTTGCGACGCACGGGCATGCGCTTGCTCAAGCTGGCGGCCACGCTGCTTCTGATGGCCGCGGGCTTCCTGCTGGATGCGGCGGTCGCCGCGCCGTTCATGCTGCTCTGCGGGCTGGATGCACGCCGCCGTGCGCCGTCAGCGTCGCCAGAGCCAGTAAGCGAGCGGCAGCAGCAGCGCGGCCATGACCAGGAGCCCGGGGGGGGTCAAGTACGCGCGGAACCAGGGGAGGTTATGCCGGCGGGCCTTTTTCACTTCGGCGAGGAACCACTGCCCCAGCAGGACGGCCCCGGCCAGGACCGAGAGCACTTTGATCAGCTGAACCAGATAAGCCATCGGTTTCCTCCCGCGGCCGCCCCATCGATGAGGAATTGACGCCGTGCGGAACGCGCACCGGGCGGAGCCCTGCCGGTTGCAGCGCCGCCGTCCGTGAACGGACATGCGGAAAGCAAATAGCATTTGCTATTTGCGGCGGTTGATGTATAGTAGACCCTTCGCAGGCGGTCTTCCGCCCGGCGGTCGAAATTGACGCACCGGGCCTGCGGCTGTCTGCGGTGCGATCCCCGGTCGTCGGCGGCGCGCCTGGAGGGATTCGAACCCCCGGCCTACGGATTAGAAGTCCGTTGCTCTATCCAGCTGAGCTACAGGCGCCGGCTGCGATTGCTATCACATGACCGCGGTGCTGTCATCACCTTTTTGCGCCGGGTTTCATGCAACCAGGTGGCCTCGCCATGGCCGCAGAGATGAAAAAAAGCAAGCCGCAAAAAAAGCCTCAAAAGACGGCGGGAGCCCCGGCCGCCAAGACCCCGCGGGCCAAGGCCGGCGCCGCCAAGGCCTCCGGCCGCGCCGGAAAACGCCCCCCGGCGGCGGCGAAGCCGGACGTCGAAGCGCCGCCGCTGCGCCAGGAGGAGGGGAAGCGCGCCGAGAAGCCCGGCAAGGCCCCGGCCAAGGAGTCCGCCGACGACCGGGCGCTCGTCAAGTTCGATCCGCTCCAACGCTACCTCTCGGAGATCAGCAAGTACCGCCTGCTCACGCGGGAGGAGGAGCGCGCGTACGGGATCCGGGTGCGCGAACAGGGCGACAAGGAGGCCGCCTACGTCCTGGTCACCTCGAACCTGCGGCTGGTCGTCAAGATCGCGCTCGAGTTCCAGCGCGTCTGGATGCAGAACCTCCTCGACCTGATCCAGGAGGGCAACATCGGCCTGATGCAGGCCGTCAAAAAGTTCGATCCCTACAAGAACGTCAAGTTCTCCTACTATGCCTCGTTCTGGATCAAGGCGTACATTCTCAAGTTCATCATGGACAACTGGCGCCTGGTCAAGATCGGGACCACCCAGGGCCAGCGCAAGCTCTTCTTCAAGCTGAAAAAAGAAAAGGCGCGGCTCGTCGACCAGGGTTTCGACCCCAAACCCAAGCTGCTCTCCGAGCGGCTCGGGGTCTCCGAGCGCGAAATCGTCGACATGGACCAGCGCCTGGACGGTTGGGACGTCTCGCTCGACGCGCCCCTGAAAAACGATTCGGAGACCGAGCGGATCGAATTCCTGAGCACCGAGAGCGAGTCGGTCGAGGACCAGGTTTCCAAGAAGGAGATCGAGCTTCTCCTGCACAACAAGATCACCGAGTTCCGCAAGAAGATGACCCCTCGGGAGATCGAGATTTTCGAACTGCGCATTTTTTCCGACAACCCGGTCACCCTCCAGGAAATCGGCGACCGCTACGGCATCTCGCGCGAACGCGTCCGGCAGATCGAAAAGAACATCATCCGCAAGATGCGGGAGTTTTTCAAGCGCGAGATACCGGATTTCGCATCGTACTCGGACGATGCCAACCCGGAGTGACCCGGGCGCGTCCGCGCGGCGGCCGCTGCCCCAGGCGCCGGCGCCGCGGATCAGCCGATCCGCAACGCTTTTCCCCATGCCAGGATCTCGAGGGATGAGATTTCTTCGATGCATTGCGGCCGCCGCCGCGGCCTGGATGGCCGGTTGCGCCGGCCATCCCCCCGTGGAGCCTCCGCCGATCGGGCCGCCGGCGCCGGCGCCCGCCGCAGCCGCCGCGCCGTCCGCCGCCCTGGAACTCCCCGAAAACGCGGCGTTTCTGTTTCTCTCCGCGCAGCGCGAGCGGCGGGCCGGTCGGTTCGATCAGTCGATTATGCTGCTGCGCCGGGCCATCCAGCTCGACCCCGATTCGGCCTATCTCAAGCGCGAGCTGGCCGGGGTGTTCCTCCAGAACAAGGAGGAGGAAAACGCGCTCGCCGTGGTCGAAGAGCTGCTCGCCGAACACCCGGACGATGCCGCCGGATGGGTGCTCTACGGCAGCATCCGGCAGATGCGCCGCGAAACCGCGAAGGCCATCCAGGGGTTTGAGCGGGCGATCCGCCTCAACCCCGACGACGAGAAAATCTATCCCGTCCTGGCCGGGCTCTACCTGGACGCCAAGGACCCCCAAAGCGCCGAGCGGGTGCTCAAGGGGATGATCGAGCGCTTTCCCGGCGCCTACGAGGCGCATTTCATGCTGGGGCGCGTGCATCTCGCGCGCGGGCGGACCGAAGCCGCCGTGCAGGCGCTGCGCCGGGCCGCCGAGCTCGATCCGGAGGGGGTCGACCCGCTGTTCGAGCTGCTGCGCATCGCCCAGAGCCAGGGCCGCCGGAAAAGCCTGGAAGTGCAGCGCCTCTGCCAGGAGATCCTGGCGCGCGATCCGGACAACAGCCGGGCGCTTCTCGCCCTCGCGCTGTACCACCGGCAGGATGGCGGCCGGGCCGAGGCCGAGGCGATCCTGCGCCGGCTGGGGGGCAGGAGCCTCACCGAGTTCGAGGTCATCCTGCAGCTCGTGCAGGGCTATGTCGATCCGAAACGCTTCGACGAGGCGCTCTTCCTCATCCAGGGCCTTTTGCTCGGCGCCCCGGAGAGCCCCGACCTGCACCACCTCAAGGGGTTTTCGCTCTTCGGCCTCAAGAAGTACGGCGAGGCGCTGCCGGAGTTCCGGCGGGTGACCCCCGAGTCGCGCTTCCACCAGGACGCCCTCGTCCACACGGCGATCATCCTCCAGGAGCAGGGGCAGACCGACGCGGCCGTGGCGACGCTCGCCGACGCGCTGCGGCGCAACCCCGAAAACCTGGACCTGAAATTCTACACGGCCACGATTTACGAAGAGGCCGGCCGGCTGGAGGAGGCCGAAGGCGCCCTGCGCCAGGCGCTCGAAAAAGACCCGCGGAACTCGCGCTTCCTGTTTCGGCTGGGCGTCATTCTCGACAAGCGCGGAGACAAGGCGGCCTCCATCGAGGCGATGCGACGCGTCCTGGAGGTGGACCCGCAGAACGCGAGCGCGCTCAACTACATCGGCTACACTTACGCCGAGCTCGGCGAGAACCTCGACGAGGCCGAGCAGCTCATCCGGAAGGCCCTGGAGCTGAAGCCCGACGACGGGTACATCACCGACAGCCTGGGATGGGTGTACCACCAGAAGGGCGATTTCCGCCGGGCGCTGCACTTTCTCAAGAAAGCCGCCGCGCTGGTGCCGGACGACCCGACGATCCTCGAGCACATCGGCGACACCTACCTTCGGCTGCATGACAAGGCCAAGGCGATGACGTACTACCAACGGGCGCTTTCCAAGAAGGCGAAGGACCCCGCCAAGGCGAAGGAGGCGGCGGCGCTTCGGGAAAAGATCCGCGGCCTGAGCGGACGGCGCTGATGGCTTTCTCAAGCGACGGGCGGCGGCGGCCGCAAAGGGGAATGCCGATGGACGGGCGCAGACGGCGGGGCGCGGCGGGCCGCGCGGCGGGGCGATTGGTCCGTGCGGCGCTGGCGGCGGCGGTTTTCGCCGCGGCCGGGTGCGCCCACCTGCCCGGTCCGGAGACGGGGCCGCCGCCGGAAGCGGAACGGGACGCCGCGACGCCCGAGGCGCTGGCGCTGCTCGAGGGGCTGCGGCGGGCGAACGACCCGCTGCGCAGCTTCAAGGGGATCGGGCGGCTCACGGTTCGCCAGGGGGGCCGGCTCCAGCTCGACGGACGAATCGCCTGGGTCGGCGAGGACCCGCGCCGGCTCAGCATCGTGCTCACCGCCGCGGGTTTTCCGGCGCTGCGGATGGCGACCGACGGCGAATTCCTGTATGTCCAGGATCCCCAGGACCCCGCCAACCCCGTCCAGCGCTACCGCACCGCCGACCCCGACCTGAAGCGGCTTCTCGCCATACCGATCCGCGTCGGCGAGATCGTGACCTTGCTCTGCGGCCGGGTGCCGCTCGCCGAGCACCGCGCCGTTCGGCTCGACCCCGCCCATCCCGGCGGGGGCGGGCGGGTGCTCGCGCTGTCGGAGGCCGGCCGCCCGCGCCAGCGCATCCACTTCGACGCGGACCGCGACACGGCCCGGTTCACGGAGCTCTACGACTCCGGCGGCGGCCTGCGGTATCGGGCCGATTTCGTCGAGATGCAGCGGGTCGGCCCATACCGCGTGCCGCAGCGCTTGACGGTCTTGAACGGCGAAGGCACCGAGGCGCTGCTCGTGGTGGAGAACTACTGGGCCGATGTGCCGGTGTCGCCGGCGATGTTCGTCCTGCAGCCTCCGGGCTGAGCGGAGCCGAGGGGGGCGAACGGCTACGGTTCGATGATGCGTGCAGAGATCCTGGCGACCGGCGAAGAGATCCGCTCGGGCGCACTGGTGGATTCCAACTCGGCCCATATCGCCCGGCGCCTCGAGGAGGCCGGGGCGACGGTCGCGCGGATCCACGCCGTCGGCGACGATGCGGCGGAGCTCGCCGCGGTGATGCGCGAAATCGGCGGCCGGTCGGAGATCGCCGTCGTCACCGGGGGCCTCGGGCCCACGGTGGATGACCTCACCGCGGCGGCGGCGGCCGCGGCGGCCGGCTGCGGGCTGGAGTTGAGCCCCGCGGCGCTCGAGTCGATCGAGGACTTCTATCGCACCCAGGGCCGCCCCATGCCCGCCTCGGCGCGCCGGCAGGCGCTGCTTCCGGCCTCCGCCGAACCCCTCGTCAACCGCGTCGGCACCGCGCCGGGGTTCGTCCGGACGATCGGCCGCTGCCGGTTCTTTTTCCTGCCGGGCGTTCCGCGCGAAATGCGCGTGCTGCTCGATGAGCACGTGCTGCCGCGGGTCGGCGCCGCGCTCGGCGGCGGGCGGGTTTTCCTCGGCCGGCGCACGCTGCGCTGTTTCGGGATCACCGAGTCGCTTGCCGACGAGCGGCTCGCCGGGCTCGCGGCGCGCTTTCCGTCGGTCCGGCTGGGATTGCGGGCGGACTTTCCCGAGATCCAGATCACGCTCAGCGCCGCCGCCCCCGACCCGCCGGCGCTCGCGCGCCGGCTGGCGGAAGCCGCCGCCTGGAGCGCGGAGCGGCTGGGCGACCTCGTCTTTTCGGATGCCGGCGAGACGATGGCGGCCGCCGTCGGCCGTCTGCTGCGGGAACGGGGCGCTTCGCTCGCTGTGGCGGAGAGCTGCACCGGGGGGCTGATCGCGCACGAGCTGACCGAGGTCCCCGGAAGCTCCGATTACTTCCGCCTGTCGGTGGTCGCCTATGCGAACGCGGCCAAGACGAGGCTGCTCGCGGTGCCTGCGGAGACGATCGCCCGCTTCGGGGCCGTCTCCCCCGAAACCGCGCGTGAAATGGCCGCGGGCGTAAAACGCCTCGGCGAGGCGACCCATGCGGTCGCCACCAGCGGGATCGCCGGGCCCGGCGGGGGGTCGCCCGACAAGCCGGTCGGCACGCTCTGCATCGGGCTCGCCTCCCCCGGCGGCGCATGGGGCCGGCGCCTCGGGCTTCGCCCCGCCGACCGCTCCGCGGCCAAGCGGCTCTTCGCGATGCAGGCGCTCGATCTCTTGAGGAGGGAATTGCTTGGGCTGCCCCAGCGGTAACGGCGCGGCGGCGGAGGACGCATGCTGACGCTCGCCATGCTGATCGCAGGCGGGGCGCTCGCCTACCTCCTGCTGTCGATCCTCTTCGCCTTTCTCGCCCAGGAGCTGCCGCGCCGGCCGGTTCACGACCCGCCGGACTGGGGCCGCGTCACCGATACCTTCATTCCCGCCCGCGGCGGGGGAAGGCTGGAGGTCTGGCGGATCGATCCGCCCGCCGTGCCGCGCGGCGTCGTCCTGCTCGCGCATGGCTGGGGGCGCAACCGGGACCGGATGGTTCGCCGGGCGAGGATCTTCGGGGGCATGGGGTTCACCGCGGTGATCCACAGCGCGCGCGACCACGGCAACTCCAGCCGCTGCCGCATGATGAACGCCGTCAAAATGGCCGAAGACATCGAGGCGGTCATGGATTGGGTCGGGGAGCCGGTGCTGCTCTACGGCCATTCGGCGGGCGCCGCCGCGGCGGCGATCGCCGCCGCACGGCGGCCGGAGCGGGTGCGGCTGCTCTTGCTGGAGGCGGCCTACGCCGACACGGAGGAGGCGCTCCGGAGCCTCTACCGTTGGTTCAACCGCTTCTTCGGGTTCGCGTTCGGGCCGATGATCATCTTTTGGATGAACGTCTGGTACCGCGGCGGCCTGAAGCGCATCAGCCCCGCCGTGCTCGCCCCGGCGATCCGCGCCCCGGTGTTGCTGATCCACGGGGCCCGCGACCGGCGCTTCCCGCTCGCCTTCGCCAAGCGCCTGCAGCAGGCCTTTCCGCCCGGGCGCTGCGAGCTCTTCATCGCCCCGGATGCCGGCCACAGCGATTCCAGCCTGGACCCGGGCTACCCCGGCGCCGTGCGGGGGTTTATCGACCGGCACCTGCCTGCGCCCATGAGCCGGGCGGCAACCGGCCCCGTCAGGCGATCAGGTTGAGCTCCTTGAACAGCGGCCGGGGATCGATCAGATGGCGCGCGAGCCAGGCCGCGACCGCGCCGTTGTCGACCCCCATGGCCAGCGCCAGCGCCTCGGAGAAATGCAGCACCGGCACGGGGCGGCGGCTCGTGCAGCGGGATTCGAGGTTCATGTGGCACATGGCGCAGGCGGTCACGATGCAGTTGGCCCCCGCGGCGCGCGCGCCGTCGACGATGCGGTTGACGAGCGGGATGACCACTTCCGGCCGCGCGGCGGTGAGAAAGGTCCCGCAGCAGCGCGCGGCGAAAGGCCAGGCGACCACGGCGGCGCCCAGGCGCGTCAGGATCCGCTCGAGCAGGCCGTGGTAGTTTTTTTCGTGGCGCATGGACGGCGGCCGCGCCAGCATGCAGCCGTAGTAGGGCGCGAAGCGCACGCCCTTGAGCGGCTCCGGTCCGAGGGTGGAGACGAGCCGCGGCGCGCTGCGCTCGATGACCTCGAAGAAGTGGACGACCTCCAGGTCGAGGTCCGCCTCGCGCCCGAAATGCTCGCGGTAGCGCGCCCGCGCATCGGGGTCGGCCGCCAGGCGCAGCTGCGCCTGGCGCATGCGCAGCATGCAGCTCGGGCAGGCGATCAGCAGCGGCCGGCCGGCCGGCGCGAGCGAGAGGTTGCGGGCGGGCAGCAGGAAGGCCGCCTCGGCGTCCAGGCTGTGGAGCGAGGAGCTTCCGCAGCAGTTCCAGTCCTCCAGCTCGACCAGCTCGATGCCGAGCCGCTCCAGGAAGGCCGTGAGGGAGGCGTTGTTTTCGCGGGCGGTGGTCGCGAGCGAACAGCCGGGAAAGTAGCTCAGCGTGACGGGGCCGGAATCCGGCATCGGGTCACCTCCGCCGCCGCCGCAGCAGGATCCGGCGGACGGCTTTCAGGTCCTTGATTTTGGACGGCAGGAACTCGAGCTTGCCGCGGGAGAGGAGCTTCCAGCCGATCGACAGGTCGTTCAGCCAGTCGCGCTTCTTCAGCTTGAAGCGCACCATGATCTCGAGCTTGTGGGTGCGGCCGTAGCGCTTGATGGAGTCGACGACCTCGCGGTGGAACTTGAGAATGTCGGGCTCGGCCACGGTGCGGCCCTCCTCGAGGGCCATGTGGCGCAGCGCATCGTTCACTGCCGGGATGTCGATGGCGTTCGGGCACTGGATCGAGCAGGTGTTGCAGCCCACGCAGATCCAGATCCCGCCGCACTCGAGCGCCTCCCGCTTCTGGCCGAGCTGCACCAGGCGGATCACTTCGTTCGGAAAGAGGTCCATCGCCTGGGAGAAAGGGCAGCCGCTCGCGCAGGTGCGGCAGTGCCAGCACAGATTGAGGTTCGTCCCCGAACGGCGGGCCACCTCGGCGGCGAAGGCTTGGTCCATCGCCTGCGAGGTGATCGGCTTGGCGTCCGGGTTCTGGAGGCGGTGAGGCATGGAGTGGTTTTATCTCGAAACAGCCGTCGCCGGCATTGATCTACATCAAGTCGCCCGTCTACAATCGCAAGCGGCGCGCATCCGTCCGGCGCACCGCGCGCCGGCGGTTGAGACCGGCGCTTCGAGGCTACTATAGCAATCAAATGGGAAATGTCCAAGACCAGGCCGGGAACCGGACCGGCCCCCGGGCCGCCGCCGCCGGTGCGCTCACGGTCGAGGCCGGCTGGCTGATCGACGGCAGCGGCCGCCCGGCGCAGCCGGGGGTGCGCCTCGAGATCGAGGGGGGGCGCATCCGGGCCCTCGGAACGCGCCGCCCGGCCGAAGGGGCCGGAGCGGGCAGCGGCTGCGTCGACCTGAGCGGCTGCACGATCCTGCCGGGGCTGGTCGACGGCCATGTGCATTTATGCCTGTCGGGGACCCTCGATCCGCAGCGGCGCCTCCGGCAGCTGCGGGCCGGAAGGGCGGAGCTTGCCGCGGCGGTGGCCGCGCACCTGAGGCGGCATTTTGCCGCCGGCGTCCTGGCCGTGCGCGACGGCGGCGACCGCGGCGGCATCGCCCGGCGCTTCCGCTGCGGCCCCGACGCGCGGGCGGCCGGACTGCCGCCGGTCGCCGTCAGCAGCGGAGGGCCGGCCTGGCACCGCCCGGGGCGCTACGGGAGCTTGATCGGGCGGGCCCTGCCGGCGGGGCGCAGCCTGGCGGAGCTCGCCGCAAACGTGAAACGCGTCGACTTCCTCAAGGTCGTCCAATCCGGGTTGAACAGCTTGACCGTCTACGGCCGGCAGACGGCGCCCCAGTTCGACGCGGTGGAGATCGCCGCCGCCTGCGCCGCCGCGCGGCGTCGGGGGCTCGGCCTCATGGTGCACGCCAACGGGCGCGAGCCCGTGCGCGCGGCGGTCGAAGCCGGCTGCCTGTCGATCGAGCACGGGTTCTTCATGGGGCGGGAGAACCTGGAGCGCATGGCGGCGCGGGGCGTCTTTTGGGTCCCCACGGCGGTCACCATGCACGCCTATGCCGAGGCGCTCGCCGCCGCCGGGCAGCCGGCGGACGTCGCCCGCCGCACGCTCGAGCACCAGCTCGAGCAGCTGCGGCTGGCGCGCGCCATCGGTGTCGCGGTGGCCGCCGGGACCGACGCCGGAAGCCCCGGGGTGGCGCACGGCCCGGCGCTCGGCGTGGAGCTGCGCCTCTTCATGCAGGCCGGCTTCCGCGTGGAGGAGGCGGTCGCCTGCGCGAGCCGCAACGGGGCGCGGCTGCTCGGGCTCGACGGCGGCGAGCTCGCCGCGGGGCGCACGGCCTCGTTTATCGCCGTGCCGGGCCCGCCCGATGGATTGCCGGAGTCCCTCGCGCGCCTCCGAGCCGTGGTCGTCGCCGGCAGGTGGGCGCCCTGGCCCCCATGCGGCGAGCCCGGGCCGCCGCCCGGAGATGGCTCCGGCCGGACCGCCGATCGCGAGGCCGCCGCATGAAGAAAGCCGCCGCGCCCCCCTTCGAAATCGACGTGACGGGCCTCGCCTTCGGGGGGCGGGGCATCGCGCGCCGGGAGGGGCTTGCGATTTTCATCGACGGGGTCGTCCCGGGGGATCGGGCGCTCATCCGGGTGGTCCGGCGGCGCCGGAACTACGCCGAGGCCCGCCTGGTGGAGATCCGCTCGCCGTCGGCCGACCGGGTCGCCGCGCCGTGCCCCTACTTCGGACGCTGCGGGGGGTGCACCTGGCAGTTCCTCGCCTATGAACGCCAGATCGCCTACAAGCGGCAGCACGTCCGCGAAGCCCTCGAGCACATCGGCGGGTTGGCCGGTGTGCCGGTGCATCCGACCCTGCCGGCGGAGGCGCTCTTCGGCTACCGCAACAAAATGGAGTTCACCTGCAGCGACCGGCCTTGGCTTTTGCCCGAGGAGCTCGCGGCCGGGGTGGTCCCGGCGGCCGGGTTCGCCCTGGGGCTGCACGTCCCCGGCGCCTTTTCCAAGGTGATCGACATCGCGGCCTGCCTGCTGCAGCCCGAGCCCGGCAACCGGATCCTCGCGGCGGTGCGCGCGGCGATGCGGGCCTCCGGCCGCCCGCCTTATAACTTGAAGACCCACGCGGGCTTCTGGCGCTTTGCCATGCTGCGCAACTCGGCCGACACCGGCCGCTGGATGGTGAACCTCGTCACCGCCGCCCCCGCCGAGGAGCTCCTCTTCCAAACGGCGGAAGGGCTCTTGGGAGAGTTCCCCGAGATCGCCGCGGTCGTCAACAACGTGACGACCCGTCCGGCGGGCATCGCGGTCGGCGAGAGCGAGGCGGTCATCGCCGGCGACGGGTTCCTCAGGGACCGGATCGCGGGACACCTCTTCGAGATCTCGGCCAACTCTTTTTTCCAAACCAACACCCGCGGGGCCGAGCGGCTCTACGCCGTGGTGGAAAAGTTCGCGCGGCTCACGGGCCGGGAGACCGTTCTCGACCTCTTCAGCGGCACCGGCACCATCGCCATCTGCCTTTCCGGGCGCTGCCGCGAGGCGGTCGGCATCGAGATCTCCCCGGCGGCCGTCGCCGATGCGCGCCGCAACTGCCGGTTGAACGGGATCGCGAACTGCCGCTTCCTGCAGGGCGACATCGCCGCCTGCCTGCCCGCCGTCGGCGTGCGGCCGGAGGTGGTGGTCGTCGACCCGCCGCGGGCGGGGCTCGCTCCGGGGGCCGTGCGCCAGCTGCTCGATTTGGCCCCGGAGCGGATCGTTTACGTCTCCTGCAATCCGGCGACGCTCGCCCGCGACCTGGCGCTGCTCGCCGCCGGCTACGAGGCCCGCGAGGTCCAGCCGGTCGATCTCTTCCCGCAGACCTTCCACATCGAGTGCGTGGCGCGCCTGGAGCGCCGGCGGTCCGCCGCATTTCCGCCCGCATCGTCTTGACCGGCTGTGGACAACCGGCGTTTCAGACCGCGATCCGGCGTTGCGCGCCGCTTGCAAATGGGTCGGTCCGAGCGCATCGGCTGCGCCTCGCAATCGCCGCGCCCCTTGGCCGGCGGCCGGGCGCATGTTTTGCGGCATCCTGTTAACATTATAATTTAACTTAAAAAAGATTGATCGGCGTTGCCACCGGGAGCGCGCCGTGGTATAAACGATATACCGGCATCCCCGCAACCGCCGGCAGGCAGGGGAGCGTTCCGGGAATCGGCAAGCGCCGCAACGGGGGAGGGGACATGCATCTGCGGAAAAGGGTTCTGGTTACGGGCGGGGCCGGGTTTTTGGGCTCGTTTCTCTGCGAGCGGCTCCTCGCGCAGGGCTGCGAGGTCATCTGCTGCGACAATTTCTACACCGGGAGCAAGCGCAACATCGCGCACCTGCTTGCGAACCCCAGCTTCGAGGTGATCCGGCACGACATCACCTTTCCGCTCTACATCGAGGTCGACGAGATCTACAACCTGGCCTGCCCCGCCTCCCCGGTCCACTACCAGAACGACCCGGTGCAGACCACCAAGGTGAACGTGCACGGCGCGATCAACATGCTCGGCCTCGCCAAGCGGGTGAAGGCGAAAATCCTCCAGGCCTCGACCTCCGAGGTTTACGGCGACCCCGCCGTCCATCCCCAGACCGAGGATTACTGGGGCAACGTCAACTGCATCGGGCGGCGCTCCTGCTATGACGAGGGGAAACGCTGCGCCGAGACCCTTTTCTTCGACTACCACCGGCAGCACCGGCTCGAGATCCGCGTCGTGAGGATCTTCAACACCTACGGGCCGCGGATGCATCCGAACGACGGCCGCGTCGTGAGCAATTTCATCGTCCAGGCCCTGAAGGGCGAGGAGATCACGGTCTTCGGGGACGGCAGCCAGACGCGCTCCTTCTGCTACGTCGACGACATGATCGCCGGCATCACCCGCATGATGGACGCCCCCGCGGGGTTCACCGGGCCGGTGAACCTGGGAAACCCCGGAGAGTTCACGATCCTCGAGCTCGCCCGGATCGTCACGCGGCTCACCGGCTCGCGCTCCCGGATCGTCTTCAAGCCCCTGCCCGCCGACGACCCGACCCAGCGCCGGCCGGACATCGCGCTGGCGCGCCGGGCGCTCGGCTGGGAGCCGTCGGTCGCCCTCGAGGAGGGGCTCGCTCGCACGATCGCCTATTTCAAGGATTTCCTGAACTAATCATCCAGGAGAGAGCATGCCACGAGCGCTGATCACCGGCATCACCGGCCAGGACGGAGCCTATCTCGCCGAGTTCCTTCTCGAAAAAGGCTATGAGGTCCACGGCATCAAGCGCCGCGCCTCCTCGTTCAACACCGCCCGCGTCGACCACCTCTACCGCGACCCGCACGAGGCGGACGTGCGCTTCTTCATGCACTACGGCGACCTCACCGACGCGACGAACCTGATCCGCATCATCCAGGACATCCAGCCCGACGAGATCTACAACCTGGCCGCCCAGAGCCACGTCATGGTCTCCTTCGAAACCCCGGAGTACACGGCCAACGCCGACGCGCTGGGAACATTGCGGCTGCTCGAGGCGATCCGGATCCTGCGGCTCGAAAAGAAGACCCGCTTCTACCAAGCCTCCACCTCCGAGCTCTACGGCAAGGTCCAAGAGACCCCCCAGACCGAAACGACGCCCTTCTACCCCCGCTCCCCCTACGGCGTCGCCAAGCTCTACGCCTATTGGATCACGGTCAACTACCGCGAGGCCTACGGCGTCTATGCCTGCAACGGCATCCTCTTCAACCACGAATCGCCGATCCGCGGCGAGACCTTCGTGTCGCGCAAGATCACGCGCGCGCTCGCGCGCATCAGCGCCGGGCTCCAGGAGCGGCTTTACATCGGCAACCTGGACGCCCGCCGCGACTGGGGCCACGCCCGGGACTACGTGCAGATGCAATGGCTGATGCTCCAGCAGGACGAGCCCGACGACTACGTGATCGCCACCGGGCACCAGCACTCCGTGCGGGAGTTCATCGAGGCGGCGGCGGCGGTGCTCGACATCGCGATCCGCTGGGAGGGCGAGGGCCTCGCGGAGCAGGGCGTCGACCGCAAGACCGGACGGGTGCTGGTCGCGATCGACCGGCGCTACTTCCGCCCGACGGAGGTGGACACCCTGCTGGGGGATGCCTCCAAGGCCCGGCGCAAGCTCGGGTGGGAGCCGAAAATCAGCTTCGCCCAGCTCGTGGAGGAGATGGTCCGGGCGGACCTCAAGGAGGCGGAGCACGACGCCTTCAGCCGCCGGAAGGGGTTTCGCACCTTCAACCATTTCGACACCTGACCACCCGGCCGGCCCCGGCCCGCCCCGCAGAAAAAAGGGTTGTGCCGCCCGCCGAATTTGCATAACTTAGGCGCCGGGCGGCCCGCCGAGGAGCCGGCGACGGCAGCCGGCTCCCGATAGCCGCCGGACCGCTTCACCCGCGAAGACCGTGATCATGCCCACGAATCCCGACAGCGCGATCGAGTCCGGCCTATCGCCCGGCGACCGCATCTTCGTCGCCGGGCACCGGGGGATGGTCGGCTCCGCCCTGCTCCGGCGGCTGGCCGCCGAGGGCTATACGCAGCTCGTGACCCGTTCGCACGCCGAGCTCGACCTGACCGACCCCCGGGCGGTGCGGGATTTCTTCCGCTCGGAGCGGATCGACGCGGTCTTCCTGGCGGCCGCGCGGGTGGGGGGGATCGTCGCCAACAGCACCTACCCGGCCGAATTCATCTACCAGAACACGCTCATTCAGGCGAACACGATCCACGCCGCCTGCCGGGCCGGGGTCGGACGCCTGCTCTTCCTGGGAAGCTCCTGCATCTATCCCAAGCACGCCCCCCAGCCCATGGTGGAAGAGCACCTTCTGAGCGGCTACCTCGAGCCGACCAACGCGCCGTACGCCCTCGCCAAGATCGGCGGCATCGTGATGTGCGAGGCCTACAACCGGCAATACGGGACCGACTACCGGGCGGTGATGCCGACGAACCTCTACGGCCCCGGGGACAACTTCGACCTGATGAACAGCCACGTGCTGCCGGCCATGATCCGCAAATTCCACCTGGCGAAGCTCATCGGGTCGGGCGACCACCGGGCCCTCGCGCGCGACATCGAGCGCTTCGGCCCGGTCGGCGCGGATGCCGCCGCCGCGATCGGGCTGGCGCCCGGACCGGCGGTCACCCTCTGGGGCAGCGGCGCGCCGCGCCGCGAATTCCTGCACGTGGACGACCTCGCCGCCGCCTGCCTTCTCATCATGCGGCTTTCGCGCGCGGCGTACGATGGGGCCTGCGCCCCTTTGGAAGAGCGGACGGCCGGGCTGCCGCCGGGCGCCCCCGGGCGCGTCCACCATATCAACGTGGGCTGCGGGGAGGACCTGACGATCCGCGAGCTCGCGCGCAAGGTGATGGCGGCGGTCGGCTTCGCCGGCGAGATCCGCTGGGACGCCTCGCGGCCGGACGGCATGGCGCGCAAGCTTCTGGACACATCGCGCATCACGCGCCTGGGGTGGCGGCCGGCGATCGATCTCGACCAGGGCATCGCCCGGACCTACGCGTGGTACCGCGAGCAGGCCGCCGGCCGGGGAGCCGGGGCGGGGCGGTAGCCTGAGAGCGGCCGGCCGATGGCCGCCGCGCGGCAGACCGTATTCGATGACAATTCGCCGATGGTGAAAGGAGAGTGGCAAGCCATGCGTCATCACCCGAGAATGTGGGGGATCTTCGGCTTGGCGGCCGTGGTCTTGATGGCCGGAGCGTGCGCCATGTTCGAGAAGGGCGGCGCCGAGGGGAAGCCCGAGCCCAAGCGCCTGCCGGACAACTACGAGTTCGACGACGTGCTGATCCCGCGCGAGCTCGACCTGGAAAAATCGAGCTCGTTCGTCTATCGCAGCGAGGGGTTGAAAGCCGGGCTGCTGCGCTTCTCCGGCCGGGTGGAGACGACCTCGCTCATGCGCTTCTTCGCCAACAACATGCCGCAGGACGGGTGGCGGATGATCAGCCAGTTCCGCTCGCCGCAGTCGCTCATGCTGTTTCAGAAGGGCAACCGCATGACGGTGATCGCGATCGAGGACGCCGATTTCCGGACCTATGTCGACGTCTGGGTGGTGCCGATGAACGAATCGATCGACGCCGGCGCGAAGTAGGGCCGGGCAGCGCGCGGCCTTCGAAAGCGAGGTCCAGGTGATCGACGCCACGGCGTTCGGAAGCTTCGTCGAGCGGCTGCGCGACAGCCTGCGGGGGCTTGGCGCCGCGGGGATCCCCGAGCTGCCCTGCTCGGCCCGGTCCCGGGAGAGGCTCTTGGCCTGGGGACGGCCGCGGCCCGCGGCCATGGAGGGGCTTTCCGAGATCCGTGCCGATCTCGGGGATTGCCGGCGCTGCAAGCTCGCGGGGCACCGGCGCCGGATCGTCTTCGGCGCGGGCGCGCCGCGGGCGCAGCTGATGTTCGTCGGCGAAGGCCCCGGCCGGGAGGAGGACGAGCAGGGCGAACCGTTCGTGGGCGAAGCGGGCCGGCTCCTCGACCGGATCATCGCGGCCATTCGCCTCCGGCGGGAGGATGTCTATATTACGAACGTGGTCAAGTGCCGTCCGCCGGGAAACCGCCTGCCGGAGCCCGACGAGATCCGGGCCTGCATGCCGTTTCTCAGGCGGCAGATCGCGGCCGTCAAGCCGCGGCTGATCTGCACGCTCGGCGGCTGCGCGGCGCAGAGCCTGCTCGAGACGACCGAACCGATCTCGCGGCTGCGCGGCCGCTTCTTCGACCGGGGCGGCATCCGGGTCCTGCCGACGTTTCACCCTGCCTACCTCCTCAGGACCCCGGAGAAGAAGCGCGAGGTCTGGGAGGACATGAAAAGGCTCATGCGGGAGTACCCCTATGCGGATGATGCGGTGGACTGAGCGGCGGACGCCGCCGGCCCTGCGGCTCGCCGCCGCGGCGTTCGCCCTTTTTCTGGCCGCGGCGGCCTCGCCGCGCGCCCCCGCCGCGGAGGCCGGGCCCGAGGTGCTCGTCATTCGCGTCGCCGACGCCATCAGCCCGGCGACGGCCGACTTCATCCGCCAGGGGATCCGCCGGGCCGAGGGGCGCCAGAGCGCCCTGGTGGTCATCGAGCTCGACACCCCCGGCGGTCTCGCCGATTCGATGCGGGACATCGTGCAGGAGCTTTTGGCCTGCCGCGTGCCGGTCGCCGTCTTCGTCTACCCGTCCGGGGCGCGGGCGGCTTCGGCGGGGGTGATGGTCACGATGGCCGCGGACGTCGCCGCCATGGCGCCCGGGACCAACATCGGCGCGGCCCACCCGGTGGGGGCCGGCGGCCAGGAGATCCCCGGCAAGATGTCCGAAAAGGTCGTCAACGACATGGTCGCGCAGGCGAAGAGCGTCGCCGAGAGGCGGGGCCGCAGCGCCCCGTGGGTCGAGAAGGCCATCCGCGACAGCATCTCCGCCACCGAGTCCGAGGCGCTTCATGAACGGGTGATCGACCTGATCGCCCGCGACACCGACGACCTCATCCGCCAGCTCGACGGCCGGACCCTGCCGGGGAAGGGGACGCTCGCCCTCGCCGATGCGCGGAAGGTCGTGTTCGAGGAAACCTTCCGCACCCGGGTCCTGCGGACGATCAGCAATCCGAACATCGCCTACATCCTGATGATGATCGGCCTGGCGGGCCTCTACTTCGAGCTCTCCCACCCCGGAGCGATTTTTCCGGGGGTGGTCGGGGGCATCTGCCTGGTGCTCGCCTTCTTCGCCCTGCAGACGCTTCCGGTGAACGCCGCCGGGATCCTGTTGATCGGGCTCGGGATCCTGTTTTTCGTTCTCGAGCTTAAAATCGCAAGCTACGGGCTGCTGAGCGTGGCCGGGGCCGCCGCGCTGCTGCTCGGCTCGCTCATGCTCTTCGACGGGGAAGGGCCCGGGGTGCGGGTGGCGCTCGGCGTCCTGCTGCCCACGGTCGCCGTGGTCTGCGGGTTTTTCGCGGCCGTGGCGCTCCTGGTCGTGCGCGCGCAGCTCAGGCGGCCGCTCACCGGCGCCGCCGCCATGGTGGGAGCGGTCGGGGTGGTGCGGCAGGCGCTCGCCCCGCGCGGCAAGGTGTTCGTCAATGGCGAGCTCTGGAACGCCACCGCCCGGGCGCCCATCGCCGTGAACAGCCGCGTGCGGGTGATCGCCGTCCAAGGCCTGACGCTCGAGGTCGAGGCGCTCGCCGCGGAGCGGCCCGCGAGCTGAATCCATACGAACAGCGGGAGGAATTGCCATGTACGCCCTGCTTGCCATCGTGCTGCTCGTCGTCTTCTTTCTCTCGGCGGCCCTCAAGATCCTCAACGAGTACGAGCGCGGGGTCGTCTTCCGCCTCGGGCGGGTCATCGGGTCGAAGGGCCCCGGTCTCATCATCCTGATTCCGCTGATCGACCGCATGGTCAAGGTGAGCCTGCGGCTGGTGGCGCTCGATGTGGACCCCCAGGACGTCATCACCCGGGACAACGTTTCGGTGAAGGTCAACGCGGTGATCTACTTCCGCGTGGTCGATCCGGTGAAGGCCATCGTGGTGGTGGAGAACTACGCCTACGCCATGTCCCAGCTCGCCCAGACCACGCTGCGCAGCGTCTGCGGCGAGGCCGAGCTGGACGATCTGCTCTCCGAGCGCGAGAAAATCAACGCGAAGCTGCAGGAAATCCTCGACACCCACACCGACCCCTGGGGCATCAAGGTGACGACCGTCGAGCTCAAGCACATCGATCTGCCGCAGGAGATGCAGCGGGCGATGGCGCGGCAGGCCGAAGCCGAGCGCGAGCGGCGCGCGAAGGTCATCAACGCCGAAGGCGAGTTCCAGGCGGCCCGCAAACTGGCGGACGCCTCGGCCATCATCGAGCAGCACCCGGTGGCCCTCCAGCTGCGCTACCTGCAGACCATGCGGGAGATGGCCGCCGAAAACAATGCGACGACCTTCCTCCCGATTCCCATCGAGCTCTTCAAACCTTTTTTCCAGAAGCCCGCGGCGGCGCCGGAGCCCGCGGGGGCCGATCGTCCCTGATCCCCGGAAGCCCGCGCACCACTTGACATCCCGGGGAATTCTCACTAAGGGTTGCCGATTGCGGCGGCAGGGCGCTGTGGGCCACTAACGGGCGGGTTTGGGCGGAGGCTCCTTCAAGGCTTCCGCCTGTTCTTTGAACCGCCGGAAGCGTCCGGAAAAGGAGAAGCGGAGGCCATGTTCGAAAAAGAGATCGAAATCTGGGGCAAACCTCTGGAGAAGATGACCACCCCCGATCTGAAGGAGCTCGCCAAGACCATCCCGGATGTCAGCGGCGTCCACGGCATGAAGAAAGACGAGCTGATCGCCGTGCTGCGGCAGTCCAAGGGCATCGAGGTGAAGGGGGCCCGGAGTGCGGGCGATACCGTGCGGGCGCTCAAGCACAAGATCAAGGCGCTCAAGGTCCGGCGGGCCGAGGCCATCGCCGCCCGAGACCGGCGCGCGGCCGCCGTGGCCAAGCGGCGGATCTCGCGGCTGAAGAAAAAGACGCGCCGGTGAAACCCGGGTCCGCCCCCGAGGGGGCCTCCGAGCGCGAGCGCCCGCCGGCCGCGCCCATCGATCCCGCCCGGCTGGCATTTGACATCGACGGCGTGATCGCCGACACGATGACGCTTTTTCTGGAGATCGCGCGGGAGGAGTTCGGCATCCGCGGGATCCGCTACGACGACATCACCCGCTACAACCTGGAGGAGTGCCTCGACCTCTCCCCGGAGACCATCGCGCGCATCGTGGCGCGGATCCTGGAGGGGGACCACCGCGATAGGCTCCAGCCGATCCCGGGCTCCCCGCAGGTGCTCGCGCGCCTGGCGCGCCGCGTCGATCCCGTGCTGTGCGTGACCGCGCGCCCCGACGGGGCGCGGGTGAGCGAATGGCTGCGCGGGGTCCTGCCGGACGGCGGGGGCGCGGTCGAGGTGGTCGCGACCGGGTCGTTCGAGGCGAAGAGCGGCGTGCTTCGCGAGCGGCGCATGGCCTGGTTCGTCGAGGACCGGCTCGAGACCTGCCACGCCTTGAGCGCGGCCGGGATCACGCCGATCCTCTTCCGCCAGCCCTGGAACCGGGAGCCGCATCCTTTTCTCGAAGTCTCCTGCTGGGAGGAGCTGTCCGACCTCATTCGATGGTGAAGGGTTTGGCCGCGATGACCACGTCCCCGCTGCACCATGCCGCGCAGGCCTTCATCGAGTCGCTGCCCGCCGAGCGAGGCTATTCGATGCACACCTGCCGCGCCTATCGGCGGGACTTGGACGAATTCCTCGCCCACCTGGCGGCCGAACGCGGAGGCGGTCCGGACGGGCCCCCGGGTGCCATCACCGCCGCCGAGGTCACCGCGCGCATGATCCGCAGCTACCTCGGGGCCCTGCACCGCCGGAACCAGAAATCCAGCATCGCGCGCAAGCTCTCGACGCTGCGCAGCTTTTTCAAGTACCTCATCCGCACCGGGGTCATCGAGGCCAATCCGCTCGAGGGGATCCTGACCCCCAAGCGCGAAAAGACCCTGCCGGTCTATCTCTCGGTCGACGCGGTCTTCCGGCTGCTCGATTCCATCGAGCCGGACTCGCTGCTCGCCGCGCGCAACCGCGCCTTTTTCGAAACGCTCTATTCCTGCGGGATCCGCGTCTCCGAGCTGGTGGGGCTGAACGTGCTCGATCTCGATGTCGAGGGGGCCACGCTGCGGGTGCTCGGCAAGGGCGGCAAGGAGCGGATCGTGCCCATCGGGCGGCACGCGCTCGAGAGCATCCGGGACTACCGCGAACGGCTGCGGTCCGAAACCGGGATCGGCACCGGGGTGAACGGCGCGCTTTTCCTCAACCAGCGCCACCAGCGCATCAGCGCCCGCTCGATCGCCCGGATCCTCAAGAAGCTCGCCGCCGCCTGCGGTCTGCCGACCCCGATTTCGCCGCATACCCTGCGGCACACGTTCGCCACCCACATGCTGGATGCCGGCGCCGACCTGCGCAGCGTGCAGGAGCTTTTGGGCCACAAGAACCTCTCCACCACCCAGAAGTACACGCACGTGAGCATGGATCGGCTGATGGAGACCTACGACCGGGCGCACCCGCGGAAATAGCCGGGAGCCGCTCAATAGGGAAAAGTCATGACGAGCCCCGCGATGGAACGGGCCGATGCGGTCATCGCCCGGACGTACAAACGCTTCCCGATCCTCTTGACCCGCGGCGAAGGCTGCACGGTCTTCGACGAGCAGGGCCGCCGCTACACCGATTTCGTGGCCGGGATCGCCGTCTGCAACCTCGGCCACGCCCACCCCGGGGTCACCGAGGCGCTCGGCGTCCAGGCGCGCCGGCTCTGGCACGTCTCGAACCTCTTCTACACGCAGCCGCAGATCGAGCTCGCGGCGTGGTTGACGGACCACTGCTTCGCCGACCGGGTCTTCTTCGCCAACAGCGGCGCCGAGGCGAACGAGGCCGCGATCAAGCTCGCCCGGCGGCACGCGCACGAAACCGGAAGCGGGCGCTACCGCATCGTCTGCATGGAGCAGTCCTTCCACGGCCGGACCATGGCGACCCTGTCGGCCACGGGCCAGGCGAAAATCCAGCACGGGTTCGACCCCCTGCTCGAGGGGTTCGATTTCGTCCCGTTCAACGACATCGAGGCGCTGCGCGACGCGGTCGGGGAGAAGACCTGCGCCGTCATGCTCGAGCCGGTTCAGGGCGAGGGGGGGGTGGTCTGCCCGGCGCCGGGATACCTGGAGCAGGTGCGCGGGCTGTGCGATGCGCACGGGCTGCTGCTCATCTTCGACGAGGTCCAGACCGGCATGGGGCGGTGCGGGCGGCTCTTCGCCCACCAGCGCTACGGCGTCGCACCGGACATCATGACGCTCGCCAAGGCGCTCGCCAACGGGCTGCCGATGGGCGCGATGCTCGCCCGCGAGGCGGTCGCCGCGGCCTTCGGCCCGGGGGCGCACGCCTCGACCTTCGGCGGGACCCCGCTCGTCTCCGCCGCGGCCCTCGAGGTCTGCCGCATCATGGAGCGCGAGGGGATTGCCGATCGCGCCGAGCGCTTGGGGGGGTATTTCCGCTCGCGGCTGCTTGAGCTGAAGGAGCGGCACGCCGCCATCGCCGAGGTGCGCGGCGTCGGGCTCCTTCTGGGTCTGCGCCTCAAGGGCGAGGGCGAGCCGGTCGTCAACCGGTGCCTCGAGCGCGGCTTCCTCGTCAACTGCGTCCAGGGGAACATCCTGAGGTTCGTGCCGCCGCTCGTGGTCGGCGAGGCCGAGATCGATGCGCTTGTCGCCTGCCTGGACGAGGTGCTGGCGGACCGGGGGGCGGCATGACGGAAAAACTCTGGAAAGGCCGCTTCGGGGAAAAGACCGCCCCGGTGGTCGAGCGCTTCACCGCGAGCATCGACGTCGACCGGCGCCTCTACCGCTACGACATCGAGGGCAGCGTCGCGCACGCGCGCATGCTCGCCAAATGCGGCATCATCCGCCCCGAGGAGGCCGACATCCTGGTCGAGGGGCTGAGCCAGGTCCGGCGCGAAATCGAGTCGGGGGAGTTTCGCTTCGACGCGGCGCTCGAAGACATCCACATGCACATCGAATCCCGCCTCGTCGAGATCGCCGGCAAGGTGGCCCAGAAGCTCCACACCGGCCGCAGCCGCAACGACCAGGTCGCGCTCGACGTGCGCCTGTTTTTGCGCGATGCGCTGGCCGCCCTCGAGGGGAAGCTCACGGCCTTCCAGCGCGTGCTCGTCGAGCTCGCCAAGGCCCACATCGACACGGTGCTGCCGGGGTACACCCACCTGCAGCGGGCGCAGCCGGTGCGCCTCGCGCACCACCTGATGGCCTACGTCGAAATGTTCCGCCGCGACGCCGAGCGGTTCGCCGAGTGCCGGCGGCGCACCGACGTCATGCCGCTCGGCAGCGCCGCCCTCGCCGGGACGACCTTCCCGATCGACCGGGCCTATGTGGCCGAGCTGCTCCATTTCCCGGCGGTCGCGGCGAACAGCCTGGATGCCGTGTCGGACCGCGATTTCATCGTCGAGTTCCTGGCGGACGCATCGCTGACGATGATGCACTTGAGCCGCCTGGCGGAGGAGCTGATCCTCTGGTCGACGGCGGAGTTCGGGTTCCTGGAGCTGCCGGACGCCTTCGCGACGGGAAGCTCCATCATGCCCCAGAAGAAGAACCCGGACGTCGCCGAGCTCGTGCGGGGCCGGACCGGTCGGGTCTACGGGCACCTGCTGGCGCAGCTCACGATGCTGAAAGGCCTGCCGCTCGCCTACAACCGCGACCTCCAGGAGGACAAGGCCGCGCTCTTCGACGCGCTCGACACCCTGGAGGCGAGCCTCGAGGTCTTCACCCCGATGATGGCCGGGGTCACGTTCCACGCGGCGCGCATGGCGCGGGCGGCCGAGACCGGCTATCTGAACGCCACCGACCTCGCCGACTATCTGGTGCGCCGGGGGATGCCGTTCCGCGAAGCCCACCACTGCGTCGGGCAGGCGGTGCGGCGCGCCATCGCCCGCGGGGTCGAGCTCCACGAGCTTCCGCTCGCCGAGCTGCAGGCGCTCTCCCCGCTCATTCAGGAGGATGTCCTGACATGCCTCGCGCTCAACGACATGCTGGAGCGGCGGGCCGCTCCGGGGGGCACGGCGCGCGCCTCCGTGCTGGCGGCGATCGCGGACGCCGAAAAAAGGCTCGGCTGAAGCGATGAGGCCGGCGCCGTCCCGATCGCCCCGGAATCGAGCCGCGCCGCGCGTGCTCGCCGTGCTCCTGTCGGCGGTCCTGCTGGCCGCGGCGGCCGGCTGCGGACGGAAGCTCCCCCCGGAGCCGCCCGGCACCAAAGCGCCGGCGGCGGTGCGGGATCTCGCCGCCAGTCTCGAGGGAAGCCGCGCCACCCTGACCTGGAGCCATTCGGCCGCGGAGGGCGGGGCGGCCGCGCCGGCGGTCGAGTACCGGGTCTTCCGGGCGCGCATCGACCCGGCCGACGGCGGCTGCGCCACCTGCCCGGCGCCCTTCAAACTGATCGGCGAGCTTTCGGCCCGCCGACACGCGGTGGGAAGCCGCCTCCGCTTCCGCGACGAGCTTGAACCGGGATACCGATACCGCTATAAAGTGGTCGCGCTGTCGGGCGACGGCACGGCCGCCGGAGACGGCAACGAGGTCGAAGTGGGCCGGTGAGCGTCCGGGCGGGGGGGGGATGATGCCGTCGATCGTGTTCACCAAGATGAGCGGCAGCGGGAACGATTTCATCCTGATCGACAACCGCCGCGGCGTCGTCGACGAAAGCCGGTTGGCCGAATTCGTCGCCGGGATCTGCCGGCGCCGGCTCTCGGTGGGCGCCGACGGGGTGATCCTGATCGAAAACTCCCCGCAGGCCGATTTCCGCTGGCGTTTTTTCAACTCGGACGGCAGCCCGGCCGCGATGTGCGGCAACGGGGCCCGCTGCGCCGCGCGCTTCGCCTACCGCCAGGGGATCGCGGGCCAAAGCATGGAATTCGAGACCGCGGCGGGGCGGATCGCCGCCCAAGTGAGCGAACCCCGGGTCAGCGTGCGCCTGACGCCGCCCCACGGCCTTGCGCTCGATGTCCCTCTCGCGCTCGCCGGCGGGACGCGGCGCGTCAGCCGCATCAACACCGGAGTTCCGCACGCGGTCATCGCGGTCGACGACCTGGAGGGGACCGACGTCCCCGCTCTGGGACGCGAGGTGCGGCGCCACCCGGATTTCGGCCCGGAGGGAACGAACGCGAACTTCGTCCAGGAGATCGGCCCCGGACGCATCGCCCTGCGCACCTACGAGCGCGGCGTCGAGGGCGAAACGCTCGCCTGCGGAACCGGGGCCGTGGCGGCGGCGCTGGTGACGGCCGCCGCCCGCGGCTGGAGCTCCCCGGTCTCCGTCCTGACCCGCGGCGGCGAAACGCTCACGGTCCATTTCCGCCGGAGCGGGGCGCAGTTCAGCGACGTTCGCCAGGAGGGCCTCGCGCGGGTGATCTATACCGGGGAGCTTTGGCCGGAGGCCTGGCAGTAAGGGAGCGCGGGTGACGGCGCTGCACCGGGTCTACATCGCCATCGGGTCCAATCTGGGCGACAAGTCGGCGAACTGCCGCCGGGCGATCGATCTGCTGGCCGCATCCGGCGACGTGACGCTGGCGGCCCGGTCGCCGTTTTACTCCACCGAGCCGGTGGGCTTCACCGCGCAGGACTGGTTCGTCAATGCCGTGGTCGAGGTGCATACCCGCCTCGACCCCCCGGGGCTCCTCTCACGGCTGAAGGCGATCGAGCGGGCGCTCGGGCGCCGGCCCTCCGCCGCACGCTTCGGACCGCGGGTCATCGACCTCGACATCCTGCTCTACGACCAGGCGGTCGTGAACCTGCCGGGGCTCGAAATCCCGCACCCGCGCATGCACCTGCGGCGTTTTGTGTTGGTCCCGTTGTGTGATATAGGTCCCGATGTGGTCCACCCGCTCCTGAAGCAGACGGCGCGCGCCTTGTTGGACGCCCTGGGCGCGGACGGCCAGGAGGTCACGATCGTGCCATGATTCGGCTGGTGCTCTACCTGCTCGTCGCCTACATCGCCTACCGGCTCGTCCGCGGGTGGCTGGCGCCCCGCAACTCCTCCCGGCGGGTCGACGAGAGCCGCGGCGGCCGCATCGACGACGTGATGGTCAAGTGCCCGCAGTGCGGCGCCTACTTTCCCCGTCGCGACGGAATCGCCCTGCGGCGCCCCGAGGGCGACCTGTGGCTGTGCAGCCCGAAATGCCGCGACGCCGCCGGGGGATCCGCCGCCTCCGGCTCTCCGGGATAACCGGCTGCCGAAGAACAAGTGTCCGGCCGTCAGCCAAGGCGCGCGGCGAGTTGGAGGCGCAGCCGATTCAATCATGCAGAGACCGATCGACCTGGAGCCGCCGATGACGCCCTCCTCCATACCGGGAAACGACCCCTGGCTGCGCCTGCGGGCCATGGCCAACCATCCCAACGCGCTCACCACGTTCCGGGTGGCCGTGATTCCGCTGCTGATCGTGCTGTTCTCCTTCCCCAACCGCCTCCTCGCCTTCGTGGCCGCCCTCGTCTACAGCGCGGCGGCGGTCACCGACTACCTGGACGGCTTCGTCGCCCGCCGGCAGGGCAAGGTGACCTTCCTCGGCAAGGTCATGGACCCGGTGGCCGACAAGCTGCTGAACTCTTCGGCCTTCATCATGCTCGCGGCCCACGGCTGGGTGCCCGCTTGGGTGGTGTGCGTCATCGTCGGCCGGGAGCTCGCGGTGAGCGGGCTGAGAAGCGTCATCGCCGGGCGGGGCGCGGACATCTCCGCCTCGCGCCTGGGCAAGCTCAAGACCGGCTTTCAGATCGCCGCCATCATTCCGCTCATGATCCACTACCCGTTTCTCGGCCTGGACACCCAGGCGATCGGCGAGGTCTTCCTGTGGCTTTCGCTGATCTTCACCGTCTGGTCGGGGGTCGATTACTTCATCAAATTCAAGAAAAGCTTCTGATCGCAGGGATCCGTCCGGGTTTTCGAGGCGCTCCGCTGAACCGCCGGACGGCCGGGCGCATTCGGGCGCCGGCGCCGCTACGGATGGTGTTCTGAAAGCCGTGCTTGACCTCGACGCCGCGCCGGCCTCGAATCGGCTTTTCTGTTGACAACCCGGGGGCGAGCCGCTATAAAGCCGCGTTGAGTCGAGCGGGAATAACTCAGTGGTAGAGTGCGACCTTGCCAAGGTCGAAGTCGCGGGTTCAAATCCCGTTTCCCGCTCCATTTTTTTTGGCGGCATAGCCAAGTGGGAAGGCAGTGGTCTGCAAAACCACTACTCACCGGTTCGAATCCGGTTGCCGCCTCCA
>CAZNKG010000006.1:150530-202142 GCA_964573635.1 uncultured Desulfatibacillum sp. | reverse complement strand
GACGAAGATCTTGTCCTTCTGCCAGTCGGCGAGCTGCTGGATGTGCTTGACGTGCAGGGGGCTGTTGAACTTGTACTCGGTGTTCAGGCCGCCGAAGCCGTTCGCCTGGGTGCCGATCGGCACGTTGTGCCAGGCGCTGAAGTTCTCGATGTGGATCCAGCCGGTCCAGGCCGAGGAGAAGCCGGCCTGGGCCGCGCCGGAGGCGACGAGCCGCTTGGCGATCTCGGCGAGCACCGGCCAGGTCTTGGGCGGCTTGTCCGGGTCGAGGCCGGCCTTCTTGAACATGTCGACGTTGTAGTAGAGGACCGGGGTGGAGCTGTTGAAGGGCATGGAGATCATCCGGCCGTCGCGGGTGGTGTAGTAGCCGGTCACCGTCGGCAGGTAGGCGTTCGGGTCGAAGGGCAGCCCCGACTCCTTCATGACCTCGAACACCGGCTTGACCGCCCCCTTGGCGGCCATCATGGTGGCGGTCCCGACCTCGTAGACCTGCAGGATGTGGGGGGGCGACTTGGCGCGGAAGGCCGCGATGCCGGCGTTCATCGTGTCGGCGTAGTTGCCCTTGTAGACCGGCACCACCTGGACCTGGCTCTGGGATTTGTTGAAGCCCTCGCAGATGGCGTTCACCCGCTCGCCCAGGGCCCCGGCGTGGGCGTGCCACCAGTTGACGGTGACCGGGGCGGCGAAGGCGCTGACGGGCAGCGCCAGGATCAGACACGCGGCGACGACCACTCGAACTCTTCCGATGCGCGGCATGGACTCCTCCTTTTTGCACGTGACGGGTGAACGGCTGTTGCGCTGAAAAACCCAATCGTGCCAGAATGCCATGAGCCGATCGTGAGAAATCGGTTAGGGCTCGAAGACGGAAGGGAGAATAGTGCATGATATCGTTCGGCGTCAAACAGATTCTGGCGCTCCTGACGCTCCTGCTCGCGGCCGCGCCCGGGCCGGCCGGGGCGCAGGCCCTTTTGCCGGCGGGCGCCGCCAAGCCGCTGGTCGTCGGCCACCGCGGCGCGGCGGGGCTCGCTCCGGAGAACACGCTCGCCGCGTTCCGCCGCGCCTGCGCGCTCGGCGTCGACGCCCTCGAGCTCGACGTCCTCGCCGCCGCCGACGGCGAGCTCGTCGTGCACCACGATTTTCGGCTGAACCCGGACATCGCCCGCGCGGCGGGCGGGGGTTGGATCGACGCGGGCGCCCCCCCGGCGATCCGGGAGCTCACCCTCGCGCAGCTCAAGACCTTCGACGTCGGGCGGCTCCGGCCGGGCTCGGCCTATGGGCGGCGCTATCCCGAGCAGCAGCCGGTCGACGGGGAGCGGATCCCGACGCTGGCGGAGGCGGTCGCGCTCTTCCAGGAGGCCTGCCGCCCGGGGACCCGGCTCTTCGTCGAGATCAAGACCTCGCCGCTGGCGCCCGCGCTCGCGCCGCCGCCCGAGGAGATCGCCGCGCGCGTGGCCGCCCGGCTGCGCGCCGCGGGGGTCGCGGCGCAGAGCGCGGTCCTCGCCTTCGACTGGCGCAACCTCGCCCGGGTCCGCCAAGCCGCCCCGGAGATCGCGGCCGTCTACCTGACCCTCGCCGGCCCCGGCCTGGACAACCTGGAGGCGAACCGCCCCGGGGCCTCGCCCTGGCTCGCGGGGCTCGACGTGGACGACTTCGGCGGCTCGGCGCCGCGCGCGGTCGCGGCGGCCGGGGGGCGCATCTGGTCGCCCCACTTCCGCAGCCTCTCGGCGGAGGCGCTCGCCGAGGCGCGGCGGCTTGGGCTGTCGGTTTCGGTCTGGACCCCCGACAGCCCCGAGGAGCTGCGGCGGGTGATCGCCGCCGGCGTCGACGCCGTCACGACGAACCGTCCCGATCGGCTGATCGAGCTCCTCAAGGGTCCCTGACCGGCGGCGGGGAGGCGGGCATCCGGCCGCCGGCCGAGGCGCGCGGCGCCGGCGGCCTACCGGCGCCGGGTGAACAGGTAGGCGATCCCGATCGCCGCCTGGCAGGCGGCGAGGAGGACGAGCGCGGTGGCGAAGGCCTGCGGGCCGCGGGGGGCCTCCGGGTGGAGGCGCTGCATCACGATCCCCATGGCCTGCAGGAAGACGGCCGGGCCGAGCATGGTGAAGAAGTTCGTGCCGCTCATGGCGGCCCCGGCCATCCCGGCGGGCAGCAGCGATTTGATGTGCGCGTAGACGTGCAGCCCGGTCGACGAGGCGAGCCCGAGCAGGAAGAAGAGCAGGCCGGCCGCCGGCGCCGGGGTCCCCGCGGGAAGCCAGCTCAGCAGGAGCGTGAGCGCCGCCAGCGCGAACATGCCGCCGGCGATCAACCCCTTCGGGGTCCGGAAGAGCCGGTCGATCGCCGCCCCCCAGAGCGGCCCGCCCGCGATCATGCCGACGCTCAGCATGAGCAGGATGTTTCCCGCCGCGACCGGCGGGTAGCCCAAAAGCTCCATCAAGAGCGGGCCCGCCCAGAGGGCCTGGAGCGCCGCGAAGCTGCCGTAGCGCACGAAGGTCCCCGCGGAGATGATCCAGTAGTCGCGGCTTTTCAAGAGGCGCCCGAGGTTTTCGAAGGGCGCGGCGGGGCGCTTTTCGGCCGCGGCGCCCGGCGCGGCCGGCGGCTCCCGCACCACGAAAAAGAGGGCGAGGGTCAGCAGGAGGTGGACGGCCACGATCAGCTGGAAGCTCGGGCGCCAGCCGAGGGAGGCGACCATCAGGACGAGCGGGGTCGCCGAGACCATGTTGCCGAGCGTGCCGATCGCGTAGAGCGCGCCGGAGAGGGTCGCGAAGGTGCGCGGCGGGAACCACTGGGTGAGGAGCTTGAGCGGGCCCATCAGGTTGCAGGCCATCCCCACCCCGAGCAGCAGCCGGCCGGCGACCGCGAGGGCGAGCCCCTCGGCGAGCGAGAAGGCCAGGCCGCCCGCGATCCCCACGAAGGCGAAGGCGATCATCAGCCGCTTGGCGCCGATGCGGTCGATGAACAGGGTGATGGGGATCTGGGCGAGGGCGAAGCTGTAGAAGAAGGCCGCCGCCATCAGCCCCAGCCCCTCGGTGTCGACGCCGAGATCGCGGACGAGCGCGGGGGCGAGGACGGCGTTGGCGGTCCGGTAGAGCTGCGAGACGAAGAAGTGCAGCGCCCCCAGGGCGAAGATGAGCCAGGCACGTGCCATCGGCTGAACTCTCTAAGCCCCCGCCCGGCGAAAGTCAAAAGAAATGCGCGGCCGGCGCCGGCCGCTGTTGACACCGCCGCGCCCCTCGCATAGTCTGGCCGCACCATTCCACGACCGATGAAGGAGGATGCCGCACGCATGACGACCGTCGACCCCCGCGAATTCCGTGACCTCAACCCCGGCCACCGCCTGCTGATGGGCCCCGGTCCGAGCGATGTCTCCGCGCGCGTGCTCCAGGCCATGGCCGCGCCCTGCATCGGGCACCTGGACCCCTATTTCCTCGCCGCCATGAACGAGACCCAGCAGCTCCTGCGGCACCTTTTCCAGACCGAGAACGCCCTCACCATCCCGGTCTCGGCGACCGGCTCGGCCGGCATGGAGGCCTGCTTCGTGAACCTGGTGGAGCCCGGCGACGAGGTGGTCGTCTGCGTGAACGGGGTCTTCGGGACCCGCATGGCGGACATCGTCGGGCGCATCGGCGGCAAGCTCGTCAAGGTGGAGGGCGAGTGGGGGCGCGCGATCGACCCCGCGCTCGTCGAGAAGGCCGTCAAGGGCTGCCGGCCCAAGGTGGTGGCCGTGGTGCACGCCGAGACCTCGACCGGCGCCTGCACCCCGCTCGAGGAGATCTCCCGGATCGCGCACGCCGCCGGGGCGCTCTTCCTCGTCGACTGCGTCACCTCGCTCGGCGGGATGGAGGTCGCGATCGACCGGATCCCGGTGGACGCGGCCTACGCCGGCACCCAGAAGTGCATCTCCTGCCCGCCGGGGCTGGCGCCGCTCACCTTCGGCCCCGCGGCCGTCAAGGCCTTGGAGGCGCGCCGCCACCCGGTGGTGAGCTGGTACCTCGACCTCTCCATGGTGCGCGACTACTGGGGAAGCGACCGCAAGTACCACCACACCGCGCCGATCAACATGGTCTACGCCTTCCGCGAGGCGCTGCGGGTCATCGCCGAGGAGGGGCTCGCGGCGCGCTTCGCCCGGCACCGGCTGAACCACCGCGCGCTCGTCGCCGGGCTCGAGGCGATGGGGCTGGCGATGCTCGTCCCCGAGGGCGAGCGGCTGCCGATGCTGAACGCGGTCCGCATCCCGGAGGGGGTGGACGACCTCAAGGTCCGCCGGGCGCTTTTGAACGATTTCGCGATCGAGATCGGCGGCGGCCTCGGGCAGTTCGCGGGCAAGGTGTGGCGCATCGGCCTGATGGGGGAGTCCGCGCGGCGCCGCAACGTTCTGCTCCTCCTCGCCGCGCTCGAGGGCATCCTCAAGGCCGAGGGGTTCCGGGCGCGGCCGGGGGCGCTCGAGGCCGCCGCGGCGGTCTACGCGGCGGCTTGATCGCACGGCCCGGGAAAACCCGGCGCCGCAGGCAGGGTCCATGACGGCGATACCCGGCGCACTCATCCGCGAGCTCGCCCGCATCGTGGGGGAGCGGCACGTGAGCGTCTCCCGCACGGCCTCCGAGCTCTACGCCTACGACGGGTCGCTCGCCCGCGGGGCGCCGGGGGCGGTGGTCTTCCCGGCCGACACCCGCGAGACCGCCGCGGCGGTCAAGGCCGCCGCGGCGGCCGGGGTCCCCTGCGTGCCGCGGGGCTTCGGCACGAACCTCTCGGGCGGCTCCGTCCTTCCGGAGGGGGGCCTCACGATCTGCCTCACCCGGCTGAACCGCATCCTCGCCGTCCGGCCGGAGCGCCGGAGCGCCGTGGTCCAGCCCGGCGTCACGAATCTCGAGCTGCAGCAGGCGCTCGCCCCCCTCGGCTTCTTCTACGCCCCCGACCCCGCGAGCCAGAAGGTCGCGACCCTCGGCGGGAACCTCGGGGAGAACTCCGGGGGGCCGCGCTGCCTCAAGTACGGGGTCACGACCAACCACATTCTCGGCCTCACGGCGGTGCTCGCCGACGGCGAGGTGCTCGCGATCGGCGGCGAGGCCCTCGACCCGCCGGGGCTCGACCTGCGCGGGCTTCTCGTCGGCAGCGAGGGGACGCTCGCCGTCGCCACCGAGATCACCGTGCGGATCCTGCCGCAGCCCGAGGCGGTGATGACCCAGCTCGCCGTCTACGACGACGTCGCCCGCGCGGCGCAGTCGGTCGCCGACATCACGGCCGCCGGGATCGTGCCGGCGACCCTCGAGATGATGGACGCCCCGATCATCCGCGCCGTCGAGGAGAGCGCGCCCTGCGGCTACCCGCGCGACGCCGCGGCGGTCTTGATCATCGAGGTCGAGGGCCCCGCGGCCGGGCTCGCCGCGCAGGCCGAGCGCATCCGCGCGATCTGCCTGGCGAACCGCTGCCGCGAGGTGCGCGACGCGGCCTCGGCCGCCGAGCGGAACCGCCTCTGGGAAGGGCGCCGGGGGGCCTTCGGGGCCGTCGCGCGCCTGGCGCCGAACTACCTCGTGAACGACTGCACGGTGCCGCGCAACCGGCTCCCGGAGGCCCTGGCCAAGGTCGCCGAGATCGTCGGCCGCCACGGCTTCCGGCACGGCAACGTCTTCCACGCGGGCGACGGGAACCTCCACCCCCTGATCCTCTTCGATTCCCGCGACCCCGGGCAGCTCGCGGCCGTGCATCGGGCCGGCTGGGAGATCATGGAGGCCTGCGCGGCGCTCGGCGGCACGATCTCCGGCGAGCACGGCATCGGCGTCGAGAAGCTCGAGGCGATGCGGCTCGTCTTCACCGACGACGACATCGCCGCCCAGCGCCGCCTCAAGCAGGCCTTCGATCCCGCCGGGCGCCTGAATCCCGGCAAGATGTTCCCCGCGCCCGCCGCGGGCGGCGGGCGGAAGGCCCCCGCCGGCCTGCCCCCGGTCTCCGCGGCCGAGGAGCGGATCGCCGCCGCGGTGAAGGCGGCCGGCGCCGCCGGGGCGGCGCTCTTTCCGGTCGGCGGCGGGAGCCTTGCCAAGAGCGGCCGGGCCGCGGGGGCGCCGCTTTCGACGGCGGAGCTCGGGCGCCTGATCGAGCTCGACCCGCCGAACCAGGTCGTGATCGCCGGGGCGGGGATGCGGCTCGCGGCGCTCCAGGCGGAGCTCGCCCCGCGCAACCAGTGGCTGCCGCTCCGGCCGCCGCTCGCGCTGCTCGCGCGCACGCTCGGCGGGATCGCCGCCACGAACGCCTGCGGACCGGAGCGCCTCGCCTACGGCGCCCCGCGCGATCTCCTGCTCGGCCTGCGCTTCGTGGACGGCCGCGGCCGGGTGCTGAACGCGGGCGGGCGGGTCGTGAAGAACGTCGCCGGCTACGACCTGACCCGGCTGATCGCCGGCTCGGCCGGGGCGCTCGGGGTCATCACGCAGGTGACCCTGCGCACCGCGACCCGGCCCGAGCGCTGCATCGCCGTTTCGGCCGCCGGCCCGCTGTCGGCCTGCGGGCAGGCGGCCCTTGAGATCTTGGGCTCGCGCCTCGCCCCGGCCTTGGTCGCCGCCCGGGCGGCGGACGGAGCGGGGGAGCTGCGCCTTTTCGCCGGCTTCGAGGGGTTCGCGGAGACCACCGCCGCGCAGACCCGCCGCGCCCGCGAGCTTTTCGCCGGGGCGGGCCTGTCGGCGCTCCGGGAAGAGCCTTACGACCTGCTGGAGGGGCCGTTCGCCGCGGACTACGCCGCGATCGCCCGCGCCCCCTTCGTCCTGCGCCTCGGTGCGCCCAGCGACCGCACGGCGGCGCTCGCCGCCGGGCTGCTCGAGGTGGCGGGCGGCGCGCGGCTGCTCATCGACTTCGGCGGCGGGGCGCTCTTCGCGGGGATCGGTGCGCTTCCCCCGGCGGCCTGGGAGGCCCTCGGCGGCACGGCGGCCGCCTGTCAGGGGCATGTGCGGATCGATCAGGCCCCGGACGGTTTCGCCGGCCGGCGCTTCGCCCCCCCCCGTCCGGAGTGGGGCCTCATGCGGCGGGTGAAGGCGATCCTCGACCCGCGGCCGATCCTCTCCCCCGGCGCCCTTCCCGGGGAGGACCCCGCGGCGGGCGGCCCATGACGATCCGCGACCACTACGACGCCGTCGCCCAGTGCAACCGCTGCGGCTTCTGCCAGGTCGCCTGCCCCGTCTTCCGCGCGACGGGGCACGAGGCGGGCGTGGCGCGGGGGCGGCTGGCGCTCCTGCGGGCGGTGATCGAGGGGCGCCTCGACTGGGGGCCGGAGCTCGAGGAGCCGCTTTACGACTGCCTGCTCTGCGGGGCCTGCACGGGGAACTGCTTCCCGGCCATCCCGACCTCCGATCTCGTCATCCGGGGCCGCGCGGAGTACCTCGAGCGGGTCGGCCGCAAGCCGGCCCACCGCCTGCTCTTCGACGGGCTGCTGCCCTACCCCCGCCGGCTGCACCTCGCCGCGCGGGCGGCGGCGCTCGGCAAGAACAGCGGGGCGGCGCGGCTCGCCCGGGCGCTCGGGCTGCTGCGCATCTTCGGCCGCGACTTCGCCCGCGCCGAGGAGATCGTCGCGCGCCTGCCGCCGCGGCCGCTGCGCGCCAGGCTCGCGCCGGGGCGCCATCCCGGGGCCGGCCGGGGGCCGGCCCTCGCCTACTTTGTGGGCTGCGGGGTCGACGTCGTCGCCCAGGCGGCCGGCGCCGCGACCTTCGCCCTGCTCCAGCGCATCGGCGGAAGCGTGCAGGTGCTCGAAAACAACTGCTGCGGGCTTCCGGCCTGGTCCTACGGCGACCTCGCCGCCGCGCGGCGGCTGGCGGCGAAGAACCTTGAGGCCTTCGACCCGGCCGGCTGCGACGCGATCGCCACCGACTGCTCGAGCTGCGCCGCCTTCATCAAGAAGTACCCGGCGCTTTTCGAAGCGGGCGATCCCCTGCGGCCACGGGCGCTCGCGGCGGCCGCCAAGGCGCGCGACCTCTCCGAGCTGCTGGCGGCCGCGGAGCCGGCCGCCCGGCCAGCGGCCGCCGGCCGGCGCATCACCTTTCACGACCCCTGCCACGCCGTCCGCGGCCAGGGGCTCGCCGCCGGGCCGCGCGCGGTTCTGCGGCGGATTCCGGGCGCCGAGTTCGTCGAGCTCCCCGAGGCCGACTGGTGCTGCGGCGGGGCGGGCGCCTACGCGCTCACCCATTACGCGCTCGCCATGCGGGTGCTCGACCGCAAGATGGAAAACCTGCGCCGCACCGGCGCCGACCTGCTGGTGACCACCTGCCCGGCCTGCATCGTCCAGCTCGCCTACGGGGTGCGGCGCCACGGGCTCAAGGTCGAGGTGCGGCACCTGACGGAGGTGGTCGGCTAGCCGCCCGCCCCCGGATGTCAAGCGAGGAGAACGTCGCCATGCCCCTGGACGCCGCCGGCCTGGAGGGGATCTTCCCCCCGATCACGACCCCCTTCGATGCGGACGGAAGGCTTGCGGCCGACCGGCTCGCCGCGAACATCGCCCGCTGGAACACGGCGGGGCTCGCCGGCTACGTCGTCTTCGGCTCGAACGGCGAGTACGTCTGCCTGAGCGAGGCGGAAAAGCTCGAGCTGGTCGCGACCGTGGCCGCCGCCGCCGCCCCGGGCATGAAGGTGATCGCCGGCACGGGCTGCGAGTCGACCGCGCAGACGATCGCGCTGACGAACGCCTGCGCGCGGGCCGGGGCGCACGCGGCCCTTGTCGTGACCCCGCACTACTACGGCGGGCAGATGACCGATGCGGCGCTCGCGCGCCACTTCACGGCGGTGGCCGACGCCGCGGCGCTGCCCATCCTGATCTACAACGTGACGAAGTTCACCCATGTCCAGGTGAGCCTGAAGCTCGTCGCCGAGCTCTCGCGCCACCCCAACATCATCGGGATCAAGGACTCCAACGGCAACGTGAGCTTCCTCGGGGAGATGCTGAACGCGGCCGCCCCGGACTTCCGCGTCCTGGTGGGGACCGCCGGGGCGCTCTTCGGGGCGCTTTGCCTCGGGTGCGCCGGCGGGGTGCTGGCGCTCGCCAACGTCGCCCCCGAGGCCTGCGTGCGTCTCGCGCGCCTCGTCCGTCAGGGGGAGATCGCCGCGGCCGCCGGGCTGCAGCGGAAGCTGCTTCCCGTGAACACGGCGCTGACCGCCACCTACGGGGTCCCGGGGCTCAAGGCGGCGCTCGACATGCTCGGCTACTACGGCGGCGACCCGCGGCCGCCGCTGCTGCCGGCCGGCGAGGCGGAGAAAGCCGCGATCCGCGACATCCTCCGCCGGGCCGAGTTGCTCGACTGAACCCCGGCCACCCTCATTCGAAGGACCATGCCATGCGCCTCGGATTGATCGCCGCCCTGGCGGCGGCCGGCATGCTCGCGGCGGCCTGCAGCTCGCCGCGCATCACTCTTTTTCCCGGAGCGGGCGACCCCCTGCAGGAGTTCACCCTGGAGGGCCGGGGCGAGGAGAAGGTGCTCGTCATGCCCATCCGCGGAATCATCTCGGACCAGCCCGAGGAGGGCTTTCTCCGCAGCCGGCCGAGCCGCGTCCAGGAGACGGTGGCGCACCTGCGCAAGGCGGCCGAGGACCCGCGGGTCCGCGCCCTCGTCCTGCAGCTCGACTCTCCCGGCGGGTCGGTGACCGCGAGCGACATCCTCTACCGCGAGATCGCCGATTTCAAGGCGAAGCGGGGGGTGCCGGTCGTCGCCGCCATGATGGACGTCGCCGCCTCCGGCGCCTACTACCTCGCGCTTCCCGCCGACCGCATCATCGCCCACCCCACCACGGTGACCGGCTCGGTCGGGGTCATCTTCGTCCGGCCCAAGGTGGCCGGCCTGATGGAGAAGCTCGGGCTGGGGGTCGAGGTCACCAAGAGCGGAAAGAGCAAGGACATCGGCTCCCCCTTCCGCGCGACGACCCCGGAGGAGGAGCGGATCTTCCAGGCCATGACCGATCAGCTCGGCCAGCGGTTCCGGGACCTGGTCGCCCGGCACCGCGGGCTGTCCGGCGAGCGGCTGGCCGAGGTGGCCACGGCGCGGGTCTACCTGGCCGAGGAGGCCCGCGCGCTCGGCCTCGTCGACCGGATCGGCTACCTGCCCGATGCGCTCGCCGAAGCCCGCGGGCTGGCCAAGCTTCCCGAGAATGCGCGCGTCGTGGTCTACCGGCGCGCCGAGAACCCGAACGACAACATCTACAACCTGGCGACCGCCGCCGATGGCGGCCGGCCGGCGGTCCTGCTCGATTCCGGCCTTGCCCGGCTCGCTCCGGCGCTCTCCCCCGGCTTCCACTACCTCTGGCTGCCGGCCGGCGAGTGAGGGCGGCGCCGCCCCGGCGCGGAAAGCCCGCACCGGGGCGGCGCCGCTTCGGCCGGCTTGGACGCCGACCGGACGTGCAGGACCATGAGCGCGGTCTGCAGGCCGGCAAGCCCCATGAACCAGAGCGCCCAGCCCGGAAGCCCCAGGCGCCCGGGCGCCCCCTCCCCCCAGGCCCAGAAATCGACGGCGAGGGCCATCACCGCCGCATAGCCCCACAACCAGGGGTCGGCGATCCAGGCCGGCGCCCGCAGGCGAAGCCCGCCGCGGCGGGCGGCGATCGCGGCGTGCACCCCGGCATAGGCCCCGAAGGCCGCGGCCATGACCCAGACGACCGGCAGAAACGGTCCGGCCGGCAGGAGCTTGAAGTGGAAGAGCGCGAGCGCCGCCTCCCCGGCCGCGATCGAGGCGATCGCCGCGGCCGGATAGCGCCGCTGCAGGAACAGGCCGAAGAGGACGGTCGGAAAGAGCACGGCGAGCCCTGTGAAGGTCTGGGTCGCGATCTCCAGGAGTGTGGCCGGCGGCTTGAGCGCGAGCAGCAGGCCGCCGCCGGCGAGCAGCAGCACGGCCCCCCGGCCGGACAGGCTCGTCGCCGGCGGGCGGCGCGCCAGGGCGGGCAGGATGTCCGCGGTGAAGATCGAGCTCAGCGTGAGCAGCTGGGAGTCCATGGTGGACATGAGGGCCGCCAGCCCCCCGGCGGTCACCAGCGCCGCCATGCCGTCGCCGGCGAGCGCGTTGACCATGAGCGGCAGGATCCGGTCCGCCTCCTTGCCGGCGAGCCCCGGGAAGGAGAGGCGCCCGAGGACCCCGAGGGCGACCGGCGCGAAGAAGACGACGCTGCAGACGAGCGGGTAGAGGAGCATCATGCGCGTGATCGCCGCCTCGCGCTTGGCCGCGAAGAAGCGCTGGAAGAGCTGGGGGAACATGGGGTCGCAGAAGAACCAGAGCGCGAGATAGCTGAACCAGATCCCCGGCGCGTAGTGGCCGAGCCCCCCGGGGCGGCGGAAGAGCTCCGGGTGCAGCTCGAACACCTGGCGGCTTGCGGCGGCGAACCCGCCGTGGCGGCCGGCGGCGATCACGAGCGCGGCGGCGAGCAGCGCGAGCATCAGCGTCCCCTGAAGGAGGTCGGTCCAGGCGACCGCGCGCATGCCGCCGCGCAGCGTGTAGAGCGCGATCACGGCCGTGGTGAGGCCGGCCCCCGCGGCGTAGGGCAGCCCGACGAGCTCCTGGAGCGCGTAGCCCGCCGCCATGGGCTGGAGCGCGAGGTAGGGGAGCGTGAAGATCACCATGACCGCGGCAAAGAGCAGGCCGGCCGGCCGGCTGCCGTAGAGGCGCTCGACCAGCCCGGGCGGGGTGATGACCCCCAGCCGCTTTGCGACGCGCCAGGCCCGCCGGCCGATGAGCCAGAAGGTGAGCGCCATGAAGCCGGTGCCGAACCCCATGATCGGGTAGAAGCTCCAGCCGTCGCGGTAGCCGGCTCCCGAGGCGCCGAAGACGGTGAAGGCCGAAAAGTTGGTGGCCGCCATGGTGGCGAGCAGGACCGCGGTCCCGAGGCCGCGGTCGGCCAGGAAGTAGCTCTGGGGGGTCGCCTTCAGGCGGCTGCGGGCGATCAGTCCGACAACCAGCACCGCCAGGAAGTAGGCGGCGAGCACCGCGATTTTCGTCTCCATCGGCTTGGGGCTCCCTATGGTCGGCAGGGATCCGCCGGGCTTCCCGGCGGCGGCGCAAAAAAAAGACGCCATCCCGATCGGTCGGGATGGCGTCTGGATCGGCGCCTGACATGACCTTTGTCCGGCCGCCGCGCCCGGCGGCCGGTTGGCTGCGTTTTCGACGGGGCTCCTTACCCCGCCCGCGCCCCCCTGTCAAGAGGCGCCCGGGGCCCGGGGCGGATCAGGCCTCGACCGCCAGCGCGAGCTCCTCGGGGGCGCGCGCGCCGAAGGCCGCCGCCATGGCCTCGTCGATCGTGTCCACCCGCACGATGGCGAGCGCGCGGCGCACCTCCGCGGGGAGGTCCTCGAGGTCCTTTTCGTTCCGCCGCGGCAGGATCACCGTGGAGAGCCCCGCGCGGTGGGCGGCGAGCACCTTCATCTTGATCCCGCCGACCGGCAGGACGCGGCCGCGCAGCGTCACCTCCCCGGTCATCCCCACGTCCCCGCGCACGGTGCGCCCGCTGAAGAGGCTCGCCATGGCGAGCACCATGGCGACCCCCGCCGAGGGGCCGTCCTTGGGGATCGCCCCGGCCGGGACGTGGAGGTGCACGTCGGTCGCCTCGAAGGCCTCCGGGGCGATCCCGAGCGCCTCGGCCTTGGAGCGCACGTAGCTGTACGCGATCTGGGCGCTCTCGCGCATGACGTCGCCCAGGTGGCCGGTGAGGGTCAGGGCGCCCTTGCCCTTCATGCGGCTCGCCTCGATGAAGAGGATGTCGCCGCCGACGGAGGTCACCGCCAGCCCGGTGGCGATCCCGGGGATCCCGATCCGCTCCGAGGTTTCCGGCTCGAAGAGCTCTTTCTTGAGGACCTCGCGCACCAGCTCGGGCGTCACCAGGACGTGGGTCCACTGCTGGGCCACGATCCGCACGACGCTCTTGCGCAGCGTCGCGCCGATCTGCCGCTCCAGGCTGCGCACGCCCGCCTCGCGGGTGTATTCGCGGATCAGCTTGGAGAGGGCGTCGTCGGTGAAGGTGACCTCCTCCTCCTTGAGCCCGTGGGCGCGGAGCTGGCGCGGCACGAGGTGGCGCTTGGCGATCTGCAGCTTCTCCTGCTCGGTGTAGCCCTCGAGCGGAATGATTTCCATGCGGTCGCGCAGCGGCGCCGGGATGGTTTCGAGCTGGTTCGCCGTGGTGATGAAGATGACGTCGCTCAGGTCGAAGTCCACGTCCAGGTAATGGTCGCGGAAGGCGTGGTTCTGCGCCGGGTCGAGCACCTCGAGCAGCGCGCTGCTCGGGTCCCCGCGCCAGTCCGCTCCGATCTTGTCGACCTCGTCGAGCATGAAGACCGGGTTGCGGGTGCCGGCGCGCTTGATGGCCTGGATGATGCGGCCGGGCATGGCGCCGATGTAGGTCCGGCGGTGGCCGCGGATCTCGGCTTCGTCGCGCACGCCGCCCAGGCTCATGCGCGTGAAGCTCCGGCCGAGCGCGCGGGCGATGCTCTTGCCGAGGCTCGTCTTGCCCACCCCCGGGGGGCCGGCGAAGCACAGGATCGCCCCCATCGCCTCCGCGGCCTTCCCGCTTTCGCCGCGCTCCGGGCCGCTCGGGCGGCCCCGCTCGGCGACGAGCGCGCGCACGGCGAGAAACTCGATGATGCGCTCCTTGACCTCCTCCAGGCCGTGGTGGTCCTCGTCCAGGACGGCCCGGGCGTTGCCGATGTCGGTCTGGTCGCTGCTCTTCCGGCTCCAGGGCAGGTCGATCAGCCAGTCGAGGTAGGTCTTGATGATCGCGCTCTCGGGGGAGTGCGGCGACATGCCGGCGAGCCGCTTGAGCTCGCGCTCGGCCTCCTTGCGGGCCTCGGCGGGCAGCTCGGCCTTGGCGATTTTTTCGGCGTAGTCGTCGGTCTCCGGGCGGCCCTCGTCGCCTTCGCCGAGCTCCTTGTGGATGGCCTTGAGCTGCTGGCGCAGGAAGTAGTCGCGCTGGGCCTTGTCGATCTCCCCGCGGGCCTCGTTCTGGATCTTGCGGCCGAGCGACAGGACCTCCTTCTCGCGCGACAGGTGCGTGATGAGCGCCCGGAGCTTCTCCTTGACGCTGTCCATGTCGAGGATCTCCTGGGCGCGCGCCATGTCGAGCCCCGCGTGGCTGGCCACGAGGTAGGCGAGGTAGCGGGGGTTCTTGATCTGGGCGAGGAACTCCCCCGCCTCCTTGGGGTAGTCCGGCGAGAGCGACACGACCTCGCGGGCGAGGTTGAGGACGCTGCGGTGCAGGGCGTCGGTCTCGGGGTCGTCGTCGAGGCGGTCCGGCGCCATGGCGATGTGCGCGCGCAGGTAGGGGGCGTCCCCCGTCCAGTACTGCACCCGGAAGCGCTCCAGGCAGTGCACGATCACGTTCAAGGTCTTGTCGGGCGCCTCCGTCACGCGCTCGATGCGCGCGAGCGTCCCCACCTCGTGGACCTGGCCAGGCAGCGGCTCGGGGATCTGCGGGTCCTTCATGGCGACCAGGCCGATCAGGTGGTCGCTCTTGCGGGCGTCGTCGATCAGCTTGACCGAACGCTCGATCCCGACCGCCAGCGGGATCACCGTGAAGGGGAAGGCGACCGTGTTGCGCAGCGGCAGGATGCGCAGCTCCTCCGGGAACTCGTGCCGTTCCGGCGTCCGGCGGCCTCCGGGCTCGGCGCCAAGGGTTTCGTCCTTATGGGTCATGCGTCACTCCGTTTCAGCGGATGATGGTTCATGAGCTTGATCGTTTCCCATGGCAAAGTAATGCCGTGGGGGGTGTTGTAAAGCCGGCGGCGCCGATTTATACCGCTTGAGCGGCTGCGCGGCGGTTTACGGCGGGCCGGCGGCCGCCGAGACGAGGAGGAAGCGATGCGGGGCGTGCGGGCGATCGGCGGATGTCTGGCGGGGGTCGTGCTGGCGGTTTCCCTCTTCGCCTGCACCCGGCACACCCAGATCACCCCCTGGGTCGTGCCGGCCGAGGTGCCCGAGGCGTACCGGCCGCTCTACCGGGAGCTCGATGTCCTGCTGCACCGCAAGCTGCCCCTGTTTCCGCCGCTCCCGGGCCTGGGGCGGCCGGCCGGCCCCGCCTTCGGTCTCGAGCTGCCCTTCGCCCTCCCCGGTCCCGGGGAGGCCGCGGCGCCGGCGGGCGACCCGGCGCCGGCGATTCTCGCCCTCGAGCGCTTCCAGGCGCTCGCCGTGCGCCGCGTCGCCATCACGGTCCCGTACCCGCTGCTCACCGCGGCCGACCCCCGCACGCCCGCGGCGCGCCGCCGGCTGGAGCATCTCGCCGCGGAGATCCGCGGCCGCGGGTTCGCCCTCGCGGTCCGCGTGGCCGCGGACCCCGCCGGGGAGCGGCCCGCCGTCGGGGTGGCGGCGGAGCGGCGCGGGGCCGAACGCCGCCGGCTGAACGCGGGGCTGCGCGACATGAGCGCGGCGATCATCGCCGGCCTCCGCCCGGACTGGCTCACCGTGGCGGCCGGGCCGGGGGCCTTCGCCCGCGCGACGGGCCTGCCGGTCACGCCCCAGGACTTCAGGGACAGCGTGCGCCACGTCGTCGGGGAGCTCGCCCATCCCGGGGTTAGGCTCGGCGCCGGGGCGGGCTCCTGGGAGGCCGTCGATTTCATCCAGGAGCTCGCGGGGATCGCGGAGCTCGACTTCGTGGACTTGAGTCTGCGCCCGGTGCAGCACGGGTTCGTCCACGAGCGGGTTTCGCAGGCGGCGGGCCATGCGCGCAGGGCGGGCAAGGGTGTCGTGTTCGGGGAGGCCTGGCTTGCCAAGTCCTCCGGCCGCGAATTCGGCGTCATCCCGCCGCTCGCGGCGCTGGCGCGCGACGGCTACGCCTTCTGGCAGCCGCTCGACGAGCACTTCATCGAGCTCATCACGATGCTCGCGCGGGAGGTCGGGGCGGAGCTCGCGGTCTTCTCCGGCGCGGAGGCGCTCTTCGGGGCTCTCGAATACAGCGAGGCGGCGGCCGCCCTGCCGCCGGCCGAGCTGCGCGCGCGCGCCCGGCGCGCCGCGCTCGAGGGGCTGCGGCAGAAAACGATGACGCCGACGGCGGCCTTCCTGCGCGCGAAGATCGGCGGATAGCTCGTCTTGGCGGGGCTCAGGGCGGCTCGGGCGCGCGCTTCGCGAGCGGCCGGAAATAGGCCCCGCGGGCGCAGGGGCGGCAGAGGACCCGGCCGCGCCGCCGGACCTCCTTGCGGTCCCGCACGGTCTCGCCGCAGCGCGCGCAGACCGCCTTGAAGCGCGACGGTCCGGGGAGCTCGCTTTCCGGGAGCTCGACCGCCACCTCCTCGATGCGGAAAAGCTCGCCGGCGGGCATGACCTCGTAGGCCCGCAGCTGCCGCTGGCGTTCGTCGGCGATCCCCGGCGCGTATCTCGCGGCGAGCTGCCGCGCGGATTCGCGGCAGACGATGCGGAACGCACGGCCGCTTTCCAGGTTGACGAAGGTCGCCGCCATGATGCCGTGGTCGACGAACTTGAGCGAACGCCTCCCGAGCTTGACCCCGGTCACGTAGGCGACCGCGTCGGCGGCGCAGCGGTCGATCTCGACGAAGACGATGAGCTTCTTGATCTGGGAGGGGGTCGCGGGGTCGTCAAGGCCGACCAGGGCGCAGCCGAGCATGGCCATGCGCACGCCGACCACCTGCCCCGGGCAGAGGTGGCCGTGGGCCGCGGCGGAGCCGCGCAGAAGCGTCTGGAAATCCTGCATGCCGGCTTTCTCCGGTCGAGGGGCGGGCGCCCGGCGCCGGGCGGGATGGTATGCTAAAATTAGCATATCCCGCGCCTGAAAAAAACGCGCGGCGCGCCGACGGCATCTATAGCACGCCGGGGGCGGCCGTCCAAGCGCATCTTGACACCGGGCGCCGGCTGCGCTAATGGCATGAATGACCCGGCGGGCCTGCCGCCGGTGCGGCGTATGCAGATCGCGCCGGGACGAGACCACGGACGAGGCCTCAAGGATGAATCAGAGCGGAACCAAGCGCGCACGCTTTTTCGGCTTCGGCTTTAGCGGCGTCCATCCGGACGGCTGATCGCGCCGCCGCGCGAACGCCCCGGATGGACCGGCCGCGGTTCGTCCGGGGTGGATCGAGAAAAGCCCCGAGACGTTCTCTCGGGGCTTTCTTTTTTTGATCTGAAGGGAAGGGGGAGATTGCCATGATCGTGGAGCTGGACAAGGAGATCTCGGCCGAAGCGAAGGTAAACCTCGTTCTGGCGCTGAAGGCGCGCGGGTGCGACTGCCGCGAGATCCCGCCGGACGAGGTCCCGCGCCTCGGGATTCTCGGGCCCGCCGGGTGCACCGAGGCGGAGATCCGGGGCCTTCCCGGGGTGGCCCGCCTGGTGCCCGTCGAAACCCCCTACAAGCTCGCCAGCCGCCGGATGCATCCCGAGGACACGCTGGTGCGCGTGGGCGGGGTCGTCATCGGCGGCGGGAACCTCGCGGTCGCCGCCGGCCCCTGCGCGGTCGAAAGCCTCGATCAGGCGCTCACGATCGCGCGCGCGGTGAAAAAGGCCGGCGCGGCCCTCTTCCGCGGAGGGGCCTTCAAACCGCGGACCTCGCCCTACTCCTTCCAGGGGCTCGAGGAGCAGGGGCTCAAGATCCTCGCCGCCGTGCGCGAGTCAACCGGCCTGGCGGTCGTCACCGAGATGACCTCGCCCTCCCAGGCCGATCTCATGATGAAATACGTCGACGTCGTGCAGATCGGGGCGCGCAACATGCAGAACTTCGAGCTGCTCAAATGCGCCGGCCGCATGGGCCGGCCGGTTTTCCTCAAGCGGGGGCTGGCGGGCACGATCGAGGAGTGGCTCATGGCCGCCGAGTACATCCTCGCCGAGGGCAACGGCCAGGTGGTCCTGTGCGAGCGCGGCATCCGCACCTTCGAGCCCTACACGCGCAACACGCTCGACCTGACCGCGATCCCCGTGCTGAAGCAGCTCACGCACCTGCCGATCGTCGTCGACCCGAGCCACGCCACCGGCATGCGCGCGAAGGTCGCCCCCATGGCGCGCGCCGCGGTCGCCGCCGGGGCCGACGGGCTGATGGTCGAGGTCCACCACGACCCGGACCACGCCATGTCGGACGGACCGCAGAGCCTCTACCCCGAGCAGTTCCGCCGGCTGATGCGCGACCTGACCGTGATCGCGCCGGTCGTCGGCAAGCAGCTCGACGGCCATCTGCCCGACCGGCTCGAAACGCTCGCCCGCCGGCGCCGGGACGGCCGGGGGCGCCTCCAGGCGGCCTTCATGGGCCGGATCGGGACCTTCAGCCACAAGGCCTGCCGGCACTATTTCGGGGAGGCGGCCGAGGCGCTGCCGCTGCCGAGCTTCCCGGCGATCTTCGAGGCGGTCCAGTCGGGCCAGGCGGACTACGGCATTGTTCCGATCGAAAACTCGCTCGCCGGAAGCATCCACGAGAACTACGATCTGCTGAGCCGGTTCGACTTGAGGATCATCGGCGAGCTGAAGCTGCGCATCGAGCACCACCTGATGGCCAAGCCCGCGACCGGGCTCGCCGACGTGCGCCGGGTGCTCTCCCACCCCCAGGTCTTCGACCAGTGCCGCCGGTTCCTCGCCCAGCACGACTGGGAGCTCGTCGCCGTGAGCGACACCGCCGGAGCGGCCGAGCGCGTCGCCCTGGCGCCGGAGGGGGGGGATGCGGCCATCGCCCATCCGATGGCCGCCGAGCGATACGGGCTGGCCGTGCTCGCCGAGGGCATCGAGACCGACCCGCGCAACTACACGCGCTTCGTCGTGATCGGCCGGGCGCCCATCGAGGCGCGCCGCGCCGCCAAGACCTCGCTCATCTGCACGGCCAAGAACGAGCCCGGCGCGCTGCTGTCGATCCTCAAGGTCTTCGCCGACCACGGGATCAACATGATCAAGCTCGAGTCGCGGCCGATCCTCGGCGAGCCCTGGAAGTACATGTTCTACATCGACCTCGAGGCCGACCTCGAATCCCCGGAGCGCGCGCCGGCCTTGCGCGCGGCCGCCGAGCGCAGCGACTATTTCAAGGTCCTGGGCTGCTATTGAGCGGCCGCCGCCGGATGGGACTGCGGGCGCGCCGCTTCAGCCGGCGCGCTTTCCTCATGGATGGCAGGCCACCCAGTGCCCGCCGCCGGCGTCGATCATTTCGGGCTCGAGCTCGCGGCAGGCGGGCCGGGCCGCCCGGCAGCGCGGGTGGAAGCGGCAGCCGGAAGGCGGCGTGAGCGGGCTCGGCGGCTCTCCCTCCAGCAGCGCCCGCCTCCGCGGGCGGTCCGGGTCCGGGACCGGCACGGCGGCGAGCAGCGCCCGGCTGTAGGGGTGCAGCGGGTTCGCGTAGAGCTCGTCGGCGGGTGCGAGCTCCACGATCCGCCCGAGGTACATGACCGCCACGCGGTCGCTCAGGTGCTCGACGACGCTCAAGTCGTGGGCGATGAAGAGGTAGGAGAGGTTCATCTGCTCCTGGAGCTGGGCGAGGAGGTTCACGACCTGGGCCTGGATCGAGACGTCGAGCGCCGAGACGGGCTCGTCGCAGACGACGGCGAGCGGATTCAGGGCGAGCGCCCGGGCGATGCCGATGCGCTGGCGCTGCCCGCCCGAGAACTCGTGGGGGTAGCGGTCGCAATGCCCCGGGTGCAGCCCCACGCGCTCCATGAGGTGGAGCACCCGGCCGCGGATCTCGGTGCGGGAGGCCCGGCCGTGGTTTTTGATCGGCTCGGCGATGATCTCGCCGACGCGCATGCGCGGGTTGAGGGCGGAGTAGGGGTCCTGGAAGATGATCTGCAGCCCGGCCCGCGCCGCGCGCAGCTCGGATGCGCCGAGCCCGCAGAGCTCCCGGCCGTTGAAGACGATCCGGCCCGCGTCCGGTTCGATGAGCCTGAGGATGCAGCGGCCGGCGGTCGTCTTGCCGCAGCCGCTTTCGCCCACCAGACCGAGGGTCTCCCCCCGCCGCAGCGTGAAGCTCACCCCGTCCACCGCCCGGATCCGGCCGACGGTGCGCGAGAAAACGCCCGCCCGGACCGGGAAATGCTTGACGAGGTGCTCGACCTCAAGCAGCGCCATGGGTTCGCGCCTCCGCCGCGAGCCAGCAGCACACCCGCCGGTGCTCCCCCAGCCGGACCATCGGCGGCGGCGCGGTGCAGCAGGCGGCCACGGCCTCCCCGCAGCGGGGGTGGAACCGGCAGCCGGCCGGCATGTCGTGGGCGCTCGGGACCACGCCGGGGATCTCCCGCAGGCGGCGGCCCGACTGCCGCCGGCGGCCGAGCACCGGGACCGAGGCGAGCAGCCCCCGGGTGTAGGGATGCCGCGGGTCCTTGAAGAGCTCGCGCACCGGCGCCTCCTCCATGATTTTCCCGGCGTACATGACGATGACGCGGCGCGCCGCCTCGGCGACCACCCCGAGGTCGTGGGTGATCAGGATGACCGCGGTCCCGATCTCCTCCTTGAGCCGCAGCATCAGCTCCATGATCTGGGCCTGGATCGTCACGTCGAGGGCGGTCGTCGGCTCGTCGGCGATCAGGAGCTTCGGGCTGCAGGCGAGCGCCATCGCGATCATGGCCCGCTGCCGCATGCCCCCGGAGAGCTTGTGGGGGAACTGGGCGGCGCGGCTCTCGGGGCTGGGGATGCGGACCTTGCGCAGCATCTCGACCGCCCGGCGCCAGGCCGCCTCGCGGCCGATCCCCTGGTGCCGCCGCAGCCCCTCGGCGATCTGCTCCCCGATCCGCAGGACCGGGTTCAGGGAGGTCATCGGCTCCTGGAAAATCATGGCGATCCGCCGGCCGCGGATGTCGCGGACGGCCTCGGCGCCCAGGGCGAGGAGGTCCTGCCCCTCGAAGCGGATCCGGCCCGCGACGCTTGCGGGCGGCGTGCGCAGGAGCCGCAGGATGGCGAGCGCCGTGACGCTCTTGCCGCAGCCGCTCTCCCCGACGAGCCCGAGCGTCTCCCCCGGGTAGACCTCGAAATCGATGCCGTCGACCGCCGTCACCCGGCCGTCCAGGGTGTGGAAGCGGACCGAGAGCGCTTCGACGCTCAACAGCGGGCCGGTCCCGGCGCTCATAGCTTGAACCGCGGGTCGAGCGCGTCCCGCAACCCGTCCCCCAGCAGGTTGAAGCTCAGGACCGCGATGAAGATCGCGATGCCGGGAAAGGTCGCGACGTGCGGGGCGTTGAAGATGTAGCCGCGGGCCGAACCGAGCATCGCCCCCCACTCCGGGGTGGGGGGCTGCACCCCGATGCCGAGAAACCCGAGCCCGGCCGCGAACAGGATGGCGGTCCCCATGCTGAGGCTCGTCTGCACCGTGATCGGGACCATGACGTTCGGCAGGATGTGGCGCAGCAGAATCATCCCGTTGCGGGTCCCGGCCGCCCGCGCCGCCTCCACGTAGACCTCCTCGCGGACCGAGAGGACACAGCCCCGCACCAGCCGGATGTAGAGCGGGATCATGCTGATCCCGATCGATATCACCGTGTTCTCGAGGCCGACGCCCAATACCGAGACGAGCGCGAGCGCGAGCAGGAACCCCGGGAAGGCGAGCAGCGTGTCGGTCGCCCGCTGGATGAGGAAGTCGATCCGGCCGCCGAAGTAGCCCGAGACCAGGCCGACCGGGACCCCGATCACCAGGCCGACCGCCACGACCCCGATCGCCACGAGCAGCGAGACGCGCGCCCCGTAGACGATCCGCACCAGGATCGAGCGGCCCAGCTCGTCGGTGCCCAGGGGGTCCTTGAGGGAGGGCGGCTCCAGGGCGTTGATCAGGTTGGGGGCGGAGGGGCTGCCGCGGAAAAGCAGCGGCGCGAGCAGGGCGCCCAAGAGATAGACGAGCAGCATGACGGCCCCGGCCATGGCCGCGCGGTTGCGCTTGAGCTTGCGCCAGAAGCGGCGCAGGCGGCTTTCCGGCGGTCTGGCGGCCGGCCGGCAGACGAACGGGGTGTCCGGCGCTTCAGTCATAGCGGATCCGCGGATCGATCCAGGCGTAGAGCAGGTCGACCGCCAGGTTGACCAGGATGTAGAGCAGGCCGAAAATGAGGATCGCGCCCTGGATCACGGGATAATCCCGGGCGAGGATCGAATCGACGATCAGCCGCCCGAGTCCCGGCCAGGCGAAGACGGTCTCCGTCAGGACGGCGCCGCCCAGCAGCAGGCCGAACTGCAGGCCGACCACCGTGACGATCGGGATCAGGGCGTTTTTGAGCGCGTGCTTGACGACGACGGTCCGCTCCGCGAGCCCCTTCGACCGGGCGGTGGTGGTGTAGTCCTGGGCGAGGGTCTCGAGCATGGTCGAGCGCGTCATGCGGGCGATGAAGGCCGTGACGAAGGCGGCGAGCGTCACGGCGGGCAGGACGACGTGCTGCCAGCTCCCGGTGCCCCCGGCCGGGAGCCATTTGAGCACGACGGAGAAGACGATCACCAGCATCAGGCCCAGCCAGAACACGGGCATGGACATCCCGAAGAGGCTGGTCAGGGTCACGAGGTAATCGATCCAGGAATAGGGGCGCACGGCGGAGATCACGCCGGCGGGGATCCCGAACAGGCAGGCGAGGGCGATCGCCGCCGTGGCGAGCAGCAGCGTGTTCGGCAGCCGCGCCCAGACCTCTTCGATCACCGGGTTCTGGGTGCGGGCGGAGCGCCCGAGGTCCAGCCGCGCCAGGCGCCCGAGGAAGGCGAGGTACTGCACATGGATCGGCCGGTCCAGCCCGAGCTGGGCGCGGATGGCGGCGATGTCCTCGGGCGCGGCCATCTGGCCGGCGAGGACCTGGGCCGGGTCGCCCGGCAGAAGCCGCAGCATCAGGAACAGGAGCAGCGAGATCCCGAACAGAACGGGGACCATCGACAGAAAGCGCTTGAGAACGTAGCTCAGCATGGATGCGGGCGCGGCGGTTCGGCGCCGGGCCGGGGCGGCCCGCCCCGGCCCGGCGCCGCGCGGCGAGCGCTACTTCATGGTGATGTACTGCGGGAAAAATTTTTCGGTCGGCGTCACCGCCATGTTCCCGATCTTGCTTGAATAGGCGATGACGAACTTCTCCACGTGCAGCCACAGCCAGGGGGAGTCGTCCCAGACCATCACGGAGGCCTGCTTCAAGAGCTCCAGGCGCTTCTGGGGGTCCTGGGCCTCGCGCGAGGCCTTCATCAGGTCGTCGTATTCCGCCTTGCAGTAGAAGGCCGATCCCAGGCCCTTGGGCGGGTTCACCTCGCAGGTGAACTGGCCGTAGAGGCCCATGTCCGCATCCATGGTGAGCGGCCCCCAGCCGAGCAGGAAGACCTCGAGCTCGCTTTCGGCGATCGGCTTGAGCAGGCCGGCGACATAGGTCGGCCAGTCGTAGGTCCGGAGCTCCGTCTTGACCCCGATCGCCTGCAGGTAGGCCTGGACGGCCTCGGAGACCTGCTGGTCGAAGAGGTAGCGTCCCTGGGGCGTGCGCATGGCGACGGTCTTCGAGAAGTCGAAGTTGGCCTCCTTGAGGAGCTGCTTGGCCTTTTCCGGGTTGTAGTCGTACTGCCGGTCCATCTTGAAATGGCCGAAGAGCATCGGCGACACGGGGCCGACCATGGGCTCGGCGGTGTCGAAGAGGATTTTCTTGACGATGGCCTTCTTGTCCACCGCGTAGTTGAAGGCCTGGCGCACCTTTTTGTCCTGGGTGACGCCCTTCTGGTAGTTGAGCCCCATGAAGATCGTCCGGGTGCTGAGCGGCATCTCGACCTTCAGGTTGCTGTCCGCCTGGAGGGCCGCGACGTTCGAGGGCAGGGGCTTGTAGCAGACGTGCACCTGCCCCGCGCGCAGCATGGCCTCGCGGGTCGCGGCCTCGGGGACGATTTTCCAGGTGATCTGGGCCACGGTCGGCTTCTCGCCGTAGTAGCGGTCGTTGCGCACGAAGACGATCCGGTCGCCCTTGACCCATTCCTTGAGGACGTAGGGCCCGGCGCCCACCGGGTTCTGGCGCACCTCCTCGCCGTGCTTCTGGATGGCGGCCGGGCTGATGGGGGAGACCAGCGTGATCGAGAGGGTCGGCGCGAGCGGGGCGAAGGGGTACTTGAGCTTGAGGGCCACGGTGTGGTCGTCGATCTTGACGCACTCCTGGACCATGCCGATCGCAAAGCGCAGCGGCACGCGCATCTTGGGGTCGAGCGCGCGGTCGAAGGTGAGCTTGACCGCGTCGGCGTTCAAATCGGTCCCGTCCGAGAACTTGACCCCGCGGCGCAGGTGGATCGTGTAAGTCAACCCGTCGGCCGAAACGTCGAGCTTCGTCGCCAGCCGCGGGTGGAGCTTGCCGGCGGGGTCCTGGTAGAAGAAGTTGTCGTAGATCAGGTCGCACATGTTCTGGATCAGGGTCGTCGTCTGCTCCTGGGGGTTGAAGGTATCGGCATCCACCCCGATGGCGATGACGAGCTCCTGGATCTCCTTCGTCTGGGCGAGGGCGGCCGGGGCGGCGCATACGAGCCCCAGACCCGCCGCCAGGACGGCGATCACCAAACCCCTACCGCAACGCGCTGCGACCTTTTTCATGCCCGGCCTCCTTTCGAGGGTGTTGGTCAGGATTGCCTCTCCGCGACGATGCGGCCGCCCTGGACCACCAGGCGGATGGCTTCGGGGTCCGTGAGGCGGCCGATTTCCTCCAGGGGGTTGCCCGCCACCAGGACGAGGTCGGCGAGCTTGCCTTCCTCGATCGTGCCGAGCTCCCGCTCCAGCCCGAGCACCTGGGCGGCCACGCGGGTGCCGGCCTCGATGGCCGCCGCCGGGGAGAAGCCGCCGCAGTCCACCAGGAGCTTGATCTCCAGCAGGTTTTCCCCGTGGCGGTTGAAGGGGGTTCCGGCATCGGTCCCGGCGGCGACGGCGAGCCCGGCGGCGTGCGCCATCCGCAGGCTCGCGAGGTGGTGGGGCTTCACGCGGGCGGTCTTTTCGACCGCGAAGGCCGGGATGCCCGCCGCGAGCCCCCGGGCTTCGATGTGGTGGAGCGCCGCGATGGTCGGCACGAGCGGCACCCCGCGCCGTTTCATCAGCGCGACCGCCTCCTCGTCGAGGTAGACGCCGTGCTCGATCGAGTCGATTCCCGCCCGAAGGGCGTTCAAAATGCCGCGGGTCCCCATGGCGTGGGTGGCCGTCCGCTTCCCGGCCTTGTGGGCCTCCTCGATCCCGGCGGCGAGCTCCGCCTGCGTGAACTGCTCGCTGCCCGGCTCGACGCCGGGGGTGAGGACCCCGCCGGTCGCCATGAGCTTCACGATATCGGCGCCCGCCTTGATCTGCTGCCGTGCGGCGCGGCGGACCGCGTCCGCCCCGTCGGCCTCGCAGCCGATCTGCCAGCCGTGCCCGCCGGTCATGCAGATCAGCCGGCCGCTGGCGAGCATCCGCGGTCCGGGAACGAGCCCCATGCGGATCGCCTGCTTCAGGCCGAGGTCGATGCCCTCCCGGCCCCCCATGTCGCGCACGGTGGTGACGCCCGCCCGGAGGGTCGCGCGGGCGTGGCTGGCGGCCTTGAGGGCGGTCACCGCGGGGGGCTCCTGCACGCTGGCGGCGATCGGGTCGGCGGAGGCGTCCATGCACAGGTGGACGTGGGCGTCGATGAAGCCGGGAAGCAGGGTGCACCCCGAAAGCGGTATGCGCCGGGCCGACTTGGGCGCCTTGAGCCCTTTGGCCGCGACGCGCACGATGCGCTCGCCCTCCACGAGGACGCCCGCCTTTTCGAAGACGCGGCCGTCGCCGACGACGACGCGCCCGTCCACCAGTGCCAACGCCATGGTCCGCTCCCAGGTCGGGTGGCCATCCACGCGCCGAGGCCGCGGCGCACGGTCTTTATGCAACCTTTTTCGCAAACGATCAAGCGAAAATGCTCCGGCGCCGGCCGAACGGGTTGCCCCGGCCCGGCCGCCTGTGGCATAGTCCCGCCGGCGGCGCCGCTTTGTCCGGCGCCGCATTCCCCCGGCGCGCGGGAAGGCGGCCGGGCCCCGAAAGGAGAGGCGGATGGACCGCATCACGGCGTTGATCGAGACGCTCCAGCCGCGGGTGATCGCGACGCGGCGCGACCTGCACCGCATTCCCGAGACGGGTTTCAACGAGGTGAAGACCGCGGCCTATGTCGCCGAGCGGCTGGCCGCGCTCGGCCTCGCGGTCAAGACCGGCGTCGCCCGCACCGGGGTCGTCGGGCTGCTCGACACCGGCCGGCCCGGGCCGACCCTCATGATCCGGGCCGACATGGACGCGCTGCCGATCGCCGAGGAGACCGGGCTCGAGTTCGCCTCGACCCACCCGGGCGTCATGCACGCCTGCGGGCACGACGCCCACATGGCGATCGCGCTGGCGGCGGCCGAGGCCCTGGGCGTTCTCCGGGAGGAATTGTCCGGCCGCGTGAAGTTCGTTTTCCAGCCGGCCGAGGAGGGGCCCGGCGGGGCCGCGCCGATGATCGCCGAGGGGGTCCTGGAGGACCCGCCGGTCGATTTCGCCCTCGGCTGCCACCTCTGGACCGAACGGCCGGAGGGCGTTATCGGGGTGCGGGCCGGCGCGTTCATGGCGGCGATGGACCGCTTCGACATCCAGATCATCGGCCGCGGCGGCCACGGCGCGCAGCCGCACCGGTGCGTCGACCCGATCGACGCCGGCGCCCAGGTGGTCTCCGCCCTGCAGCGCATCGTCAGCCGCCACCTCGACCCGACCGAGCCGCTCGTCGTCAGCGTCTGCAGCTTCCACGCCGGCAGCGCCTTCAACATCATCCCCGGCGAGGCGCTGCTCTCCGGCACGACGCGCACCTTCAGCGAAGCGATCTGGGAATCCTGGCAGGCGCGGCTCGAGCGGGTCGTGCGCGGGGTCTGCGAGGCCATGGGCGCGCGCTTCGAGCTCACCTTCACCCGCGGCTACCCCCCGACGGTGAACGACCCCGGCATGGCCGAGGTCGTCCGGCGCGCGGCCGCCCGCGTCGTCGGCGCCGAGCGGGTCGTCGAGCCCGAGCTCACGCTGGGCGGCGAGGACATGGCCTTCTTTCTGCGCCGCGTGCCCGGCTGCTACTACGCGATCGGCGTCGGCCGCGAGGGGGCGGCGCCCCTGCACAACCCGCGCTTCGCCTTCGACGAGTCGCTGATGCGCCTCGGGGTCGAGACCCACTGCCGCGCGGCCTTCGAGCTCCTCGGCGGCGGGAAAAGCACTTGACAGCGCCGGCGCGGCCATTTTAAGCGACATCCTGACGGAGCCGGGCGCCGCCCCGCGCGGGCGGCCGCCCGGGAAACCCACACGGTTTAGGAGGAAGCCATGTCGCAGCACGCAGCCATCCGCAATTTCGCGCTCGCCCTCGGGCTCGCCGCCCTCCTCTTCGGCCCCGCGGCCGGACCGCCGCCGGCGCACGCGCAGGGCGAGGTCAAAATCGGCCTCTCGGCGCCGCTCACCGGCGACTGGGCCGAGTACGGCGCCGACTTCAAGCGCGCCGTGACCCTGGTGGTCGACCGGGCGAACGCCGCCGGCGGCGTCAGCGGCAAGAAGATCGTTCTGGAGGTCGCCGACAGCCGCGGCGACCCCAAGGAGTCGGTCCTGATCGCCGAGAAGTTCGTGGCCGACCGGGCGGTGATCGCCCAGATCGGCGACTTCTCGAGCTCGAGCACCATGGCGGCCGCCCCGGTCTACGAGCAGGCCAAGATGGTGCAGATCTCGCCCACCGCCTCGCACCAGGACTGGACCAAGAAGGGCGAGTTCATGTTCCGGGTCGTGGCCACCCAGGGCTACGAGGGGCCCTACAACGCCCGCTGGGCGGTGAACGACCTCAAGAAGAAAAAGATCGCCACCGTCTACATCAACAACGACTGGGGCGTCGACGCGAACAAGTACTTCACGCAGGAGGCGCGCGCGCTGGGGGCCGAGATCGTGGCCGAGGAGGCCTTCACCCCGGGCGAGAAGGACTTCAACGCCGTCATCTCCAAGCTGAAGCGCCTGCAGCCGGAGCTGCTCTACATGCCGACCTTCTACGCCGACTTCACCGCGATCATGAACCAGGCCGACCGCGCCAAGTACAAGCCGGCCGTGCTCGCGAACAGCTCGCTCTTCTCCCCCAAGACGATCGAGCTCGGCGGCAAGGCCGTCGAGGGGACCATGATCCCGGTCAACTACTTCACGACCGATCCGCGGCCGGCGCCGCAGGCCTTCACCCAGGCCTACCGCGCGGCCTACGGCCAGGACCCCACCCAGTTCGGCGCGCTCGCCTACGACGCCGCGGGGCTGCTGGTCGCGGCGCTGAAGGCGGTCGGCACCGACAGCCGCGAGAAGGTGCGCGAGGGGCTGCTCGGGCTGAAGGGCTACGAGGGGGCGACCGGGCCGATCAGCTACGCCCAGGGCCGCGACCCGGCCAAGCAGCTCGTGCGGATCACCATCCGGGACGGCAAGTGGGTCCTCTATCAATAGGCATGGAGATCCTCTTCGAGCAGTTCGTGAACGGCCTGACCCAGGGCGGCATCTACGCCCTGCTCGCCCTGGGCTTCACCCTGATCTTCGGCACCCTGAGGCTGGTGACCTTCGCCCACGGCGAGGTCTACATGATCGGGGCCTACGTGGGCTTCGAGGTCATCCGCCTGCTCGCCCCCAATTTCCTGCTCGCGCTCGCCGCAGCGCTCGCGGCGACCGCGCTGCTGGGGGTCGTGGTGGAGCTGCTCGCCTTCCACTTCCTGCGCGACGCCCCGCACGCGACCTCGCTGTTGGTCACGATCGGGGTGTCGATCCTGCTCGTGAACGCCGCCCAGGCGATCTGGGGGCCCGAGACCCAGGCGCTGCCCGCCCCGCTCCTCGACCGGCTCGGCAGCTTCGAGATCGAGGTCGGCGGGGTCTTCATCACCTTTCTGCAGATCGCGGTCCTCGGCGTCACGGTCCTGCTGATGCTCGCCCTCTACCTCGTGATCCACCACACCCGCATCGGGCGGGTGATCCGCGCGACGAGCCAGGACTACGAGGCCGCCTACGCCATGGGGGTGAACGTGAACCGCGTGTACATGGCGGCCTTCGCGATCGGCTCCATGCTGGGCGGGGTGGCCGGCGTGCTGGTGGGGGTCTACTACAACCTCTTCTACCCGACCATGGGCGGGCTCTACGGGCTGAAGGCCTTCAGCGCGAGCGTCGTCGGGGGGCTCACCAGCCTGCCCGGCGCGGTGGCGGCCGGCCTTCTGATCGGGCTGGTCGAAACCTTCTCGGTGGAGTTCGGGGTCTCGAATTTCCGCCACATCTTCTCCTTCGTCTTCATGATCCTGGTGCTCCTCCTGCGTCCGGGGGGGCTTTTCGGCGGCCGCGAGGCGGCGCCGGCCCGGGGGGACTGACGATGCGCCGGCTCGCCCCGATCCTCGCGCACGCGCCGCTCATCGCGATCGCCGCGCTCTTTGCGGCGGCGCCGCTGATTCTGTCCAACCCCTACCACCTCCAGGTCCTCACCTTCATCGGGATCTACGCGATCCTCGCGCTCAGCCTGAACCTGCTGAACGGCTACGTCGGGCTCTTGTCGATCGGCCACGCCGCCTTCTATGCCGTCGGCGCCTACGCCTCGGCGAAGCTCACCATGGCGGCCGGCTGGCCCTGGCTGCTCGCGCTTCCCGGCGCCGGCGCCGCGGCCGCCCTCTTCGGCTACCTCCTCGCCCGGCCGACGCTGCGCCTCTCGGGGATCTATCTCACGCTCACCACCTTGGGCTTCCACATGATCCTCTTCCTGGTCCTGCAGAACTGGATGGGCTTCACCAACGGGCCGCTCGGGATCATGGACATCCCCCCGCCCTCCCTCTTCGGCGTCGTGCTGAGCACCAAGCGGGATTACTACTACCTCGTGCTCGTCCTGGTCCTGCTCACGCTCGGCAGCATGCAGCGGCTCCTCAACTGCCGCTTCGGCCGGGCCCTGACCGCCATCCGCGACAACGAGCTCGCCGCCGAGGCCGCGGGCGTCGACACGACCCGCGTCAAGGTCCAGGCCTTCGTCGTCGCGGCCTTCTATGCCGGGGTCGCCGGGAGCTTCTACGCGCACTTCGTCAAGTTCGTGAGCCCGGACTCCTTCACCATCAACGAATCCTTCATCCTGCTCGCGATGCTCGCCTTCGGCGGCCAGGGAAACCTCCTCGGCCCGATGGTCGGGGCGGCGGCGCTGATCCTCCTTCCGGAGGTGTTCCGTCCGCTGCAGGAGTACCGCATGTTCGTCTACGGCGGGATTTTGATCGTCATGATGCTCGTCCGGCGCGAGGGGCTGCTCGGGGGGCGGTCCGTCCGCCTGCGGCTCGCCGTCTTCGACCCCGCCCCGCGGGCCGTCTATGCCCGCGGGGACAAATTCCTCCCGGAGCGATGAGCCCATGGCGCTGCTGTCCATATCCGGCGTCACCAAGGAGTTCGGGGGCCTGCAGGCGCTCAAGGCGGTCGACATGGAGCTCGACCCCGGCGAGATCGTCAGCCTGATCGGACCGAACGGCGCCGGGAAGACGACGCTTTTCAACTGCATCACCGGCACCATGCCGCCCACCGCGGGCTCGATCCGCTTCCGGGGGGAGGAGATCGTCGGGCTCCCGCCCCACGCGGTCGCCGCCCGCGGGATCAGCCGCACCTTCCAGCACATCCGGCTCTTCGGGCGGATGAGCGTCCTCGAAAACGTGATGGTCGGACGGGATTTCAAGGGGCGGACCGGAGTGTTCCGCGCGCTGTTGCGGCCGCCGGCGGTCGTGCGCGAGGAGGCCGAGAACCGCGCCAAGTGCCTGGAGATCCTCGCGCTCTTCGAGGAGCGGCTGCTGCCGCGGATCGACCAGCCGGCGCGCATGCTCTCCTACGCGAACCGCCGGCGGGTCGAAATCGCCCGCGCGCTCGCCGCCGAGCCGCAGCTTCTGCTGCTCGACGAGCCGACCGCCGGCATGAACCCGCACGAGACCGAGCAGGTGGTCGCGCTCATCCGCCGCATCCGCGGGCGCGGCCACACGGTGCTCGTCATCGAGCACAAGATGCGGGTCGTCATGACGGTCTCCGACCGCATCGTCGTCCTCGACCACGGCGAAAAGATCGCCGCCGGGACGCCCGCGGAGATCGCCGCGAATCCGGCCGTGGTCGAGGCCTACATGGGGGGGCGCCGTGCTGCGGCTGACTGAGGTCGACGCGTTCTACGGGCCGATCCAGGCCCTGAAGAAGGTCTCCCTCACGGTGGAGGCGGGCGAGATCGTCTCGCTGCTCGGCGGCAACGCCTGCGGCAAGTCGACGACGATGAAGACCATCCTCGGGCTCGTGCGGCCGCGGAGCGGGTCGATCGAATTCGACGGCCGCCGCATCGACCGGCTGCCGCCCTCGGCCGTCGTGCGCGCCGGGATCGCCCCGGTGCTCGAGGCGCGGCGGCTCTTCCCCGACCTCACGGTGCACGAGAACCTGTTGATGGGGGCCTACACCCGGCGCGACCCCGCCGGCGTCCGCGACGACCTCGAGCGCCTGCACGCCCTCTTCCCGACCGTGCGGGAGCGCCGCCGGCAGCTCGCCGGGACGCTCTCCGGCGGCGAGCAGCAGATGGTCGCCATGGCCCGCGCGCTCATGGCGCGGCCGAAGCTGCTGATCATGGACGAGCCCTCCATGGGGCTCTCCCCGCGCTTCGTGGAGGTCGTCTTCGAGATCATCGGCGAGATCAACCGACGGGAGGGGGTCGCGATCCTGCTCGTCGAGCAGAACGCCAACATGGCGCTGGCGATCGCCGGCCGGGGCTACGTCCTGCAGACCGGCGAGATCGTCATGCACGACACCGCCGCCAACCTGCTGAAGGACCCCCGGATGCAGCAAGCCTACCTGGGGGTCGCCTGAGCCGCGACGCCCCTTCAACCCGGAAAGATAAGGAGCGGGCCGTATGAACAAGATCGAACGCGTCGAGCGGGTGCTGAAGGGGCAGGCGGTGGATTGCCCGCCGATCTCCCTGTGGTACCACTTCGGCGTGCAGCACGCCGGCGGCGAGCAGTTCGCGCGCATCACGCTCGAGTATTTCCGGCACTACGACTTCGACTTCCTCAAGGTCATGAACGACTACTACTACCCGGCCCCCGAGGGGCTCGAGGCGGTGCGGACGGCCGCGGACCTCGCGCGCTTCGGCCGGGTGGAGGCGGAGCGCTGCGAGTGGCGCGAGCAGCTGAAGGCGCTGCGCATCATCTCCCGGGAGCTGAAGGGCCGGGCTTATTTCCTCGAAACGCTCTTCGACCCCTGGCAGAGCATCCGCCGCAGCGTCGCCGGGGAGGGGATGGCGGCGCTCGTCCGCGAGCACCCCGAGGCCCTGCACGCGGCGCTTTCCGCCGTCGCCGAAAACCTCATCGCCTACGCGAAGCAGGCGATCGAGATCGGCGCGGCGGGGATCTTCATGTCGGTCCCGGCGGCGGCCGAGATCGTCAGCCGGGAGGTCTTTCTCACCTTCGTCAAGCCGTATGCGCACCGGGTCTTCGCGGCCGTCGCGGGGCTCGCGCCCATGAACACGGCACACATCCACGGCGAGGCGCTTTTCATGGACGACTGCCTGGACTTCCCCGCCGCCGTCTTCAGCTGGTGGGACCGCGGGCCCCGCGGGCCGTCGCTCGACGAGGTGCGCCGCCGCATCCCGGGCGGCGTCATGGGCGGGATCGACCAGACGCTGCTCACGCGCCGCTCGCCGGCCTTCCTCAAGGCCCACGTGCGCGAGGCGCTCGCCCTGGGCGCCGGGGGGCGCTTTTTCCTGGCGAACGGCTGCAGCATCGACACCTGGGTGAGCCCGCAGATCGTCCGCGCGGTGGTCGCGGCCGCCCGCGAGCCGTCCGGGCGATGAGCTACCTCGTCGCCGACTGCGGCACCTCGGGCTGCAAGGCGGCCCTGATCTCGGAGGCGGGGCGCGTTTGCGGGATGGCGCGGCGGCCCTTCGCCGTCCGGCGGCCGGCGCCGGATGCGGCCGAAGTGGACCCGGCGGAGGTGTTCGCGGCGCTTTGCGCCGCCGGCCGCGAGGCGGCCGCCGGACGCCGCGGCCGGGTCCGGGCGGTGGGGGTGAGCGCCATGCTGGGCTGGGTGCTCGCCGGCCGGGACGGGCGGCCGCTCGCGCCGGCCCCCATCTGGATGGACCGCCGGGCGGCGGCCGCGGCCGCGGAGCTCGAGCGCTGCGTGCCGGCGCCCGCGCTGCACGCGGTCACCGGCCGCCGGGCCGCCCCCGGGCTGCTCGCCCCCATCCTGGGGTGGTTCCGCGTGCACCGCCCGGGGATTTTGCGGCGCACCCGGACCGCGGTCGGGCTGAAGGACGAGCTGGTGCGGCGGCTGACGGGGGCGTGCGCCACCGATTTCGCCCACCTGGACTACACGCTCCTCTTCGACGTCGAGCGCCGCCGCATCGACCCCGGCCTCGCCGCGGCGTTCGGAATCGAGCCGGGGCTTTTCGCCGCGCCGGGGCCGGCGACGGCGGTCGTCGGCGGGCTCTCGCCGCCGGGGGCGGCGGCGCTCGGCCTCCCGGCGGGCCTGCCGGTCGTCTGCGGCAGCTCCGACGGCACGAGCGCCATGTACGGCGCGGGCGTCCTCGAGGAGGGGACGGCGGTGCTCGTGAGCGGCACGACCGACGTGCTGATGGCGGCCGCCCGGAGGCGGCCGGCCGACCGCACGCTTCGGCTGGCCGTCAACACCGGCATGCTCCCGGGGCTCTTCCTCGCCGGGGGCGCGACGGGGCTTTCGGGAGGCGCCGTCGACTACCTGGAGCGGCTGCTTTCGGTCACGGCCGTCCGGCTCGAGCGGCGCATCCGGGCGCTCGCCCCCGGGGCGGGGGGGCTGACGCTCTTCCCCGGCCTGACCGGCGAGCGGGCGCCCTTCGGCTGCGGGGCGGCCGCCGGGGGGGTCGCCGGGCTGCGCCCCGAACACCGCCCCGAACACTTCCTTGCGGCGGCGATGGAGGGGGCGGCCTTCCGCATCGCGCGGCTGCTCGAGCTCATGCGCCGGGCGGGCCTTGCGCCCGAGCGGATCAACCTGGCCGGCGGCGCCGCGGCGAGCGGCGCCTGGAACCGGATCCGCTGCGATGCGGCCGGGATCCCCCTCCGGCGGCCGCGGGTCCGCGAAGCGACCCTTCTCGGCACGGCCATGTTCTGCCGCGCCGCCGTGGACGGCGTCGGGCTCGAGGTGAGCGCGCGCCAGTGGCTGCGCTTCGCGCCGCCGCTCGCCCCCGATCGGAAGCGGCACGCGGCCTACCGCGAGCTCGCCGCCGCCTTCGAGGCCCGCCTCGACGCCGCCGCGGAAGTCGAACGGCGCCTCAGCGCCGACCGCCGCCGGGCGGCCGCCCCGGCGCAAACCAAAACAAGGAGCAGATCATGAGCGACTGCATCACCCCCGAGGAGCTCACCGCCGCCGTGCGGGCGGCGATCATGGACCGCGCCACCTGGTTCGCGCTGCTCTACCGCAGCTTCCGCGAGGCGCTGCCCGAAGCCGAGGTCGATCGCCTCGCGCGCCGGGCGATCTACGCGTTCGGCCGGATGAAGGCGGCGAAGGACCCGCGCCCCTTCGGCCCGCGGGCCTGGGTCGACAAGCACGTCGCCAAGGGCTCCGCCCGGGTCTTCGACTCCGAGGTCGAGCCCGGCGATGCGCTCGCCGTGCAGCGCATGCGCTATTGCGCGCTCGTCGAGGCCTGGAAGGCGATGGGGTGCACCCCCGAGGAGATCGACCGCTTCTGCGACATCGCCATGGAGGGCGACCGCGGCCGCGCCGACGCCCACGGCGTGCGCATGGAGCTCGACGAGCGCATCGGCCGCGGGGACGCCTTCTGCAACCTGAAGATCTTCGAAAAATGAACACCGCCCGGCCGGGGAACCTCTACCTCTGCGGAATGATCGGGACGGGCAAGACCACGGTCGGCGGGCTCGTCGCGGGCCGGCTCGGCCTGCCCTTCCACGACCTCGACCGCGAGATGGACCGCGAGCTCGGCTACTCCTTCCACCGGCTGGTCCGCGAGAAGGGCTGGGTCGCCTTCCGCGAGCTGGAATACGCCATCTGCAAGCGCTTCGCGCGGATGAGCGGGGCGCTCATCGCCCTCGGCGGCGGGACCGTGCGCTATGCCTGGAACATGGATGTGCTGCGCGGGACCGGGCGGATCGTGCTCCTGACGGCCTCGCTGGCGGAGCTCGCGCGCCGGGTGCGCGCGGCCGACCGCCCGCGGGTGAACCCCGGCGCCTCGCTCGAGGAGGATCTCGCGGCGATCTGGTCGGAGTCCGCCGAAAAGTACCGCGAGGCGGCGGATGCGGTCATCGACACCGACGGCCGCAGCGCCGCGGCGATCGCCGCGGAGTTGACAGCGCTCGCCGTCGATTATATGAAGGCCGGGTGATCGCACGCCCGGGACCCGCCATGGCCGCCGCCCGCCTCACGACCGAAAGCAGCGCCTACCGGACCCCGGAGGGGTCGGGCTCCGGAATCGCCCGGCGGCTTCCGGGGGCGCTCTTCTACTTCCACGTCCTGAGGATCGTCTACCAGGCCTCCAAGCTCGCCCGCCAGGGGCGCTACGACGACGAGCGCTGGATTGCGAGCAGCATCGACACCGTCCGCTCGCTCGAGTCCGTGGGCGGGGTCTTCCGCCTCGAGGGGCTCGACGTGCTCCGGCGCCTCGGCTCCCCGTGCGTCTTCGTCGGCAACCACATGAGCATTCTCGAGACCTTCGTCCTTCCCTGCCTGATCGCCCCCCACCGCGAGGTCACCTTCGTGGTCAAGGAGAGCCTCGTCTCCTACCCCTGGTTCGGACACGTCATGCGCAGCCGCGACCCGGTCGTCGTCGGCCGGGAGAACGCCCGCGAGGACCTGCGGGTCGTCATGGAGGAGGGCGAGAAGCGCCTGCGGGCGGGGGTGTCGGTCATCATCTTTCCGCAGACCACCCGCAGCGTCGAATTCGACCCGCGGAAGTTCAACTCCCTCGGCGTCAAGCTCGCCCGGCGCGGCGCGGTCCCCGTCGTCCCCTTCGCGCTCAAGACCGACGCCTGGGGCCTCGGCCGGCGCCTGAAGGATTTCGGCCGCATCTCCCCCGGCAAGACGGTGCACATCCGCTTCGGCGAGCCCATCGCCGTGCGGGGCGCGGGCAAGGCGGAGCACGCGGCGGTGCTCGCCTTCATCGAGGAGAACCTCGCCCGCTGGCGCTGATCCTCTAAAGCGGCATCTTCAGCAGGTGGATTTTTCCGGTATCGGTTTCCCGGACCTGGAGGCGGAGCTCTTTGGCCGAGGGCGCTTCGCCCGGAAAGAAGAGGAAGCCGAAGGCGAGGCTGCGCGGATCGACGGCCTTGTTTTCGAGCGTCTTGCTGCGCAGGTCGCTGATCACCCGCTGCCGGGCCTCGCCCGAGGTGTAGCCTTTCGCCCCGCCCAGCGTCGCGCCGGCGGCCCCGCCGACGGCCGCCCCCTTGCCGGTGGCGACCGCGACGTTTTCACCCGTGACGATGCCGACCGCCGCCCCGATGATCGCGCCCGCGGCGGCCCCCAGCACGGTGTGGTAGGCGCCCTCGGTGACGATCTGCTTCGTCTGGGCGTACTTGGTCGCGCGCTCGTAGGCGGTGTCGCGGTCGAGGATCGGCCAGAGGCTGCCGCCGGCGTCCTCGAGGAAGGTCTGCCCGGGGACGATTTCGAGCGGGTGCGGCCCCTGGTTGTCGAAGACGACCTGCACGGGCATCATCCCGGCCGAGCGGATATCGAAGCCGAACGCCTCCTGGGCCTTCCGGGTGTCGGCGAAGGCCTCCGAGGCGACCACCGCCTGCGCCACCTCGGTGGCGTTCGCGTACGTGGACGGGGCGCGGAAGGGCATGGGCTTGGCGACATAGCTCGTCGTGCACCCGGCAAACGCCAGGGCCGCGGCGGCGAGCAGCGCGGCGGCGATCATCGCGTTTCGGCGCATGGGGTCCTCTTTGCCGTCGGGCGGTTGCGGTCCAATGAAGGGGCCATGAAGGGGCGCCGCCGCCCCCATGGGCCTATTTTAGGGGTGCGCGCCGGCAAAGTCAATTTGCGGCGCTTAAGCAAGTCTGGCGGCCGGGGCGGCGCCGAGCGTTTTTCCGAGCTCGAAGGCCTGCTGCATCACCGCCGCGTTCGCGCGGATCTCGCCCGCCTTCCAGGCGCTGCCGTAGACCATGCCGGCGATCTCGGCCCCGAGGTAGCCGAGCGCGTCCTGGAACATCCGCAGGGCGTTCACGGCCCCCGAGCGGAAGGGGTCGGCGTCGGCGAAGGTGAGCAGGATCCCGAAGCGCTTGCGCGCGAAGAGCCGGTAGCCCTCGGGGTCCCCGCCGAAAGCGTACCAGCGGTCCATGAAGAGCTTGGTCTGGGCGGAGACCGTGAACCAGTAGACCGGTCCGGCCATGACGACGGCGTCGGCCGCGCGGAGCCTGGGGTAGAGCCGCTGCATGTCATCGTCGATGACGCAGCGGCCGGCCTTGCGGCGGCAGGCGTCGCAGGCGTTGCAGGGCCGGAGGTCGAGGCCGTGGAGAACGACGCTCTCGGTTTTCGCGCCGGCCGCGCGCGCTCCGGCCCCGGCCTCCCGGGCGAGCGCCTGGCTGTTCCCGCGCTTGCGGGGGCTTCCGTTCACGATCAGGACGGTGGGGGCCATCGGGGTCGATCCTCTCTTCAGGGGTGCCGGGGCGCGCGGCGTTTCATGCGGCGGCCGGACGGTCGGCCGCGAGCGATGCGAGCAGCGCCTTCAGGAAATCGTAGAGCCTTCCGAGCGAGGGCAGGTTCAGCCGCTCGCCCGGGCTGTGGGCGTTTTCGGTCGTGGGCCCGATCGCCACCATCTCCATGCCGGGGGTGAGGCTGCCGATGACCGCGCATTCGATCCCGGCGTGGATGGCGCGGACCTCGGGCGGCTTGCCGCGCAGCTCGCGGTAGACGCTGCGGCAGCGCTCGAGCAGCGGCGACCCCGGGTCCGGGGGCCAGGGCGGGTACTTGGCCTCGGCGGTGGTCGCGGCGCCGGCGAGCCGGGCGACGGCGGCGACGGTCGCGCTCATCGCCTCGAGCCCGGCGGCGGTGAGGCTGCGCTGGCTGGTGAGGATCTCGAGCCCGTCGGCCGCGGTCCCCACCGTGGCGAGGTTGTTGGAGGTGTGCACCACCGCCTCGGGCGAGAGCTCCGCCACGCCGTGGGGCAGGGCGAGGAGCAGCCGGACGAGGAGCGCGGCCTCGGCCGGGGCCACGGCCGCGCGCCCCCCGACGTCCGCCGGCGGCGGCGCCGGGGCGAGGGCGAGCGAAAGGCGCGGCTCTCCGGGAAATTCCTCCCGCAGCCGCTTGTGGAAGGATGCCGCGCGCGCTTCGAACGCGGATAGGGATGGCGGCTCGCCGCCGAGAAGCGCCCAGGCGTCCCGCGGGATGGCGTTCGCCCGGGTGCCGCCGGCGAGCGCGCCGAGCAAAAGCTCGCCGGAATCGAACACCCCGTTCAAGACGCGCGCGAGGAGCTTGATCGCGTTCGCCCGGCCGCGGTGGATGTCGATCCCGGAGTGGCCGCCCTCCAATCCGCCGACGGCCAGGCGCCGCCAGGCGAGCCCCGCCGGACAGGCGGTCCGGTCGAGCCCGCGGCGGATCACGAGGTCCCGCCCGCCGGCGCATCCGATCGTGATCACCCCTTCCTCCTCCGCATCGAGGTTGATCAGGCGGCGGCCGGTGAGCCATCCGGGCGCGAGCCGGCGGGCCCCCCGCAGACCGGTCTCCTCCTCCACCGTGAAGAGGAGCTCGAGCGGCGGCCGGACGGCGGAGGCGTCCTCGACCACCGCGAGGGCGAGCGCCACGGCGACGCCGTTGTCGGCGCCCAGGGTGGTCCCCTCGGCGCCGAGCCAGTCGCCCGCGGCGCGGAGGCGGATCGGGTCGCGCGCAAAATCGTGGGGCGAGTCCGGGGTTTTCTCGCACACCATGTCGAGATGGCCCTGCAGGACGACCCCCGGGGCGGATTCGGCGCCGCGCGTGGCGGGCACCACCACCCGCACGTTTCCGGCCGGGTCCCTTTCGCAGGCGAACCCGCGGGCCTGCGCCCACGCCGCCACCCAACGCCCGGCCGCGGCCTCGCTTCCCGAACAGCGCGGGATCCGGCTGAGCGCCTCGAAGAGTTCCATCACCCGCGGCGGGGGAGCGTGCATCGCTCGAGCTCCTTTTTGCGATGTTCCGGCCGCCCCCCTTCCGGGAGGGGCGGCGGCGGGGGCCTGCGGCCAAACGGCCCTCCTCCGCACCCGCGGCTCCGCGCCCGGAAAAAGGGGGGGGCACCCTCCGGGTTATCGGGGTTTGCCGGGCGCCTGTCAAGCCCGGGCGGCGCCGCCCGCCGGAGCGTCCCCGGGGCGCCTTGATTTATCGATGCGCTTCGACGATAATCAATCTATACGAACCACAGGCCGAACGCTATCGGAATCGGGTCGGGAATGCGTGCGGAGTGCCCTGGCTGCAAAGCGCTGATCGAGCTTCCCGGCGAAGGGGTCGTCGGCGAGGGACGGGGCGTCGATGCGCACTGCCCCCACTGCCGGAGCGCGGTGACCGTGGGGGTGGTGGCGGTTCGGGCCGCCGCCGCCGCGGCCCCGGCGGCGGCGAGCGGGCCTCCGGCGCCCGGCGGGAAGGAGGATCCCCCCGCGGGGCAGCTCTCCCCGGCGCTCAAGAGCCACATCCTGCGAAGCCTCGTGAACCTGCCCGCCATGCCGATGGTGATCCTGAAGGCGCGCGGGGTCATGGCCGACCCGAACGCCGGGCTGCGGGATCTCGCCAGGATCATCGAAAACGACCAGGCCCTCGTCGGCAGGGCCCTTTCGATCGCCAATTCGGCCTACTACGGCCTCGGCGGGCAGGTCTCGACGCTCGGGCACGCCGCCGTCCTGCTGGGGCTGGAGACGCTCGGGACCATCATCGTGACCGCGGCGGCGGCCTCGCTGCTCAACCGCGACTTGAAAAGCTACGGCCTCGACCCCCGCACCCTGTGGCGCCACTCGCTCGCCGCCGCGCTCGGGGCGCGCCGCCTCGCGGACCTGCGGCATCCGGAGCTGCGCGAGGACGCCTTCGTGGCCGGGCTGCTCCACGATGCCGGGAAGATCATCCTCGACCCGTACCTGGACGCCTCGCGGGTGGCGGCGGCCGCCCCGGGCTTGACCCTCGCGGCCGAAAGAGAGATTCTCGGCTGCGATCATGCCGAGATCATGGCGCGGGCCTGCCGCTTTTGGCGCTTTCCCGAGGCGGTGGTCCAGGCCGTCCGGCACCACCACCAGCCCTCCCAGGCCTCCGGGGCTCCGCTGGCGCACATCGCGCATCTGGCGAACGCCCTGGCGCACCGCGCCGGCCTGGGCGCCTCGGCCGCCCCGGGGGCTGCCCTCGAGGAGGAGGAGGAGAGCCGCGAGGCGCTGGGGCTCCGGCCGGAAGACCTCGCGGAGGCCGCCCTGGAGACGCTCGGCGAAGTGGAGAAGACCGAGCAGGTGCTGGCCGCCGCCTGAAGGTGGGAGCGATGCCGCTTTTCGACCTGACCGAATTCTTCAAGCTCTCCTCCGTCCTCAACTACAATCTGAGCGCCGCCTCCCTCAACCGCCACAACTTGCTCGCCTACATCCTGGCCGGCAAGCGCCTGGCGGCGGACGACCAAAAGGACCGCGAGGACAAGCGCCTCGTCATGGAGGCCCTCGGCTACCTGTTCAGCGCCTACAGCCACAAGCGCCGCCGGCTGGGGCCGATGGCGGTCCTGCACCCGCTGCGGGCCGCGGCGCTGCTCACGCGGGCGCTCGATCAGGTCGGCGCGGTGGCGCTCCTGACGGTGCTCTTCCACGACATCCTCGAGGATGTGCGCTCCAGCCAGTTCGAGCCGCAGGCGTGGAAGGGGATGGAGCAGCAGCTCTTCGTGCTGCTCGAGCGGCTCGACCGGGGGGACGAGGCGCGGCTGATCCAGCAGCTGAGCTGCCTGACGCGCAGCGCCCCGGAGTCCTACACCCGCTACATCGGGCGGATGCTCGACTGCGCCCGCCAGTGCCCCGACGTCGTCGAGGCGAAGCTCGCCGACCGGCTGGACAACACGCTCGACATGCGCATCGACCTCGAGGACCCGCTGGTCGGCATCGATTGCTTCCAGAACCTGTTCCAGCTCCTTTTCGTCCCCAACTACCCGGGCTACTGCCCGCAGGCCGAACACCAGCCCGCGAGCGCGATGAACGGGGCGCGGCGCCTCTACCAGCTCTTCAAGAACGCCGTCCTGCTGTCGCTCATCCGCCAGCTTCTCGCGGAGGACCCCGCCGGGCGGCCCGGCCGCAGGATCCTCTTCGACGCCGTGGCCGAGGCGAGCCTCAAGGAGGCCCAGCGCACCCTGATGCACCTCATGGGCTACCACCTGCGCGACCCCGAGGCCCAGCGCCGGCTCGTGCTCGACGCCATGGACTACAGCTACAGCGGCAAGAGCAACATCGTCACCAAGCCCGACGGCCGCCGGATGCTCGACGGGCTGTTCTCCACCTATTTCGCCCCCACCGACCACCGCGAGCTCTCCCAGCGGCTCGACGCCCTCTACGGGAACAAACCGCTCATGATCCAGGCCTCGATCGCCTTCCTCGTCATTTTCCTCAGCTTCCTGAACGACCCGGGCTACTACGTCCAAGGCATCGGCGTCACCGGCATCCAGGCCCGGTAGGCCGCCGTCCGGCGCCGGCCGGGCGGCGCCCGCGGCGCGGCCTCAGGCGAGCCGGATGATCGGCAGGCTCGCGTCCTGGCGCGCCGCCGACAGGCGGGCCGACGACCCCGTCAAGGCCGCTGCGGCCAGCGCCAGGGCGGCTTCCGGCGTGTTGTTGGTGGCGCTCAGGTGGGTGAGAACGACGTGCTCGAGCCCCGGGTGGCGGATGGCGGCCAGGACTTCGGCCGCTTCCGGATTGGAGAGGTGGCCGGTGCGGCCGCCGATGCGCTGCTTCAAAACCCGGGGGTAGGGCCCCTCGGCGAGCATCTGCGGGTCGTGGTTGGATTCCAGGATGACGAGGCGGCAGCCGCTCAGCCGCTGCGTGAGGCGGGCGTCGGCATGGCCGAGGTCGGTCGCGATGCCGACCCGGATGCCGCCCGCGCGGATCGCGAAGCCGCTCGGATCGCGGGCGTCGTGGGCCACCGCGAAGGAATCGATGGCCAGCGTGCCGATGCGGAAGGCCTGCCCCGGGACGAAGGGGCGCAGCCCCGCGAGGTCTTGGAGCGCCGCCGCCCCGGCGAGCGTCCCGGGGCTCAAATAAACCGGCAGGCGGTGGCGGCGCGCCAGCCGTTCGACGCCGCGCACGTGGTCGGTGTGCTCGTGGGTGACGAGCAGGGCGTCGAGACGGGCCGGGTCCAGGCCGCGGTCGCGCATGCGGCGCTCGATCTCGCGCGCCGAGAAGCCGGCGTCGACGAGCAGGGCGGTCGCCCCGTCGTCGAGATAGACCGCGTTCCCCCGGCTGCCGCCGCCCAGGACGCAGACCGTCAGGCCGCCGGCCGTTTCCCGGGATGCGGGCGCGGGGTCCATCGGCGGGTCAGGTCCCCGTGTGGCCGAAGCCGCCCGCGCCGCGCGGCGTCGGGTCGAGGTCCGCGACCTCGTCGACCCGCGCCCGGCACACCTTCTGGACCACCATCTGCGCGATGCGCTCGCCGCGGCGGACGGTGAAGGGGGCGGGCCCCAGGTTGATCACGGCGATGTGGACCTCCCCGCGGTAGTCGGCGTCGATCGTCCCGGGCGAGTTGATGAGCGCGATGCCGTGGCGCACGGCGAGCCCGCTGCGCGGGCGGATCTGGGCCTCGTAGCCGCGCGGCAGCGCCAGGGCGAATCCGGTCGGCAGAAGCGCGATCGCTCCGCGCGCGATCTCGGTGTCCGCGGGCACGGCGGCGCAGAGGTCCATCCCGGCCGCCCCGGCGGTCATGTAGCGCGGCAGCGGGATGTCGGCATCCGCCGCGGGCCGCAGGCGGCGGATTTTGATCACCGGCCGGTCAGGCAAACAGGCACCGCTCGAAGGCGGCCGGCGGCGCCGCCGCCGGCCCGAGGAGGGTGAGCACCATCGCCTCGCGGCGGCCGATGGTCTGGGCCGCCTGTCGGATCTCCTCCGCGCCGACGGCCTCGATGCGGGCCACGAGCTCGTCGATCGGGATTTCCGCTCCGAAGAGCAGCTCGTTCTGGGCGATGCGCACCATCTGGTTGTCCGTGCTTTCGGAGGCGAGCAGCACGCTGCCCTTGGTGTACTCGATGACGCCGCGAAGCTCCGCCGCGTCGACGGCCTCCTCCTGCAGCCGCGCGATCTCGCGCATCACGATCTCGACGGCGGGCAGGGCCTGCTCCGGGGCGACCGCCAGGTAGACTCCCAGCATGCCGGCGTCCACGTACGGCGCGATGAAGGAGTAGACCGAGTAGGCGAGCCCGCGCCGCTCGCGGATCTCCTGGAAAAGCCGCGAGCTCATGTTGCCGCCGAGCAGCGTGTTCATCAGCATGAACGCGTAGCGCCGCGGGTCGAGCGACGAGACGCCGGGGAACGAGAGGCAGAGATGGGCCTGCTCGAGCGCGCGGTCGTGGAGGGCGACCTGCGAGCGCACCGCGGGGGGGCGGCGCTCCGGGAAGCCGTTGCCGCGCGGCACCGAGGCGAAGGCCGGCCCGACCCATTCGAGCAGCCGCCCGTGGTCGACGTTGCCGGCGGCGGCGACCACGATCCGCTCGGGCTGGTAGAGCCGGTGGAAGAAGCCGCGGATCGTCTCGGCGTCGAAGCGCGCGATGTTTTCGCGCGAGCCGCAGACCGGCCGGCCGAGGGGCGTGTCGCCCCAATGGTTCAGGCCGGAGAGCAGGTGGACGTACTCCTCGGGGGTGTCCTCGACCATGCCGATCTCCTGCAGGATCACCGGACGCTCCCGTTCGACTTCACCCGGATCGAAGAGGGAGTTCAGGAAGATGTCTGCCAGGATGTCGGCCATCGCGGCGGCCTGGGCGTCGAGCACGCGGGCATGGTAGCAGGTGTGCTCCATCCCGGTGAAGGCGTTGGTCTGGCCGCCGATGGCGTCGAACTCCTTGGCGATCTGGTAGGCCGAGCGCCGCCGGGTCCCCTTGAAGATCATGTGCTCGATGAAGTGGCACAGGCCGTTTTCCGGCAGGCTTTCGTCGCGGGCGCCCGCGTCGACCCACACCCCCATCGACACCGAGCGGGTGTGGGTCATGGTCTTGCTGACGACCCGGACGCCGTTTTCGAGGACGGTCTTAACGGGGGGGGCGTCCATGGTCCTCTTCGAGGAGCGCCTTGTGGCTCAACCGGATCTTCCCGTCGCGGCTGACCTCGAGCACCTTGACCCGGAGCTTCTCCCCCTCCTTGACCACATCGGAGACCTTGGTCACGCGGCGGCTGGAGAGCTGGGAGATGTGCACCAGCCCGTCGGTGCCCGGCAGGATGTTGACGAAGGCGCCGAAGTCCGTGATCTTGACGACGGTGCCTTCGTAGACGGCGCCGACCTCGGGGTCGGAGACGATCTGCTTGACGAGCGAGTGCGCCTGCTCGGCCTCCTGCTTGGAGAAGGCCGCGATCTTGACCAGGCCCGAGTCGTCGACCTCGATCGTGGTGTTGGTCTGGCTCTGGATGGCGCGGATCGTCTTGCCGCCCGGGCCGATGACCTCGCGGATCTTGTCGGGGTTGATGGTGAGCGTTGTGATGGTCGGCGCGTAGGGGGAGATCTCCTTGCGCGGCGCGGGGAGCGCTTCGAGCATTTTGCCGAGGATGTGCAGGCGGCCCACCCGCGCCTGCTCCAGCGCCTGCTCCAGGACCGGCCGCGGCAGCTCGTGGATCTTGATGTCCATCTGCATCGCGGTGATCCCCTCGCGCGTCCCCGCCACCTTGAAGTCCATGTCGCCGGCGTGGTCCTCGTCGCCGAGGATGTCGGAGAGGACCACCGTGCGCCCGCCTTCGCTGACCAGCCCCATGGCGATCCCGGCGACCGGCGCCTTGATCGGCACCCCGCCGTCCATGAGCGCGAGGCAGCAGGCGCACACGGTGCCCATCGAGGAGGAGCCGTTCGACTCGAGCACCTCCGAGACCAGGCGGATGGTGTAGTCGAAGGTCTCCTTGGCCGGCAGAATGCGCTCGATGGCGCGCGAGGAGAGCCCGCCGTGGCCGATATCGCGCCGCGAGGGGCCGGCGACGCGCTTGACCTCCCCGACCGAGTAGGGGGGGAAGTTGTAGTGCAGCATGAACGGCCGCATCTCCTCGCCGCTCAGCGTCTCGACCCGCTGCTCGTCCTGGCCGGAGCCGAGCGTCAGCACCCCGAGCACCTGGGTCTCCCCGCGGGTGAAGAGCGCGCTGCCGTGCGGCCGCGGCAGCACGGCCACCTCGCAGGTGATCGGCCGGATCTCGTCGATCCGCCGGCCGTCGACGCGCCGGCCCTCGGTGAGGATGAGCTCGCGCAGGATGGCGCGCTTGAGCTCCTCCAGGTGCGCGGCCACCTCCCCGGCGCGCTCGGCCGCCGCCGGGCCGAGGGCCTCCAGGATGGCGGCCTTGGCCTCGCGCACGGCGGCCTGGCGCTTGACCTTGGTCGGCTGGAGCAGCGCCTGCTTCAGGGGGCCGCGGGCGATCTCGGCCACCCGCGCGGCGAGCTCGGGGTCCTTTTCCGTGGACGGCTCGGGGCGCTTGGGCGCGCCGTGGGTTTCGCGCAGCTTCGCCTGCATGTCGATCAGCGGCTGCATGGCCCGGTGGCCGAAGAAGATGGCCTCGAGCATGTCGGCCTCGCTCACGACGCCGGCCCCGCCCTCCACCATGACGACCCCGGTCTTGGAGCCGGCCACGATGATGTTGATGTCGCACTCCGGCCAATCCTGGATGGGCGGGTTGATCTTGAGCTCGCCCCCGATGCGGCCGACCCGCACGGCGGCGATCGGCCCGGCGAACGGGATATCCGAGAGGTGGATGGCGGCCGAGGCCCCGACCATGGCGAGCGTGTCGGGGTCGTTTTCCTGGTCCATGGAGAGGACGGTGGCGATGACCTGGATCTCCGAGCGCCACTGCTTGGGGAAGAGCGGCCGGATGGGGCGGTCGATCAGCCGCGCGGTGAGGGTCTCCTTTTCGCTGGGCCGCCCGATTTCGCGGCGGAAATAGTTGCCGGGGATCCGGCCGGCGGCGTAGATCTTCTCCTGGTATTCCACCTGCAGCGGCAGGAAGTCGGAATCCCTTTCCGCGAGCGGGGAGACCACGGTGACCAGCACGATCGTGTCGCCGTACTGGACCACCACCCCGCCGGAGGCCTGTTTGGCCATCTTGCCTGTCTGGATGCTGAGGCTGCGGCCTCCGATGGTTTCTCTGAGAACAATATCCATATAAGCTCCTAACTCGCTCCTGGGGCGCTGTGTGCCGCCGCGGGGTGCGGCCGCCTCGGCCGGCTGCGCGCTGGCGCGGCCGCCGGCCCCGGTCGACCGGGCAGGCCGGACATCCGGCTGCGGCCCGTCTGCGGCGACCGGCGGATTACCGTTTGAGGCCCAGGGTCTCGATGATGGTGCGGTAGCGGTTGATGTCCTTGTACTTGACGTAGTTCAGCAGCCGGCGGCGACGGCCGACGAGCATCAGCAGCCCGCGGCGCGAATGATGATCCTTTTTGTGGACCTTGAGGTGCTCGGTCAGGTACTCGATGCGGTTGGTGAGCAGCCCGACCTGGACCTCGGGCGAGCCGGTGTCGGTGTCGTGCACCTTGAATTTTTCGATGAGCTGCTTTTTTTCATCTGTCGTCAGGGTCACGGTTCCTTCTCCTCCCTAGTCTCCTGAATAAGTGGCGCCCGAAGCACGCATCAGCTTAGAGCAAGCCGTGTTAAAGTGCAATATAAATCATGCCGTTGCGAAAAAGCCCGGCGGCGGCGCGCCCCTCGCGCTCAGGGCTTGGCGAAAACGCAGCCGTAGAAGAGCGCCTCGCTCTGCGGGACGGCGCGCAGCACGGCCACGAGCTGCCCGGCGGCGTCGAGCAGCTTGAAAAAGCCCGCCTCCGGCGGCGGGGCGCCGCCCGCCGCATCGGCCAGCATGGCCCGCGTCACGGGGTGCCCGTGGCGCACCTTCTGCGCGAGCGCCTCTCCGGCCACGGTCTCCGGGAGCCCGGGGAGCGCCTGGGCCATGGGGATCAGCGCCTCGCCGACGCGCCCCGCGGCGGCGAGCCCGGCGAGCGCCTCCAGGCCGAGCGCCTGCCCGCTGGTGAACCCGTGGCATTCCGTCCGCCGGAGCTGCGCGAGGTGCGCCCCGCAGCCGAGCGCCTCGCCGATGTCGGCGCACAGGGTGCGGATGTAGGTGCCGGCCGAGCAGCGCACCTCGAAGCGCACCTCCGGCAGCTCGGCGGCGAGCAGTCGGATGCGGTGAAGCTCGATGCGGCGCGCGGGCTTCTGCACCGGGCGGCCCTGGCGCGCCATGCGGTAGAGCGGGACCCCGTCCAGCTTGAGCGCCGAAAATGCCGGCGGCCGCTGCCAGCCGGGCCCCTGGAAGCGCCGGAGAACCGCCTCGAGCTCCGCGGCGGCGATCGCGCCGACCGGCCGCCGCGCGATCACCTCGCCGCCGGCGTCCTGGGTGTCGGTCGCCACCCCGAGGCGCATCACGGCCTCGTAGGTCTTGGGCCCCTCGAGCAGAAACCGCGCCAGCCGCGTCGCCTGGTTGACGCAGCACAACAGGACCCCGGTCGCCTGCGGGTCGAGCGTCCCGGCGTGCCCCACCTTTCCGGCCGCGAGCAGCCGCTTGACCCGCTCGACCACCCCCGCCGACGAGATCCCCGCCGGCTTATCGATCACCAGAATGCCGTTCATGCCCTCGCGGGTCCCGGCGGCCGCCCCCGGCGGGGGAGCGGCCGCGGCGAGCGGGTCAGATCCGCTCCGACCAGGCGATCAGCGTTGACTTGATCTCCTCGAGCGGCGCGTCGCTCTGGAAGCCCGCGGCGGTGGGATGGCCGCCGCCGCCGAAGCGCATGGCGATCGCGGCCACGTCCACCGAGCCGTCCGACCGCAGGCTGACATGGTAGCGGGCGGCGCCGGCGGGCGCCGCCCGGCCGTTCGCCTCCTCCTGGATCAGCGCCGCGACCCGGATGTCCTCGATCCGCCGCGCGTAGTTGATCATGCCGTCGGCGTCCTCGTGCTGGGTCCCGGTTTCGGCGAACATGCCCCGGGTGATCGTCATGATCGACAGCTTGCCGTTGCGCGACAGCTCGATCGAGTTGAGCGCATAGTTCAGGAGCTTGATCCGGCCGAGCGAGTAGGTGCCGAATACGTGCCGGGCCACGTTGTACGGGTCGGCCCCGGCTTCGATCATCTCCCGGCCGATCGCGAAGGCGGCCGCGGTGGTGTTCGAGAAGCGGAAGGAGCCCGTGTCCGTCAGGATTCCGGTGTAGACGGCGGTGGCCATGTCGCGGTCGAAGGGCACGCCGAGCGCCCGGATGAGGTTGTGGACGATTTCGGCCGTGGCGCAGGCGCGGGTGTCGATCAGCTGCAGGTGTCCGAAGCCGGTGTTGGAGACGTGGTGGTCGAGGTTGACCACGGTGCGGATCCGCGCGACCGCCGGCCACTCTTCCCCGACGCGGGCGATGTCGCCGCAGTCGAGCACGAGCGCGAGCGCGTAGGCGTCCGGCGGTGCGAGGCGGTCGGTGATGCGCTCGACCCCCGGCAGGAAGCGGTAGACGGCCGGGATGCGGCTCGCGTTGTAAAGGGTCACCGGCTTGCCGAGCTTGACGAGGGCGAGCCCCATCGCCAAGAGCGAGCCGATGGCGTCGCCGTCGGGGTCGACGTGGGACATGACGACGATCGTCTGCGCCGCCTTAATCTCCTGAACGATCCGATCCATTTTCCGTTGCGAGCGATTTCAGCAGGCGCTCGATCTGCGCCCCGCGGTCGAAGGATTCGTCGTAAAAGAACTCGATATCCGGCGTGTAGCGCAGCCCGAGCTGCCGCCCGAGGCCGCGCTTGATGAACCCGGAGGCCCGGCGGAAGCCGTCGGCCGCCGCGGCCGCCGCGGCGCTGCCGGCGGCCGTCGCGAAATAGACCCGGGCGAGCCGGAGGTCCCGGGTGACCCGGACCCCGGTGATCGTCGCGCTGCGGACCCGCGGATCGCTGATCTCCCGCAGCAGCATCTCCGAGAGCAGCTCCTGGATGAGCGCACCGACGCGCTCGGCGCGTGAAAACCCGCTCATAGGCTGATCAGCTCCATCTCGGTGTCGATGATCTCCGCCAGCCCCAGCTCGTCGGCCAGGTTGAAGGCCTTGTCGACCTTGGAGTTGATCACGGCCTTGTCGTTGCCCACCATGGCGAAGCCGATGACCGCCCGCTGGTGGATGTCGTTGTCGGCGACCTCGGCCACCGACGCGTTGAAGTGGTTGCGCAGCTGCTGGGCCATCGCCTTGACGACGCGCCGCTTCTCCTTGAGCGAGTGGCACTCCGCGAGCCTGAGCGTGATCAATCCGATTCCGACGACCATGGCGCTCCGTTGCGCAAGCCGGCTAGCCGACCGCACGCCCCGCCGGGGCTGGCGGCGGTCAGGCGAGTTCGGGCTTGATCTCCTCCAGGTAATAGAACTCGATGCGATCGCCGACCTTGATGTCGTTGAAGTTCTCGATGCCGATGCCGCACTCGTAGCCGCTCTGGACCTCCTTGACGTCGTCCTTGTAGCGCCGCAGGCTGGCGTTTTTGCCCTGGTAGACGACGACCCCGTCGCGAATGAGGCGCACGTTGCGGCCGCGCTCGAGGTGGCCGTCGGTCACGTAGCAGCCGGCGATCGCCCCCACCTTGGGGATCTGGAACACTTCGCGCACCTCCGCCGAGCCGAGCGTGCGCTCCTCGAAGCGCGAGGCCATCATGCCCGTCAAGGCGCTCTTGACGTCGTTGATGACGTCGTAGATCACGTTGTAGAAGCGCATGTCGACATTGGCCTCGTTCGCCAGGGCCTGGACCTTCGGGGTCGGGCGCACGTTGAAGCCGATGATGATCGCCTGGGAGACGGCGGCGAGCGATATGTCGGACTCGCTGATCGTCCCGGTCGCCGCGTGCACGATGTTGACCTTGACCTCGGCGTTGGAGAGCTTGGTGAGCGAGTCCGACAGCGCCTCGATCGAGCCGTGGACGTCGGCCTTGAGAACCAGGTTGAGCTCCTTCACCTCGCCCTGCTGCATGCGCTCGAAGAGGCTCTCCAGGCTCGGCCGGGCGGCCTGGGTGAGGTCGCGGGAGCGCTGCTTCTGCATGCGGTGCAGGCTGATCTGCTTGGCGGCCTTTTCGTCGGCCACCGCGGCGAACTCGTCGCCGGCCATCGGCACGCCGGAGAGCCCCAGGATCTCCACGGGGAACGAGGGCCCGGCGGCCTCCACCGGCTGGCCGCGGTCGTCGAGCATGGCGCGGACCTTGCCGGCGTGGACGCCGCAGACGACGGCGTCCCCGGTTCGCAGCGTCCCCTCGCTCACCAGGACGGTGGCGACCGGGCCGCGCCCGGAGTCGATTTTGGCCTCCACGACGTGCCCGCGGGCGAGCTTGTCGGGGTTGGCCTTGAGCTCCATCACCTCGGCCTGCAGGAGGATCATCTCCAGCAGCTGATCGATGCCGGTGTTCTGCTTGGCGGAGACGTTGACGAAGATGGTGTCCCCGCCCCATTCCTCCGGGCTCAGGCCCTTTTCGACCAGCGCGCGCCGCACGCGCTCGACGTCGGCCCCCGGCTTGTCGATCTTGTTCACGGCCACGATGATCGGCACTTCGGCGGCCCGGGCGTGGTTGATGGCCTCGACCGTCTGGGGCATGACGCCGTCGTCGGCCGCCACCACCAGGACCACGATGTCGGTCACCCGGGCGCCGCGGGCGCGCATCGCCGTGAAGGCCTCGTGGCCCGGGGTGTCGAGGAAGGCGATCCGGCCGCGGTCCGTGACCACGTGATAGGCGCCGATGTGCTGGGTGATGCCTCCGGCCTCGGTCTCGGTGATGCGGGTTTTGCGGATGGCGTCGAGCAGCGAGGTTTTGCCGTGGTCGACATGCCCCATGATGGTGACCACCGGCGGGCGCGGGACGAGCGCTTCGGGCTCGTCGGCCGCCGTCTTGAGAAGCGTCTCCTCCTCGAAGGCGGCGCGCTCCACCTCGTAGCCGAACTCCGCGGCGACGATCGCCGCCGTGTCGATGTCGATGACTTGATTGACGCTGGCCATGGTCCCCATTCCCATAAGTGATTTGATGATTTCTCCGGCCTTGACGCCCATGCGCTTGGCCATGTCGGAGACCACGATGGCCTCGCTGATCTTGATGCGCCGCTTGATGGCTTTGGCGACGGTGAGCTGGGTCTTCTGGAGCGCGAGCTCGCGCTTGGACTTGCCCCCCTTGCGCGCCTTGCGCCCGCGCAGGTCGTCGTAGAGGTCCTCCCCCTCGACGACCGCCTTGGTGCGGAACGAGATCTTTTTCTTGATGAACTTCTTTTCGGCGTCGGTCTCTTCGGCGCGGCTCTTTTTCTTCTTTTTGCGGTCCCGGGCGTCCGCATCGGCGGGCGGCGGGGCGACCGCGCCCGGCGGGAGGGCGGCCCCCGCGGGCGTGATGCGCGCCGCCCGCGGCGCGGCATCCCCCGCCGCCGGCCGGGCGCGCTCGCCGGGCTTTTGGATCGGGGCGACCGGCAGGCGGATGATTTTGGCCGGCTCCTCGCGTTTGATGCGCTTGAGCGGCTTCTTGAGGGAGTCGGGCGCGGGCTCGGCCGCCGCGGCGGCATCGGGGGGCGCCGGGGCCTCTTCGGGCGGAGCCTCCGGCGGCGCGGCCGGGGCCTGCGGCTCGGCGGCGGGGACGGCGGGGGTTTCGACCGCACCGGGCGCGGGTGCGGCCTCGGCCTCGGCCTCGGCCTCGGCCTCGGGCGCGGGCGCGGGCGCGGCCTCGGGTTCGGGGGC
>CAZNKG010000006.1:112566-150430 GCA_964573635.1 uncultured Desulfatibacillum sp. | reverse complement strand
CGGCCTCGGCCTCGGCCTCGGGCGCGGGCGCGGGCGCGGCCTCGGGTTCGGGGGCGGCCGCGGGCGCTTCGGCCGCCGCCGCTTCGCGCGGCGTCTCCGGCTCCGGCGCTCCGGCGGCCGCGGGCGCTTCGGCCGCCGCCTCGACCGCCGGTGGGGCGGCGGCTGCGACCGGCGCCTCGGCCGCCGGGGCTTCCACGGCGCCGGCTTCTTCGGCCGCGGGCTTGCGGCGCCGCCGGATGACGGTGGGCTTCACGCGCGTATCCTGGACGCCCGACTCCCGTTTTCCGAAAACGGCGCGCTTCACGCGTTCGACCACCTCGTCCTCCAGGGAGCTCATGTGGCTTGCCACCGGGATGTCCAGGCCGGCGAGCTTGTCCATCAGCGCCTTGTTGGTCAGATTGAGTTCCCTGGCAAGTTCATACACCCGGATCTTGGACATGGACTCCCCCATCACCCCCTGGGACCAAGGGGCCGCGCATGGTTTGGCCGCCACCGCCTGAGACGTGTGCGGTTTTCATTTCTCCGGATGGTGCTCCTCGTGAACCGCGGCGCCTTCCCCGGATAGGCTCGGCGCGACGGGCCCGCCCCCCGCGGCGCCATCCGGTGAGGGCGCCGCGGCCGGAAGCGCTTCGTCCGCAGCCGCCGTGGGCTCTTCGGCGGGCAAGTCCGGTTCGAGGGGCTCGTCCTCCGCGGGCGGCTGCGCCTCGACGGCTTGAGCGGCCTCGATCAGGCTGCGGGCGAGCTCTTCGGTCATGCCCCGGATCTGCATCAACTCCTCGACGGCGGCCTTGCCGATCTCCTCGGCCGAGTAGAAGCCCTTTTCGTAGAGCGCGTCGGCGAGGCTGATGCTGACCCCCGGCAGCGCCATGAGCGAGTTGTAGCCGCTCTGCATCGCCTGGTTGTAGGCGCTCTCGCTCTTCACATCGAGCTGCCAGCCCGTCAGCTTGGAGGCGAGGCGCACGTTCTGGCCCTTCTTGCCGATGGCGATCGACAGGAATTCGTCCGGAACGATGACCTCCATCGAGCGGTTGTCCTCGTCGATGATGACCCGCGAGATCTCCGCCGGGGCGAGCGAGTTGCAGACGAACTTGGCGGTGTCGACGTGCCAGGGGATGATGTCGATCTTCTCCCCGCGCAGCTCCTGGACCACGTTCTGGACGCGGCTGCCCTTCATGCCGACGCAGGCCCCGACCGGGTCGATGTCCGAGTTGGAGGAAGCGACGGCGATTTTGGCGCGCACGCCCGGCTCCCGGGCGGCGCCCTGGATCGTGACGATCCCCTCGCTGATCTCCGGCACCTCGGTGCGGAAGAGGGAGATCAGGAAGCTCGGATGGGTTCGGGAGAGCACCACCTGCGGCCCCCGCGACTCCTGCAGCACGTCGAGGATCAGCGCGCGGATGCGGTCGCCCCGGCGGTAGCTCTCCTTGGGCACCTGTTCGCGGATCGGCAGCACCGCTTCGGTCTGGCCGAGGTTGACGATGATGTCGCCGCGGTCGACGCGCTGAACGATCCCGTTGATGATTTCGCCCTTGCGGTCGATGAAGCTCGTGTAGACCGCTTCCTTCTCGGCATCCTTGAGCTTCTGGATGATCACCTGCTTGGCGGACTGCGCGGCGATGCGGCCGAAAGTGGCGGTATCCATCTTGGTGCCGAGGCTGTCGCCGATCTCGCATTCCGGATCGAGCCGGCGCCCCTCCTCGAGGCTGATCTGGAGCATCGGCTCCTCCACCACCTCGCAGACCTCTTTAAACTGGAACACCTCCAGCTCCCCGGTCTCCTCGCTGTACTGGACCTCGATGTCCACCTTGGGGCCGTACTTTTTTCGCGCGGCCGATTTCAGGGCCTCTTCCAGCGCCTTGATGAGCACGTGGCGGTCGATGCCCTTGTCCCGGCTGACTTGCTCCACGACCCGCTTGATTTCCGAGATCAGCATTGGTGTTCTCCCTGTTCCTGACTGGGCGTATGGATCAGGTTCGCCTTGGCAATTAAGTCGGCGGGGATCGTGAGGATGTCCGCGCCGACGGCCAGCCGCACCGCCGTCCCGCTGACGCCCTCCAGACGCCCGCTGAAGTTCCTGCGGCCGTCGATCGGACGGCTCGTTCGGATTCTCGCCGGCCGGCCCCGGAAGCGCTCGAAGTCCTCGAGCCGCGCCAGCGGCCGTTCGAGCCCCGGCGAGGAGACCTCGAGATGGTAGGGGCCGACGTTCGGCAGGTGCACGTCGAGCACGTCGCCCAACTCGCGGCTGACCGCGGCGCAGTCCTCCAGGCTGACCCCGCCGGGCTTGTCGATGTAGACCCGCATGACGCGCCCGGAGCTCTCGCGCCGGAATTCGAGGTGCACGAGCTCCAAGCCCGAGGCGAGGCAGACGTCGCGGGCGAGCGGTGCCGCCACGGCCGCAACGGCCGTCTGCGCCGCGGCGCGCGGTGTTTCGCCTTGGGTCATGCCGATCGCCCCTCCGTAAATAAAAAACGGGCTCTTCGCCCGTTTCCTCATCGCCGGTAGAACTTCCCGCAGTGGAGCTTTAAGAATTCATCCGCTCATGCGCCTTGGTTGCGTTCCATCCACTTCACGTCTGAAGCCCTACCTTAGCACTGCCGGCCAAACGGAAAACGAGGGGATGGAGCGGGCAACGAGATTCGAACTCGCGACACCAAGCTTGGGAAGCTTGTACTCTACCAGCTGAGCTATGCCCGCTCATCCGGTTTGATTATTTAGGATAAAAAAGAAGGCTTGTCAATACAAACTTCATCGGCGGCCGAGCGGCGGCCTTTCGTCCAGGATATCGCGCAGGGCCTCGAGCTCGGCCCGCACGGTTTCGAGGATCCCCCGGGGCTCGGCGGCCGCCTCTTCCGGCTCGGAGGCCCGCAGGAACTGGCGCGCCCCCGGGATGGTGAACTTGCGCTCGTAGAGCAGGGTCTTGATCTTGAGGATCAGCTCGACCTCCCGGCGGGTGTAGAGGCGCTGGCCCGCCTGGGTGCGCCGGGGGCGGATGCGGGGAAATTCGCTTTCCCAGAAGCGCAGCACATGGGTGGGCACTTTCGCGATCGCGCTCACCTCGCCGATGCGAAAGTAGAGCTTGTCGGGGATGGGATCCGGGCGATTCGCCGGGTCTGCTTTCATCGGCCTCTCTCCGGTGGCCCCGTCCAGCAGGCGGTCGCCAAACGGCGCCGCGGGGCCGTGATCGAGCGGCGCGCAGCCCCCGGCCGGGCGGCCGGCGACCGGGTCCGCGTCGCCACCCAAGCCGCCGCGCGCCGCGGCCGGGAGCCGGGGCCGCGGTGCGGCGCCCTGCCGGTCGGGCCGCGGCGGCCGGAGGCCTCAAACGGGAAGATCGGCGTGGAAGGCCGCCACGATCTTCCCGGTGATCGACTGGTGCAGCTGGTGGATATCGGCGTCCACGAGCGTTTTCTCCGGCGAACGGTAGACCAGCCGAAACGACAGGCTGCGCTTGCCGGCCGGGATGGGGTCGCCGGAGAAGACGTCGAACAGGTGCATGCTCTCCAGGAGCTCGATCCGCAGCCCGTCGACGAACTGCCGGATCTCCTGGTACTCGCGGCGTTCGTCGAGGATGACGGTGATGTCCCGGTAGACGGCCGGGAACTTCGGCAGCCGCATGCGGTGGACGGCCTCCGCGATCCGCCGCTCGAGCGCCGCGATGTCCAGTTCGAACACGAAGGCGGGCTGCTTGAGATCCCAGGCGGCGGCCGCGAGCGGGTGGACCTCGCCGATCACGCCGAGCTCCCGCTCCCCGGAGAGGATGCGCGCCGTCCGGCCGGGGCGGGTCGTGGTGCAGGCCTCCGGGGCGAGCGCCGTGAAGCGCAGCTCCTCGCAGCGCAGGGCCGCGAGCAGCGCCTCCAGGGCCCCCTTGAGATCGTAGTAGTCGCACGGGGTTTCCTTGCCGTGCCACGACGGCGCCTGGCGCGCGCCCGACCACAGCCCGGCCACGATCTCGGGCTCCTCCGGGAGCCCCTGGGGAGAGGTCTGGAGGAAGGCCTTGCCGATTTCGAAAATCTTGATCCGCCGGGTCTGCTGGGCGAGGTTGAAGCGCATCGTCTCGAGCAGCCCCGGCAGCAGCGAGGTGCGCATCACCGCCTGGTCCTCGGCGAGCGGGTTGAGCACGGCGACGGTCCGCCGCCGCCGGTCGTACGGCGGCAGCCTCAGCCGGTCGGCCGCGCCGGCGCCGATGAAGCTGTAGGTGATCACCTCGGCGAAGCCGAGCCCGGCCAGGATGTCGGCGATGCGGCGCCTGAGCTCCGCCCGGGCGGCCTTCGGCCGGCTGCCGGCCGGAAGCGCGGGGTAGGTGGTCGGGATGGCGTCGAAGCCCGAGAGGCGCGCCACCTCCTCCATCAGGTCCTCCGGCCGGCGGACGTCGACGCGGAAGGAGGGGGCCGTCACCAGCAGCTCGTCCTGGACGGGCGTCTCCTTCACCGTGAACTCGATCGCCTTCAGGACCTGGAAGACCTTCCGACGGCTCACGCGGTGGCCGAGCAGCCGCGCCGTCCGCCGCAGGCTCAAGCGGATCGGCATCGGGGTCCAGGGGCGGGGATGGGCGTCGATCACCCCGCCGACGATGCCGCCGCCGCTCACCTCGGCCATCAGCGCGGCGGCCCGGTTGGCCGCGGCGACGGCGCCGGCCGGGTCCACCCCGCGCTCGAAACGGCGGGAGGCGTCGGTCGAAAGCCCGAGCTTCTTGGAGGTCTTGCGCACGCTCACCGGGTCGAAGCAGGCGCTCTCGATCAACACCCGCGTCGTGCCGTCGTGGATCTCCGAGTTGAGCCCGCCCATCACCCCCGCGACGGCCACCGGCTTTTCGCCGTCGCAGATCATGAGCATCTCCGGGTCGAGGGTGCGCTCTTTGCGGTCCAGGGTGACGAACGGCTCCCCCGGCCGCGCGAGGCGCACGACGATGCGCTGGTGCGCCAGGCGGTCGAGGTCGAAGGCGTGCAGCGGCTGGCCGCACTCGAGCATCACGAAGTTGGTCACATCCACGATGTTGTTGATCGGCCGCAGGCCCACGGAGAGCAGCCGGTCCTGGAGCCAGAAGGGCGAGGGGCCGACGGCGACGTTTTCGAGCACCCGGGCCGCGTAGCGCGGGCAGTGGTCGGGGGCCTCGATCGCCACCGAGGCGAGCCGGGAGATGCGGTCGTCGCTCTCCTTGATCCGCGTTTCGGGACGGCAGAGGCGCGTCTTCTGGATCGCCGCCGCCTCGCGGGCGATGCCGATGACGCTCAGGCAGTCGGCGCGGTTGGGGGTCAGGTCGATTTCCAGGACCGGGTCCGACAGGCCGAGCGCCCGGTTGAGCGCGGCGCCGACCGGCAGCCGGGCGTCGAGCTCCATGATGGCCGCCGCGTCGCTTCCCAGGCCGAGCTCCGCCGCGCTGCAGAGCATGCCCTCGGAGCGCTCCCCGCGGATGGCGCCGGCCTCGATCCGCCGCTCGTTCGGCAGGACCGCCCCCGGCAGCGCCAGCGGCGCGAGCAATCCGGGGCGGACGTTCGGCGCCCCGCAGACCACCGGCAGGATGCCGCGGCCGGAATCGACCCGGCAGAGCGCCAGCCGGTCGGCCTGCGGGTGCGGGGCGACCGCGGTGATGCGGCCGACGCTCACGGCGTCCAGGTAGGCAAAGCGGTCCGCGACGGCGTCCACCGCAAGCCCCGCCAGGGTCAGCGCCTCGGCGAGCGCCTCGGCGCCCAGCTTGACGGGGGTGTATTCGGAGAGCCAGCTTAAGCTAACTTTCATGATCGATAGCGAGTCGGTGGCGGCGTAAGCCGCCGGTCTTGGAGACTCCGGCGCGGTTGATCAAAATTGCGCGAGAAACCGCAGGTCGTTTTCGAAGAACTTCCGCAGGTCGTCGATGCCGTATTTCAGCATGGCGACGCGCTCCACCCCCATTCCGAAGGCGAAGCCGGTGTAGCGCTCGGCGTCGTAGCCCACGTTTTCGAAGACCGCGGGGTGCACCATCCCCGAGCCGAGGATTTCGAGCCACCCGGTCTGCTTGCAGACGCGGCAGCCCTTGCCCCGGCAGATGACGCAGAGGATGTCCACCTCGGCGCTCGGCTCGGTGAAGGGAAAGAAGCTCGGCCGGAAGCGCAGCCGGGTGCGCGCGTCGAACATCCGGTGCACGAAGGCGGTGAGGGTCCCCTTCAGATCGCTGAAGCTCACGTTCTCGTCCACCAAAAGCCCCTCGACCTGGTGGAACATGGGCGTGTGGGTCTGGTCCGAGTCGCAGCGGTAGACCTTGCCCGGCGCGATGACCCGCACGGGCGGCGGCTGCGCCTCCATCGTGCGGACCTGCAGCGGGGAGGTGTGGGTGCGCAGCACCACGTCGGCGGAGATGAAAAAAGTGTCCTGCATGTCGCGGGCGGGGTGGTTCTTCGGGATGTTCAGCGCCTCGAAGTTGTAGAAGTCCTTCTCGACCTCCGGGCCTTCGACGATGTCGAACCCCATGCCCGTGAAGATGTCGCAGATCTCGCGCATGATGCGGGTGATCGGGTGCAGCGAGCCGCCCCCCTGGGGGCGGCCCGGCAGGGACACGTCGATCGCGGCCGCGGGGTCTTGCGCGGCGGACGCCGCCAGGCGCGCGGCGAATTCGGCGGCGAGGCGCTGCTTGACCTCGTTTCCCCGGCGCCCGGCGGTCGGCCGCAGCGCCGCGTCAAGCTGCGGGATGGAGCGCAGGAAGTGGGTGAGCTCCCCCTTGCGGCCGAGGTACTTGACCTGCAGTTCGCGGATGCGGGCCGCATCGCCGCCGGCGGCCAGAAGATCGCGGCCGGCCGCGGCGGCGATCCGATCGAGCTCGGCGTCGACGTCGCGGGCGGTCGTCATGCGCGCGGAACGGCCAACTGAACGATTTGGGCGAAACCCTGCGGGTCGCTGACGGCCATCTCGGCCAGAACCTTGCGGTCGAGGGCGATGCCCGCCTGCTTCAGCCCGTGCATGAAGCGGCTGTAGGAGACGCTGCTGGCGCGCACGGCCGCGTTGATGCGGGCGATCCACAGCGCGCGGAAGTCGCGCTTGCGCACCTTGCGGTCGCGGTAGGCGTAGCGCAGCGCGCGGTCGACCGTGCCGGCGGCGGTGCGAAAAAGCTTGCTGCGTCCCCCGCGGAAGCCCCGCGCGAGCTTGAGCACTTTCTGGCGTCGATGTCTGGCCTTGAATCCTCGTTTCACTCTCATGACGGTCACCTTCGATGATCAGGATTTTTTCTTCGTCCGGATGCCGCCGCCTCTTCAGCCGTTCGGCAGCAGGAGCTTGACGGCCTTCACGTTGCTCGGGTGCAGCAGCGGGCTTTTGCGCAGGGAGCGTTTGCGCTTGCGCGACTTGGTGCTCAGGATATGGCTCCCGAACGCCTTGTGATAAACGATCTTCCCGGTCCCCGTCTTCTTGAACCGCTTGGCGGCCGACCGGTTGGTTTTGATCTTGGGCATCTCAACCGTTCTCCTTCTCTTTGACCTGTGTCGAAACACGCCGGCGCCCGCACGAATCGCCGGCATAAATAAACATGGATGGCGCGGCCGCTCGATTCAACGCCCGCGCCAACGCGGTCATGATTCTATACGCACGCCTCGCCGCCGGCACATGGCTTGCGGCTTGAAAAAAAAGGCCTTGCCCCCGGGGTCGCCCGCTTTTCCGGGCCGGAGGCGCCGCATCCCGCCCCCGGCCGTCGGCCGGTTTGCGGCCCTTCACTCTTGATCGGCGGCGGTCACTTCGGCGCCAGAACCATGAAGAGCGTGCGGTTGTCGAACTTGGGGCTCTGTTCGACCACGGCGACGTCCTGGATCTGGAGGGCGATTTTTTCGAGCAGGGCCATCCCCATCTGGGAAAGCGCGATCTCCCTTCCCCGGAACATGACCGTCACCTTGACCTTGTCCCGCTTGGCCAGGAATTCCTTGATGTGGCCGACCTTGACCTGCAGGTCGTGCTCCCCGGTCTTGGGGCGGACCTTGATCTCCTTGAGCTTGAAGGCCGCCTGCTTCTTCTTGGCCTCGTGCTTCTTCTTGGTCTGCTCGTAGCGGTACCGCCCGTAGTCCATGATCTTGCACACGGGCGGATCGGCATTGGGGGAAACTTCCACCAGGTCGAGGCCGAACTCCTGGGCTTTGGCGAGCGCCTGCTCGGTCGGGATCACCCCGAGCTGCTTTCCCTCCGGGTCGATCAGCCGCACCTGCCGTGCTCTGATCTCCTGGTTGATGTTCGTCCTGTCCGTGCGGGTCGGCCGCATCGGTCGCATTATGAGTGCTATGCCATCACCTCCGCCTGCTCGGGTTCGCTGCCCGCCGGGGGCCGTAAGGCAAATATCTATTTGATATATCTATATAATTCGCCACGCGGCCCGCTGCCCCAGCCATCGGTAGACTGACTAATAAACGACAACTCCAAGAAATGCAAGCGAAAAAGGAAATCCACGGCATCACTCCGCCTCCGCGAGGGCGCTCCGCGCCAAGAGGCTCCCCCGCCAATAGCCCTCTTCCGGATTGCGGAAGAAGCGCTTGAAAAGCGCGAGGCTCTCCCCGCGGCGCACGGCGGCGCGCACGACGACCCTCCGGTCGCGGTAGAGAGGGGCGAGGCCGGAGCGCTCGCAGGCGGTGCCGCCGCCCATGACGTCCTCGTAGGCGTAGACGATTTCGCCGATGCCGTGGATCAGCAGGGCGCCGAAGCACATCAGGCAGGGCTCCAGGGTGCAGTAGGCGGTGACCGCCGCCGGGTCGACCGGCGCCCGGCGGCGCATGAGGCGCCGCAGGGCGAGGATCTCGGCATGGTCGAGCTCGTTGCCGCCGCCGCCCGCCGTCCCCCGGCGGCAGCCCCGCGCCACGACCCGGCCGCGGTGCACCATGACGCAGCCCACGGGGAAGTCCCCCCGGTCGAGGGCCTTTTCGGCCTCCGCCAGCGCGAGGCCCATGAAGCGATCGTCGTCCATTCGGTTCATCGCGCCGCCGGAATCGGGCGGGCTGCGCCGCCGCCGCGGGGCGGCGTCCCTCCGGGGCCCCTCGGTCAGGCGAGGCGGCAGACCGTTTCGTCGCAGGGGCAGGCTCCGTCCACCTCGTAGCAGTAGGCGATGCGCAGCTCCCGCTCGCGGCGCTCGGCCGTCAGCGGCGCCGCCGCGGAGGCGTCCAGCAGGGCCGCAAGCCGGACGCGGTCCGGAATCGCCTCCAGCCCCTCGGCCAGGACCTTTCCGCTCGCCACATCGAGGATCTCCGCCGTCTTCCCGTTGGTCACCACGGCGATCGGCACCGGGGCTTCGGCGGCGACCCGGGCGATGGCGAGCGTCGGGCGCTCGCGGGAGACGAGCGATCCCGGCCCGAAGCGCACGATCATCGCGGGCCGGCCCTCGAGGCGCACAAGGAAGTCGAGGAGGATCCGGGCGCGGCGCCCCCCGGCCGCAAGCTCCACCGGCCGGCGCGGCTCGATCTCGGCCGTCGCGTAGCCCTTCTCCTCCACCAGCCGCCGGGCGATTTCCTGGCGGTAGCGCTCGTCGAGCGTGTCGTCGAGGGGCTCGCCGCTCAGGAAATCCCGCAGGGTGCCCAGTATCAGATGGTGTCCGCCCATGCGCACTCCCCGGCGAAGCTTACCCCAGCCGCGCGCCGGGCGTCAACGCCCGGGGTAAGCCGGCCGGGGAAAAACAGTCACCGGACCGTCGGCCCAGGCGGCCGGCGGGTTGGAGGCGCGGCGCCGGATCACGGCCGCAAGCGGGCCGCTGGTCCACCGCCGGTCATCGCCGCCGGCACCGTTCCCGCGCCCCTGGCCGGCTCCGCAAAACCATGGTATTTCTTCAAACCGCAGCCGGTGCGATCATGCCGCTGCGGAACGCGCGCGGCAAATGGGATCGCGCCGCGCCGCGCGGGATCACGGCCTCGAAACGCCGGCGGTCCACAGCCTGCCAAGACCAAAGCCAAGCACGGGAGGAGCGGCGATGCCGCGCGGGGATCAGCTCTCACGGCAGTGGCGGATCATCCAGGCGTTGATCGCCTCGCGGCGGGGAAAGTCCGTCCCGGAGCTCGCCGCGATGGTCGACTGCCACACCCGCACGGTCTACCGCGACCTCGAGGCCCTGCAGGCGGCCGGGTTTCCGGTGACGACGGAGCGGGAGGGGCATCGGATGGTCTGGTCGCTCCTCGACGCGGCGCGCCGGCCGCTTCCGATCCCTTTGAGCCTCTCGGAGATCCTGGCGCTCTATTTCGGCCGCCGCCTGGCGGAGGTCTGGCGCGGGACCGACTTCCACGAGGCGCTCGCCTCCTTGTTCGACAAGATCCGGGCGCTGCTGCCCGCCGAGATGATCCGCGAGCTCGACCGGGCGGAGGCGGCGCTCGCGGTGCGGCCGAGCCCGGTCAAGCGGCACGCGGCCTACCGCGACCGGCTCGAGGCCGTCCGCCGGGCGATCTTCGAGCGGCGCTGCCTGGAGATGACCTACCGCGCCCGGGCAGGCGGGTCTCCGACCCGGCGGCGGGTCGCCCCCTACCGGCTCATGTATTTCGACGGTTCGTTCTACCTGATCGGCTTCTGCCGGCTCAGGAGCGACCTCCGCGTCTTCGCCCTGGACCGCATCCGGCGGCTCGAGACGACCGACGAGCCCTTCGAGCCGCCGGCGGAGTTGGCGCTCGAGGAGCTCTTGAAGTCGAGCTTCGGGGTGTTCCACGGGCCGGCGGAGACTGTCCGCGTGCGGTTCTCGGCGGAGGCCGCCGACTTGATCCAGGAGAAAGAGTGGCATGCCTCGCAGCGGCTTGAGCGCGAGGCGGATGGGGGGCTTCGGTTCACGGCCGAGGTGGCCGTGACCGAGGAGATCAAGCGCTGGATCCTCGGGTGGGGGGCCAAGGCCGAGGTGCTGGCGCCCCCCCGGCTGCGGGCGGATATCCGCCGCGAGTGCCGGCAGATGGCCCGGCGCTACCGCGGACCGGGCGGCGCGCCGGCCGACACGGAGGCTTCGGCCGGGCAGGACGGCGGCGTCGGGCTGCCGCGGCGGCGGCCCCGCGCCTGAGCTCTCCGATCGGCATCCCCTGCGGGCAGGGCTCCGCGGCCGTGCCGACCGGGGGGCGGGGGCTTTACAATCGGCCGCGATCCGTCTAAATTTTCGACCGCATGCGGCCGGGCGCGGCGCCCGGTCCCGCGCGCGCGGAGAAAAAGCTCCGCTCGCCGGCTGAGGATGCCCCATGGCCTCGATCCGGGAAGATTTCGAAAAGCGCGAGCTCGCCTTCATGTCCCCGTTCGCCTGCCCCGCCGCCCGCAGCCGCGGGCGGCGGGTCGCGGAGCGGCCCTGCGACGTGCGGACGGCCTTTCAGCTCGATCGCGACCGGATCGTCTATTCCAATGCCTTCCGGCGGCTCAAGCACAAGACCCAGGTCTTCCTGGCGCCGCTCGTGGACGACTACCGCACCCGGCTCACCCACACGCTCGAGGTGGCGCAGATCGCGCGGTCGATCGCGCGCGCGCTTTTCTTGAACGAAGACTTGACCGAGGCGATCGCCCTCGGCCACGATCTCGGCCACACCCCCTTCGGCCACAGCGGCGAAGCCGTGCTCAAGGAGATCTTCTCCCCGGACTTCTCCCACAGCGAGCAAAGCATCCGGGTCGTCGACGTGCTCGAAAACGGCGGCCTGGGCCTCAACCTCTCCCACGAGGTGCGCGACGGGATCCTCAAGCACTCCAAGGGGTACGGCAAGGTGCTGCCGGAGGACCCGGAAGAGCTCGCCGGCACCTGCGAAGGCCGGGTGGTGCGGATCGCCGACTTCATGGCCTATCTCAACCACGATCTCGACGACGCCATCCGCAGCGGGGTCATCGCGGCCGACCAGGTGCCGCGCACCTGCACGCGGCTTCTCGGGTCGACGCACTCCGAGCGCGCCGCCACGATGATCAAGGACCTGATCTACTCCTCGAAGGCGGTCGACGGCGAGCTGCGGCTGCGGCCGAGCGATGCCGTCCACGAGGCCATGCTCGAGCTGCGCGCCTTCATGTACGACCACGTCTACCGCTCGGAGCGGGTGCACGAGGACTTCGAGAAGTCCAAGAAGATCCTCGCGGAGCTCTACCACCACTTCCTGAGCCACGACGCCGAGCTGCGCCGGGGGATGGCCGATCTGCAGATGGCCGGCGAACCTGCGGACGGCGAGCCGCCGGCCCGCCGGGTCTGCGACTTCATCGCCAGCATGACCGACCGCTACGCCATGAACCTCTACGCGAACCTCTTCTTCCCCTCCCCCTTCACCCAGAAGGTCAACTGATGGGCGGCGCCCTGCCAACGCCGTTCGCCCGGCGCCTCGAGCGGCTCTACGCCGAGATGGACGCGGCCTACGCCGCGGCGGCGGGGGCCTACGGCTTCGTCTGCCGTGGCTGCGAGGAGAGCTGCTGCCGCACGCGCTTCCACCACCACACGCTGATCGAGGCGGCGTTTCTGCGGGAAGGGTTCGAGGGGCTTGCGGCCGGCCGCCGTCACGAGGTGCTCGCGGCGGCGCGGGCCGGGGAGGCGGGGCGGCAGCCCCTGTGCCCGCTCTTCGCGGACGGCCGCTGCGGGCTCTACCCCCACCGGCCGATGATCTGCCGGCTGCACGGCATTCCGCACGAGGTGCGCTTCCCCGGGCAGGGGGCCCGGCTCGGCCCCGGTTGCGCCGAATTCGACCGGCGCTGCGGCGGCACGGCCTACCGCCCCTTCGACCGCTCGCCGCTCTATGCCGCGCTGGCGCGGCTCGAGGCGGAGTTTCAGGCGGCCCTGGGGGTCCGCCGGCGGATCCGGATGACGATCGCCGAGATCCTGCTCGACCCGACGCTTGCGGGGCGGCCGTGAAGTCCGTCGATCCCGAAGTGCTCGAACGGCTGCCGGGCGTCCAGATCCTTCCGGGGGAGCGGTTTCAGTTCCGCTGCCACCCGGGGATCGGCTGCTTCAACCGCTGCTGCCGCAACTTGAATCTCTATCTTTACCCCTACGACGTGCTGCGCCTGCGGGCGCGCCTGCGCCTCACGGCGGAGGAGTTCCTCGAGCGGCACACGGACGTGGTGCTGCGGCCCGGGAACCACTTTCCGGACCTTCTGCTGCGCATGGCCGACAACCCCGAGAGGACCTGCCCCTTTCTCTCGGCGGCGGGCTGCGGCGTGTACGGCGACCGGCCCGACACCTGCCGCACCTTTCCGCTCGAACAGGGGCTGCGCTACGACGCGGCGAGCGGCAGCGACGAGGCGCTCTTCTTCTTCCGCCCTCCGGAGTTCTGCCTCGGGCGGCTCGAAAAGACCGCCTGGACGCTCGCCGAATGGACGGCGGACCAGGAGGCGGCCCAGTACCACCGCATGAGCATCCGCTGGGCGCGGGTGCGGCGGCTTTTCCGCGAGGACCCCTGGGGCGCGGAAGGGCCCGCCGGACCGCGGGCGCGAATGGCCTTCATGGCCGCCTACAACATCGAGCGCTTCCGCGAGTTCGTCTTCGGCTCGAGCTTTCTCAAGCGCTTCAAGGTCCGGCCGGAGCTCCTCGCCCGGATCCGCCGGGACGAGGCCGAGCTGCTCACGTTCGGCTTCGACTGGATCGCGCTCTTCATCTGGGGGCTGCCGAGCCGGCGGATTCGTCCGCGCGGGTAGCCCCCCCCGGCCCCGCTGCGCGGCCGGGAAACCCCGCGGGCCGGCTGCGGGGCTCAGCGCAGGTTGCCGGTAAGCTTGAGGATCACCACGAGCAGGAGCACGATCAGCAGGACGCCGATCGCCAGGCCGATGGCGTCGCCGCCCGCCGGCAGCCGCTCGATCTCCGCAGCGACCCGGGCCGCCTCGGCGTCGGTCAGGCTGCGGGCGCGCGCGGCGGCCTCCTGCGGGTCGATCCCGTAGGCCGCGAGCGCCGCGCGGACCTCTTCGTCGGCAAGCAAGCGGTCCACGGCCTGCCGGGCGGCGCCTCCGGCGGGGGGCGCCAGCGCGGCGGTGGGGATGAGCGCCGCGACGGCGGCGGGGTTCGGCAGCGCCATCCACAGCGCCAGGGCGGCCATCACGGCAAATACCGGTCGTCCTTTTTTCAACAGCCTGATCATCGGGGCGGATTCTCCTCCATCTATCCGAATGCGTTATCGGCGGATCAGCCGGCGGACGGCGGGCGCCTCGAGATTGCTCTCCGGCAGGCGCCACTCGCCGTTCACCTGCCGGCCTTCGAGCTTCCCGGTCTTGAGCCACTCGGCGACCCCCTTTTCGGTCAGGTAGGTCATGGCGGCGAATTGGGCGATCGAGAGGGTCTTCGAGGGCCCCTCCGCGGCCGGTCCGGCAGCGGCCGCCGCCTCCCCCGCGGCCGCCGGCAGCGCCGCCGCCTTCGGGGCCGGCGCGGGGCCTGCGGCGGAGCCGGCCGGCAGGCCGGGGGCGCGCAGCTCGCTTCGCGGGATCCGCCATTTGCCGGCCTTCTTGTGGGCCTTGAGCTTTCCCTGGCGGATGAGCCGGGAAACCGCCGCGGCGGGTATCCCGGAGGCCTCCGCGAACTCCTGGGTCGTCATGGAGGTGTCGGCTGCGGCCATCGTCGTTCCTTTCCTGCGCGGTATTGAATCGGCATGCCGGACGAAGCCCCTTCTGCATACGACAGGACGAGCGACGGGTCAACCCGTTCGGGGCCGGCCGCCGGCGCCGGCCAACAGGTTGTGAAAAAACGAGTATCCGGCCGCCAGCCACGGCGCGCGCGGCGCTGTTGAGACGCGGGCTACTTCTCCCGGCGGCGGATCGCGCCGATGCGGCTTTTGAGCTCCTCGTGGCGCCGCGGGTCGAAGGCGCCGATCTCGGTGGCGTGCAGGCGGTAGATCTTGAGGCAGGTGTTGGCGTTGGGGATGTCGCGGTGGGCGATGGCGCTCTCGACGCAGCGCAGGTTGTCGCGCACCGATTTTTCGTAGAGCTGCCGCTTCAGCTCCTCGTAGGTCTTGGGGTCGAAGCTGCCGGCATCCAAGGCGCTCGCCTTCCAGACGTTGAGCGCGACCCGCGCGTTGTAGAAGCCCTCCTCCTGGATCGCCTTGCGGGCAAGCGAGAGGTAGGCGGCGGCATCGCGCTCGAGCTCCCGCTGGCGGGCGGCCTCCGGGGAGGGCTGGGCCGCGGCCGCCGCGGCGATCGCCAGGAAGGCGAGCACGCCCCAGAACCTGCGGCCGGCGGCCTTCATGGATCCTCCGCCCCCGCGGCGGTCCGGGCGAGGCGCCGGGCGAGCGGCCGGTCGGCGGGCAGAAAGTCGTAGCGCTCGAGCTCCCCCGGCGCCACCCAGGCGATCTCGGCGTGCTCGAGGGGCCGGGGGGTTCCGCCGAGCAGCCGCGCCCGGTAGGCGAGCAGCCGGATCGTGCGCCCCCCCTGGGGATGGGTGCTTTCGGCGAAGAGCCCCTCGACGCCGATTTCGACCGCCAGCTCCTCGCGCAGCTCGCGGCGCAGGCACTCCTCGGGGCTCTCCCCCGCCTCGAGCTTCCCGCCGGGGAACTCCCAGAGCCCCGGCTGCGAAGCGTCGGGCCGCCGCCGCGCGATCAGCACCTTGCCCTCCGCCACGAGAATCGCGGCGGTGACGTCCATCATCAGCGTCTTCGCCCCTCCGAAGGGATTCCCGCGCTCCGGGCATGCCGCGGGCCGCTCATCCATCCCCATGCCCTTCCAGCCGAAAAGAAAAAACGCCCGTCGACCCCATGCCGTCCTGCCCCACGCATGGTTTTCTCATACCGCTTGAAGGGCGGCAACTCAAGATGGCCTTGAAGCCGGGAGCTGTCCTCGGAATGGAGCCGGAAGCGGGACGGGGGGGGCTATGCGCCGGCCGCTCGGCGCCCGCCGGGTCCCGCCGGGTTGCGCGCGACGCGCGCGTCCGGTCTCTTTTCTATGCGGCGGCCCGCCGGCGCAGGAAGGAGCTGCGGGTCATGCCGGCGCCGACCGAGTCGTAGAGGATCAGCCGCGCCTGCCGCAGGCGCTCGAGGCTGCGGTTGACGGCGAAGCCCTGGATGGTGTCGGGCGCGAGCGCGCCGCGCTCGAGGTCGTAGGGCAGCCGCTGCATGCAGACGACCGAGCAGTTGCCGCGCAGGTGGATGTTCGTCACCATCTTGTCGGCGAGAAAGTCCGCGACCGCCCCCGGCGTCCCGCTGTCGGCGAAGAGCTGCTCGAGGGTGAGCGGCAGCATGGCGAAGTTCGCCTGGTGCTCGACGAGGAGGTCGATCGTCTGGAGCTTGAGGCCGTGGGCCGCGAGCAGGGCCCCCAGGTGCTCGGCCGCCCCGCGGGTGGCGTAGAGAAAGACCCCCTTGCCGTCCATGACGCCGAAAGGCTCGCCGTTTTCCGCCTGGGCCTCGATGAAGCCGGCAAAGCACCCGTGGCTGCGGGTGGCGGCGCCGAGGACCCCCTGGCGGGCGGCGGGCGGCGGCGCACCGCCGCCGCCCTCGACGAGGCTGAGCGCGATCGGCTCGCCGGGGGCGAGATACAGCGCCGCCACCCGGCGGCAGCCGCCCGCGGCCGTGTAGGCGCGGGCGAGGCGCTGCACGTTCCGCGGGTCGGCCGCGGAGAACATCACGTCGAAGGCGAAGCTCTTACCCTGCCGGGCATAGAGCTCCATCGCGCTGCGGAAGCTCCGGAAAGCGCCGGCCGCGGCCTCGGCCGGGTAGAGGCGCTCCATTACGGCCTGCTGGATCCGCGCGCCCGTGGCCGGCACCCGGTGCTCGATCCGGCCCATCCGGTTGTCGACGATGACGCCCTCCAGGGGCCCCTGCTGCGCCCAGGCGGCGAGCGCTTCGGCGGCGGCGCCAAGGAAGTTGGGCGTCCAGGGGAGGGTCTCTTCGGCCGCGATGCGGCCGGAGGCGGCGCTGCCCGCGAGGCCCCCGGTCTCGAGCAAGGTGGCGAGCGCGTCGTCGCCGAAGATGATGTTGGCGGTGTCGCCGGGCCGGAAGGCCTTGGCGCGGTGGATGTTTTCGGCGCCGACCACCACCGAGAGGTCCCCGGGCCGCAGTTCCCCGGCGAGCGAGAGCCTGAACAGGGCCTCCACGGCCACGTTGAAGCCCGGGCAGCCGGCGTAGAGATCGAGGACCCAGGCCCCCGGCGCCTGCCCGCGGATGAGCTCGTAGGGATGCCGGCAGAGCGGCCCGGGGTCGTGCTTGTCCTCCCCCACGTTGGTGGCGGCGATCAGCACCTTGATGCGGGCCGGGTCGATCGCGGAGGTCGCCAGGAGGTCCCGCATGGCGCTCACCCCGATGCGCTCGTCCACCGGCGCCGCCACGCGGGTGCGCACGCCGATGCGCTCCTCGATCGTCTCCCGCGTCACCGGCACCCCGCCCTTGAAGGCCATCCCGAGCCCCTCGTAGGCCGAGTTGTCCACGACCGTCCCGCCGTTCCAGGCGCCCTGCCCGATGATTTCGATCACCGCGTCCGCAAGCATCGCTTCCCCTCCCTGGCCGAGGCGGCGTTTTCCTCAGACGTTGAACCGAATGGTCAGGATGTCGCCGTCCTCGACCACGTAATTCTTGCCTTCGAGTCTCAGGGACCCCCGGCGGCGGGCCTCCGCCATCGAGCCGGCGGCGAGGAAATCGGCGCAGGCGATCACCTCGGCGCGGATGAACCCCTTCTGCAGGTCGGAGTGAATGACGCCCGCGGCCTCGACGGCCGGCGTGCCGCGGGGGATGGTCCAGGCCCGGACCTCGTCCTCGCCCACCGTGAAGAAGGAGATCAGCCCCAGGGCGGCGTAGGAGAGGCGGATCATGCGGTCGGTCGCCGAGGACTCGATGCGGTAGTCGGCGAGGAAATCGGCGGCCTCCTCGGCGCTCAGACGGGAGAGCTCCTGCTCGAGCTTGCCCCGGACGACGATCAGGGTCTCGCGCGCGGCCGCCTCCCCCAGATCCGGCGGATGGGGGTCGTCGTCGGCGTTGTTGCACACCACGAGCATGGGCTTGGCGCTGAGCAGCGCAAAGCCGCGCAACAGCTTCGCCCCGGCGATCTCCGGCACGTGCCGCAGGGGGGTTTCGGCCTCCAGGTGGGCGCGGCAGGCCGTGAGCAGGTGGTGCTCTTCGGCGCTCGTTTTCTTGCCGCGGCGCCGCTCGGCCTCCAGCCGCTCCAGCCGCTTCTCCACCTGGACCATGTCGGCGAGCAGCAGATCCTGGTCCACGGAGCGGAATTCGCCGAGCGGATCGCGGTCGGGACCGTGGTTGCGGACGACGAGGATCAGGGCGTCGCACTCCTTGACGGCTTGGAAGGGGCTCGGCTCCTTCTTCTGGGCGCCCTGGCCGGGAAGGAAGAAATCGACCTGGGCGTGGATCGTTTTCCGGGGGGCGAAGATCCGGCTCAACGCATCGACGCGTTCGTCCGGGACGCGGACCACCGCCGCCTGGTCCTCGCCGCGGGCGGCCGTGTCGGCCGCGCGGCGGGTCAGGGATTCGAAAACCGTGGAGCGGCCGGAGTGCGGCCGGCCGATGATGCCGAGTTTCATGCTTCAAGACCTCTCCGCCGGAAGGGCGGCGCCGCGGCCGGGCGGGCGGCGGCGGTTGACGGCCCAGACGGTGGCGACCGGCAGCAGCAGGCCGATCGCGCTCACGGCGATCATCAGGCCGCCGAGCTCGTCGTAGCGGCCGCGATCGACCACGAAGAGCCGGTTCATGTATTGCGTGCCGAGGCTGGACGCCGAGAGCGCCAGGTTGGTGAAGGCCGCCATGACGGCGAAATAGGTGGCCTTCTGGTCGGCGGGCGCCTCGCGCGCGATCCAGGCGAGCATGGGGATCATGGCGACCTGGCCGAGCGGGGAGTCCGCCAGGGTGTCGATGATGGCGATCGTGCGGGCCCCGAAGCCCAGAACGCGCTCGGTCCACGCGTGCAGGCCGTAGAACATCCCGATGAAGGGCAGCATCATCAGCGTGTTGTAGAAGGAGAGGAACACGACCAAGTAGGGGATCGGCCGGCGGCTCATCCAGCCGCGCAGGGCGAACATGCCCAGAATCGCGAGCAGCGAGGCGATCTGGCGCAGCGTTCCGAAAAAGGCTTCGTCGAATCCGAGGACGTCGATCTGCCACCAGCTCGCCCCCGCGCCGATGCCGGGCATGGCGCGGAAGACGAAGACGATCACGGCGATGCCGACGATCTCGCGGCGCTTCTCCGGCGCAAGCCCCGCGAGGAGCTGGCGGATGAGGTAGGCGATGATGGCGAGCGAGCCGAGGAAGACCGCCTCCATCCTGCCGGCGAATTCGGAAAGCCCGAGGGCGACGCTCACGGCGACGAAGAGCGCGCTGCCGCCCAGGATCGACCAGTTGGGGCGGAGCTCCGGCTTCGCCTCCGAAAGCCGCTCGCGGATCTCCCCGGGGGACAGGCCCTGCCGCATGAGGCGCCGGCGCGCGGCGCGCCGGTTGATCTCGCCCAGCGTCACCCCCGAAACCGACACCGCCGGGATGGCGAGCGCCGCCCAGTACATCACTTCGTAGGAGAGGGTCTTGGCGAGCCATCCGCCGATTCCGGCGACCAGCGCGCTGCCGCCGATGATCGCGATCCGGCCGAGGGTCTGCATGGTGACGTGCATGCGCTGGAGCTCGGGCTCCGGGATGCGGCTCCCGTCGGCGGCGAAGGCGGGGACGGCCTCGACCGTCATGGCGTCGGCCACGACATCCTGGAAGACGAACCCGGCCGGGGCGAGCAGCGCGGCGACGATGTACCAAGCCTCCGGCGGGAGGATGGCGGCCATGGCCGCCTTGTAGCCGGTCAGCCCCACCATGATGAGCAGGCTCGCCGCGACCAACAGGGCGCCGAAATAGACGAAGAAGAACTTCCGCTGCCAGAAGAGGTCGACCAGGTGGCCGACGGGCATCTTGAGCGCCCACGGCAGCCCGGCCCAGAACCCGAGCCCGGCGAGGAAGGCGGCCGAGAGGCCGAGCTCCTCCTTCACGTAGAAGCTTTCGATGATCCCCGTGAAGCCCGAGACGCCGGCGGCGAGGTAGACCATCAGGGGCGGGAGGTAGCTGAAGCGCATCTCCCGGAAAATGCCGAAAAAATCAACCCTGAACCAGCTCAAGACGCGGTCCAGGGCTGAGCGGGTGCCGCCGGCGGCCGAATGCATGCGAAGCGGGTTCCTTGCCGTCACCTGTCCGGGCCGTCACGCAGCGCCCGGTCGATCTCGATCACTTCCTTATACCTGCAAATTCCCGGAAATCAAAGGTTCCGCTCGACTCGAACGGGACCAGGGGCGGAAGCCAGGCTTCCCCGCCGAGCTTGAGCCGGCCCTTCAGGCGGTAGGCGAGCTCGCTCGCCGGGTGCATGCGGATCACCCCCCGCAGGATGGTGAGGGTCGAGGTGTAGGCCGTGACCGGCACGACCTCGCTCCCGTAGGCCGGGATTTTCACCGCGGCGGCCGCGATCCCGGAGGCGAACGGCTGCCCGTTCACCTCGAGCTCGCAGTCCACCCCCCGAACCTCGAGGTCGACCTCGTTCGGATTGAGAACGCGCAGCCGCACTTGGAAGACCGTTTCGAGCCCGGTCGACTCCTGCACCCGGATGTCGGCGAGCGAAATGCGCGGGGTCTCCAATCGTTTTCCGAGGCCGGCGCAGCCCCAGGCGGTGAGCAGCATCAAGGCTCCCGACACGAGAATCCGGACGGCTCGCGCAGCCATGGCGCACCTCCTGACGGTCATCCTTCGGGTCACTTTTGCGGCCGGATCCCCTGGAGCAGGCCCTCGGCCTTCTCGCGCAGCGGGCGTTTTTCACCCGTGCTTTCCGGGGCGAGGAGCCCCTTGAGCTCCTCCTTGGCCATGGCCTTCAGATCGGGCCGGAATTCGGGGTCGGCGAAGCTCCCCGCGACGCGGACGGGCACCCCGATGCCGGCGCGCGTCTTCGCGTCCCCCTGGCCTTTCAGGGTGCCGACCAATTTGGGCACGACCAGGAAATCGAGGCGTTCGCGCGCGAGATCCGCCTTGCCGGCCGCCTGGAGGCGCAGGAAGGGCGAGGCGAGCGAGGCCTGCTCGGTGTGGAACACGCCGTTGCGCAGCGTGAAGGGGACCTTGAGCTCCGAGAAGTCGGTCCGCGGCCGTTCGCCGCCGGCGCCGCCTTTCCCGGTCAGGGTCGACTGGATGTCGCGCACCATGCCGGCCAGGTCCACGCCGATGACGGCGCCGTCCGACAGGAGCAGGTCGCCGCGGCCGTTCAGCGAGCGCGTGACCGTTTCGCGGTCGCTGCCGGCGAAGGCGAGGTCGAGGTCGGCCCGGGCGGTTCCGGCGATCACCTCTTTTCCTCCGGCCAGGTCCTGGATGAGCGGGTGGACCTGGACCCCGCTGGCCGCGAGCCGGATCTCGGCCTGCGGCGCCGCGCCGTTCAAATCGAAGACGGCCCGGCCCCCGGCCGTTCCCTGGTACAGGCGCAGGCCGAAGGGGTCCACGGTGAACACCCCGTCGCGCCCGGTGATCCGGAGCTTCACCTCCTCGAAGACCGCGCGGGCCGCTTTGAGCCGGCCGGCGGCGACGGAGCCCTCGAGCTCAAGCCCCCGCCGGGAGGCGCCTGCCGGCTTTTGATTTTCCGCCCCGCCGCCCGCGGCTCCGGCCGCCGGGGCCTTTTGCGGCGGAAGATAGCGGTCGAGGTCGATCCGGTCGAGGGCGAGGTCGAAGGCGACGTTCGGCCGGGAAAAGTCCCGGACGACCGCCGCGACCGCCGCCTGCGTGTCGTCCAGGGTGAGTTTTCCGCCGTCGATCCGCAGCGACCCGGCGTCGGCCTTGATGGCCGCTTGGAAGGCGATCTTCTCGAGCACCCCGCTGTCGGCGGTTTCCGGAAGGGGAAGACCGATCTCCGGCAGCAGGCGGCGCAGGGAGAACTCGCCGAGATCGATCTCCACCTCGGCGCGGGGGGCCGCCGGAAGGTCGTAGAGGGCGCCCGCCATCCGGAGCGCCACCCGGCCGAAGGCCGAGACCTTGAGCTGGACCGGGGCCGAGGCCTGGCCGAAGAGCGGGCCGACCGTGCCCTCGACCGCGAGCGGTTTTCCATCCATGGCCGCCGCGAGCGCCACCCGGACCGGGCGGTTGAGCGAGATGTCGCTGAGGGCCGCCTTGAGGTCGGATATCACGCGGCGGGTGCCGGCCCGGTGGTCGATCAGGGCGAGGCGCCCTGCGTCGATCGCCAGCTCCTCGATGAGAAGCGCCTGGACCGGCAGGGCTGGCGGTTCGCTTTTTTCGGCGGCCGCGCCTCCCGGCGCCGCCTGCCCGCCTTTCGCGCGCGGAGCGGCGAAGTCCCAGCTCACCCGCCCGTCGGCCGCGGTGATCAGGTTCACCTCGGGCTGCCGCAGGACGACGTGATCCACGGCCACCTCGCGGCGGAGCAGAAGGGGCATGAGCTTCAGGCGCACGTCGACCGAACGCACGGAGAGGAAGTGCTCCTCGGCGAACCCTTCGGGGTTGCCGAGGCGCAGCTCCGCGAAGGAGAGCTCGCAGGCGGGGATGAGCGCCAAGCGGACGTCGCCCGCCACGGTGAACGAGCGCCCCGTCGCGGCGCGGACGGCGGCCTCAAGCCAGGGCTTGTAGTGCCGGACGTCGATGAATCCGGGGATGATCAGCAGGGCGGCGATGGCGACGATCAGGAGCCCGAGAAGCGCGAAGGCCGTCCACTTGAAGATTCTCTTCATCTGGCCCTCCGTGGGTTCCGGCCGGGTCCGGTGCGGATGGCAGGCTGCGGATGAGTCCCGATCGAAAAGGCGTGGCCAATGCTAATCATCGTTCCCCGGGGATCAATGCGCCGGCCGCGGGGGGGCGGTGTGCGGGGACCTCCGGGCGTTCGAATTATTTCCAATGATCGAAAAGGGATGCAGGATATTGTGGCGGAACCGAGATTGACATACAAGATCCGGTGGAGTACTCTCAATTCAACGAACGCCAGCGCCAGCGGGGAGGGAAAACCAGCCATGATGACCGCCGATAGGCTGCACGACCTGTTCGAGAAACAACCCGGCCAAAACCAGATCGGTTTCGAGGGTCAATGCCACGACTGCGGAAAAGGGGTGTCGGTCGCCGTGGCGCTTGCCCCCGAAGGCTTCGCCGTGAGCGGCGGGGCGGTATACGAGCCGGAGCCGGAGAGGTTTTTCTACAAGTGCCCCGAGTGCCACCGGCGCGAGCCGCTCCTCAAAGAGTTCCGCCGCTGCGAAGTCTACAGCCGGGTGGTCGGATACCTCCGGCCGGTGGCCCAGTGGAACGAGGGCAAGCAGTCGGAATTCGCGGACCGCAAGGTCTACCGCCTTTCGGCGGACTGAGCCCCGGCTCGGGCGGTTTCCGCCGCCGGCTAAGGGCTGCGACCGCCGCCGCGGAGCCGTTCAGGCGCGCCGCTGCTTGTCGGTGAGCGCCTGCTTGAGCTTTTCCGCCATGGACCCGAGCGAGGCGCGCGGGCTCGGGGAGAAGCGCTGCCACTCGTTTTCGTCGGCGGAGCTCAGCGGGGCGAGCGAGATGCGGCGCTTCTGGAGGCTCACCTCCTCGACGACGACGTTCACGGCCTCGCCTTCTTTCGCCTTTTCGATCTCCGCCGCGGCGGCGGACCTGCGGATCACCGAAAGCGGCAACAGCCCGGTGATGCCGGGGGCGAGCCGCACGAAATACCCGAACTTCTCTTTTTTTTCGATGATCCCCTGGCATTGCCGGCCGGCCGGAAACCTTTCCAGGACCTCCGCCCACGGGTCCCCTTCGGCGTCGCGCAGGCTCAAGGCGATGCGCTTCTTGTCGATCTCGACGGATTTGATCACCGCCGTCACCAGGTCGCCGGGGTTGACGACCTCCTCGCACTTGTTCACCCGCCGCGTGTAGCTGAGCTCGCTGATGTGGATCATCCCCTCGACGCCGGGGGCGATTTCGACGAAGGCCCCGAAGTTCAGGCAGCGGGTGACCTTGCCGCGGACGGCGTCGCCGGCCTTGAACCGCTCCTCGACGCTCAACCAGGGGTCCTCCTCGAGCTGCTTGATCGACAGGGCGATCTTGGTCTGCTTTTGCCCCTCGCCGCCCTCGATGCCGATCACCTTCACCCGCACCCGATCGCCGGGCTTGAGCAGCTCCTCGGCGGCCGCCGTCCGCGACCAGCTGATCTCCGACACATGGACCATGCCCTCCAGGCCGGGGGAGATCGTGACGAAGGCCCCGAAAGGCAGGACCCGCGCCACCGTCCCGTCGCAGATGTCTCCCACGCTGAGGGCGGCGAGAAACTGGCGGCGGCTCTCGGCGAGCTCCCGGTTGAGCAGGGTCCGCCGCGAGACGACGATGTTGCGGCCGCGGTCCTCGAAGCGCGTGATCAGGAACGGGTAGGTCGCGCCGACGTGCACGGTGGGGTCCGGGACCGGTCCGATGTCGATCTGGCTGATCGGACAGAAGGCCCGGCGCTCCAGTATTTCGATCTGGAAACCGCCCTTGCAGACCTCCTTGACCCTGCCCTCCACCGGCGCCCCTTTCTGGTGGGCCTCGCGCAGCACGTGCAGGCCGCCGGCTCCGGAGATGGCGCGGGAGAGGCGGATCTCGTTTTCGCCCAGGGCGGCGATGTAGAGCTCCACCTCCTCGCCTTCGGCGACCGTGAGCTGCTGCTGGTCGTCGACCAGCTCGCTGCGGTCCACGACGGCATCGATTTTCATGCCGGTGTCCACAAAGACGCTCTCCTTGCCGATCGAGACGATCCGCCCCTTCACGCGGTCGCCGACGCGCGGCTCGCGGCGGGCCTCCGGGCTGAAGGCTTCCAGCAGATCGGCGAAGTTTTCTTCCGGCGGGGGCTCGGCGGCGGGATCCATGGGTTTTTCGGTCATGGCGGCAAGGCTCCTCTGGCGCTCAGGCGCGGTCCTTCTTACCAGCACTCGGATGGCGAAGCAAGGCCAAAAAGGCCGGGGAGCGGGGCCCCGTCAAAGCCTAAGGGGGCAGTCGATGCGCCGCAGGGCGTCTGTTCCCGAGATTGTTTTGTCCGCGCTCGGAAGCCTCGGCGAAAGGGGCTTCCGCAAGGATCACCGGCCGGATCTCAAGCGGATGGCGGCGGGGGTGATGGCGGCGGAACCATGAGATGCCCATGCCGCCCTGAGGGTTGCGGATGCAACGATGGGTGGGCCTCCCATCGACGATCGGCTGAAGAGAAAGCCATGCTGCCCGGCGGAGAGGGTGTCAGAGGGGGCGTCTTTGCTTGACGTAGCTTTCGACGGCCTGAATAAAATCGTCAAAGTCGCCGATATTCTCCCGGGTGAGAGCCAAGAGCTTTTCATCGGCGATGACCCAGTAGCGGTGGATCAGGGAGTTTCTGAAGTCGAAGAAGGGCTTGAGCTTGAAGGCCAGCTGGACGGGTAAAATGCGCTTTTCACCGGCCCGGATGATCGTCTCCACGTAGCCGGTTACCGGCTCGCCCATATCTTTTGCCAGGATGTGCTGCAGCGTGTTGGCCATGGCTTCGGCCAATTCCACCAGGGTGTATTTCAGGCCTTTCAATTTCCACGTGTCCCCCAGAAGGCCGGCGTCCGTATGATCATCCAATAATTTGCCGAGATCCAGCTGGCGCGCTCTGATTTCAAGCAGGTAGCGGGTAATTTTTTCGGTATCGAGCTTCATCGGATCGAAGCCTCCGCCAATATGCCGGCGCATTCGCGGTATTTCCGGGAAACGCGTTCGATCAGATCGGTCCGCAGGTCGGGGTCGCGGTCGACCAGCAGCACGCCCTCGGAGAAAATGCGCTGCAGAAAAGTAAACGACGCCTGGTTCAGGATCTGCACGTCGAAAGCGTCCGCCGGCAGATTGAAGCCCGCCGCCTTGAGCCGCTGCGAGAGACGGGTCTTGATATCCGCCGACAGGACGAAGGGATTCGCCTCCGGATCGGCGGCATAAACCCCGATATCGATGTCCTGGTAAGGTTCGTTCCGCGCAAACGATCCGTGGAGGCAGACAAATACCAGCCGGAGGTCCTGTCCCAGGATCTCGGTGATGGCGGCTTGGATGGGTTCTCTGTCAGACATGCCCAGCGTCCGGTTTGGGATTGCTAGGCATGCTACCAGATTGGCTGGGGATTGCCAACGCTCAATTTGAACGCGATCCGGGAAACGCAGCGCCCGCGCCGGACGGCCGCGGTTTTCGGCCGCCGGTTCAAATGCGGCGCATGATGCGGTCGAGGAACCGGAAGTAGCGGTCTGAGAAGCCGGCGGTCTTGAGCCCCCAGAGGAGATAGGTTTTGTCGAACGGGATGCCGGCCTCCCGGACATGGGCGAGGGGCGCGATGAGGGCCGGGGCCTCGGGATAGTCGACCGCGCGGTGCACGCGCGCGAGCGCCGCCGACAGCACGGCGGCGGTCAGCCCCGAGGGCGCGAGGAGGAAGACGTAGGTGCTGTTGGTCAGGTCGGAGAGATTGAAGCCGAGATCCGATACCGTCGCCACCAGGACGGCCTTCAGTTCCTCGCCGTGCCGGAGCGCGAAAAACCGCCGCGCGCGCCGGAACCCGTGCTTTTCGTACTCCCGGCCGAGGGTGTCGGCCTGCCAGTTGTGCGGCGCCATGTCGAGGGCGTGCAGCAGCAGCCCGCCGCTCGAGGCTTCGTACCACTGCTCCAGCTCGACGATGTCGGCCGCCGCCGCCGGATCGAGCGACCAGCCGGGCGGCAGCCGCTCGTCGCCCGGCGCCCGGCCCGCGGCCGGCCCGATGTAGGCGAACTCGTCGATCCAGGACCCCTTGGGGTCGCCGATGTGCCGCGTGAGCCCCCCGAAGATCCGGCTGGGGAACTTGTTCTCCGGGCGGTAGAAGGTCAGGGCGTGGTCGAGGTGCAGGCGGCACAGCCGGTGGGCATCGTAGATGAAACGGCCGGCCTGGTCGAGCACGATCAGCCCGGCCTTGTTGCGCGCCGAGGTGCGGGCGGCGTGGTGGTTGATCAGCCAGGACTCCTCCCAGAGCCGGATCATGGCGAGATGCCCCATGATCGTCCCGTTTTCCTGGTAGATGAAGTGGCGCGCGATGTCCGGGCAGCGGGTGTAAAGCCTCGCGGTGCGGTCCTGGATCTCCTTTTTCTTGGCGTGGATGGCGCCGTACTTCTTGGGGTAGATGAAGCCGGTGTCGAAGAAGAAATCCCAAAGCTCGAAGAGGTCGATGTCGTTGCAGACGTACGCCTTCCCGTCTTCGGCCTGGTGCAGGGTCGCGAGAAGCTTCACGTGGTCTTCCGGCCGGACGTCGATCAGCGCCAGGCCGCAGCGGGTGGGGCCGCCGGGGTTTTCGGGATCGGCCGGCCGGCGGAAGACCACCTGGGCGCTCACCGTGATCCGGCTGCCGTCGGCGAAGTGCAGCTCGACCCCCTCCAGGATCAGGCCCGTCAGCAGCACCGCGCTCGCCTCCTCCTCCTCGACCGAAAACCCCGACCCCGAGAGGTCGACGAGCTTGAGCTCCACGCGCCGCCCGGTCAGCGGGTGGCGGCAGATCATGTTCGGTGAGGGGGTGAGGCAATGGCGGCGGCTGCGGAACTCGGTCCTGCGGAAACGCCGGATCTCCCGGTGCAGGGGCTCGAGGACATAGCCGCGGCGCGAAGCCCCCGGCGAAAACCTCACGATGCGGCACTCGCCGGTGAAAGCGGCCTGCTCGCCGCTCGAGAAGACGACGATGACCGGCAGCGCCGGATCGATCCAGTCGAAGCTCTGGGGCGGCTCGGCCCGGAGCTCGACGCGGAAGGAGCGCGCGTTGAAGTCGAGCAGGCTGCCGCTGAACATGGCGCTGTTCTGGATGAGGCGGGCGGCGATGCCCCGGCAGGGATGCCGCTCGGCCTTGCGGTGGCGGATTTCCTGCGCCGCTTCCGGCAGCCACAGGCGCACGGCCTGCGGGTGCATCTCGATGCGCTGCGGCTCGAAACGCAAAAACCCCTGGCCCCGCGGCACAAGCGCGCACACCAGGCGGTAGGAGCGGGCGAGGCTGGCCGGTTCCGCCCCTTCCGCCCAGCGGCACTCGAGCTCCTCTCCCAGGCAGGGCAGCGGGTGCGCCGGGGCGAGCGTGACGTGGTCGTAGCGGCGATGGGAGAAGACCAGCAGAATCGGTTCGTCGACGAAGTTCATGAAGTTCAGCCGGTTCACCAGCTGGCCCCGGGAAACCACCCGCTGGATTTCTTCGGCGGCGGGCTTGAGCCAGGAGTCCTCGGCTTTCGGGGGGGGCGTGCCCTCCCTGGGGGAAAGGGGCTCGGACGGCCTGCCGCCTTCGGGGCCGGCCGGCGGCCGATCTTCGTGCTTGTCCGTATCGACGCTCGGTGGCGTGAAGGCCTGTCGCATGCGTTGCTTCCCCGCTCTGGCTGTGCGTTGAACTCAGCAAAAAGACCGCGCCCGTTGAAGGGCCCCTTATAGTGCGTATCCTTTCGATGTTCAAGCTAATTCTTCATTAGTCATTCCCACGGCCGCAGTCGGGCATAAGCCTGCATGCCGCTTGAACCGGGCGGATGGGGCATTATATTTTCGGGCGGCCGGCCCGCTTGCGGAGCGCGGCCATGGTTTGACCGCAGCGGTCGTCCGCTGGGGCGCGACCAGGAGGCATCACGAATACGCTACGGCGAGGGGGATGAATCGTATGGGCAGCCGGATTCGCACGACGCTTCTGCTGGGACTGCTGACCGCCCTGATCATCTGGGCCGGGAACATGGCCGGGGGGCGGCAGGGGATGCTGGTGGCGCTCGTCGTCGCGGCGGGGATGAACTTTTTCAGCTACTGGTTTTCGGACAAGATCGTCCTCAAGATGTACCGCGCGCAGCCGGTGGATGCGCACTCCGCCCCGGAGCTCTTCCGCATGGTCCAGGAGCTCTGCCGCCGCGCCGCCCTTCCGATGCCCAAGCTCTACGTCATCCCCGAGGAGGCGCCGAACGCCTTCGCCACCGGCCGCAATCCGGAACACGCCGCCGTGGCGGTGACCGAGGGCTTGCTCCGGCTGATGGACCGGGCGGAAATCACCGGCGTGCTCGCCCACGAGCTCGCCCACGTGCGCAACCGCGACATCCTGATCCAGAGCGTGGCCGCCACGCTGGCGGGGGCCATCATGGTGCTCGCCGACATGGCCCGCTTCTCGGCCTTCTTCGGCGGGGGGCGCAGCGACGAGGAAGGGGGCGGCGGCGGCGGCGTCCTGGGGCTGATCGTGATGTCGATCGTCGGGCCGCTGGCGGCCATGCTGATCCAGATGGCGATCTCGCGCTCCCGCGAATACCTGGCCGACGCGACCGGGGCATCGTTCGCGGGAAGCCCGGAGGGGCTCGCGCGCGCGCTCGAGAAGCTCGGGGCTTACTCGCGCCGGCTGCCCCTGCCGGCCAGCCCCGCGACGGCCCACATGTTCATCGTGAACCCTCTCACGGGGCGCAGCTTCGCCAGCCTCTTTTCGACCCACCCCCCCCTGGAGGAGCGGATCGCGCGCCTGCGCGGGCAGGGCGACGCCGGCCTTTGGGAGTCGCCCGCGGCCGAGACCCGCAGCCGCGAAGACCACGCGCGGCAGATCTGGGACCGGCTCTCCGGGAAGGACCGGTAGCCGGCCTCAGTCGTCGGCGCCCGCGCCGCGGTCCGGTGCGTCCGGTTTTCCCGGCGCCGCTTTTTCTTCGGCCCCCGTGCGGCGGCAGAGCGCGCAGCGCGCGTCCGTGCAGCCTTGGCAGTCGTAGCAGTCCCGGCAGGGGTGCTTCTTCGCTTTTCCCGGCGAGGGCTCCGGGAGGTAGACCCGGCCGCAGCCGCCGGGCAGGCGCACGAATCCCATGGCACACCTTCCAGTTGGCGTGATCCTTGCCGAACCGGATGCTAAGTCCGAAACGCGATGATTCAACCCGCGTCGGGAAGGCGCCCGCGGCGCCGCGGCACCAGCGCCTCGACCACGCCGGCCGCCAGCGCGCACAGCAGCCCGAAGGGCAGGTATCCGGCGTAGCCGAGAACCGGCATCTCGAAGAGCTCGAAGCGGTGGAGGTAGGGGATCGCGTAGCGCCACCGCGCGAGGCTGTGGGCGTTCCAGAGCTCCCAGAAAAAGCCGCAGATGAGCGCCGCGAGGGCCGCCGCGGCGGGGGCCGTCCAGTCGCGGCCGCGCAGCTGCTCGAGCGGGTGCGGGAGCCCCGCGGCGCCCGCGGCGGCGGCCAGGATGAAAAACGGCGCGACCCACACGAGCGGAAAGCAGATCTCCGGGGCCCGCCCGACCCCGAACATGCCCGCCGCCGCGGCCCCGGCGGCGACCCATGCCGCCCGGCCGCCGCCGAAGCCGGCGATCGGGCGCACGTTGCCGAAGGCCCGGCGCACCCAGCCCCAGGAGGCCACCCACTCGCGCGTCGAGACCACGGCCGGAAGCACCGTCGAAAAGCAGAGCGACGCCCAGCCGACATAGGCCCACGCATCGAGCTCCGGCCCCTCGTAGTACCAGTTGCGCACGAAGCGGTTTAAGAATTCGAAGAGCCACCAGAAAAGCGCGCTCGCCGGAAAAAGCGCCAGGAAAACGGCCGGCCGGCGGGTGGCGGGCGCCTGCCCGGTCTGCCGCAGGCAGAGCGCGTTGACGGCGAACGTGTAGGCGAGCCACAGGGGGGTGAAGGTGTGCGGCTGAACCGGAGCCATCCAGGCAAGCCGGGACCAGGCGAGCGCCCAGGCGGCCGCAAGCCCCGCGAACGCCGCCCACCCCCAGGCGGGGAAGCGCCCGCGGCGCGCGGGGCGCGCGGCTGGGCCCTTTCTCCAGGATTCCGCCGCGCGCGCGGCGAGCGGCGCAAGGCTTGCGGCCACCGCCGCGGCGACGGCGGCGAAGGCCGGCCACGCGAAGGGGGCCGGCGCGGCCGGGCGGGTGAGCGGCGGGAACCGGAGGTATTCGCCGATGGGCCCGCCCGCCGACCACGCACCGAGAAGCGGCAGCCCGCAGACGGCGGCGCCCCCCGCCAGAACCGCAGCAACGAGACGGCAGCGGGGCTGCATGCGTTCCCCCCCCCGATCCGGTCAGTGCGCCCAGCCGCTCTCGAAGTCCCGGGGAAGCTCGCAGGCGGCGCTCGCCTTGCGCGACTCCACGTAGTGCGCCGCGGCGAGCGCCGCCGTGCAGCCGTCGGCGGCCGCGAGCACGATCTGCCGCGCGTATTTCTCGCGCAGGTCCCCGATGGCGTAGATCCCGGGGATGGTGGTCTGGCAGGTCTCGTCGGTGATGACGTAGCCGTCGGCGTTTTTCTTGACCCCCGCCGGGACGAGGCGGTTGTTCGGCGCAAAGCCGATGAAGATGAAAACCCCGTCCGCGGCGAGCTCGCGCGCCGCCCCGGTCTGCGTGTGGCGCAGCGTCAGGCCGCTCACCCCGTCGGCGCCGGCGTGGATGGCGGTCGGCACGTGGTTCCAGAGGATCTCGATCTTGCACTCGGCCTTGACCCGCTGCTGCAGGAGCGCGCCGGCGCGCAGCTGGTCGCGCCGGTGGACGATGGTGACCTGCCGGGCGAGCTTGGCGAGGTAGAGCGACTCCTCCACGGCGGAGTCGCCGCCGCCGATGACCGCGACGCTCTTGTTGCGAAAGAAAAACCCGTCGCAGACCGCGCAGTAGGAGACGCCGCGGCCGTAGTTGCGCTCCTCGCCGGGGATCTCGAGCTTCTTCGGGTGGCCGCCGGTGGCGAGGATCACCGCGTGGGCGCGCACGCTGCGGCCGCCGGAGAGCACCACCCGGTGGTGCTCCAGCCCCGGCTCCACGGCGGCAACCTCCTCGTTCTGCACGGAGAGCCCGTAGGACTGGGCGTGGGCGAGCATCTTCATGGCCAGCTCGGCTCCGCCGACATGGATGTCCCCCGGCCAGTTCTCCACCGCATCCGAAAGGTTCACCTGCCCCCCCGGGGCGGCCATTTCGAAGAGCACGGTGGTCAGCGCCGCGCGCATGGCGTAAATCCCGGCGGTCAGGCCGCCGGGGCCGCCGCCGATGATGGCGAGGTCCAGGATGTCGTCGTTCGGCATGCGCCGCCTCCTCAGGATGGGACGCCGCTGCCCGCGGGCGGCCGGGCGGCGGCGGCGAGCCCGCGGGTGTAGGCGTCGAAGGCCTCCATCAGCCGCCGGGTGTAGGGGCCGGGCCGGCCGCCGCCCACCGGCACGCCGTCGACCCGCACGACCGGGACGATCATGCGGCTCGAGGAGGTGATGAACACCTCCTCGGCCGTCTGCAATTCGCTGCGCTTGAGGCGCCGCATCTCGACGGGCAGGATGTCCCGGGCGAGCGCCAGCACCTTTTCCCGGGTGATCCCCATCAGGATCTCTTCGCCCGGCGTGGCGAGGCGGCCGCCGATGACCGCGAAGAGGTTGCTGGTCGTCCCCTCGGTCACCCACCCCTCGCCGTCGGTGTAGAGCGCTTCGATCGCCTGCCGGCGGCGGGCCTCGCCGAGCGACAGGATCGCGCGGATGTAGTCGGTGCTCTTCGCGTCGGGGAGCGACCGCTGGTGGGGCACCGTCACGACCGCCGCGCCGTCGCGGTAAACCGCTTCCGGCAGGGGGGCGAGGGGGGTCACCATGATCACCAGCCGCGGGTGTCCGAGGGGGGTGATGAAATCGGCGCTCGGACCGCCGGTGATGAGCAGGCGGATGCCCGACTCGCCGTGGCGGTTGCGGCGCAGGGTCTCCTGCACCAGCCCGAGCAGCTCCTCCTCCGTCCAGGGGAGCGCCAGGCCGACCTGGCCGGCCGAGCGGAAGAGCCGCCCGATGTGCTCGCGCGCGAATATCGGCCGGCCGCCGTAGGTGCGCATGAAGTCGAAGACTCCGTAGCCCCGCAGGATCCCGAGGTCGTTCAGCGGCAGGACGGCCTCCTGGTCGGAGACGAAGCGGCCGTCGACGTAATAGGTGTTCGCCATCGTTTCCTTGAGCAGCGTTCAACAGGGGGTCGCAGACGGATCATTATATTCACCCCGCTCCGCCGGCACAAGGGGAGCTGCGGGCGGACTCAAGAGTTGGGGAAAACGGCCGATAGACTCATCCGTAGGGCCGGGGGGGCCTGGACGCACCGGGCAAGCCCTACGCCGCGAGGCGGTCATCGGCGCTGCGGGGCATCCGGCAGCACCGCGACCGCCGGCCCCCTGCTTCTCGCAGCCGCTTGCGCATCGGGCGGGCGTCGTTCAGTTCTGGCGATTGGGAGTCATGGTGATACCACCGGGAAAAAGCGAGCGGCCGGCAGGGGCGTGGTTCATCTCGGAGGGTCGGCCCACGCCGATCGACCCCGCCGAGTTCGATCCCGACGCCGAGCGCGGCGGGGTTCGGGAATACCGCATTTCGGAAATCGGGCGCTACCTCTTGAACCCCGGGCCGATCGAGATCCGCAAGCGCCTGGTGGGCTGCGAGGCGTATCCGCGGCGGCGCGGCCTGAAACGGCTTCTCGGGCGGCTGCCGAAGCCGGGCGGAGACGGGCGCGCCGGCCGCCGGCGCCACTCGGAGCTTTTGCTGTGCGGGATCAAGCTCAACATCCCCGACCTCGCGGATCCCGACCTCGAGGCGCATTTCAAGCGCATGGCCGAGGAGCTGCGGGCCTTCGACCCCTTCGCCCGCAAGCTCGCCCGCCTCGACCCCGCCCGCACCGAGCACCTGGTCGGCATCTGCGAGGATTTCAGCGGCTACTCCTACCTCAAGCTCCAGGGCTCGATCGACGACAAGATCCGCTACCTGAACGCCCAGGTCGGCCGCGAGGTGCGCGTCACGATCCACCGCGCCAACATCGGGGAGGGGCTCTTCGAGCTGCGCGGCTTCCAGCCGGCGACCTACAACCCCCACAACGCCTTCCGCCTCTACACCTACACGCGCGACGGCCAGGCGGCGGCCTGCGTCCTGTCGCCGCTCGGCAACATGGACTTCCGCGTCGCAAACCCGCAGAACGTGAAATACCTCTGCCTGCTCGAGCAGACCCTGCGGGTGAACCCCGACCTCGAGCGGGCCGTCGACGCCTGCTTCCGCGGCCGCGCCCGGCCGGTCCGGCTCTTTTTCAACCAGCAGCTCGAGGTGGACTACTCCAAGGCGAACTTCCCCTCGATCTACCGCGACCTCTTCCGCAGCGCCGCGGTGGCCGCCACCCACCGCAGCCTGGTCAAGCCCGTCCTGAACGCGCTGCAGTTCGCCGTTTCCATCAGCTACCTTCCCGCCGACGCCGGTTCCGGGGAGCAGAAGCTCTTCACCCAGATCTCCATCCTGCACGACCTGCGCGCGCTCGAGCCGCTGCGGAAAACCCTGCCGGAGGTCTACGCCGAGGTCAACAAGCTCGCCTTCAGCTCCGAGGCCGGGCGGTTCTATCTCCTGGATTCGATCACGGGGGCGACCCATGCCGAGTGACTACCGGGAACAGGACTACAGCTGGATCCGCGAGCTGCTGGACTACCCGCGCACGCTCGAGAAGCGCCTGAGCTTCTTCCAGGACACCTCCCAGGTCCGCATTCCCGAGGACCCGATCGAGCGCGTCATCTTCCAGGACCGCGCCAAGATGGCCATTCGCAAGATCGCGCAGAACCGCGGCCACATGCTGATGGTGGGGCGCCCGGGCACGGGCAAGTCGATGCTCGCCGAGATGTTCAAGGAGGTCCTGGACCGTTCGATCGGCGACTACCTCCGGCCGCGGGAGGCCATCGTGGCCTTCCCCGGAAAAGACAAGAACCACATCCGCTTCGCCTACGAGTCGCCGGAGAAGATCGACCAGGTCCTCTCCGACCTGCAGCAGGCCCTCGAAGCCGCCCAGAACGCGGTCGAGGAGTTCAGCCTCGCGGAGCAGATCGGCGCCGTCAAGCGGGTGAAGGTGGGGCTGATCGCGGCCGCGGCCGCGGCGGCGGCGGCCGGGTTCTTTTTCGCGCCGGCGTTCGCCGCCGCCGGGCTCTTCGGCATGGGGGCGATCTTCATGCACATGCAGGAGAGCAGCCACCGCGTGCAGGAGAAGATCCAGCGCGAGTCCGGGGCCGGCGGCCGAAACGACGTGAAGCACCTCGCCGATCTCATGCCGGAGGTGCTCTACGATCCGCGCCGCGATTCGGAGCTCATGGCGCGGGTCTCCGAGCCGAGCGCGCGCAACATGAAGGGCGGCTTCCGCCACGACCCCTACCAGTCGGGGAACCTGCAGACGCCCTGCCACAAGCGGGCCTATCTCGGGGCGCACGCGACCGCGCCGATCATCTACATCGACGAGCTGAAGACGCTGATCAAGATGAACTACATGGCGGACCTGCTCGAGATCATGCAGAACAAGAAATACATCCTCGAGGGGGGGAAGAACACCGGCAGCGGGGCCGCCGACCGCTCCGAAAACCCCCTGCGCGCCGACAACCTGATCGTCGCCTGCTGCAACTACGACACCCTGGCCTTTCTCCAGGAGGAGGGCGACGGCGCCTTTCTGTCGCGCATCGAGGACAAGGGCGAAATCGTCCACATGGAGAGCGCCGTCGCCGAAACCGACGAGAGCGTGCGGCACGTCGCCCAGTACGTGAAGCAGGAGGTCGTGAACCTCGGCCGGGACTTCACCCGCGCCTGGGGCGAGATCATCGCCCAGGAGGGCTACGAGAGCGTGCGGCGCAGAAGCGAGCACATTTTCGGCCGCCGCCTGCCGCCGGAGTTCCGGCTCAAGGAGCGCGAGTTTTCGCGGGCCGCCGTGATGGAGATCGTCAAGGAGCTGCGCTGCCGGGCCGCGGACGGCAAGCTCTCCAGCATCCTGCGGCCGATCAACGGCATCGTGAAATCCGCGGAATTCGCGGCGATACTCGAGAATTCGCCGCTCGTCGAGCCCGTGCACGTCCGCCGCGCGCTCGAGGAGCACCTGAGCCTGGAGGGAAGCCTGTCGCGCGAGATCGCCGAGCAGAAGAAGTACCTCAAGAAGTTCATCACCGCCATGACCGATTCGATCGGCTACGTCGTGGGGCTCGCCGTGATCCATTCCAAGTCGAGCGGGCAGATGCACGGCCAGCCGCTGCCGATCCACGGGCAGATCAACGCCGGCAGCGCCGACCGGGTCTCCGCGCCGGGGAAGATGGGGGAGATCGCCAAGGCCGCGGCGCAGAACGTGCGCGCCTCGATCAAGAACGTGCTCAAGAACATCGGCGCCCCCCCCGTGGGCTACGAGATGCACATCGAGTACATCCAGGCCCACGGCGGGGTCGAGGGCGACAGCGCCTCGGTGGCGATGGACATCGCCTTGATATCGGACTTCATCAAGCAGCCCGTGAACCAGCGCTTCGGGGTCACCGGGTCGCTCACCGGCGACATCATCCTCGCCGTCGGCGGGGTCACCGAGAAGATCCGCTCCATCATGGACCCCGACCTCGGCATGGAGGGGGCCTGCATCCCCTGGCTGAACAAGTACGACATCGAGCCGCTGCTGGTGAACGCCGACGCGGAGGCGATCCGGCAGGCCGACATTCCCGGCATCCGCATCTACCGCGGCGAGGGCCGGGCGCTGCCCTTCGACATTTTCTTCTGCAAGACCAAGTATCACGCCTACCGCATCCTCATGGGGCTGAGCCGCGACGAGGTCGAGGCGCGCATGGCCGCGCGCAGCCGGATGGACGTGGGCAAGCTCGCCGCGGCGGGCGCCGAGGCTTCCGGCGAGGCCGAGGCCCCTCCAGCCGCCGCGGCCGCCCAGCTGCTGGTCTGAGCCCCCGCGGGCGCCGGCGCGGTCCGCCGGCCGTCCCGCCTCCCGCCGGCCCCCCTTGCCGGCCGGTTGCGCTGTCCCGCAAGATGGATTAGCTAGAGAAAAGAGGTGCGTTCAAAACCTCGAGGCTTAAGCGACCCCTGCCGGGGGCGCGGCAACTCGCAGAGCGGATGCGCGCACATGCCACGTTGGCTCAAAATCCTGTTGACGGCGGCGGTCCTTTTGGGCGCGGTCGCCGCTGGTTTGGCCTGGTACCGGCTCGGCCGGAGCGACGAGCCCGGCGCCTTCCGCACGGCGGCCGTCCGGCGCGGGGATCTGCTGGTGGCGATCGGCGCGACCGGCACGCTCGTCCCCGAGGAGGTGATCGACGTCGGCGCCCAGGTCGCCGGGCAGATCGTCGCCTTCGGCACGGACGCGAGCGGGCGGCCGGTCGACTACGGCTCGGCCGTCGACGCCGGAACGGTGCTCGCCAAGATCGACGATTCGCTGTACGCCGCGGACGCGGCCCAGGCCGAGGCCCAGGTGCAGAGCGGGCGCGCCGCGCTCAAGCGCGCGCAGGCCGACCTCGTGCAGCTCGAGGCCCGGCGGCGCCAGGCCGAGCGCGACTGGCAGCGCGCCCAGAAGCTCGGCCCCTCCGAGGCGCTCGCCGAGGCCGCCTTCGACGCCTACCGCTCGGCCTATGAGACCGCCGGCGCCAACGTCGCCGTCGGCCAGGCCGCTATCCAGCAGGCGCGGGCCGGGCTCGCGCAGGCCGAGGCGAACCTGCGCCGGGCGCAGCGCAACCTCGGCTACTGCACGATCCGCTCCCCGGTCCGGGGGGTGATCATCGACCGGCGCGTGAACATCGGGCAGACCGTCGTCGCGAGCCTGAACGCCCCGAGCCTTTTCCTGATCGCCAAAGACCTCAAGCGCATGCAGGTGTGGGTGGCCGTGAACGAGGCCGACATCGGCCGGATCCGGCCCGGGCTGCCCGTCGGCTTCACCGTGGACGCCTTTCCCGGGGAGGGATTCCGCGGCGAGGTGGGCAAAATCCGGCTGAACGCGTCGATGACCCAGAACGTCGTGACCTACACGGTCGAGATCGTGACCGACAATGCGAGCGGGAGGCTTTTGCCCTACCTCACCGCCAATGTGCAGTTCGAGCTCGAGCGGCGCCGCGGCGTGCTCCTGGTTCCGAGCGCGGCGCTGCGGCTGCGCCCCGGGCCGGAGCTGATCGCGCCGGAGTTCCGCGAGGCGGCCGAGCGGCGGGCCGCCGCGGCCTCCGGCCCCCGCCCGGAGCCGGCCGGCGCGGCCGGCGGCCGCCCGGGGGGCCGCGACGGGGAGGGCGAGCGCGGCCGGCTCTGGCTGGCGCAGGGCGCCAAGCTCCGGCCGCTCGCGGTGCGGGTCGGGGCGACGGACGGCCTGGCGACCGAGGTCAGCGGCGCAGGATTGGCCGAAGGGCTCGAGGTCGTCACCGCCATCGAGGGCG
>CAZNKG010000006.1:0-112466 GCA_964573635.1 uncultured Desulfatibacillum sp. | reverse complement strand
TATCGAGGTCCCCGTGCTCCGCGGCGTCACGCTGGCGGTCGAGCGCGGCGAGCTGCTCGCCTTGATGGGGGTCTCCGGCTCCGGAAAGAGCACGCTCATGAACATCCTCGGGTGCCTGGACCGGCCGAGCGCCGGGGACTACCGCCTCGACGGACGCGAGGTTTCGCGGCTTTCGGCCGACGAGCGCGCCTGGGTGCGCAACCGCATGTTCGGGTTCGTCTTTCAGAACTTCAATCTCCTGCCGCGGACGAGCGCGCTCGACAACGTGGCCATGCCGCTCACCTACACCGCCGGCCACCTCTCCGAGCGCCAGGCGCGCCGGCGGGCGGCGGAGATGCTCGCGCGGGTCGGCCTGGGAGACCGCCTCGACCACGAGCCGTCCCAGCTCTCCGGCGGCCAGCAGCAGCGGGTGGCGATCGCGCGGGCGCTCGTCAACCGCCCGCCGGTGATTTTCGCCGACGAGCCGACGGGCAACCTCGATTCGAAGACGAGCGCCGAGGTGCTCGGCATGCTGCGCGAGCTGAACGCCGGCGAGGGCATCACCGTGATCCTCGTCACCCACGACCCCGCTGTGGCGGGGCACGCCGGGCGGGTGGTGCGCATCCACGACGGGGTGATCGTCGGAGGCGGGGGCGAAGGCCGGGAGGCCGGCCGGCCGGCTCCGGCCGGGGCAGACCCGAGGGGGCTTCCGACCGGGGGGGCTCCATGAAAATCTACCGCACGACGCGGACGGCCCTGCGGGCCCTGCGGCGCAACCCGCTGCGGGCGCTGTTGACCACCTTGGGCATCGTGATCGGGGTCGGGGCCGTGATCGCCATGATGGAGATCGGCACGGGCTCCTCGGCGGCGATCCGCCGCTCGATCGCCACCATGGGGGCGAACGTGCTCCTGGTCGTGCCCGGAACGGCCGCCTCCGGCGGGGTGAGCTTCGGGGCGGGCACCGTGACGACGCTCACCCCGGAGGACGGCGAGGCCATCCTGCGCGAATGCCCGGCGGTCCGCAGTATGGCCCCCATCGTGCGCGCCCGGACCCAGGTCGTCTACGGCAGCCGCAACTGGGTCCCCCAGCAGATGATCGGCACCACGGCCGCCTTCCTCGACATTCGCGACTGGAGCGTGGCCGAAGGGGACGTTTTCAGCGAGCGCGACGTCCTCAACTCGAACAAGGTCTGCCTGATCGGCCAGACGCTCGCCCGCGAGCTCTTCGCCGGCGAGTCCCCCGTGGGACGCGAGGTGCGCGTGAAGAGCGTTGCCTTCCGGGTCGTCGGGGTGCTCGCCGCGAAGGGGGCGAACATGATGGGCTCCGACCAGGACGACATCCTGCTCGCCCCCTGGACCACCATCAAGTACCGCGTCACCGGCTCCCCGCTCGGCGCGGTCAATCAGAGCGCGGCGGCTTCCGGCGCGGCGCGGTCGCCGGCGGCCGTCTATCCCGGGGGCGCGACCGTGCCCTACCCCAAGCCCTCCGAGTCCCAGGCGGCGAACACCCCGGTCCTCGTGCGCTTCGCCAACGTCGACCAGGTCCTGGTCGCGGCGCGCAGCGCCGAGGAGATCCCGGCGGCGATCGGCCAGATCACCGAGCTGCTGCGCGAGCGCCACCGCATCCGCGAAGGCCAGCCGGACGACTTCACCATCCGCGACATGACCGAGCTCACCAACACGCTCGCTGCCACCACCCGGATGATGACGAACCTGCTGCTCGCCGTCGCGATGATCTCGCTTTTGGTCGGCGGGGTGGGGATCATGAACATCATGCTCGTCTCGGTCACGGAGCGCACGCGCGAGATCGGGCTGCGCATGGCGGTCGGCGCGCGGGCCCGGGACATCCTGCGGCAGTTCCTGGTCGAGGCCGTGGTCCTGTGCCTGCTGGGAGGCGGATTCGGGATCCTCCTCGGGCAGGGGGGCTCGCGGCTCGTTGAATTTTTCCTGCGCTGGCCGGTCGAGACCTCGCCGGCGGCCATCGCGGCCGCGGTGCTGGTCTCGGCGGGGGTGGGCATCGTCTTCGGGTTCTACCCGGCCTGGAAGGCCTCGCGGCTCGATCCGATCGACGCGCTGCGCTACGAGTGAGCGGCGCCGGCGAGGCGGTTTTTCGTGCGGTCTGGCGCCCGGCCGCCATGAGGGGAAGGAGCTGCCCGGCACGGGGAGGGACGGCGCAATCGGACGGCGGCATGCTTGCGATGGTTTCGAAAAGCCTGGCGGAGCGGAGAAACTCAAGACCCAGGGGCCTGCTTGCGGCCATCACGTTGTCGGCCTGGCTGTGCGGGGGGTCGGGGTGCACGGTCGGCCCCGATTTCATCCCGCCGCAGGCGAGCGTGCCGGCCGGCTGGTCGGCGGCGCAGACGCCACCGGAAAAGGGTGCGGTCCGATCGCCGGAATCTAGCGACGCCGAGCTGGCGCGCTGGTGGCAGGTATTCGGTGATGCGCAGCTGACCGCCCTCGAGGAGCGGGCGCTTTCCCAGAACCTCGAGCTCCAGCAGGCCGAGGCGCGCATCCGGCAGGCGCGTGCGGCGCGGGGAATCGCCCTCGGGGGGCTCGGGCCGGCGCTCGACGCCGGCGGCTCCTTCCGGCGCAGCCGCTCGCCGGGGCTCTCCTCGGACTCCCGGCTCGCCCGGGAGGCCGCGACCATCGCGAACGTCTACGACGCCGGCTTCGACGCCGGCTGGGAGATCGACCTCTTCGGCGGGATCCGGCGCGGGGTCGAGGCCGCCGACGCCGAGCTGCGCGCGGCGGTGGAAGACCGGCGCGACATCCTCGTCAGCCTGGCCGCCGAGGTCGCGCGCAGCTACATCGAGCTGCGCTCCCTGCAGCAGCGGGCCGCGATCGCCCGCGGCAACCTCGAAATCCAATCCCACAGCGCGCGGCTCACCCGCCAGCGCTTCGAGGGCGGCTTCGCGAGCGGCCTCGATGTCGCCAACTCCGAGGCCCAGGTGGCCACCACCTCCGCGCTGATCCCGCCGCTCGAGGCGGCGGCGCGGCAGCGCATCCATGCGCTCGGCATCCTGCTCGGCGTCGAGCCGGGGGCGCTCATCGCGGAGCTCGATCCCCCCGCGCCGCTTCCGGTGCACCCGCCGCCGGCCCCCGTCGGCCTGCCCTCGGACCTGCTGCGGCGGCGGCCGGACATCCGCCGGGCCGAAAGCGAGCTCCAAGCGGCGACCGCCCGCATCGGGGTGGCGGTCGCCGAGCTCTTTCCGAAATTCACGCTGTCGGGAGCGGCCGGGATGCGCGCCGGGGATTTCAGCGCCTGGCTCACCTGGCCGCAGCGCTTCTGGTCATTCGGACCGGCGGTGAGCTGGCGGCTTTTCGACACCGGCCGCACGCAGGCCGCCATCGCGCAGCAGGAGGCCCTAGCGGACCAGGCGGCCGTCGCCTACCAGCGCTCCGTGATCGGCGCGCTCCGGGAGGTCGAGGATGCGCTGATCCAGGTCACCAAGGAGCAGGAGCGGCGGGCGGACCTGGTCGCGGCCGTCGAGGCGAACCGCCGGGCCGTTCGCCTGGCGAAGGTCCTCTACACGGAGGGCCAGACGGACTTCCTGAACGTTCTCGACGCCCAGCGCTCCCTCTTTCTCACCGAGGAGAGCCTTGCCGTGAGCAGCGCCGCCCTGGCCACCGGCTTGATCGCGATCTACAAGGCGGCCGGAGGCGGCTGGTCGGAAGCGGCTGGAGAATCCCAATAAACGGCCGATCGAGACGGCGCCCGGCCGCCCCCCCCCTCTGCAGCACCGCCTTGCGCCGTTGCGGCCCGCGGGATGCTTTCTTTTTTCCCCTTGCACTTGACATGGCTTGGAGTGGTTCTATCTTTGTCTAAAAATTTTTAGACAAAATATATACAAAACCCCAACCGCCGCAGGAGGCGAACATGACCGCAACCGTCGAAAGAGACGATCTTTTCGCATATGCCATGTCCGAGTTTCTGAAGAACAATTTCGGGAAGAGCATCGCGCTGCTGAACGACGTGCTGGACAAGGATCCCGGCCACAAGCTGGGGCTGGTGACCCGCGGAACGGCGCACCTCAAGATGAACCACCCCGAACCGGCCATCGAGGATTTCAGCCGGGCGCTCGCCGTCGACCCGGGCTACGCCCGGGCGCTTCACCTGCGTGCGCTTGCCCGGGAGGCCCAGGGCGATCGGGAGGGGGCGCTCGAGGATCTGAACAGGGCGATCGAGCTCAGACCGGAGTACGGTGCCGCCTATCACAGCCGGGCGGCGCTCTTCGCCAAGCTGGGCAAGGAGGACCATGCCGCCGAGGATCTCCAGATGGCGGCTCACCTTACCAACGTCAACATCGAAGCCTTTGCCAACGAAAACAACGTCTGGCGCTCCAATCAGCTCCGGGTGGAAGCGATGCTCGAGAGCGATCTGAACCGCTGATTCCGGCAACCGAGTCCTTGAGCCCGCCGCGCGGGGGCGGGGCCGACGGCTGCGCCTCCGCCCGGCGGAAACCCCGAGCGGACCGAGGCGTCTTCCGTGCCCCACCGCAAGCTATACCCCATCGGCTACGCCGCCCGGGCGACGGGTCTCTCGCCGCATGTCATCCGCGCCTGGGAGCGCCGCTACCGGGCGGTCGCGCCGGAGCGGACCGAGAAGAACCGCCGGCTCTACTCGCTAAAGGATATCGAGCACCTTCTGCTTCTGAAGGAGGCCCGCTCCCGGGGGCAGCGCATCGCCACGGCCAGCGTGCTGGAGGAGACGCGGCTCAAGCAGCTGCAGCCGAGCGCCGGCGCACGAGCCGATCGCCGCGACGATGCCGTGCTGCTCCCGCTGGGGCCGGCGGCCGAGAAGGCCCTGCTCGACGCCTGCTTCGCGGCCGTTCACCGGCTCGATCCCGCCGCCCTGCGCGCGGCCTTGGACAGCGCCGCGGTGGCGCTGTCGCGGCCGGCCTTGCTTTGCCGGCTCGTCGGCCCCCTGATGGAGGGGATCGGCAGCGCCTGGGCGCATGGAGATCTGCGGATCGCCCACGAGCACCTGGCCACCGCCGTGGTGCGGGATTTCCTCCACGGGCAGCTTGTGCGCACCCCGCGCCCGGAGGCCGCCCCCCGTTTGGTGGTGGGGACGCCCGCCGGTCAGAGCTGCGAGATCGGCGCGCTCGCCGCCGCGCTCACCGCGACCGATTGGGGCTGGAGAGCCGACTACTTCGGCGCGGGCCTCCCGGCCGAGGAGATCGCCGCGGCGGCGGCGTTGACCCGTGCCGCGGCCGTCGCCCTGAGCATCACCTGCACGACCGGCGGGCAGGCGATCGGCGGGGAGATCGGCAGGCTGAGATCCCTCATCGGGCGCCGCACGAGGCTTTTCGTCGGAGGCCGCGCCGCGGCCGCGGCGGCTCCGGCCGTAGAGGCCGCCGGCGGCGTAATCGTCAACGGGCTGGAGGAGTTCGGCCGAGAGCTATCTCGAAGCGCGGAGCCGGCAACGGCCTGAGCGGCCGCCATTGCGGTTCGCGCGGGAGTTTTTCAACTGCCTTCAAGGGAGGATCCGGACATGCTCGCGGAAATCCGACGATGCCCCCAGGTTCGCGTGACCCTTTCGGATGGAACCGCCGTCGACCTGAAAACGTTCTGGAAAAACAGGCCCCTGGTCCTGGTGTTCCTGCGGCATTTCGGCTGACCCTTCTGCCGCGAGCAGGTGGCGCAGTTGCGCCGCAACCGAAGCCGGTTCGAAAAGGCCGGCGCGAACGTGCTTCTGGTCGGCATGGGGTCGCCTGCGGAGTGCACGCAGTTCAAAGAGCGGTTCGACGTGCCCTTCCCCATGGTCGCCGACCCCCAAAAGAAACTTTACCAAGCCTTCGCGCTCAAATCGATGCCCGCGTGGAAGGCGCTCTCCCCGGCCCTGGCGCTGAAGGGGCTGGCCGCCGTCGCCCGCGGGCACGGAGCGGGAATGCCGGTCGGAGACCTGCGCCAGCTGCCGGGGGTCTTCATCATCGACCGCCAGGGCGGGATCGTTTTCAGCCGGCCGGCCGACGACCCGGCCGGGCATCCCTCGGCCGAGGAAATCCTCGCCGCGCTCGACGCGCGGCAACGGCCGGCGTGATGGGCCGCCCGACGGGCGGACCGAGGCCGACGGCGGCACCCCGGGCGCCGGGGTCAGGGTGCCCACCCCGGCGCCGCCCTCCCCGGGCTGCGGATCGCCGGCGCGCGCGGGGCGTCGTTCGACAGGTTCACGCAGAACCCGGTAACCGACCAGGGGCTTTCGGACAACCCGTCGCTCGACTTCACCCGCCAGAAGTAGAGCGTGGCGTCCGAAAGCCCGCTGATCGGCCACGCCGGGTTGTCGCTGCCGGCGTGGATGGGCCCCGAGCGCCGGAGCGCAGGGCTATCGAAGGTCGCGGCCGCATCGCGATCGCCCATGATCCAGGCGGCGGCCCCTTCGGGGGGGCGAAAGAGAGTGTTCGGCCGCGCCGCGCTGTGGCGCGAAAAGGCCGCCGGGGCGGGCGCCGGCAGGGAGCGGTCCGGCTGGAGGAGACAGAGGATGGCCAGGCCCGCAAGCGAAATCGCGAGGAGCGCGAGGGACTCGCCCGGGCCGAGCGGGTCGCGGCCGCCGAAGCGGCGCAGCCGGGCGAAGCGGCGGTCGCGATGGGCCAGGTTGAACGCCGATGGTGCCACGCCGATCTCCTCCGGGAAGCGTCCCGGACGAGGCTCTGGCGATCGGATCGGACCTCCTGTCCCGTAGCGATCGTCTATTGGAACGGCGCGGGCGTAAGCTTCTCTCGCCGCGGGGACGAGCCGGCGCGTGAACGCCGGCCGTCGCGGTGCATGCTAAAGAAAGATCGAGGCAATGTCAATAAGAATTTCATATTATTTCAGACTTTTACGTTACTTGACAGCAATTGACGCCACTTGACAGCGCTTGACAACCCGCGGCGGGGCCGGAAGGGCGATCGAGGGCCGGGCGTCCGCCCGAGGCTTTACTCGCGGCGGCCTCCATGGTACCGGTCCGGCAGTCCAAAGCGCGTGCCCGCGGACGTCGCGGCGGCCGCGCGCCGTCACCCGGAGGAAAGCGCATGCCGGCATCTGATTCCGCCGAATTGGCGTCCATCCTGATCGAGCTCGAGCGGCGGGAGGATCCCGCACGGGCGGCGATCCTCAGCCGGTTCTTCAAGACCGGGCCGGGGGAGTACGGCGAGGGGGACCGGTTTCGCGGAATCCGCGTTCCGGTGCTGCGGCAGCTAGCCAAAGCGCATGCGGCGCTCGGGCGCGCGGAGGTCGAGGCGCTGCTCCACGCCGCCTGGCACGAGGACCGCATGGTCGCGCTTCTCATCCTGATGCGGCAGTACGCCCGCGCCGGCGCGCGGGAGCGCGGCGGGATCTTCCGCTTCTACCTCGGAAACACCCGCGGCATCAACAGCTGGGACCTCGTGGACGTCTCCGCGCCGCACATCGTGGGCGCCCATCTCCTCGAGCGGCCGCGCGGAATGCTCCGGCGCCTGGCCGCCTCGCCCATCCTCTGGGAGCGGCGCATCGCGATGGTCGCGACCTTCGCCTTCATCCGCCGGGGGCAGTTCGACGACACGCTGGCCATTGCGCACCGCCTCCTGGCGGACCCCGAGGAGCTGATCCACAAGGCCTGCGGCTGGATGCTGCGCGAGGTCGGCAAACGGGACCGCGGGGCCCTCGAGGCGTTTCTCGCGGCGAACGGCCGCGCGATGCCCCGCACGATGCTGCGCTACGCGATCGAGCGCTTTCCCGAGGCGCTCCGCCGCCGCTGCCTTTCCGGCGGGTAGCCTTCAGCCGTCCGCCGGCGCTTTCCGCGCCTCGCGCGCCGCGGTGACGCAATAGATCCCCTCGCCGTCGCGCGCCGGCTGAAAGCAGCGGTTGTCGGAGCGGCAGAGCGCCGGACGCAGGTCGCCCGACTGCCAGCGGCGCACGAGGTCCGGTTCGCGGATGAAGGGGCGGCTCATGGAGACGAGGTCGCAGAGGCCGTCGGCCACCAGGCGCTCGGCCGTCTCGAAGGAGCGGATCCCGCCCACCAGCGCGAGCGGAAGGCGGAGCTTTTTCCGGAAGGCCTCCGCCTCCTCGCGGTGGTAGGCCTCGCGCTCGGCGGAGGCGATCCCCACCCGGGCGGGCGAGCGCCGGAGGCTTCCCGCCCAGCCCCCGCTCAGCTCGAGCGCGTCCAGCCCCTCCTTTTCCAGCGTCAGCGCCGCGGCGAGCGCCTCCGCGGTTTCGAGCCCCCCCTCGACGAAGTCCTGCCCGTTCATCTTCATCCATACCGGGAACCCGCGGCCGACCGCACCGCGCACGGCCGCGAGCACCTCGCAGAGGGCGCGCACCCGGTTTTCGATCCCGCCGCCGTAGCCGTCGCTGCGCCGGTTGTGCCGGGGGGAGAGGAACTGGCTCAGGAGATAGCCGTGGGCCGCGTGGATCTGGACCCCGTCGAAGCCGGCCGACCGGGCGCGCGCGGCGGCCGCCGCGAAGGCGGCCGCGAGCTCGCCGATGTCGGCCGCGGTCATGACGTGCGGCGGCGGAGCGCCGGCCGCCTCGGAACCGGAGACCGTCCAGGCGGGCCTGGCGGTCAGCGCGGTCGCGGCGAGCGCGCCGGCGTGGGCGAGCTGCAGCACGATTTTGGCGCCGTGGGCGTGGGCGGCCGCGGCCATCTGCGCCAGGCCGGGGACGAGCGCTTCGGAATAGGCGCCGAGCTGCCCCGGGCCGGCCTGCCCCTCCGGCCGGACATAGGCGTGGCTGCTGATGATGAGCCCCACCCCGCCGCGGGCGAGGGCCGCGACGAGTTCGGCGAGCCTGGGGGTGACCGCGCCGTCGGGGGCGGCGAGGCCCTCCCAGGTCGCCGAGCGCACGAAGCGGTTGGGGAGCGTGAGCGTGGCGAGGGGAAACGGTTCGAAGAGCTTCGTCATGACGGGGTCCTTTCAGTTGACAGCCGCGCGGACGCGGGAGCCGGGGCGCCTCACGGCTCGCTCACGGCGCGCTTCCATTCCGCGAGCAGCCGGCAGCGGTTTTCCCGGACCCACGCCTCGCCGTTCAGCTCGATCAGCTCGGCCAGGCGGATGGCGAGCGCGCGCAGCTGCGGCGGCTCGCCCGGCACCCGCCGGGTTCCCAGAAGGTCGAACACCTGTTCCAGCGAGAGGGCTTCCATGAGCACCGTCTCCGGCGAGGTCGACCTTGCGCCGGTCCCCGGGCGCCCGGGGCGGCCGGCTCAGCGCAGCTGCTGGCGCATGACCTTCTTGTCGAGCTTGCCGACGCTCGTCTTGGGCAGGGCGTCGACGAACTCGTAGCGGTCGGGGACCGCGTAGCGCGGCAGCTTGCCCTGTTCGGCGAAGGCCGCCATGAACTTCTTCAGCTCCGCGGCGTCGACCCGGCCTTTGAACTCCGGCTTGAGCACCACGACGCAAAGCGGCCGCTCGCCCCACTTCTCGTCTTTCACGCCGATCGCGGCCGACTCGAGGACCGCCGGGTGCTGGCTGAGGAGGTTCTCGAGGTCGAGCGAGCTGATCCACTCCCCGCCGCTCTTGATCACGTCCTTGATGCGGTCGGTGATCTGCAGGTAGCCCTCGGTGTCGAAATAGCCGACGTCCCCGCTGTGCAGCCACCCCGAGCGCCACAGCTCGGCCGAGCGCTCCGGGTCCCGGGCGTAGCCCGCCGTGAGCCAGGGGGCGCGCATGACGACCTCGCCGGTCGCCTTCCCGTCGTGGGGCAGCGGGCGGTCCTCGGCGTCGAAGACCTCGAGCTCGACCAGCGGGACGGGCTTGCCGGTCTTGGTCACGATGTCGAGCAGCCGCTCCTCGTCCCAGCCGAGCATCGACTCCTTGGGGTTCGCGAGGCTGATGATGGGGCAGGTCTCGGACATCCCGTAGCCCACGTTCACCTCGATCCCGCGGGCGCGCGCCATCCGGGCGAGCCCGCGGGGAAGCTGCGCGCCGCCGATGATGCACTTCCACCCCGAGAGGTCGACCTGCTCCGCCGCGGGGCTGGTGAGCAGCATCTGCAGGATGGTGGGCACGCAGTGGGAGAAGGTGACCTTCTCGGCGGCGATCAGCTTGAGGATCGTCGCCGGTTCGTACATCCCCGGATAGACCTGCTTCACCCCGAGGAGCGTCGCGACATAGGGGATGCCCCAGGCGTGGACGTGGAACATGGGGGTGAGCGGCATGTAGACGTCGTTCGAGCGGAAGCGCCCGGTGGTGTGGTAGGCGCCGACGGCGACGGCGGTGGCGAGCGTGTGCAGCACGAGCTGCCGGTGGGAGAAGAAGACCCCCTTGGGGTTCCCGGTGGTGCCGGTCGTGTAGAAGGTGGTCGCCCGGGTGTTTTCGTCGAGGTCCGGGAAGCGGTAGCCGGCGTCGGCCGCCGCGAGAAGCTCCTCGTACTCGCCCGCGAACTCGAGCTCGGTCTGCGGCCGCTCGCCCCCCTCGGCGATGAGGACGACGGTCCGGACCGTTTCCAGCTTTCCCCGCACGGCGCTGAAAAGCGGCAGGAACGCGGCGTTTAAGACGACCGCCTTCGCCCCGGCGTGGTTGAGGGTGTAGAGGACCTGTTCCGGCGACAGGCGCCAGTTGACCGTCTGCAGGACCGCCCCCATGCCGGGGACGGCGAAGAAGCACTCGAGGTAGCGGTGGCTGTCGAAATCCATGACCGCGACCACGTCGCCGGGGCCGACGCCGAGCCCCGCCAGGGCGTTCGCGAGCTTGCCGATGCGCGCGTTCAGGCCGCGGTAGTCCGTGCGGAAGGCGCCGCGGTAGACGATCTCGCGCTCGGGGCTGTTCACGAGCGGGGTCGGCAGGAGCTTCTTCAGGATGAGCGGATAGGCATACGGTTCGCCGGGAGCATAGGTCTTGGCGTGCATGGGGCATCCTTTCTGAAAAGGTTAAGGGGACCGACCTGAAGCGTCGCTCGGCGGTATCCCGGCCGTTCGGCCGTCAACCGAACTCGTCGTAGGCGATCATGTCGGGGTCGACGCCGAGCGAATCGAGCATGCGCTCGACCGCCCGGAGCATCATCGGCGGCCCGCAGAGGTAGTACTCGATCTCGCCCGGGTCCTCGTGGCGGCTCAAGTAGAGGTCGTGCGCCACCTGGTGGATGAAGCCGACCGGCCCCTCCCAGCGGTCCTCGGGCAGGGGCTCGGAGAGCGCGACCGTGTAGGTGAAGTTCGGGAAGCGCGCGGCGAGCTCCCGGAACTCCTCGTCGTAGATCATCTCGGAGCGCGAGCGCGCCCCGTACCAGAAGGTGATGCGCCGCCCGGTCTGGACGCGCAGGAGCTGGTCGAAGATGTGGCTGCGCATGGGCGCCATCCCGGCCCCGCCGCCGATGAAGCACATCTCGCGCTCCGTCTCCTTGATGAAGAACTCCCCGAAGGGCCCGGAGAGCGTCACCTTATCCCCCGGCTTGAGGCTGAAGACGTAGGAGGAGCCGACTCCCGGCGGGGCCTCGCCGGCCCCCGGCGGCGGGGTGGCGATGCGGATCGTGAAGCGCAGAAGCTCCTCGGTGGGGGTGCTCGCCATCGAGTAGGCCCGGTAGACCGGCTCCTCGACGCGCGCCACCAGGCTCCAGAGCTTGTAGCGGTCCCACATCGCGCGGTAGCTCTGCGGGACGCTGAAGTCCTTGAAGGCGGCGTGGTAGGGCGGGATGTCGATCTGGACGTAGGCGCCGGACTTGAAGTGAAGCGACTGGCCCGGGTCGAGCCTGAGGATGAGCTCCTTGATGAAGGTCGCGACGTTCTCGTTCGAGACGACCGTCGCCGTGTACTTGCGGATCTCCAGGATCTCCTCCGGGACCCGGATGCGCATGTCCTCCTTCACCTTGAGCTGGCAGGCGACGCGGACCCCTTCCAGGCGCTGGCGGCGCGTGAGATGCGCGAGTTCCGTGGGCATGAGGTCGCGGCCGCCCGACTCCACCCGGCACTTGCACAGCCCGCAGGAGCCGCCGCCGCCGCACCCCGAGGGGAGAAAAATCCCGTTCTCGGCGAGCGCCGCGAGCAGCGTGCGCCCGACCGGCGCCTTCAGGCGCCGCTGCGGGTCGTCGTTCACCGTGATCGTGCGCTCGCCCTTCTGGACGACGCGGGATTCGACCAGGAGCAGCACCGCCACGAGCACCAGGATCACGGCGGCGAAGACGGCCGCGCTGAGGATGTAGATCGTCATGGTTTCCCTCGGTCAGGGGCCGATGCCGGCGAACATCATGAAGCCGATCGCGATCAGGCCGGTCACGATCATGCTCGACCCGAAGCCCTGAAGCCCCCGGGGAATGTCGGCGTAGCGCAGCTTCTTGTTGATCGCCGCCATGGCCACGATGGCGAGGCACCAGCCGAGCCCCGACCCGGCGCCGAAGACCACGGTCTCGGCGAAGTCGTAGCGCCGCTCGACCATGAAGAGCGAGACGCCGAGGATCGCGCAGTTCACCGTGATCAGCGGGAGATAGACCCCGAGCGCCGTGTAGAGCGCGGGCGAGTAGCGGTCGATCACCATCTCGAGCATCTGCACGATGGCCGCGATCTGCGCGATGAAGAGGATCAGCTTGAGAAAGCCGAGGTCGGCCTCCGGCAGCCCCGCCCAGGCGAGCGCCCCCGGGGCGAGCAGGCCGTGGTAGATCGCCCAGTTGATCGGGGTGGTGATCGTCATGACGCAGACCACCGCCACCCCGAGCCCCGCCGCGGTCTTGAGATTGCGGGAGACCGCGAGGAAGGAGCACATCCCGAGAAAGTAGGCGAGCAGGATGTTGCCGACGAAAATCGAGTTGACCGCGATGCCGACGAGCCCGTCCACGGCTACTTCTTCTCCAGGAGCGTGTGCTCGAGCCAGACGAAGAGCCCGATCATGATGAAGGCCCCCGGCGCGAGCACGAGCAGCCCGTTGTTGACGTATCCTGCGCGGTAGAAGGCCTCCGGGACCACGGGGAAGCCGAGCACCCGGCCGGAGCCCAAGAGCTCGCGCAAAAACGCGACCCCCACGAGGACCGAGCTGTACCCCAGGCCGTTCGCCAGCCCGTCGAGGAAGGACTTCCCCGGCGGGTTGTTCATGGCGAAGGCCTCGGTGCGGCCGAGGACGATGCAGTTGGTGATGATCAGCCCGACGAAGACCGACAGCTTGCGGCTCACCGCGTAGGCGTAGGCCTTGAGGAGCTCGTCGGCGATGATGACCAGCGTGGCGGCGACGCTGATCTGGACGATGATGCGGATGTTGCGGGGGATCCCCCGGCGCAGGAGCGAGACGGCCAGGCAGGAGAAGGCCACCACCAGGGTCAAGGCCGCCCCCATCACCAGGGCGGTCTCCATCTGCACCGTGACGGCGAGCGCCGAGCAGATGCCGAGGATCTGCTTCGAAATCGGGTTCGACCGCCACAGGGCTTTGGCGATCTCCTTGAAGGCGGCCGTCCGCCGGAGGGCCGACCAGGGCCGGGCGACGATCACGTTCATGAGCTGCTCCGTTCGGGCTTACGGCCGGGCGCCGGGGGCGAGCGCCCCGAGCTCCCGGATCTGGTTCTGGCGGAAGCGGATCGAGACCGGCTCGTAGCGGCTGAGCGTGTCGCGGACGCCCGCCGAAAGGTATTTCCCGGTCAGGGTCGCGCCGCTGATCCCGTCGACGTAGTGCGGCTGCTCCTCCCGGGGGACGGTCTCCTCCGCCCGCCCCTTGGCGATGCCGACCGAAACGAATTTTCCCTGCTGGGTGGCGATCTGCTTGCCGACCCAGTTGTCGCGGAACCACTTCTTTTCGATCTCGCCGCCGAGCCCCGGGGTCTCGGCGTGCTGGTAGACCGAAAACCCCGCGACCGTCTTCCCGTCCCGGGCAAGCGCGATGTAGCCGCGGATGGGCCCCCAGAGGCCCCGGCTGTCGATCGGGATGATGTAGCCCTCGACCGATTCGCCCTGGACGGAGAGGTAGATCGGCAGCCGCGCCGGCCCGCCGCCGGGGTCCGTTTCGGGCACGATGCGCCCGGCGGGGTCGACCCACAGCGGGCGGATCCGCTCGGCGTAGAGCGCCTCGATCTGCGCCGGCCGCGCGGGGTGCGCCTCGTTCAAGAGCCCGGCGGCGACCAGAATGTTGCGGTGGCGGTCGATCAGGACGTTTCTTTCCTGCTTAGGCTTCAGGCCGCTCGAGGCCGCGGTGAGCAGCAGGCTGCAGGCGAGGCACAGGCCGAGGGCGTATAAAACGGTTTTCAGGCTGTTCGACATGGGGCGGTTGACCCGCGCGGCGCTCTCAGACATTCGGCACCCGCCGCTTGAGCCGCACCTTGACCTCGACTTCGTCGAGCAGCGGCGCAAAGCAGTTCATGAAGAGAACCGCGATCCCGATCCCCTCGGGGAAGGCCGGATTGAAGACGCGGATCAGGACCGTGAGCCCCCCGATCAACAGGCCGTAGACGAAGCGCGCCCGCGGCAGGGCCGGGGCCGAGACCGGGTCGGTCGTCATGTAGGCGATCGCGAAGGCCGCCCCCCCGATCAGCAGGTGGTAGAACGGGTTGAGCATCAGATAAGGCGCGCCGCCCGCCGGCGCAAGGAGGTTGAGGGCGAACCCCACCCCGAGGATCCCGAGGATGTCCCCGCAGATGATGCGCCAGTCGGCCACCCCGACGCCGATCAGAAACAGGGCCCCCAGGATGCACAGAAAGGTGGAGGAGGCGCCGATCGCGTCGGGGTAGAGCCCGAAGAAGAGCCGGGCCAAGTCGTAGCCGGCCCCGGCGAGCGCCTGGGGGACGCTTCCGTCCTCGACCGCGGCGGCGACGGCGAGCGGGGTCGCCCCGCTCACGGCGTTCACGGCCGCCCCGGGGGCGAGCACGGTCCAGACCGCATCGCCGCTGGTCTGCGCCGGATAGGCGAAGTAGAGGAAGGCGCGGCCCGTGAGCGCGGGGTTGAGGAAATTGCGGCCGGTCCCGCCGAAGATCTCCTTGCCGATGACGATGCCGAAGGAGATGCCGAGCGCCACCTGCCACAGCGGCTGGGTCGGGGGCAGGGTGAGCGGGAAGAGGGCGCAGGTGACGAAAAGCCCCTCGCTCATCTCGTGGCGGCGCACGCTCGCGAAAAGCGCCTCCCAGAAATAGCCGACGGCGTAGGTGACGACCACCATCGGCGCGACCGCGGCGAGTCCGATCCCGACGACCGGCCAGAAGTCCGGGGCCAGGCCGGCCGCCAGGCGCGACTGGCGGCCCACGTTGTAGACCCCGAAGGCGTAGTGGGGGAACAGCGCGACCAGGACCAGGAACATGAAGCGCTTGACGTCGAGCGCGTCGCGCGCGTGGGGCGGGCTCGCGGCGGGCTGGCGCGGGGCGTAAAACACCGATTCGATGTTCTCGAAGACGAAATAATACTTCTCGAGGCGCCCGCCCTTCTGGAAGTGCCGGCGCTGCGAGTCGAAAAAGCGTTGGATCGGGCCCATGGCGTCAGCGCATCTCGTCCAGGTAGCGCCGCCGGGCGGCGCGGAAGGTTTCGGCCAACTCGATCTTGGAGGGGCAGACGAACGAGCACAGCCCGCATTCGACGCAGTCGAGCAGGCCGTGGGCGAGCGCCTCCTCGATCTCCCCGGCGTGAAGCGCCTTGTAGGCGAGCTGGGGCAGGATGTCGACGGGGCACACCCGCGGGCAGAAGCCGCACTGGATGCAGGCGCGCAGCCCCCCGTGCCGGTCGAGGTTGACGGCCCGCTCGCGCGGCGGCAGGAAGGCCGAGAGGAAGGCGCGCGAATAGCTCGGGGTCCGGCTTCCCGGCAGCGCCCAGGCGAAGGGGAGCTCGGCCGGACGGATCTCCGGCAGCAGTAGGAGCGCGGTTTCGTCCAGGTTGAGAAAGGCGTCGGCGGCGACCGCATGCCCGGTGAAGATGCCGCCGGCCAGGCGCTCGACGCCGGCTTCGGCCCCCTGCCCGGGGGCGAGCTCGGCCACCGGCTGCCCGATGCGGGCCCGCACATGCATCGGCTCGCGGGCGGCCGGTCCGCCGACCGCGACCACCTGCCGCGTGGGGTAGCGCCCCGTGAGGAGGTGCTCGGCCAAGAGCAGAACCGCCTGCCCGTCCAGGAACCACGCGCGGTTCTCTTCGGCCGAGCGCTTGGTGCGGAAGAGCAGGACGCCGGGGTCGTGGGCGGGGTAGCGGCCCGCGACGGCGTGGGTCACGCGCACCGGCATCCCGTTCAGCGCCGCCAGGCTCTCCGCGCCGGCCGTCACCCGGACGGGCGCCTCGGCCAGCCGTCCGAGCACCCGCAGCCCGCATTCGAACCGCTCGTGGGCGCCCTTCAGATAGATCTCCGGGCGGGGGTGGAAGGGCTCGAAGTTGTCCAGGTGGACGAAGACGGCCGCGGGCTTGAGCTCCGGCCGGGCGGGGCATCGGAAGGGGAGCTCGCGGACAAGCGGCCACAGCCCGCTTCCGAGCACCCGCTCGCGGAGCGCCGCGAGCGGGATGCGCTCGATTTCCCCGGGGTCGAGCGGTGGAAACTCCTCGAACGCCTCCTCGGGGTCGAGCGCGACGACGATCCGCTTGAGCCGCCGCCGGGGACCGAACTCGACGGCTTCGACCCGCCCGCCGCCCGGTGAGCGCAGCGGCATCTCGGGCCGCGTCTGGTCCGCGAAGAGCAGGCCGCCCGCCTTGACCTGGTCGCCGACCTTGACCCGCGGCCGCGGCCGCGAAAGCCGAAGCCGCTCCGGCTCGACGGCGACGCGCGCCGGCCGGGGAAGCTCGCGCAGCCCGTCGCCGGGCCTCCCGGCGAGCCTCAGGTGGTAGCCTTTCTTAAGGGCGAGGGTCTTCATGGTTTTTCAGCGGTCACCCTGTGAGTCGAATCGGATAGCACGGTTCCGGCGCCCTTTGCAAGCTGCATGGCGGCGGGTTGAAAGTCCGGCGAAAAGGAAGTAAAAGACCGTCATGGCGACCTTCGACGTGGATTTCGACAAATGTCAGCGCGACGGCCTCTGCGCGGCGGAGTGCCCCACCCAGGTGATCCGCCTGGGCGATCCCGACCCCGTTCCGGCCGCCGGCCCCGATTTCGCGGACTACTGCCTCGCCTGCGGCCACTGCGTCGCGGTCTGCCCGACCGGCGCCTTCCGCCTGGCGGGCATGGCGCCCGAGCAGTGCCCGCCGATCGAAAAGGAGCTCCAGCTCAGCCGCGAGCAGGCCGAGCAGTTTCTGCGCGGCCGCCGCTCGATCCGCGTCTTCCGAGAGAAGCCCGTCGAGCGTGCCAAGCTCGAAAAGCTGATCGAGATCGCCTGCGCGGCCCCGTCGGCCAAGAACAGCCAGCCCTGGAACTGGACGGTGGTTGAGGAGCCCGCCGAGGTGCGCCGGCTCGCCGGCATGGTCGTCGAGTGGATGCGCACCGTGATGCAGGCTTATCCCGAGCGGGCCGCGGCCGCGGCCTTCCCGCGGGTGGTCGCGGCCTGGGACCAGGGGATCGAGCGGGTCTGCCGCGGGGCGCCGCACGTCATCGTGGCGCATGCCGACAAAAGCTACCCTTTTGGCGCCGAGGACACCGCGCTGGCGCTCAGCTACCTCGAGCTCTTCGCCCCCCAGCTCGGGCTGGGAGCCTGCTGGGGGGGCTACTTCTACTCGGCGGTCAACGCCCACCCGCCGCTCTTCCAGGCGCTCGGGCTGCCCGCCGGCCACCGCGCCTTCGGCGCCGTGATGGTCGGCTACCCCAAGTTCCGCTACCACCGCCTGACGCTGCGCCGGCCGCCGCGGATCGCCTGGATCTAGAGCCCGCCCGCCGCGCCGCCGCCCGCCGGATGGACAAGGGAAAGGAATTCTGATAGCCCTCTCTGCGACCAGGCGGGAGGCGGCGAGGCCGCCTCCCGGCGCCGGGCGGAGCATGCCGGTCAAGCCCGGTGGTTTCAACCCTGCCGGCGGGAGAGGGGGAATCGATGATGCAGCGGGTTCTGGCCGCAGTCGCCTTGCCGGCGGCGGTGCTGCTCGCGGGCGGCGCCTTCGCCCAGTTCGCCAAGACCGAGGATGCCGTCAAGTACCGCCAGTCGGTCATGTCGGTGGTCGGCACCCACTTCGCGCGCATGGGGGCGGCGGTCAAGGGGGAGGCCCCCTACGCGCCGGAGGCCTTCGAAAAGGACGCCGCGCTGGTCGCGACGCTCATGACGCTTCCCTGGGAGGCCTTCATGGCGCCCGGAAGCGACAAGGGCAGCGGGATGAAGCCCGAGGCGCTCGCCAAGCGTGACGACTTCATGCGGCGCGCCGCCGCGAACCAGGCCGAGATCGCCAAGCTCCTCGCCGCGGCCAGGGCAGGGGGCGGGCTTGCCGCCGTCCGGGCGCCTTTCGGCGCCGCCGGGGCGAGCTGCAAAGCCTGCCACGACGACTTCCGCCGCAAGTAGCGGGCGGCGGCGGCGCCGGCCTCAGGGCGGCCAACGCGTCAACAGGAAGACGGCGCCCGCACCGAGGAGGGCGGCGAGCGCCGCGAGCCACAAGGGCCGCGGCGCCGCGCCGGGCGGGGCGCCGGCGCCCTGCCAGCGCTTGACCCCGGTCAGCATGGGAACGATCAGGTTCTCCCGCTTCCAGACGAGGTGGAAGAGCACGGCGGCGATGTGGAGCGCGGCGAGCCCCGCCACCGCGTAATGGTTGTAGTAATGGAGCGCCGTGAACCGGCGGCTCGCCGCCGCGCCGACCGAGCGGGCCAGGGGCCCGGCGGTCGCGATGCCGTCGTCGGCGAAGAGCCCGGTGGCCGCCTGGAGGAACAGCGCGATCAGCATGGCGAGGACCGACCAGCCGCCGAGCGGGTTGTGGCCGAGATGCGGCTCGGCCTGCCGGTCGAAGAGGGTGCGCGCGTAGCGGCGGACCTGCCGCGGGCCGGCGACGAAGGCGGCAAAGCGCGAGGGCGCGCTGCCGATGAAGCCCCAGACGAGGCGGAAGAGCAGGAGCGCGAGCAGCGCCTCGCCGCAGGCGGGGTGGTAAAACATCCAGGCGCCCCCGGCCTTGGCGGTCGCGAAAGCCGCTGCCACCAGCACGACCAGCAGCCAGTGGAACAGGCGCGTGGGGAGGTCCCAGACCGCGACCGGCACGCCGGCCGGGGCGCGTGGCGGTTGGTCGTCCATGCCGCCGACCTTACAACGGGATGGCGGGCGCTGCCAAGCGCTTTTTCCGGGTGGAGGAGGGCCCGGTTCCATGCGTGCCCGCGACATCATGGAGCGGCGCTTTCAAACGCTCAAGCCCGACCAGAGCATCGCCGAGGCGGTCCGGGCCTTCCACGCCGCCTCCGAGGCCGCGGGGAAGAAGATCTTCGGCCTGATGGTGACCGACGCCGAGGACCGGCTGGTCGGCATGCTCTCGATGTACGACATCCTGCTCTTCGTGCGGCCCAAACACGCCGGCCTCTGGGGCGAGATGGAGGATCTGCCGCTCACGGCGGCCTTCGACGAGCTGCTCGAGCGCGTCAAGTCGATCCCGGTCGAGGAGCTCATGACCACCGAGGTGGTCACCGTCGGACCGGAGGCGCATCTGCTGGCGATCGCCGACCTCATGATCAAGCGCCACATCCGCCGGCTGCCCGTCGTCGAGGGGCGCGAGGTGGTCGGCATCGTCTACATCTCGGACCTCTTCTACCATCTGCTGAAAAAATTCCGGTAGGCGCCCCATGCCGCTCGTCCAGCCCCGCCACGTGCTGAGCGGTCTCATCGTCCGGGACGCCATGCGCCGCCAGGTGGTCGGCCTGCCGGCCGCCGCCACCATCGACCAGGGCATCCGGCACCTGCTCAAGTTCAAGGTGAACGCACTGCTCATCCGCGGCGGGGGCGAGCGCCCCCTGGGGGTCGTTTCGAAGACCGACCTGATCGGCGCCTACTACGCGGGGCTTTCCCCCGCCGAGCGGCTCGAGGCGGTGATGACCGGCCCGCCGCTTGCCTGCTGCCCGGACGACGAGCTCGAGGCGGCCCTCGAGCGCATGCGCCGCCACGGGGTCCACCGGCTTTACGTGCGGGGCGCCGAGGCGGCCGCGATCGCCGGGACGCTCTCGGTCACCGACGTCGTGGCGCTCCTCTACCGCATCTGCCGCGACTGCCCGAAGAGCCGCCGGCGCCGGCCGGGCGCGGGGGATGCCGGCGGCGGGCAGGAGATGACCGTCCGCGAGGCGATGACCGCGCACGTGGTCGCCTTTCCGGAGGACGCCGGCCTGGACCGGGTGATCGAGGGGCTGACCGCCCACCGGTTCGGCGCCGTGCTGGTCCGCGGCGGCCGCGGGGAGGCGCGGGGGGTGATCTCCAAGACCGACCTCGTCCGCGCCTACCGCCGCGGCGTCCCGCTGTCGACGGCGGCGGGCGCGGTCATGAGCGCGCCGGTCGCCGTCTTCGACCAGGGGGCGCCGCTCTTCGAGGCGATCCGCGCCATGTTCGTGAAGGACGTGCAGCGGCTCTTCATCCACGCCGGGGATCCGGCCGCGGTGGTCGGCGTGCTCGCGCTCACCGACGCCGCGCGGGTGCGCTCCGGCACCTGCCGGGCCTGTGTCGCGAGCCGGATCCTCACCGCCCCCGCCGGGCCGGGGTCGTAGGCCGCCGCGGCGGCGCTCCGGCGCCCCGTCGACGGGGCGCGGCGGTCAGCCGAACACCCCGCCCATCTTGGCGCCCGCCACGCGGTTGATGACGAACAGACAGAGCGCCCCGAGCGCGATCAGGATGAGCCCGAGCGCCGCGGCCTCGTTCACCGAGCCGCCGATGTAGAAATTGAAGATGCCGACCGTCATCATCTCGTGCCCCGGGACGACGAGCAGCAGCGTCGCCGAGGCCTCCTGCAGGGCCAGGATGAAGGAATAGAGCGACCCCGCGAGGACTCCCTTCCAGATCAGGGGCAGCGTGATGCTGCGAAAGGTCTGCAGGCGCGTTGCGCCCACGCTCTCCCCGGCCTCCTCGAAGGACTTGTGGACGACCTGCAGCGAGGCGAAGGTGCCGCGCACCGTGTAGGGCAGCCGGCGCACGCCGAGCACGAGCGGGATCACGATCCACAGGCCGATCAGGGCGGTCGGCATGCAGGGCAGCGGCTCGCGGAAGGCGCGCATGTAGGCGATCCCGATCCCGGTGCCGGGAAGGGCGAGGATGAGCGTCGTGAGCGCGTCGAGGATTTCGCGGCCGGGCAGCCGGGTGCGCGCCCCCACCCAGGCGAGCGGGACGCCGACCGCGATGCAGATCGCCACCGAGATCGCCGCGTAGAGGAGGCTGTTCAGGATAAACTTGGGCGTTTCGAAGGCCACGCGCTCGAAGTGCTTAAGCGTGTACTTCACCGGCAGCGGCGTGAGCGCCCAGCCCTTGCCGAAGGCGTCGAGCGTGATCCCGAGGTAGGGGATGAAGGCGAGCAGGATGACGAGCGCGAGAAACAGCACCACCCCCGCCCGGGCGGCCGGGGCGAGCCGCCGGCGCTCGATGACCGAGTAGGAAAGCGAGCTGTAGTCCTTGATGGCCACGTAGCGCTTGGCGACGGCGAGGAAGAGGATCGCGAGGATCACCATGATGGCCGAGATGACGATCCCCATCTTGAAGAGGCGCCGGTCGACGAACTGCACGATGTTCAGGTAGGCCTGGGAGGCGAGCAGGTCGTCGACCCCGACGACCAGCGGGGTGGCGAAGTCGGCGAAGGTCCAGATGAAGACGAGCAGCGCCCCGGAGACGTAGCCGGGGGTGGTGAGCGGGAAGGTGATGTCCTTGAATTTCCGCAAGCCCCGCGACCCGACGCTCTCGGCGGCCTCGTCGAGCGAAGGGGAGATTTTTCCCATCGCGTCGACGATGCTCAAGGTCATCAGCGGGAAGAGGTGGAGCGTTTCGACCAGCAGCACCCCGTGGACCCCGTACATGAAGTTGACGGGCTTCGCGAAGCCCAGGTAGTCCATCAAGAGGATGTTGAGCGTGCCGGCCCGCCCGAGGATGAAGACGAATCCCATGACCCCGACAAGCGGGGGCATGATCATGGGGACGACGGAGAGGTAGGAGAAGAGCCCCCGGCCCGGGAAGTCGTAGCGCAGCAGCAGGAAGGCGAAGGTGATGCCGATGATCGAGGTCGTGACGACCGTTCCGGCGCCCAACAGGAGCGAGCGGCCGAGCGAGCGCAGGTAGAAGCGGTCGGTGAAGAAGTCGCGGAAGTTTTCGAGGGTGAATCGGCCGGCGTCGGTCGTGAAGGCGTCGTAGAAGAGGTGCAGCAGGGGGTAGATCAGGAAAAGCAGCATGAAGGCCCAGATGGCCCCGTATCCGCAAAGCCCGCCGGCGCGCAGGCCGGTGACGGACGCCCCTGAATCGGTCATGGCCGCATGCCCGCCCTACTCCGCCGGGATCCCGAGCGCCGCGGCGGCCGGGAAGCGGATGAAGACCCGGGCGCCGATCTCCAGCGGACGGTGGTCCCGGGGGTTTTGGACATCCACCTTGAAGACGATTCCGGCCGCCTCCACGTCGTAGCGCACGGCGTTGCCGATGTAGGAGGCGAAGCTCACCGTGCCGGGGATGCTGTTGCCGCTTCCGGGGTCGGCCGGCAGCGCCGCGATCTCCGCGGTTTCGGGCCGCACGCACACCCGGCAGGGATCCCCGGCCCGCAGCCGCCCGTCGCCGGCGCAGGCGATGGGGCCGGCGGCGCTCGCCACGACGAGCTGCCGGCCCTCCGACTGCGACGCCGTCACGCTTCCGGGGATCAGGTTGTTGATGCCGATGAAGTCGGCGACGAACGGGTTTACCGGCTTCTCGTACAGCGCGTGGGGGGTTCCGAGCTGCTGCAGCCGGCCGTGGTCCAGAACCGCGATCCGGTCGGAGAGGGTCAGCGCCTCCTCCTGGTCGTGGGTGACGTAGATGGTGGTGATGCCGAGCTCCTTCTGGAGCTTGCGGATCTCGGCGCGCACCGTCAGCCGGATCTTCGCGTCCAGGTTGGAGAGCGGCTCGTCGAGCAGCAGCACGTCGGGGTTGAGCACCAGCGCGCGCGCGAGCGCGACGCGCTGCTGCTGGCCGCCGGAGAGCTCGCCCGGGTAGCGTTTTTCGAGCCCCCGCAGGTTGACGAGCTCGAGGGCGCGGGCGACCCGCGCGGCGATCTCGCCGGGGGCGACCTTGCGGAGCTTCAGCCCGTAGGCGATGTTGTCGAAGATGCGCATGTGCGGCCACAGGGCATAGTTCTGGAACACCATCCCGATGCGGCGCGCATAGGGCGGCCGGCCCGTCATGTCGGTGTCGCCGAAGAGGATCCGCCCGCCGTCGCAGCGGTGGAACCCGCCGATCAGCCGCAGGATCGTGGTCTTGCCGCAGCCCGAGGGGCCGAGCAGCGTGAAGAGCTCGCCGTCCTCGACCTCGAAGGAGACGTGGCTTACGGCCTCCAGGGATCCGAAACGCTTGACGATATCGTCGAGTCGGATGCGCATGTCCGCAACGCGCCTCCATCCTGCGCCCGGGCGCGGGGAAGCCCGCCGGCGCCCGCGGTGCAGGCGCCCGCACGACCCCCCCGCCGGCGGGCCGTGCTATTTCACGATATCCTTGTGCTTTTCGGCGATCTCGCGGCGGAAGTACGCGTTCACCTCCTCGATGCGCTTCTTTTCGCCGGCGATCTTGTCGTCGTAGATGTTTCCGATCTCGGTTTCGAAGAAGGAGCGCAGGCCGCCGGTGAAGGCCACCGCCTTCTCCTGGTTGGAGCCCGCCGGCCCCTGGACCTTGAGCTTGGGCGTGATGGGGTAGACGCCGAGGCCGGCGAGCAGAAGCTGCCCCTCGTCGCTCAGGCAGAACTCGACGAAGGCGTGGCCGGCCTTCGGGTGCGGGGCGCCCTTCAGCACCGCCATGGGCTCGGGGGTGACATAGGCGTTCCGGGGATAGACGAAGTTCACCTCGAAGCCGCCGAGCACGTCGGCGAAGGCCATGTAGCTCGGGACGGCGAAGCCGACGGCGAACTCGCCTTTGGCGACGACGCTCGGCACGTCGCGCGAGCGCGCGGTGAAGATGCCGGTGTTGGCGGCAAGCTTCGTCAGCCACTCCCAGCCCTTCTCCCAGCCGTGCGTCTGCAGGATGACCTCGTAGCTCGCGTGGCTCGAGCTCGAACGGTCCGGGGTGCACTGCGCGATCTGCCCCTTTAACTTGGGGTTGAGCAGGTCATCCCAGTCTTTGATCTGCACCCCCAGGCGCTTGAGCAGCGTGGGCTGGTAGATGAGGCCGTAGGGCTCCAGCGTCGTGCCGACCCAGAACCGCTTGGGGTCCTTGAGCGGCAGCGGCACCGGCTTGCCGATCGCGGCCGGGATGGCGTCCCACATGGCGGCCGGAACCTGGACCGGCTCGAGAAGGCCTTCCGCGGCGAGGTTGTCGAAAAGGGTCCCCTCGCCGCCCCAGAAGACGTCGGCCTGCGGCTTGCCCTTCCACTCCAGGATCTGCCCGAAGGCGACCGGCGTCCCCTTGGGGATGGCGCTCGTCTTGACCTCGACGGCGTACTTCTTCTTCGCCCAGGCCGCGAAGGCCTTCAGCATGGGGTCGTGGACGTCCTTGGAAACCGGCGTGATGAGGTAGAGCTCGTTTTCGATGGGCTGCGCGGCTGCCGGCGGCCCGAAGCCGATCGACAGAACCGCGAGCAGGCAAGCGACGACGACGGTCTTTTTCATCCAACGCCTCCTTGGTCCCGGGGTTGACGGCGGCGCGGGGGCCGGCCGCATGCTGCCCGGTACCTACCGGAGGCGCCCGGCCAAGTCAATCGAAATAACCGGCCGCCGCATAGGCAACAACCTGAAATGACGTCAATTGCTACCAGAAAGCTTCCGGGGCTCGAAAGCGGTCCGGCGCCGGGGGCGCGGCGCCTCAGCCGAGCAGCACGGAGACCATCTCGGCGAAGCCCTCCCCGCCCTCGGCGCGGGTGACGTAGGCCGGCGGGTGGGTCAGGCGGTCGAGGAAGGCCCGCACGTTGGCGACCCCCACGGCGTGCGGGAAGAAGGCGAACATGGGCTCGTCGTTGGGGGAGTCGCCCACGTAGATCACCTGCGGCTTGTCGGCCTCGAGGTCCCGGCGGAAGGCCTCCGCGAAGAGCCGGCGGGTCATGGCGAGCTTGTCGGTGTCGCCGAACCAGCCGTTCACGTGGATCGAGCTCACTTTCGCCCGCGCGCCGGCCGCCTCGAAGATCGCCACGATCCGCTCCACGGCCCCTGGGCCGAGGCGCGGCACGTCTTCGCAGAAATCGATCGCCAGGTCGGCTTCGCGGAAGGCCTGGTCGGCGGCCACGGCGCAGCCGGGGACCGCGGCGAGGATCCGCTGCTGGAGATCATCGAGCCGGCGGCGGTCCGCCGCGCGCTCCGCGGGGCTTTTGAAATAGCGGCGCTCCATCCGCCGGGAGCGCCGATCGTAGCGGAAATAGAAGGCCCCGTTTTCGCCCACCACCGCCGCGACCGGCCACATCCGGGCGATGTGGTCGCACCAGCCGGCGGGGCGCCCCGTCACCGGGACGACCCCGATGCCGCGCGCCTCCAGGCGCTCCATGGCCTCGAGGGCCGCCGACGGCAGGCGGCCCCGCGAGGTGAGCGTGTCGTCGATGTCGGTCAGGACGTGGCGGATCTTTTTCCGCGCGGCGTTCGGAAACGACCGGAAATCCTGCATGTTATCCCAGGACCTCCTCGAGCGCGAGGGCGCAGCGCGCCTGGTCCTCCTCGGCGCCCTCGATGTTGAGGATGTGCCGGTCGAAATCGATGTCGACCAGCCGGCAGCCGTGCTGCTCGACGACGTTCTTGACGATGGTGATCAGTTGATCTTCGCGCAGCGCATCCATGCGAGCGACCCTTTCCTGGCTTGGCGGTGGCCGCGCGCGGGCCGCGTCTTCGGGCCCGCCCCGCGGGAAGCGCAACGTAAGGTTGAATTGATCCAAATCAAGGCGCGCGGCTTGATATTTCTCTAATCTCCCGATAGGAGTCAGCGGAAACGGAGCGCGGCCATGACGATCAACCTCCAAGACCTGCGGGAGTCCAACGAGTTCCTCAACCTGGTGCTCGACAACGTCGGCTCCGCCGTGCTGATCGCCGACGAGAACCTCCAGATCCACCAGTTCAACGGCTCCTTCCTGGACCTCTTCGACATGGCCGCGGAGTTCCCGGTCGCCCCCAAAACCTTCGGCGAGGTGAGCGGCTGCGTCAACGCCGTGCGCGAGAACAAGCACTGCGGGGAGACCTCGCAGTGTGCGCACTGCGTCCTGCGCCACTCGCTCATCCAGACCCTGATCGCCGGCGCCCCGGTCGACCGCCGGCCCCTCCACCGCACCTTCACCGTCCGCGGCCGCGCCGTGGATAAATACCTGCGCTTCACGACCCGTCGCGTCGGCTACCAGGGCCGGGCGATGACGCTCGTCATCATCGACGACGTCACGGACATCGAGCAGCAGAAGCGCGAGCTCGAGCGCCGGCAGCGCCTGATCGAGCAGGACCTGAAGGCGGCGGCCGACATCCAGCGCTGCCTGCTGCCCGAGAAGCGCGCCGCGGTGATGAACCTCCAAACCGCCTGGCGCTTCGCCCCCTGCGGGCGCATCGGCGGGGACACCTTCAACATCGTGCCCGTCGACGAGCGCCGCGCGGGCCTTTACATGCTCGACGTCTGCGGCCACGGCGTCCCGGCGGCGATGATCTCGGTCGCCGCCTCCCAGTTTCTGCTGAGCGGCCGGGGGCTGCTCGGCAGCGGCTGCGAGCTCACCTCCCCGGAGACGGTGCTGAACCATCTGGACGAGGAGTTCCCCTTCGAGCGCTTCGACAGCTACTTCAGCATCGTCTGCCTGACGGTCGAGATCGACCGCGGCCGGCTCGTCTACGCGAGCGCCGGCCACCCGCCGCCGCTGCTCCTGCGCCGCCGCGGCGGCCTGGAGGTGCTCGACCACCGCGGGCCGGTGATCGGCTACGGGGCGGGCGGGGCCTTCCGGCAGGCGGAGCTCGAGCTTGAGCCCGGCGACCAGGTCGTTCTCTACACCGACGGCATCTTCGAGAACCGCAACCGCGCCGGCCGCCCCTTCGGCCGGGAGCGGTTCTACCGGACCGTCGGCCGCGGGGCCGGCCTGCCGGTCGCCGAGCGCGTCGCGGCCGTTTTCGACGAGGTCCGCGGCTTCCTCGCGGGCGCGGAGCCCGACGACGACATCAGCCTCTTCGGAATCGAGTACATCGGACCGCCGGCCGCCTGACAGCCGGCGCCCCGGCCCCCGCGCCCGCGCGGTCCGCTGCTTTGCCCGAAGCGCCTCAAGTCCCCGCCCGCCGGCGCCGATAATCCTCATTGTCCGGATAAACCCCGGCCGCGGGCGGGCCCGCCCGCCCGCGGCATCCACTTCCAAACGAACGGAGGCGATCCATGGCATTTTTCACCTGGACGGAGGAGATGAGCGTCGGCATTGCGCGGATCGACGAGCAGCACCGCAAGCTGGTGGGCTTTTTAAACGAGCTCTACGCGGCGATGAACGCCGGCAAGGGCCGCGAGACCCTCGGCGAGGTCCTCTCCCAGCTCCTGCTCTACACCAAGACCCATTTCGCGGCCGAGGAGGCGGCCATGGGGGCCCACGGCTTTCCGGGGGCCGCCGCGCATAAGGAAAAGCACGTCAAGATGGCGGAGAAGGTGAAGGGGCTCTGCGAGCAGTATCGCCAGGGGACGCTCGCCAGCCCCATCCAGATCGCGAACTTCCTCAAGGAGTGGCTCACGCGGCACATCATGGAGACGGACAAGCAGTACGGGCCTTATCTGAAGAGCCGCGGGGTGAAGTAGCTCAGTTGAGCAGCGCCAGGCTCAAGGCGGGCCAGTAGGTGATCAGCGCCAGGGCCGAGAGCAGGATGGCGATGAAGGGCAGCGAGGCGGCGTAGAGCTGAAGCACCGGCCGCTCGAAGCGCATCGAGGCGATGAAGAGGTTGATCCCGAGCGGCGGGATCGAGGCCCCGATCTCCAGGTTCGTGAGGACGACGATCCCCAGGTGGATGGGGTCGATCCCATAGGCCTGGGAGACCGGGGCGAGCAGCGGCACGACCACGACCAGGGCCGAAAAAATCCCCATGGTGCAGCCCACGGCGAGCAGGAAGACGTTCAGCACGCCGAGGAAGACCCAGGGGCTGTCGATGCGTCCCTGAAGGAGATCGAGCAGCCGGACGGCGATCTCGGCGTCGATCAGATAGCTCGTCAGCCCCATGGCGACCCCCAGGATGATCAGCACGCCGCCCACCAGGACCATGCTCTTTTTCATGATTTCCGGAATCCGGCGCCAGCCGATATCGCGGGTGATGAGGACCTCGACCGCGAAGACGTACACCGCGGTGATCGCCGCGGCCTCGCTCACCGCGAAATACCCGGAGTAGATCCCCCCCAGGACCACGAGCGGCAGCGGGAGCTCCCAGAGCCCTTCGCGCAGGGCCCCCCGGAGCTCCGCGGCGTGGAAGCGCTTCCGCGGCACCCCCTGCCGGAGCGCGACCGCCACGCACCAGGCGCACAGCAGCGCCACCAGCAGCGTCCCGGGCAAAAGCCCCGCGAGAAAAAGCGGCCCCATGCCGACCTTGGCCACGACGGCGTAGACGATCAGCGGCAGGCTCGGCGGGAAGAGCAGCCCGAGGGTCCCGGAGGTGGTCAGAAGGCCGAGCGCGAAGGTCTCCGGGTAGCGGCCGCCGGTCAAGGCGGGCCTCAGGATCCCGCCCAGGGCGATGATGGTGAGCCCCGTGGCTCCGGTCAAAGCGGTGAAGACCGCGCAGGCGAAAAGCGCGATCACGGCGAGCCCCCCCGGCATCCAGCCGACCGCCGCCTCGGCGAGCCGGATCAGCCGCCGGGGGGCGCCGCTTTCGGAGAGAAGGTAGCCGGCGAAGGTGAAGAGCGGGATCGCCGCCAGAACCGGATTGGTCGCCAGGCGGTTCAGCTCGATGATCAGGGCCGCGCTGTCGATCCCGGCGGCGCAGAGCAGGGCGAGGGTCAGGCCGGCGATCACCGCGAAGACCGGCGTGCCCGCGATCAAGAGGAGCAGCGCGACCGCGGCGACCGCGAGGTCGGCGGTCACGGCGCCGGGCTCCGTCGGCCGGGGGCGCTCTGCGGGCGGAAGGCGCCGATCGCGCGCATGGAAAACCGCAGGGCCATCAGCGCGAAGGCGACCGGGATGATCAGCTCCGGGACCCAGGTCGGCAGGTCGAGGAGCGTGCGGCTGCCGATCTGGGCGTCGTCGCGCACGAATTTTCCGGCCGCGACGGCGAGCAGCCCGCAGACGACCGCCGCCGCACCCTGGGCGGCGCCCTCGACCACGGGCCGGGCGCGACCCCAGGCGAGCCGGCCGAAGACCTCGATGGCGATGTGGCGGTTTTCACGCGCGGCGCGCGCGGCCCCGAGAAAGCCCACCCACAGGACCAGGTTGCGCACGAGCGGCTCGCTCCAGGCAAGGCCGATCCCGAAAAAGTTGCGCAGCACGATCTGGCTGAAGGCCGCGGCGATCATCAGGCCGAGGAGCAGGACGATCAGGGCCCCCTCGACCCGGCCGATGGCCGCCTCCAGGCGCTCCCAGGCCTTCACGGCCGGCTCTTCCGAAAGGCGTCGAGGACGGCGCGCAGCTCGTCGCGGGTCGCCGCCGAGAACTTGCGCCCGCCCTCGCGGCCGATGGCCGCCTCGGAGATCCGCTTGAATTCGACGATCTCCTCCGGGGCGGGGCGCAGGAGCCGCACCCCCTGCTTCTGCATCGTCGCGAGCGCCTCGCCGTTCTCGCGGCGGATCACCTCCCGCAGCGCGGCGAAGTGGCGCTCGAAGACCTCGGCGACCGTCCGGCGGTGGGCGGCCTGGAGCTTGTCAAACTCGCTCTTCTTCACCACCACCCCGCCGATCAGGTAGAGCAGCGGAAGGTCGATCACGTACTTGACCCGGGTGAACCACTGCAGGGCGATGGCGGCCGTCGGCGGAGCGTAGACCACCTCGACCAGCCCCGTCTGGAGCCCCACGAGGACGTCGGGCAGCGTCAGCGGGACCCCGGGGACGCCGGCCTCCTTGAAGATGGCGATGCTCATGGGCGAATCGTTCCAGATCCAGACCTTGGCTTTGCGCAGCGCCTCGAGGGTGTCCGCCGGCACGGTCGCCAGCATGTGGACGAACCCGGCCTCCGACCAGCCGATCAGCTCGTAGCCGCCGGCGGCGAGTCCCTCGCGGAAAAGCGGCTCCAGCCGGGCGGCGGCGTGGTCGACCTCCGCGTAGGAGTCGAAGAGAAACGGGATCTGCATCACGTCGATTTCCGGGTAGATCGTCGACAGCCCGGCCGAGGTGAGCACGGCCGCCTGAAGCTGCCCGATGTGCATCTTGCGGATCATGTCGCGCTCGTCGCCCATGACGCCGCCCGGGTAGATCTTGAACTGGATCGCGCCGCCGGTCTTCTCCCGGGCCTCCTCGGCCGCAGCGCGGAAGATTTTCATCCAGGAGCTTCCCTCCGGCGCGAGGGTGGCGAGCTTGATCGTGAGCGGCGCCTGCCCGGCGGCGGGAAGGGCCGCCGTGAGGAGCAGCAGCAGCGCGGCGGCCAGGACGGTGAAGCCGGTCGGGGGTTTCGTCGGCCAGGGCATGCGCCTTCCCTTCAGGTTAGAAGTAGTCGTCGGCGAGCGCGAGCAGCTTGGCGGCGCGGCGCTGCGCGGCGGCGTTCAGCAGGGTCAAGTCCGGAACGGCGTCCGCCGGCGCGGCGAGGACCCGTTGCAACTCGCTTTCGAAAAGCTCCCGGTCGAAGGCCTTGCGGCCGTAGATCTCGGCGAAATAGACGCGGGTCATCAGGAAATCGTCGCGGGCGAAGGCGAGGGCCTTCTCGAAGTGCTCCCGCGCGCGGGCGAGGCTCCCGCCGGCGACCGGCGGACGGGAGGCGTACCAGACGCCCATGAAAAGGTGCGGGCCGCCGTAATAGTAGCCTTCGTCGAGCGCGAGCGCCCGGCGCATCAGGACCTCGATCCGCGGAAGCTCGGCGACCGCCTCGACCGCGTCGAGGCGCGAAGCGGCCCAGCCGGCCCAGCAGGAGCCCGCCCAGAAGAGGACCGGCAGGTCCGCGGCGGTCGCCCGCGCCGCGGCGCGCTCGAAGGCCTCGAAGGGAGCGCCTGCCGGGTCGGGAAAGCCGCGCCGCTCGAGCGCGGCGAGCGCATGGAGCTTCGCGCGGGCGAGGACGAGCGCCTTCAGCGCCTGGTCGCGCTCATCGTCCAGGACCGCGGCGAAGGCCGCATAGGCGCGGGCGGCGGCCAGCCGCGGGCGCTCGTCATCGGGGGCGCCCGCGACCATGCCGTCCAGGAGCATGAGGAAGGCGGGCATCCCCTCGCGCAGCAGCGCCGGGTCGGATTGGCGCGCGGCCGCCTTGGCCGTATCCTCGACGAGGGCTGCGGCGCCGGCGGCCGCGAGCTTCTTGTTCAGGCCGCATCCCGCGGCGCCGGCCGCCAGGAGGAGGCCGGCCAGCGCGATCCGCACCATGGCCGGCCGCCGGCTCCGATTCTCCGGGCCGCCCCCCCCTTCCCATGGTTCTACGGTCAAGTGCATGCGCCTGCCGGGTGCCGAGAGATTGGCATCGAGCCCCCTGCGGGGCGGGCTCGGGGTCCGTGCGCGACGGAGCCGATCGAATCCAGTATAGAAAAAAGGGGGGAGGGGGTCAAGCCGCGGCGGAATGCAAAAAAGCGGCGGAATGGATCATTCCGCCGCTTTTCGGGCCGGATCGTTTTCGCGGGGCTCGCGGGAATTACTTGGCCGGGGTGTAAGGAACCTCTTTGCCCCACCAGCCCTGGTCGGCCGACATCTTCGCATGGTCGGCGGTGGTGTTCTTGTATCCCCACCAGCTGTAAGCGGCGTGCGAGCGGGTCTTGAACAGCGTGTCATGTTTGTAGAACTCCGCGCTGCAGCCCGCGACCAGCAGGGCCGCCACACCCAACAAGAAAAGCTTTTTCATCTTCTCCGCCTCCTTTTGGTTTTTCGATTGCGTTCAGGTCGGTAAATTTTTTGGCCTATTATAACCACCGAATCGCTTTTGTCCACAGAAATCGAAAGCAGGAAGTAGAGCCGGCCGCCGGATGGAAGCATTCCCGCCGCAACCCGGGCGGGCGCCCGGCCCGCTTGTGCCTGCCGACCGGCCGGTATATAATCCCAAAAAAAGCGGCTGTAAACGGTTTTCCTCGGGTCTTTTTCGGGCGCACCCATCCCGGAGGACCCCCCATCCGATCACGGAGGTGATTATCATGTGTAAATCTATTAAGTTGACTGCGCTCCTGGCGGCGGTGTTCTTGGCGGCGACCTATGCCGGGAGCGCGGCGGCCGCGCCGGCCAAGGGCTTCACGGTCGCCAAACCCGAGGAGTGGAAGGAGATCCCGGATGAGGAGGAGCCGCTCGTCTTTTTCACGCGGGAGGGCTGGCACAAGCAGTTCATCCTCGTGCAGCAGCGGCCCCTGAGCAAGCCGTTCCAGTTCACCCAGCGGCAGATCGAAAAGGGGATGACCCCCGAGCAGGCGGCCGAGGTGATCCTGAACGAAATCGCGGCCGACCAGAACATCCGCGACTTCAAGCTGCTCGAAAAAGGCGAGGTCCAGATCGCCGGGCAGAGAGGGTTCCGCCTGGCGTTCGTCTACACCGACCCCGACAACTACATCTTCAAGATCAACCTCCTCGGGTTCATCCACGGCGACAGCGTCTTCGGCCTGCGCTACGGCGCCACCAGCGAGGAGCTCTTCCAGAAGGACTGGAAGACCTTCCAGGAGGTCCTGCAAAGCTTCAAGCTTACGGCGCGCAAGGCGATGTGACCGTGATCCTCTACGACCCCGGCCGGCGCCACAGCCTCGAGGAGTTCGGCATCCGCATCCCGGTCATGGACAGCCGGGCGAGCGAGACCTTCGCGCGCCTGAAGGCCCACCCGCTCCTCGGGGCGCGGGTCGGCGACTGGCACATCGACCGGATCCGCGAAACGCTGGGCCGCGAGGATCTCGAGCGGGTGCATGCGCCCGCATACGTGGCGCGGCTCTACTCCGAGGCGCTCGAGTCCGAGATCGTGCGCACCTGGGAGCTCATCGACGAACACGGGCGCTATCACCGCTACGACCCGTCCAGCGCCCGGCTGCCGCTGGCGCAGCTCTTCGGACGGATCCTCGAGCGGGCGGCCGGAACGGTCCAGTGCTGCCGCATCGCGCTCGAAAAGGGGTTCTGCTTCTACTTCGGCGGCGGGATGCACCACGCGCAGCGCGACCGCGGCGCGGGCTTCTGCCTGGTGAACGACGTGGTCATCGCCCTGCGCAAGCTCCAAGCCGAAGGCCGGGTCCGCTCCGCCTGGGTGATCGACGTGGACGCGCACAAGGGCGACGGGACCGCGGCCCTGACCGCCGGGGACGACTCCATCCGCACGCTCAGCATCCACATGGCTTCCGGCTGGCCGCTCGACCAGCCCGCGACCGACGCCGACGGGCGGCCGAACCCCTCCTTCACCCCGAGCGACATCGACATCCCGGTCGCCGCCGGGGAAGAGGCGCACTACAACCCGCGGCTGCGGGCGGGCCTGGCGGCGCTCGCCCGCACGCCGGCCCCGGATCTCGCGGTGGTGCTCTGCGGCTCGGACCCCTACGCGGAGGACGAGCTGCCCTCCACGGCGCCGCTGCGGCTCTCGCTGGAGCAGCTCTTCGAGCGCGACCGGATGGTCTTCACCTTCCTCTCCGCGCGCGGCCTGCCGGGCGCCTTCCTCATGGCGGGGGGCTACGGCCGAAGCTCCTGGCGCGTCTACACCCAGTTCCTCGAATGGGCGCTCGCCGCGCGGCTTTTTCCGGAGCGCCCCGGGGACGCCCCGCCATGAACCGCCTGGAGGCGATCCTGCCCTCGGCCGTCGAGGCGATCGGGGAGACCCCGCTCGTCGCGCTCGACCGCCTCGGCCGCGGGGTCGACGGCCGCATCCTCGCCAAGCTCGAGTACCTGAACCCGGGCTTCTCCAAAAAGGACCGGATCGCGCGCCAGATCATCGAAGAGGCCGAAAAAGAGGGCCGGCTGTCGCCCGGCCAGACCGTCGTGGAGCTCACGAGCGGCAACACCGGAACGGGCCTGGCGATCGTCTGCGGCATCAAGGGGTACCCGTTCGTCGCCGTCATGTCGCGCGGCAACTCCATGGAGCGCGCCCGCATGATGGCGGCCCTCGGCGCCGAGGTGGTCCTCGTCGACCAGCTGCCGGGGGCGCTCCCCGGGCAGGTTTCGGGCGGCGATCTCGAGCGGGTCGAGGCGGCGGCCGAGCGCCTGGTCCGCGAGCGGGGCGCCTTCCGCGCCGACCAGTTCCGCCTGGCCGGAAACTTCCGGGCGCACTTCCTGCACACCGGCCCGGAGATCATCCGCCAGTCGGCCGGCGCCTTCGACGCCTTCTGCGACTTCGCCGGGACCGGCGGCTCCTTCGCCGGCTGCGCCGCCGCGTTCAAGGCCGCGAACCCCGCCGTGCGCTGCTACCTCGTCGAGCCGGCCCAGGCCGCCGTGCTCGCGGGCGAGCCGCTCGTCAACGCGCGCCACCGCATCCAGGGCGGCGGCTACGCCATGCCGGAGCTGCCGCTCGTGCGCCGGGAGCATGTCGACGGCTTCGTCACGGTGACCGATGCCGAGGCCGTGGCGGCGGCGCGCCGGCTCGCGCGGGAGGAGGGCATCTTCGCCGGCTTTTCGGCGGGCGCCAACCTCGCCGCGGCGTTGAAACTTCTCGCGGGCGAGCTCGCCGGGAAGACCGTCGTCGTGCTGGCGAACGACTCGGGGCTGAAGTACCTGAGCACCGATCTCTGGGCGTGACCCGCCCGTCCCCCCGCCTTGCTTTTTCGCGCGACTTGTGGAAACGTGGCGGCGATGCGCTTTCCCTGGAAACATGCCGCCGCGGCGGGAGGGCTCTGGTGGGTGCTCGGCGGCGGCGCGCTCGACTCCTGGGTCGTCGGCCTGCCCGCGATCGCGGCGGCGCTCGCCGCCCGGCAGGCCCTCGGCCCCGAGGCCGGCCGGCCGATTCGTCTCGGCGGGGCGCTGCGCTTCGCGGCCGCCTTCGTCAAGGCCTCCCTGGTGAGCGGGATCGACGTCGCCCGGCGCGCCCTGCGGCCCGAGATGGGGCTGAAGCCGGGCATCCGCGTTTTCCCGCTCGCGCTGGCGACCCGGCGCGAGCGCGTGCTCCTGGCGGCGGTGATCTCGCTGCTGCCCGGCACCCTCGGGGTCGGCTTGAGCGACCGCGAACTGACCGTCCACGTGCTCGACACCGAGGCCCCCGTCGCCGCGGAGCTCGCCGCGATGGAAGCGCGGATCGCGGGCCTTTTCGGGCCGCCCGGGAGGGCGCATGGCTGAGGCCTACGAGCTGCTCGCCGCCGCGGTGCTCCTTTCGGTGGCGGCGGGGTTCTTCGGCATCCTCCGCGGCCCGACCGCCGGCGACCGGATGCTCGCCGTGCAGCTCGCCGGGACCGGCGGGGTCGCCGTGCTGCTGCTGCTCTCCCGGGCAATGGGGTCGCCCGACCTGGTCAACGCGGCCCTCGGATGGGCGCTGCTCGCCGCGGCCGCGATGATCGCCTTCGCGCTGCTGCCCGGGCCGGATTCGGACTGACCGCAAGGCAAGGAGCGCGCCTTGGCCTGGCTGGAGTGGATCGGACTGGCGGTCGCGGCGTGCGCCGTGCCCTTTTTCATCGGCGCCGCCGCGGGGCTGCTTCGCTTTCCCGACCTCTACACGCGGCTGCACGCCCTCACCAAGGCCGACAATGCCGGGTTGGGGCTCGTCGTGTTCGGGTTGATGCTGCAGGCCGATTCCTGGGCGGCGGCGCTCAAGCTCCTGCTCGTCTGGGTTCTCGTGCTGGCGGCCAGCTCGACGGCCGGCTTCCTGGTGGCGAGCACGGCGCGGCGGCGGGGGCTGCCGCCGTGGACGGGAGGGCGGCCGTGAGCGGCGGGGTCCTCGACGTCCTGCTCTGCGGCCTGCTGCTGCTCCTTTCCGGCTGGGTCCTCGCCGCACCCCGATCGTTCCACGCCGTCGTCGCCTTTTTCGCCTTCGGGATGATGATGGCGCTCGCCTGGGTCCGGCTGGGGGCGGTCGACATCGCGCTCACCGAGGCCGCGATCGGCGCCGGGCTGACCGGGGCCTTCCTGCTCGCGGCCTGCTCCCGCCTCGCGGACCGCCGTCCGGCCGCCGCGGCGCCGGGCCGGCCTCCCGGCCGAACCGGCCCCCGGCGGCTGAAAGGCGCCGCCACGGGGACGGCCCGGCTCGCCCTCTCCGCGGCGGCGGTGGCGCTCGCGGTCGGCTGGGCGGTCCTCGAGCTGCCGGCCCCCTCCGGCGAGCTGCCGCAGCGGGTCCGCGCAGCACTCGCCGAAAGCGGAGTGGCGAACCCGGTGACGGCCGTGCTGCTCAATTTCCGCGGCTACGATACGCTGCTCGAGATCGCCGTGCTGCTGCTCGCCGCCGTCGGCGCGCAAGCGGCGGGCGGAGCGCCGCCGCGGCCGCCGCTGCCGCATGCGGCCCCGCTGCTCACCGCCTACCTGCGCGCCGCGGCGCCGCTCATGCTCCTGTTCGCGGGCTTCATCCTGTGGGCCGGGGGCGCCGCGGCCGGCGGGGCGTTCCAGGCCGGCGCGGTCGCCGCGGCCGCCGGCATCCTCGCCGCGCTCGCCCCGCCGTTCGAGCGGCGGTTTCCTCCGTCGCGGCTCGCGGCCGCCATGGCGCTCGGGCTGCTCGTCTTCGGAGCGGTCGGGCTGGCGGCCATGGCGGGGGGGTGGGGGTTCCTCGAGTACCCGCCGGGATGGGCCGGCGCACTGATTTTAGCGATCGAGGCCGCCGCCGCGGTCTCGATCGCCGCGGTCATGGTTTCGCTCTTCAACGGGCTGCTCGGAACCGGCGGCGAGGGCCCCCGGGCGATGCCGGCCGGCCGGGCCGGAAAGCGGGGAGGCGGGTCATGGATGCCGCGTGGCTCTACGGATTGACGGGGGTCGCCCTCTTCGCGATGGGGCTCCACGGGGTGGTCGCGGCTCCCCGGCCGCTGCGCCAGGTCCTCGGCGTCAACGTCTGCGCGAGCGGGGTCTTCCTGTTTCTCGTCGCGATGGCCGCCCGCCCGCCCGCCTCGCCGCCCGACCCCGTGCCGCAGGCCATGGTGCTGACCGGGCTGGTCGTCTCCATCAGCGCGACGGCGCTCGCCCTCACCCTCATCGGGCGGCTCGCGCCGCCCGGCGATCCGCCGCCGCGGGAGGACGATGAGCGCCGGTGACGCGCTGCGCGACGCCCCGTGGACGGTCCTCGTCATCCTGGTTCCCCTGATGGCGGCCGGGGCGGCGAGCCTGGGGCGCCGCCGGGCGCGCCTGCCGGCCTTTTGCGCCGCGTTCGCGCTGCCGCCGATGACCGCCCTGCTCGCCTGGCAGGTCGCCGCCGGCGGGCCGCGGCGCACGGCCGTCGGCGGCTGGGGCGCGCCGCTCGGGATCACGCTCTATGCCGACGGGCTCGCCGCCGCGCTGCTCGCGGTCACGGCCCTCGTGGGGTGCCTCGTGACCCTCTACGCGAGCGCTTATTTCCACGACCCCTCCTCCAAGACCGGCGGCTCCGCCCCCTTCTGGCCGCTGTGGATGTTCCTCTGGTCGGCGCTGAACGCGCTCTTCCTCTCCGCCGACATCTTCAACCTCTACGTCACGCTCGAGCTGACCGGACTCTCCGCGGTCGCGCTGACGGCGCTCGCGCGCAGCGCCCCGGCGGTCTCCGCCGCGCTGCGCTATCTGTTCGTCAGCCTGACCGGCTCGCTCGCCTACCTCATGGGGGTCGCGCTGCTCTACAGCGCGACGGGGACGCTCAGCGCCGGAATGCTGGGCGGCCGCCTCGGGCCGGGGCCGGCGGCGGCCGCCTTCGCGCTCATGAGCGCGGGGCTTGCGCTCAAGACCGCTCTCTTTCCCCTGCACTTCTGGCTGCCGCCGGCGCACGCCAGTGCGCCGGCGCCGGTGAGCGCGGTGCTCTCCGGGCTGGTCGTGAAATCGACATTTTACATCCTCCTGCGGCTCTGGTTCGGGCTCTTCCCCCCCGGCCTCGCGGCGGCGGCTGCCTTCCTGCCGGGGCTGCTCGGGGCGGGCGCCGTCCTCTGGGGCTCCATCCAGGCCCTGCGCGCCGAGCGCCTGAAGCTGCTCGTCGCCTACTCGACGGTCGCCCAGATCGGATACCTCTTTCTCGTCCTGCCCCTCGGCCAGGCTGCCGGCCAGGCCGGCGCGGCGGTGGGCGCCGGGATCGCGCTCATTCTGGCCCACGCCTGCGCGAAGAGCGCCGCGTTCCTGGCGGCCGGAAACGTGCTCACGGCCTTCGGCCACGACCGGATCGGCGAGCTCGGGGGGATCGTGCGGCAGCTGCCGATCTCCATGTTCGCCTTCGCCACCGCCGGGGTGAGCCTGATCGGGCTGCCGCCGACCGGCGGCTTCGTCGCCAAGTGGCTGCTTTTGAAAACGGCGCTCGCCTCCGGCCGCTGGGACCTGGCGGCGGTGGTCCTGGGCGGCGGGCTGCTCGCGACCGCCACCATCTTCCGCGTCTTCTCCCGCGCCTTCCGCTACGTGCCGCCGGAGGAGCTCTGCACCCCGGCCTGCGCACCGGTATCGCGCCGCAGGGAGTGGGCGGCTCTCGCGCTGGCGCTCGCCGCGATGGGGCTGGGCTTCGCGGCCGTGCCGCTCCTCGGGCTGCTCGCAGCCGGGATGCCGCCCGCCGGGATCGGGTGGCCGGGAGGCGCGCCGTGACGGTCGACGCCCTGCTGCCGCTCGCGATGCTGCTCACCTCGCTGGTTCCGGGGCTCGCCATCTTCCTGCTCCCCGAGGAGCGGATCGGCGCGCGCACGGCCTTGAACCTCGCGGCGGCGACAGCCAAGCTCGCGCTGGTCGCGGTCATGGTCTGGGGGGTGCGGCACGGCCGGGCGTACGCAACCCGGATGGCGTTCCTGCCGGGGGCCGACCTCGTGCTGAGCGCCGATGCCATGTCGGTCATGATGGCGGCCCTTTCGAGCCTGCTGTGGTTCGTGACGACGCTTTATGCCGTCGCCTACCTGGAGCACTCCCCCCAGCCCCGCAGCCGTTTCTTCGGCTTTTTCAGCCTGTGCGTCAGCGCGACCATCGGGATCGCCCTCGCCGGGAACCTGGTCACCTTTCTCGTGTTCTACGAGATGCTGACGCTCGTCACCTATCCCCTGGTGGTGCACCGCGGGACGGCCGAGAGCATGCGCGCCGGCAGCGTCTACCTCGCCTACACGATCGGCGGCGGCGCGCTTTTCCTGGCCGGGGCGGCCTGGCTGCACGTCCTGGTCGGCCCGGTCGAGTTCACCCACGGCGGCATGCTGCGGCCGTTTTCCTCCTCGGCCGGCGAGCTGCGGGCGGCTTTCCTGTTGCTGATCGCCGGGCTGGGGGTCAAGGCCGCGCTCGTGCCCCTGCACGGGTGGCTTCCGAAGGCCATGGTGGCCCCGGCCCCGGTGAGCGCGCTTCTGCACGCGGTCGCCGTGGTGAAGGCCGGGGCCTTCGGCATCGTGCGGGTGGTCTACGACGTCTACGGGGTCGAGTTCGCCGCCGAGCTCGGCCTCCTCGCGCCGCTCGCGGCGGCGGCCGCGGTCACCATCGTCACCGGGTCGGTCCTGGCCCTCTTCCAGGACAGCTTGAAGAAGCGCCTGGCCTACTCGACCGTGAGCCAGGTCGCCTACATCGCCCTCGGCACCGGGATCCTGGGGCCGATCGCCACCATGGGCGGGATGGTTCACCTGGTGCACCAGGGGCTGATGAAGATCACGCTCTTCTTCTGCGCCGGGAACATCGCCGAGACGCTCGGGATCCACGACATCCATCGCCTGGCGGGCGTCGGGCGCCGCCTGCCGGCCACCATGGCGGCCTTCACGGTCGCCGCGTTCGGCATGATCGGCGTTCCGCCCATGGCGGGCTTCATCAGCAAGTGGGCCCTCGGCATCGGGGCGCTCGCCGCGGGCGAGCCCTGGGTGATCCTCGTGCTCGCCGCGAGCAGCCTGTTGAACGCGGCCTATTTCCTGCCGATCATTTACACCGCCTGGTTCAAGGCGCCGGACGGCAGCTGGCCGCCGCCGGAACGGGGGGCCGGCCGGCTCGAGGTCCACTGGATGCTGCTCGCACCGCCGGTCTTGACCGCGCTGCTCTCCCTGCTCGCGGGGCTTTTCGCCGCGGCCCCCTTCAGCCCGCTTTCCTGGACGCAGCTCATCGTCAGCCGGGAGTACCTGCCGTGAGCGCGCCCGCTCCGCCGTTCACGGCCGCGCTGCTTTCCGCCGCCGCCCTGCTTCCGGCGGCCGCGGCGGTCGCGCTCGCCTCGGGCGGCCGCCGCGGCCGCGCCGCCCTGCCCGGCCTCATCCCCTGGACGGCCCTGCCGGCGCTCGCCGCCGGGTGGCTGCTTCCCGACGGCGCCGCGGCCGCCTTCCCCTGGACGCTTCTCGGAGCGCGGCTCGGCCTGGACCCGACCGGGCGCCTCTTTCTCGGGTTCACCGCGCTGCTGTGGCTCGTTGCCGGGCTCTTCGGGCGGGGCCACCTCGCCGCCGACGGGAGGCGCGCGCGGTTTTTTTTCTTCTTCGGGCTTTCGATGAGCGGGAACCTCGGCCTGATCCTCGCCCAGGAGATGATCGGCTTCTATGTCTTCTTCGCGCTGATGAGCTTCGCCGCCTACGGCCTGGTCGTGCACGCGGGGGACCCCGCCGCCCTGCGGGCGGGGCGCATCTACATGATCCTGGTCGTGGCCGGCGAAGTCGTTCTCTTCGCCGCCTTCGCGCTGCTCGCCTGGGAGAGCGGGGGGGTCGCGCTCCGGGGGGCCGGCGCCGGGCCCTACGGCCGGACGGCCGCGGGCCTCTTCTTCATCGGCTTTGCGATCAAGGCCGGCGCGCTGCCGCTGCACGTCTGGCTGCCGCTCGCCCACCCGGCGGCCCCCACGCCGGCGAGCGCGGTCCTGAGCGGGGCGATGATCAAGGCGGGGCTGATCGGCTGGCTGCGCTTCCTTCCAGTGGGGGAGCCGGCGGCGCCGGAGGGGTGGGGCCCGGCGGTGGTCCTGATCGGGCTCGCGGGGGCCTTTTACGGGGTGGCCGCGGGCGGCGCGCAGTCGAACCCCAAGACGATCCTCGCCTACTCGAGCATCAGCCAGATGGGGCTCATGACCGCCGGGGTGGGGGCGGCGCTTTTCGATCCGCCGGCCGCCGCCGCGGCGCTTCCGGCGGTCGGGTTCTACGCCCTGCACCACGGCCTGGCCAAGGGGGCCCTCTTCCTGGGAGTCGGCCTGATCGGCCACGCCGCCGGCCGGCGGGCGCGCGCCGCGGCGTGGGCCGGCATGCTCTTCGGCGCGCTCAGCCTCGCCGGGGCGCCGCTCACGAGCGGGGCCGCGGCCAAGGCCTCTCTCAAGGGGGCGACGGCGCTCCTTCCCGCCGCATGGGCGGGGGCGCTCGCCGGGCTCCTGCCGCTCGCCGCCTTCGGGACCGCCCTTCTGATGGGCCGGCTCCTCGCGGCGCTCGCCGCCCGGAGCCCGGCCGGCGGGCGCCCCGATCCGTGGCGCTGGGGCCCGTGGCTCATCCTGCTCGCCGGGGTCGGCGCGGCGGGCCTCGGGCTTCCGGCGCCGCCGGGCATCCCCGCGCGGCCCCTTGGCGATCCGGCCGGCATCGCGGCGGACCTCTGGCCGGTCGCCGCCGGCGCCGCCGCGGTTGCGATCCTGCGGCGGCTCTCGCGCCGGAGGGGGCGCCTCGCGCTGCCCGCGATCCCCGAGGGCGACCTCGTGGCCGTGTACGCCGCCGCGGGGCGCGCGCTCGCGCGCGGCTTGAGGCTGGCGGGCGGGCTCTTGCGGCCGCGGCGCGCCGCGGCCGGGCGCCGCGTGCCTCCGCCCGGCGCCTCCCCGGGATGGTGGATCGCGCGCATCGAAACCGCCCTGGCCGACTGGCCGGGCGCGGGGCTTCTCTTCCTGCTGTTGATCGGCGCCTTTCTGACCGCGGCGCTCTGGCCGCGGGGGGCCTCCCCCTGACGGGCGCTACCGCTCGAGCGCCACCGTGACCGGGACCGCCCGCGTGATGGTGTCGAACACGGGGGAGAAGGTCGGCCCCAGGCGCAGGATCTCCTCGAGCTTCTCCGGCGGGGCGTCCGCGTCGATCTTGAAGCGCATGCGGATCTCCCGGTATCCGCGCGGGACCTCCGGCGACAGGCCGAGAAACCCCTGCAGGTCGATGTCGCCCTCGAGCCGGGACTCGACCGACTTGAGCGCGATCCCCTTGGCCGCCGCGTGGTAGACGATCGAGGTGGTGACGCAGGCGGCGAGCGCGGTCAGCAGGTACTCGACCGGGTTGGGCGCCCGGTCCTCGCCCAGCAGCAGCACGGGCTCGTCCGCGTCGAGCTCGAAGGCCGTTGCGTGCCGGTGGTCCTGCTGCGCGCCGTGGAAGTGCGTGATCGTCGTGCGGTTGAGCCCGCCCTTGATCCAGCGGTTGGCGGCGCTGAACTTGAATTTCGCGATCACCGGGCTTTTGCGGGCCGCGTCGACGGTGTTGAAAAGCTCGGTCACATTGACGCCGTTGATGATGCGGGGCTCGGCCATGGCGGTCTCCTTTCATGGGGCCCATCGCCGCGCGATCGGCGGCTGGGGCGGCTTCGCCGCCGTTATCCTCCGGTTCTTGGCGGGGCCGCCGCCGGCCTGCGGCAGGGTCGTGTCAACCCGAAGCTTTTGCCGGATCGGGGTTTGTCAAGCCGAGCGGCGCCGCGCCCGCCGTTTCGGCGCGGCGGCCGATCGGCGGATCCGGGCGGCCGCCCGCGGCTATTTCTTCGGCTCGGCCAGGAAGTGGGCGATGTGGTTGCGGTACTGGGCGGCGACGTGGCGGTTGTGGACCACGAACATCTCGCCGTCGAGCGAGGTGATGGGCTGCTCGACGGCGGTGAAGATTTCGAAGGTGCGGTTGATGATCTCGTCGGCCGGCATCATCTGGCGGTGGTAGCCCGTCACGTAGTGCAGGTCGACCCGCCGGTGGTGGCGGCCCCAGGTGGCCTGGCGCAGCCGCTCGCGGATGTCGTCGATCCGCTCGCGCAGCACCGCGATCGGCAGGCGGTTGAAGTGCTCGTCGAAGGCCGAGAAGTAGATGTTCGCCGGGAAGACCGGCTGCATGCCCATGACGGCCTCGAAGGTCTCGCGGGCGAGCGCGTGCGCGTCCATCTTGATCTTGGTGCCCAGCAGGTCGCCTTTGACCGGGCGGGTGTCGATCTTGCGCGGCTCGCCGAACTTGATCGACAGGTGCACCTTGCGGTTCTGGCCGCAGAACCGGCGGATGATGAAGCCCAGGTCCTGCAGGTAGATCTCCTTCGGGTCCACGCCCGCCTCGTGCATGCGCGCGAGCTCCTGGAACTGCTCGTCCTCCATCACCTTTTCGTAGGCGACGTTCACGCCGACGACGTAGCAGTCGACCCCCGCCTCGAGGCTGGCCTCGATGTCCATCTGGAAGGGCAGGTGGTGGAAGCCGTCGATCTTCCCCGTGTAGCTCCGCCCGGTCTTGACCCCGTCCATCTTCAAGAGGTCGAGCAGCCCCGAGCGCACGGAGGAGTAGCCGGGGAAGGTGAGGTACATCTCCTTTTCGGAGACGAGGTGCTGGCGGTAGGCGCGGGTGAGCGAGAGGATATCCTTCCGGCCGAGCTTCACCTCCGGACCGTTTTCCGGGCGGACGGTGACCGGGCCGCGGAAGACCTTGAACGCCCCGCGCTCGGAGAGGTAGCGCGCGACGCTGAGCGGGCGGCCGCGGCCGTATTCGGCGAACGCCGGGTCGACCAGGGCCGGCAGGACATGCTGGAAGATGTCGACGTCCTCGAGGAAGAGGTTGCTGCCGCCCTCGATCAGCACCCGCATGCCGTTTTCGCGGAAGAGCATCGAGAGCATGATGAAGTCGGCTTCGCTCAGGTGGTTCGGCTTGAAGGTGACCGCGCAGTTCGGGTGCTCCCGGCGGAAGCGCTTGACGGCCTCCAGGCCGACGACGCGCAGCGTGAAGGCGTTGCCGCGCGCCAGCCGGTAGATCAAGAACTCGAGCGGCCCGATCTCCCGGTAGTCGTGGGCGAGCAGCGGAAAGAGCGGCTTCATCTTTTCGTACAGCGATTTCTTCATGGCCCTCACCGTGGGCCCGGGGGCGGCCGGGCGGCGATGCACGCGAAGCAAACGGCCCGGAAGCTACCACCGGCGGCGATGAAAATCAATTGCGCCGGCCCGGCCGCCGGGCGGCCGGGATCAAGAGCTTACTTACGCGTCAGTAATTAATTGCTTGACACCGCGGCCGCAATCTGCAAAATGAGAATCGCCGTGCCGCCTTCAAGCCCGGAGACGCCCATGCCACGACTCGCCGCGGCCGAGCGCAAGGCGCTCGTGCTCGACGCCGCGCGGACCCTCTTCGCGCGCCGGGGGTTCGCCGAGACGACGCTCGACGACATCGCCCGCCGCGCCGGGGTCTCCCGCCCGCGGGTCGTGCAGCTCTTCGGGTCGAAACGCGCGATCTACGAGGCGATCGCCGCGACGGCCTACCGCGACCACCCCCTCGACCGCGACCTCGAGGAGCCGATCCGGCGCCGCGACGACCGGGCCGTCTTCGAGGCCTTCGCGCGGCACATCCTGCACCACACCCGCCGGCGCAAGGAGCGCGAGATCGTCAAGATCCTCATGGCCGCCCGGCTCAAGGAGGACGCCTTCCACCGCGTGCACTTCCGCGAACAGGACTCCCTGATGATCAGCCGCCTCGAGGCCTATGTGCGCCAGCGCGCCGCCGAGGGCGCCTTCACGGCGGTCGACCCGCGCACGGTCATTTTCGCCTACCAGGCCATGGTGTCGCATCTCGTGGTCTACAAGAACGTGCTCAAGCGCATGGCCTTCACGAGCATCGAGGAGTTGAGCCGCGACTGCGCGGCCATCTTCATCGACGGCATCCGCCGCCGCCACCCGCAGCCGAAGGAGTGACCCATGGGGCGCAAGCGCTTCGTCGATCTGAGCATCGCCATCGAGCCCGGCCTGCCGAGCGATCCGCCGGTCATGATCCCCAAGGTCGATTACGTGGACCACCGCATGGGCGCCGACCAGATGCTCGAATTCTTCCCCGGCATCCGCAAAGAGCACCTGCCGCAGGGCCTCGGCTGGGCGCTCGAGTTCGTCGCCTTGACCACCCACTCCGGCACCCACCTGGACGCCCCCTACCACTACCACCCGACCATGGACCGGGGCGCGCCCGCGCTCACCGTCGACACGATCCCGCTCGAATGGTGCTACGGCGACGGGGTGCTTCTCGACTTCCGGCACAAGGCCGACGGCGAGCGCATCACGGCCTCCGACGTGGAGCGGGAGCTCGCGCGCATCGGCTACGCGATCAAGCCGCTCGACATCGTGCTCGTCCAGACCGGCGCGGACGCGGCCTGGGGAACGCCCCAGTACCTCCTCAAGGGGGCCGGCATGGACCGCGACAGCACGCTCTACTTGACCGAGCGCGGCGTCAAGGTGGTGGGCATCGACGCCTGGAGCTGGGACCGGCCGCTGCCCTATCTCGCCCGCGAGTTCCAGCAGACGGGCGACCCGCGCGTGATCTGGGAGGCGCACTTCGCCGGGATCGAGATCGGCTACTGCCACATGGAGAAGCTCACCAACCTCTCCGCCATCGGACGCCCCTTCGGTTTCACGGTCGCCTGCTTTCCGGTCAAGATCAAGGGCGCGAGCGCGGGCTGGGCGCGGCCGGTGGCGATCGTGGAGGATTGAATCGGACGAGGAGCCGGAAGCCTTTGCAACCATCTTGATTCTCAGGGAGGTGCCCATGAAACGCATGCCCCGCATCCTGCCGGCGCTGCTCGCGCTGTGCCTGATCCTGCCCGTCGCCGCCGCCGCCAAGACCATGAAGATCACGGTCGTCGCGGGCCATCCGCCGGTGTTCCTGTGGGTGAGCCTGTGCCGCGACTTTTTCATCCCCGAGGTCGACAAGCGCCTCCAGGCGGCCGGGGTCGATCTCAAGATCGAGTGGAACCAGGCCTACGGCGGGACCATCGCCAAGATCGGCGGCGAGCTCAAGGCGATCGAGGACGGCGTCGGCGACATGGGATTCGTCGGGACCCTCTTCGAGGCGCCCAAGATGCCGCTGCACAACGTGAGCTACATGACCCCCTTCACGACGAACGACATCTTCAAGGTCGTCGACACCATCGCCGAGCTCCAGGAGAAGATCCCGGCGCTCGGCCAGGAGTGGACCAAGCACAAGACGGTCTATCTCGGCGGGGCCGCGCTCGACACCTACGGCATCCTCTCCAACTTCGAGATCAAGCGGGTCGAGGACGTCGCCGGCCACAAGCTGGCCGCCCCGGGCCCCTCCGCCAACTGGCTGAAGAACACCGGCGGGGTGGCGGTCGCCTCCAACTTAAACGAGTACTACAACGGGATCCAGACCGGGGTCTTCGAGGGCGCCGTCACCTTCATGACCGCGGCGGCCTCGATCAAGCTCCACGAGGTGGCCCCCTACCTCTGCCTGGTCGACTTCGGCGCGCAGTTCGCCGGCGGGATCGCCATGAACCGGGATGTCTACGGCGCGCTGCCCCCGGCGGCCCAAAAGATCTTCCGGGAGGTCGGCCGGGAGTACGCTGTCAAGCTCGCTCAGGCTCAGGCCGACCGCGCGCAGCAGGCGATCGAGACGATGCGCCAGGGCGGCGCCAAGGTGACGCTCCTCGCGGACCCCGAGCGCCGGCGCTGGGCGGAGAAGCTGCCGAACGTGCCGATGGAGTGGGCCGCCGCCATGGAAGAGAAGGGGGTCCCCGGCAAGGCGATGCTCCAGGGCTACCTGAACGGCCTGCGGGCGCGCGGGGTCAAGCTCGTGCGCGACTGGGACAAATGACGGGCGCGCCGAAACAGGCGCGGGGCGCCGCCGGCGGGCGGCGCCCCGTCTTCGAGGGGCTGATCTCCGTCATGAACAGCGCCGGCACCGCCTGGGTCTTCGTGATCCTGGTGCTGGTGAACGCGGACGTCGGCGGCCGAACCCTGTTCAACCTCCCCATCCGCGGGGTGACCGAGATCGTCTCGCTCTCCATCGTCGCCTGCGTCTTCCTGCAGCTCGCCCACACGCTCAAGGTCGGCCGCCTGACCCGATCGGAGGTGTTTCTGAACTGGATCGGCCGCCGGCGCCCGCGGGCGCGGGGGGTACTGGAAGGGATTTTCCACCTGGTGGGCGCCGGGCTGATGGCGCTGCTCTTCCACGCGAGCCTGCCGCTTTTTCTCGAAGCCTGGCGGATCGACGAGTACGTCGGCGCGCAAGGGGACTTCACCGCCCCGGTCTGGCCGGTGAAGCTCGTGATCCTTATCGGCTGCGCGGCGGCCGGCGCGCAGTTTCTCGTCGGGGCCTTCGAAAAGTTCCGCGCGGCGGCCGCCGCCCGGCCCGGAGGCGGCGCATGACGGACATCCAGGTGGGGCTGCTGTCCATCGGCGCGATCCTGGCGCTCATCTACGGCGGCCTGCATGTCGCCAGCGCCCTGATGCTCGTCTCCTTCCTGGGGGTGTGGCTCATCAAGGGCAGCTGGGTGGTGGCGAGCAAGCTGCTCGCCAACGCGGCCGCCGACAGCATTTCGGGCTACATCTTCGGCGTCGTGCCGCTCTTCGTGCTGATGGGCTTTCTCATCTCGGTGTCGGGCATCGGCAAGGACACCTTCGACGTCGCCAACCGGCTCTTCCGGGGGATCCGCGGGGGGCTGGGGATCGCGACGGTGGCGGCGAACGCCGTCTTCGCGGCCGTGACGGGCATCTCGATCGCCTCGGCGGCGGTCTTCACGAAGGTCGCGGTCCCCGAGATGATGCGCCTCGGCCACGGCGCCCGCTTCGCGGTGGGCGTCGTGGCGGGCTCCTCGGTCTTGGGGATGCTCATCCCCCCGAGCCTGCTCCTGATCCTCTTCGGCATCCTGACCGAGACCTCCATCGGGGACCTCTTCAAGGCCGGGATCCTCCCCGGCATCCTGCTCGCCGCCGCCTACTGCGCGGCGATTCTCTGCATGGCCCGGTTCTTCCCCGGCTACGTCGGCGCCGCCCGGCGCGCGGCCGACGCCGGACGGCCCGAAATGGGGTTTGGCGAGGCGCTGAAAAAATTCGTGCCGATCGCCGCGCTGATCGCCCTCGTCCTCGGGGGGATCTACGCGGGCTGGTTCACGCCGACCGAGTCGGGCGCCGTGGGGGCGCTCGGGGCGCTGGTGCTCGCGCTCGCCAAGCGCCAGCTCGACCGCCGCAAGCTCTGGCAGGTGCTGCTCGAAACCGGCCATGTCACGGTCGCGATCCTCTTTCTCATCGTCGCGGCCAACCTCTACGGCCGCATGCTCGCCGTCTCGGGGATCACCGGCTTCATCGGCGCCTGGATCGCCGACTCGGGCTACGGCTTCCACACCGTGCTCGCGCTCACCCTCGCGGCGATCCTGCTCATGGGGACCATCCTCGACTCGAGCTCGATCATGATGATCATCGTGCCGCTGATCTACCCCATCATGGTCAAGTTCGGGGTGAACTTCGTCTGGCTCGGGCTCGTCATGACGCTGGCGATCGAGGTCGGCCTGATCACCCCGCCCTTCGGAATCGCGGTCTTCGTGGTCAAGTCGACGCTCGACGACCAGGGCATCGGCTTGCACGACGTCTTCGCGGGCGCCTTCCCCTACGTGGGAATGATGCTCGTGGTGCTCGTCCTGGTGATCGTGTTTCCGCAGATCAGCCTCGTGCTGGTGCGCTGAGGGCGCCGCCCGCGCCGCGCCGGCTCGCGGCCGGAAGGGCGCCGTTGATCCACAAGCCGGATAGGGAGGGCCGTCGTCATGGACAACCCGGTGATCGGCTTTCAGGTCGACCGCGAGGCGGTCGGGTTCATCGGACAGGATCTCCAGCGACCGGAGTGCATCCTCGCCGAGCCGGACGGCACCCTCTGGAGCGCGGACGCGCGCGGCGGGGTGGTCCGCATCGCCGCCGACGGCTCCCAGCGGCTGATCGCCCAAACGCATTGCGCCGACTTCGAGGGCGCCGCGGACGACGTCGACCGCTTCACCCGGGGGACCCTTCCGAACGGGCTCGCCTTCGCCGCGAACGGCGACATCCTCATTTCGAATTTCGGGACCGACGTCCTCGAGGTGATGACCCGCGACGGCCGCACGCGGGTTCTGGCCGACGCGATCGACGGGCAGCCGATCGGCAAGGTGAACTTCGTCCTGCGGGACCGCGCCGGGCGCATCTGGCTGACCGTTTCGACCCGACTCCGCAACTGGATGGAGGCGGTCAGCCCGAAGGTGGCCGACGGGTACATCGCGCGGTGGGACGAGAACGGGCTGCGCATCGCGGCGGACGGCTTCCGCTTCACCAACGAGATCCGCCTGGATGCCGCCGAGGAGTTCCTCTACATCGTCGAAACCTGCGGGCAGTGCATCACGCGCATGCGGGTCGGCCCGGGCGGGCGCCTCTCCGGGCGCGAGGTCTTCGGCCCGCGCAAGCTCGGGGCTTGCGGCTTCCCGGACGGGATCGCCTTCGACGCCCTGGGAAACCTCTGGGGGACGCTCGTCATGTCCGACCAGATCTTCGTCATCACCCCCGCGGGGGATTTCTTCACCGTTCTGGACGACGGCGACCCCGAGGCGGCCCGCCGCTTGGAGGCGGCCTTCGCCGCCGACCGGGCGACCCCGGAGCTCATGCTCGCCTGCGGCGGGACGCTCGCCCCCTGGTTTTCGAGCGTCACCTTCGGCGGTCCCGACCTGCGGACGATCTACATCGGCAGCCTGCGCGGCACCCGCATCCCCTTCTTCCGGGCGCCGGCGCCGGGGCTGCCGATGGTGCACTGGCGATGAGCCGCGAAACCGCCGCCCGCGCGTCGCCCGGCAGCCGATCACCGGCCGGTGAAAAGACGTCTCCGGCCGTCAACCCAGGCGCCGCTGTCCACAGCCTGACAACCCCACGCAACAGGAGAAGACCCCATGCCGAAGTTCATCCTGAACTGTGCGCTGACCGGCAACATCCACATCCCGAGCGTGAGCCCCCACGTCCCGGTGACCCCGGAGGCGATCGCCGCCCAGGCGGTCGACGCCGCCAACGCGGGGGCCTCGGTCGTGCACGTCCACGGCCGCAACCCGGAAACCGGGGCGCCCTCGGCCGACCTCGACATCATGGGGGAGATCGTCAGCCGCATCCACGCCAAGTCGAACGTCGTGATCAACATCACGACGAGCGGCGGGGCCATGGCCTCGATCGAGGAGCGCGTCGCCGTCGTCCCGCGGTTCAAGCCGGAGCTCGCCTCCTTCAACCAGGGGACGATGAACTTCGGCATCTTCCCGCTCGCCGCCCGCGTCCGCGAGTTCAAGCACGACTGGGAGCGACCCTACCTCGAGTCCTCGCGGGACTGGATCTTCCGCAACACCTTCGGCGACCTCGAGAAGATCGCGCGGATCATGCGCGAAAACGGCACCAAGCCCGAGATGGAGATCTACGACATCGGCCACATCTACAACGCCGCCTGGGTCTGCTCCCAGGGGCTGATCGACGACCCGCCCTACTTCCAGGCCGTCATGGGGATCATGGGCGGGATCGCCGCCACCATCCCCCACTTCGTGCAGATGCGCGAGACGCTCGACAAGGTGGTGGGGTCCACCAAGTACTACCTTTCGGCGATCGGCGCCGGAAAAGAGGAGTTCGCCATCGGCGTCACCTCGATGCTCATGGGCGGGGGCTGCCGGGTGGGGCTGGAGGACAACCTCTGGCTCGGCAGGGGGGAGATGGCCACCTCGAACGCCGCGCTGGTCGAAAAGATGGTGCGCATCGCCCGGGAGTTCGGCTACGAGCCGGCCACCCCGGACGAAACCCGCGCGATGCTCAAGCTCAAGGGACGCGGCCAGGTCGCGTTCTAGCCGGCGGTGGACAAACGCGCCCCGGCCTTAAGCCCAGGCGCGCGGGCGGTCGGCGGGCGCAGCCCCTTCGCCGCTAGGGGGGCGGTCTTAGGCGCCGCAGCGCGCCGGATCACGGGCTTAAGACGCCGTTTGCCCGCAGCCGGCTACAGCCCGAGCTGGATGAGGTACCCGATCCCGCCGAACAGCCCGATCGAAAGCGCCATGGCGGCGATGGAGCGGGCCCACTCGAAGAGGACCCTGCGGGGGATGGGTTTTTCGATGGTCACGGCATGGGCCTTGGCCGGCCGCGGCGCCCGGCGGCCGCCGGCGCCCCGGGGGCGCGTCAGTGCATGTGTTTTCCCCGCTCGAGGATCTCGGCGATGAAGGCGTGGACCACATCCGCGTCCAGGCTGACCCCGCCCAGCCCCTCGAGGATCGCGAGCGCCTCGGCGGGGTTTTTCCCGCTCTGGTAGGGCCGGTCGGTCGTCAAGGCGTCGTAGCAGTCGGCGACGCTGATGATCCGCGCCGCCAGCGGGATCCTCTCCCCCGTCAGGCCGCAGGGGTATCCGCTGCCGTTCATGCGCTCGTGGTGGAAGCGCACCCCGTCGCGGACCGCCTGCCCCACGTGGAGCGAGCCGAGCAGCTTGAAGCCGACCTCCGGGTGGAGGTGGATCTCCTGCCGCATGGCCTCCGAGAGATCGTGGCCGGTGTTCTGCAGCAGCTGGCGGCTGAAGGCGATCTTGCCGATGTCGTGCAGCAGCCCCCCCAGGCTCACGGTGCAGACCTCGGCGGCGGGCAGGCGCAGGCGCTTGGCGATGCGCTGGCAATAGGCGGCCACGCGGCGGGCGTGCCCGCGGGTGTAGGCGTCCTGGTTGCGGATGGCGAGCGCCAGGGCGGACGGGCTTCCGGAAACAGGGGCGGTGTTGCGGCGCACCCCGGGGAGATCCCCCCCGGGGGCGTAAATCCACTGGGTTTTCAACGCGGGTTCCATGCGGCGGTGATCAATCCTCTCGCGTCCCGGGGGACCGAAGGCTTGGAAAAAACCGATAACTCCGCTCGATAATTCTCAAAGCGGTAGGGTATATAGGGCCAAGTCCACCGGGTGTCAATACCCTTGCGCCGTTTCAGGCGTCAGTCCGCGCCCCCGGCGATCGCCGCGGCCACGCCGAGGAAGGCGAGGGGGTCGACCGAGACCGAGTTGAGCTTGATCCCCCAGTGCAGGTGGGGGCCGGTCGCGCGGCCGGTCGCGCCCGCCAGGCCGATCGTCTGGCCCTTTTCGACCGCCTGGCCCACGGCGACGGAAATCGCGCTCAGGTGCGAGTAGGAGCTGAAGACGCCCGCTCCATGGTCGATGACGACCGCGTTGCCGGAGAAGAAGAGCTCCTCGGCCAGCCGGACCACGCCGGCATTGGCGGCCCGGATGGGATCGCCGGTCTGCGCGCGGAAGTCGACTCCGGTGTGCCGGCTGAGAAGCTCGCCGTTGAACAGCCGGCGGGTGCCGAAGGGGCCGTTCACCTCGCCCGGGGCGGGGCGCCGGAAGGCCCCGCGCCACAGCGGCTGCGGGGCGCCGGAGGCGTAGAGGCGCTTCAAAAGCTCCGCCTCGCGCCGGATGCGCTCAAGATCCTCCGGGCGCGGCTTGACGTGGCGCGGGTCCACGCGCAGCGACTCCTCGCCGTAGCGTCCGGCGGCGATCTCGAAGCCGATCCGCTCCGCGCGCCGGGCCCCGCCCGCCTCCCACTCGAGCGTGAGCGCCGCCCGACCGGGCGCGGCGGCGAGCGGGATCGCCACCAGGGCGGCATAGGCTCCCGGCGCGCCGCCGGGCTCCGGAAAGAGGTGCGGGAGCTGTTCGCCGTAGCGGATGCCCAGCGCGCGGCCGCTCGGACCGCGGGGGCCCGGAACCACGCGCAGCCCCAGCACCCCGCCGGCATCCACGCGGCTTTCGAGGAGGATCACCCGCGGCGGGCCCGGCGGCCCGGCCGCGGGGCGCTCGGCGGCGGGCGCCGCCCCCAGGGCGAGCAAGCCGAGGGCGAACGCGGCCAGAAACGGCGGGAAGCCGCGGAAGAGCCGCGGCGCGGGGCGATGGGCACGGCGCATGGGGCGGCCTTCGAAGCCCGCGGGGCGGCCGCGAGAGCCGCCCCGCGGAAAGCCTCAGCCCTTGATGATCCGCGGCAGCATCATCTGATGCTGGGGGCAGATGGAGCGCGGGTTTTGGTAGGCCGCGCCGGCGAAGGCGGCGAGGTACTTGCGGATGGCGGTCATGTCGACCACCTCGTCCACCAGGCCGAACTGGGCGCAGTAGACCGGCCGGGAGTTGTCGTAGTAGGACTTGACGAGCTTGTTCATCTCCTCGATGACCGGCTCGAGGGGCTTGCCGCTCTCCTTCTCCTTGACGAGCCGGCGGGAGTAGCTCGCCGCGGCCGCCGTCTCGCCGTGCATGACGTAGATTTCGGTCGTGGCCGTCCCGAGCGTGAAGGCGTTGTGGCGGTTGGCGGTCGGCCCGCCCATGATGTAATGGGCGGCGGCGGTGCCCTTGCGCAGGACGGTCAGCATCATCGGGACGTCGGTCTGCTGGATCGAGTAGATCAGGGCCTGCCCGAGCCCGAGAAGCTCGGCCTTCTCGGCGATGTCGCCGACGTCGATTCCCGAGGTGTCCTGGAACCAGATGACGGGCACCCGGTCGCGGCCGCAGTGGGTCACGAACTCGTTCATCTTGATCAGGCCCTGGCGGTAGAGCTTGCCGCCGATGCCGGCGTAGGGGGCGTATTCGGGGTAGTGCTCCCCGAGGAAGCCCTGGCGGTTGCCGATCACCCCCATGAGGAACCCGTCGATCTTGACGAGCCCCGTGTAGACCTCGGGGCCGTAGCCGGGGCGGTATTCCATGTGCTCGCTGTTGTCGACGAGCCGCGCGAGGATCTCGTCGAAGTCGTACATCTGCTTCTGGTTGAACGGCACGAGATAGTAGATGTCCTCCGCCGGGAAGCGCGGCGGCTTGGGCGCGGCCACCCGGAAGAACTTCGGGTTGTAGGCCGGCATGTCGCGCATGTAGTCCTTGATCCCCTCGAGGACCCCCTCCTCGGTGTCGAAGACGTAGCGGAAGAACCCGGTCTGGTCGTGGTGGATCTTGGTCGAGCCGGGCGGTTCGGCCTTGAACTGCTTGGCGGCCGCGATCAGCTGCTCGGCGCCTTCCAGGTCGAAGAAGCCCTTGGGCGACATCCCGCTCAGGATCCCCCCGCCGCCGACGGCGATGTTGGCGTCCTTGTGCGCGAAGAGGATGGTGGGGCTGATCCCCTGGTAGCCGCCGCCGGCGGGGTTGGTGCCGTAGATGCCGGCGAGGATCGGGACCCCCATCTGCTCGAGCTCGGCGTGGCGGAAAAAGGTGGTCCCGGAGCCGCGGCGGTCGGCGTAGAACTTCTCCTGCTCGGGGAGCTTCACCCCGCTGCAGTTCACCAGCCACACGAGCGGGATGTTCAGCCGCTTGGAGAGGTTGGTCGCCCGGAAGATCTCCTCGGCCTGGCCCGGCAGCCAGGCGCCGGCGAGCACCTTGTTGTCGAAGCCGATCACCACCGCCCACTTGCCCGAGATCTTGGCCAGGCCGTGGTAGACGTTGTTGGTCCCTTCCGGATTGCGGCAGGGGTTGTAGAGCGTGTTCAGGGGGCAGAAGGTCCCCGGGTCGAGCAGCTTCTCGAAGCGCTGCCAGACCGTGAGCTGGCCGCGTTTGTTGATCTCCTTTTCGGGCAGGCCGACCGATTTGACCTTGGCGAGCGCTTCGGCCACCCCGGCCTCAACCTCCTTGATCTGCTGGACGTTGCGCTCGCCGCTCTTGATTTTCCCGGGTTTCAGCTCGCTGCCGAATTCCTGCATTTTCTCGAAATAGGGTCTCATCGACGCTGGTATCCTCCCTTCCTGGAGTGATGGTGTGCGACGGTTTGTGCCGGTGCGGCGCGGCCGGTCTGCCTTCATATCCGAAACGGCGGCCGCAGGTCAAGGATAGAAACGGCCGCGCGGTCGGCGATGGACCGGCTTTCTCCTTGACTTTTGCGGCGCCATTGGCTATCGCTTCCCTTTCCGATCAAACCGCGCGGCGGCGTTGTCGCTTCAAGGCGCCCGATGGCGATCATCCAAGGGAGGATTCTGGCATGAGCAAGGAGATCACGGCCCCGATGCCGGGCAAGGTCATCGAAATCATGGTGGCGGTGGGTGAAGAGGTCCTGGAGTACCAGGAGGTCCTGGTCCTGGAGGCCATGAAGATGGAAAACGCCATCCCCTCCCCGGTCGCCGGCAAGGTGAAAGCCATCAAGGTCAACCCGGGCGACACGGTCGCCGCCAAGCAGGTGCTGATGGAGCTCGAGTAGGCGGCCGAACGGCCGCCGATCGGAAGCCGTGCTCGGATGCTGGAAGGCCCACGCGAGCGGTGGGCCTTTTTCTTTCCCCCCGGAATCCTCCGGGCGAGGGGCGCGGCGTCGTCTTCGTGAAGGATGCGGGCTGTGGCCGAGAAGATCCGCCTGATCCAGGGAAACCAGGCGATCGCCGCCGGTGCGCTCTACGCCGGGGCGCGCTTCTACGCCGGCTACCCGATCACCCCCTCCTCCGAGATCGCCGAGGAGTGCGCCCGCCGCCTGCCGGCTCTCGGCGGGGTCTACATCCAGATGGAGGACGAAATCGCCTCGATCGCCGCGGTGATCGGCGCGGCGCTCGCCGGGGCGAAGGCCTTCACGGCCACGAGCGGCCCCGGCTTCTCGCTCATGCAGGAGAACCTCGGGATGGCCGTGATGGGCGAGGTGCCCTGCGTCGTCGTCGACGTGCAGCGCGCCGGCCCGAGCACGGGGCTGGCCACCCGTCCGGCCCAGTCCGACATCATGCAGGTGCGCTGGGGCCGCCACGGGGACCAGAGCCTCATCGCGCTCTGCCCGGCGGGCGTCCGGGAGTGCTTCACGCTGACGGTCGAGGCCTTCAACCTCTCCGAGCGCTTCCGGGTGCCGGTGGTCCTGATGGCCGACGAGATCGTCGCCCACATGCGCGAGAGCGTCGCGCTGCCCGGCCCCGGCGAGCTCGCCGTGGTCGAGCGCCGCATGCCCGACGGGCCCCCCGAGGGCTACCGCCCCTTCCGCTTCGACGCGGCCGGGCCGCCGCCGCTCGCCGCCTTCGGCGGCGAGCGCGTCTTCCACGTGACGAGCTCGATGCACGGCCCGGAGGGGACCAGCGTCAACGACCCGGAGAACGCCGCCCGCCGGGTCCGCGAGCTCCACGCGAAGCTCGAGCGCTCCCGCGGCGAGATCGTCCGCACGCGCGCCTTCGACGCCGACGATGCCGAGGTTTTGATCGTGGCGCTCGGCGCGACGACCCGCGCCGGGCGCGCCGCGGCGCTCGAGGCGCGGCGGCGCGGGATCCGCGCGGGCGTCCTGCAGCTGCTGACGGTCTGGCCCTTCCCCGACCGGGAGGTGGCGGCGCTCGCGCGGCGGGCGCGCACGGTCGTCGTCGTCGAGATGAACTACGCCGGCCAGGTCGCCGGCGAGGTCCGGAAGGCGCTCGGGCCGGAAGCGGATTTGCGCCTGGTCAACCGCTACAACGGCACGGTGATCACCCCGCGCGAGATCCTCGCGGCGATCACCGGGCCGGGCGACCCGCACGGCGGCGGCCCCGGGTCCGCTCCGAGCGCCTGACAACCCGAAGGAGATCGTCGTGACCGCATCCCACGCCACCGGCGAGCGCTACCTGCGCCGCGGGGTTTTGCCGCACATGTGGTGCGCCGGCTGCGGCATCGGGATCATGCTCGGGGCCCTGCTGCGCGCCTTCGAGGAGCTCGGCTGCGGCCTGAACGACACGGTCGTGGTGACCGGGATCGGCTGCACCGGCAAGCTCGACGACTATCTCGCCACGAACGCCCTGCACACGACCCACGGCCGCGCGCTCGCCTTCGCGACCGGGATCAAGGCGTTCAAGCCGGCGCTCCACGTCGTCGCGGTCATGGGCGACGGCGACGGGGTGACGATCGGCGGGAACCACTTCATCCACGCCGCGCGGCGCAACATCGACGTGACGGCGCTCGTGCTGAACAACTTCAACTTCGGGATGACCGGCGGCCAGGTCTCCGGAACGACCCCCGCCGGGAGCCTCACGAGCACCACCGCCTACGGCAACCCCGAGCGGGACTTCGACATCTGCGCGCTCGCCGAGGCGGCCGGGGCGAACTTCGTCGCCCGCGCGACCCCCGACCGCGGCTGGGAGATGAAGGAGCTCATCAAGGCGGCCATGACCCGCAAGGGCTTCTCGCTGGTGGAGGTCGTCAGCCCCTGCCCGACCCACTTCGGCCGCCGCAACGCGATGGCTGAAACCCCCGCGATGCTCCGCTGGCTCCGCGAGCGGGCGGTGCCGGCCGCCGACTACCGCCGGCTTTCGGAAGCCGAGCGCCGGACGCGTTTTCCGGTCGGCCGGCTCGTCGAGCGCGATCACCCCGACTTCAACACGCGCTACGCGGCCGTCCAGGCCGCGGCGGCCGCGAAGGGCCGGGGGGAGGGGGTGGCATGAGACGACCCGGTGGACGCTTCGAAGTCATCCTGGCCGGCACCGGCGGCCAGGGGCTGATCCTCGCCGGGATCCTGCTCGCCGAGGCCGCGATCCACGAGGGCCTGAACGCCCTTCAGACCCAGTCCTACGGGATCGCCAGCCGCGGCGGCCTCTCGGCGGCCGAAGTCATTCTGGACACGCAGGAGATCATCTTCCAGCAGGTGGAGCGGCCGGACTTAATCGTCGCCCTGACGGAGGAGGCGCTCGTCGCCTACGCGCCCCGCGCCGCGGAAGAGACCCCCGTGCTCTATGACGACGCGCTCGCCGAGCCCCGCCCGCAGCCGCGCTTCCGCGGCTTTTCCTTCACCCGGACGGCCGGCGCGCTCGGCGCCCTCGAGAGCGTCAACATCCTCACGCTGGGCACCCTCGCCGGTGTCACCGGGGCGGTCGCGGTCGAAAGCCTCGCGCAGGCGGTCCGGGAGCGGTTCAAGGGGCCGGCGCTCGAGCGCAACCTGAAAGCCCTTGCCGCCGGGTGCGAGCTCGCCGCCGCGCCGCCCGCCGGGGGCGCCCCGTTCGGGGGGGAGGGCCGCCGTGGATAACGCCCCGCCCGATGCGCTCGGGGCCGCCCCCTGCCGGGAGGCCTGCCCGGCCGGGATCGACGTGCCGCGGTATGTCCGCGCCATCCGCGCGGGCGACTTCGACCGCGCGCTCGCCGTCGTCGGCGAGCGGATCCCGTTTGCCTTCGTGTGCGGCTGCGCCTGCTTCGCCCCCTGCGAGGCGGTCTGCGCCCGCCGCCAGCTGGAGGGGCCGGTGGCGATCCGCGCCCTGAAGCGGGCGGCGGCGCATCACGGCCGGCCTGGCGATCCGCCGCCGCGGCGGCCGGCCTCCGCCGGCAAGCGGGTCGCCGTCGTGGGGGCCGGCCCCTGCGGGCTCACCGCGGCCTGGGCGCTCGCCCGCCAGGGGCATGCGCCGACCGTCTTCGAGGCGTTCGAAAAGCCGGGCGGGATGCTGCGCTACGGGATCCCCGGATACCGGCTGCCCGACGAAATCGTGGACCGGGAGATCGCCGCGATCGCGGCGGCCGGCGTGCGCATCGAGACCGGCCGGCGGGTTCCGGCCGCCGAGAAGCTGCTCGGGGAGGGATTCCAGGCGGTCCTGGTGGCGAGCGGCGCCTGGCGGCCGCTGCGGCTCGGCATCCCGGGCGAGGGGGGCGCGGGGGTGACCGACGGGCTCGCCTTTCTGCACGCGGTGAACGCCGGGTGCCCGCCGCCGCTCGGCCGGCGCGTCGTCGTCGTCGGCGGCGGCAACACGGCGATCGACGCCGCGCGGGCCGCCCGGCGCTTTTCGCCCGAGGTCCGCGTGCTCTACCGCCGCACCCGCGCCGAGATGCCGGCCGCCGCCGAGGAGGTCGCGGCTGCGCTCGCCGAAGGCGTGCGGATCGATTTCCTCACCGCGCCGGCCGCCATCGCGCCCGGGCAGGTCGCCTGCATCCGCATGCGCCTCGCCGAACCCGACGCGGGCGGGCGGCCGCGCCCGGAGCCGGTCCCCGAAAGCGGGCACGCCGTCCCGGCCGACACGGTCATCGTGGCCGTCGGGCAGGCGGCGGCGGTCCCCTCGGAGGTCCTCGCGCGCCGCCGCGACGGGACGCTCGCGGTCGACCCCGAAACCCTCGCCGCCTCGCTCCCCGGGGTGTTCGCCGCCGGGGACGCCGTGACCGGCCCGGCCTCCATCATCGGCGCCATCGCGCAGGGCCGCCGGGCGGCCGCGGCCATCGACCGGTTTCTGGGGGGCACGGGGCGGATCGACCCGCCGGCGCCGCCGGAGGACGCCGCCGCGCCGCCCGAGCCGCTTGCGCCCGGCAGCCCGGCGGCCCGTCCGCGGATGGCCGCGCCGCGGCGCCGGCTTGGGGGGTTTCTTCCGGTCGAACGCGCCTTCAGCCGCCGGGCCGCCCGGAGCGAGGCGGCGCGCTGCCTCTCCTGCGACCGGCGCCGCTTCGAGGTGACGGTCGACCCGCAGATCTGCAAGGGCTGCGGCTACTGCCGCGAGGTCTGCGGGCAGCGGGTCTTCGACCGCGCCGCCGAGTTCAATGCTCAGGGCGCCCGCCCCTCGCAGGCCGCCCGATCCGAGCGCTGCGTCGGCTGCCTGCGCTGCCTCTACATCTGCCCGGATTTCGCCATCGCCATCCGCCCCCGGTAGCCGGGCGTTTTCACGCCGGGCCGCCAACCGGGGTCACTTCGCCGCGTTCCGCTTCTCCCCGCCGTTTCGCGCCGCCTGCTGCCAGGGATAGGGGATGCGGGTGTGGAACAGGGCCTCGAGCGCATCAACGAGCGCCCGGATGATCCGGTCGATGTCCCGGGTGTCGAGCGCGCACTCGGAGAGCTGGCCGTCGGCGATCCGCTTGAGGACGATCAGGCGCACCATGCGGTCGAAGTCGCGGCGGTTCGGCTCGCGCAGCGACCGCGATGCGGCCTCCACCGCGTCGGCGATCATCAGGACGGCGGCCTCGAGGCTTCCGGGCTTGGGGCCGGCGTAGCGGAAATCCTCCTCCTGCACGCTCCCCTTGGGCTTGGTCTTGAGCGCCTTGTGGTAGAAGAAATCGATGGAGAGGGTCCCGTGGTGCTGCCGCACGAGGTCGATCACCTCCCGCGGCAGGCCGGCCTGTTCGGCCAGGTCGACCCCCCGGTCGACGTGGCCGCGGATGGCCGCGATGCTGTCGTAGGGGTCGAGCCGGTCGTGGGGGTTTTCGCAGTTGATCTGGTTCTCGATGAAGTCGCGCGGCTCGGCGAGCTTGCCGACGTCGTGGAAGTAAGCCCCGACCCGCAGCAGCAGCGGGTCCGCGCCGACGGCCGCCCCGGCCGTCTGCGCGAGGCTCGCCACGTTCATGGCGTGCTGGTAGGTGCCCGGCGCCTCGCGGTGCAGCCGGCGCAGCAGCGGGTGGTCGAGGTCGGAGAAGCGCCGCATGCTGAGCGCGGAGGCGATCTGCCGGCCGGCCGCCACCGCCGGCCGCAGCGCCGCCGCGATGAGCCCCGCGAGCAGCCCGCCGGCGAAGGCCCAGGCGCTGCGGGCGATGACCGGGACGCCGGCAAGATCCGGGAGCGCCTCCGGGGAGATCCGCCCCGCGCGCTCGAGCGCCGCGATCCACGCGCCCCAGTCGGGCTCGAGGGTCATGACGCCGACCGCGCCGACGACCCCGGCGAGCACCGCGGGCAGCACGAGGCTCGCGCGCCCGGCATAGCCCGGAAAAACCATGGCGACCGTCAGGCAGACGACCAGGTGGTTCAGCAGGATGCCGTAGGCCTGGCCGGTGAAGAGCCCCACGACGGCGGCCCCGGGCACCGCCAGGCCGATCGCGGTGATGCGGCCCTGGTTCAAGGCGATGACCAAAAGCGGCAGCAGCGCGACGGGCAGGCCTTCCACCGGCAGCGTCGTGAACATGAGCAGCAGTTTGATGACCAGGCCGTACAGGATGAGCACGGTCAGAAGCAGGTTGCGGGAGATCAGGCGCCGGTAGCCGGCGCGGGGAAGCGCGAGGAGGAAGAAGCTTACGAAAACCACCATGAAGAGGCAGGTCCAGACGACCTGCGGGATCTGACGGCGCTTGGCCTCGAGCACGCGCGCCTCGAAGGCGCGCACCCGCTCGAGGTCCCCGGCCTCGAGGGTCTTCCGAAACGGGACGACGACCTCCCCGGGCAGAAAGGCCGCGGCGGAGGGGGGCGGCGCCTCCGCGCCGCCTTCGGGCGGCGGGCCTTCCGGTCCGATGGCGAGCGGCGAGCGCAGGGTGAACGGCGCGCTGTCCCCCGGGGCGAGCGGCCGGCGGGCGAGGTAGACGTCCTCGACGAAGCAGGCGGCGAAAACGGCGAGCGCCAGCGCGAGCAGGAGGGCCGGTCGGAGCATCATGAAATCAGGCTAAAGGTTTACCGCGTTTGGCCGATGACGGGTAACGGGAGGCCCGCCGCGCGAGCGCCTGCGGCGCTCCCGGCTTAAAAAATCCGGAGCATCATATCGGGACGCCGGCGGAAGGTCAATTCACCCGCCTCCCGGCGGGGGACCGAACGGTCAGGAGCGATTGGATGTTCGTGAAAGCCCTGGGAATCTTCGGCCGCAACAAGGAGGCCAAGCCGCCGGCGCTGCCTCTCGGGGGGCCCTCCGTGGCCTTTCCCCGCGGCGGTCTGGTCAAGTTGATCAACCCGGCCGGAAGAGTCAGCTTGCAGATGCTGCAGCGCCTGGTCAAGGCCGTCCCGGTGGAGGACTTCGCCCGCTTCGTGCCCTCGCCCTGCCTGGTGGGCTCCGCCATTCAGCTGGGGACGCTGGATCTCAAGCCGCCGAAAGGCAACCGGGAGATGAACCGCACCGTGCTTTTCGAGCCCTCGCCGGAGGCCGGGGAGCCCGCCGCCGCCTCCTCCGAGAGCCTGAGGCACGCGGTATACCCCCTCGTGCGCAGCGAGATCGCCGCGACCGGCAGCGTGTTCACCATCGGCCGCATCGACGGCAACCACTTCATCATGCCGGACTACGCCATCTCCAAGAAGCACGCCGTGATCGAGGCCAAGCGCGGCAGCTATTTCCTGCGGGACCTCGCCTCCACGAACGGCACGCTGTTGAACGGCGCGCGCGTGCGGGACAAGCCCATCGAGCTGCACGACCGCGACGTGGTGAGCTTCGCGCGCTACGAATTCGCCTTCCTCTTTCCGCCCAGCCTCTACGAGACGCTCCGCCAGGCGGGGTGATGGGCCGGAGCGCGCCCCTTCCCCCGGATCGTTCGCGCTTCAGTCGACGAGCTTCACGAGCTGGGAGACCGGCACGAGCTCGACCTGCCGCCTGATCTCCGGCAGCATCTCCCGCAGGACGGCGATGGTCGCCGGCTGGGGGTGGCCGATGGCGATCGCCTCGCCCCGCTGGGCGGCGGTGCGCAGGAGCAGCCGCACCTGCCGGCGGACGGCCTGCGGATCGGCGTCGTGGTCGAGGAAGACGTCCCGCTGGCCGAAGGGGATCTGGAACAAGCGGGCCGACGGCCGGCAGATGCTCTCGTCGGTCGTCCGGCTGTCCACGAAGAAGAGCCCGCGCCGCTTGAGGACCGAGAAGACCTGGTACATTTTTTCGGACAGCGCCGTCAGGCGCGAGCCCATGTGGTTGTTGATCCCCACGGCGCGGGGCAGGCTGTCGAGCGCCGCCTCGAGCGTGCGCACGAGCTCGTCGGCGCTCATGGCCGCGAAGAGCGCGCCGGGGCCGGGATAAATCTCGGGGTATTCGACCGGCTCCATCGGCTGGTGGAGCAGCGTTTCGATCCGGTGGGCGGCGGCCAGGCGGGCGGCGGCGTCGGCGTGCGGGCTGTAGGGCAGGATGGCGAAGGTGAGCGGGGCCTCCAGCCGGGCGAGCTTTTCGGCCGCCAGGCGGTCGTTGCCGAGGTCGTCGATGATGATGGCCGCCCGCGGCCGCTTCACTCCAGGCTCCGGCGCGGGCGGCTCGGGGCGCGGGACGGGCGGCGGCGGTAGGGCGGCGAAAACGGGATCCGCCGGCTGGGCCGGGGTCCTCTCCGGGGCCGCGTCGGGCCGGGGCGGGCGCTCCGGCTTCTCCCGCGCGGCCGGGGCCGCGGCCCGCGCCTCCGGGGCCCTAACCGGCGGCCGCTCCCGGGCGCCCGCCGACTCCGGCCGCGCGGCGGCCGGGGGGCGCGCGGCCGGCGGCTTGAGCGCCTGCGGCGCGAGCCACTGCATGGCCAGCAACGTGACGACCACCATGGCCGCGAGGACGGCCGCGGCCGCGATCGCCCGGGCGAGCGGCGCGGCCGCGCGGCGGCGGGGCTTCGGCCGGCGGCCGCTTTTGCGGCGGCGGGTGGTTGGTCGCGGCATGGGGACTCGGCGTCTTCGGGCGATCCCGCTCCCCTAGCCCCTCTGCCGGCGCAAGAGGTCGTGGCCGACCAGGATCTCGAGCGCCCGCATGATCTGGTTGTCGGACTGCAGCGTCTCGAGCTTCAGGGGGCCGACGCGCGACTCGGCGTCCTTCAGCCGCGAATTCGGATCGGCGGCCGGCGGCTCCGCTTTTTTCGGCTCCTTCGGGGCGCTCTCCTCCTCCGCATCTTCGGCGTTCAGGTGGTTTTCGAGGTCCTTCTCTTTCAGCGCCGCCTCCTCCGCCCCGGAGATTTCCTTGGCGTCGAGGCGCCTGAACTTGACCTGGATGTCCGGCTCGATGCCCTTCGCCTGGATCGAGCGGCCGTTCGGCGTGTAGTAGCGCGCGATGGTGAGCTTCAGGCCCGAGCCGTCCCGCAGGGTTTCGACGGTCTGCACGGAGCCCTTCCCGAACGAGGGGGTCCCGAGAACGATCGCGCGCTTGTGGTCCTGGAGCGCGCCGGCGACGATCTCCGAGGCGCTCGCCGTTCCGGTGTTGATCAGGACCGCGATCGGGTAGGTCCGCGGGACCGGGGAGGCGGTGGCGTTGAAGACCTTCGTGTTCTTCTTGTCGCGGCCCTTGATGGAGAGGATCTGTCCCTTGTCCAGGAAGAGGTCCGAGACGCTGATCGCCTGGTTGAGCAGGCCGCCGCCGTTGTTGCGCAGGTCGATCACGAGCCCGCGCATCGGCTCCGCCTCGGACTCCATCTTGGCGAGGGCCTTCTCGAGCTCCTCGGTCGTGGTGCCCGTGAAATTGGAGATGCGCGCGTAGCCGAAGCCGGGCTTGAGGGTGATGTGCTTCACGCTTTGGATGGGAATCTCGTCGCGGGTGAGGGTGAGCTCGATCGGCTTCTTCACCCCCTCGCGCAGGAGAGTCACGCTCACTTTCGTGCCTTTCGGCCCGCGCATCATCCGCACGGCCTCCCGCAGGTCCTTGACCGGCTGCCCGTCGACCTTGATGATGCGGTCGCCGGCCTCCACCCCCGCCCGGTAGGCCGGGGTGTCCTCGATCGGCGAGATCACCGTGACGAAGCCGTTCTGCATGGTGATGTGGATGCCGATCCCGGTGAATTTGCCCTTCGTGTCGATCTGCAGGTCCTCGAAGGCATCGGGCGGCAGAAGGGTCGAGTGCGGGTCGAGGCCCTGCACCATCCCCTGGATCGCCTTGTGGATCAAATCCTTGGGGTTGACCTCGTCGACGTACTCGCGCTGGATCAGTTCGATCACATCGGAGAAGAGCTTCAGGTTTTCATAGAGGTCGTCGCTGCCGGCCGACAGGGCCCGTTTCAGTCCGAGGCCGGTGGTGACGGCAATGACCGCGGCGACCATGAAGACCCAGATTCTCGCGGGCCGTTTGGCGTTGCCCAGCATGGCGGTGCTCCTTGGGGTGGTTGGTTGGTGGGTTGGCAGGTCGGTGAGCCGGTGGCCCCGCGGGCCGGCAATCGGGCGGATCAAGGGGAGCGGGCGAGCCACTCCGAGGGGTCGAGGGCCTTGCCGTGGTGGCGCAGCTCGAAATAGAGCGCCCCGCCCTCGAGGCTCGCCGAGTCCCCCACGGTGGCGATGACGTCCCCGGGCGCGACCGTTCGCCCCTCCGCGGTGAAGATCTCCTCCAGGTGCCCGTAGACACTGTAGTAATGCTCTCCATGGTCGATGATGACGAGGTTGCCGTATCCCTTGAACCACTGGCAGTAGAGCACGCGCCCGCCGTGGACGCTCCTCACGGGTTCGCCCCGTTCCGCGGCGATGTCGATGCCGCTTCGAAACGCGGTCACGTTCGCGCGCGGGAGCTTATAGGGACCGTACAAATGAATAATCCTACCCACAACCGGGGGCGGAAGCAAGCCCTTCATGGCGGCAAGCGGCGGCGACCCCGCCGCCGGCGGGGCCGGCCGGGCCGTCTCCGGCCGCGACACGAAGGCGGCGAGCTGCCGGTCGAGCTCCCGGGCGGCCGCCTCGAGCCGCTCGACGGCGGCGAGCTGCAGGCGCCGGCGGCCGCGGATTTCGGCGAGGAGCGCCTCCCGCGCGCGGCGGTCGCGGGCCGCGGCCTTGAGCAGCCGGTCGTATTCGGCGAGCCGCCGCTTGAGGTGCTCCTCTTCCGCCGCGAGGCGCGCCTCGAGCCGGTCGAGCTCGCGGGCGTCCTCCGCGAACGCCCGCAGCCGCTCCTCGTCGTGGGAGAGGATGCGCTCCAAGGCCGCCTGCCGCCGCAGGAGCTCGACCGGCGAGCCGGCGGCGGCGACCGCCGCGAGCGACCCCAGGCGGCCGAACTTGTAGCGGGCGGCCAGGCGGCCGGCGGCGGCCGCCGCGGCGGCCTCGACCCGCCGGGCCATGTCCGCGCGCGCCTCCCGCGTGAGCGCCGCCCGGCTTTCGAGCTCATCGAGGTCGGCCTTCAAATCAGCCGCGCGGCGCCGGCGGTCCTGAAGCGCGCGGTCGACCTCCTCGAGCCGCCGGAAGGCCTCTTCCTCCTCGCGGGCGGCAAGCTCGGCTTCGCCGGTCCGGCTCTCGATCTCCCGGCGGATCGCCTTGGAATGCTCCCGGAGCCTCTCGCGCGCGGCTTCCGGCGGCTCCGCCGGCCCCTCCGGGGGGAGGGCCGCGCCGGCCACAAGGCACAGGATGGGAAACAGCCAACGTATGGCGCGGCGCACCGCTAGGCCCTCGGCATGTTCCGCAGCGACAGGTGGCACCCCGTCCATCCGGCCAGCATCCCGGCAAGCGTGATCGCGCACGCCCCCTCCGGCGGCAGGAAGTGGACTTCGAAGACCCCGGCAAAGCCGCTCGCGGCCACCTCGGCCGCGAGCGCCCGGTAGGCGGCGAAAAGGGCCGCCAGGCCCGCAAGCGACCCGAGCAGGCTCTGGAGCAGGGCGGCGATGTAGAACGGCGCCCGGATGAAGGCCTCGGTCGCCCCCACCAGGCGCATGATGGCGACCTCCTCCAGGCGCGCATAGGCCGTGAGCCGTACGGTGTTGGCGACGATGAAGGCGGCGGCCGACAGGAACAGGCCTGTCAGCGCCACACTCGCCCGCCGGGCGAGGTCGGTCGCGCGGCCAAGGGATTGGATCCACTTGCGGCCGTACTCGACCTCGGCGACCGGCGGCATCCGCGCGATCCGCCCGGCGAGCGCTTCGATGCGCGTCCAGGCGTCGCCCGCGGCCCGGACCTCGATTTCGAAGGAGGCCGGCAGCGGGTTTTCGGAAAGGTGGTCGAAGAGCGGCGCCAGGTGCCGGAGCTCGGTCCGCAGGTCGGCGAGGGCCTCGTCGCTCGAGATGTACCGCGCCCGCACGCCCCCCTCGAGCGCCTCGATCGCGCGCGCGGCCTCGGCCGCCGCCTCCGCCCCGATCCCGGGCTTGAGATAGGCCACGATGCGGGCCCCGCGCTGCCAGGCGGCGAGGAGGCCGCCGGTGTTCAGGAAGAACATCGCCGCGGCGCCGACGATCAGGACCGCGAGCGCGATGGTGGCGACCGTCAGCGCGCTCACGGCGCGGTTCGCGGCGATGTCCTTGAGGGCCCGCTTAGTGTGCTGCGCGATCATACCGCTTTTCGATCATCCCGGAGGCTGCGAGCCGCCCCCGCTCCAGGACGAGGACGCGGCCGCCCATGCGGCGCATGAACGCGCGGTCGTGGGTGGCGATGACCACGGTCGCCCCCCGGATGTGCGCTCCGCGCAGCAGGTCCATGATGACCCGCGCGGAGTCCTCGTCGAGGCTTCCCGTCGGCTCGTCCGCCAGAATGATCTTCGGGTCTCCGGCGAGCGCCCGCGCGACGGCGACGCGCTGCTGCTCGCCCCCGGAGAGGGTGGGGGGGAGCGCGTCCATCCGCCCCTCCATGCCCACCAGCCGGAGCACGGTTTTCGCCTTCTGGAGCGTGACCGCGCGCGGCCGCCCGGCGGCCTCGAGGACCAGGGCGACGTTTTCGTAGACCGTGCGCCCGGCGATCAGCTTGTAGTCCTGGAAGATGACCCCCAGCCGGCGCCGCAGCTCCGGCAGGCGCCGGGGCGCAAGCCCCGGCAGCACGGCGCCGTCCACCGTGATCCGCCCCGCCGCCGGGCCGGCGCCGCCGTAGATGAGTTTGAGCAGCGTGGTCTTCCCCGCGCCGCTCGGGCCGCTGACGAAGACCCACTCGTTTTTGCGGATGTCGAAGGAGAGGTCGACCAGGGCCGCGTGCCGGCCGTAGGCGTGGTGGACGCGCTCAAAGCGGATGATCGCCTCTTCGGGGTCCGGCGCCGTCATTCATAGGTTTCCTGGCCGATCGCGCGGAAGAGGACCGCCTTGGCGATCTTGAAATCGTACAAGGCGTTGTAATAGGCGGTCATCGTCTGGGTGAGAAGCGTCTGGGCGATCAGGACATCGGTCTGGGTGGCCACCTGCTCCTTGTACTGCTCCTCGGTGATGCGCAGGTTCTCCTTGGCCTGCTCGACCGCCTTTTCGATCGTGATGATGTTCTGCTCGGCCTCCTTGGTGCGCAGGTACGACTGCTTCACCTCGAGCTGGATCGCGTCCAGGATCTGCGCCTTTTTGTACTTGCTCTGCGACAGGCGCGCGAGCTTCTCCTTGCGGCCGTAGCCGGTGCGGCCCCACTGCCAGAACTCCCAGGTGGCCGTGGCCTGGACGGCCCAGCCGGCGGCGTCGGCGACGCCCTCCCCGCCGTCCACCAGCCAGTCGGTCCCGGTGCGGGTGTAGGCCCCGGTGAGCGAGATGCTCGGGTAATAGTCGCGCTCGGTGAGCTTGACCTGGTTTTCGGCGATCGCGATCTCCAGGTCGGCGAGCTCGACCTCCAGGCGGCTTTTAGGGGCGAGGAGCAGGAATTCGTCGAGCCCGCGCTCGAGGTAGACGTATTCGACCTCCTCGATCAGCTGGACCGGGGCGTTCACGGGCCGCCGGAGCACCGTGTTGAAGCGCGTGCGGGCGATCTCGAGGTTGTTCTGCGCGACGGTGAGCTGCTGGCGGGCGTTGGCGAGCTGGACCTGGCTTTGCAAAAGGTCGTTCAACGGGCTCAACCCGACCTTGTAAAAGCTCTCCGAAACCTCCTTCTGGGCGGCGATGGAGGTGACGGTCTGCTCGGCCACCTCCAGGAGCTTCTGGCTCTTCAAGACCCCGTAGTAGGCGTTCTTCGCGTCCAGGATCACGTCCTGGCGGGTGATCTTGGCCGCGACCTCGGCGGAATCGAGGCCGAGCTCGGCGATCCGGAACTGCTGGAGGATGGCAAACCCGGTGAAGATCGGCTGGGTGAAGGAGGTGACGAAGCTGTACTCGGTGTCCGGCTGTGTCACGACCTCGCGGGTGACGCCGGGAACCAGCGGGACCGTCGAGGTGCGCTCGCGGTTGCGGTGCGTGTAGTTGTAGCGGGCGCTCAAGGTCGGCAGGAAGTTGGTGAGGCTCGCGTTGCGCAGCGATTCGGCGGCCTGGATCTCTTCGAGCGAGCGCCGGACGCCGAGGTTCATCCGCAGCGCGGTGTCGATCGCCGCGGCGAGCGAGAAGCGCTCGACCTCCGGCTGGGCCTGGGCCGCGGCGCAGAAACCGATCAGGACCGCCGCCGAAAGAAGCACCCGGAGGAGGCGTCGTCCGCTTGAATTCATGGCAGCCTTTCGTGAATGCGTTTGTCCAGGCGGGCGGCGGGAGGGTTGCCGCCGAGTGTCGCGCGGCAAATTGACCGCCGGGCGCAAACCTGATATCACCGGCATGAGTTCAAGGAGGGCCGGCCACGGTTTTTCTTGCTCAGAGCCTCCACCTGGCCCATTCAAGATGGCTTCTTCCAACCCGGTGGAGGCTTTTTTATACTCAAAAAGGCTCCCGGGGGTCAAGGCCCGCCGCGGGCGCGCGCCGGGGAGGCGAAGGGGGGGGACGGGTGAAGCGCGAGTTGATCGACATGCTCTGCCGCAAATCGTTCCAGTTCAGCGAGGAGCCGGTCTTCAAGCTCGTTTCCGGCCGCATGAGCCGCTTCTACGTCAACTGCAAGCCGACCACCCTCCACCCGCGGGGGATGTTTCTCGTCGGCCACCTGCTGCTCGAGCGCCTGCGCGGCGCCCGGGTCTCGGCGGTCGGCGGGCTCACCTTCGGCGCCGACCCGGTGGCCTTCGCGGCGGCCTTCGCCTCGGCGCTGGAGGACGGCGCCCTGAAGGCCTTTTCGATCCGCAAGACGCAGAAGGACCACGGCATCGTGCGCTGGATCGAGGGAGACGTCCGGCCGGGCGAGCGCGTGGCCGTCGTGGACGACGTCGCCACCACCGGGGGATCGACCATCACGGCCATCGAGCGCGCGCGGGCCGAAGGGCTCGAGGTGGCCGCCGCCGTCATCCTCGTCGACCGCCAGGAGGGCGGGCTCGAAAACATCCGCCGCCATGTGGCGGAGGCGAGCGCGATCGTCACCCGCGACGAGCTTCTCGCCTGGTGGCAGGAGATCCAGAAGGGGGATGCGGCCTGAGGGCTATCCGCCCGCCCGCCACGTGGCGCAGGCGTCGTCGGATTCCCAGGCGCTCACCCGGCTGACGGCCACGCCGCTGCCGGCGACCGCCCGCCCCAGCTCGGAGGCGACGTAGGCCGCAATGCGCTCGGAGGTGGGCTGGCGGTCTGCAAACGGTCCGAGCTCGTTCAGGAACTGGTGGTCCAGGCGGCCGATGATCTCCCTCAGGTGCGCCTTCAGCACCCCGAAATCCATCAGCACCCCGGCCGCGTCGAGCGACTCCCCGCACACCACCGCCTCGATCTTCCAGTTGTGGCCGTGGAGGTTTTCGCACTTTTCCCCGACCATCGTCAGGCGGTGGGCGGCGGCGAACCGGGTGGTCACTTTCAGCTCGTACACGGCGCTCAGCGCTCCACGGAGGAGGCCGCGCTCGCGTCGCCGCCCTTCAGCATGCTCTTCAACCGGTTGGAGAGCTTGTTCTTCTCGATCCGCGCGAACTCCCGCAAGAGCTCTTCCTGCTTCTTGGAGAGGCCGGTCGGGGTCTTGACCGTCACCTGGATGATCTGGTCGCCGCGCTTGCGCGTGCGCAGCGAGGGGATGCCCTCGCCGCGGAAATAGAAGACATCCCCCGGCTGGGTCCCCTTGGGGATCTCGAGCGTGCGGGTCCCCTCCAGGGTGGGGACGGAAATCTGGTCCCCCAGGGCCGCCTGGATGAAGGAGATCGGCACCTGGCAGAAGACGTCGTTTTCGCGGCGCTCGAAAAACTCGTGGGGCTGGACGTGGATGAACACGTAGAGGTCCCCGTTCGGTCCGCCCTGGGGGCCGGGCTCGCCCTCGCCGCTCAGGCGCAGCCGCGAGCCGTTGTCCACGCCGGCCGGGATCTTGACCGCGACGCGCTTGTTCACGCGCACCTGGCCGGCGCCGCGGCAGGCCGTGCAGGGCCGCCCGATGACCCGGCCGTTGCCCCGGCAGACGTGGCAGGTGGTCCGCACGGTGAAAAACCCCTGGGAGCGGGTGATCTGGCCCGATCCGCCGCAGTAGCGGCAGGTTTCGGGATGGGTGCCCGGCTCGCAGCCGTTTCCGCCGCAGGCCGAGCAGGCCTCCATCTTGGCGACCTCGATCTCCGTTTCGGTGCCGAAGGCGGCCTGCATGAAGTCGAGCGCGAGGTCGCTCCTCAGGTCCGCGCCGCGCTGCACCCGGCTGCGCGAACGGCCCCCGCGGCCGAAGCCGAAGAAATCCTCGAAGATGTCCCCGAAGCTCGAAAAGATGTCCTCGAAGCCGCCGAAGCCGGAAAACCCCGTCCCCTCCAGGCCGGCGTGGCCGAACTGGTCGTAGAGCGCGCGCTTCTCGCGGTCCCGCAGGACCTCGTAGGCTTCGGCCGCCTCCTTGAACTTCTCCTCGGCGAGCTTGTCGCCGGGGTTGCGGTCCGGGTGGAACTGCAGGGCGAGCTTGCGGTAGGCGGACTTGAGCTCGTCTTCGGTTGCGCCCCGATGGACGCCCAGCACCTCGTAGTAGTCCCTCTTAGACCCCATAGCGCTGATCAGCCGTCACGCGTCGAATTGGAATAGAGTGCGAATAACAAGCGAAAGGCGTTGACAAAAACCATTCTACAACCGTTCGGCCGGGATTGCCAGTATCTTAATCCTCCCGCCGCCGAAGTCAACCGCGGCCGGCCGGCCGGCCGGCCGCCGCCGAGGCGAGATAGAACAGCGCGGCGACGAACGCGATCACGAGCGCCCCCACCGGAAAGACCCGGCGCAGTCCGAAGAGGTCCATCATGATCCCGGCGAGCAGGGCGCCGGCGAACATCCCGGCGCTGTGGGCGAGGGTGAGGACCGCCATGACCGAGCCCATCATGGCGGTGCGGCTGCCCTTCTGCACCGCGAGCGCAGTGAGCGCCGGCATGGATATCCCGCCTCCCAGGCCGAAGAGGAAGTTCGCCGCGAGCAGCCCCTCGAATCCCCGGACCCACTCGAAGGCGAGCAGGCCGCCGGCGGCGACCATGCCGCCCAAAACGATCAGGCGGCGCTTGTCCGTCCGGTCGGCGAGCGCGCCCATCGGGAACTGGAGAGCGCCGCTCACGGTGACGCCGACCATGACGAGCAGGCCGATCGCCGCGCCCGACAGGGCGAAGTCCGTCGCGGCGAGCACCGGCAGAAAGCTCCACAGGATGCCGATCCCGAAGGTGTAGGCCAGGCGGAAGAGAAGGAGCCCGGCGAGCTCGCGGTCTTGGAGGAGCGACCGCCAGGGGCCGAGCGGGCGGGAGGTGCACACGATCCGCTCGCGCTTGGCCGGGGGGAGCAGCAGCGCCGTGAGAACGAAGCCGGCGAAGGCGAGGGCCGCCATGCCGGCGAAGGTCGCCGCAATGCCGAAATGGTCGCGGAGGCCGCCGCCGAGGAGTGGGCCGAGGGCGAGGCCGAAGAAGAGCGACAGGTTGAACAGGCCCATGGTGGCCCCCTCGCGCCCCGGCGGGGTGATGTCGCCGACGTAGGCCTGGATGGCGGGCATGAGGGCCGAGGAGGCGATGCCCTGCGCGAAGCGGATCGCGATCAGCGCCGGGACGCTTGCGGCCTGGATGAAGGCGAGCGAGAGCAGCGCGTAGGCGAGCAGTCCCGGAACGATCAGCGGCTTGCGCCCCCGGCGGTCGGAGAGCCTTCCGAAATAGGGGATGAAGAGGGTCCGCGAGATCGAAAAGGAGCCGAATAAAAGCCCGATGCCGAAGCCCCCGGCCCCGAGCTCGTGGGCGTAGATGGGCAGCAGCGGCACGACGATGCCCACCCCGGTCACGGTCACGAAGATGGAGAAAAAGAGCGTGCCGAAGATTTTTCGATCGGATTTTTCCAAGCTGTGCCGGCCGCCCCGCGTCAGGGGGCGATGTCGACCGCCTCCCCCGTGCTGCGGGTGTCGTAGCCGCCGAGCGCGGCCACCCGCCGCTTGAACTCGGCGGAGGCGACCACCTCGAGCAGGAAGCGGATCTTTTCGTCCTCGGCGTGTTCGACCGGGATCACCAGGTCGTATTTTTCGGTCGCCACCGGGATGAAATCGAGGCCGAGGGCCCGGGCGGCGGCGGCGATGCCGAGCCCCGCGTCGGCGCCGCCGGAGAGCACCGCGGCCGCGACCGCCATGTGGGTGAACTCCTCGGCGCCGTAGCCGCGGATCGCGGCCGGGTCGATGCCGAGCTCCTTCAGGCGGTAGTCGAGCAGGATGCGGGTCCCGGAGCCCGCCTGGCGGTTGATGAAGCGCACGTCCGGGCGCGCGAGGTCCGCAAGCCCCCGGATCCCCTTGGGGTTGCCGCGGCGGACGATCAGCCCGTTGTCGCGCCAGACGAGGTTCACCAGCCGCACGGCGCGGCCGGGCAGGACCCGGCGCACGAAGTTGACGTTGTACGAGCCGTCCGCGGGGTCGAGGAGGTGCGCGCCCGCGAGATGGCAGGCGCGGCGCCGGATGGCCATCAGGCCGCCCATGCTGCCGACATGGCTCGAGGAGAGCGAGAAGCCGCGGCCGGAGCCCTTGATCAGGTCGGCGAGCAGGTCGAGGGTGTTGTCGTGGCTGCCGACGATGACGATGGCGCGCTTGAGGGATGCGATCGGCTTCAACAGCTCGGCTTCGACCGGGGTGTTCTCCGGGACCCCTTCGACGTCGGCCGGGATGCGCACGACCCCGTCGGCCTCGGTGATCGAGGTGATCGAGCCGGCGCCGCGGGGCAGGGGGGTCGCGACGAGGCGGCCGTCCACCTCCCCGAGCTTGACGCGCACGAACTCCTCGAGGCCGAGCTTCGAGGCGATCTTGCGGGTCGGCTCCACGGCGGCCGTTTCGCGGGCGGGCTCCGGCTGGCCGAGCCAGGCGAGGATCAGCGGCTTGACGAGCTCCTCGAAGACGATGATGGCCGAGACTTGGTAGCCCGGGATGCCGAAGACCGGGACGGAGCCGGAAAAACCCACCACGGCGGGCTTGCCCGGCATGATGGTGACCCCGTGCACGAGCACCTCGCCCGCGCGCGCGACGGCGCTGCGGGCGAAGTCCTCCGAGCCGGCGGAGGAGCCGCCGATGATCATGACGAGATCGTATCCCGCGGCCGCGCCGCGCGCCACCGCCGCGGCGATCCGCTCCGGGTCGTCGCCGACCATTTCCGCCGTGTCGGCCGCCCCGCCGCAGGACTCGACCAGGGCCGCGAGCATGGCGGAGTTGGTCTCGAGCACCTGCCCGGGCTTCAGCTCCTCGGGCGGGGTCGAGCGCCAGTCGACGAGCTCGGAGCCGGTCGGGACGATCAGGGCCCGCGGCTTTTTGAGGACCGCAACCGCGCGCACGCCCCCGGTCAGCAGCGCCCCCAGGCAGACGGGCGTGAGGCGGTGGCGGCGCGGAAAGAGCAGCTCCGTCGCCACGATGTCCTCGCCCACCTTGCGCACGTGCTGCCAGGGGTGGGCGGCGGCCTCGATCACGGCGCGGTCGGGGGCCTCCAGGCGCACGTTCTCGATCATGATCACCGCATCGGTGCCGGCGGGCAGGGCGTTTCCCGTATTCACCGCGAACGCGTCCCGGCCGAGCGCGAGCGCCACCGGCTTGGCCGGGGTGGCGCCGTAGGTCTTCTCCGCGGCGACGGCCACGCCGTCCATCGCGGCGGCGTGATAGCCCGGCGCCGAGACCGCGGCGAAGACCGGTTCGGCGAGGACCCGGCCGACGGCCTGCGGCGCCGGGAGCCGCTCGCCCTCGAGCCGCCGGAGCGGCACGAGGCGCTCGCGCACGATGGCGCGCGCCTGCGCGAGGCTTTTCATGTTGAGGTAGACGTTGCGCATCAGAAGGGGATCACCTCCACCGCGGCGCCCTCCGCGAGCCCCTCGAGGTTCTTGCCGATTTCGAACATCCCGTCCGCCCGGACCATGGTGTTGATCAACGCCGACTTGCCGAGGAGCGGCTCGGCCCGCAGATCCCCCGGCACGCCGTGGAGCCTCGCGCGCACGAAGTCCGTGCGCCCCATGGCCGAGGCGACGTTGCGGGTCAGGCGGGCGCTCAGGCGCCGCGCCTCCTCCCGGGGATCGGCCAGGCCGCCGACGTGCAGGAGGAACGGCCGGACGATCCGCGCGAAGACGATCATCGCCGACACGACGTGGCCCGGAAGCCCCCAGACGGCCCGGCCCCCCGCCCGGGCGAGGATCGTCGGCTTCCCGGGGCTGATCGCGATGCCGTGGGCGAGGATCTCCGCATCCGGAAACGCGCGGATCGCCTCGACGGTGAGGTCGCGCGTGCCGACGGAGCTTCCGCCGGAGACGAGCACCATGTCGCACTGCGCGAGGGCCCGCTCCAGGGCGCCTTTGAGCGCCGCGAAATCGTCGGGGACGATCCCCAGGGGGCGGGGGGAGGCGCCGATTTGCGCGGCGAGCCCCGCGAGGGTCAGGCTGTTCACGTCGCGCACCCGGCCGGGCCCGGGGCGTTCGCCGGCCGGCACGATCTCGTCGCCGGTCGAGATGATCCCGACCGTCGGGCGGCGGAAGACGCCGACATGCGTGCGCCCGATGGCGGCGAGCGCCCCGGCGTCCTGGGGCCGCAGCCGGCGCCCGCGCCGCAGGACGATCTCCCCGGCGCGGAAATCCTCGTCGGCGGCGACCATGTTCTGCCCCGGCGCGACGCTGCGCAGGACCTCGACGAACCCGGCGTCGATCACGTCGGCGTGCTCGATCATCACGACGCTGTCGGCCCCCTCGGGGAGCATCCCGCCGGTGGGGATGCGCGCGGCCTGGGAGCCCGCGATCCGGAAGGCGGGGCGCTCGCCCATCGCCACCGCCCCGGCGATTTCGAGCAGCGCCGGCTGCCCTTCGCTCGCGCCGTAGGTGGCCGCGGCGCGGACCGCGAAGCCGTCGACGACGGCGCGGGCGAACCCCGGGAGGTCCTCGGCGGCGGCGACATCCTCCGCGAGCACCCGATCGCAGGCGTGCTCGAGCCCGACCTCCTCGGCCCCGAGCCGCTCGAAGCCGGGGATCAGGGCGAGCACCTCGTCGATGTCCAGGACTTTGAAGAACTCTTTCACGGCGGTTTTCGATTCCGGCGGCTTGGGCGGCCCGTGTTCGAGCGGAGCGATCCGGCAGGAGCTAACATATCGGCGATCCCGGCCGAAAGTCAATCTATGCGCTTGCAAAATCTTAAAACCAGTATATAATCCTGCCGATGCCGCAGATCCGCCGCGCGCCTCCCGGCAGAAGACCGGGAGAATCCAACACCTAAAGGAAGGTAACCAGATCTCATGCTCGAAGATTCCGGAGCACCCGCCGATGTCGCGCGTGCGCAGAAACCGGATTTCCTGACGCAAACCCGCTTTGCCGATTTCGACCTCCCCGAGGAGGTCCGCGCCGGTCTCGACGAAGCCGGCTTCCAGTTCTGCACCCCCATCCAGGCCCAGTCCCTGCCGGTGCTCCTGAGCGGGCGCGATGTCGCCGGCCAGGCCCAGACCGGCACGGGAAAGACCGCCGCCTTTCTGGTCACCGTCATCTCCCGGATGCTCGCCTCCCCGGCGGAGCGCACGGGGCTGCCCCAGGCGCTCATCATGGCCCCGACGCGCGAGCTCTCCCGCCAGATCTACGAAGAGGCCGCGGTCATCGGCAAGCACGCGGGGCTCCGCCTGCTGGAGGTGGTCGGCGGCATCGACTACAAGGAGCAGGCCGAGGCGCTGAAGCAGGGGACCGACATCGTCATCGGGACCCCGGGCCGCCTGATCGACTACTACAAGCAGGGGATATTCAAGACCGGCGAGGTGCGCTTCCTCGTGATCGACGAGGCCGACCGCCTGCTCGACCTCGGGTTCGAAAAGGACATGCGCTACATCCTGCGGAAGCTGCCGCACTACGAGAAGCGCCAGTCCATGCTCTTCTCGGCGACCCTTTCGCATCGCGTGCTCGAGCTCACCTACGAGTTCATGAACCTCCCCGAGTTCATCGCGGTGACCCCCGACCAGGTCGCCGTGGAGGGGGTCGAGCAGTCGCTTTATCACGTCGAAAAGGAGCGCAAGCTGTCGCTGCTGCTCGGCCTGCTCAAGCGCGAGGAGTGGAGCCGCATCCTGATCTTCGTCAACATGAAGATGGGGGTGGAGCGGCTCACCCGCCGGCTCCAGGCGAACGGCCTTCCGGCCGAGGGGATCACCGGCGATCTGCCCCAGCGCAAGCGCTTCCAGCTGATGGAGCGGTTCAAGAGCGGCAAGATCAAGATCCTGGTGGCGACCGATGTCGCCTCGCGGGGCATCCACGTCGAGGACATCAGCCACGTCGTGAACTACGATCTGCCCCAGGACACGGAAAGCTACGTGCACCGCATCGGGCGGACGGCGCGGGCCGGAAAGTCGGGCAAGGCCATCTCGCTCGCCTGCGACGAGTATGTCTACCACCTCGAGCCGCTCGAGGAGATGCTCGGCTACAAAATCCCCGTCGTGTGGCCCGAGGAGAGCTGGTTCGAAACGGACCTCTCGCCGGCGGAGGAGCCCTACCGGCGCGAGCGCCGGGGCCGGCGGGAGAGGCCCCCGCGGGAGGGCGGCCGGCGGGAGCGGCCCAAGCGCGACGGGGCTCGCCGGGAAGAGGGCGGCCGCCGCGACAAAGCGCGGGCGCCCCGCGAGGCCGCCGCGAAGCCCGCGAAGCCGCGGCGCTTTCCCGGCGCCTTCTTCGGGTTCGGCCCCCCGGTCGTCGAGGCGCCGCCGGCCGCCGAGCCGCCGCCGCCGGCCGCCGCCGAGGAGCGCCCGGCCGCGGAGGAGGCCCCGGCCGCCGCCGGGCCGCCGCCGGCCGCCGAGCCCTCCGGCGCGGAGAAGCCCAAGAAGCGCCGCCGCCGTCGGCGCAAGAAAAAAGCCGCGCCGGCTGAGGGCGGCGCCTCGGCCGCCGCGAATGCTCCGGCCGTGGAGAGCGCCGCGGCGGGCGATGCCGAGGAGGCTCTACCCGCCGAACCGCCCGCCGCCGACGAGGCGCCCGCCGAACCGCCGCCGGAATCGATGGCCACGTAACCGGAGGCTCCCGGCGCACCGCGCCGGCCGGACGCCTCCCTTCACAGCGCATCGCGGCCATGGGACATGTCTTCGACTTCCACGAGGCGACCGCCTACGAGAAGTGGATGCAGCAGCCGGAGAACCGGCTGGCCTTCGAGATGGAGATCCGCCTGCTGCGCGAGCTGCTCCAGCCGCGGCGCGGCGAGTCGATCCTCGACATCGGCTGCGGGACCGGGGCGTGCCTCTCCGCCCTGGTGGAGATGGGGTTGAACGCCACCGGGATCGACCCCTCGACCTACATGCTCGACATCGCCCACGCGCGGCTGGGCAGCCGGGCCGATCTCTACCGCGGCTTCGCCGAGGATCTCCCCTTCGACGACAACTCCTTCAACCATGCCTGCCTGTTCACGAGCCTCGAGTTCGTCGAGGACCCCAAGCGGGCCCTCGCCGAAGCCTGCCGGGTCGCCAAGGACCGGCTTTTCATCGGGGTGTTGAACAGCTTTGCGATCAAGGCCCTCGAGCGGCGGGTCAAGGGGATGTTCGCCCCGTCCATCTACCGCCACGCGCGCTTCTTCAACGTCTGGCAGCTGAAGCACATGATCTACGACCTCGTCGGGCCCGTGCCGGTCAGCTGGCGCACCGTCTGCCAGCTGCCGCTGCCTTCCGGGAGGTTCGCGGCCGGCCTGGAGGAGACGCTCCTGCAGCGCTGCCCGTTCGGCGCCTTCGCCGGCATGGTGGTGGTGCTGGTGCCGCGGGTGCGGACGCGGCCGCTCACGATGCGCTACCGGCCGAGCCAGCGGCCGGGGGAGGTGCCGGGATGAAGGAGGCCCTGCTCTACGACAAGCTCGCGGACGGCCGCACCGCCTGCCGGCTGTGCCGGCACCGCTGCCGCATCGAGGCGGGCGCCCGCGGGCTGTGCGGCGTGCGCGAGAACCGCGGCGGCGCGCTTTACTCGCTCGTCTACGGCCGTCTCGTCGCCCGCCACGTCGACCCGATCGAAAAGAAGCCGCTCTTCCATTTCCTGCCGGGGTCGCTCTCCTATTCGATCGCGACCGTGGGCTGCAATTTCCGCTGCCGGTTCTGCCAGAACGCCGACATCGCGCAGCTGCCGAACGACCGCGGGGGGGCCATCGCGGGCGAGCGCTGCGAACCGGAGGCGGTCGTCCGGGCGGCGGAGCGCTCCGGCTGCCGCAGCATCGCCTACACCTACACCGAGCCGACCGTTTTTTTCGAGTTCGCCCGCGACACGGCCAGCCTGGCCCGCGAGCGGGGGCTGCGCAACGTCTTCGTCACCAACGGCTACATGACCTCCGAGGCGGTGGCGCTGATCGCTCCCGTGCTCGATGCGGCCAACGTCGACCTGAAGGCCTTCTCGCCCCGGTTCTACCGCGAGGTCTGCGGCGCCCGCCTGAAGGGGGTCCTGCGGACGCTCGGGCGGCTGAAGGCCCGGGGGGTGTTCGTCGAGGTGACCACCCTCCTCGTGCCGGGCCTGAACGACGACCGGCGGGAGCTGCGGGAGCTCGCCGCCTTCCTCGCCGGCGACCTCGGGCCGGAGACGCCGTGGCACATCAGCCGCTTCCACCCCGACTACCGGATGACCGACCGGCCGCCGACCCCCGTCGAGACCCTGCGGGAGGCGCGCGAGATCGGCCGGGCGGCGGGGCTGAAGTTCGTCTACACCGGAAACGTGCCCGGAGACCCCGGGGAGAACACCTTCTGCCCGGGCTGCGGGGAGATCGTGATCGCGCGCCGCGGGTTCCGGGTGGCGGCCCTGCGCCTCCAGGCGGGCGGCTGCGGGCGCTGCGGCGCGGCCGTCGCGGGGGTCTGGGAGTGAGGCGGACGGCTCAGGGGGTCCGGATGCGCTGCACCGCGAGAAGGGAGACGATCCCCATGGCCGCGCCGGCGAAGAAGGGGATCCGGTAGTCGAACACCCAGAGCAGGCCGCCGACCGCCGGCAGGAAGACGGCGGCCAGGTGGTTGATGGTGAACCCGACCGCCATGCTCGGGGCGATGTCCGCGGGGTCCCCGACCTTCTGGAAATAGGTGCGGATGGCGATGGCGAAGGTGAAGAAGATCTGGTCCAGGATGTAAAGGAAGGCGACCAGCAGCTTGGATTCGACCGTCGCGTAGGCGGTGAAGATGAAAATGACGCTCAGATACTCGAGCGAGAGCACCCGCCTTTCGCCGAAGCGGATGATGGCCCGGCCGACGATCGGGCTCAGGAAGTAGTTGATGCTGTTGTTGATCATGAAAAGGATGCTCACCTCCTGGACCGAGTAGCCGAATTTCTGGACCAGCAGCAGCACCGAGAAGGCGATGAAGATCTGCCGGCGGGCGCCGGCCATGAAGGTGAGAAAGTAGAAGAGCCAGTAGCGCCGGCGGAAGATCAGGCGCTTTCTCTGGGGCAGGGCCTGCGGGTCCGATGGGTCGCGGGTGAGGGCCCAGATTCCGGCCGCGGCGATCAGGCCGCCCACGGCGAGGTAGACCTGCGCGAAGCTCAGGGTGAACATCATCGCCCAGATGAGCGCGCTGACCGCGATGCTCGTCGCCGCCGCGATGCTCGTCAGCTTCCCGAAAACCCAGGGGGATTCGTGCTTCCTGAAATACTGGAGCGTGAGCGACATGTTCGTCGTCTCGTAGTAGTGGAAGCCGAGGCTGCTGGCGAGCGTCGTGAGCGCGATCCCGGTGTAGGAGGGGAAGAACCCGGTCGTCGCCAGGCCCGCTCCCAGGAGCAGGATGGACCACGCCGAGAGGCGGTGCTCGCGCATGTAGCGGATGACGAAGATCGCGAGCAGGGAGAGAAACCCCGGGATTTCCCGGACCGACTGGATCATGCCGACGTGGTTTCCGCCCAGGCCGGCGACGTCCACGGCGAAGTTGTTGAACAGCGTGGTCCAGGACTGCAGGCCGGCGGTCGAGCAGATCGTCAGCACGACCAGGTAGAGGAACATGGGGTTGCGCTTGATGCCGGCGGCTTCGATCATGGGCCTCTCCCAAGGCGCTGCGGAACCACTGCAGAGAACAGGTTCACACGCGTGAACCCAAAATTATTTTATTTTCTTTCAGTAGGTTGAACGATTATTGATCGGCGTTCCTATGAATCCGGGTTCAAAATTTTGAACCAAAGCCCTTCCAGCATAAATAATTATAAAAACAGGTTGTTAGGATGAACATGCCCCCGGGCGGTTTATGTTCGTGAACCCCACGGCGGGCCGGCCGGCCACGCGGGGACGGTTTTTCTCGGTCCACGACAGAGGGCGCCATATATTCATCTTATTGATATAATTGTGCTAATGATCTGTACCCGGAAATATTCACCCGGTTTCGCAGAAAGTGGCAGGTTATTTGCAATGTACCTCGATCAAAGCCTAATAATTTCTTCATCTGTTCTCCTCCTTAACGGCTAATTGGATGGTCCAATTAGCCGTTTCGGTTTTTTTAAGGGGCTGTCGCCGATGATCATCGATTTCCACGCCCACCTTTTCCCCGCTGAGGTCCGCGCCGCGCGTGAGCGCTTCTTCGATGGCGAACCCGCCTTCGAGCGGCTTTACCGTTCCCCCAAAGCGCGCCTGGTGGGCGTCGATGAGCTGATCGCCTCGATGGACGAAAACGGGGTGGACCGCACCGTGGTCTTCGGCTTCCCGTGGCGCGGCGCCGGGCGGTTCCGGATGCACAACGACTACATCCTCGAGGCGGTGGAGCGGCACCCGCGGCGCCTCATCGGACTGGCCTGCTTCGACCCGGCCGCTCCCGAAGCCGGGCGCGAGGCCGAGCGCGCCATCGCCGCCGGGCTTGCCGGGGTCGGGGAGCTTGCCTTCTACGAGTCGGGGATCGACGGCGAGGCCCTCGAGCGCCTATCCCCGGTCATGGAGATCTGCCGCCGGCGGGGCCTGCCCGTGCTCATCCACACCAATGAGCCGGTCGGACACGACTACCCCGGAAAGACGCCCAACACGCTCGCGCAGATCTACGCGATGGTGAAGCGCTTTCCGCGGAACAGGATCGTGCTCGCCCACTGGGGCGGCGGGCTTTTCTTTTTCGGCCTTCTGAAGCGGGAAGTCAAGGACGCTTTGGCGATGGTCTATTTCGACACCGCGGCCTCGCCCTACCTTTACGCGCCCGCGGTCTACCGCCTGGCCGCCGAGCTGGTGGGCGCGGAGAAGATCCTTTTCGGCAGCGACTACCCCCTGCTCTCCCCCGGCCGCTACTTCGGGGAGTGGCGCGAGGCCGGCCTCTCCGCCGACCTCAAGGCCGCCATCGCCGGCGGAAACGCGGCCCGCCTGCTCGGCCTGGACCCCGCGGACCGTCGGATTCCCTGACCGGCGTCAACCGGAGCGACACCCTCCCCCGGCGGCGGCGGATTCGTGTAGATTAAATAAAACACAATGATTCTAAAATTATAGCTGAGATTCGGCCTAGGCGCCGAGCGGGTGGACCATAATTTGCATTCCGGGCGTGCAGGCTTTGCGGCCGCAGCGCGGCTCAACGATCATTCCGACCGGGAAGGACCATGAGCGCGACCCTTGCCGGCGAGCGCCGGGAAATCGTCACGGACCTGCCGTTCCCCCACGAACCGCCGCCCGGCGTGCTCCCGCGCTTCGGCCGCCTCGTCGGGGGGAGCCCGGCGATGCAGCGGGTCTACGACCTCATCCGGCATGCGGCCGCCAGCGAGGCCAACCTGATCATCACCGGCGAGTCCGGGACCGGCAAGGAGCTCGTCGCGCGCACGATCCACGCCATGAGCCGCCGGCGCAGCGGACCTTTCGTGCCGGTCAACTGCGGCGCCATCCCCGAAACGCTCATGGAATCGGAGTTCTTCGGCTACCGCAAGGGGGCCTTCTCCGGCGCCGTCTTCGACAAGCACGGCTTTCTCGATCTCGCCGACCGCGGGACGCTCTTCCTGGACGAGCTGGGCGAGCTCGGGCCCGCCATGCAGGTGAAGCTCCTGCGGGCGATCGACGGCGGGGGGTTCACGCCGCTCGGCGGCCTGGAGGTCAAGCAGCCGGACCTGCGCGTCATGGCGGCGACCAACCGGAACCTGGCCGAGATGCTGATCAGCGGGGGGATCCGCGAGGATTTCTACTACCGGGTCCACGTCATCCCCATCGAGCTTCCGCCCCTGCGGGAGCGGCGCGAGGACATCCCGCTGCTCGTGGCGCATTTCATGGCGGCGGCCGGGGCGGCGCCGGGCGCACCGCGCCTCGCCGGCCACCATCTGGCGGCGCTGCAGGCGCACGACTGGCCGGGGAACGTGCGCGAGCTCCAGAACACGGTCCAGCGCTTTCTCACCCTGGGGAAGATCGAATTCGCCGGGCAGCGGCCGGCCCCGGGCGGCGTCGGCGCGGTTGGGACCGCCGCGGCGGAGGCAGGGTCCGCCGACCTCGGCCTCGACGGCCAGGTCGAGCGCTTCGAAAGGCAGCTCATCCGCGAGGCGCTCGAACGCCACCGCTGGCGCCGCGAAGCCACCGCCAAGGCGCTGCGGATCCACCGCAAGACCCTCTTCACCAAGATGAAGAAATACGGGCTGGCCGCAGCGGGGGTCGACGCATGAGAATCCTGGTCGTCGATGACGATCCCCTCCACCTCGATCTCTTGAACCGCCTGCTCCAGGCCTGGGGCCACGAGCCCGAGGCAGTGCTATCCGGGGCAGCGGCCATGGAGCGCGCGGCGGCCTCCGGCCACGATCTCTTCCTTCTCGACGTGTTCCTGGCGGACACGACGGCGATGCAGCTCATCCCGCGCTTGAGAGCGCTAAAGCCGGAGGTGCCGGTCGTCACCATCACCGGCCAGAACAGCCGCGAACTCGAGCTCGAGCTGCGCCAGCTCGGAACCGCCTGCTACCTGTCCAAGCCGGTGCCGCCGGCGGAGCTCAAGGCCCTCCTCGACCACCTGGCAAGACCTTCCCGGAAAGCGGCGCACTCCCGGCCGCCGGCCCCCGCGCCCGGGAAAAAGACTCCCGCGGATCCGATCCCCCGCTGACGATTCCGGCAGCGGCCTCCCGTAGCGCGAAGCCCCCCGCGTGTGGCGAAAGCGCCACGCCGGCGATTACCAAAGACATCGATCGGTTGCGCGCTGCGGGGGCTCTTTGCGGGGTTAAACCGCCACCTCCGCCCTTCCTCGGCGCTTCACATCTCGCATACACTTATAAATAATTATTTCAGCTTGTTAACTGTTAATTGAATATATGGCACGCCTCTTGAAAGGGAGGGGCCGCGGGTCGGAAGGAGGGGTGCCGGCCGGCTCGGCCCTGAAAGGCCGAGGCGCGGCGCCGGCGGCAGCGCCTTAATGAAAAGCGCCGATCGGCGGATAATTCAACCAAAGACTGGGAGGCGAGGCGGATGGGATCAGCGGGCAATGGACAGGTCGAACCATCGGGACAGGCAGCCGGGCGGGAGGGGAAGTACCTCACCTTCTCCATCGCCGGCGAGGAGCACGGGATCGGGATCCTCAAGATCCGCGAGATCATCGGCATGCTGCCGATCACCTCGGTGCCGGAGACCCCTGCCTTCGTCAAGGGCGTCATCAACCTGCGCGGCAAGGTGATCCCGGTGATCGACCTGCGGCTGCGCTTCGGGATGCCCGAGATCGGCTACACCGAGCGCACCTGCATCATCGTGGTGGAGATCCGCGGGGCGGCGGCGGTGCTTCCGGTCGGCATCGTGGTCGACTCGGTTTCCGAGGTGCTGAACATCAAGGCCGAGGAGATCGAGGGCCCGCCGGACTTCGGCGGCCGGCTGAAGACCGACTACATCCTGGGGATGGCCAAGGTGGGCAGAGGGGTGAAGCTTTTGCTGGACATCGACCGCGTGCTCTGCGCCGAGGAGTTGACGCTCCTGCGGCAGGCGGCCTGAAGACCGGCGACGGACAACGTTTAGGCGTTTCCCATTCGGGAGAAGAGGAGCGAAGATCATGCTGCGACACATGACGCTGGGAAAGAAGATTGCCGCGGGCTTCGGCCTGCTGATCGCGCTCGCCATGGCCCTGGGCGGGGTCGCGGTCGTGAAGATGATGGGGGTCGTCGAAAACTCCGAGATGCTCGCCGAGGAGTACACGCCGGAGTCGGCGCTCGCGAGCGACCTCGAGCGCCGCATCAACCGCACCATGTTCGCCGTGCGCGGCTACAACTACACCGGCGAGAAGAAGTTCTACGACGAGGGGACGGCGGCCATCGGCCAGGTGAAGGAGACGATCGCGGCGCTCGAGAAGCTCGCCGCCTCCGCCGCCCACCTGGTCAAGCTCAAGGGCGCGCTCGGCGAGATCCAGCAGACCATGGCGGGCTACGAGCGGCTGCTCGGCGACACCCACAAGCAGCTGACCGCCCAGCAGGGGGTCAGCGACCAGATGCTCGCGCTCGCGAAGAAATACATGGAGCAGGCCTACGCCTATCTGAAAAGCCAGGAGAAGGAGCTGGAAAAGGAGATCGCCGAGGGGGCGCCCCCCGAAAGCCTGCTCGAGCGCAAGCGCAAGATCACCCGGGTGAACGATTTGATCGATCTCGGAAACGACGCGCGCATCGCGAACCTGGGCTCGCGCGCCTGGCGCGACAACAAGGTGATGCAGGAGGGGATCCAGAAGATCTTTCCCGAGATCGAGAAGGCGGTCCGGGAGCTCGAGCCGATCTCGCGGCAGCCGGTCAACAAGCAGCAGCTGAAGGAGATCCTCGCCGCGGCCGAGGCCTACCGCGGCGCGATGGTCAAGTTCACCGAGATCCAGGCCGAGATCGACCGCATGGGCGCCGAGCGCCTCGTTCTGGCCGACAAGGCCCTCGCCGCGGCGCGCGAGCTCATGAAGACCGCCGGCGACCAGACCCACGCGCTCGCCGACAAATCGAAGGCCGAGCTCTCCACGGCCAAGACCACCGTGACCGTCGGCTTGGGCGTCGCCCTTCTGGTCGGCGTGCTGCTCGCCTTTTTCATCACGCGCAGCGTCACCCGGCCGGTCCAGCGCATCATCGCCGGGCTCTCCGAGGGGGCGCAGGAGGTGGCGGCGGCGGCCGGGCAGGTCTCCGCGGCGAGCCAGTCGCTTTCGGAGGGGGCGACGCAGCAGGCGGCCTCGCTCGAGGAGACCTCCTCCTCGCTCGAGGAGATGGCCTCGATGACCAAGCAGAATGCGAACAACGCCCAGCAGGCGAACGGCCTGATGGGCGAGGCGAAGCAGGTGGTGGGCACGGCGAACAGCTCCATGGGCCGGCTGATCGGCTCGATGGGCGAGATCTCGCGCGCGAGCGAGGAGACCTCGAAGATCGTCAAGACGATCGACGAAATCGCCTTCCAGACGAACCTCCTCGCGCTGAACGCGGCGGTGGAGGCGGCGCGGGCGGGCGAGGCCGGGGCGGGGTTCGCGGTGGTGGCCGACGAGGTGCGCAACCTCGCCATGCGGGCGGCCGAGGCGGCCAAGAACACCGCCAACCTGATCGAGGACACGGTGAAGAAGGTCAAGGAGGGCGGCGAGCTCGTCGCCCAGACCAATGCCGCCTTCGGCGAAGTGGCGGGCAGCGCCGCCAAGGTCTCCGATTTGGTGGCCGAGATCGCCGCGGCCTCGAACGAGCAGGCCCAGGGGATCTCGCAGATCAACACGGCGGTGACCGAGCTCGACAAGGTGACCCAGAACAACGCCGCCTCCGCCGAGGAGTCGGCGTCGGCCGCCGAGGAGATGAGCGCCCAGGCCGAGACCATGAAGGGGATGGTCGCGGAGCTCGCGGCCATGGTGGCCGGGAGCGCGCGCCGGGGCGCGGCGGATTCCGGCGGCGAAAAGCCCGCAGCGCAGCGCCGCCCGGCGTCCTCCGTCGCTCACGCGGTCCGCAAGCTCGCGGTCAAGGCCGGGGCCAAGAACCCGAACAAGGCCGGGGCCAAGAACCCGAAGAAGAGCGAGCCCTCGGAGGCGGAGAAGATGATCCCGCTCGATGAGGGGTTCGCGGACTTCTGAACGCCGGCACAGACCGGCATGGACTTTTAAACCCCGCCCCCCGGCGCCGCGCCAGGCGGCCGCCGGAGGGCGGGCGGGCTTTCAATGGCCGAGCGACCCCGACACCAGAACGGTTTCTCCCTGAGGACCAAGGCGACCGCGGGGCTCGCCGCGGTCCTCGTCCTGGTGGCGGTCGCCTCGGCGGCGCTCTATCTGCAGACTCTGCGGGACGCGATCACCGCGTCGGTCGCCGAGGGGCTCGAGAGCACGGCCAAGTCGGCCGCGCTCGCGGTCGAAAAATTCCTCGAGGAAGGGCTGGGCACGGCCCGGATGATGGCCGAGGCGCTGCCGGCCGAGGCCCTCGAGCGGCGGGAAGTCGCGCGCGTCGAGGAGCGTCTCGCGGCCTTTCTCGCGATCTATCCCAAGTTCGAAAACGGGCTGTTCATCCTCGACGCCGAAGGGGTCCTCTGGGCTGACTGGCCCCGCCACGGCGAGGCGCGCGGCCGCTCCTTCGCCCACCGGCACTATTTCCGCAAGACGCTCGAATCCGGGGAGGCGGTCATCGGCGAGCCCTACCGCTCCGGGCGGACGGGCGAGCCGGTTTTGACCTTCACGGCCCCCCTCAAGGATTCCAGCGGGCGGTTCATGGGCATCCTGGGCTGCTCGGTCCGGCTTACCGCCCCCTCCGCCCTGGGAGGGCTGCGGAGCACGCGCATCGGGGAGAGCGGCTATCTCTACCTCTTCGACTTCTCGCGCACCATGATCCTGCACCCCGACGGCAACCGCATCCTCCAACGCGACGTGCCGCCGGGGGTGAACCGCCTCTTCGATGCGGCGCTCGAGGGGTTCGAGGGCACCGGAGAGACCGTCAATTCCCGCGGGGTGCGGATGCTTCTCGCGCTGCGGCGCATTCCCAACCACGATTGGATCCTCGGGGCCCAGCTTCCTTATGCGGAGGCGTTCGCGCCGTTCGACGACGCCGTCCGGCGGGCGCTTTTGATCCTGGCCGGGTCGCTCGCGCTCTGCCTCCCGCTTTCCAGGCTGGTCGCGCGGCGCATCACGGGGCCGATCGAAAAGCTCCTCTCCGCCGTCCGGGAGATCGCCGCGGTGGGGACCGCCCTGCGCCCCGAGGAGGAAGAGCGCCGCCGGCGCGCGCTCGCGGAGCTGCCGGCGGCGGGCGAGATCGGGATGCTTGCGCAGGCCTTCCGCACCATGGCCGCGCGCCTGGAGCGCACCATGGCCTCGCTTCACCGGGCGGCCGAGGGCTGGCGGCGGACCTTCGACACGGTGCCCGACGCGGTCATGATCCTCGGGGAGGACCGCCGGATCCGGCGCGTGAACCGCGCCGCCGCCATGCTTCTCGGCGCCGGAGAGCCCGATGGGCTGATCGGCCGCCCCATCGATGAATTGATCGAACGCACCCCGGAAGCCGGTCCCGAGCCGCCCGCCGGACCGGCGCGGGTCAACAACCGCAAGCCGGAGCTTTATCTCGAGCTGGCGACCGCGCCGCTCCTCGACGAGGCCGGCAAACCCGCGGGCGCGGTCTGGGTCGGCAAGGACGTCACGGCGCGCCTCGCGGCGGAAAACGAAAAGCGGCGCCTCGAGGAGCGGCTGCAGCTCGCGCAGCGGATGGAGGCGATCGGGACGCTCGCCGGCGGCATCGCGCACGACTTCAACAACATCCTCGCGGCGATCAGCGGGCAGACGGAGCTCGCGCTCATGGATCTGCCGCCGGCCAGTCCGGCGAGGGCGAACCTCGAGGCCGTGGCCGGCGCCTGCCGCCGCGCGAAGGGGTTGATCGGGCAGATCCTCGCCTTCAGCCGCCCCGCCGCGGGAGAACGCACGCCGCTGCTTCTCGCCCCTCTGGTCCAGGAGGCCGTGGGGCTTTTGCGGGCGTCGCTGCCGGCGACGATCGCCCTCAAAACGCGCATCGCGGGAAACGCCCTGGTCGAGGCCGACCCCGGCCAGGTCCACCAGATCCTCATGAACCTCTGCGCCAACGCCGGCTACGCCATGCGCGAGGGCGGCGGGGAGATCGAGATCGCGCTCGAGGACCTCGCCGAGGGGCCGGAAAAGGGCGGGCGGGTCTTCGGTGTGCGCTTGAGCGTCCGCGACACCGGCCCGGGCATGCCGCCGGAGATCCTCGGGAAAATTTTCGACCCCTTCTTCACCACCAAACCCCGGGGTGCGGGGACCGGGCTCGGCCTGGCGGTGGTCCACGGGATCGTGCAAAGCCACGGCGGGACCGTCTCCGTGGAGAGCGCGCCCGGCCGCGGAACCGTCTTTCATATCGACCTGCCGGCGGCCGAGGGCGCCGCCGCTCCACCCCGGCCGCCCGCTGAGCGCCCTCCGGCCGGAAAAGGCCGCGTCCTGGTGGTGGACGACGAGTCGGGGCTGGTCGAGATCGCCTGCCGGATGCTGGAAAAGCTCGGGTATACCCCCCAGGGGTTCACCTCCAGCCGCGAGGCGCTCGCGGCCGTTCGCGCCCTGCCCGAGCGTTTCGACCTTATCTTGAGCGACATCACCATGCCCGAGCTCACCGGCCGGCAGCTCCTCGCGGCCGTGAAATCGATCCGCCCCCGCCTTCCCGTGCTCCTTTGCACCGGATACGCCGAAGAGGCGCTCGACGCATCTCAGCTGGTGGCCGCGGGCGCAAGCGGCGTCCTTCTGAAACCCTTCACCTTCGAGGAGCTCGCCCGCGGCCTGCAAGCGGCCATGAACGGCGCGGCGTGCGGCGAGCCGGGGCCGCCGCCCCCGGCCGCCGTCCCGCCGGCGCGCGGAAAAGAGCTTGCGGACCGGCCCCATCCGGGATAAGCAAGGGCGCGGAAGGCTGCCGCCGAAACGAGGAGGAGCTCCATGCCGCGCCACCGCGTCGCCGTCGTGCGCTACGAAAAGCCGCTCGCATCCGTCCGCCGGGCCGTCGATCTTTCCGGCGGGCTCGGCCATCTCCAGCCGGGCTCACGGGTCTTCATCAAGCCGAACATCGTCTTCTGGACCCGGGCCGCGGCCTTTCCCAAGTGGGGGGTGATCACCACCACGCGGGTGGTCGAGGACATGGTCGTGCTCCTCAAGGAGCGCGGCATCGACCGCATCACGATCGGCGAGGGGACCGTCACCATGAACCCGAAGGACGCCGCGACCCCGGCGCACGCCTTCGAGACGCTCGGCTACGCGGCCCTCAAGCGCCGCTACGGGGTGGAGGCGGTGAACGTCTTCGAGCGCCCCTTCGTGAAGACCGAGCTCGCCGACGGCTTCGCGCTGAACTTCAGCGCGGACGCGCTCGAGAGCGACTTCATCGTGAACCTCCCCGTGATGAAGGCCCACAACCAGACCGTGGTGAGCCTGGGCATCAAGAACCTGAAGGGGCTGATCGACATCCCCTCGCGCAAGCGCTGCCACAGCATGGAGCCCGGCCGGGACCTCCACGTGTGGGTCTCGCTGCTCGCCGAGCGCATGCCGCCGATGTTCACGCTCCTCGACGGGATCTACACGAACGAGCGCGGCCCCGGCTTCGACGGCCGCGTGCACCGCGCCGACATCCTCGCCGCCTCCGCCGACGTGCTCGCGGCCGATCTCGTCGGCGCGGCGCTTCTCGGGTACGCGCCCGGCGAGGTCCCGCACCTGCGGCACGCCGCGCTGCGCCGCGGCCGCCCGCTCGACTTGAGCGACATCGAGGTGGCGGGCGAGAGCGTCGCCGCCCTCGCCCGGCGCCACGAGCACGACTTCCATTACCGCGCGACCCCCGAGGCGGAGCTGCCGCTTCCCATGGCGCGCGAGGGGATCGCGGGGGTGTTCTACCGCAAGTACGACCTTTCCATGTGCACCTACTGCTCCGGGGTGAACGGCGTGATGCTCTCGGCGATCCGCTATGCCTGGAAGGGGAAGCCCTGGGAGGGAGTCGAGATCCTCACCGGCAAGGCCATGCGGCCGACCCCCGGGATGGCGAAGACCATTCTGCTCGGCAAATGCATGTACCAGGCGCACAAGGACAACCCCGAGATCCGCGAGCCGATCGCCGTCAAGGGCTGCCCGCCGAAGCCCGCCGACATGCTGGCCGCCCTGCGGCGGGCCGGGATCGAGGCCGACCCCGGCCTCTTCGAAAAGATCGAGGAGCTTCCCGGGCTCTTCATGGGGCGCTACGCCGGCCGGCCGGAGTTCGAGGAGGCCCACTTCCGCGCGGGGGAAGATCGGCGTTGACAAATGCCAAGCGGACCGGTAGGCTATCGATCCATGTCCAGCCCCGCCGCCCGCAACGCCTCCGGGGGGCTCCCCCGGCGCGACCTGCTCGACGATTTCTTCGAGGCCGTTCCCTTCACCCTCATGCTGGTCGACCGCGACATGCGCGTCGAGCGGATCAACCGCCGGGGGGCCGAGAGCCTGGGGCGGCGGCCGGAGGAGGTGCCCGGGCGGCTATGCGGCGAGACGCTCCGCTGCCTGAACGCTTTCGAACCCCCCGGCTGCGGCCGCGGCGCGCCCTGCGCCGATTGCACGCTGCGCGCCCAGGTGGCGCAGGCCTTTTCCACGGGGGCCCCCCTCCTCGAGGCCGTCAAGGGCCGCTTCCGCATCCGCGCCGATCCCGGGGAGCAGGAGCTCGAGGCGCTGATCTCCACCGCCCCCATGCAGCTCGACGGCCGGGAGCTCGTCCTGGCCACCGTCGTCGACGTGACCGACAAGGCCATTCTCGAAAGCCGCCTCGCCCAGGCCCAGAAAATGGAGGCGATCGGCACCCTCGCCGGCGGGATCGCCCACGACTTCAACAACATCCTCGGGGTGATCATCGGCAACGCCGAGCTTCTCGAAATGGGCGGCATGCTCTCCGACGCCGAGCGGTACAGCCTCGGGCAGATCCTCGCCGCCGCCCGCCGCGCGAAGCACCTCGTGCGCCAGATCCTCGCCTTCAGCCGCCGCAGCCCCCAGGAGCGGTTCCTGATCAGCTTGAAGCCCATCGTCAAGGAGACCGTCGGGTTCCTGCGCGCCTCGCTGCCGGCGGCGATCGCGATCGAGCAGGCGGTCGCGGCCGACGCCGCCGCGGTCGTGGCCGAGCCGACCCAGATCCAGCAGGTGCTGCTCAACCTCTGCACCAATGCGGCCCAGGCGATGGGGCCGGAGGGCGGGCGGCTGAAGATCGGGCTCGACAACGTGCGGCTCGGCGCGGCGGAGCTCGGCGGGGAGCCCGGCGCCGATCCCGGCGACTACGTGCGGCTTTCCGTCGCGGACACCGGGCCGGGGATCGACCCCGGCCTCCACGCGCGGATCTTCGAGCCGTTCTTCACCACGAAGGGACCGGAGAAGGGGACCGGCCTCGGCCTGGCGGTGGTGCACGGGGTCGTCAAGGCCCACGGCGGGATCGTGCGCGTGGCAAGCCGCCCCGGGGAAGGGGCGCGCTTCGATGTCTTTCTGCCGTGCGGCGAATCCGCCGCGGCCGCGGCGGCGCCGGAGCAGACGCCGCTGCCGATCGGCCGCGAGCGCCTTCTCTTCGTGGACGACGAGCACGCGCTCGCCGAGCTCACCCGGCAGCAGCTTTCCGGTCTGGGCTACCGGGTCGAGGCCCATACGGCGCCGATGGAGGCGCTCGCGGCCTTCCAGGCCGACCCCGCGGGCTTCGACCTCGTGATGAGCGATCTGTCGATGCCGCAGATGAGCGGGCTCGTTCTCGCCCGGCGGCTGCGCGCCATCCGGCCGGAGCTTCCGATCATCCTGTGCACCGGCTTCAGCGAGCAGGCGGACGAGGCCGCCGCGCGGGCGGCCGGCGTGCGGGAGTTCCTCTTCAAGCCGCTGTTGCTGCATGAGCTCGCCCAGGCGGTGCGCCGGGCGCTCGACGAGCCGCGCCGGCCGGAGGCGGCGGGACAGGAGGGCTAGAGCCGGATCGCCCGGAGCGCCTTTAAGACCGGCGCGATCCGCTCCCGGAGCTCGGGGGGGACCATGAGGACCGCCAGCGGCCGGTTGGCGGTCAGCCCGCTTCCGCTGCAGTGCAGGCGGCCGGCGGCGTACTCGCGGCGCCGCCCGGGCTCCCGCAGCGCCGCGAGCACGTCGAGGAGGTTTCCGCTGCAGCCGCCGGCATCCAGGTGCTCGATCACCTGGAGAAACACGCTGTTCACCGCGAGCCGGAAGTCGTCCACCTCGGCCGCGCCGCCCGCGGCGCAGGTGCGGCGCGAGACGAAGCCGCGGCAGCCGAACGGCCGCAGGGCGTAGATCGAGCAAAGCTCCCCGGCGATGAGCGGACAGGCCGCGGAGCCTTCCTCCGGCCGCCCCTCCTCGGCCTCCTCCCCCGGGTCCCCCTCCTCATCCGCGCAGCGCGCGGCGAGCGCGTTCACGGTCTCGCGCATCCTCGCGCGCGGCAGGCCGGAGGCGGCCGCCAGCCGCCCCGCCAGGCGCTCCGCCTCCCCCGGGGCGAGGGCCTCCCAGATCCCGAAACCCTCGAGGGTGGTCGCGACGACGCGGGTCGTGCAGCAGTGCCGGCAGCCCGGGCGGCAGGCCGTCGGCTCCTCCGCGAAGAGGCGGTCGTAGAGGGCATTGACGCGCTTCAGGGCATCGAGGCGGCGGGCGGTCTCCATTGAGACTCCAGTCGGCGGAACGCGCCGAGGACGGCGGCGGGCGCAAGCTTGGCGAGGCAGGCGCCCGCCGCGCAGTTCTCCCGGTCGGTTTCGAAGCAGGGCGCGCGGTCGCACGGTGCGGCGACGACCTGGACCGCCGGGCCGTTCGGCCGCCAGCGCTCGGGGTCCGAGGGGCCGAAAATGGCCACGGTGGGGACCCCGACCCAGGCGGCGAGGTGCGTCGCCCCCGAGTCGTTTCCGATGTAGCCGCAGGCGGCGCGCAGCAGCCGGGCGAGCGCGACCGGGTCGCTCAGGCGGTTAAGCGGCCGCGGCCCGCCGGCGAGCTTCCCGGCGAGATCCTCCTCCGCCGGCCCGAGGAGCCATTGCGGCATGAAGCCCGAAGCTTCCAGTCGTTCGGCCGTCCGCATGAAGCGCTCGAGCGGCCAGCGCTTGCGCGGGCTTCCCGCGCCGGGGTGCAGGAAGACCACGCGGCGGCGCGTTGCGGACCCCGGCGGCGGCGGCGGCCGATAATCGCCTTCCGGCGGGGGAGCGGCCGGCAGCAGCCCGCAGGCGGCCAGGCGCTCCCGGGCGTGGCGGGCGACGTGGCGGCGCTCGGCCGCCGGCGGCCGGGCGGGCAGGGCGCAGATCTTCTTCCCGCCCTCCAGCCGCTCCAGGGATTCGATCAGGGCGGGCGCGCGCGAGAAGGCGATCACCCGCGCGAGGGGCGCTAGGCGCCGCCGGGCCTCCGGGCTTGGGGCGCCGGAGAAGAGCGATGCGGTCCAGGCGGCTTCGAGCGGATAAGCGGCGTCGGCGACCCCTTCGAAGCAGGCGAGCCGGCCCAACGAATCCTGGCAGAGGAGGGCGAGCGGGCCGTGCCGCCGCCTGAGCTCGGCGAAAAGGGGGAAGAGGCAGACGAGGTCGCCGAGCGCCCCGGGGTGGACGACGAGGGTCTGCGGCGGCGGCCCGGGCGCGGGCCTTGCCCCCTCCACGGCGGCTCAGGCCTCTCCGGACGCCGCGGCCCGCGGCTCTGCGGCGGCCGGGGCCGCGGAGTTGCGCACGATCGTGACCGGGGGCGCCTTCCAGATGTCGCGGTTGTACTCCCGGATGGTGCGGTCCGAGGAGAATTTGCCGATGCGGGCGACGTTCAGGATGGCGCGCCGGGTCCACTCCTCGCTATCCTGGTAGAGCGCGTCGACGGCCATCTGGGCGCGGTGGTAGGCCTCGAAATCGGCCAGGACCATGTAGCGGTCCTCTCCGGCAAGGAGGTCCATGAGCGGGCGGAAGAGGTTCGGCTCGTCGGGGCTGAAGAACCCCTCGCGGATCAGCTCGACGGCCTGCGCGAGGGCCGGGTTCCCGGCGAGGTGCTCCCCGGGGTGATACCCGGGCTTGAGGGCGGCCACCTCGTCGGCGGTCAGCCCGAAGATGAAGATGTTCTCGCGGCCGACCTCCTCCATGATCTCGATGTTCGCCCCGTCGAGCGTCCCGATGGTGAGCGCGCCGTTCATGGCGAACTTCATGTTGCTCGTGCCGGAGGCCTCGTAGCCGGCGGTGGAGATGTGTTCGGAGAGGTCGGTCGCCGGGAAGATCGCCTCGGCGAGCGAGACGCGGTAGTTCGGCAGGAAGACGACCCGCAGCCGCTCGCGCGTCGCGGTGTCGCGGTTGATCATGTCGGCGACATGGCAGATCAGGCGGATGATGGTCTTGGCGGTGTGGTAGGCCGGGGCCGCCTTGCCGCCGAAGAAGAAGGTGCGCGGGTGGATGTGGAAGCCCTTCTCCTGCTTGAGCTTGAGCCACAGGAAGACGACGTGCAGAATGTTCAAGAGCTGGCGCTTGTACTCGTGGATGCGCTTGACCTGGACGTCGAAGAGGCTGTCGGGGTTCAGGCGCTCGCCGGTCAGCTTGAGGGCGACCGCGGCCAGGCGCTCCTTGTTGCGCCGCTTGATCTCGCGCCACTCCCGGCGGGCGTCGGGGTCCTCGGTCAAGGGCTCGATCCGGCGGAGCGCTTCCAGGTCGGTCACCCACCCGTCGCCGATGCGGCGCGAAATGAACTCGGAGAGCAGGGGGTTTGCGGCGAGCAGCCAGCGCCGGGGGGTGACCCCGTTGGTCTTGTTGGTGAAGCGGCCGGGGTACATCTCGTCGAAGTCCCTCAGCTCGCGCTCGCGCAGCAGGCGCGTGTGGAGCTCCGCCACCCCGTTCACGCTGTGGGAGCCGACGATGGCGAGGTGCGCCATGCGCACGTGCTTCTCCGGCCCCTCCTCGACGAGCGACATGCGCGCCAGGCGCTCGGTGTCGCGCATGAAGCGGATCGAAACGTCGCGCAGGAAGCGGCGGTTCACCTCGTAGATGATCTCGAGGTGCCGGGGGAGCAGGCTGCCCAGCATGGAGACCGGCCATTTCTCGAGCGCCTCGGCGAGCAGCGTATGGTTCGTGTAGGCGCAGGTGCGCGTGGTCAGGTCCCAGGCCTTTTCCCAGGAGAGGTCGTGGTTGTCCAGGAAAAGCCGCATGAGCTCGGCCACGGCGAGGGCCGGGTGGGTGTCGTTCAGCTGGATGGCGACCTTGTCGGGGAAGGCGTCGAAGCTCTGGTGGTTGACGAGGTAGCGCCGGATGATGTCCTTGATGGAGCAGGAGACGAAGAAGTACTGCTGCTTCAGGCGCAGCTCGCGGCCGGCGTAGAACTCGTCGCTCGGGTAGAGGACCTTGGAGATGTTCTCGGAGACGTTTTTCTCCTCGACCGCCTTGAGGTAGTCGCCGTGCTGGAAATAGTTGAGGTCGAATTCGTTCGAGGCCCGCGCGGACCAGAGCCGCAGCGTGTTCACGGTGGTGTTGCCGTAGCCGGCGATGGGGATGTCGTAGGGGATCCCGACGACGTCGGAGGTGTCGACCCACTCGGTTTTCAGCCGGCCGTCCGGCAGGGTGTACTGCTTGGTGCGGCCCCCGAAGTGGACGGTGAAGATCACCTCCGGATGCGAGATCTCCCAGGGGTTCCCGTAGCGCAGCCAGTTCTCCGGGCACTCCATCTGGGCGAGGTTGCGGATCTCCTGGTCGAAGATCCCGAACTCGTAGCGGATGCCGTAGCCGATGGCCGGGATCTCCAGGGTGGCGAGGGAGTCCAGGAAGCAGGCGGCGAGCCGCCCGAGCCCGCCGTTTCCGAGCCCCATGTCGGGCTCCTCCGCGGCGAGGTCGTCGAGATCGATGTGCAGCTCGGCCATGGCCTTGCGGGCCTCGGCGTACATGCCGAGGTTGATCAGGTTGTTGACCAGGACCCGGCCCATGAGGTATTCCGCCGAGAGGTAATAGACGCGCTTCACGTCGGCGGTGTAGTATTTCTGCTGGGTCTTGATCCAGCGCTCGATCAGCCGGTCGCGCGCGGCGAGCGCGAGCGAGAGGTAGAGGTCGCGGTTGGTCGCGGTGTACTGGTCCTTGGAGAGCGAATACTGCAGGTGGCTCGCGAAGGAGAGCTGGATGCTCTGCGAATCGAGCCCCTTGCGGAAAGTCCCCCAGGACTGGAAGAGCTTGCTTTTTTTCATCGCGGTCTCCTATATATCTACAAAGTCTATCACGGCCGCCGCACCGGCGTCAAATATCGGCGGCCGGCCCTCGCGGGAGCCCCCATGCCCGATCTGCCGCAAGTGGAGATATCGAGCCGCGCGGCCCGGCGGGTCGCCGGCGGGCACCTGTGGATCTATTCGAACGAGGCCGAGGCGCGCGCGGGGCCGCCCGAGCCGGCCTTCTGGTGCCGCTTCGTGCGCGGGAGCCGGCCCGTCGCCACGGGCTATTTCAACCGCCATTCGCTCATCGCCGGGCGGGTGGTCGCCGCCGGGGGCGCCGAAGCGGCGCCGGAAGCGCTCCTGGGCGAGCGCCTGCGCGCCGCCATCCGCCGCCGCCTGCCGGCGCCCGCCGACCGGGCGCGGCGGCTGGTCTACGCCGAGGCCGACCTGCTTCCCGGGCTGATCGTCGATCGCTACCCCCCCCATCTCGTGCTGCAGTGCTCCACCGCCGGGATGGACCTCATGCTTGACTTTCTCGAGGCCCGTATCCCGGAGATGCATGCGGAGTTTTTCGGCGGGCCGCCGGCCGGCCTGGTCCTGCGCTGCGATGCGGCCGCGCGGGCGGCGGAGGGGCTCCCGCGGCACCGCCGGGTCGTCGCGGGCGACCCGCGGGCGCTCGCGGCGGCCGTCGTCCTCGAGGGCGGGGTGCGCTACGTCGCCGACCTCGTGAACGGCCAGAAGACCGGATTTTTCCTGGACCAGCGCGAGAACCGCGGCCGGCTGGCGGAGTTCGTCCGGGAGCGTCCGGCCCCCGAGGTCCTCGACCTCTACTGCTACAGCGGGGGCTGGGGGCTGCGCGCGCTCGCGGCCGGGGCCGGCCGGGTCACCTTCGTCGACCGCAGCCGGGAGGCCTTCGACCTGCTCGAAAAGGCGCTCGCGGCCAACGCCTTTCCGCGGGAGCGCGTCCGGCTGGTGGAGGCCGAGGTCTTCGACTTCCTGCAGCACGACCTCGGAAGCTACGCGGTGGTCGTGGCCGATCCGCCCGCCTTCGTGAAGTCCCGCAAGAACCTGCCGCAGGCGCGGCAGGCCTACCTGAAGCTGAACCGCCTCGCCTGGCGGAGGCTTGCGCCCGGCGGGGTGCTGCTCACCTCGAGCTGCAGCCACCTGCTCGCCGAGGCCGACTTCCTCGATCTGCTCGCCGAGGCGGTCGCCAAGGAAGGGGGGCTCGCCCAGGTCGTCCACCGCGGCCGCCAGCCGGACGACCACCCGGTGCTCCTCTCCATGCCGGAAACCGCCTACCTCAAGTGCGCCGCGCTGCGCAAGCTCTGAGCCCGGCCGCCCGGCCGGTCCGGACGCCGGCGCAAATAATGCTTGCTTTTAGGCGCCGCTTTCTTTAAATAGCCAGAGCCGTTATCGACGCCGCGGAGGCTTCCGCGGCCCGGATCCGGCCGCGGTCTTCACGCCGGCCGGCAACCATTGCGCCAAGCGAGGACGCGAATGAAAGAAGGAGACCCTGGCAGTTGCCCCGGCCACCGATGTGGTGAACGCGCCGGTCGCACCGATGCCGTGCCGCCCTTGATTTCAAGCCCCTGCGCACCAATCCGCACCCAGGAAGCCCCCCGGCCCTGATTCCCCGGGCGGCCCTGTCCGTTTTGGCCTCGCAGCGCAGCTGGAACCAAGGCGGAGAGGAGACGCCCGATGAACTCCGCTCTGCAGCCTAAACTAGATTCCCGCGCCGAAGCGCTGCGCGCCGAGGAGCCTCCCGCCGTCGAGGAGCTTCGCGAGCGCCACCCGGCGGACATCGCCGAGTACCTCGAAAACAGCGGCCTGCCGCCGCTCGAGATCATCGAGACCCTGGCGGCCATCGGCAACCACACGGCGCTCGAGGCCTTCGAGCACCTTTCCCTCTCGACGCAGGAGGCCTGCCTCGAGGCCGGCAACACCCGCACCATGCTGAAGTTCATCGAGAACATGGTGCCCGACGACCGCGTGGACCTGCTGAAGAAGGTCGACCCCGACATCCGCGAGGCCGTCATGCCGCTCATCGCCCAGGCCGAGCGCAACGAGATCCGGCGCCTGTGGAACTACGCCGAGGGCACCGCCGGCGCCGTCATGACGACCGAATACGCGCGGCTCGACGCCGGGGCGACCGTGCGCGAGGCGCTCGAGAGCCTGCGGCTCGAGGCCCCGAACAAGGAGACCATCTACTACATCTACATCACCGACGCCGAGCGGCGCCTGCTCGGGATCGTCTCGCTGCGCGACCTCATCATGTCCAAGCCCCAGGCGCTGCTGCGCGACATCATGGAGACCAGCGCGATCTCGGTCCACCACGAGGTGGACGTCGAGTCGGCGGCCGCCATGATCCAGAAATACGACCTGCTCGCCATCCCGGTGGTCGACCGCGAGAACCGCCTGCTCGGGATCATCACGGTCGACGACGTGATCGACATCATCGAGGCCGAGAACACCGAGGACTTCCAGCGCATCTCGGCGGTCGTGCCCTTCGAGGAGGAGTACTTCAAGCGGCCGATGCCCCGGCTCTTCTGGAGCCGCTTCCTGTGGCTCGCGATCCTGCTCTTCACCTCGCTTGTCTCCACGAGCATCATGGAGTGGAACTCGCCGATGCTCGAGCGCATGATGGCGCTCGCCTTCTTCATCCCCATGGTGATCGGAACCTGCGGCAACGCCGCGACCCAGTCGGCCACCATGGTCGTGCGCGCGCTCGCCCTGGGCGAGGTCCGGCCGGCGGATTTCGTCCGGGTCTTCGGGCGGGAGCTTTGGATGGGGGCCGCCCTGGGGGTGGCGCTCGGCCTGATGGCCTATTTCCGGGTCTTCCTGCAGGACAGCAACCTGCTGCTCGCCGGGATCGTGGGGACGGCCCTGATCGCCACCCTGCTGATCGCGAACCTGGGCGGGGCGCTGATCCCGCTCGTGCTCAAGCGGCTGAAGCTCGACCCGGCGCTCACCGCCGGTCCGCTGATGGCGACCCTGATCGACGCCGTGGGGATCACGGTCTACTTCCAGACCGCCATGATCGTGATGCGGATCTTCGGATGAATCCCGGCGCGGCCGGCCGGCGGAGGAGGAGCTCCCCGATCCCGAAGGCGGCGGCGACCCCCAGGAAAGCGGCCGCGAGGTCCGCCGGGTCGAAGACCCCGCGGACGAAGTAGTCCCCCAGCCGGCCGAGAACCGGCAGCCCCTGGAGCCAGGCGGGCAGCAGGGCCGCCGCCCGCGCCCCGGCCGCCTGGCCCGCCTCGAACCCCGCGGCGATCAGAAGCCAGACCGCGCAGATCCACCGGCGCGCGCGGCGGCTCGGCGGGGCCGCCGCCATGGCGAGGAGCGCGATCCCCATCGCGTGCAGGAAATCCGGCGCGACCGTCCCCCAGGCGCCGAAGGGGCTCGGAAGGCCGCGGAAGGCCGCCGCGAGCCCCGGAAGGGGCTCGAGGAAATAGACCTCCCCGCCGCGGCCGGTCAGGTACTCGAGCACTCCCGCGGCGAGGCAAAAAAGCCCCGTCAGGCCGATCAGCGCCTGTCGGCCCCAGGCCCGCCGCCCCCTTTCGGCCCGGCGGTTCTCCCGCCGGGCGGAAGCCCCGCCCGAAGCCGTGGCCGTTTCCGCCGTCATGGAACCAGTATCCCTTCGCCGGCCGGGCGTGTCAATCGGCCGCGGCCGCCGAACCCGCCGCCGGAAATTTGACACCCGAGGGTTCTCCGCCATCGTCGCGGCGGGCGCCGGCCGCGGTCGGACTTCCGGTATTCTTTTTAAATTCTTTCCGCTGCGGCATCTGCGGAGACTTTGGAATAAAAAATGCAGACCGCCCTCATCCGGCCGCGGCCGGCAAAGGGTGTCGGCCGCGGCGCCCGTGGCCCGTTCAACTTCAAGCGAAGGAGGTCGTTGGATGTCTTCGATCGGCGTCGGAAATGCGGTCCAGTCGCAGCGGTTGCGCCGGGCGGCCGGTTTTGCGGCCGTGGCGGCGGTCTTCGTGTTCGGAATTCTCGGCACCGTCGCCTCGGTGTCGGCGCCCAGCACCAAGAGCAGCAATAAATTTGCCGAGGTCCATTACCTGCGCACGCAGCAGCAGTCGGCGATGGCCAAGGTCAATTCCGCCAAGAGCCAAGCGGAGCACGACCAGGCGGTGAAGGAGCTCCAGGCGGTCGAGACCCAGCTCGCCAAAGCCGAGCAGGAGTTCCAGGCCGCGCAGGAAGAGGATCATGGCAAGGCCAGCGCCCCGGCCCAGGAGACGGCCTCCTGCTTTCCGGCGGAGATGAAGGTCCTCACGGCCGAAGGCGCCAGGTCGATCCGCGACATCCGGGTCGGCGACCGGGTGCTCACCGCCGACGAGCGGGGGGAGAAGTCGTTTCAGCCGGTCCTCAAGACGCTCGCCGACCGCAACAACCACTACTACCTGATCAACAACGCGATCAAGGTGACCGCCCTGCACCGGATCGCCACGGCCGAAGGCTGGAAGAAGGCGCAGGATCTCAAGGTCGGCGACCGGATCCGGGTGGAGGACGGCGGCCTGGTCGCCGTCGAATCGATCGAGCGCGTCGGCAAGGATCTGCCGGTCTACAACCTGACCGTGGCCGAGAACCACAACTTCTACGTGACGCCCGACGGCCAGGGCGGCTACCTCGTCCACAACTGCGGCGGGGGCGGCAAGTAGCCGCCGGCGGTTCAACGCGGCGGCGCCGGCTCCATCCGGACGGGCTCGATCACGGCCTGGCCCCGGATCAGGCCGGCGGCCGCCGGGTCCGCCACGCCCCACCAGTTGCCGCCGGCCCGGACCTCGGAGCGGCCGCCCAGGGTCTTCAGGGCGAAGCCGCCGTTTCCGGCGATCGTGCTCTCGGAAATGAGCGCCCGGGCGTTTTCGAGGACGAAGCCGCCCCGGCGGTTTCCGCCGATGAGCGACTCCGTCACCTGGAGGCGGGCGCCGCGCGCCGAGATCCCCGCATTCTCCGAGGCGCGAATGAGGGAGCGCTCGACGGCGAGCTCCCCTTCCTCCATCACCAGCCCCCAGACGTTGTTCTCGAACAGGCAATCCGCTATCCGCACGGTCGCGCGGGCGGCCCGCAGCCCGAACTCGGCGCCCGAGACCCGGCAATGGCTGAGCCGGCCCTCGCCGGAGTCGATCAGGAGCCCCTTCCAGCCCGCCGGCGGGAGCCCCGCCAGGACCACGGGACGCTCCGCCGTGCCGGATGCCTCGAAGCGCCCGCGCACCACGAGCCCCAGGCGCTCGAACCAGATCACCGCCCCGGGCTCCACCCGCAGGGTCGCCCCCGGCGCCACCACCAGGGCCTCGGCGGCGAGGTAGGGCCCCGCCTCGGCCGTGAGAACGGTGTCGGCCTTGATCGCCTTCGGAAGCCGCCGGGGCTCGCCGACTCGAAGCGGTGCGAGGGCCTCCTCCCAAACGCGGCTTGCGCCCGCCGGCGAGCTCAAGCGGCCGACGAGGCGCCCTTCGGCCAGCCGGTCCGCCGGGCGGATGGTGTAGGCGGCCGTGTAGACCCCGGGCTCCTTCTCCACCATCGGCAGCGCATCGAAGAGGGGGGCGAGGCTGAGCGTCGCCTGTTGGCGGGGCTCCCCCACCATGACCGCTTTCAACGTGCTGCCGGCCGTAAGCGGGCCGCCGGAGCCGTTGTGGACGAGGAGCCTGATCTGCGGCGGGGCCTCGGCCCCGGCCGGCGGGTCGGGGATCGTGGCCGCGACCTGCATGCAGAGCTCGGCGGCGGCGCGCATGAGGTTCGCCTGCTGGTAGCTCCAGGCGGTCTTGACGATCGCGGCCGCGACCCCCGGAAGCGAAAGCGGCAGATCGCCGTCGTGCAGGGTCACCGCGTGGTCGAGCTCCCAGAGGGTCTCTCCCGTGGCGCAGGCCACCATGCGGGCCTTCAAGCCGACCTGCTGGTTCGCGTAGAAGAGCGCGTAGACCTGTCCGAAGGCGGTCACCTCCCCCACGATCACGGCGTCGGCCCCCAGGAGCTGGCCGAGGCGCGGCCAGAGGGCCGGGTCGGCCTCGGCTGCCTTCGGGGAGAGGCCGGCGGCGGCCAGGGTCGCGTCCACCGCCGCCGGTTCGATGTCGATGTAGTTGAGCGAGCTGAAAAAGTTGAAGAACATGCGCCGCATGACCGGGGCGGCATCCGGGTGGTTCGCGCGGCTGGCGAAGGGGAGCACGGCGACCCGGCGGGGAAGGGGGGCGCCGGGGGCCGTGGCGGGCGCCGGCCGCGGGGCGTGGGTGCAGGCCAGGGCGGCGGCGAGCAGCGCCGCGGCGAGGAGCGCCGCGGCGGCGCGGCTACCAGGGCGTCTCGGATTTCCGTCCGGCATGGCTCGGCTCGTCGAAGAGGTAGCGCATGATCCAGGGGCTCTCGGCACCGGCCTCCTTGAGGAGCCGCTCGACCCGGCGGCGCTCCTCCGGGCTGCCGGATGTCCGGGCGCCGGCGGGCCGCCGGGCGGCGGGCGGCTCGGCCGGCGCCGCCAGGCGGCGGCCGCAGGCGGCGATCTTCTGGCGGACCTCGTCGTCGCCCGGCGCGAGGAGGTTGAGCCGCGTGAAGGCCTCGAGCGCCTGCGGCCACTGCCCGGCCTTGAAGTGCCGTTCGCCCTCGTCGCGGAAGAGCGCCTTCAGCTCCGCGATGCGGCCGGCGGCGGCGGCATTTTCCGGATCGATGGCGAGCACCGCCTGGTAGAGCCGGACGGCGCCCTGGCCGGAGGAAGTGAAATAGCGCTTTTCGGCGAACAGGGCATCGGCCTCCTGCAGGAGCTTCCGCACGGTCTGCTGCCGCTCCTGCTCCCGGCGGAGCGCTTCCTCCAGGCGATGGGCGGATTGGCGCGCTTCGGCGTAGAAGGGGCTCTCCGCGGCGATCGCGCGGTAGGCGGCGATCGCCGCTTGGTGCTCGCCGGCCGCTTCGAGCTCCCGGCCGCGGTCCAGGCGGAAGCCGTGCAGAAGCTCGGCGAGCCGGATGCCCTCTTCACCCGCATCCGGGAGCGCGAGGAAGGCCTCGAGCTCGATGATCGCCGCGGCGAGGAGCCCCTCGCGGGCGAGCGACCGGGCGATCTCCGCGGTCGTCTGGGCGAGCAGCGCGACCGCGGTCTGGCGCTGCCCGGCGGACAGGCCGCGCTCGAGGATCGGCCGCAGCTCCCGGCGCGCCTGCGCGGCGTCGCCCGCGGCGGCTTTCCGCGAGACGGCTTCTATCTCGCGGGTGGTTTGCCAGTCCCCGTAAGCCGCAAGCCCGAACCAGGCCGCGGCGAAGGCCAGGGCCGCCCCCGCGGCGGCGATCCACGCGCGGGGCCGGCGCCCCCGGCGGGCCTCGGTCCGGGCGGCCTCGGCAACGGGAGCCCCCCCGGCCGCGGCATAGAGGAGCGTGCACCCCCCGATGCGCAGCTGGTCGCCGGGAGCAAGCGGCGCCTCGTCCACGGCGCGGCCGTTCACGGCGATCGGGTTGGTCGTGCTGACGTTGCGGGCGATGCGCCCGGCGCCGCGCTTTTCGATCAGGCAGTGCCGGCGGGAGACCGACGGGTCGTCGATCACCAGGTCGCACTCCGGCCCGCGCCCGATCAGCACGGCATCCGCTTCGAGCGTGTGGGCGGTGGTCCTCCCGTCGGGGCGGGTGCAGACCAGGCGCTCGAGGGCCGCCTCTTCGCCTCGATCGGAGACGAGCACGGTCTGCGCCGCGCCGGCCTCCGCCGCGGCCGGGTCCGCGGCGGCCTCCGGGAGGTATTCGAAGCGGCTGCCGCCGAAGGCGATGACATCCCCGCTGGCGAGAACCCCCTCGTCGACCGGCCGGCCGTTCAGCTGCATGTCGCTGCGGCCGAGGTTGCGGATGCGGTGGCGGCCGTTCTCCTGCCAGACCTCCGCCTGGTGGCGCGAGACATGGGGGTCGGCGAGGACGATTTCGCAGTCCGGCGCACGCCCCAGCAGGAACTTCTCGCGGCAGGTTTCGAACCGGCGGTGCGGCTCGCCCTGCGGCACCAATCGGAAAACGTTCGCCAACGGCGCTCCCCCCCCCTCCTTGGTCCGCGCGGCGCGCGCAGGGACCGGTCTAGGTCGTTATCGGCCGGGCGGGAAAAAACTTGAGTTCGGGGCGCAAAGGCGACACGACCCCTCATGCCGGGTTCGCACCGGCATCAGGGGTCGCGCGGAGAAGGGGGATCAGGCGGTGACGTTCACCCGCAGGATCGGAACGTGATAATTCACGAAGCACAACGCCGCCAGCGCGGTGCCGAACTTCTTCTGCGGCACGAAGCTCTCCGTGATGACGCGCCGATCCTTGAGGTCGAATTCCTCGGAGTAGCCGTTGACGTAGAGCTCCTCCAGGCTGGCGTGCAGCCGGCGCTCGATTTCGCGGACATCGTGGTCGCCGTAGAGCTCGCACACCAGGCCGCCGTAGCGCGCATGGGTCCGCTTGTCGAACAGCCAGCCGTAGATGATCCCGGCCGTGGCCCGTTCGCCCTTGCCCACCGTGCAGACGGAGAAGATGGACTCCATCACGGACCCGTGGACGAGGCGCTGCGGTCTGGGAATTTCGTTGGCGATGCTTGGCAGGATGGAGGAGTATGTCATGATGTTGCACATCTCCACTCCTGCCGCCTTGAGGGCGAGATGGTAGGAACCGGCGTGGACTGTCAGGTCGCTTTGACCCGTGCCTTTGGTAACGAAATAGTCCTTGGGGATTCGGTTGCCAACGACCAGCTCACCCAAACGGCCTTCCGCGTGCAAGATGTCTTCTTTTTCCACTCCCTGTGTTCCCCTCTTGTCGCATAAAAAGTCCTGATTTGAGGTTCGACCCACGGCCGGCGTCGTTTTCCGGGCCCTTGGAAGCCCGCCGCCGCCGACCTGCCTTTACCCTCCGCCGGCCGCCGCAAGCGTGCGGCCGGCGGAAAAAAGACGCGCTAAAATACCACCAAAAAATTTTTTTTCAACCCCAATCTTGAGGCGCCGGAAAAAAAGCCTTTCCGCCCGGAATCACGGCAGCCCCGCGAGGTACTGGCCGGCGGGGGCGGCGAGCAGCGGCCGGCCGTCGTTCATCATCCGGCGGTAGCCGTCCGCCGCCCGCAGCAGGTGCACGGCCGGGACCCCGAGAGCGCCCTGGAACTTGAGCAGCGCCGCCGGCGGCTCGGCCGCCTGCCCGGAAGCGTCCAGAAGCAGCCGGGGTCTGCCGCCGTCGGTGATCAGGAAGTCGACCTCCTGCTGGTCCTTGGTGCGGATGAAATGGAGCGCAAAGCTTCCCAGCCCCATCGCGTTCCAGGACGAAACCGCCCGGCCGAGCTCGACGGCCACCATGTTTTCGAACCGCGCCCCCCCGTCCTCGACGCGCGGGTAGTCGTAGAGGTAGAGCTTCTGCCCCTCGCGGATCGCGCGCGGGATCCCCTGCGTCCAGGGGCTGACGACGAACACGGCGAAAAACCGCTGCAGCGTCGCCAGCCAGCTTCTCACCGTGTTGTAGGCGACTTGCAGCGCCTGGGCGAGCGCGGGCACGGACAGCAGCCCACCCACCTGGGCGGGCAAAAGGTGCAGCAGGGTCTCGAGCTCGGAGAGCGCCTTGATCCCGGTCATGTCCCGGATCTCCTCGCGCACGAGCTGCCCGCCGTAGGCGTTCGACCAGCGCCGGTAGACGTTCTTGCGGCCGGCGAGAAACGGCTCCGGAAAGCCCCCCAGTTCAAAGAGCGTGTTCCACAGGTCGGCCAGCTCCCCCGCGCGCTCCATGCTGACCTGCAGCGGGTCGCCGAGAAACGCCTCGGGCGCCCGGTTCGCGCCGCCCGCCTCCGCCTGGGTGAACGGCCAGAGGTCGATCAGGTAGTAGCGCCCGGCGAGCGAATCGCCGCGCCGCTGGGGGTGGTCCAGGCGGCTGCTGCCGGTCACGAGGAACTGGCAGCCGGCCTGCGCGCGGTCGTAAGCCGCCTTGAGGTATTTGCGCCAGCCGCGGTGCCGGTTGATCTCGTCCAGCATGACGAGCGGCCGGGACTCGTCCCGGCGCTCGACCGCTTCGAAGAAGGCCGGGTCGCGGATCAGCTTCGCGCGGTGCTCCGGGATCTCCCCGTTCAGCACGAGCCGGTTCGCGTACCCGCGGCCGACAAGCTCTCCCAGGGTCGTCTTCCCCACGCGCCGCGGCCCCGCCAGGAACACCATGCGCCCCTCCTTCGCAAGCTCCATGAAGAGGCTCTGGTAGAGGGGCCGTTCACGCATGCCGGCATTATTTCATTCTATTGAAACTTAGTCAAGTCTAAATTTCATTGTCGTGAAATTTAACCAGCACCCAGGCGATGTCAAGGCAGCCGCTGGACGGCGGCCGGAGCGGGGGGCTTGGCAGGCCTGCGGGAGTCTGCCATAGTGAACGGCGACGGGGCGGCGCCGCGCCGGCCGCCCCCCGGAGATGGGATCACCGCTCGGAAAGCCGTCGCCCTTGGCGCCCATGCCTCCACCCGACGAAAGCCTGCATCTCAAGCAAGTCCGGAGCTATTACGACCGGAACACCGCGCGCTTCCTGAATTGGGGCCGCGACGAGGGGACCGCGAACCTCCACGCCGCGCTGTGGCCGCCCGGGGTGCGGACGCTCGCCCAGGCCATGCAGGTCGCCAACGAGCTCGCCGTTTCCGCGATCGAGGGCTCTCCGCGCCCGGTCGCCCGCGTGCTCGATCTCGGCTGCGGGGTGGGCGCGGGGCTGTTCCATCTCGACCGGCGCCTGCCGCGGATCGAGTCCCTGGTGGGCGTCACCCTGAGCCCGGTCCAGGCCGAGATTGCGCGCCGCGCCGTGCCGGCGGGCTCGCCGCCGGGGCGGTTCCGCTTCGAGGCGGCGAGCTTCACCGCGCTTTCCCCCGCGCGGTTTGCGGCCGATTTCGCCATCGCGATCGAGTCCTTCGCGCACGGGCCCGACCCCTCGCGGTTCTTCGCATGCACGGCCGGTCTGCTTCCGGAGGGGGGACGGCTGCTGATCATCGACGACTGCCTGGCCGGGCCGGGGGAGCGCCTCGGCCCGGAGGCGGCCCGGCTGCTCGCGCGCTACCGCGAGAACTGGCTTCTGCCGGGGCTCCGGCGCCCGGAGGAGCTCCGCGCGCTCGCCGCGCGCCGCGGCCTGGCGCTCGTGGCGGAGCGTGATTTGACCGGGTGGCTGCGCCTCGGGCGGCCGCGCGATCGGGCGATCGCGCTCGCGGTGAGGCTCTTTGCAGGCTTGATGGTGCAACACCCCTACGGCCGGATGCTCGTCGGCGGGGATGCCAAGCAGCGCTGCTACCGCCGGGGGATCTGCCGCTATCGGCTGCTCGTGTTCGAGAAGCGCCCGGGGGCGACCCCGTGACCGATCCCGCCACGCGCCTCGGGCTGCTGCGTTCGGCGTTGATCTACCGCTTCAAGCCCTTCCGCCGCCGCCGGCTGGCCGCTTTCTACCGCCCCTTCGTCCGCCCGGGGGGGCTGTGCTTCGACCTCGGGGCGCACCTCGGCAGCCGGAGCCGCGCCTTTCTCGACCTGGGCGCCCGCGTCGTCGCCCTCGAGCCCCAGCCCGCCTGCGCGGCCAGCCTCGCCCGGCGCTTCGCCGGCCACCCGGGCTTCATCCTGCGCGCCCAGGCCGCCGGCGCACGGCCGGGCCGGGCGAGGCTCCACGTGAACCGCCTCAACCCCGCGATCACCACCCTTGCCGACGAGCCCTGGCGCCGGGCCATGGCGGCGGCGGCCTTCGGCCGCGAGCGCTGGGACCGCGGGATCGAGGTCGAGGTGACGACCCTCGACCGGCTGATCGCGGAGTTCGGCGCGCCCGACTTTTGCAAGATCGACGTCGAGGGGTTCGAGGCCGAGGTCCTCTCCGGCCTCTCCCGGCCGCTTCCGGCCCTCTCCTTCGAATTCCTGAGCTTCGCGCCCGGGCGCGCCGCGGCCTGTCTCGCGCGCCTCGCGGAGCTGGGAAGCTACCGCTTCAACTGGGCGATCCGCGAGCGGCCGCGCCTGGAAAGCCCGCAATGGGTCGACGCCGGCGGGGTCGAAGCGCTGCTCGGCCGCCTGGCGGGACGGGTCGTCTCCGGCGATGTCCTCGCGCGGCTCGACCGCTGAGACGGCCGGCGGACGCGAGGCCCGCGGGCCTCAGTCGATCGGCCGCGCGTGCCGCGTCCGCCGGAACGCCGCGCGGTCGAAGCCGAGCTGCTCCGCGCGGGCGAGCAGTTGCTCGACCGTCTCTTCCGCGAGCTGCGGGCTGCGGCCGAGGATCCAGGCGTACCGCCGGTTCTCGACCCCGACGAGCGCCCAGCGGTAGTCGGGATCGAGCGCGAGGATCCAGTAGTCGCCGGTGAAGGGCCCGAAGAAGCTCACGCGCAGCTTCGCGTTCCCGCTCCCGGGGACCGTTTCGGCCGTGCCGCGCGCGGTGATGACCTCGCCGTTCTCCTGGCGGCAGCGGTTTTCGACCCGCACGCGCTCCCCCTCGAGCGCATAGCGCGCCTGGGTGTCTGCCGCGCAGAGCGCCTGGAAGCGGTTGGGGATGAGCGCCGCCTCGTACCACAGGCCCATGTAGCGCTCGAGATCGACCGCCGCGACCGTCGGCAAGGGCGCCCGCGGCGCCCCCGCGCAGCCGGAGGCCGCGATCCCCATCAGGGCGAGGAGCCCCACGCCGAGAAAGCGGCCCCACCGGCCGCCGACTCCATCCGGGCGGTGGATCGCCCGCCGATAGCCATGGGTGACCATGCCCCCTCCTTGTCGCGCCGGCTTCGCCGCCGATCGTCCTCCGATCCGGCGCGGCAGCGTCTAGCTAATGCGTCTGCGGGGCGGTTGCAAGCGGGGTTGACCGCCGGCGAAATAAGTGTATATACCCCTATTCAACCGAATCCCTTTCGCCCGGAGTGACCGCCGATGGCCGGCCGCGCCCCCGCGGAAGCCACCGCTTCCGCCCGCTTCATGGCCAAGAGCTGCATCTGCTTCAGCGCCCGCCAGGCCGCGCGGGCCCTCACGCGGATCTACGACGCGGCGCTGCGGCCGGCCGGGATCCGCTCGACGCAGCTCGCGCTGCTGAACGCGATCCGGCTCCTCGGCCCGGCGGCCGTGAAGCGCCTCGCCGCCGCCGTGGTGGCCGACCGCACGACCCTCGGCCGCAACCTGAGGCTCCTCGAGCGGGAGGGGCTCGTGCGCATCGGACCGGGGAAGGACCTGCGGGAGCGCTCCGTGGAGCTCACCGCCCGCGGGGAGCAGCGGCTGGCGGCGGCGTTTCCGCTTTGGGAGGCGGCCCAGGCCGAGGTCGAAAAACGCCTGGGCCGGGAGGAGCTCGAGCGCCTGCAGGCGCTGCTGCGGGCGCTCACGGGCGCGGTGAAGAAATGAGCGGAAGGAACCCCATCACACAGGAGGGCAAGACCATGACCGAAGTCTACACCCGGCTGCGGGAGCACCTGGACAAGCTGCCGTCCGGGTTTCCGGCGACCGAAAGCGGCGTCGAGCTGCGCATTCTGAAGCGGCTTTTCACCCCCGAGGAGGCGGCGCTCGCCCTCCACGTCGGCCTGCGGCTCGAGCCGGCCGAGAAGATCGCCGGCCGCGCGGGGATTCCCGGGCGCGAGGCCGCCGACCGGCTGCAGGCGATGGCCCGCAAGGGGCTCATCTTCAGCATCGAGGCCCCGGACCGGCCGCCGGTCTACATGGCGGCGCAGTTCGTGATCGGGATCTGGGAGTACCACGTGAACGATCTCGACCCGCAGCTCGTGGCCGACATGGAGGAGTACATGCCGGTCTTGAGCCGCACGGCCTTCGACGCGGTCCCTCAGCTTCGGACCATCCCGGTCGGCGCGAGCATCGAAGCCGGGCTTGAGGTCATGCCCTACGAGAAGGCGGAAGAGATCGTCCGGCGCCAGACGAAATTCCTGGTCGCCCCCTGCATCTGCCGCCGCGAGCATCGAATCAAGGGCGCGGGCTGCGACAAGCTCTCCGAGGCCTGCCTCGTCTTCGGCTGGGGGGCCGAGTACTACGAGCGCAACGGCCTCGGCCGGCCGATCACCCTGGAGGAGACCCTCGCCATCCTCAAGCAGGCCGAGGCGCAGGGGCTGGTCCTCCAGCCGAGCAACGCCCAGGAGATCGTGAACATCTGCCTGTGCTGCGGGGACTGCTGCCAGGTGCTGAAGAGCTTGAAACGCCTGCCCGTCCCGGCCGCGGCCCTCGTCTCGCCCTTCGCCGCCCGCCTGGACGCCGACCTCTGCGTCGGCTGCGAGGTCTGCGTCGAGCGCTGCCAGATGGAGGCGCTCGCCATGGCCGGCGGCCGCGCCGTGCTAAACCCCGACCGCTGCATCGGCTGCGGCCTGTGCGTCTCGACCTGCCCGAGCGGGGCGCTCGCCCTCGCGCGCAAGCCCCCCGAGCTCCAGCCGGTCGTGCCGAAGAACGCGCGCGAGGCCTTCGAGCTGCGCGCCAAGGCCCGCGCCGAGAAGGAGCTCGCCGCCAAGCTCGAGCGCCACAAGCGCCTCGACGGGTAGGGCGTCGGTCCGGCCGGAGGCCGTCAAGGCCGGGCGCCCGGCCCGGCGTCGTCGATCGGGCGGCAGAGCGCCTCGAGCCCGCCGCGGCCAGCGCCCGGCGGACGGTCCACCGCGGCCTGGACGTCGATGCGGCACACGCGCTCGGCTTCGCCGGGGTTGGCGAGCTTGAGATAGAGCTGCGGGCTGCCGCTCCCGGGGATCGAGACGACCCATGCGGAGAGCGTCCGGCGCTTGGAAGGGTTGCCGCCGCTGCGCCAGATGCTGTTGTCGGGCCCGGCGTGGCGGTCTTCGCTGAAGCGGATGAAGTCGTCGGCCGTGAAAGGCCTGCCGCTGATCTGCAGAAGCTCCGCGATGCGCGCCGCCCGGGTTCGGCTGCTGACGCTCGGCCGGCGCGCGTGCCCCCCGGGATCGCAGGCGAGGTAGTGGTTGGTGTGGGCGAGCGCGCCGGAGTCCGCGCGCGATACGCAGCGGCGGCCGTCGGGCGCCGCTTCGATGACGGCGATCTCCTTGCGGTCGCCGACCAGGTAGAAGACCGGGCGGTCGATCGCCGGGATCTCCTTGAGGAGCTCCTCCACGCCGGCGCACCGCGCAAGGAGTCGATTGATCACGCCCCTGTTGCCCTCGACCGGCTTGCGCTCCGCAGCCGGCACCTGACTGGCCGTCGCGCTGACGATGACCAGCCCCTTTTCGTTCACGCCCGCCTTGGTGCCGGGCTCCGCCCCGCCGACCGCAACCAGCACGACCGACCGATACCCCTCCTTGGGCTGCACGACGCGCAGCTCCTGGCGATGGTCCGGAGCCCAGTCGCGGTTCTTGGCGACCAGCGCCCCACCGCCCGCCACGGCCTCTCCCGCGGCGCCCCAGAGGGTGCACGCACCGCCTGAGCGGCCGCAGCCCAGCCCGGCGGCCAGGGCCAAAGTGAACAGCAAGAAAAAACGGGCATGCGGTGTGGACCGGCGGCTCCTCATGGAATCAAATCATATCGCCATCACGGCATCGGTTTCAATCCACGCCCCCGCGCGTGTAGAGAACAAATAAACTGTCCGCAGTTGTAGCACATGATCTGTCCGGTTTAGTAGGCTCCCGGCAATTAGCCGCTGCGTAAAGTCCGCCGCAGGGCTTCCGTGGGGTATCCACACAATTCTGTTTGTTGACAACAAGGTTTTTCCGAGTTTCTCAGGAGTTGACCAATTAGTGGCTATCTGGGCCAACGAGGGCCACAAAGCGACGTAAGCCTGCCGAAGATGTAGCCATCACCCGCATAGAGCCAAGCCGGGAGCAAGGTTCCGTTTGCCCGGACAGGGATCAGAACGCGACGGTAGAGGCAGGGACCGCCGGGGTGGAACCCTTCCAGTCGGTCAATGGCCGGAAGGCGGATCTCAGGGTCGTCGAAAGTCAGAAGCTCCCCGTACACGGGACCCCAGGGCACGCCCGTGTTCTTCTTCGGGAGCCGGTCGGGGGTTGGCCCGGGATTGGACACACAGGCCGTAACGTGCGCTTGTGTGGCCACGTCGGCGAGCGGATCGGTGGTCCCGACGGCGAGGATGTCCTCTTCCGGGACCTGCAGCACCGGGATTCCGGAGGATGTCTCGAAGAGTCGGCCGCGGACCACCGCATCCTCCACGGATAGAAAGCCTTGGCAAAAGCGGTCGTGGTTCCAGAAACCGCGCTTCAGGGTGCCATAGACGAAGAACCTCAGCATTCCGCTTGTGTTCGCGTTCGAGGGTTCTGCAGGGTTCATTGGGGCGTCTGTCACTCTTCCGCCTCCTTTCTCTCCTGGGCTATGAATTCGAAGGGCTCCACCGAGTACCCGGACAGGTCCTCGCGCCGGTGTTA
>CAZNKG010000005.1:0-207588 GCA_964573635.1 uncultured Desulfatibacillum sp. | reverse complement strand
CCTTTAATTCTTTAATTCTTTAATTTACTTGCGCTGCCAGCGGTCCTTTTTTTCAAGAACCGACGCCGGCCCGGCGCCGTCGAGCCAGGCCCGGGCCGCGGGATCCCGGCGCAGCCAGGCGTCCCAGAACGCCGTGCTCAGGGCGAGTATGGCGCGGTGGTGATTGGGGTTGCGTTTTCCGGTTTCTCCGGGCAGCGGGCGGTCGGTGAAAACGGAATGCTCGGCCCCGTCCAGCACGAGCTCGTATTTTCCGCCCGGCGGCAGGGCCGGATAGACGGCCAGGCGCGATTTTAGGTCGGCATCGCCGATGGCGGAGAGGTCCTGCGTGCCGGTCATGAGCATCCAGGGGATCCTGACGCCGCCGAATGCCTGCCCGGGGTCGGCGCTGCGGCGTGGGCTGGAGGGGCTCATCACAACGGCCGCCCGGATGCGGGCATCCGTGAAGGACCCGTCCGCTGCCGGAAACGCCTGGCCGCTCAAGGCCTGGGTCGTGACGGCGCCGAAGGAGTGCCCGGACATGCCGATGGCCGTGAGGTCCGCCCGGCCGGCGAGCGGGTGCCCGCCTGCGGCGTTCCAGAGCGCGATCTGGTCGAGGACGGCCGGGACGTCCTTGACGCGGAGCAGGAAGTTTTCGATCCCCGCGGCCTTTTTCAGGGCGGCCATCCGCTGCAAGGGCGCAACGCCCTGCCAGACGGAAGCATCGCTGCCGGGGTGCTGGAGAAACACCACGAAATACCCCCGGCCCGCCCAATGCCGTCCGAGAAACGCGCTGCCCTCGCGCGAGCCGCCCAGTCCATGGCTGAAGAGCACGACGGGGGCCGGGGTCCGGCCTGCTGGAAGGTAAACCCGCACGGGGATTTCCCGTTGCCGCTGCGTGTCGACGGCGACAAGGTCGAGGGTTTGCGCCGGGGGTGAACCGGCAACCGCCAGGGGATCGTAGGGCCGGCTGTCGGCGGCGGGGTCTCCCGCAAGCAGAAGCAGCAGCGCCCCAACCAAAGCAGCGGGTCGGCCGATAGGCATGCGCATGGTCATTGGATCGGTATCCTGATCAGCAGGCTTTGGCGCACCGTGCCCATTATAACCTGTCCCGAAATGGCACCGTCATGTCGGACTCGATTCAGCATCGAGAAACCAGCTGGGTCCCAGCTTCCGCCGGAATGACAACGTCAGGACCATGATGCGACGATTGGGTGTTACGCCTATCATGACACCGATTCGTTCCGCAACACCCGCTCGACCGGGGCCGACCGACCCGGGGCGCGGGCCGCTCGAAAACGTGCGCGGCCGGGTCGCGTTCGAGGGCGTGCGCTTCAGCGGCGACGGCCGGCGCCCGGCGCTCGAGGGGGTCGACTTCACCGCCGAGCCGGGCGCGATCCGCACCGTCGGCGTCGACGTCCGCGACGCGGCCTTGGACTCCCTGCGCGCCGAGATCGGGGTCGTCTTCCAGAAGAGCCTGCCCTTCGACCGCGGCATCGCCTGGAACTTGCGCCTCGGCCGGCCCGCGGCGACGAGCGCCCTCGTCGCCGCGACCGAGGCCCGGGTCCAGGCGGCGCAGAAAACCTGCGGCCGCATCACCGAGCGCGGCAGCTTCGAGGAGCTTCTGGCCGCGAAGGGGTTCTGCGCCGAGATCATCCGCACCCAGTACCAGGACTCGCCGGAAGGGCGGGCGCCCGACGGCCAGCCGGCGGCCTGGCCGTCGGACACCCTTTAAGCCCGGCTAGCGCGGCCGGGGGCCGGCCGGCGGGGCGCCGAGCAGGGCTTGGCCCAGGTTCGCCGGGACCACGATGCAGGTCGAGTCGACCAGGTCGAAGTTGGGCTCGCCCGGTGCGGTGTCGGCGGCGAAGAGCTCGATCGAGTAGACGGCGTTGCGCTGCGCCTTGAAGGGGATTTTCAGGCTGAAGAAGCCCTGGTCGTCGAGCCGGTTCGTCTCCGGTCCCTTGAGCTCGATCTTCTGGGTGCCGTTGATCAGCAGATAGGCGCTCGACACCCCGGTCCCGCCGCCGTCGCGCGCGATGGAAAGCTCGTCGCGCACGTTGCCGAAGAGCTCGATCGGTATCAGCTTGTTGTTCGGCGGCCAGATCATGTTGCGGGCGGCATGGACGGCGCCGGCGGGAGGCAGCGTGTCTTCCGGGAAGGCGCACGGCTCCTCGGGTTCCGCTTCCTCCTTCGGTGGGGCGGTCGCGGTCACCTGGACGTCGTCGATGTAGCCGCTTCCGGCCTCGGAGGTGATGTCGAACTCGCGGATGATGACGACGTTATACTTGCGGCCCTGGAGGAGCTGCGCGACCGCCTCGGGCGCCAGGCTGTAGCTGCGCCAGGTGCGCTGGCTGATCTGGCCGCGCGGCTGGGAGTAGGGCCCGGGCCAGGTTTCCCAGTCCTCCAGACGCACGGCCTCCTCCCAGAGCCGGTAGCCGGTTTCGTCCTCCTCGGCGAAAAGAACGTCCAGCCGGCCGCCGCAGGCGCGCGTGTTCAGGTATTTCAGCGCGACCGATCCGCCCTCGAAGAGCTCCGGGAAGCGGTAGACGAGGTCGACGTAGTGGCCCCAGTGCACGTCCCGGAGCTTGGTGGACTGGCCGGTCGAAAGCACCCAGGACGCGCCGAGCGGGCCGGCCGCGACGATCGCGGGGCGGGTGCGCATGAGGCTGCGGGTCGCCCGTAGCGTGCGCTCGGCGCCGGAGGGCGGCGCCGCGCCGCCGAAGGCGAAGTTTTCCCAGCCCGTTTCGGCCGACTGGAAGGCGAGGGTCGTGTCGGTGAAATCGTCGCTCAGAGTCACGTCCGCCCGGCAGAGGCTCGGGCCGGCGGCGAGCGCGAGGGCGATAAAGAGCGCGGCGAGATGGGTTCTCATGGGTCGTTTCTCCTCTCCGGTGGGGCGCCCGATGCGGGCGCCGGGTTGACCGGGGCAGCCGGGGGGGGCAAGGGCCGCAGCGCTGCGGCTCTCGGCCCACCACGGGGGCGGTCGGCCGGAAAAGGAGACGCCGACCCGCGCGGCAGCCCCGCTGCCCTATCCATTCCGCCGCCCGGAGGCGGCGGATGCGACGTAGGCCGGTGGCTTTGCGTCCCATCCTTTCGGATGGTTTGCCTTTGTCATGCGAGAGCGGTCGAGCCGGACCCGATCGCGGCGGCCGGCCGGCCGCCGGGGGAAGGTCGCGGCCCTCCAAAGGCTCGCTATCGGCCGAATCCCGGAAAACTTTAGCCCTTTCCGGGAGGCCCCCGGCCGGGGCTTGACCCGCGGCGGCGGCTTCGGCGATAACAGCGCGGAAGGCGGGGGGGATCGCAACCCTCCCGGGGGCGGAAAGGGCGCGATGGGCGATGGGATCGAAGGTTTGAGGCGGTGGCTGGCTCCCCTGGGGGCGGAGCTGCCGGAGGTCTATGCCGTGGGCGGGGCGGTCCGCGACCATCTCCTCGGCCGCGCGTCCCAGGATGTCGACCTGATGTGCGCCGACCCGGAGGGGCTCGCCCGGCGGCTGAAGGCGGTCCACGATGCGGCGATCGTGCCGTTTCTGAAGAAGCCGGGTGCGCCCTGCCTTCGCGCAGTGAGCCGCGCCGCCCCCGGCGACTTCATCGATCTCGTGCCCATGCACGGCGGAAGCGTTTCAAGCGACCTCGGCCGCCGCGATTTCACGATCAACGCCATGGCGCTGAGGCTCCTTCCGGGCGGCGTTCCCGGCGAGCTGCTCGACCCCCTCGACGGGAGGCGCGACCTGGCGGCGCGCATCGTCCGCGCGGCGGGCGAGCGTGCCTTGCTCGAGGACCCGCTTCGGGTGCTGCGCGCGGCGCGCTTCGCGGCCGAGCTCGGCTTCCGGATCGAGCCCGGGACCGTCGCGCTCATGGCGGCGGCGGCCGGCCGGCTGCCCGGGGTCGCGGCCGAGCGCATCACGCGCGAGCTCTTTCTCACCCTGCAGGCGCCGCGCAGCGCCCCCCTCGTCCGCCTGCTCGACGAGACCGGCGCGCTTCAGGCCGTCTTCCCCGAAATCGGGCCGATGAAGGGCTGCAGGCAGAACGCCTACCACCACCGGGATGTCTGGGGGCACACGCTGGAGGCGCTCGAGCGCTTGGAGGATCTGCTGTCCGGCCTCGAGGGGAACTTCGGGCCGGCGGCCGCCGCGGTCGCGGCCTATCTCGACGCCGGCCGGAGGCGGGCGCTCCTCAAGCTCGCCGTCCTTTTGCACGACGTGGGAAAGCCCGGGAGCCGGGCGGTGGCGCCGGCGGACGGGCGCGTCACGTTCTACGGCCACGACGCGCTCGGCGGGGCGGCGGCCGAGGAGGCGGGGCGGCGCCTGAAGCTCTCCGCCGCCGAGCAGGAGGCGCTTGCGCTTCTCGTGCGCCATCACATGCACCTGCATGCTCTCGCGGCCCCCGGGGTCGCGCCGCGGACGATCGCGCGCTGGTTCCGCCGGCACGGGGAGGCGATGACGGCGCTCGTCCTCGTTTTCATGGCCGACACCGACGCGACGCGCGGGCCGGCGCACGCGGCGAGCGAGCGCGAGCGGCTGCTCGGCTGGGGGCGGGAGGCGGTCCGGTCCTACTACGGGGAGCTCAAGGCCCGGCTCGAGCGCCGGCCGCTCATCGGCGGCCGCGATCTCGCGGCCCTCGGCATGGCGCCGGGCCCGGCCATGGGGCGGGTGCTCGCCGCGGTGCGCGAGGCCCAGGACGCCGGCGCCGTCGCCTCGCGCGCGGAGGCGCTCGCGCTCGCCCGGAGCCTCATGCATTAGTCGCCGGCTACTTCACCCGCTCGGCCTTGATGATCATCACCGTGTCGGCCGGCACGTCCTGGTGGCCGCCGCGGCTGGTCGTTTTGACCTTGGCGATCGCGTCCACCACCGCGAGCCCCTCGACGACTTTGCCGAATACCGCGTAGCCCCAGCCCTGGATCGTCTTGGCCTTGAAGTTGAGGAAGTCGTTGTCGACGGTGTTGATGAAGAATTGAGCGGTCGCGCTGTCCGGGACCTGGGTGCGGGCCATGGCGATCGTGCCGCGCTCGTTCTTGAGGCCGTTGTCCGCCTCGTTCTTGACGGGGGCCTTCGTGGGCTTCTCCTTCATGGCGGCGCTCATGCCGCCGCCCTGGATCATGAAGTTGGGGATCACGCGGTGGAAGATCGTGCCGTCGTAGAACCCCTCGTCCACGTAGGCAAGGAAGTTCTTGACGGTCGCCGGCGCCTTGTCCGGGTAGAGTTCGATGACGATGCGGCCCTTGTCGGTCTCGAGGGCCACCTTCGGGGCGTCGGCGCCGACCGCCGGGGTCACCGTCGAGAGGACGCTCAGGGCCGAGATCCATGCGAATTTCATTGGCAATGCCTCCGGTTGGGGTAAAATGGGGTGCGGGGAACATAAACGATTTCCCGGGGAAGTCAACCCCGGGGGGCGCCGCGGCCCATGGGTAGAGGCAGCGCTGCGGAAGGGGAAGTCATGTCGCCGGTTTTTCGTTTCGAGTTCCGCGTGCCGCCGGAGGCGATCGACGGCAACGGGCACGTGAACAACATCGAGTACATCCGCTGGATGATCGAGGCCGCGCACCGTCACGCCGATTTCCTCGGCAGCACGTCGATGACGGCCGCGATCGGGGCGGCCTGGGTGGTCCGCTCCCACTGGATCGAATACCTCAAGCCCGCGTTCCCGGGGGACGAGGTGCTGTCCGAGACCTGGGTGGCGGAGATGCGCCGGGTGCAGTCCCTGCGCCGCTATCGCTTCTGGCGGCGCTCCGACGGCGCCCTGCTCGCGGAGGGGAAGACCGACTGGGTCTTCGTCCACGCCGGCTCGGGCAAACCCCGCGCGATCCCGGCGGAGATCAAGGCGCTTTTCCCGGTGAAGAGCGATTGAGCCTTTCCGGATCGGGTTTGCGTCAAGGCAGCCGGATCGAGGCGAGAACCCGCTCGGCGCTCCGGCGGTGCTTGGGGAAGTAGTGCTCGCGGGTGCCGGTGTAGATGACGAGGTAGAGCTTCTCCCGGCGGACGGCGCCGGCGAAAAGCGCCCGGTACTCGAGGCCCGAGAGCGAGAGGAACTCGGCGTCGAAGCGGAAGCCCTCCCCGCCGCCGAAGGCGAAGGGCTCCAGGCCGGTCGTTCGGACGCGGTTTCCGACCACGGGGGCTGCGTAGGGCTGGGTCTCGGCGAGCGCCATCATGGTGTTGGCGCAGAGCTCCATGATCTCGCTCGGCGTCATCGATTTGCGGAAGGCGGGCAGGGTTTCCTTCTTCGTCTGGACGCCGAAGACCGGCTCTCCGTCCGCGACCGGGGGATAGAAGACGATCGCCTGCAGCGCCGGCCCGTCGACGGTCCAGAACTCGAGCGCCCCAATGCTGCGGGCGCTCCAGGACGTGTCGGTGCTCACGGCGTAGCCGCTTCCGGCGGTTCTTTTCCCCGGCTCCACCTTGTTGTAGTAGGCGCAGGACGACAGCATGAGCACCGCAAGGACCGCGACGAGCGCCGAGCGGATCATTTCATCTCCTCCAGGTAGCGCGTGATCATCTTGGCATCCCCGGCGTCGGGGGCCTGCTTGAGATAGGCTTCGAAGCAGGCGCGGGCCCTGACGGTATCGCCGCGCTTGCGGTAGACGAGCCCGAGCGACCGGTGGGCCGCGGCCGGAGCGCCCCCGAGGGCGATCGCCCGCTCGTAGGCCGCGGCCGCTTTCGGCGCATCCCCCTCGGCATCCCGGAGGCGGAAGACCTCGGCCCGGAAGTACTCGAGCTCAGCCGGCGCCGCCCCGGCGGCCGAAAGCTGCTCCAGCATCACGAGGGTCGCCGCGTATTCCCCTTTGCGCAGCTCTTCCTGGAGCCACGCGGCGCGGAAGGGCGCGATCCGCTCGGCGTAGCGGCTGCGGTCGGGCTTGGCGGCCGCAGCCGGCGGCGGAACCTGCCCGGCGAGTTTTTCAAGCGTTTCGATCCGCTCCGGCGGACTGGGGTGGGTGGCGAAGAAGACGACCTCATCGGGCTTGCGGTAGGCTTCCCGCTCGGCCACCAGGTTCTTCCAGATGCGGGCGGCCTCGCCCGGGTCGTACCCCGCCCGCGCCATGAGGCGGAAGCCGACCTCGTCGGCTTCGCGCTCCTGGTCGCGGGAGTAGGCGTAGATCGCCGAGAGCGCCGCGAGCTGAGCGAGCGGGCCGACGAAGCCAACCCCGGCGCCGGCGGCAATGATGGTGAGAAACGCCATGACGCCCGAGGTGTCGCGCGCGGTCCGCCAGCGCGTGAGGGCGTGGCGCTTCTGGAAGTGCCCGAGCTCATGGCCGATCACGAAGGCGAGCTGGTCCTCGTTCTGGGCGCGGAGCATGAGGCCCGTCCAGACCTGCATCGAGCCGTTCGGCGCCATCGTGGCGTTGAAGTGGGGGGTCGAGACGATGTAGACCCGGATGTCGGCGCACTGCTCCGGCGCGAGCCGGCAGAGGATCCCGCGCACGGTGCGGTTCAGCTCCGGGTCGGTTTCGAGGCGCCCCGAGCTGTTGAGGTTCGCCTCGATTTTGTCCATCATCATCCACAGGCCGGCCTCGTCGCTGTCGATCGGCGGTTTTTCGCCCGGGGCGAGATCGCGCACCGGTGCGCTGGCGCAGGCCATGCAGAGAAGGGACGTCCAGGCGGCGAGGGCTCGGACGGTGCGGTTCACAGCGGCAGCCCGCTCAGCAGGGCGGCGACGCTGTCCCGCGCGAGATGCGGCTGGCGCAGGTCGCCGTGCTCGCGCATGTGCAGGTTGCACCAGACGATGTCGCCGCTTCTCAGGTCCACGAGCGAGGTGAATCCCTGCTGCACCCCGCCGGGGAGCACCATCCCCACCAGGGCCGCCGAGACCATCACGGCCACCCGTCCGGGGCTCGCGTGGCTGTCGCGCACGAAGAGGAAGAGCGCGTAATCGGCCCCGGTCCGTTCGCGCAGGCGCTTGGCTCCCTCCCCCAGCGTGTAGTCGAGCTCGCCCTCCTTGGTGGGGAGCTTGAAGGGCGGCCGGTAGTTGTGGCCGATGATGGTCCCGCCGACCACGTCGTGCAGCTTGAGCAGCTGATCGTCGGCGCGGGCCTCGAGCGGGTCCTGGGGTCGGACGTAGGCGATGAGCGTGTCGTCGGTGTTCTGGAGGAGCTCCTGCAGGGCCGCGCGGATATTGGCCATCCCGGCCGCGGTCCAGTCCGCCTTGGGTTCGAGCATCCCGCCGGCGGTGATTTCAAATACCTGCACGTCCGGCTCCATGAGCAGCACCCGTGTCTGGCGGGGGATGCCGGCCACGGCCGATTCCTTCCGCGTGTGGCTCTGCGGGGCGACGCAGCCGATCAGGGTCATGGCGAGCAGGGCGGCGGCAGCGATCGGCAGCCGGCGGGGAGGTGGACTGCGAAAGCCCGGGCACATGGCGCGCTCCACGAGAAAGGCTTTATGCGCATGGCCGGAAGCGGACCCGGGCAGGCGGCCGGCCCACGGTCTCGGGATCCCGGCGCATGGACTTCGGTGCGGCGGCCGTCAAGGACGCGGCAAATACGCGCTTTTATGAAGCGGACCGCCAGAGTTGTCAACAGGAAAAATTACTAGCGAGGTCACGCTTGATTTCGGGTCCCGTTGGTTTAGTATGGATAAAAACCGTGGAGGCGGTGGCCCATGAGCGCTCTAACGAGAATCCTGCGCAGCAAGTTCTTCGTCATCCCGGCGGTGCTCTTCGCTTTCTATGCGGCGGTCTACACCCTTACGGGTTTTTTCCTCATTCCCTTTCTCGTGCGCCACTATCTGCCGCAGGTCGCCCGCGAGGAGCTCGGCAAAGCGGCCGCGATCGGCGAGGTGCGGCTGAACCCATTCGCCTTCACGTTCGAGGCGCGCGATTTCAGCCTGGACGAGCCGGACGGCCGGCCGATCGCGGGCTTCAAGCGCCTGTTCGTGGATTTCGAGCTGAAGAGCCTGCGCGACCGCGCCTGGACGTTCCGCCAGGTGAGCTTGGACGGCCCCCGGGTGAACGCCGTCATCGGGCGGGACGGGACGATCAACCTGGCCGAGCTCGCGCCGCCCGCCTCGGCCCCGGCGGGGGCCCTCGACGCCCAGCAGGCGGAGGGGCTGCCGCCGCTCGTCTTCGAGGAGGTCGCGATCGACGACGGGAGGATCGACTTCACGGACCAACGCCCGTCGCAGCCCGCCACGGTGGCGCTCCACCCCCTCGCGCTGTCGGTCAAGAACCTCTCGACGCTTCCCCGCCAGGCGGGCCCGAAATCGGTCGTGATGACGAGCGCCGAAGGCGAGACCATCCGCTGGAGCGGCCGGATCGGTTTGAACCCCGTCGCCTCGCAGGGAACCCTCGTCGTTGAGAACCTGAAGACGGCGACGCTCTGGAAGTTCTTCCGGGACGCGGTCGATCTCGCGGCGCCGGAGGGCCGGGTGGGCATCACCGCCGACTACGATGTCGACCTGAGCGGCGAATCGCCGCGGGTGAAGCTCGCGAACCTGACCCTTGCGCTGACCGGCGCGGCGCTCAAGCTCGCCGGGGCCGAGGCGCCGTTTCTCGAGCTGCCCGCCGTGCGCCTGGAAGGCGGGCGCGTCGATCTGGACGCGCGCCGGGCGGCGATCGCGAAGGTCGCCGTCGACGGCGGGCGGCTGCGCGCGGCGGTGGGCGCGGACGGCCGGATGAATTTCGAGCGCCTGGCGCGCGGGGCCGCGGCGGCCCCCGCCGCTCCGGCCGAGCCCGGCGGGAAGCCCTGGGGGATCGACCTCGCGGCCTTCGAGCTCGACGGCTTCGGGATCGACTACGAGGACCGCAGCCGCTCGCCGGGGGCGGAGGCCGGGATCGGCCGGGTGGGGCTCGTCTTCAAGGCCGAGGTCGAGGCCGGCGGCGGCGAGCCCCGGGTGCGCCTCGAGTCGATCGGATTGAACGCCGCCGGGATTTGGGCGAAGCTGCTTTACACGGCCGCGCCGCAGGTGCGGATCGACGGAATCGCGCTGGCGGGCGGGGCCTACGACCTCGCGGCAAACGCCTTCACCGCCGAGCGGATCGCCATCGAGGGCGGGTCGGTCGATCTGCGGCGCGAGGCCGACGGCACCGTGAATCTCGCGCTGCTCGCGGCCCCGCCGCAGAGCGGGGAGATCGCCCGGGAGGCCGCCGAGGCCGCCGCGGAAGGGCATCCGTTCAACTTCACGGCGAGGACCGTCGCGGTATCCGGCCTGAAGGCGTCGGTCACGGATGCCGCGATCAAGCCCGACGGAACCCTGCTCGACCTCGAGGAGATCGCGCTCACCCTCTCGGAGGTGGACGGGAAGTCGCCGATGCCCTTCGAGGCCGGGCTGGCCGTGCGCGCGGGCGGGCAGGTCCGCGCGGCGGGCAGGTTCGACCCCTCGGGCCCGGCGCTCGAGGCCGAGATTGCGGTCCAGGCGCTCGCGCTCCCCCCCCTCCAGCCGTTGATCGACCCGGTCGTCGCCGCCGTGCTCGCCTCCGGGAGCTTCTCGACGCAGGGCCGGCTGCGCCACGGGATCCCCGGGGGCGCGCAGACCGCCTACCAGGGCGGGTTCCGCATCGAGAACCTGGCGATCAAGCCTCCCGGAGGGGGGGAAACGCTCGTCGGCTGGAAAACGCTCGCCACCGACCAGCTCGCGGTCGAGCTTGCGCCCGACCGCCTGGAGATCGGCGACCTGCGGGTCGTCCAGCCGGTCGGAAAATTCGTGATCGAGAAGGACCGCTCGCTCAACCTCGCCCGGCTGGTAAAGTCCCCGCCGCAGCCGCCGCCGGGCGAAAAGCCGGCCGCGGCCGCCGCCCCCTTTCCCTTCCGGGTGAAGCGCGTTCTGGTGAGCGGCGGCAAGGTGGACTTCGCGGACCTGAGCCTGCCCACCCCCTTCGGCACCCGCGTCCACGAGCTCAAGGGGGTCGTGGCCGGGATCGCCTCGAGCCGCGGAGCGCGCGCGCAGGTGAAGCTCGACGGCCGCGTCGACGACTACGGCACGGCGAAAGTTGAGGGCGAGATCAACACTTCGGACCCCAAGGCCTTCACCGACATCGGGGTCGTCTTCCGCAACGTCGAAATGTCGCGCTTGACCCCTTATTCGGGGAAATTCGCCGGCCGCAAGATCGACTCCGGGAAGCTCGCGGTGGACCTGAAGTACAAGATCAACCAAAGCCGCCTGGAGGGAGAGAACCAGATCGTGGTCGAGCGCCTCAAGCTCGGCGAACGGGTGGAGAGCCCGGACGCGGTCGACCTGCCGCTCGACCTGGCGATCGCGCTGCTCGAGGATTCGAACGGGGTCATCGACCTCGGGCTGCCGGTGCGCGGCGACCTCGACTCCCCGGAGTTCAGCTACGGGGCGCTGATCGGCAAGGCGGTCGTGAACCTCCTCACCAAGATCGTGACGAGCCCCTTCCGCGCGATCGGCGCGCTTTTCGGCGGGGGAGGGGAGGGGGATTCCTTCGAGGCCGTGGCCTTCGAGCCCGGAAGCCCCGAGGTGCCGCCGCCGGAGCGGGAGAAGCTCGCCCGGCTCGCCGCGGCGTTGATCAAGCGTCCGCAGCTGAAGCTCTCCGTGCAGGGGCGCTACGCGCCCGACAGCGACCGCGCGGAGCTGCGCGAGGCGGGGATCAAGCGCGCCGTGGCCCAGCGCCTCGGCCAGAGCCCGCCGCCCGGCGAGGAGCCCGGGCCGGTCGACTTCAGCAGCCCCGAGACCGGCAGAGCGCTTGCCGCGATGTTCGTGGAGCGGTTCGGGGCCGAGGAGCTCAAGAAGCTTGCGCTCGACCATCAGGCGGAGCAGGACCGCGGCCGGGCCGGGGCCGGGGGCAAGGGCAAGGCGGATGCGGAGGCGGCGGCCGAGGACCCCGGGCGGCGCGCGAAGCTCATGTACGACCGGCTGAAGGCGGTTGAGCCGGTCGACGATGGCGCCCTCGCCCGGCTCGCCGAGGCCCGCGGCCGAGCGGTCGTGGCGGAGCTGTCCGGTCCCGGGGCGGTCCCGGCCGAGCGTCTCGCCGCGCTGGCCCCGGCGGCCATGGAATCCGACGGACCGCCCTCCGCGGCGCTCAAGCTCGATGCCGGGAGGTGACGACCAACCTCCTCTCAGGCGTTGGTCAGCAATAGCCGAGCCGGCACTCGCCCTGGCGGCCGCGCGAGAAGATGCCGCAGGGGATGCCGAAAGCCGCGGCGACGATCCCGGCGGCGAGCAGCACGAGAAGCGCGTAGGGAATGAACAGGTTGACCGCCGTGAAAGCCAGGGCGATGACGACGGCCATTGCGGCGCAGATGGGGTTCATGGCGACCCTCCCTTCGGGAGTCGTTTCACCGTGAAGGGGGCCGTTCCAACCCGCCCCCATGCACCAATCTAAGCGGGCCCCGCGCCAAGTCAATCCTTCTTTCCGCCCCGTGCGGTCGTAAGATCACGGCGCCGCCCCGCGCACCGGAGGCGGCGGTTCGGCTTCGGCCGGACCCTCACAGGTTCTGAGCTTGGAGTGGCAGCGATATCCCTTGCAGCAGTCCCCCGCGCTGCGGCAAGGGCCCCCCTCCCGCTGGCAGGCGCCGCCGGTGCACACCCGGGCGGCCTCCACCCACTGGTCGCGGCTGTCCTGGTACCACAGATTCCCGTTGGCGCAGGAGAAGTCGGTGCGGGCATAGCGCCGGCGGTTGCACTCGCGGTCGAAGAAAACCATCTCCGTGGTGAATGCGTAGCGCAGGAGGTGGATCTCCGGCGTTTCGCCGCCGTCCGGCAGCGGGATGTGCAGCCGCTTCAGCTCTTCGAAGCGCGGCGGCGCCTGACTGCACAGGGCGGTCGTGCGCCCGATCCCGGTGAAGCGCAGGTAGCAGGGGCCGGCTTCATCATCCGCCGCACCGGCGGCGGGGAAGAGCGATAGGAGCGCGCCGGCCGCCAGCGACAGCCGCGCCAAGGTTCCGACCCGTTGCATCCACCTATTCATGTCGCACCTCGAGGTTGGTTTCCGCAAAGCTTGCGCCCGGCGTTGGGGGGCCGACGGGGCTTCCGATGCGCGCTCCCGGGTCGCCGAACCAGAAGCGGTTCAGGGCCTGGTGGGCAAGGTAAAAGCGGGCGAACTGGTTCTGGTTGCTCCGCTGCAGGGCATCGCCGATGCGCGCCGCGGGATTGAGCTCCAGGGCGTCCTGCATGGCCCCCATGAACGCGAGCTCCCAGGCCGGGTCCCCATGATAGTACCCCACGTCGTAGTTCATCGAGACGCCCACGCTGCCGCCGGCCGCAAGCGCCGTGAACTGCTCGGCGAAGGTCCGGTGGGAGAGCGCCTCCCACATCGCTCCGTGGTTTCCGCCGAGGAAGGGGGCTGTCGAGCAGGCGCTCGAGAAAAGGAAGCCGTTCGGGCGGCCGTCGGGCGGGTCCTCAAGCTTGTCGGCGGGATAGTTCCATGGTTCCGACGTTTTTCGAAACTGCGCCTTGTCGATCTGCCAGTGGTGGGCGTCGATGATCTTCTGCTTGTCGAAGGCGGCGTCGCAGGGCCCGGAGTACCCGTCGCAATGGGTGTTGAAGCCGATTCCCCGCGGGCCGCCGTGGCCGCTCAGGGCCATCAATTGAAAGCCGTTCTGGTTGATGAAGGCGAAGAGCTCGTCGGCGTGGGGAAGCCGCGTGTTGCTCCAGGAGGGGAAGCGGGCGTCGCGCGGCTTGCAGCGTCCAAACTGGTATTGGTACTCCCAGGCGGAGTAGGGGCCGCTCGGCTGCATCGCCTGCCAGTCGTCTTCGGGCAGCACCGTGCAGAGGGCCGGGTCGAAGTCCGACGGCATGTTGGCGGCGGTGACGTGGCCCGATCCGAAGTGCTCGGCGATGAAGGTGAATTCGCCCAGCAGCGATTCGAACTGGGAAAGGGTTTCCACCGGGTAGATGCCGTCTGCCCCCGAGACGACCACCTGACCCTCGACCGGCCGGGGGTTGAAGTCCCAGGCGATGAGCCGCTCGATGTACCGCTTGACGGCGGCATCCTTGTCGGTGACCGGCGGCTCGCCCGGGTCCTCGCCGGGCACGTTGAACTTGTCGAAGATCAGGTTGTGGAAGCCTTTCTTGGCGACGATCCGGCCCACGGCGAGGATCTCCGGGAGTTTTTCGGGCGGCAGGGGCAGGGTCGGCGGCCCGGGCGGGGCGAAGGTCCGTGCAAACGGATAACGGACCTCCCAGCCGAAATGCCGGGTGTCCCAGTCCGTGTTGATTTCGCGGCACACGATGTCCCCGCACGGAAAGATAGGCGGGTAGTTGGGGGCGTAGTTGAGCCTGCCCGACGCCTTCCAGGGCTGAAAGACCTCGGCGTAGTAGATGTCGGTCGGCATGGTGAAGCCGTGCGTCGTGGGCCCCTGGCCCCAGGTGCTCGCCGTGGTGAAGCGCGGCGGCAGCTTGGACGGATCGCCCAGGAGCAGGACATATTTCAGCTCCGGGTGCTCGCTTTTCATCCGGCGGAGATAGGCCCGGATCAGCCCCGCGCGGTCCGGAACGCGCCGGGTCGCAAGCCTCCGGCACACCGGGGGGTCGACCGGGCCCTTGGGCGGCAACACGCACTCGACATGTTCCTGAAGCGGGCCCATGCCGAAGAGCCCCTCCATGAGCCGCGGTTCGATGCCGACCACGGCGTCATCCATGTAAACGAAGCACTCCGCGCGGTATTCCCCCCCGCAGGCCTCCGGCAGATCGTCGAACGGGCTCATGCCGGGGATCGCCTCCACGTCGACGGCCGCCGAGGCGGTCCCGGAAGCCGTGCGGTGCGCCCGCAGAAGCTCCGCCTCGGCCTCGTATCCGGCCGAATAGATGATGAGGTGCTCGATCGGGGGGTGGGCGCCCCCCGGGGGGCTGGCCGCCCGGCCGCCGGCCGCGGCCGTCGGCAGGGCCTGTGTTTCGAAACGGGTCGATTTCACCGGGCGCACGCGCTGGGAAGCCTTGTCGAGAACGATCTCCACGAGCGGGCTTTTCAGGCTCGTGGGGGCGGAAGCTCCGCGTGCCCCCACGGCCTGGTAGAACGATTCGGCTCGCCGGCAGAAGTCCGCGACCACCCGCTCATCGTCGGTGACCGGGAGATCGAAAGGGAAAAGGCGCCGGGGCGGCGTCAATTCCGCCGCCCCCTCGACCTCGACGCGGATCGCCTGGGAGGCACTCCGGCCGGTGAGGTTGACGACGTGATCCGGCATGTGGAAGGTGAGGTCCGCGGCCCACGGCAGCGGCACATCGCGGTTCACCACCACGACCGCCGGGTCCACGGGCGTTACGACGAGCCGGCTGTAGGGCTCCGCGCAGATCCGCACCTCCTCCAGCCGGACCCGCAGCGCGGCGTATAGATCGGCCGGGGCCGGCCCCGCGCTCCGGGCCCCCCCGGGCAGCAGCAAGCCGGCGAGAAGCCCGCAGGCAAGCCAGCGTTTCATTATCCCTCCTTTTCCGTGATCCCCACCAGACGGCCCGTTATCCCCCCTCCCCCCGAGCGCCTCCGGGCCCGGGCGCCGGAAACGAGAGGCCGGCGCCCTTTTCCGAACATTGTACCTCGGTCAGGGGCCGAAGTCAAATTATATATTGCAATAACAATAAGTTATACCAATTGACACCAATTGACGCCGATTGACGCCGTTTGACAGTTCGGCGGTCCGCGCGGCGGGGCCGCATGCGGCGGATCCGGATCCGATCCGCCGCCGCAGTGGGTGAAAGTGCTCATGAGGCGCGCTTTTCGGGCGATTAATTAGGATGGCGTCTGCCATCGTGAGGGGGGAGAGCCATGCATTCGACCGCGAACGGAATCTGCCCGCAGTGCGGCCGCGCGCGAAGCGCGGAGGCGCTCGAATGCCCGCGCTGCGGGATCGTCTATGAGAAGTACCGGTCCCGGCCGGCCCGGCCGCCGGCGGAGACCCGACCCCGCGGCGCGCCCCGGGAAGCCGCCGGCGAAACGCAAGCGCCGCGGCGCTTCGAGGTCGTGAAAGCGCTCCTGTTGCAGGTGCCGGAGGAGTTCGAGCCCCTCCGCTTCTGGGGAAGCGCGGCCCTTTTGGCGCTCATGGCGATCTGGGGGCTTAAATTCATCTGCATCCCGTCGGCGGCCTTCGAATCCTTTCTGCACCTGGTCGACCTGCCCTTCCACGAGGCGGGGCATATCATCTTCCGGCCCTTCGGGCGGCTCATGACCGCGCTCGGCGGGACCCTCGGTCAGCTCCTGATGCCGCTCGTCTGCCTCGGCGCGCTGCTGCTCAAGACGCGCGACCCGTTCGGGGCCGCCGCCTGCCTCTGGTGGTTCGGGCAGAACCTGGCGGACATCGCCCCCTACGTGGGCGACGCGCGCGCCCTCGCTTTGCCGCTTCTGGGCGGCAACACCGGCGAAACCTCGCCTTACGGGTTTCACGACTGGGAGTTCATTCTGACCGAAACGGGCCTGCTGGCATACGACCGCCTGCTCGCCGGCCTGGCGCATGGGGCGGGGGCGGCGGTCATGATCGCCGCCTGTCTCTGGGGGGGCGGCCTGCTGCGGCGGCAATACCGGAACAAGCGCGGCGCCTGAACGCCGGCAAAGTGCGCCGCCGTGCCCGGGCGGCTTGACAGCGCCGCGGCCGCTGCCTACTATCGACCGCCCGCACGACCTGTCGCGGGGCTTCGAGACCGATCGCGGCCGCGGCCGGAAGCTTCACGCGCGCCGGCGCCCGCGCGAGGAGCCGCAGCGCATGGACACCACCGCCGCCCTGCTGACCGTCCTGGGGTTGACCCTCTTCGAGTCGATCACCAGCATCGACAACGCCATCATCAACGCCGAGGTCCTCGCCACCATGCAGGCGCGGGCCCGGCGCTGGTTTCTGACCTGGGGCATCCTCATCGCCGTTTTCGGGGTGCGCGGCCTCATGCCGTGGCTGATCGTCTGGGTCATGGCGCCGGGGCTCGACCCCTGGGAGGCGCTCACCGCCACGTTCACCGACGACCCGGCTGCGCAGCAGGCGATCCAATCGAGCGCCCCGGTGCTGCTGATGGGCGGCGGGGTCTTCTTCGTCTTTCTCTTCTGCAACTGGCTTTTCCAGGAGCCCAAGTCCTTCGGGCTGCCGGGCGAGGATTTCTTCGCGCGCCAGGGCGCCTGGTTCTACGCCGTCGTCTCGGTTGCTCTCACGGCCGTCGTCTGGTACGCGCTCAAAATGGACGCGATGCTCGCCTTCGGCGCGGTCGTGGGATCGACGGCCTTCTTCATCACGCACGGGTTCAAGCGCTTCGCCGAGTCGCAGGAGGAGCGGCTGCTGCACGACCGGACCTCCATGACGGACATCGCCAAGATCCTCTACCTCGAGGTCATCGACGCCACCTTTTCGATCGACGGCGTCGTCGGCGCCTTCGCCTTCACCCTCTCCGTGCCGCTGATCCTGATCGGCAACGGGGTCGGGGCCATCGTCGTGCGCCAGCTCACCATCTACAACCTGGAGAAGATCAAGCGCTACGTCTATCTGAAGAACGGCGCCATGTATTCCGTCCTGGTGCTGGGGCTGGTGATGCTCGGCCACGGCTTCGGGGTCCATGTTCCCGAGTGGCTGGCGCCGATGTGCACGATCGTCATCGTCGGCTTTTTCTTCTGGAAATCCTGGCGGCACGCCCGCACCCTGCCGGCCTGATCCGCCGCCTGCCGAACCGCCGAACGTGAAAGCCGGGCTCAAAGTCGCCGCCGTCGCCGCGCTGTTCTATGCGGCTTACTGCCTGCTCGTTTTTCTCCTCCAGCGGCAGGTGCTTTTCCCGCGGTACCTGATCCCGGCGCCGGCGGCCGCGGAACCCCCCTCGCGGGAGATCGAGGTGCTCCAGCTGGAAACGAGCTTCGGGCGGGTCGAGGCGTGGTTCCTTGCGCCGCGCCGCACGCCCGGGTCCGGCCCCGCGCCGGCCGTGATATTCGGGCACGGCAACGGCGAGCTGATCGACTACTGGCCCGGGCTGCTCGCGGGATTGCCCGAGATGGGGCTCGGCCTTCTCCTGGTGGAATACCCCGGCTACGGACGCTCGGCGGGGTCGCCGTCGCAGGCGGGCATCGCCGAGACCTTCCGGCGCGCCTACGACCAACTGGCGGCCCGGCCGGACGTCGACCCCGGCCGCATCGTCCTCTTCGGACGCTCGCTCGGCGGCGGCGCGGTCTGCGACTTGGCGCGCCAGCGGCCCGCGAAGGCGCTCGTGCTGATGTCGGCCTTCACCGGCGTGCGCGCTTTCGCCCCGCGGTTCCTCGTCCCGCCGTGTCTCATCCGCGACCCCTTCGACAACCTCGAGGCCGTGCGGCAGTTCCACGGGCCGGTGCTGGTCATCCACGGGCGGCGCGACGAGGTCGTGCCCTTCCGCCACGGGCAGGCGCTCGCCGCCGCGGCGCGGCAGGGCCGTCTGATCGCCGTCGAGGCCGGCCACAACGACTGCCCCCCGGACTGGAGCGCCTTCTATCGCGACCTGGCGGAGTTTTTCCGGAGCGCAGAGGTCCTTTCAAGCGCGCTCTGAACGCGCGCCCGCAAAGGGGGGAGGAGGCATCGGCGGGCGGGCCGACCAGGCCGCGGCAAGCGCGCACCGGAGCCCGGCTCAGCGCCTCAGGGCCTCGAGCCGTTCCCGCGCCGCCTGGCGGATGCGCTCGTCCTTGTCGTTGGCGATCACGCGCTGAAGCAGGTCCTTGTCCTTGCACTTGAGGACGGCCTCCTCCCGGACCTTGGGGTCGGAGCGCGCGATCTTGGGGATGAAGAAATCGCTGAACTTCATGGCGGCCTCCTGGGTTGAGGGTTGGCGGACGGTGAATGAACCCGGCGGAAGCGGCACGCGGAGAATCGAGAGTATTTGTGAACGCTAGCTAGCAGGGATTCCACCCGCTGTCAACGTGTTTCTGCGGCCGGGGGCGCTGCGGCGGGGCGGCGCTCTATTTCGCCGACGGCTATCGCGGCCTGCGGATCGCGGACGGCCGCCGACGCGCCCCCGACACCGTGATCCAATTCGGCCCCGACGACAGCGAGATCCGGCGCTCCGGGACCATGGCCGGCGGCATCGCCAAGGCGCTCTTCCGCGCGCTTTCCCAGGACGGGGCGGCCCGGAGCACCGCGCACTTCCGCTCGCTGCCCGCCGCCTGCACACCGGAGGCGCGGGTCGCACGCGATAGCCCCACGCCGTCTCGCCGGCCAACGGGCTCGCCCGCGACCGGCGCACACCGAGTTCGGCGCCCTGGAAGCGTTCAGCGCGTCCCTGCACGGCGCGCGCGCCGGATTCGTGGAGGACCCGGTGGGGATCCCGATGCTTCCAAGTCATGTCCGCCGTCGAGGGGAGGCGGCGTCCGCGCGACGATTCGCCTGCGGCCGACCGCACGCGTTGTGCCCGGCGCTTGCCGGCGGCGCCGCGAGGTCTTACCGTTGGCCGCCTGACCGGCACATGGTGCCACCGGCGTTTCGCCCGGGGGCCGCCGCCGCGAGGATGGCATTGAGGGACCGATGACGACCGCCGCCACGACGATCATTCTTGTCCGCCACGGAAACGTCCACAACCCCCGCGGGGTGCTTTACGGGCGCCTGCCGCGATTTCGGTTGAGCGCGCGGGGACTCGAGGAGGCTCGCGCCGCCGGCCGCCTGCTCGGGCGAAGCAGGCTCGACGGCCTGTTCACGAGCCCCCTGTTGCGCGCGCGCCAGACAGCGGCCGCGATCCTGGCGTTTCATCCCGGCCTCCCCTTGCGCCGGACGCGGCATCTCATCGAGGTTCTGAGTGCCTACGAAGGGCGTCCGGCCGCCGAGGTGGATGCGCGCGGAGGGGATGTCTACACCGGCACCGGTCCGCCTTACGAGCAGCCGGCCGACATCGCCGGCCGCGTGCGGCGGTTCTTCGACCGCGTCCGCCGGCGGCACGCCGGGGGGACCGTCGCGGCGGTGACCCACGGCGACGTCATCGTCTTCGCGGCCTTGTGGGCGCGGGGCCTGCCGCTCGCGCCGCCGGACCGCGCGCTCCTTCGCCGCGTGGGGTTCCCCGAGGGCTACCCGGCCACGGGCTCGCTCACCACCTTCTTCTTCCGCACCGATTCCGGCCGGGAGCTGCCCGAGGTTCTCCACCGCGTGCCGTGAAGGCCGGTCAGGGCGGCGCCTCGACCCGGTAGAAGGCCTCGGCGAGGCCGAAGGACTCCCCGGCGGCCATCTCCCGGCAGCGCTGCCGCAGCCAGGCCTCCGGGTCCCCGCGGTCGAGCTCGCGCATCTGGCTCGCGTGGCAGCGCAGCGCGCGGATTTTGAGATCGAAGGTCGCCGTGATGTCGACGCGCAGGTTGGGCGCCTCGGCCCCCCAGAAGTAGATCTCGCGCACCTTGTGCGGGAGGAGCCCCTCCGCCAGCAGGTCCGGGTAGGCGAGGCGGTCGCGGGCGTAAGGGAAGACGGCGTCGAGCACCACTTGGCCGATCACGCGGTGGTCGCGGTGCCAGATGTAGCGGCGGTAGGGGTCGGAGGTGACGACGACCTCCGGCCGGAAGGAGCGGATCAGGCGCACGATCGTCTTGCGCAGCTCGGGCGTCTCCTCGATTCCCTGGTCCGGCAGCCCCAGGAAGAGGACCTCCCCCACGCCGAGGAGGCCGGCCGCGGCGCGCTGCTCCTCCTCGCGGATGCGCCCGAGCGCCTCGGGCGTGAGCGCCGGGTCGCTCGTCCCCTTTTCGCCGCGCGTGCCGACGACATAGACCACCCGCCGCCCCGCCTGCGTCCAGCGTGCGACGGTGCCGGCCGCGCCGAACTCGCTGTCGTCCGGGTGGGCGGAAACCACCATCACGTCCGCGGCGCCGGCCATGCGCAACCCTCCGTTCATCCCCGCCCGCCGCGGCCGCACCCGCAGCAGGACGGCCGCGGGCTTTGCGGGCGGGCGGCCGGCGCCGAGGTGCGGTCTTCCCGGAGTTCACCGTAGATCCCGAGAACGCCCTCGGCGACGCGGTCCCAGGCGTAGCGCAGGATCGTGCGGCGGATCGCCAGGGGGTCCGGCGGGCGCGCCGCGGCGCGCAGCCGCCAGGCGCTGACCGCCTCCGCGAGCGAGTCGGGGTCGAACCCCTCGGCGAGCCCCCCGTTTTCCCCGGGGCGCACGATCGCTTCCATCGCCCCGACCCGGGTCGCCACCACCGGGGTTCCGCAGGCCATGGCCTCGAGCGCCACCATGCCGAAGCTCTCGTAGGCGGAAGGAAGCACGAGCGCCTCGGCCGCGCTGTAGTAGCTGGGGAGCTCCCGCTGCTCGACGCGGCCGGCGAACCGCACCCGGCCTTCCAGCCCCAGCCGCCGGCTGAGCGCCCGCATCCGCCGAACGGCCGGGTCCCGGCCGCCGTCCCCTCCGGCCACCAGGAGGCCGAGGTCGGAAAGGGATGCGGCGCCGGCGACGGCCCGGACCAGGCGCGCGAGCCCCTTCTCCGGGGCGAAGCGGCCGACATAGAGCAGCATCGGTTTCCGGGGGTCCACCCCCAGGCGCCGCCGCGCGATGCCCTTCGCCACGGGGCGGAAGAGCTCGAGGTCGACGCCGCAGGGGACGGTGCTCACCGCGCCGGGCGCGGCTCCGTAGTAGCGCAGCAGGTTGTCCCGCTCGCGGTCCGAAGTGACCAGGATGCGGTCGGCGGCGGCGCAGAGCTCCCGCTCGGCGGCGATGCGGCCCGCGGGCTCCGAGCCGGCCCCGCAGGCGAGCTCCTTCAGCGCGCCGAGGGTGTGGAAGGTGGTGAGGTGGGGGACCCCCCAGGCCGCCCGCGCCGCGCGGCCGACCATGCCGGAGAGCCAGTAATGGCTGTGGATGAGGTCGTAGCTGCGGCGCTCGGCCGACCGGAAGCGCTCGAGCGACCCGAAGAAGCGGTCCAGGCAGGCGGCGAGCGCCGCTTTGGGGAGATCGGCCGGCGCACCCAGGTCGAGGGGGATGAGGCGCACGCCGGCCGCCAGCGGCACCGCCCGGCCGGCCGCCGCCGTGGACGCGGCCCGCGTGAAGATGTCCACCGCGTGCCCGCGGGCGGCGACCGCGGCGGCGAGCTCGCGGATATAGACGCTCATGCCCCCGGTGTCGCGGGTGCCGAGCCTCCCCGCGGGGCTCGCATGCACGCTGATCATGGCGATCCGCAGCGGCCTCACGCCTCCGCCTCCTTTTTCGGCGGCCCTTCTTCGGGGAGCGCGATCCGGCAGCGGTAGAGCGGAACGGGGCGCCCCCCCAGGTGCCGCTTGTAGCGCTCGCGGCCCCGCAGGAAGTCGTAGACGGCGAAGCCGGCGGCGATGCTCTCGCGGATGCTGAGCGCCTTCACGAGCAGCCCCGCGCTCAGGGGCCGGAAGCGCTCGTCGTAGGCGTTGTTGTAGAGCAGCACGCGGCGGCCGTGGCGGAAGCAGAAGGCGACCGAGGCGGCTTCGCCGTTTACCTCGAGCGCCCAGAGATCCAGCCGCTCCTCGCGGAGGAGCTCGGCGGCGAGCGCCGCAAAGAAGCGCGCCATCCGCGGGGTCATGAAGCGCGCCTTGTCCGGGCGGCCGCTTCGGAAAAGCCTCAGGAATTCGGAAAGCGCGCGTTCGCTCTCCTCCGGCGTCCGGGCGCGCCGCAGCCGGAAGCTTCCGGCGCCCTCGAGGCGCCGGAGCTTGCGTTTGAGCTCGTGGCGCGGTTTGGCGGGCAGCGTTTCGAGATAGGCCTCCCAGCTTGCCGGAAGATCGAGCTCCATCGCGGTGTCCGCCGGTTCGAAGTCCACCGGCCATCCGAGACGGCGCGCGGCCGGCACGAGCTCTTCGGCGGCGATCGAATCCGGCCGGACGCGCACGAGATCGAGGATGCCGACCCCCCGCGGCCGCAGGTCGCGCCGCAGGGCCTCGAGGAGCCCTGCGCCCGAGCCGGGCGCGGCGGCAACGTCGAAGTGGTCGCAGACCTCGGGGTCGCCGATCGGCCGGGCGGTGCCGCCCGAGACGGTGAGCGCCGCCGCCCCGAGAAGCGTCCCCCCCCGGCGCGGCGCCAGAATCAGCGGTTCGCCGCGGCCGAAGGCGCCCCACCAGGCCTCGATCCATCCGGGGGTCGCAAACGGGCAGCGCCACTCCAGGCGGCGGCCGGCGCCGGCGAAAAGGGCCCGCAGGCCGGCGAAGGGCCCCGCCGCGGGATCCGCGCGCATGCCGCCTTCCCGCGGCATCGACGGCTCCTTTGCCCCAGGCGGGCGGGTCGGACCGGGCCGGCTCATGCACCCTCTTCGGCCGGCGGTCCCAAACGCCAGCGAGGTCCCTGCGGGGTGTCGTCCACGGCGATGCGCGCGCGCCGCAGCGCCTCGCGGACGGCGTCGGCCTCGCGCCACTGCCCGTGGCGGCGGAACCGGTGGCGCAGCGCGAGCATCTCCTCGACGAGCGGGGTGAGGCATGCCTTCGGATCCGGCGCCGCCGCCGCGGGGCGCGTGGCGCCGGCGAGCGCGATCCACTCGCGCAGGACCTCCCGCGCCTGGGAGACGGACTCCTCGCTTTCGAGCTCGCGGGCGGCGTGCCAGATGAGCCGGTCGAGCTCGAGGATGGCCGCGGTCATGGCGGCGGCATCGCCGGCGTCGTGGGCGGCTGCGAAGCCCCGGTCGAGCGCATGGAGCCGGTCCCAGAAAGCGCCGCCTTGCGCTTCGGCCGGGTGCCCGGGAGCCGCGCCTTCCGGCGGTCCGCCGCCGCCGTTTGCGGGGTCGGGCTCCCCGAGGGCCGCGAGGGGGATCGTCTCTCCCTTGCGGAACACCCGCTCGGCGCCGGCGCGGCGCAGGGTGACCGCCCCGAGCCCGCGGACGCGGGCTTCGCCCCGGGCGAAATCGATGACGCCGGCCGTGTGCTCGTCCAGTCCGAGGATGGCCGCCTCGGGCGGCAGCAAGGCCTCGAGATGTCTGAGGCGCGGCTCCCCCATGAAGCAGAAGCGCGTGTCGTGGGTGCCCCCCTCGGCGTTGTTCCAGTGCGGGACGACCGCGAGGTGCAGCCCGAAGCGCCCCAGGAGGTCGAGCCCCTCGACCCACTGCGGCGGATCGCCGACCTTGTAGATTTCGTAGACCGGAAGCGTCGCGCGGCCGACGGTCAGGGCGGCGGCGCTGGCCGCGACGAGGCAGCCGCCGGATGCGACCCGTTCGGCGAGGATTTCGGGCACCGCCGTGCCGCGCCACTGCCGCACGGCGTAGGTGGGGCTACCGGGGCCGATGAGGATGAAATCGGCGCGCCGCAGGGTGTCGAGCGGATGGTGGTCGCCCGCCTGCTGCCGGGTGCGGATCGAGGCGACGGCCAGGTCGTGCCCGACGCGGGTGCGGAAGTATGCGACGGCCTTCGCGGCGATCTGGTCGGCGTTCAGCTGGAACCCGGCGGGCGTGTCCAGGAAGACGGCCCGGGCCGCAGGTCCGAGGCCGGCGAGCATCTCCTTGTGCACCTCCACCATGGTGGCGGTGAGCTCGCCCGATCCCATCAGGACGATCTTGCCCTTCGTGGACTTGGCCGGCACTGTGCGCGCCTTCGTTGGCGGTGTGATCGCGGTCGACGGACGCGGCGCCCGCCGCCCGCCTTCGTGGCGGGCGCATCCGCCGCGGCGGCTCTTTCCCTAAACGGTGAGACAATACTAACAACCGATCGGAGCAAGTCAATCGAACGGCCGCCGCGCCGCGCCGTAAGGGCCGTTTCTGTCTTGACTCCGATTGCCGGCTGTCATAGGATGCCGTCCTTGCGGCGGACGCCGGCCGGCTGCCGGCAACGCGGCGTGGCCGGGCGGCCGAATGATCCACTCAACCAAGGAGGTCACTCATGAAGAAGCTAGCGATCGTTAGCGCACTTTGCCTTTTTCTCGGCGGCGCGTTGGGTTCGGCCTGGGCGGCGGACAACCTGGTGCTGGCGACCGGCGGGACCGCCGGGACCTACTATCCCTTCGGCGGCGCCATGGCCAAGATCTGGAACGCGAAGATCAAAGACATGAACGTGACGGCGCAGACCTCCGGCGCCTCGGGCGAGAACGTGCGGCTGATCAACAAGAAAGAGGTGGAGCTCGCCCTCGTGCAGAGCGACACGCTCGACTTCGCCTTCAACGCCAAGGAGGCCTTCAAGGAGCCGCTTACGGCGATGAGCGCCGTCGCCGTCCTCTACCCGGAGATCGTGCAGGTGGTCGTGCGGGCCGACAGCCCGATGAAGACCTTCGCCGACCTGAAGGGCAAGAAGGTCGGCGTGGGGGCCCCGGGCAGCGGCACCGAGGCGAACTTCCGCCAGCTCCTCGACGCCTACGGCATGAAGAAAGAGGACGTGAACGGCCAGTTCCTCTCCTTCTCCGAGAGCGCCGAGGCCTTCAAGGACAAGCACATCGACGCCTTCATCGTGACGGCCGGGATCCCCAACGCCGCCATCATGGACATCTCCACGCAGAACGAGGTGCGGATCCTGGACGTTCCGGCCGATGTCGCCGCGAAGCTCACCGCGAAGTACCCCTTCCTCGCCGCGGTCAAGATCCCGGCGAACACCTACAAGGGCCAGACCCAGGAGGTTTCGACCGTCGCGGTGAACGCCGTGCTGATCGCCGGAAAAGACCTCAAGGAGGAGATGGTCTACAACCTGACGAAGGCCCTCTTCGAGAACCAGGCGGAGCTCGCCGCGGCGCATGCCAAGGGCAAGGAGCTGAACCCGCAGTACGCGGTGAAGGGCGTCTCGATCCCCTTCCACCCCGGGGCGGTGAAGTACTACAAGGAAAAGGGCCTGATGAAGTAGGCCCCCCGGCGGGTCGCTTCGCCGGAATCGTTCGCAACGCGACAAGGCCATGCAGCCCATCCGGGGGGCTTTTCCGGCCGGATGGGCTGCGTGCGTGGTGGGCATGCTCCGGCGGCGGTCATATCGGCGCCTCATTGTGCTTCTGCTGCCGGCCGCGGCGGCGGCGTTGGCGGCGGCCGCCTGGGTCGCGCCGGGGCTTGCGGACGGCGTCCTCGAAGTTCTTGCCACCGCCAGCGGTGAACGCGTGCTGTGCGCGCGCATGCAGCGCGGAGAGGAGTTCATCCTTTCCTACATGCACTCCGTGAACCGCCGGCCGGTCTACGACACCCTGCGGGCGGAGGGCGACCGGCTGGTCATCGTCCGGTCGCGCTACGACGCCTTCGGGGCGGGGATGCCGGAGGGGACGACCGACGCGGGGCGCTTGGCCCTCCTGCCCGACGGGCGGCTCGAGTGGACCGTGGAGCGCGCCGTCCCGGAGGTCGTGGTGCGGGTGGGGCGGATCGCGGAGCACACCCTCATCATCCGCGGCCGGGAGCACCGCTTGGCCGATCACGCGGCCCCCGGCGCGGCGCTGACGCTGCGCGCCCGCCCGGCGCGCGTGATCGACTACCTGAAAGGCAGGTGCATCCCGTGAGCGAGCAGGGGAAGTCCGGCCGGATGCCGGCGGCGGGGGCGGCCCTTTCGATGGAAGGGGTGGAGACGGTCTCCAAGGAGGAGCTCGAAAAGATCCTCAGGCAGGTCGACAAGGAGGCCACGGCACGCAAGCTGACCGGCCCCCCGCGCTGGATCGTCTACGTGATCGGGGTCGCCTGGTCGCTCTTCCAGGTTTACACGGCGGCCTTCGGCCTGCTTCCCGCCCAGCTCCAGCGGTCGATCCACCTCGCCTTCGCCTTCGTTCTGACCTACCTCCTGTTCCCCGCCCGCGCGGGCGCGGGCGCGGGCGACGACCGGCTGCGCTGGTACCACTGGGCGCTCGCGCTATTTGCGGCCTACGTCGGGGCCTACATGGCCTTGAACTACATCCGCATCATGGAGGCCGGCGGCGACTATTCGCGGGTCGACTACCTCTTCGCGGGGTTCGGGATCCTGCTGACCCTCGAGGCGGCGCGGCGCGTGGTGGGGCTGCCGATCGTCTGCCTCGCGGCCTTCTTCCTGCTCTACGCCTACTTCGGGCGGCATTTCCCGGGCTTCATGGCGCACCGCGGCTACTCGCTCGAGCGCATTTTTTCGCACATGTACCTCACGACCGAGGGGATCCTCGGCATCCCGCTCGGGGTGGCGGCGACCTTCATCTACCTCTTCATCCTCTTCGGCTCCTTCCGCGAGAAATCGGGGCTGGGGCAGCTCTTCATCGACATCTCCAACGCCGTCGCCGGCTGGGCCTCGGGCGGCCCGGCCAAGATGGCGATCGTGACGAGCGCGCTCGAGGGGACGGTCTCGGGGAGCTCGGTCGCCAACACGGTCGAGTCCGGAAGCCTCACCATCCCGATGATGAAGCGCCTGGGCTACCGGCCCGAGTTCGCCGCGGCGGTCGAAGCCTCCTCCTCGACCGGCGGTCAGATCATGCCGCCCATCATGGGGGCGGCGGCCTTCATCATGGCCGAGTTCCTGAACGTGCCCTACCTCGACATCGCCAAGGCCGCGGCGATCCCCGCCTGCCTCTACTTCTTCGGGGTCTTCATGGAGGTGCACTTCGAGGCGAAGCGCTGCAACCTGCGCGGGCTCTCCCGCGACGAGCTGCCGCGCTTCGGGGCGGTCATGCGCGAGCGCGGCCACCTCTTCGTGCCGCTCTTCGCCATCATCATCTTCCTGTCGATCGGCTTCACCCCGCTCTACGCGGCGCTCATGGGGCTCGTCACCTGCATCATCGCCGGCGCGCTCAAGAAGGCGACGCGCATGAGCCTGCGCGAGATCGCCGACGGCTTCGAGCTCGGCGCGCGCAACGCGATCGGGGTGGCGCTCGCCTGCGCCTCGGCCGGGATCATCATCGGCGCGATCACGCTGACCGGGCTCGGCTTGAAGCTCGGAAACGGCCTCGTCCAGCTCGCCGGCGGAAACCTCCTGCTCACCCTCATCTTCACGATGATCACCTCGATCATCCTCGGCATGGGGGTGCCGACGACGGCGAACTACATCATCACCTCGACCATCGCCGCCCCGGCCCTGATCCAGCTCGGGGTCCACCCGCTCGCCGCCCACCTCTTCGTCTTCTACTTCGGCATCGTGGCCGACATCACCCCGCCGGTCGCGCTTGCGGCCTACGCGGGGTCGGGGATCGCCAAGTCGAACCCCTTCTGGACCGGGGTGACCTCGACCAAGCTGGCGATCGGCGCCTTCATCACGCCCTACATCTTCGTCTACAACACCTCGATGATCTGGGTGAACGCCTCGGCCTTCACCATCGTCCAGACCCTCATCACCTCCTGCGCCGGGATGACGGCCATCGGCGCCGCCATGATCGGCTTCTTCTGGGCGCCGATGAACTGGCTCGAGCGGATCATCTTTTTCGGCGGGGGGCTGATGATGGTCCACCCGGGGGTGCAGACCGACCTCGCGGGCCTGGCGCTGCTCGGCGCCGGCCTCGCCTTCCAGCGCTACAAAAAGCGCAAGGGGGTCGTCAGCACCGCGACCGCGGCCGACGCCTGATTCCGGCGCGCCCCGGGGGGCGTCCGGCTTCTCAGGCGGCCGCCGCCGCGCGCTGCGCCTCGACCCGGCGGTTGTAGAAGGCGATGACGTCCCGGCGGCTCAGCATGCCGATGAGCCGGCGGGGGTCGGCGGGGTCGACGACCGGAAGGCTGTCGATGTTGCGTTGCGTGAACTTCTTGAGAACCGCGTTCAGGTCCTCCTCCGGTGTCGTCGTGATGATCGCCGAGGTGCCGATGTCCCGCATGACGACCAGCCGTTCGATCCCCGGCTCGAAGAGCACCCCGCGGATGTCGTTCACCGAGAAGATCCGCGACAGCCGCCCCTGGGCGTCCCGTACCGGGAAGTAGTGCTGCTCGCTTTCCGCGAAGTGCTGCTTGAAGTCCGCAAAGGTCATCTCCTCCGGAATCATCGCGACCGGCCGGACGCTATCCATCAGGTCGCGCACCTTGATCGCCCCCAGCACGTCCACGAAGAACTCCCCGGCGTGCGCCGGGGAGTCCAGGCGGTTGCGGACCTGGCTGCGGAAAATCGTCCAGCGCCGCGAGGCGGCATAGGCGACCGAGCAGACGAGCAGGCTCGGCAGCAGCAGGTGGTAGGATCCCGTCATCTCGCTGACGATGATGATGGTGGAGATCGGGGTGTTGGAGACCGAGGTGAAGAAACCCGCCATGCCCACGATGACGAAGGCCCCGGGGCTTGCGACCAGGCCCGGGAAGAGCCCGTGGAAGGCCTGCCCGACCGCCCCGCCGATGGCCCCCCCGATGACCATCGCCGGTCCGAAGACCCCGCCGCTGCCGCCCGAGCCGATGGTGAAGGAGGTGGTGAGGATTTTCCCCAGGGCGAGGATCAGCAGGCAGGCGATGCCGATCTCCCCGTTCAGCGCCTGCTGGAGGAAGCCGTACCCGAAGGAGAGGGTCTGGGGCCAGAAGAAGCCGATCATGCCCGTTACGAGCCCGCCCAGGGCGGGCTTCAAGGCGCGGGGGAAACGCAGGCGTTGGAACGCGGCGGCGGTTCCGTAGAACGCATGGACGTAGAGAAACCCGCCCGCCGCGAGCAGCAGCGCCAGCACGAGGTAGGGCCCGAGCTCGAGCGGGTTGCGGAAGACGAAGTCCGGCGCCCGGAAGAGCGACCCCCAACCGGACACCGAACAGAAGACGCAATAGGCGACCACCGACGAGATGCCCGCCGGGATGATCACCTCGTGCTCCAGCTCGGGGTCGCGGTAGAGGACTTCGGCGGCGAAGAGCGCCCCGGCCAGCGGCGCGCGGAAGATGCTTCCCACCCCGGCGCCGATTCCGGCCGCCATCATGATCCGCCGCTCCCGCGCCGAGAGGCGCAGGCGCGTCGCCAGGAACGATCCGAACCCGGCCCCGATCTGGGCGATCGGTCCTTCCCGTCCCCCGGATCCGCCGGTCGTCAGCGTGATGGTCGAGGCCACCATCTTGACGAGCGGCACCCGCCCCCGGATCACCCCGTCCCGGTGGTGGTAGGCGAAAATGGCGGCGTCGGTCCCATGCCCTTCGGCCTCGGGGGCGAACCGGAAGACGAGCCAGCCGCTCACCAGCCCCCCGCATGCCGGCAGAATCAAGAGCAGCCAGCGGTTGAAAACCGCGGCCGATGGGGCGAAGAGGCTGTGCTCGCCGGCGGCCGGCAGGGGGCGGTACCCGGCGATGCCGTCCAGGAACAGCCGCAAGCCGAGCTGGGTCAGCACGTCGAAGAGGATGGCGCCCGCCCCGGCGATCAGCCCGACGGCGAGATAGAAGAGCGTCCAGCGGCTGATGCGGGCAAGGTCCAGAGGCAAGGCTTATTCCCGGTCTTTCTTCTTTCTCAAGGCGTCCGCGAGGTTGAGCAAGGTGCCGATCACGGCGGCGGCCATCACGCCGAAGATCGCGGCGCGGATGATCCAGTCCGATACACCCATCTCCATGTCGCCTGCCTCCCTTCCAAGGAGCGCGGCGGCGCTCCGGCTGAGGAACGGCCGTCGCGGTAAAAAAGACCGGCGTTCATCCGACTGGCCTCCGGAGGCGCCGCGCATGCCCTCCTTCCGCAGTCCACCACCCCGGCGGCGTCCGCCTTCTCACCGCGCTTCCGGGCCTCTGCCCGCTCCAGGCGGAGGATCACGGGGCCCATCCGCGTCGCTCCGCGCGGCGCGGGGCCGCCGGGTTTCCATGCTTCTTATGAGATGTCGCCTTTCCTTGTCAACCCGACGTGTCCGGATCCGCCGCGCCGGCATCGGCGGCGGCATCGTTGGATGATCGGCCGCCCGCTTCGCCTGCGGGCCCATCGGCGTGCCCTTCGCGGAGATCGATGGCTTCACGGCCGGTTTCCGAACCCCGCCGGCTCCCGGGGCGGCCCCTCCGGGCGGATGCGGCGCGAAATGAACCGGCCGCCCTCCCGCAGCGGCGGGAAGGCGGCCGGCAAAGGATGGCGGCGGGCGGCGGCTACTTGACGGCGGCAGCCGCGTGCTTGCGGCCGGCGAACCACTTCACGAGCTCGATCAGCAGGAAGCTTCCACCGGCGACGAGGAAGATCTCGTCCCAGTCCCACAGGCTGAGCGGCACGGTGTGGAAGGCCTTGGCCCAGGAGGGGATGTAGATGACGGCGATCAGGAGAAGCGCCGAGCTCAGGACCGCCGGGAGCAGCCACTTGTTGGTGAACAGCCCGAGCTGCGGGAGCGTGAAGCGCAGCGAGCGGCAGTTGAAGGCATAAAAGAGCTCGTAGACGACGAGGGTGGCGAGCGCCATGGTCTGGGCCTTCTCCACCCCCTCGTTCTGCCAGGCGAAGTAGAAGACCGGCATCAGCCCGGCGAAGATGAGCACGCTCATGGCCGACAGCGCTTTCAGCACCGCCCCGGAGAATACCGGTTCGTTCGGGTCGCGCGGCGGCCGCGCCATCAGGTCGGGCTCGGCCGGCTCGACGCCGAGGGCGAGCGCCGGAAGCCCGTCGGTCGTCAGGTTGACCCAGAGGATCTGGAGGGCGATCAGCGGCATGGGCCAGCCGATCATGCCGGCGATCCCGAGGATCAGGATCTCGGCCACGTTGCAGGAGAGAAGAAAGGTCAGGTACTTCTTGATGTTGTCGTAGATGATGCGCCCCTCCTCGACGGCCGCGACGATGGTTGCGAAATTGTCGTCCATCAGGACCATGTCGGAGGCTTCCTTGGTGACGTCGGTGCCGGTGATCCCCATGGCGACCCCGATGTCGGCGCGCTTGAGCGCCGGGGCGTCGTTCACCCCGTCGCCGGTCATGGCGACGACGTGCTGGCGGCTCTTCCAGGCCCCGACGATCTTCATCTTGTGCTCGGGCGAGACGCGGGCGTAGACGGCGACCTCCTCGACGATCGCGGCGAGCTCCTCCTCGGTCATCCGGTCGAGCTCGCGGCCCTCGATCGCCCGGGAGTCGCTCTGCCCCGGCCCGCCGAGGATCCCGAGCTCGCGGGCGATCGCCGCGGCCGTGAGCTTGTGGTCGCCGGTCACCATCACCGTGCGGATGCCCGAGGCGTGGCAGTCGGCGATCGCCTTCTTGACCTCTTCGCGCGGCGGGTCGATCATCCCGGCAAGACCCAGGAACGTGAGCTCGACCTCGAGGGTCTCCGGGGTGTAGCCGGGGGCGGGGTCGGCGAGGTCGCGGCAGGCGAGCCCCAGCACCCGCAGGGCCGACTGCGCCATGCGGTCGTTCACCGCGAGGATCTCGCGCCGGATTTCGTCGGTCAGCGGCTCGCGCCGGCCGTCGCGCTCCCAGTGGGTGCAGCGTTCGAGCACGAGCTCCGGCGCGCCCTTGACGCAGGCGAAGGGCTCCGCGTCCGGGGCGCGGTGGACGGTGCTCATGCGCTTGCGCTCCGACTCGAAGGGGATTTCTCCGATGCGCACCCAGCACTTGCGCAGCTCCCCGACGTCGAGCTTCGCCTTGGCGGCCGCGACGACGAAGGCCCCCTCCGTCGGGTCGCCCTTGACCCGCCAGGCGCCGTCCGTCTGGACGAGGTTCGCGTCGTTGCAGAGCATGCCGCTCATGAGCATGCGCTTGAGCGTGGGGTCCCCGGACGGGTCGATCGGCCGGGAGTCCACGGTGAACTCGCCGGCGGGTTCGAAGCCCACGCCGCCGACCTCGACCAGCCGCCCCCCGCAGTAGAGCTGGCGGATCGTCATTTCGTTTTTGGTGAGCGTCCCGGTCTTGTCGGAGCAGATGACCGTCGTGCAGCCCAAGGTCTCCACCGCCGGGAGCTTGCGGACGATCGCGTGGCGTTTGGCGGCCCGCTGGACCCCGATCGCGAGCGCCCCGGTGACGACCGCGGCCAGCGCCTCGGGCACGGCGGCGATCGCCAGGCTGACCGCCCAGATGAACATCTCGAGAATGGGGTTCCCGCGCAGGATCCCCAGCCCCATGACCACGGCCGAGACGATCAGGCAGGCGATGCCGAGGCGCTTGCCGATGTAGTCCATCTTGATCGCCAGCGGCGAGGGCTCCTCCTCGACCTCCTGGAGCATCTTGGCGATGCGGCCGAACTCGGTCTGCATGCCGGTGCCGGTGACGACCGCCCGGGCGCGGCCGTAGGTCATGACCGTCGCGGCATAGATCATGTTCTTGCGGTCGCCGATCGGCGTTCCCTCCGGGAAGACCGCTTGGGCGTCCTTGCTGACGGCCGTGGACTCGCCCGTGAGGGAGGCCTCGTCGATGCGGGTGTTGACCGCCTCGATCAGGCGGCCGTCGGCCGGCATCCGGTCGCCGGCGGCGAGCAGGACGAGATCGCCGGGGACCACCTCGGCCGAGGGGATCTCCATCTCCTCGCCGTCGCGCACGACCGTCGCCGTGGGCGAGGACATCGCCTTGAGCGCCTCCATCGCCTTTTCGGCGCGGAACTCCTGGTAGAAGCCGAGCAGCGCGCTCGCCACGACGATCGCGAAGATCACGATCGCATCCAGGGTCTCGCCGAGGAAAAGCGAGATCACGGTCGCGATGATGAGCAGGATGATCAGGAAGTTTTTGAACTGCCCGAAGAAGATCTCCCAGGGGCTTATCTTTTTTTGCTCCTGGAGCGTGTTCGGCCCATAGTGCAACAGCCTCCGTGCGGCCTCATCCCGGCTCAAGCCCTTTTCGGATGTTCCCAGCTTCTCCAGGACCTCCGCCGCGGTCATTGAAAACCAAGACGCCTGGGTCATGTCGGCAACCTCGCTTTCCCTGGATTCTCCCCATGCCATCGCCGGCGCTTCCCCTACCACAAGGGGCTCCGGCCTGTCCAGCCCCGGCGGGCGCCCGGGCGGGACTCCGGCGGCGGTCATGCCGCTTTCGGCCCCAGCGCTTTGCGGTAGATCCGCGAGCGGCGCCGGTTCACCACCGTAAAGCGCGACCAGAGGTTCACGATCGTCTTGTTGGTTTCGAGCTCCCGGTTCGTCTCGAGGAAGCGGACGTTTGCGGCCTTGAGCCGCCGCCACATGCCGAGCGTCATGAGCGGCAGGATCTTCTGGGGGTTCTCCCGCGGGTGCACGCCCGCAAAATAGAAGTCGACGGTGTCGAAGCGCTTGAACCCGCGCAGGATGTGCAGAAACCCGAACGGCAGCAGGCGCCCCCCGGCGCGCTGGAAGGGCCGGCTGAGCGAGGGCAGGCCGAGGAACAGCCCGCAGAGGCGCCCGCCGCCGTCGACGGCGAGCTGCACGAAGCGCGGGTCGATGAACCCGAAATATTTTTTCTGGTAGAACCGGCGCTGCGCGGCGGTGAGCGGGGTGACGCCGAAGAGGTGCGCGAAGGAGGCCTCCAGCAACTCCCAGAAGGCGTCGGCGTATCGATGCAGGCCCCGGCGGGTCAGCCCCTCCACCAGGCGGTAGCCTTCGGCCCGGGCCGCGGGCTCCACCTTTTTCTCCATCCGTTGGAAAAGCGGCGGCATCTCCCGAGGAAACTCGATCCGGGTTTCGATGTAATCGACCTCCTTCTCCAGGCCGAAGCGCTCGAGCAGGGCCGGGTAATAGGGCTTGTTGTAGCTGCCGGCGATCGTGGGCATCTGGTCGAAGCCCTCGACGAGCAGGCCCTCCGGATCGAGGTCGGTGAAGCCGTGCGGCCCGGTCATCTCGCGGCAGCCCTCGCCGATGAACCATGCCTCGAGCCGCCCGAGAAGGGCGCCGGAGACCGCGGGGTCATCGATGCTTTCGAACCAGCCGAAGCGGCCGCGCCGATAGCCGAGCTTCTCGGCCTCCAGGCGGTGGATGATGCCGCAGGCGCGGCCGAGGATCCGGCCGTCCTTCTCGGCCAACAGCAGGCGGGTGTCGGCGATGCGGAAGGCGGGGTTCTTCTCCGGGGAGAAAAAATCCGCCTCGTCGCGCTCGAGCGGCGGGATGTAGCGGGGGTCGCCGCGGTAGTGGGCCGCGGGGAAACGGATCCAGCGGCGCCGTGCAGCGGGGCTCTCCGCCGCGATGATCGCAATCGTCATGGGGTCGACCAGGCCTCGGTATCTGCGGTTCGTCGCCAGCCCGCACGGGCCGGCGGCAGTGTTACCACAGCCGCGCCGGTTTTTCCATCCGGCCGGAGGCTTGCGGCCGGCGGGCGCATCCGCGGCGGCTTTTTCGCGGGAAAGCGGGCATTGCCGGGCCGCAAGCGTTGATTTATTTTTCTTTCCGGGCTATGAATCCGATACCATGGCTGAAGGTATGGTACGGAACGCCGACGGTTTTGCCATCCACGAGACGGCCCCCCCGGCCGTCCTTTTTCATCCGGTGTCGACTCATGACGAATGCGATCATCACGGCAACGGGCTGTTATCTTCCGCCCGAGAAGGTGCCGAACGAGCATTTTCTTCCGCGTGACTTCTTCGATGCCCAGGGCCGGCGCCTGGAGCGGCCCACCCCCGAGATCATCCGGAAACTGCACGAGATTACCGGGATCGAGGAGCGGCGCTACGCTCCCGGCACGGCGCTCACCTCCGAGATCGCGACGACGGCGGCGGAAGCGGCCCTCGAGGGGCTCGACCGCGAAAGCCTGGACACCATCATCGTCGCGCACAATTTCGGCGACATCCGGCCCGGCAACCTCCGCCCCGATCTCGTTCCGTCCATCGCCGCGCGCGTCAAGCACCGGCTGCGCATCCGCAACCCCTACACGGTTGCCTTCGATCTGCCGTTCGGATGCCCGGGGTGGCTGCAGGGCGTCATCATGGCCGACAGCCTCATCAAGTCCGGGCAGGCGCGGAAGGTGCTCGTCATCGGCGCCGAGACGCTCGCGCGGGTCGCCGATCCCCACGACGTCGACGCCATGATCTACGCCGACGGCGCCGGCGCGGCCCTTGTCGAGGCGACCGAAGAGGCGGCCGGCATCGTCGCCCACGTCACGCGCTCGGACACCTTCGAGCACGTCAACCTGCTGCGCATGGGCCCCTCCTACAACCGCGAGGTCGACGACCGGCTGCTCTTCATCAAGATGTCCGGCCACGACATCTACAAGTACGCCGTCAAGACCGTGCCGCACGCCGTGAAGCGCTGCCTGGAGCGGGCCGGCCTGGGCATCGGGGAGGTGAGCAAGATCCTGATCCACCAGGCGAACGAAAAGATGGACCAGGCGATCGTCCGCCGGCTCTTCGATCTCTACAAGATCAAGCGGGTGCCGGAGCGCATCATGCCGATGATCATCTCCTGGGCGGGGAACAGCTCGGTGGCGACGCTGCCCACCCTGCTCGATCTGATCGTCCGGGGGAAGATCGACGGGCACCGGCTGATTCCCGGCGAGCACGTCGTCTTCGCTTCCGTCGGCGCGGGGATGAACATCAACGCCGTGGTCTACCGCGTCCCGGCGGCCGCCCCGGCGGGCGGCGGATGAAGCGTCCGGCGCTTCACGCCGGCCGGCGAATGCCGAGCCGCCGCATGCGCTCGATCAGGGTGGTGGGGTTGATCCCCAGCATCCGCGCCGCCCCGCCGTCGCCGTAGATCTTCCAGCCGGAGCGCTCGAGGGCTGCGACCATGTTGCGGCGCTGAAGCTCCCGGATCTGCTTTTCGGACAGGACCGCCGGCGGCGGCGCTGCGTCCGGAGGCTCCGGCCCTCCCCAGCCCTCCGCCGGCCGGTCGGCGGACGCGTCGAACTCGAAGGCGAGCCTTCCCGGCGGCGAGAGGATCAAGGCGCGCTCGATCACGTTGCGCAGCTCGCGGACGTTTCCCGGCCAAGCGTAGGCCGCCAGATCCTCCAGATCGGCGGGCGAAAGCCGCGGCGCGGGCCGCCCCAGGCGCCGGGAGAGCCGGTCGACGAAATGCTCGGCCAAAAGGGGAATGTCCTCGCGGCGCTCGCGCAGCGGCGCCATCTCGATCGGAAACACGTTCAAGCGGTAATAGAGATCCTCGCGAAACCGCCCGGCCCGCACCTCTTCGGCCAAGCGGCGGTTGGTGCTGGCGATGATGCGCACATCCACCCGGCGCGTGCGGTCCTCGCCCACCCGTTCGAACTCCCCCGCCTGCAGGACCCGCAGGAGCTTGCCTTGCAGCCCGAGCGGGATCTCGCCGATTTCGTCCAGAAACAGGGTGCCGCCGTCGGCGGCCTCGAAGCGGCCGGTGCGGTCGCCGACCGCCCCCGTGAAGGCGCCCTTCGCATGGCCGAAGAACTCGCTTTCATAGAGGCCGCGGGGGATGCCGGCGCAGTTGACCTTGACCAGGGGCCGCTCCGCGCGCCGGCTGAGCCGGTGGATCGCCTGCGCGGCAAGCTCCTTGCCCGTTCCGGATTCGCCCAGGACGAGAACGCCCGCCGCGGTCGGCGCCACCCGCTCGATCCGGGCGATGACTGCGCGCATGGCGGGGCTTTGGCCGATCAGCACCTCCTCTTCCGCCGGCGCCGGCGACGCAGAGCCCGTCGCGGGCCCGGAACATTCCGCCCCGCGCCGCCGCCGCTCGGCCTCTATCTCCTTCAAGGCGAACGCCGCTCTGAGCGCCGCCGCGAGCCGGCGGGCGGCCGCCTCCAGAAAGGCGTGCTCCCCGGATGGGATCCCGTCGACCTCGGCCGCGCCGACGTTCAGGGTTCCCCGCAGGGAACCGGGCCCGCGGAGCGGCAGGACGGCGAGCGCCCGGATGCCGGCGGGCAGCCGGCGGATGAACGCCTCCGAGCGCAGGGACCCCTCGCGGAGGTCCCGGAGGTAGATCGTCCGGCCGCCCTCGACCGCCGCCGCGGCGAGGTCGAAGCCGGTGAGGGGGTGCCGGAGGTTTCCGTTCGGGGCCCGGCCGGGGGTGCGCGTCACCAGCCATCGCTTCCCCGCCTTCCCGGCTTGCAGGACCATCGAGGCATATGGGTGCCGCCGCCGATCCTCGAGAAAGCCGAGGGCGCCGGCGACGACGGCCTCCGGGTCGAGGTGGTCGATCGCCTCGTCGAAGCGGCTCAACTCCGCGAGGAGTACAGAGCATTCGGCTGGCGGCATGATGGAAAACTCCTTGATGGCGGGCCGGAGCCGCCCGCGCGGCTGCCTTGCGCCGGGCGGCTCCGGACCTTGCTGGAGAGTAATCAAGATATTGAGAGATGCAATCAGAAAAATGGAGACCCTCAGGCAATTGATGCGCCGGCGGCGGCGCCGGGCGATATCGGCCTCAGTTTTTTCAGATGGTTGGCAAGGGACGGCGGCCTGGCATGCCTTTTGTTAAAGGGTTCCTTGAGCGGGCAGGGAACCGCCGGCCGTCTCTCGGGAAGGGCACAGGCATCGCGGATGACGTCACATACGGAAAAACGCCGGGACGGCCGGGTGGCATGCAGCGTGCGGCTCGAGTGGGCGCCGTTGAGCGCTGCCGATGAGCATGCGGCGACGCTGACCAATTTCAGCCAGGGCGGGCTCGGCCTCGAGTCGCGGCGGGCCCTGCCTAAGCGTTCCACGATCCGGATCCGGATGGATGCGCACACCGCCCCCTGCCGTGCCGCTTGCGGCGGAGGGGAGTGCCCCTGGCCGCGATCGGTCGCCGTGGGCGAGGTGGTCTGGTGCCGGGAGCGCCCCGGCGGGCAAGGGGCGCGGTTCGCGGCCGGCGTGAGGTTCCTGCATATCGATTGACCCTCGAGCCGGTCGGCCGCTTGGAGGAAGTGATCCGGATCGTGCATCCGGGGGCACGGCGGGCGGGCGCTCACGCGGCGTCCGGCCGGATAATCCAGCGGGAGGTGTGGCATGGACGAACAGCGATCGAGTTCCGGCGCCGCGGCAGAGGAGCCGGATGAGGACCACGTGTGCGGTTATCCGGCCGACGGCTGCGATTGCGGCTGCTGCTGCGAGCCGGAGGAGCCGTTCCGGAAAAACCCCGGAAGTAGAGGAATAACGCCATGATCCATAACCGACTGGGCATCATCAAAGGGGTCGATATCGCGGCGGCGGCGCTGGTGCTGGCCGGCGGCCTGAACTGGGGGTTTTTCGGCTTTTTCGGAGTCGACCTCATCGCCGCGCTTTTCGGCCCGGCGAGCGCGTTCAGCCGCTTGTTCTATGCGCTGATCGGCTTCGCCGCGCTTTACGAAGTCGTCCAGTGGCGGGCGATCCAGCGCCGCTGGGAATGCCGCCCCTGGCCGGGAATCGCCGAGCGGGCCGGGGCATGACGGGATAATCACGCGGGAGGTTGGCCGATGAAAACCAAGCACAGCAAGGAAAACAAGTGCCGCAAGCGTTGCTCCTCGGAGCTGCGGGAGTGCGAGGCCTCCACCTTCGATGCGGACGCCTGCGCGGAGCGCTGGAAGGCCTGCGTCTCCGCCTGCCGCCTGGAGTCCTGAACCGCCGCCCGGCGGCCGGATCAATGCCGCGCCGGCCGCCGGATCGCGGGGGCGGCGCTCAGTTGGGGTTTTCGTAGAAGACGTAGAAGGTCGAGTAGTCGCTGATCTCGAAGTAGACTTTCTTCTCGCCCGGGTCGCGGACCCCGTTCAAGTTCGCGTCCAGCACCCCGTAGCCGAAGCGGTAGGGCCGGGCCTCGCCGCCGCCTTTCGTCGCGGTGGCGGTCGTGAGCTTGTCGATGTCGAGGAACCGCTTCACGAGCTTCTCGCCGGCGTAGATCTCGAGCACGCCGTTCGTCCCCGTCCAGTTCTGCACGGCGCGGCCGATCTGGTTCTGGGTTTCCTGGGTGCAGCCCACGGCGATCACCGCAGCCGCGGAAACCGCCAACGCCCACTTGGACACCGTCGTTTTCATTCGCCCCAAGCTCCTCTCGGTTGGCATTCGGGGGCTAGTTTAACGACCGGCGAGCGCTTGTCAACACCGCCCTCAGGCCAGCCGGCGGCCGAGCGCGGTCTCCACGCTCTTGCGGAACTCGCCGGCGATGTCGACCGGCGCGGGCGCCGGCGGGATCTCGGCCCGGTCGCAGGCCGCACGGATCGAGGCGAGCACGCGGCGGATCTCCTCCGGCCGGCACTCCGCGGGGGCCTTCAACCGCCGCTTGCCGGAGAGATCCGTCGCGGAAATGGGGCCGGTCGCCTCGTGGACGGCCTCCCAGCCGATCTGGCGGGTTAAGAGCCCATGGGTGAAGCGGTTGAGATCGAGCCGCGCCGCCTCCTTTTCCGCCGGTTCGATGCCGGAGGGCAGAAGGTAGCTCGCCTCGAACTGGGCGATCAATCCGGCGGGCAGAACCGGCGAGCTGGCCAGCGCCTGGAGCACGGACTGCAGCTCGGCGAGCGTCACACGCCCTTGAAGATAATCCTGCCTGAGCCGTTCGACGATCGCGATGATTTCGGCCCTGTCCTCGCGCGGCAGCCCCGAGGCGGACACGGTCGATTTCACCGTCCGGGTGACCTCGGCGGCGATCAACGCCTCGTAGTTGCGCGCGATGTAAAATCCGGCCCCGGCGAGAGCGGCGAGCACGACGCCGACCGCCAGGAGCACCCAAACCGCCGCCCCGCCGCGGCGGCCCCATCCCTTCCGGGAGGGCCGTGTGGGGTTTCGAGCGCTTTTCTCCATATGATTCCGCCCTCCTCGCCGGGGAGAGAAGCTCCCTGATCCGCTGCATGCCTCTGCGCGGCCTGTGCCCGCTCAAGGGTTATCGGCGGAACCGCTGGCGGCTTTAGCCCCCCGCGGCACGCCGTCCGCGAAACGGTTGCTTTCCCGTGCGTGGATCGGCTATACCCATGCCAAGATCCATCCCCCGCGCCATGGAACGCGGCCGAGGCGGGCGCCCGATGAGCATCCGGCAGACGACCCTGAGGGCGGAAAAAATTCTGCGCCATTGGCCTCCCGGGGCCCGGCCGCTGCTCACCGGCCTCTGCCGGGAGATCCGCGAGGCGGAGCGGGGGCTGAACGCCGCCGCGGCGCTTAACCTCGAGGGCTGCCTTAAGGGGTGCCGGGGGCTCTGCTGCCGCAACCTCGACCTGGGGGCCGTTCTCGGGCTCGAGGACTTTCTCTATATCCTGTGCCTGGAGCCGGGGCTGAAGGGGGCGATCGCCGCCTGCACCCTTCGGGAGGCGCCGCTTTTCAGCGCCGACTGCCTCTTTCTCGAACGGGGCCGGGGCCCCTGCCGCTTTCCGCCCGACTTGCGGCCGGAGGTGTGCATCACGACGTTCTGCCGCGGCGAGGCGGCCGTCAAAGCGGAGATCCTCCGCGTCCGCAGGGGGTTCCGGAGGCTCGGGCGCCTGCGGCGCCTGCGGCGCCTGCCCCATGCCCGCCTGCTCGGATGGCTGGCCGGTGTCCGCGGCTGAGGCGGGGGCGGGAGAGGGCGGCCGGCCGCTGCATCGGCGCGACGACGCCATCGAACCGCGGGCCGCATCCGGCCAGCAGCAAAGGAGGGAAGGTCGCCATGGGAGAGCTGGTTCATCGGTCCCGGATCCGGATCGTCCGGGAGAAGGGCCCCACGCGCCGGGCCACGATCGAGGGCTTCGACGAGCCCGTTTATTACGGGGTCCACGGCGGGATTAAGAGTTTCTACAAGGTCGAACCGGACAAGGAGCACGCGGCGACGCTCGACCACATCGTGGCCGCCACCGCCGGCTGAATGATGGGGACACTGGCCGGGGTGCTGGCCGGAAAAAGGATCCCGACCCCCGAGGAGCGCTACTGGGCGGATGTCGAGGGGGACATCGAGAACGTCGGCGGCGTGTTGAAAATCACGAAGATCCGGGTCACCTGCCATCTGAAAATCCCCGCGGCGAAGGCCGCCGACGCCCGCGAGGCCTTCTCCGCCTACCTCGTCCGCTGCCCCGCGGCCCAGAGCGTCATCGGCTGCATCGAGATCAAGGACGAGCTCAAGATCGAGGAGTTGCCTGCCTGATCCCGGCGGCAATGGGTGTCATGGCGGCCGCCGGCTGGACCGTTCCGCAGGCGGCGCGACATCCGGAGCGATCGGGCAGGGTTCTTTTCCCCGCGAGACGGAGCGCCCGACAGCGGCCGGGGTTGTGCCGCCGGCGGTTTGTCCGGCACTGGCCGTCGGGGGCACGGGTGCGGGCGGAGCTGCGGAAAAGCGGAAATAAAGGTTGACATTGATGACAATAAATTTTATTGGAAAATAATTATTATTTAATATCAAGAGGCCCAAGTTGGCTGATCCCCAGCAGCGATTCGAAGCGATCATCCGGAAGTTGAGGGATAACGGTTTCAAGCTCACGCCGCAGCGGCTGGCGATCGTCAAAATCCTCGCCCGCAGCGAAGGCCATCCCAGCGTTGAAACCATCCATGCGCAGATCAAGAAAAGCTTTCCGACCATGAGCCTGGCGACGGTGTACAAAAATATCTTGACGATCAAATCGATCGGCGAAGTCCTGGAGCTGGGGTTCCCGGATGGAAGCAACCGCTATGACGGCAACAAGCCCCATCCCCATCCGCACGTCATCTGCATCCGGTGCAAAAAAATCGTCGATTCGGAATCGGAGCGACTGGATGAAGTGCGGCGGGCGATCGAAGCGGAGACCGACTTCAAAATCCTGCACCATCGGATGGACTTTTTCGGCATATGCGGGGAATGCATGGCGGACAACAGAAAATGATGGTTGCTTGAATGGCCAAGAGCCGCCGCGCCGCGATCCGGGCGGGACGGCGGAGCGGCCGCGACCACGAAAGGAGAGGATCTCATGGCGGACGAAAGCAAGCACCCGGCTGCGGGCGGGGCCAAGCCACAGGCAGGCGGCAGGGGCCGGACGAACCGCGACTGGTGGCCCAACCAATTGAATCTCAGAATGCTGCATCAGCACTCCAACCTGAGCAACCCCATGGGGGAGGCGTTCAACTACGCCGAGGAGTTCAAGAAGCTCGACTTCCAGGCCCTGAAGCAGGACCTCTATGCGCTGATGACCGACTCCCAGGACTGGTGGCCGGCGGATTACGGCCACTACGGGGGGCTCTTCATCCGCATGGCGTGGCACAGCGCGGGCACCTACCGCATGGGCGACGGCCGTGGGGGCGCGGGCTCCGGCAGCCAGCGGCTCGCACCCCTCAACAGCTGGCCCGACAACGCGAATCTCGACAAGGCGCGCCGCCTGCTCTGGCCGATCAAGCAGAAATACGGGAAGAAGATCTCCTGGGCCGACCTGATGATCCTCGCCGGCAACTGCGCGCTGGAATCGATGGGGTTTAAGACCTTCGGCTTCGGCGGCGGGCGCGAGGACGTCTGGGAGCCGGAAGAAGACATCTACTGGGGCAGCGAGGACACCTGGCTCGGCGACCAGCGCTACAGCGGCGAGCGCCAGCTCGAGAACCCGCTGGCCGCCGTGCAGATGGGCCTCATCTACGTGAACCCCGAAGGGCCGAACGGCAATCCGGACCCGGTCGCCTCGGGGCGCGACGTTCGCGAGACGTTTGCGCGCATGGCGATGAACGACGAGGAGACCGTCGCGCTGGTCGCCGGCGGCCACACGTTCGGCAAATGCCACGGGGCGGGCGACCCGGCGCTCGTCGGCCCCGAGCCCGAGGGCGCCGGCCTCGAGGCCCAGGGCCTCGGCTGGATCAGCCGCTTTGGAACCGGCAAGGGGGATGAAACCATCACCAGCGGCATCGAGGGCGCCTGGACGCCGAACCCGACCCGATGGGACATGGGCTATTTCGACATGCTGTTCGGCTACGAGTGGGAGCTGGTGAAAAGCCCCGCCGGCGCCTGGCAGTGGGTCGCCAAGAACGTCGCCGAGACGGACATGGTGCCGAACGCGCACGACCCGTCGAAGCGCCGCCCGCCCATCATGACGACCGCGGACCTCTCGCTGCGCTTCGACCCGATCTACGAAAAAATCTCGCGCCGCTTCCACCAGAATCCGGAGGAGTTCGCGGACGCCTTTGCCCGGGCGTGGTTCAAGCTGACGCACCGCGACATGGGCCCCCGCTCGCGCTACCTCGGCCCCGAGGTCCCGGCGGAGGAGCTGCTCTGGCAGGACCCGGTGCCCGCCGTCGACCACCCGCTCATCGACGCCCAGGACATCGCCGACCTCAAGGGCAGGATCCTCGCCTCGGGGCTGTCGATCGCGGACCTCGTTTCGACCGCCTGGGCCTCGGCCTCCACGTTCCGCGGCTCCGACAAGCGCGGCGGCGCGAACGGCGCGCGCATCCGCTTGGCGCCGCAAAAGGACTGGGAGGTCAACCAGCCGGTCCGGCTGCAAAGGGTCCTCGAGACCCTCGCGGGCATCCAGAAGAAGTTCAACGGCGCGCAGTCGGGCGGCAAGAAGGTTTCGCTCGCCGACCTGATCGTGCTGGGCGGCTGCGCGGGCATCGAGGCGGCGGCGAAGAAGGCCGGCCGCGAGGTGGTCGTCCCCTTCGCCCCGGGCCGCACGGACGCCTCGCCGGAGCAGACCGACGCGGCCTCGTTCGCCGTGCTCGAACCGGTGGCCGACGGGTTCCGGAACTACCTCAAAACGAAATACGCCGTGACGGCCGAGGAGCTGCTGGTCGATCGCGCCCAGCTGTTGACGCTCACCGCGCCGGAGATGACGGTTCTCGTCGGCGGCCTGCGCGTTCTGAACGCAAACTTCGATCACTCCCCGCACGGGGTCTTCACGCAGCGCCCGGAGACGCTCACGAACGACTTCTTCGTGAATCTGCTCGACATGCGCACGGAGTGGAAGCCGGTGTCGGAGGCGGGCGAGGTGTTCGAGGGGCGCGACCGCGTCACGGGCGAGCTCAAGTGGACCGGCACCCGCGTCGATCTGATCTTCGGCTCCAACTCCCAGCTGCGGGCCGTGGCGGAGGTCTATGCGTGCGCGGACTCCCCGGAGAAGTTCCTGCACGACTTCGTGGCGGCGTGGAACAAGGTGATGAACCTCGACCGTTTCGACCTCGCCTGAGCGCCGGCGCGGGCCTCCGCGGCTGGGCGCGGGCGGCGTTTCAGTCTCCTCTGAAACGCCGCCTTTTCTTCGGGCGCGCCGGCGGCCTGTCCGGCCCTGCGTCAGGCCCCTTCCGCGCTGGTTTCGCGGGCCGCCATGAACTGCTTGGACGTTTTCAAGATCGTGGGCAGCAGCAGGAACAGCGCGGCGCCGATGAGGAGCGCGAGCGAAATGGGGTGCTCGAGAAAGATCAAATTGCTCCCCCGGGAGATGATCAGCGCCTGGCGGTAGGCCTGCTCCATGCGCCCGCCGAGGATCAGCCCGAGAATCAGCGGCTCGATGGGGTATTTCTGCCGGCGCAGGTAGTAGCCGAGCAGCCCGGCGGCGCCGGTGAGAAGCAGATCCACCTCGCTGCCGCTCAAGGACCACACCCCGATCGTCGAGATCACCAGGACGATCGGCATGAGGTACTTGGCCGGGACCGACATGACCCGGGCGAAGACGTTGACGAGCGGCCAGTTCAAGAGCAGCAGCAGGGCATTGCCCACGTACATGCTGGCGATCAGGGCCCAGATCATGGCGCCGTGCTTCTGGAACATGAGCGGGCCCGGGGTGATATCCAGCATCATCAGGGCCCCCAGCATGACCGCCGTCGCGCCGCCGCCGGGCAGCCCCAGCGTGAGCAGCGGGACCAGGGAGGCGCCGCTCGCCGCGTTGTTGGCCGATTCCGGGTTGGCGACGCCGCGGATGTCGCCGGTCCCCAGCCGCTCGGGGTGCCTGCAGATGCGCTTCTCGAGGTTGTAGGCGATGAAGGTGGAAAGCGTCGCGCCGGCGCCCGGGAGCATCCCCACCAGGAATCCGAAGACCGTCCCCCGGACGATCGCCGGCAGGCTGTAGACGAACTCCTTCCAGGAGACCCAGATCTTTTCCGCCTTGACGATCTCCGCGCGCACCCCTTCCCGGACTTCCCGGGCCGTCACGATCACCTCGGTGAAGGCGAACATGCCGATGGCCACCACGACGAAGTCGATCCCGTCCTGGAGAAACGGGTTGCCGAACGTGTAGCGGGCGGCCCCGGAGACCAGGTCGATTCCGACGGTCGCGATCATGAGCCCGAAGCAGGTGGTGATGACCGATTTGGCGACGTTGGTGCCGGTGAGGCTCGCCACGGTGCACAGCCCGAAGACCATCAGGGAGAAGAATTCCGCCGGGCCGAAATGCAGGGAGTAGGCGGCGATCGGCGCCCCCACGAAGGTGAGCATCAGCACCGAGAACGTGCCCGCCATGAAGGACCCGATCGCCGCGATGGCCAGCGCCGGCCCGGCGCGGCCCTGCATGGCCAGCTTGTGCCCGTCGATGGTCGTGATGACCGAGGCGGACTCCCCGGGGATGTTGACCAGGATGGAGGTGGTGGAGCCGCCGTACATCGAGCCGTAGTAGACCGATGTCAGCAGGATCATGGCGGTGGCCGGCGGCATGCTGAAGACGAGCGGGATCAGCATGGCCAGGGTGGCGGTCGGCCCGAGCCCCGGCAGAACGCCGATCAGCGTGCCCACCAGGCAGCCGGCGAGCGCGATCAGCAGATTGACCGGCATCAGGGCGACGGCGAAGCCGTTGAGGAGGTGTTCGAACATGCGGCACTCCCGCAGGCCGGGTGCGGCCGGGGCAGCGCTCCCCGGCCGTCAGCCTGGCGTTATTTGAACCACGGTTCGATAACGCCCAGGGGCAGGCGCACGCTCAGCCCCATTTTGAAGCAGGCGTAAATCAGGATCGTCGCCGCGGCGGACAGGGACAACAGGACGTGCCAGCGGTGTTCGCCCAGCAGAAAGACAAACACGAAAAGCAGCAGGAAGGTCGCCAGCGGAAATCCGAGGTTCGGCATCCCGTAGAGGTAGGCCAGGATAACGGCCCACAGGGAATAGAAGTGCCAGCCCGCGGCGATGCGGGCAAGGAGGCCGCCAGCTTCCGCCGGGCGCCGCGGCGGCGCCGGGGGCGCCTCGCCGGCGGCGGCCTCTTTTTTCCTGCGGATCAGCTCCTGCGGCGATACGAGCAGCCAAAGGCCGGCCAGCGCGAAGACGATGCCGAGCAGGCGCGGAAAGGTGGTCGGTCCGGGCACGCCCGGAAGCTGGTAGAACTCCGGTACATGATGGGCCTCCCACAAATAGCCGATCGCCACCGCGAGGACGACGAGGCCCTCGATGCGCGTCCGCGTCGCCGCTTTCTTCAGCGATTCCATCAACGGCCTCCTCCGCATCCTCGGGCCGCGGCCGCGGCCGGCGAGCCCGTTTCGGCCCGGCGGGCTATTTCAGGAAACCCATCTCCTTGAGCAGGGCTTGGAACTGGAGATGCTCGGCGTTCACGTACTGGTTGAATTCATCGCCGAAACGGTAGATCGGCTCCCAGCCGAGCTTTTCGCGCTCGGCATTCCACTCCGCGGTCTTCACCATCTTCCGCAGGGCGTCCGACCACCATTGAACCGCCTCGGGCGGCGTGCCGGGCGCCATGTAAAACCCCCGCCAGATGGTGTAGCTCACCTTCACGCCCTGCTCGTGGGTGGTGGGGATGTCCTTGAATTTGCTCGAGCGCGTCTCGGAGAGAATGCCCAGGCAGCGGATCGCGCCGGCCTCCAGCTGGCCGCTCGCCTCGGAGAGGTCGATGGCGCCGACTTCGGTGTGTCCGCCCAGCATGGAGGTCAACGCCTCGCCCCCGCCCTGGAAAGGCACATAGACGACCTGGGTCGGCTCGACCCCGATCGCCTTCGCGAACAGGGCCACCTTCATGTGGTCCTGGCCGCCGGGGGCCGACCCGCCGGCGAAGGTCACGGATTTCGGGTTGGCTTTCATGGCGGCGATCATGTCGGCCAGGGTTTTGTACTTGGAGTCGGCTTTGACGAAGAACCCGCCGATTTCAGCTCCGATCTGGGCCAGCGGGATGACGTCCTTGAAGGTGTGCGGGGTTCGGCCCATGGCGACCGTGAAGGTGAGCGCGTTCGAGGCGGCGACGATCAGGTTGGTGTCGCCCTTGCGCTTGGCGATCACGTTGGCGATGGCCACCGCCCCGCTGCCGCCCGGCATGTTGGTGACATAGATGCTCTCCTTGAAGATCCCGGCTTTTTGAAGCACGGTCGAGGTGGTGCGGCAGGTGATGTCCCACCCCCCGCCGGGGTTTGCGGGCGCGATGCATTCGCCCTGGCCCTTGGGCTCCCAGGCGGCCGCGGGCGCCGGAAAGATCGCCGCCACCGCCGCCAATGCCAGTCCGCTGAGGAGCAGAAGTCCGCTGCGTTTCATGCCGGTCCTCCTTGTTCGATGGGGTTTGTCGCGTCGACCCATCGCGGTCGCCGGCCGTGAGGCCATCCCGAGGCCGCGCTCATGGCTTCGGGATGCCGCCTGGAAACCACGACTGGATCAAATGAAACACCAACGGCGCCGTCACGATGATGAACGCCAGTCGGAAGAAATGAAATGCCAGCACCACCGGCGGGTTGGCCTGGCTTTCCACCGCCAGGGAGACCAGCACACTCATGGCCCCCGGGCTCGTCGACAAATAGGCGGTCGGCAGATCGAGCACCCCGGTTTTGACCAGCACGAGGCAAACGAGAAGACCTCCGGCCACCAGAATGACGGTGGAGGCGACGACCGGCAGAAGGATCCGGAGGAGCATTCGGCCGATTTCGGGCGTGTAGCCCGCGCCGACCAGGATCCCGATCAGGATCTGGACCCCGAACGCATAGCTTTGCGGGATCGGCAGGGGTTGTTCCGCCAGAACTTTGAAAAGCAAAACCGCCAGCATGGCGCCGAGCATGATGCCGCCCGGCAGCTTCAGGCGCGATCCGAGCAGCCCGCCGATCGTTCCCAGAAGCAGGTAGAAAAACATCGCCTTGATTTGACTCATGGACGGTCCTGGGCAGACGCGGTCCGACATCCGCGCGCTGCGGGTTGGGTGCGGCAAAAGATCCGCTGCCTGGGTGGCCCCGGAGCGAAGCCCGGGTCTGGCGTCTGCCTTTATTTAGTTGCGGATTTCTTCGAGGTCAACAGGAAAACAGCAGTTCTCGCTGAACAGCTTTTATGGCAACAGCGGGGGCCCCGGGAGGCGCTGCGGCGGCAGAAAGCCCTGCGGGAGATTTTTCGGCTTTCGGGTCGAGGGAGCCGGGCAGGCTGCGGAGGATGCTTTGGGTGCAGTTGGGCAATGCAGCGACCTGGCTCGCGACCGGCAGCTTTGTTGATCTGGATAGGGTGGATGGGCGTTAGGGCTTTTGAGCCGCTAGGGGGCTCTCATCTCCGCCGGGTGAGCGACATAGCGCAGCAGGTGTTCGAAGTCGTTAGAAAGCAGCAACCGGCTGGCGACCCGCAGATTGTTCCATCACTCTTGCCGCGAGCTGAAGCGGCTGCGGCAGTATTGGTAGTTCAGGTCGCATAGCTCGAGAATCTGGTGAATCAAAAAGGCAAGCAAATTGAGCGCAAAGAAGTTCAGCGACAGGTGTCGGCTTCCGTGGTCGAAGTTGTGCCCGATGATGAACCCGGTGCCACCCAGATGATCTTGCATCACCAAAGCCCCAGCACGACCGAGCGGTGCCTGAGGCGCATTGGAATGGAACGCTTGCGGGATGTCCTTGAAGACCTGTCCAAGGGCAAGAAAGGCGAGGGTGTGGGGTTCAAGAACTGGCCGTAAAAGATTGGGTTTCCGGGCCTTAGCCGTCTGAAGGGATGAAGCGGATTGGCTTGGAAAAGCTGCTGGATTGGAATGTAGCGGCATCCTATCCCAACGGGAGCAGGCGCGCACGCGAACGGTTCTCATCCACCGAGATCAGCACGCCTTTTTCGATTTCGCCCTTGAATTGCCTGACCGCCGCGCAGACCAACGGCCCGGTCGCTTCCGGGAAGACGTCTTGCGTGCGAACTTGAACCACGCTGGGGGCGTTTCCTCCCGTGGCGGCAAGGATGGCGCCAAAATCAAGGTCATGGGTCAACACCGCATAGCCGCCGTCCTTGGCGTATTTTAGGATTTCGGCATCGGCCGCACCCGGTGAGCCGATCGTGGACCAGTGCACGGCATCCCAGCCTTCGGCTTTCAATACATTCACCCAGCGAGGGGGAAGGTTCATGTCGACGATAATCTTGATCACGACGCCAGCGGGACCTCAATTTCTTCGGCACGCCAGGCCGCATACGAAAGAGCCTCAAGGATGTCCTCGCGTTCCAAATAGGGATACGCATCGAGAACCTCCTCGGTGGTTCTGCCGGCACCGATCAAGCCGACGATGGTGCCGACCGTGATGCGCAAGTTTCGTATGCAAGGCTTCCCGCCCATGACCTGGGGATCAACCGTTATGCGTTTCAGTCGTCTCATGGCTGCCTCCTGGTAAAGACCGCATCCATCTTCAAAATAGCGCACCAGGCTTCTAAAAGAAAGTCGAATTGATAGGACATCCATGTTTTGATGCTTTACGAGAAACCCGAAAAACAACTGCTTGTTCTGACAGCAGGAGGATGGACCGCGTTTCAAGAACGCGCCCTTCTCAAAAGAGAAAAGGCCTTGGAGGCGCTCCAAGGCCTTTGACTCTTTTGGTGGTCCCAACGGGACTCGAACCCGTGTTACCGACGTGAGAGGCCGGTGTCCTAGGCCGCTAGACGATGGGACCTTGATCGGCAAAGCCGGTTGTCTTGACTACCTGAAACCCGCGGTTTTGTCAAACGGAAATTGAGGGCCGGGTATGGCTAAGGGGTCTTGCGGCCGCGGCGGAAGCCCAAGGCGAGGTAGATGAGGAAACCGAGAAAGGGGATCGAAGCGACGATCCACCAGAGCACCTTGTCGCGCACGGCGCCGAAATCCTTCTGGGCGACATCGGTGACGGCCCAGATCGTGCCGATGAAGAAAGGAACGCAAAGCGCGAGAAACACCAGGATCGCCTTGGGGTCGAACTCCATGCTCAGCCCTTGAGGAGGTCGGCGACCTTGAGGATCGCCTGGACGTAGTAGCTGCTCGGGTTGTAGGCGTGAATCGCCTTCTCCGCTTTCTCGCGGGTGATGCCGGGCTGCCAGCCATGGCGCTTCAAGTAGTTCGCGATGCTCGCGATGGCGTCGGCGTGGGTGAAGAGGTCGATCACGCCGTTCTGGTCCCCGTCCTGCGCGTAGGCGAGGATGTTGGTCGGCATGAACTGGGCGTAGCCCACCGCCCCGGCGTAGGAGCTCGTGAGCGAGGCGGGGTCGAGCCCCTCGCGCGCGGCGTAGCGCAGGAGGGCCTTCAGCTCCCGGTAGCCCCACTCCGCGCGTTTGCGCACCCGTTCGTCGAACTGCTCGCGCGTGATGCGCCGCTCGCGCGGCAGGATCCGCCAGAAAGCCTCCTGCACCGCCGGGTCGGTCAGCGCGGCGAGGGTGGAGAGGATGTTCAGGCAGGAGCGGTTTCCGCCCACCGTCCCGAGCCGGCTCTCGACGAGCAGGATGGCGGTGATGACGCGCGGGTCGACGCCGTAGGTGTTCTCCGCCTCCGTGAGCGCCGCGCGGTTCTCTTCGAGGTAGCGCTGGGCCTTCAGGATCGATTCGGGCGTGCTGAACTGGTCGTAGTTCAGCTTGGCCTCGCTGTGCACGAAAAAGCGCGAAACCCCGTCGGCGTCGAGGAAGACCTCCGGCCGGCCGTAGAGGGCGTCGATCGCCTCCGCGGAAAAGCCCTCGGAAACCAGCCGCTGCCGCAGCCCGGCGAAGTGGTCGTTTTTCCCCTGGGCGGCGGCCGCCCCGCCGAAGAAAAGCGGCAGCGCGGCGGCCAAGGCGATGCAGCCGGCCGCCGCGGCGGCCATCGGAAACCGTCTCGAACGCGGCATCTTCCCTCTGCTCCCCGCGGCGCGGCCCTTTGCGCCCGGCTTGCGAGCGGCCGCGCCGCGTGCTATTTCATCGGCACGTTAGCACACCCGGGCGGGATTTGAAACCATGAAAAAAGCCTCGCGCAGCATCTTCACCTGCCAGTCCTGCGGCTACCAGTCGCCCAAGTGGCTGGGCCGCTGCCCGGACTGCGGCGGGTGGGACGCCTTCATGGAGGAGCGGGCGGCGGCGGCCGGGCCGCTCGCCGCCCCGCGCGACGCGGCGGTCGCCCCCGCGGCCCCGGTGCCGATCGATTCGATCGACATCACCTCCGAGCGGCGGATGGCGACCGCGATCGCCGAGTTCGACCGGGTCCTCGGCGGCGGTCTCGTGGCGGGCTCGCTCGTTTTGATCGGCGGCGACCCCGGGATCGGGAAGTCGACCCTCATGCTCCAGGCCCTCCACGGCCTGGCGGGCCAGGGCCGCCGCGTGCTCTACGTCTCCGGGGAGGAGTCCATCCGACAGATCCGCCTGCGAAGCCAGCGGCTCGAAACCGTCTCCCCCGGAATCCTCGTCGTCTCCGAGGTCGAAGTCGACCGGATCCTCGCCATGGTCGCCGAGGTCAAACCGGAAGTGCTGGTCGTCGACTCCATCCAGACCATGTTCAGCCCCGAGCTCGGCTCGGCGCCGGGGACGGTGAGCCAGGTGCGCGAGGCGACCGTGCGGCTCATGCTGACGGCCAAGCGCACGGGCGTGCCGACGCTGCTCGTCGGCCACGTGACCAAGGACGGGGCGATCGCCGGCCCCAAGCTCCTCGAGCACATGGTGGACACGGTGCTCTACTTCGAGGGCGACCGCAACCACCTCTTCCGGGTGCTGCGGGCGGTCAAGAACCGCTTCGGCTCGACGAACGAGATCGGGGTCTTCGAGATGAAGGACAAGGGGCTCGAGGAGGTGGCGAACCCCTCGGCCGTCTTCCTCTCGGAGCGCCCGGCGGCGGCCGCGGGCTCGGTGGTCGCCGCCAGCATGGAGGGGACCCGCCCCATCCTGATCGAGCTCCAGGCGCTCACGAGTGCGACGAGCTTCGGCACCCCGCGGCGCACCATCCTCGGCCTGGACGCCAACCGCGTCGCGCTGCTTGCGGCCGTCATGGAGAAGAAGGTCGGCATGCACCTCATGGGGCACGACATCTTCATGAACGTCGCCGGCGGGGTGAAGGTGGTGGAGCCCGCCGTGGATCTGGCGATCGTCGCGGCCATCGCCTCGAGCTTCCTCGACCAGGCGGCCGCCGGGCGCACGGTGGTGTTCGGGGAGGTCGGGCTGACCGGCGAGGTGCGGGCCGTCGGCCAGGCCGAGCAGCGTCTGCTCGAGGCGCGCAAGATGGGGTTCACCCGCGCGCTGCTGCCCTTCGGCAACCTCAAGCGCCTGCCGGCGGTCGAGGGCCTTGCGGTGCAGGGGGTGAAATCGGTTTCCGAGGCGGTCGAAAACCTGTTTTGAGGGCCGCCGGAGGATTTGACTTGAGGCGGCGGTCCGTCATATATAAACTGATTTTGGTGGATGTCGCCCGGCGGGCCGCGCGGCGGGAGGAAGCGAGATGGCGTCAAGACCCTCCGGGGCGAACCGCTGGGAGGACCACTACACCCGGCAGGCGCGCCGGGAGCGCTTCCCGGCGCGCTCGGTCTACAAGCTCAAGGAGATCCAGAAGCGCTTCGCCGTGATCCGTCCGGGCGACCGGGTGCTCGACCTGGGATGCGCGCCGGGCTCCTGGCTCTTGCTCGCCGCGGAGCTCGCCGGGCCGTCCGGGCGCGTCGCCGGCATCGACCTGTCGCCGGTCGTCGTGGCGCTTCCCGGCCATGCCGCGGCGGCGGTCATGGACGTGCACGGCCTGGACGAGGGGGCGCTGGCCGCCCTCGGGGCGCCCTTCGATGTCGTCCTGAGCGACATGGCGCCCGCGACCACCGGCAGCCGGGGCGTGGATGCCGCGCGCTCCCACGGCCTCTGCCAGGCGGCGCTCGGCGTGGCGCGCCGCGCGCTGCGGCCGGGCGGGGCCTTCGTCTGCAAGATCTTCCAGGGGGAAGACTTCGAGCGTTTCGTCCGGGAGGTGCGCGGCGCCTTCGCGGAGTGCCGGATCTTCAAGCCGCAGAGCAGCCGCAAGGCGAGCCGGGAGATTTACGTGGTCGGCAAGGGCAGGCGCTGAGGCCGGCCGGGATCGAAGCCGTCGAAACGAGATCACGCGATAGGAGGGAGAGGCACCCATGTCCGGGCACAATAAATGGGCGAGCATCAAGCACAAGAAAGGGGCGAACGACGCCAAGCGCGGCAAGATCTTCACCAAGCTGATCAAGGAGATCACGGTCGCCGCGCGCATGGGCGGCGGGGACCCCGCCGGCAACCCCCGGCTGCGCGCGGCCATCCTGGCGGCGCGCGCCGAGAACATGCCCAAGGAGAACATCGAGCGCGGCATCAAGAAGGGCACCGGCGAGCTCGAGGGGGTGAACTACGAGGAGAGCATCTACGAGGGCTACGGCCCGGGCGGGGCGGCGGTCCTGGTGGAGTCGCTCACGGACAACAAGAACCGCGCCGTGGCCGAGATCCGGCACATTTTCAGCAAGAGCGGCGGCAGCCTCGGCTCGAGCGGCTGCGTCGCCTGGATGTTCAAGAAGAAGGGCTACATCGCGATCGAGCGCCGCCTCATCGACGAGGAGACGCTGATGGAGAAGGCGCTCGAGGCCGGCGCCGAGGACGTGCGCGAGGACGAGACGACCTACGAGATCATCACGGCCCCCGAGGATTTCGAGGCCGTGAAGACCGCGATCGACTCCCTGAACCTGGCCTACATCTCGGCCGAGGTCACCATGCTCCCTCAGAACACGACCGCGCTCGCGGGCAAGGAGGCCGAGCAGATGGTGAAGCTCATGGACATGCTCGAGGACTGCGACGACGTCCAGAAAGTCCACACGAACGCCGACATCCCCGAGGAGCTCGTCGGGCGGGCCTGAAGCCGGGCGGCGCGCGCCGCCGCCTCACTCCTCGATTTTCTGCACCTCGGCTCCCGGGGGGATTTCGAAGCGGAAGAGGCTCTCGGCGAGGTTCACGTTGAACTGGGGGCTCACGAGGTCGATGCGCGTGTCGTCCCCGTAGCCGCTGAGCGTCGTGATCCGCGCGATGGTGAAGGCGCGCGGGGTGACGGCGAGGCGGACCTCGGCGACGTTCAGCGTCCCTTCCCGCGGCACCATCCGCAGCTCGTAGAGATTCTCGCCTTCGGGCCGGGCGAGGGTGATCGTGAATTTCTTGCGCACCAGCCCGATGTCCGATAGAAAGCTCGCCCCCTTGCCGTCGCGGAAGAAGACCGGCGCCTGGCCGACCATCACCAGGTTGTCCTGCGGCCGGAAGATCCACAGCTGGTGGCCGTCGGTGATGATCACCTGCCGCTCGGGCTTTTCGTACTCCCAGCGCATCATGCCGGGGTGTTTGACGTAGACCCGGCCCGAGGCGAAATCGGTGATCTCCATGGACTTGATCGTCGACTCCTGGACGAACTCGGCGGAAAATTGGCTGCCGGTGTAGCGTTTTTCGAGCTGGCCGAGAATGTATTCGAGCGGCGGCGTCGATTCGGCGGCCGGGGCGGGCGCCGCGGCCGCGGCGAGGCACAGGGCCGCGACGGCCCAGGGGGCGGACCATCTGGCGATGCGGTTCATCACGTCGGTTTTCCTGTATCGATAAGCGCTGGGTTCGTTCGCGGCGCCAACCTAATGGTTTCCGGCAGGCTTGTCAAACGCTCCCCGACCGGCGGTGGAGAACCGGCGCCTTGAGGCCGTGATCCCGCGCGGCGCGCCTGGCGCGCGGCGGCCGGGGCGCCTCACCCGTCGGGTCGGCCGAAGCGCCCCGCACGCACGATGGGCCCGGCGGGGTCGGGGGGGCGGCCGGTGAGCGCGAGGCAGACGCGGTCGAGCGCCGCCATCCGGCGCTCTATTTCGGCGGCGTCGACCGCGAGCACGCGCAGGCCGCGGCTCGCCACGACCTCCGGGGGGAGGCCGGCGCACAGCTCGTCCTGGCGGCGGCCGCGGAGAAGGGCGGCCGCGAGCAGCTCGCGGCGCCGCAGCAGGGCGGCGAGGGGGTCGAGCCCGGGGCCCGGCGCGTCGGCGGCGACGCCGAGCGCGTATTCGACCTGCTCGAGGTCCTCGGCCGCGGCGATGGGCAAGGCCGCGATCAGGGCGCAGGCGAAGGCGCCAAACGGCGCGGTCCATGCGACCCTCAGGCGGCGCAGGGCGAGGCGCACGCGCGCCGCCGGCACGGCCGCCCCGGGCTCGAGGGCGTCGATCGCGCGGTCGACCTCCTCCGGCAGGCGACGCCTGAGAAAGAGCGAGGAGACGAGCTGGCGCGCCCGCTCCGCCGTGACCTCGAGCACGAGCTCCCCGCGGCCGTCCGCAAACCGGCAGGCGACCGCGGCGCCCGGCCGGGCGAGCGCGGCGGCGAGCGCCTCCTCGTCGCCGGGGCCGAAGCGGCGGTGGCGGAGCAGCGGCTCGATTTCGAGCTGCAGGGACTCATCGGCGGTGAAGAGCAGCGCCTCCAGCCCGGCGGCGTCCGGGTGGCTGCCCTCCCGCAGGACGGCCGCGAGCCCCGCCGGCGAGGGGTCGGGAAAGGTCGCGTCGATGAAGCCCGCCGTCGCGGGTCCGATCGCGAAGCCCCGGGCGAGGGCGGCGGCCATCGCCGCGGCGACGGGGTCGGGCTCACACATACCGCGCCATTTTCATCATCAGCTCATGCTGCGGCAGCGTCCCCGGGAAGCTTTCCCGGAGCTCGCCGTTGTCGAAGACGAAGAGGAAGGGCACGCTCAGGATGTTGAAGCGGTTGGCGAGCGCGGGGTTGGCGTCCACGTTCACCTTGCCGACGCGGATGCGGCCCTTCGATTCGGACGCGAACCGGTCGATCACCGGGGCGACCGCGGTGCAGGTCGTGCACCAGGGAGCCCAGGCGAACATCAGCACCGGAAGGGGCGACTTTAGGACCTGGGCGTCGAACGTCCCGTCGCTTACGACGATCGGCTGGGGGGCGAAGAGCGCCGCGGTGTCGAGGGCCGCGCCGCAGCGCCCGCACCGCGGGCCGGCGTCGAGCCTCTCCCCCGGGATGCGGTTGCGCGCGCCGCAGCCGCGGCAGCGGATTTTGAACACCTCCCCGGCGCGCGCCGCGGACGGCTTCGGGAAGAGCGGCGCCTTGCATTTGCCGCAGCGCGCGGCCGGGGAGTCCTTGGCCGCGGCGGCCACGCGGTTGGCGGCGCCGCAGGCGGCGCAGCGGACGATGGTCGTCTCCTCCGGGCGGTTCACGGTCTGGCGCTCCTCCTGGCCGGGTGATTGGATCGGCTGCGGTTCGGCCTAAACAATAACAACGCCGCCGCCGGAAGTCACCGCCTCCGCGCGGCCCCCCGCGGCTACTTCATGACGCCGTAGGCCTTGAGCTTTTTGTGCAGGGTCCGGCGGGTGATGCCGAGGCGGCGCGCCGCCTCGCTCTTGTTCCCGCCGGCGGCTTCGAGGGCTTTCAGGATCGAGGCCCTTTCGACGGCCTCGAGGGAAAGGGAGCCAGGCGGAGGCTCCCCGCGGCCAGCGGCCGGCTCGGCCGGCGCCATCCTCAGGTCCGCCTCCGTCAGATAGTCCGCGCGCGCGAGCACCACGGCGCGCTCGATCACGTTCATCAGCTCGCGCACGTTCCCGGGCCAGCGGTGGCGGATGAGCCGGTCCATCGCCTGGGGGGTGAGCCCCTTGATCGTCTTGCGGTTGCGCTCGGCGAAGGTCTCGAGGAAGCTCTGGGCGAGCAGCGGGATGTCCTCGGGCCGCTCGCGCAAGGGCGGCACGCTCAGGCCGACCACGTTCAGGCGGTAGTAGAGGTCCTCGCGGAAGCGTCCGGCCGCGGTCAGCTCGGCGAGGCTGCGGTTGGCGGCCGCGATCACGCGCACGTCGACCCGCTCCACTTCGTCGCCGCCCACCCGCTGGAACTCGCGCTCCTGCAGCACCCGCAGAAGCTTCACCTGCATGGAGGGCGGCATCTCGCTCACCTCGTCCAGGAAGAGGCTTCCCCCGTCGGCCTGCCGGAACCGGCCCTCGCGGCGGCGTTCGGCGCCGGTGAAGGCCCCCTTTTCATGGCCGAAGAGCTCGGACTCGAGCAGCGTCTCGGGGATGGCGGCGCAGTTCAGCGTGACGAAGGGGCCGTCCCGCCGCGGGCTGTTATGGTGGATCGCCCCGGCGATGAGCTCCTTGCCGGTGCCGGACTCCCCCTGGATCAGGACGGTCGCCTCGCTCGCGGCCACCTGGGCCACGGTCTCGAGCAGCGCGGCCATGGCCGGGCTGCTGCCGATGATGCGGCGGCGGTCGAAGGCGAGCCCGATGCGCTCCCTGAGCCGGCGGTTCTCCTCCTTGAGGCGCGTGTGCTCCATGGCCCGCTCGAGGGTGATCTTGAGCTTGTCGAAATCGAGCGGCTTGGTCAGGTAGTCGTGGGCGCCCTGCTTCAGGGCGGCGACCGCCGTCTCCACCGAGGAGAAGGCGGTCATGATCACGACCGGGATGGCGGGGTTGACCGCCTTGATCGCGGCGAGCGCCTCGATTCCCGACACCTTGAGCATGCGCACGTCCATCAGGATGAGGTCGAAGGGCTGCCGGCGGACCCGCTCGATCGCGCCCCCGCCGTCGTCGGCCTCCTCGATCGCATAGCCCCACCCCCCGACGAGCGCCCGCAGCATGGTGCGGTGGGCGCTGTCGTCGTCGACGACCAGGACGAGGGGCGGCCGGTTCATCGCGGGACCCTCAGCGTGAAGGTGGTGCCTTTCCCGGGGCGGCTCGAGACGGCGATCGCGGCGCCCATCGCCTCGACGATGTTGTGCGCGATGGCGAGCCCCAGGCCCGTTCCGGCGGGCTTCGTCGTGAAGTAGGGCTCGAAGACCTGGCCGAGGTGCTCCGGGGGTATCCCGCAGCCGGTGTCGGCGACCTCGATCAGGACGGCGCCGCCCTCATCGGCCGCCTTCACCGCCACCGTGAGCTTTCCTCCAGGGTCCATGGCCTCCACCGCGTTCAGATAGAGGTTCAGGAGCACCTGGCGCATCCGGTCCGGGTCGACCCGCAGCTCGGGCCCGGCGGCCGCAACCTCGGTGTGAACCGCGATCTGCTTGGCGGCTATCGGGCTTGCGGCCAGGCTGAGGGACTCCTCGATGAGCCGCGCGGGCGCGACCGGGCGGGGCTGGATCTCGATCGGCCGGGAGAACTCCAGCAGCTGGCCGACGACCCGGTTCAAGCGGTCGACCTCCTGGATCAGGATCCCGGCGATCCGCTGGTCCTCCGGGTGGTCGCGGTAGCGCTCGCGGAAGTAGGTGGCAAACCCCTTGATGGAGCTCAGCGGGTTGCGGATTTCGTGGGCGACCCCGGCCGCGAGCCGCCCGACGGCCGCCAGGCGCTGGTGGCGCGCCACCTCGCCCTGCAGGGCGCGGATCTCGGCCAAGTCCTTCATGATCAGCACACTTCCGGCGAACCCGCCCTCGCCGTCGGTGATGCGGCCGACAGCGATCTCGAGAAAGCGCTGATCGCCCCCGGGAAGGCGGCAGGCGACCTCGCGGCCGGCGGCCGCATCCGCTTCCCCCGCGGCGGCGACGGCCCGCGACAGCTCCGGGGGGAGCGCCTCCTCCACCGGCCGGCCCCGGGCGGCCGCGGCGGCGATCCCCAGGAGGCGCTCGGCCTCCCGGTTCACGAGCGCGATCCGCCGGCACCCGTCGATGGCCACGAGCCCGATCGGGACGTTGGCGACCACATGGTCGGAGAAGGCCTGGACGCGCGAGAGGGTCGAGCGCGCCGCGCGGTAGCTCTGGGTCAGCATCAGGAGCGTGATGCCGGCAAAACCCGCCGTCAGCAGGACCGCTCCCATGACGACGGCATGCAGGACGTCGGCGCGGCGGGCCGCCTCGACCGCGGTCATGTCGAGGCCGACGAAAATCATCCGCGGCGGGTCGGCAGCCTGCTCGAACCCCTCGAGCGCGCGGCGCCCCATGGGGCCCCGCGGCGGCAGGCGCGGGGGGCTTGCCGGCTCGAACCGGCGGTAGACTTCGAAGACCGGCGCACCGGTTTCGTCCTTGACGACCCGGTAGGCCGCCTGCTTGGAGTGCGGCGCGCCGGCGAGGTCCAGGTCTTTCCCGTAGACGCCGCCCACCTTCCCCAGGTCGCTGTGGGCGAGCACCCGGCCCTCCAGGTCGGTCACGATCAGGTGCGCGATGTCCGGCTGGCGCGCGGTTTCGGAGAGGAGGTTCTGGAGCTGGAAGGCCCCGCGGTGCATGCCCATCATGCCCGTCCGCGTGCCGGCCTCGAAGGAACGGATCAGGGCCGCGCCCTTTTCGAGCAGCAGCCGGGTCGTGAACTCCTTTTCGCGGTCGATCCACTGGAAGGTCGCCACAGCGAAGATCGGCACCAGAACCGCGACCGACCCCAGCAGGACCCAGGAGGGGATCCGGCTTGCGGCGAAGATGGCTCTTAACTTGGAAGGACTGTTCGGCATGTCCATTCAGCATTCAAGAAAAGTGCCGAACCCTCACCAGCCGGGTCGGATGCCGCGCCCGCTGGCGATCGGCAGGCCGCGAAAAAAGAGGCTTCCGGCCGTGAGCCAAGGCGCACGGCGGGCCACCGCCGCGAAGGCGCCGCTCATCCCCACGCGGTGGTCACCGCGTTCGAGGGAATCAAAGCCCGGCAAGAGCCCCCGAGCGTGGGAGCGGAGCGGTGCTTGGGTGGATACTAAGTATCCAAACAGCGCGGGTAAAGGCCGGTCCATGGATATTATGTATCCAGGTCGAAGCTCCGCGTCAGAGGCCGAAAAAACTTCAAGCGCTGGCTCATGGATTAATATATCCATTTATTATAACTTGTTATGAGATTGAACCTGCTTCTCGGCGCATCCTGGCACAAGCCATGCAAATCAGGTCTCCAGCGCGGCCGCCGGATACCGGCTGCCGGCCGCCGGAAAATTCGCAAAAAAACAAGGAGGCTTCAAGCATGAAAGCAAAACGAGTCGGAACGGTTCTGGGTGTGCTGGCGTTGGTGGGGATCCTGGGTTTTGCCGCTTTGGGTGTCGCGGCGGGCCCCGGCGGACGCGGGATGCGCGGCGCGGGCCCCGGCGAGTGCCCCCGCGGATTCGGCGGTCCCGGCTTCGCCGGGGACCTGACGGATGAAGAGATCGCCGCCCTGCAGAAGGAGCGCCGGGCCTTCTACGATCAGACCCGCGAGCTGCGCGACAAGGCTTACCAGAAAAATCTCGAGCTGAAGAGCGAGCTTGCGAAGCCGGAGCCGGACGCCCGCCGGGCCGCGGAGCTCCAGAAGGAGGTCTCGGGCCTGGACGCCCAGCTGGACCAGGCGCGTCTCGAGTGGCAGCTCAAGATGAAGAAGGAAAATCCCAAGCTCTTCAGCCGCGGCTTCGGGATGGGGATGGGGCCCGGATTCGGGCGCGGCCCCGGCGGCGGAGCGGGGCGCGGAGGCTGGGGCGGCGGGCCCCACTGGCAGTAAAGCGGCCGCCCCTCCGGGAACAAGCGGGTCATTCATCGATGCGGCCGGCGGGCATCCCCCGCCGGCCGCCTTTTTCCCCCGCCCAGGTCCCTTTGCCTCTTCGCGCGATTAATGCTAAGCGCTCCAGGAGAACCCAACGAGGAGACCGGCAGGGTGGAGACCGAGGTTCTGATCATCGGGGGCGGGATCACCGGCGTGGGGCTCGCCCGGGATCTCGCCGGCCGCGGCATCGACTGCCTGCTCGTGGAGCGGCGCGACATCTGCGCCGGGGCCTCCGGGGCGAACCACGGCCTGCTGCATAGCGGGGCGCGCTACGTGCACAGCGATCCGGCCGCGGCGGTCGAGTGCCGCGAGGAGGGGGCGCTGCTCAAATCGCTCGCCGCCCACTGCATCGAGGATACCGGTGGGCTGTTCGTGGCCGTCGCCGGCGACGACGAGCGGCATATCGCCGATTTTCCGGGGCGCTGCGGCCGCTGCGGGATCCCCTGCCGCGAGATCGATCCGCGCGAGGCGCGGGAGATGGAGCCGGCGCTCTCCGAGAGGCTGATCGCCGCCTTCGAAGTGGAAGACGCCGCGGTCGACCCCTTCCGGCTCGCGCTCGACAACCTCTCCGCGGCGCTCGAACACGGGGGGCGGGTGCGGCTGCACACCGCGGTGGCCGGCTTCGAGCGCGAGGGCCGCCGCATCGTGCGCACCCGGCTGCGCCACGGCCTGACGGGCGAGGAGAGCACTGTCGAGGCCCGCATCGTCGTCAACGCCGCCGGCGCCTGGGCGCGGGACGTCGCGGCGCTCGCCGGGGCCGCCGTGGACCTCCTCTACTCCAAGGGGAGCCTGCTGATCACCGACCAGCGGCTGGCCCGGCGGGTGATCAACCGGCTGCGCCCGGCATCCGACGCCGACATCCTGGTCCCCGGCGGCACGGTCTCCATTCTCGGCACGACCTCCATCCGCCTGGAGAGCCTCGATCGCATCCTGCCCACCGTGGCCGAGGCCGACGCCATCGTGAATGCGGCCGCCGCCATGGTCCCGCAGCTCGAAACGACGCGCTACATCCGCGCGTACGCCGGCGTGCGGCCGCTGATCGCGGACCCCGGGGCGCGCGCCGACCGCGGGCTGAGCCGCGGCTTCGCGCTGCTCGACCACGCCGCCGGGGGGGTGGAGAATTTCATCTCCATCATCGGCGGCAAGCTCACGACCTACCGGCGCATGGCCGAGAAGGCCGCCGACCTCGTCTGCCGGCGCCTGGGCCGCGGCCGGCCCGGCGTCACGGCCTGCGAGCCGCTCAAGGCCTTCCCCGCCAACCAGTGGACCGCGGCGGGACTCTCCGCGCGGCTCTGGCTCGAGGGCCGCCGCGACGACGACCCGCTGCTTTGCGAGTGCGAAATGGTTCCGGCGAGCGCGGTCGAGGCGGTGATCCAGAACATCGCGGCCCAGGGAGGCCGGGCCGATCTCACCGCCGTCGGGCGCCGCAGCCGTGTCGGCAAGGGGACCTGCCAGGGGGCCTTCTGCGGCCTGAGGGTGAATGCCTACCTCCACGATCGCGACGCGCGCCGCGGGCGCGGCGGGCTTGCGGACCTGAAGTCCTTTCTCGCGGCGCGCTGGCGCGGGATGCGCCCGATCCTCTGGGGCACGGCCCTCATGCAGGAGGAGCTCCAGGAGGCGCTGCACTGCGGGTACCTGGGGCTCGAGATGGGGGAGGAGGGGAGATGACCGCCGCCGAGGGTCCCGTCTACGACGTCGGCGTCATCGGCAGCGGCATGGCCGGGATGTCGGCCGCGCTCTTCGCGGCGGGCCGCGGGCTCTCGACGGTGCTGATCGGGCGCACCGGGGAGATCATCTTCGCCACCGGCCTGCTGGATCTCATGGGCGTTCACCCGGTCGAAACCGGCCGGACCTGGAGCGACCCTTTCGCCGGAATCGCGGCATTGGTCGCCGACCATCCCCGGCACCCGTATGCCCGGGTCCCGGCCGACGAGATCCGGGCGGCGTTCGACGAGGTGCTGGCCCTCCTCGAGGCGGCGGGGCTCCCCTACGCGGGCCGCGAGGGCCGCAACGCCGTGGTCCCCACCTTGGCCGGGACCTGCAAGCTCACCTACCGCGTGCCGCGCACCATGTGGGCCGGGGCGGCGGCCCTCGAACGCCGGGAGCCGGTGCTCCTGCTGGACATTCCCGGCCTGAAGGGATTCAGCGCCCGGCAGGTCGCCGGCGCCTTCGCCTCCGGCGGGGCCGAGGTCCGCACGGCGGCGATCGAGCTTGCCGAGCGGCCAACCGGCGGGGACGTCTTCACGGAGCGCCTGGCGCGCGGGCTCGAGCACCCGGCCGGCCGCGAGCGCTTCGCGGCGGCGATCGCCGCCCGCTTGCGGGGCGAGGCCGCGGTCGGGGTGCCCGCCGTGCTGGGGGTCAGCGCGTCAGCCGGGGTGATGGATGAGCTCCGCGCGCGGATCGGGCGGCCGCTTTTCGAAATCCCCACGATGCCGCCCGGCGTCACCGGGCTGCGCCTCAAGGAGGCCTTCGAGCGGGGTTTGGCCGGCCGCGGGGTCCGCCTCCATCTGGACAGCCGCGTCTTCGGCGTCGCGGCGGAGCCGGGGGGCGGGTTCCGGCTCGCGGCCGGCCGCCTGGAGCCGGAGGGGACGATCCGCGCCGCCGCCCTGATCCTGGCCACCGGCCGCTTCATGGGCGGCGGGCTCAGGGCCGACCGCGGGCGGGTGCGCGAGAGCCTCTTCGACCTGCCGGTGTTCCAGCCGCCGGCGCGCGACGGCTGGCACCGCGAGGAGTTCCTGGACCCGCGCGGACACCCGGTGAACGCGGCCGGGATCGAGACCGACGAGGCTTTTCGGCCGCTAGCGGGGGCGGGCCGCGTGCGCCACCCCCGTCTTTTCGCGGCCGGGTCGATCCTCGCCCACCAGGATTGGATGCGCACGAAATGCGGGGCGGGGATCGCCCTGGCGACCGCCCGGGCGGCGGTGCGGCATGCCGCCGCCGCGCTCGGCCGGACTTCTGGAAGCGATTGACGGGGGCGCGGGCCGACGTTGGAGCGGGCTGCCGGCGCCCTGGAACCCGAGGAGGTGCCGCACATGGATGACAGACTGGCCAAGCTGATCGATACCGCGATCCGGCGCGAGGAGGACGCCTTCGCGTTCTACATGGAGCTCAGCGGGAAGGTCAAAGAGGAGCGCGCCCGCGAAACGATCGCCTGGATCGCCGCAGAAGAGAAGAAGCACCGGGAGTTCCTCGTGAGGTACCGGGAGGGGGGCTTCGGGGCCGAGGCGCTGCGCCTGAGCGAGGTCGCCGCCTACCGCATCGCCGAGCACCAGGCCGAACCCGAGGTGTCCGGGGAGATGGGAAGCGCCGATGTCTTCCTCGTGGCCGCCCACCGCGAGCTGCGCTCGCACCGGTTTTACCGCGAGCTCGCCGCCCAGCATGACGCCGGGGAGGCCCGCGAGACGCTGCTGCGCATGGCGAACGAGGAGCTGCGCCACAAGGAGAAGATGGAGTACCTCTATGCCAACACGGCTTTCCCGCAGACCTCCGGCGGGTAGCCGGGCGGGCGGCGGGCGCTTTACTTCGCCGGCTCGACCGGAATAACGGTGACGGGGACGCGGGAGGCCTTGAGCACCTTTTCCGTGACGCTGCCGAAGCGGAAGCGGCCTTCGGCGCCGTGGCTCGCCATCACGACCAGGTCGATGCCCTCTTTTTCGATCAGCTTGAGGATCTCCTGCGCCGGGTCCCCGATCGCCACGTGCTTGACGTAGAGCGGGCAGCCCTCCATGTATTTTTCGCAGATCTGCCCGAGACGCTTGGACGCCGTCTTGCGGGCATGCTCCATGAGCTCCTCCACGCGCTTGGGCTCGAACGCGCCGTACCAGCCGTCGTGGTGAGCGGTGTCCTCGATGACGTAGAGCACGTGGATCTCCGCGCCGAACTGCGCCGTGACGGCCTTGACGTGGGGCAGCGCCTTCTCCGCGATGCTCGAAAAGTCGGTGGGCCAGAGGATCTTCTTCACGTCCATCGTTTGCGGCTCCTTCGGATGCATCTCGCCGGAATGGACCCACTCAAGGCCCTTCCGGGTCGTTTCAAGCATGCGGCCGATCCGGCGGTCGCCCCCGACAGGCTGGGGGAGCCAGGCGGCCGGCCCTCAGCCACGGCGCGCGGCGATCCGCCGGCGCCGCCGGCGGTTGAGCCCGCGTGGGCATTCTTAGGCGCCGCCTCAGGCCGGATCACGGCCTCAAGACGCCGCCGGCCGCTTCCGGCTATCGGCCGATGCGGCAATCGCCGCACCCGCAGACCGGGCAGGCGACGTCGCGCTCCGGCGTCGCCTGCTTCTCCGCGGGGATCACGCGGTCGACATACAGCTTGAACGCATGGCCGCACTCCCGGCACAGGGCATCGACCGCCTCGCTGCCGTTTCGCTCCTCTTCCATCTACGCCATCCTCTCCGCTCGGCGACCGGCGGTTGCAGCGGCCGGACCTCTGACCCCTTCCGGCGGCGATGCCCGCAGGCGACCCGCGGGCATCGCCCGGCGGCGGCCCGTCCCGGCCTCAGCGCTTGTCTTCCTTCACCTCTTCGAAGTCGGCGTCCACCACGTCGTCGTCGGGCTTCGCCGATCGACCGCCCGCTCCGGCCTCTGCGCCCGGGCCCCCGGCGTGTTTCGCGCTTTCGGCCTGGGAGGCCTGCTGGTACATCGCCTCGGCGAGCTTGTGCGAGGCGTTCGTGAGCTCTTCGCTCAGACGCCGGATCTCGTCCTTGTCGCTGCCTTCCATCGCCTTGCGCAGCTTCTCGATCGCCTCCTCGACCTTCGCCTTCGTCGCGTGGTCGACCTTGTCGCCGAGGTCCTTGATGGAGCGCTCGGTCGAGTAGATCAGCGTGTCGGCGTGGTTGCGCGCCTCGACGAGCTCGCGCTTCTTGCGGTCCTCGTCGGCGTGCATTTCGGCGTCCTTGACGAGCTTTTCGATCTCCTCCTTCGACAGGCCCGAGGAGGCCGTGATCTGGATCGACTGCTCCTTGCCGGTCGCCTTGTCCTTGGCCGAGACGTTCACGATCCCGTTGGCGTCGATGTCGAAGGTGACTTCGATCTGCGGCACCCCGCGCGGGGCCGGGGGGATGCCCACGAGCTCGAAGCGGCCGAGGGTCTTGTTGTTGGCGGCCATCTCGCGCTCGCCCTGCAGGACATGGATCGAAACCGCCGGCTGGTTGTCGGTCGCCGTGGAGAAGATCTGGCTCTTGCGCGTCGGGATGGTGGTGTTCTTCTCGATCAGCTTGGTCATGACGCCGCCCAGGGTCTCGATGCCGAGCGACAGCGGGGTCACGTCCAGGAGCAGCACGTCCTTCACATCGCCCTTGAGCACCGCGCCCTGGATGGCCGCGCCGACGGCCACCACCTCGTCGGGGTTGACGCCCTTGTGCGGCTCCTTGCCGAAGATGCGCCGGACGCGGTCGACCACCGCCGGCATGCGCGTCATGCCGCCGACCAGGATGACCTCGTGGATTTCGCGCGGGCTCAGGCCGGCGTCCTTCATGCAGGTCCGGCAGGGCTCCTCGAGCTTGTCGAGGAGGTCGCTCACCAGCCCCTCGAGCTTCGCCCGGGTCATCTTGATGTTGAGGTGCTTGGGCCCCGAGGCGTCCGCCGTGATGAAGGGCAGGTTGATGTCGGTTTCCATCGAGGTCGACAGCTCGATCTTGGCCTTTTCGGCGGCCTCCTTCAGCCGCTGCAGCGCCATCTTGTCGTTGCGCAGGTCGATCCCCTGGTCCTTGCGGAACTCGTCGGCGAGATAGGTGATGACCCGCATGTCGAAGTCGTCGCCGCCGAGGTGGGTGTCGCCGTTGGTGGCCTTGACCTCGAAAACCCCCTCGCCGATCTCCAGGATCGAAATGTCGAAGGTCCCGCCGCCGAGGTCGAAGACGGCGATCTTCTCCTCGCGCTTCTTGTCCATTCCGTAGGCGAGCGCGGCCGCGGTCGGCTCGTTGATGATCCGCAGCACGTTCAGGCCCGCGATCTTGCCCGCGTCCTTGGTGGCCTGGCGCTGGCTGTCGTCGAAGTAGGCCGGCACGGTGATGACGGCATCGGTCACTTTTTCGCCGAGGTAGTCCTCGGCGTACTTCTTGATGAAGGCCAGGATGAAGGATGAAATCTCGGCGGGGCTGTAGTTCTTGCCGCGGATCGACAGACGCGCGTCCCCGTTGGGGGCCTCGTCGATCTTGTAGGGCAGGACCTTGCGGTCGTACTGCACCTCGCGCGACCCGAACTTGCGTCCGATCAGCCGCTTCACGCCGAAGACCGTGTTCTCGGGGTTGGTGATCGCCTGGCGCTTGGCGATCTGGCCGACCAGACGCTCCCCGCTCTCGGTGATGGCGACGACCGAGGGCGTCGTGCGGCCCCCCTCGGGGTTGGTGATGACCTTGGGTTCGCTGCCCTCCATGACGGCCACGCAGGAGTTGGTGGTTCCCAGATCGATTCCGATGACTTTAGGCATGCTCGTTGTCCTCCTTGATCCGCCTCGGTCGAAAACGTTGGATGATTCCCATGATTTCGTAAAATCGTCCGGCGCCCGCGGGTCGGCGCTCCCGCCGCTTCAATCGCCCGCCTCCGAGCCCGGTCCGGGCGGCGGCGCGGCGACGGCCACGAGGGCCGGCCGCAGCAGGCGGCCGTTGATGGTGTAGCCCTTCTGCAGCTCGCGCACCACGGTGTTCTCCGGCTGATCCGCCGACTCCTCGCGCATGATCGCCTCGTGAAACTCCGGGTTGAAGGGCTTGCCCACCGCTTCGACCGGCCTCACGTGGAAGCGCTCGAAGAGCCGCAGAAGCTCCCGCAGCGTCAATTCCAGCCCCTCGACGAGCTTCGGGTCCGGGGCGGAGGCCGACCGGGCGCTCGCGAGCGCGAGCTCGATGTGGTCGAGCGCCGAGAGCATCTCCTTCAGAAGCGACTGGTTGGCGAACTTGCGCAGCTCCTCCATTTCGCGGGCCGAGCGCTTCTTGAAATTTTCGAATTCGGCGCTCACCCGCAGGAGCCTTTCGTAGGTCTCCTCATACTCCTTCTTGCGGTTTTCGAGCTCCGCCCGCAGATCGGTGGTCTCGTCGCCGGCCGGCGGCCTTGAGTCCCCTTCGGGCGGCGCGTCGTCCGGCTTCGCAACGCCCTGAGGCGCCTGGCTGGCCTCCGTCTCCGTCTCGCCCGAATCGGTTCCGACCACCCTGATTTTCTTCGCTTCCGACATGGCCCTTCCGCTGATGCGCCCGCTGGGTGCAGATTTCGTAACCGTTTGTCAGCTCATCATTTTTTTAGACGCCGAGAAAATAAAACAGGGGTTCTGGTTGTCAAGGCGAGGCGGCGAGGAAAATTTATCGGAAAAATAGAGGGTTATTGTATTTTGCAGGAAAAACGGGTTGTGCACCCGCCGTCGAATCCCCTCCGGAGGCGCGCCGCCGTCTTTGACCGGAAAAACCACGACACAGCCGGCATCACTTATCGCTGCTTCCTTCCGGACCTGACGAGGTTCGTGGCCGCCTGTTGCGTGGCGACCGATCGAACGGCACCGCGCTCTTTCCGGGACCCTCGGGCGGGGGTTCGGCCCCGCTATAGCGGATTTCGGGTGCAGGGCACCGCTAGCTCCCCGCCTAGCACAACCCGTCCGTCAGGATAGACCGTTCCGAGTTGTTTCTCAAGCGAAAAAAAGCTATTTCTTCCCATCGGGGTCTGCACGCATGACGACGAACGGCGCAAAGAAGCGCATGGAGGCCGCAGTCGACCGGCTTGTCCGCCGGGTGGAGGCCGCGCGCGACGCCTACGGCCTGCTGGTTGCCGGGGGCCGGGTTCTCGCGGCGGTTTCGGGGGGGCCGGACTCGACGGCGCTGCTGCACGTGCTGGCCGATTCGTCCGCGAGGTGGGGCCTCAGTCTGGGGGTGGCCCATGTCCACCATGGGCTGCGGCCGGAGGCCGACGGCGACGCCGAATTCGTGCGCGGGCTCGCGGCCGCCCTCGGCCTGCCGTTCCACCTCGCGCACGCCGATGTCCGCGACCACCGGCGGCGTGCGGGGCTCTGCCTCGAGGAGGCCGCGCGGGAGCTGCGCTACCGCTTCCTCGAGGCCGCGGCGGCGGCCGGCGGATACACGCAGATCGCGCTCGGCCACCATGCCGACGACAACGCCGAGACGCTGCTGCTGAACCTCCTGCGCGGCAGCGGCCGCCGCGGGCTGGCCGGAATCCCCCCCTTCCGTCCGCCGCACTATGTCCGCCCGCTGATCCTTGCCCGGCGGGCCGAGATCCTCGCCTATCTCGATTGCCGCCGAATCCCCTTCCGCACCGACCGCACGAACGCGGACGCCGCCTTCGACCGCAACCGCATCCGGCTGCAGGTGATTCCGGAGCTCGAGCGCGCCGTCAACCCCCGGGTGCGGGAGGCGCTCGGCCGCACGGCCGAAATCCTGGGGGCCGAGGAGGCGTGGCTCGAGAGCCTGACCGCGCCGATGTTCGCGGCCGCGCGGCGCCCCCGGCCGGGCGGCGGGCTCGCCCTGCGGGAGGATGCGCTGCGGGAGGCCCCGCCGGCGGCCAGGCGGCGCATCGTGCGGCGGGCGCTCGCGGAAGCCGGGGGCGGCCTGCGCGGCGCCGGCTTCACCCATGTCGAGCAAATCATGGGCCTCTTGGGGGGGCGCCGGGACGCCGGTCCGCTCCACCTGCCGCGGGGCGTCCGCGTCCGCCGCCGGGCGGGCATGCTCGAATTCTACCGCCGCCCGGACGGGGGGGAAGCGGCGGACGTCCCGGACTACGGCTACACGCTGGAGCGCCCGGGGGTGCTCGACATTCCGCCGGCCGGCGTGCGGATGGTGCTCACCGAGCTGTGCGGCGGCGTGCCGGCCGACATCGCGGCGGCCTCCCCGGACATCGCCTTTCTCGACGGCGACGGGGTCTCGTTTCCCGTCACCGTGCGCAACTTCCGGCCCGGCGACCGCTTCCACCCGCTGGGGGCGGCCGGGACGCAGAAGCTGAAAAAGTTCTTCCGCGACCACCAGGTCCCGCGCGACCGGCGCCGGCGGCTGCCGCTTCTGATCAGCGCCGGGAGGATCGTCTGGGTGGCCGGCCTGCGGCCCGACGAGCGCGTGCGGGTGACGGCGCGCTCCCGGCGGGTGATCAAAGCCGAGGTGCTCGTTGCGCCGGGCTGAATGGTGGCTATATTAGCAGGTCGATCGGGCTCTTGATTTTTATCAGTAAACACGGGATAGTCGGGTTATGCGGCATTTCGCTTGGGGAGGACGACCCGTTTGAATCCTTTTTATAAAAACCTCGCCCTGTGGCTGGTCATCACCCTGATGCTGGTCATGCTCTACAACCTCTTCAGCCAGCAGCACATTTCCGACTCCACGTTGAATTACTCCCAGTTCCTCGCCATGGTGAACGAGGACCGCATCGCCGAGGTGGTGATCCAGGGCAAGGAGCTCCAGGTGACCGACGTCAACCGGGCGCGCTTCAAGGTTTACGCCCCGCAGGACCCGGAGCTGATCCACCTGCTGCGCCAGAAGCGGGTCGCCATCAGCGCCAAGCCGGAGCCCGATACCCCCTGGTACATGTCGCTGCTCGTCTCCTGGTTCCCGATGCTCGTCTTGATCGGCGTCTGGGTTTTCTTCATGCGGCAGATGCAGTCCGGCGGCGGCAAGGCGCTTTCCTTCGGCAAGAGCCGCGCGCGGCTCATGTCGGACACCTCCGAGAAGGTGACCTTCGAGGACGTCGCCGGCATCGACGAAGCCAAGGAGGAGCTGCAGGAGATCGTCGATTTCTTGAAGGACCCCAAGAAGTTCACCCGGCTGGGGGGCCGGATCCCGAAAGGGGTGCTACTGATGGGGCCGCCGGGAACCGGGAAGACCCTGCTCGCGCGGGCCATCGCCGGCGAGGCGGGCGTCCCCTTCTTCAGCATCAGCGGCTCGGATTTCGTCGAGATGTTTGTCGGCGTCGGCGCCTCGCGGGTGCGCGATCTCTTCGTGCAGGGAAAGAAGAACGCGCCCTGCATCATCTTCATCGACGAGATCGACGCCGTCGGCCGGCATCGCGGCGCGGGCCTGGGCGGCGGCCACGACGAGCGCGAGCAGACGTTGAACCAGCTCCTGGTGGAGATGGACGGGTTCGAATCGAACGAGGGCGTGATCCTGATCTCGGCCACGAACCGGCCGGACGTGCTCGACCCGGCCCTGCTCCGGCCCGGGCGCTTCGACCGCCAGGTGGTCGTGTCGCTTCCGGACATCAAGGGGCGCGAGAAGATCCTGTCCGTCCACATGCGCAAGACCCCGGTCGACCCCGGCGTCAACGTGCACGTGCTCGCCAAGGGGACCCCGGGCTTCTCGGGGGCGGACCTCGAGAACCTGGTGAACGAGGCGGCGCTGCTCGCCGCCAAGCGCGGCAAGGAGCGGCTCGACATCATCGACTTCGAGGATGCCAAGGACAAGGTCTACATGGGCCTCGAGCGCAAGTCCAAGGTGATCCGCGAGGAAGACCGCAAGGTGACCGCCTACCACGAGGGGGGGCACGCGCTCGTTGCGCGCTTCCTGCCCGAAACCGACGCGGTCAACAAGATCACCATCATCCCGCGCGGCCGCGCGGCCGGGGTCACCTGGTTCCTGCCCGAGGAGCGCGACTTCAAGTTCCGCGACCAGCTCGAAAGCGAGCTGGCGGTGGCCTACGGCGGGCGGGCCGCCGAGGAGATCGTCTTCAACCGCATCAGCACCGGGGCCGCGAACGACATCAAGCAGGCGACGGCGCTCGCCGAGCAGATGGTGCGGCGCTGGGGCATGAGCGATTCCCTGGGGCCGCTCAACTACTCCAAGGGCGAGGAGCACGTCTTTCTGGGCCGCGAGATCGTCCAGCACCGGGACTACTCCGACGCGACCGCCCAGCGGATCGACGAGGAGATCAATCGGCTGATCCGGGAGAGCTATGCGCGCGCCCGCAGGGTGCTGGAGGATAATCTCGACATCCTGCACAAGCTCGCCGAGCAGCTGCTCGAAAAAGAGACCCTCATGGGCCAGGAGCTGGACAAGCTGATCGTCGAGCTGCGCCCCGGCATCGAGCTGCCTTCCAAGAAAATCGAGGACGAGGAGGAGGCCGCCCCCCCGTCTTCGGCCGAACCCCCGCCCGCCGCCCAGGCGGCCGGGCCGGCGTGACGCCCGCCGGCGATCGACCGCGATGCTCGCGCGCCGAACCTTCCGCATCGCCTGGGGCGGGCATGCCCTCGAGCTCGGGCGGCGGACCGCCATCATGGGGGTCCTGAACGTGACCCCGGACTCCTTCTCGGACGGCGGCCGCTTCTTCGACGCGGGGGCCGCCGTGGCGCATGCCGAGCGCCTGGCCGCCGAGGGCGCGGACATCATCGACGTCGGCGGCGAGTCGACCCGCCCCTTCAGCGATCCCATCCCGGCCGCGGAGGAGATCCGCCGCGTCGTGCCGGTCATCGCCGCCCTCGCCCGGCGAGTGGCGGTGCCCATCAGCATCGATACCTGCAAGGCCGAGGTCGCCCGGCGCGCGCTCGAGGCCGGGGCCTGCCTGGTAAACGACATATCGGCCCTGCGGCTCGACCCGCGCCTGGCGGAGGTCGCCGCCGAGTTCGGCGTCCCGGTCGTTCTCATGCACATGCGCGGCGAGCCGCGCACGATGCAGGTCGAGCCGGTCTACGGCGATGCGGCGATCGAGATCCGCCACAGCCTGGCGCGCTCGGCGGCCGCGGCCGAGGCCGCGGGCATCCCGCGGTCGCGCCTGATCGTCGATCCGGGCCTGGGCTTCGGCAAGACCGCCGCGCACAACCTCGAGCTGATCGCCCGGCTGCCCGAGCTCGCCGCGCTGAAGCTCCCCATCCTCGTCGGCCCCTCGCGCAAGTCCTTCATCCGCCGCCTCGTCAAGCCCTCCGAGGCGCCGGACATCCCCGCGGACCTGCCGGTGGTGGAAACCGGGACCCAGGCCGCGGTGGCCGCCGCCATCCTGAACGGCGCCCACATCGTGCGGGTGCACGACGTCGCCGGCACGGCGGCGACCGTCAAGGTGATCGACGCGATCGCGGCCGCGGCGCGACCGGGGCCGGCTGCGGCACCCGCCGCGCCGAGCGCACCCAGCCGATGATGCCCGCCAGGCTGTTCGACAGGAAGTACTCCTCCCGCCGGCGCGCCGCCGGCGGAAAGCGCGGGAGGTTCGCGAGCAGCGGGTCCTCGGCCGCCAACCCCTCGAGGGCCGCCCGCGCCGCGTCGTCCTCCGGGAACCGGTCGAGACGACGCGCGAGCCACGCCTCCCAGAAGACGAGCTGACGGCGATGGCGCGCGATCAGGGCGCGTCCGTCCGGGCACAGGCCGAGGTGGCCGACGGCCGTCCGTCCCGGAGCCAGCGCGAGCAGCGCATCGAGGCTGGCGAGCGCGCTGTCCAGGAAAAACGGGGGCGGCGTCGCCGGCCGCTGGTAGCCCTCTCCGCCCCCCATGGGGTACCACACCCCGGCGGCCTCGCCGATGAACAGGGCGGCCGGCGTCAAGTAGCTCACGTGATGCACGGCGTGGCCGGGGGTTTCGAGGGCGCGGATCGGGCCGGCAACCAGGCGTTCGGCCGGCAGCAGGCGCCCGGGCTCGACGGGCTCGGGGCGGCCGTAGCCGTCGGCGACCTCCCCCAGCACCTTGCGGCTGCCCTCCCACAGGCGCCCGGGGTCGGCGAGATGCGGGAGGGCCTTGGCATGGCAGACGACGGCCGCCTGCGGGAAGGCCGCGGCGATGCGGCCGGCCGCGCCGGCGTGGTCGAGGTGGATGTGGGTGAGCAGGAGGTAGTCGAGCCGGGCGACGCCGCGGGCGCAGAGCGCGGCGAGCAGGTCTTCGGCCGTCGCGGCCGGGCCGACATCCACCAGGAAGGCGGGGGGGCCGGCGTGGAGCCACACGCCGATGAAATCCGCAAATCCTTCGAGCGGCGGGGTCAGGTGGATCAGGTCGATGCCGCCGTCGAAGCTCTCGATCCGGGGCGCCACGGGGGTCCTCCGCGAAAATGGTGAGCGGCCGCCACCATCCCCCGATCGGGCCCGGCTGTCAACCCCCGCGCCGGACCGGCGGCGGGGCTCAGGCCCGCCCGGTCTCCTTCAGCTTTTCGCGGAAGACGCGGTAGAAGGTCAAATGCTCGGTCAGCCCGCGGCCGAGGATCTTTCCGAAGTCCTCCGCGTTGTTGTTGTTGACCACCAGGTTCACGCTTTTCAGAAAGGCGGTCATGTTGTCCATGGTGCGGTAGCGCCCGCTCATCAGCACGACGAACATGGCGCGGCGGACCGACATGCTGAGGCGCTCGAGATAGATCAGCACCCCGTTCGCCTCCGGGGTGTCGGTGTCGAAGTCCTCGTTCACCACCAGGACGTCGTAGGTGTGGTAGCGCATGCGCTTCAGGGCGTCGCGGGAGTTTTCGGCGACCGTGATCTGGTACTCCATGGCCGCGAGCGCCGCCTGGATCACCTGGCGCCGCCGCGGGTCCGGCTCGCAGACGAGCGCCGTCTTGCCCTCCTCCTCCACGAAGTCGAAGGGCCGGTCGGCGGAGTTGTAGGCGCCGGCATCGACCTCGTTCAGCCGCACCTTCTCCGCCGCCGCGCCGGCGGGGGCGGCGGTGCCGACGGCGATGCGGGCGCCGCATTTCGGGCAGGGCAGGGCCGCCGGGAGGCCGGCCGGCAGCTTGGCGGCCGCGATTCTGAACTTGCCTTTGCACTTCGCGCACACGATGTCCATGGGGGCCCGTCCTCCGGCGGATCTTCCGGTCGCGCGTCAGACCATCTTGTTGTAGCTGCGGTCGATCTCGAGCTTGGAGATGTCGGTGGTCGCCTCGCCGCGCGCGCTTTTGATCACGTCGATGCCGCGGCCGACGACGCCGCGGTGCGAGGCGTAGCCCATCGCCGTCTCCTGGGTGATGAGGCCCGCCTCGTAGAGACCGACCAGGGAGTCGTCAAACGTCGTCATGCCGAAGGCCTTGCCGGCCTCCATGATGTCGTGGAAGGTCTTGCCCTCGGCCTCGCCGTTCAGGATCACGTCCTTCACCCGCAGGTTGGTGCCCAGGACTTCGAAGGCGGCCACCCGGCCGCCGCCCACCCGGGGCAGCAGGCGCTGGCAGACGATCCAGCGCAGCGAGTCGGCCAGCCGGATGCGCACCTGCTGCTCGTCTTCGTTGGGGAACATGCCGAGGATGCGGTTCACGGTGGAGCCGGCGTCGGTCGTGTGCAGGGTCGTCAGCACGAGGTGCCCGGTTTCGGAGGCGCTCAGCCCGATCTCGATCGTCTCCCGGTCGCGCATCTCTCCGACGAGGATCACCTTCGGGGCCTGGCGCAGGGCGGCCCGCAGCCCGTTCGCGTAGCTGTCGAAGTCGGTGCCGAGCTCCCGCTGGTTGAAGGTGGCCTTTTTGTGGGGGTGCTGGTATTCCACCGGGTCCTCGAGGGTGACGACGTGCACCGACCGGGTTTCGTTGATCTCGTCCAGAATCGCCGCGAGCGAGGTAGTCTTGCCCGAGCCGGTCGCCCCGGTGACGAAGACGATCCCGTTTTTCTCCTTGGCGATCTGGTGCATCACCGGCGGCAGGCCGCGCTCGTCGATCGTGGGGATTTTCGACTCGAGCTTGCGGCAGACGATGGAGAAGTTGCTTCCCTGGCTGAAGATGTTGACCCGGAAGCGCGCCTTGCCGGGCAGCACGTAGGACAGGTCGCAGGAGCCGGTATGCAGCAGCGCTTCGGTCAGGCGGCGGTCCTGGCCGATCAGGTTGAGCGCGATCGTCTCGGTCTGGAACGGGGTGAGCGGGCGCGCGCCGTTGCGGATCTCGACGGGCACGAGCTCCCCCGAGCTCTCGACCTGGAAGGGCTTGCCCACGGTGAAGTTCAAGTCCGAAACCTCGCGGTGGGAATCGAGCATTTTGACCAGGATGTGGTCGATTTCCTGTTTTTTCACGTTGTCCTCGGCTCGGGGCGCGGCGCCGCAGGGCACCGGCGGCCCCGGTTCTCGTTCAGGCCTCGGTGAAGTCGGCCGGCTGGGACTTCAACAGCGGCCGGAAGCGCGCCTTGTCGTTCGACTTGGCGTAGGCGTCCTCGGCGCTGATCACGCCGCGTTTCAAGAGCTCCATGATCGAGTCGTCGAGCAGCGTCATCCCGTACTTTTTGCCGGTCTGGATCATGGAGGGGATCTGGTGGCTCTTGCCTTCCCGGATGAGGTTGCGCACCCCCGGGGTGGCGATCATGATCTCGAGGGCGACGATGCGCCCGAGGCGGTCGATGCGCTTGAAGAGCACCTGGGAGATGACGGCCCGGATGCCGTCGGCGAGCGTCGAGCGGATCAGCGCCTGCTCCTGGGAGGGGAAGACCTCGATCACGCGGTCGACCGTTTTCGTCGCCCCGGAGGTGTGCAGCGTCGAGAAGACGAGGTGCCCGGTGGTGGCGGCCTCCACGGCGAGCGAGATGGTCTCCAGGTCGCGCATTTCGCCCACCAGGATGATGTCCGGGTCCTCGCGCAGGGCTCCGCGCAGCGCGGTGGCGAAGGACTTGGTGTGGATGCCGATCTCGCGCTGGTTGATGATGCACCCCTGGCTCTGGTGAACGAACTCGATCGGGTCCTCCACCGTGATGATGTGGTCCTTGCGGTGGCGGTTGGCGACGTCGATGATGGCCGCGAGGGTCGTCGACTTGCCGCTGCCGGTCGGGCCGGTGACGATGATCAGCCCGCGCGGCAGGAGCGCGAGCTTGGAGACCACCTGCGGCAGCCCGAGCTGCTCGGCCGTGGTGATGGTGCTCGGGATCTCGCGGAAGACGGCCCCGACGCCGTTCTTCTGCATGAAGAAGTTGGCCCGGTAGCGCGCGAGCCCCGGGATCTCGTAGCCGAAGTCGACGTCGCCGGTCTCCTCGAAGACCTTGATCTTGCTCTCCGGGGTCACCTCGTAGAGCATCGCGCGCAGGTCCTCGCTCGTGAGGACCTTGTACTTGATCCGCTCGATGTCGCCGCGGATGCGCAGCGCCGGCGGCTGTCCGGCGACGAGATGGAGGTCGGAGGCCCCCTGCTCGTGCATCAGCTTGAAGAAGGCATCGATTTTCGCCATAACCCGCGCCTCGCCGTCGCTTGGGTGAAGGGGATGAACCGCGCGCCGCGCCGCCCTCAGCGCGGCGTCTTGAAGACCATCAGCTTCCCGTCCTGGCCGTCCTGCGCCTGGTTCGCCTCGCGGCCGCTCGCGAGCAGACGGCGGTGGCGCTCGATGACGGCCTCGATCTCGACCTCGATGTCGATGCGCTGGCGCTTCAGCGCGGCGATCTCCTCCTGCAGCTGCGCCAGGCGGTTCTGGGACTGCCCGAGGAGCCGGGCCGCCCGGGTCTCCGCCTCGGCGACGATCAGCTCGGCCTGCTTGCGGGCGTTCTGCTGCATCTGGTCGATCACCTTCTGCGACTGCAGCAGGGCCGCTTTAAAGGCGCCTTCGCGCTGGCGGTACCCTTCGAGGTCGCCGGTCAGCCGGCCGACGGTTTCGCCGAGGCGGAAATTCTCGCGCTGCGCCTCCTCGAGCGCCGCGGCGGCCTGTTCGAGAAAGGCCTCCACGGCGGCGGGGTCGTACCCTTTCAGGCGGACCTTGAAGCGCTGCTTCTGGATGTCGAGCGGGGTGAGGGTCATGGCCGGCACCTCCTATCGCATTCGCTGCGCGATGTCGAACAGGCTCGCCACGACGAACTGCTGGAGAAAAACCGCCGCCAGCATGACCACGACCGGCGACAGGTCGACGGCGCCGAAGGCGATCGGCAGGCGCCGGCGGATCGGCGCGAGCACCGGTTCGGTCAGCGCGTGGATGAACCGGATGATCGGGTTGTAGGGATCGGGGCTCACCCACGAGAGCACCGCGCGGGCGATGACGATCCACACGTACACCGTCAGGATCATGTCGAGAACCTTGGCGACGGCCAGCAGAAAATTTCCAGCGATCATGGCAGCCCCTCCGAAAGGCGGCATCGCGGCGCGCTTGACCACGCGCCGCGGGCGGGCGGCTGCCGACGCCGGCTGCGCCGCTCCGGGAGCGACCCGCTTGCGCCCCGGACGGCCCTTTTGCTGAGAGCTATTTCGGCCGGAAGCCGCCGGAACTTGAGCGGAAAAGGGCGTCCGCGCCCGCAGATTGATTATTTAAGGATATCATGAATTTCGGGCGGGGGCAATCGTCCGCCGCGGGGAAGGGAAACCGCGGGCGGCGGCGCAAGACGGTCGGCGCCGGGGGGATCACCCCCCGGCGATCATCGGGATGATGAAGACCTCCGCCCCGTCGGGCACCGGCATCGCGGCGAAGTTCGGCCGCGAGACGAACTCCTCGTTCACGCGCACGACCGGGCATTCGGCGCCGCCGCCGTGCTCGCGGAGCAGGTCCGCGACCGTCATCCCCGGCCGCCAGGGGATCTCGCGGCCGCCCAGACGGATCATGCCGTGACCCCGTGCCGCGCCAGGAGGGCGACCACCTCCGGGAAGTCGATGCCCAGGCGCTTGACGGTCGCCAGCGTCGGGATCCCCTCCGGCGTCCAGCCGCGGCGCTGGTAGACGGCGTCCTTGAGCGTCTCGTAAGCCTTCTCGCGGAACTCCCTCAGCCGCGCGAGCTTCTCGGCGGTCGTCTTTCCGGCGATGTCGACTCCGTGGGTTTCGACGAGCTGCCGGTCGTAGCGCTCGGCGCGGGAGTCGTACTCGGCCTCGGTGACGGGGCCCATCGCGCGGTAGGGCAGGCGGTCGTGCTCCCGGCGGCCGAACCCCATGCGCAGGTTGAAGATGCGCTGGAAGTTGTAGACCGCCTCGCTCATGGCGATGAGGTCCTCGGGCGAGGACTCCCGGCCGGTGACGGCGCTGAAGTACTCGGCGTACCAGCGGACGTGCTTCATCACCTTCGCCGGCTCGGGGCTTTGGGCGTTGTCCTCGGGGATGATGTCGTTCCAGGGAAGCTTGCACAGGCCGCAGAGCGAGAACCAGGTGCGGAACATGGGGAACCAGTGCAGCGCCTCGGCCTTCTGTTCGAACGTGGGCATGTAGTGGTGCACCATGTCGAGAAAGATGAGCCAGGCCTCGTCGTGCTGGGGCCCTTTCAGCGCCAGCCCGTAGCCGCCCTGCTGCGCGAGCGACTCCTTGGTCATGTACTCGGAGAACTCGAGGCCCTTCGCCTCCATGCCGATGTCCTCGAGCAGCCGGGGGTCGGCGCCGAATTTTTCCACGAAGTGGGCCTTCATCCGGCGCACCCCCTGGCCGACGACGGCGCCGAAGCCCTCGCCGCGGGCCATCTGGTGGACGAGCTCGAGGGCCGCGGCGCGGTTGCCGAACCCGAGGTCCATGCCGCCGGTGTGCTCGCGGCCGAGCGCCCCGAGCTCGAAGCACTCCATGGCGAAGGCGATCGCGGTGCCGACCGAAATCGTGTCCAGGCCGTAGGCGTCGCAGTAGAAGTTCATCTCGGTGACGGTGTGCGCGTCGAAGATTCCGAGGTTCGAGCCGCAGCCGGCGATGGTCTCGTACTCGGGGCCGTCGACGAAGACCTTCTCGCCCCGGAAGGGGCCGGTCAAGGGGATGAAGTCCCGGATGCCGTGGGAGCAGGCGACGGTGCAGCCCATCCAGCAGCCGTCGAACCCGGGGTCGAAGAGGCGCCGGAAAACCGCCTGGCCGAGGTTGGGAGCCTCGCGGTGGCTGCCGAAACGGAAATTGTGGGTCGGCAGCAGGTCGTGGTCGTTCATGATGGTGACGAGATGGGTCGTCCCGATCACGGCCATTTCGTTCTGCTTGGGGTCGAGCTCGACGATTTCGCGCGCGTGCAGCCGGGAGACCGTCTTCAGCCGCTCGCGGTCCGCCGGCGCGTTCGTCTCGATCGAAACGGCGGCGTCCGACCGCACGACGAGGGCCGAGAGCCCCTTGTCGGCGAAGACGGTGCCGAGGCCGCCGCGGCCGGCCTGCTTGTAGCGCGCGCGGCGGCGCTTCAAGTCGTACCAGCTGAAGTTCAGGCAGCCGAAGCGCGTGTGGCGCGCGCCCGGGCCGGTCGTGACGACCGAGATGGTCCGCGGCTGGTCGCCGCCGAAATGCGCCGTCAGCGCCTCCGAGAGCCGGTAGGCGTCCTCCGGGAGCCCCTCGGCCGAGTGGATCTCGACGCGCTGGCCGATGCCGTCCACGAAGAGGACCGTTCCGGGGGCCGATTTCCCCTGGACGGCGAGCGCGTCGAAGCCCGCGAATTTCAAGTAGGGCCCGAAGTAGCCGCCCACGTTGGAGTCGATGGGCGCGCCGGTGAGCGGCGAGATGGCCGCGGCGATGCTCTTTCCCGAGCCCGGGTAGGAGGGGGTGCCGCCGAGGGGCCCGCAGGCGATGCACAGCGCGTTCTCCGGGTCGCTCCAGCGCGTCGTCTCGGTGACCGCGTTCCACAGCAGCCACAGGTCGAAGCCCTTGCCGCCGATGAAGCGCGCCTTCATCCGCGGATCGACCGGCCGGGCTTCGATCGCCTTCCCTCCGAGATCGACGTGAAGGGTTTGGTTGGCGTAGCCCCGCTCGATAAGCGGGCGCCGGTAGTCGAGACGCTTGATCAGGGTGAAGCGGGGCATGTCGTTCTCCTTGGGTGGGGTCATTTCAGTTTTTCGGGGACCCGGAAGTCGCGGTACGGCGAAAATTCCGCGAGCATGGTCGCATCGTCCGCCGCGGCGGTGCGCGCGACCATGCGGCCGATGAGCTCCCCCACGCCCGTGCCGAGCATCAGCCCCTGCCCGCACATGCCGGTCGCGTGCAGCAGCCCCTCGACCTCGCGGCTCCACCCGACGATCGGGGAGCCGTCGGGGGTCATGGGATAGAGCCCCCGCCAGGTGCGGCGCACCCGCAGGTGCTTGAGCCGCGGCAGGACCCCGACGAGCCGGCGGCATACCTGGGGAAGAAACACGGAGGTCTCGCGCTTGTCAACCCCCACGATGGGCGGGTCCGGGGTGATGCAGAAGACGACCTGGCCGTGGCGGTTCTGGTAGAAGTAGAAATTCTTGGAGCCCGGGGCCGGCCGGATGTCGACCACCATGGCGTGGAAGAAGGGCACGACCGGCTCGGTGATGGCCGCCTCGTGGCAGTCGGGCACGACGGGGAGGCGGATCCCGGCCGTCTGGGCGAGCTCCGCCGAGAGCGGGCCGGCGCAGTCCACCACCACCGGGGCGGCGTAGCGGCCGCGGTCGGTCTCAACGCCGGCGACGCGGCCGCCGGCGGCGCGGATGCGGGTGATCTTCTCCTTGAAGCGGAATTCGACCCCCAGGCGCCGCGCCCGCCGGTAGAGGGCGTTGGCGAGCAGCAGCGGCGAGATGGACCCGTCCCCGGGCGCGAAGGTGCCCCCGATCAGGCCCGCGGGGTTGATTCCGGGGACGATGGCGCGGACCTCCTCGGGCGCGACGAAATCGTTGGCCAGGCCGAAGGAGCGCTGCAGGGGCAGCAGCTGCTTGAGCAGCCGGGCGTCCTCCTCGCGGTAGACCGGGTAGAGGTAGCCTCCGGGAAGCCACTCGATGTCGTCGCCGTGCGTTTCGCGCCAGCGCGAGAGGATGGCGATCGAACGCCGGCAGGCGAGGATCTTCCCGGGCGCCGAGTGGGTGGCCCGCACCCCGCCGATGGCGTGCTTGTTCTCCCCCTGGCCGGGGGAGGGGTGCAGGTCGACGACCAGGGTGCGCAGGCCGCGTTCGCCGAGGGCCACGGCGGCGGGCAGCCCGACCGAGCCCGCCCCGGCGACGATGACGTCGTAAGGCTTATCCATGCTGCTTTTCCTCGATGCCCGCGAAGCTGCCGATCGGCACCTCGACGAAGAGCGGCCGGTCGACGCGGTCGGTGACGCCGGCGGCATCGATCCCCTCCTCCTGGAACAGGCGCCAGATCATGGGCCGGCAGGTCTTCGACCCGCAGGCCCCCATCCCGGCGCGGGTGAGCGCCTTGAGCTGGTTCAGGTCCCGCACGCCCTCGCGGATGGCGGCCCGGATTTCGCCGGCCGTCACCCGCTCGCAGCGGCAGATGACCGCCTCGTCGCGCGGCGGGGCCTTGGCGTAGAGGCCCATCGGCTCGATCGGCCGCTCCTGGACCCAGATCCCGGCCGCCCGGCGCGCCACGGCGCGGTCGGCGCGCACGGTGACCAGGAGCGTCCCGGGGTGTTTTTTGCGGGCGGCGACCTTGACGACCGGGAACCGGCCGAGGACGGCGCCCTCCGCGTCGGTGAGCGGGACGCTTCCGCCCACCGCCACGGGGTCGCGCCGGAGCTCGTAGGGGAGCGTCACCAGCGGGTGCTCCGGGTCCTGGCGGCCGTCGACGAGCGTGATGGCGAGCCCCGGGCAGACGGCGACGCAGGCCGCGCAGCCCGTGCAGGGCGCATCGCTCTCGAAGGCGGGCCGCCCGGTGATGGCGTCGTTTTCGGTGCGGATCGCCCGCTGCGGGCAGACCGCCGTGCAGGGGTTGCAGGGGACCTCCTGGAAGCAGTGGAAAACCGGGTAGACCCCGTCCGCCGGCATGTCGGGGGGCTCTCGGCGCACGACGCCTCCCGGCCGGGATTTGAGGATCCGCGCCTTTTCGTCCCATTCCGGCGGCACCTCCTCCGCGGTCGCGCCGAGCGCGCGCGCGATCTTCAGCCCCTCGATCCGGCCGGTGAACATGGCGGCCGAGGCCTCGGCGATCTCCTGGGCGTCCCCGGCGGAGAAGACCTCCAGGCCGAACTGCTTCGCCTTGAGGGTGAACTCGTTCACCTCGGCGAGCCCCACGGCGACGAGGACGGTGTCCACCGCGAGCGTCTTCTCGGTGCCCGGGACGACCCGCCAGCCCGGGTCGAGCTCGGCGATCGTGGCCGATTCCACGTGGTCGCAGCCCGCGGCGCAGACGATCGTGTGCCGGGTGTGGATGGGGACGCCGAGGCGGCGCAGCTTGTCGGCGTGGACCTGGTAGCCGCCGACCTCGGGCAGCGCCTCGATGAGCGCGGCCACCTCGATCCCCGCCTGAATGGCGTGGTAGCCGGCGATCAGCCCCACGTTGCCGCCGCCGACGATGAGGACCCGTGAGGAGGAACGGACGAGGTCGCGGTTGACGAGCGTCTGGAAGGCGCCCGCCCCATAGACCCCGGGCAGGGTGTTGCCGGGGAAGGGGAGCATCTTCTCGCGGGCGCCGGTGGCCACCAGGAGCTTGCGCGGCCTGACGAGCGCGTACCGGCCGCCGCGGACGACCCCCACCGCCCGGTCGGCGAAGACCGCGACGGCGGTCGTGTCGAGCCACACCTCGACCGACGGGTGGCGGGCGAGCTCGGCTGCGAGCATCCGGCCGATTTCAAAGCCGCGGGTCCCGGCGTGGGAGTCCGCGACCGAGCCGAAGAACTTGTGGGTCTGGAGCACGAGCTTGCCGCCCAGACGGTCCTTGTCGTCGACGAGCAGGGTGCGCACCCCGCAGCGGCCGAGCTCGATCGCCGCCGACAGCCCGGCCGGGCCGCCGCCGATGATGAGGACGTCGGTTTCGACGGACGGAACCGGCGCCGTCTCCGGCGGGGCGTCGTCGGCCGGCAGCCGGGGGAGCCCCTCGACGCTTTCGACCGCCATCCCGGCCTGCAGCGGCGTCATGCAGGCCTTGACGGGCCGGCCGTCGGCGATCACCAGGCACTGGGAGCACTGGCCGTTCGCGCAGAAGATCCCCTGGGGGCTTCCGTCCTTCGGGTGGCGGCCGAAGACGTGGATGCCGCTGGCGACGAGCGCGGCGGAGATCGGCTCGCCGGCGACGCCCGCGAGCTCCGCCCCGTTCCAGGTGAAGGGGACGGCGCGTCTTTCGGGGATCGGGAGAATGGGGTGGGAGGCGATTCTCATGGGCGCCCTTTCGTCCGTTTCGGGGGCGTGGCCGGCGGCTTGTCGCCGCGTTCGCGCGCGAGCATGTAGCCGCTGAAGCGGCGGACGTGGCTCTGCGCGAGCGCGCGCGCGTTTTCCGCGTCGCCCCGCTCGATCGCCTGCGCGAGCGCGCACAGGTCGCGGTAGTTCTCCTCGAGGTCGCGGCGCTTCATCGACAGGTAGCGCTCGTAGTAGCGGTGGATGTTCTCGTGGATCGAGGTCAGGACGCTCACGAAAATCGGGTTTCCGGTCATCTGCGCGACCAGCGTGTGGAAGCGCCGGTCGACCTCGAGCAGCCGGCCGCGGCTCAGCCGTCCGGCCCCGCCGCCGGCCGCCTCGGCGAGCAGCCCCTGCAGCCGCGCGAGGTCTTCGGCGCTGCGGCCGGCCGCCGCGCGGGCGGCGACGGTGCCTTCCAGGGCCTCGCGGAACTCCGCGAGGTGGGGCAGCGACACCTTCTGGGAGCGGATGAGCAGCCCCAGGCTCGCGCTGACCTGTCCGGCGTCGACGGCGCGGACCCGCGAGCCGCCGCCCACCCCGAGCCGGATCTCGATCAGCCCCTTCTGCTCGAGGACCCGCAGGGCCTCGCGCAGCGTGCCGCGGCTCACCCGGAGCATCGCCTTCAGATCGCGCTCGGGGGGCAGCAGCTCGCCGGCGGCGATGCGGCCGGCGAGAATCGCCTCCTCGATCTGGGCGACCACATCCTGGAAAACCTTGGTGGGTTTGGCGGCCTGGAACATCGCAGCCCCGCGTCCTTGAAGCCGGGCGCGCCCCGGCCGGCGTAGGTTATAATGGTTAGACCATTAATACCAGCCGGCGCCGCCGCCTGTCAAGCCCCGGGCGGCGGAAAACTTATTCCTTGACACCCGCCGCCCGAGTTTCTAAGACTTCCCGCCGGGAAGCTCGGAAAACGCCGGGGGCGCGCTTCGCGGCCGTTCGGCGTCTCCGGGGGCGGCGGCCGCGCCCCGGACCGGGGCGGGCTTCCGGGCAGGGCGGCGCCGGCACCGCGCGCGGGCGGAAGGCGCGCCGCGAAAGGAGGGCGGTCGGCAATATGGAAATCGGGTTGAAGCTCGGCATCCTGGGGTCGGGCAACATGGGGGAAGCGCTGGTGAGCGGCTTGATCGTCTCGGGTTCGGCCCGGCCGCAGGAGATCCTCTGCACGGACGTCCGCCCCGAGCGGCTCCGGGAGCTCGAGGCGCGCTACGGGGTGCGCACCGCCTCCGACAACCGCGCCGCCGTGAGCCAGTCGGATGTCGTCATCTACGCCGTCAAGCCGCAGCTCATGGCCGAGGTGCTCAAGGAGACCGCCGAGGCCCTCGACATGACCAAGCTCGTCATTTCGATCGCCGCCGGGGTGCCGCTGCGGGCGATCGAGTCGCTGCTCGGCCGGGAGCTTCGGCTCATCCGGGTCATGCCCAACATCGCCGCCTCGGTCAAGGAGTCGGCGACCGCGCTTTCGGCGGGCCGGCATGCGCGCCCGGAGGACATCGAGCTGGCGCTCGCCATCTTCAACTCGGTCGGCAAGGCCGTCTTCCTGCGCGAGAACTACCTCATGGACGCCATCACGGGCTTAAGCGGCAGCGGCCCGGCCTACATCTTCATCATCGTCGACGCGCTCGCCGATGCCGGGGTCAAGATGGGGCTCTCCCGCAAGGACGCCCAGTACCTCGCCGCCCAGACGGTGCTCGGCGCCGCCAAGATGCTGATGGAGACCGGCGAGCACCCCGGCCAGCTGAAGGACCGGGTGACCTCGCCCGGCGGGACCGCCATCGCCGGGATCCACACGCTCGAGAAGGGCGGGCTGCGGACGACGCTGATCAACGCCGTGGAAGCCGCCACCCAGCGCTCCAAGGAGCTGGGGGAGCTGATGATCAAGCACTTCGCCGATGCGAACAACCACTGAGGACGCCGCGGGGGTGGCGACGAACCGGGAAAGACCATCGACCGCCGGGGGGAGGATGGCGCTCTGGCGCCTGGTGGCGCTGGCGCTCTGCCTGGGGTGCGGGTTCGACGCCGCCGGCGCCGCCGGCGCCAAGATCGAATGGCATGGCTACGAGGCCGGCATGGCGCGCAGCCGGTTCGAGAAGAAAAGGGCCTTTCTGCACTTCACCGCCGAGTGGTGCGGCTACTGCCGGGAGATGGAGCGCAAGACCTTTCAGGAGGCGGAGGTCATCGCCGCCTTGAACCGCGATTTCATCGCGATCCGGGTCGACACCGACCGCGAGCCGGCGACCGCCGCGCTTTTCAAGGTGAAGGGCCTTCCGGACTCCTGGTTCATCGCCGGAAGCGGGGAGATCATCGGCCACCGCCCGGGGTACATCCCTCCCGACCAGTTCCTCACCATTATCCGGCTCATGCTCGCGGAGCCCGCCGCGAAGTAGCCTGCCGCCCCTCCGGGCGCGGCGTCTCACTTGAAAAGGCCGCGCAGGCGCCGCAGCACGAAGGCCGCCACGAGGAAGCCGCTCGCCGCCGCGAGCAGCCGCGGGACCCAGGCCGCCCGGCCGAAGGCGGGGCTCTCGCCGGCCACCGTCATGCCGATCACCGCGAAGGCGAACACCGCGCCGAGCAGCGTCAATGCGCCCGCCGCGACCACGAGCGGATGCCGGAATACGGAGGTGTGCTTCGCCACGGCGGAATGCGGTCCCTCCCGGTCGGCCGCCGCCGGCGGCCGGGCGTTTGCGGAGCCCCAGCCTATGCCATTTGACGCGGCAAAGCAATTCCGTCGATCGAACTTATGGCCGCCGGCGCTCTTCTTCTCCCTCGCGCTGGCGCTCAACGGGGGGTGCGCCTTGAAGGCTTTCGGACCGCCGCGGGACGGGGGGGCGCCGCCGGAGACGCGCGAGCCACGGGTGCGGATCCACTCCTCGGCGGCGGGCGCCGAGGTCTCCTTCGCCCGGATGCTGGACGGCCTCCGGGAGGCCCGGATCGTCTACCTGGGCGAAGTGCACACCGACGCGCGGCACCACGACTTCCAGCTGCGCGTCATCCGCGCCCTGCGGGAGCGGGGCGCCGGCCTCGCCGTCGGGCTCGAGATGTTCGACCGCTCCTACCAGCCCGTGCTCGACCGCTGGTCCGCCGGGGGGCTCGATGAGGAGTCCTTCCTGCGCCGGACCCACTGGTACGCCAACTGGCGGTTCGACTACGGCCTCTACCGCCCGATCCTGGATTTCCTCAAGGAGCAGGGAATCCGCATCGTGGCGCTGAACCTCCCCTTCCACATCCCGCCCAAGATCCGCACGGGCGGCCTCGAGCACCTCGCGGCGGGCGAGAAGGCGTACCTGCCGCTCGTGCTGGACACGGAGCAGGCGGCGCACCGCGAGCAGGCGCGCCGCGCGTTCGACCGCCACGATTTCCGAGGCCGGACGCGCTTCGAGGATTTCTACCTGGCGCAGTGCGTCTGGGAGGAGGTCATGGCCGAGTCGGCGGCCGCCCATCTATCCGCGGACGTGATGGTGGTGCTCGCCGGAAACGGCCATATCCAGTATCGCCACGGGATCCCGGAGCGCGCCTTCCGAAGAAACGGGCTGCCCTACCGCACCGTCGTGCAGCTGTCGGAGGCGGCGGCCCCGGATCCGGCCGCCGCCGACTTCATCGTGCAATTCGACTGACCCGCTCTTCCGGGCAGAGACGGAAAAAAGGAAGCGGGGCCGAGGCCCCGCTTCCTTTTTTCTTTTTAAGCGCCGAGATGCTGCCCGCTCGGGCTACTTCTTGAACTTCCTCCGGGCCGCGCCGGCGAGGCCGATCAGGCCGCTGCCGAGGAGCAGCAGGGTGGCCGGCTCGGGAACGGGCGCCGTGCCGTTGTTGCCGTTCTCCGGCGGGATGAAGGGGTCCTCTTCTTTGGGGAACCCATCGTCGCGTCCCTCATATTCTTCCTCGACGATGACAACCTCAACCGGATTATTGTCCGCCGGAGGAGCCTGGCCCGGGCCCGGTCCGGGACCCTCCTGGGCGGCGTTGTCCGGCTGCGGGGTCTCGGTCACCGGCCGGTTCCACCCCCAGGGGGACCAGTTTTTCTTCTTGTACTTGGTGAAGACCCAGGTGTCGTTGAGGAACTGGGCATGCCCCCAGGCCTTCAAGCTGCCGTTTTTCTTGAAGATAGCGTAATCGAACGCGTCGCCGCCCACGGAGCTGGCCAGGGAGGCGATCTTGGGGCTGGCCTTGCCGACGAATTTCGCGCCCTCGACGTAGCTGTCTTTCGACCAGCCCTGGGCGTCGCCGACGTCGGTGCCCCTGATCCACACCTCGGAGGACTTCTTCAGTCCGTCGAAGGTGAAGGGCGCCGCGTTCGCCACGGCAAAGGGAACCAGCAGGAGCAATGCCAAAACTAACATGCCGAACTTCGTTTTCATCTTCCCTCTCCTTCCTGTGAATTTAACCTCTGTTTGGATTCGTTGAGCTAACCGGCGATCGAATCATACCACCTTGATGACCTGTCGCTGATCCTTGCTCACCTCGGCGGGCTTGCCTGCGGCTGCACTGATGGTCCGCCGGAAGCCCGGTTGCACCCTGTAAAGCAATTGGCATGCCGAAAGAAAAGCGATTCCCAAATAAAAAAAATCATAAATAATCAATTAGATAAAAATAGATAAAAACGTGATGATCAAAATGCACATTCATTGTGAAAAACGCTACACAATCTATATGTAAAACAGTACCACATTATGCTTCGCAAAATGCCCTGGCGGGACCCGGGATCACCGAAAGGCGACATGCTTTGCGAAGCCATCCGGATCCGGCGGGAAGGCGCCGCCGACCGGGACCGCGAGCCGGTCTTTTCATTGAAGAAATAGGCATGATTACAATATGTTGAACAATTTTATTGACACGCTCCAACATGTTGTGTAGAATGGCGCTAATTGAGATGGCCCGCCGGGAATGCGGCGGCTTCTGATCCACCCCTCCCCGCCATCCAGCGTGCGTGTCGTTAAAGGAACCCGATCAAGGAACCCGATCAGGCCGCCGTACGGCCCGAATAGGTCGAGACGGCGCCGCGGCGGCGTGCGGCGGCAAGCCGTATCCAAATCCAGATCAAAGACCAGGAGCGACCCCGGTGTTCGAGAGAATCGAGAAGCGAGACGGCAGAGTGGTCGAGTTCGATTCGTCGAAGATAACCGCCGCCATCGGGAAGGCCGGCGCGGCCACCGGCGAGTTCGGCGAACGCGAGGCGAAGAAGCTCACCTTGAGGGTGCTCACCCTCGCGCACGAGCTGCGGCTGGGGCCGGTGCCCAAGGTCGAAGAGGTCCAGGACATCGTCGAGCGGGTCCTGCTCGACTCGCCTTTCTACCGGACGGCCAAGGCCTACATCCTCTACCGCGAGCAGCACGCCCAGCTGCGCAAGATCGCCACCCGCGCGCACGTCGACCTCATGAACCACTACATCGACCGGCTGGATTGGAAGATACGCGAAAACAGCAACATGAGCTATTCCCTGCAGGGTCTGAACAACTACATCTCCTCCGAGGTTACCGCCGAGTACTGGCTGAACAGCATCTATCCGCCCGAGATCCGCGAGGCCCACTTCACCGGCGACTTCCACATCCACGACCTGAACCTCCTGTCGGTCTACTGCGTCGGCTGGGACCTTCTCGACCTTCTGCGCCAGGGGTTCAAGGGGGTCGAGGGCAAGGTCGAGAGCTCGCCCCCCCGGCACCTGCGCAGCGCCCTCGGGCAGATCGTCAACTTCTTCTACACGCTCCAGGGCGAGGCCGCCGGCGCCCAGGCCCTTTCGAACTTCGATACGCTGCTCGCCCCGTTCGTGCGCGCCGACCGGCTCGCCTACCCGGAGGTCAAGCAGGCGCTGCAGGAGTTCGTCTTCAACATCAACATCCCGACGCGGGTCGGGTTCCAGACCCCCTTCACCAACATCACCCTCGATCTCGCCGTCCCCGCCATCCTGAAAGACCGGCCCGTGGTGGTCGGCGGGCGCGAGCGCCGCGAGACCTACGGCGAATTCCAGGCCGAAATGGACCTGATCAACCGCGCCTTCGCCGAGGTGATGATGGCCGGCGACGCCAAGGGGCGGGTCTTCACCTTCCCGATCCCGACCTACAACCTGACCGCCGATTTCGACTGGGCCAACCCGAATCTGGAGCCGCTGTGGCAGATGACCGGCAAGTACGGCGTCCCCTATTTCTCCAACTTCATCAACTCCGAGATGTCCCCCGAGGACGCCCGCTCCATGTGCTGCCGGCTGCGCCTGGACAACCGGGAGCTCCTCAAGCGCGGCGGCGGGCTTTTCGGGGCGAACCCCCTCACCGGATCCGTGGGGGTGGTCACCATCAACCTGCCGCGCATCGGCTTCCTGAGCCGCAGCGCCCCGGAGTTTTTCGAGCGCCTGGAGCGGCTGGTCGCGCTCGCCGCCGAAAGCCTCGCGATCAAGCGCAAGGTCCTCGAGCAGCTGACCGACCGCAACCTCTACCCTTACTCCCGCTTCTACCTCCGGGAAGTGAAGAGCGGCACGGGGCGCTACTGGAAAAACCACTTCTCGACGATCGGCATCCTCGGCATGAACGAGGCGGCGCTCAATTTCCTGGGCGCCGACATCGCCTCCCCCGCCGGACAGCGTTTCGCTCTGGAGGTGATGGACTTCCTGAGGGACCGGATCTCGCGGCTGCAGGAGAAAACCGGCGCGCTCTTCAACCTCGAGGCGACCCCGGGGGAGGGGACCTCCTACCGGCTGGCGATGCTCGACCAGCGGCGCCACCCGGGCATCCGCTGCGCGAACGAGGCCGCCGCGGCGGCGGGCGCGGCACCCTACTACACCAATTCGAGCCAGCTGCCGGTCGGCTACACCGACGACCTCTTCGAGACCCTCCGGCTCCAGGACGAGCTGCAGTGCCGCTACACCGGCGGCACCGTCCTGCACATCTACCTGGGCGAGCGGGTGGCCGACACCGCCGCGGTGCGGGCGCTCGTGCGGCGGATCGCCGAAAACTACCGGCTGCCCTATTTCACGCTGACGCCGACCTTCAGCGTCTGCCCGGCCCACGGCTACCTGGCGGGCGAGCGCCCGCGCTGCGACCGCTGCCGGGAGGCGACCGAGGTCCGCCCGGGGCTGGTCCCATACCGGCGCGGGGCCGCCCCGGCCGGAGCCGCCGCCCGGCCGGACTCGGCCGGGGCCGCCGCCTGAAGGCCGCGCGGCCGCATGCGGATCGGCGGGCTGCAGAAGCTCTCCCTGATCGACTACCCCGGGCGGGTCGCCGCCGTCGTCTTTCTCGCCGGCTGCAATTTCGCCTGCCCCTTCTGCCATAACCCCGACCTCGTCGATCCGCCCCCGGCGGAGGGCCCGTCGGCGGAGGAGGTGTTGGCGTTGCTCGCCGCACGCCGAAGCCTGCTCGACGGGGTGGTGATCTCCGGCGGGGAGCCCACGCTCCACGCCGGGTTGCCCGAGTTCTGCCGGCGGCTGAAGGCGCTCGGCTATCCGGTCAAGCTCGACACGAACGGCAGCCGCCCCGAGATGCTCGCTCGCCTGCTGGGCGAGGGGCTCGTCGACTGCGTCGCGGTCGACATCAAGACCGACCCGGAGCGCTACCCGGAGTGGATCGCGCCGGGCTTCGACCCCGAAGCGCTCCGGGCGAGCCTGCGCATCGCCGGCTCCGGGGGCGCCGCCGCCGAGTTCCGCACGACCTGCGTCAAGCCCATCGTCACCCCGGAGGTCGTGGTCGGGATCGCCCGCGGCCTGATCCGCGGGGCGCCGCTCTATGTGCTGCAGCCGTTCCGGCCCGGGCGCCTCCTGCGGCCGGATTTCTTCCGGGGCGCGGACCCCGGCTTCGACGCGGCCGAGATGGCGGCCCTCGCGCGGCTCGCCGCCCCTTACGTCGGCGCCTGCATCGTGCGCTGAAGGGGCGCTGTTCGCGGCCGCAAATAGGGCTTGTCTTGCTTTTCGGATCGTGGTAATCGGCGGAAAAAAGGCTCCGAGCCTGGCCGGGCGCGCGCAACGTCTCCCGCCGGGGCGGTCTAAGGATGAGCCGCCCGGCAGGAGAGCCGGGCGGCGAAGCCGTCGAGGAGGAAGGGTTCATGGACAGCGGCAGCAAGTTTCTGACCTACACGGCGATCGCCATGTTGGCGCTGATTCTGCAAGTCGTGCTCGCCGTCGCCGACCAGCGCGACACGCCGGAGAAGGCCGCGCGCGAGTTCGCCATGGCCTATTTCTGGCTGGACGACTCCATGGCCGAGCGGCTCTGCCGCCGGCTCGCCTCCGGGGACGACCCCGCGGCGCCGGAGTACCTGCAGCGCGTCGCGCGCGAAGCGCGCGAGCTGGGCTACGGGTTCGAATACATGAAGCAGGACCTCTTCGGGGTCCATTTAAAGACCACCATGAAGGATCCCGCCTCCGCCGAGGTGACGATCACCGGCCAGCGCCGGCGCGCCATCAACCCCGTCTTCGGCGTGATCGCGAAGCTCTTCGCCGTCGGGGAGACCCACCCGGTGGAGGCGACGCTCGATCTCGTCAAGGAAGGCGACCGGTGGAAGGTCTGCGGTCGGCCTTTCGCCCTGTTGAACGGCTGATCCTCGTCCGCCATTCCCAACCGGCCGCCGCAGACCTTCCGCGGCGGCCGCTTTGTTGGCGCGGCCGGGCGCCGGGGCGCGGCCCGGCCGGAAGCGGGGGGCGCCATGGCAGATGCCCTCGGGGAATACGACCTCCTGCGGGAGCGTGCGCGCGCGATCGCCGTCCGGCTCGGCCCGCCCGAGTTCTACCGCCGCGAGGCCGCGGCCGTCGCCTTCTCGCGGGAGTGCTTCGACGCCGCGCCGCTCGTCGCCGCCGTGCGGGCGCGCGCCGCGGAGATCCTGGAGAACGACTACGGCCACGGACTGCCGCACGCCACCAAGGTCGCCCTCGACGCCGGGGCCCTGGTCGCCATCGAGGCCGCCGCGGCCGGGGCCTCCGGCCCGGCGCTGCGCCGGCGGGTCGGCCTCGCCCAGTGCGCCGGCCTGCTGCACGACATCCGGCGCAAAAACCGGGACCACGCCGCGGCCGGGGCGCAGGCCGCCGCCGGGCTGCTGGCCGGCTTTCCGCTCTCCCGCATCGAGATCGAGGACATCTGCGCCGCCATCCGCAACCACGAAGCCTTCCAAGCGACCGTCCCGGTCCGCACCCGCGAGGGCGCCCTGCTCTCCGACTGTCTCTACGACGCCGACAAGTTCCGCTGGGGCCCGGACAACTTCACCGACACGCTCTGGGCCATGGTGGCCTTCGCCCGCACCCCGCCGGCCGACTTCGTCCGCTACTACCCGCGCGGCATGCAGAGCCTCGCGCGCATCCGCGACTCGTTCCGCACCCCGGCCGGCCGGACCTACGGCCCGCAGTTCATCGACCTGGGGCTGGCCATCGGCGAGGAGCTCTACCGGCTGATCCAGGCCGGCGGCTGGCCCGCCTGGAAAGCGGGGTGAGCGCCTTGGCCCCGCGGGCGGGCGGCCCCGCCGCCCGGGCGGCCGGGCCCCGTTTCGGGTTTGACAGGGTTGGCCCTTTTTTTTATAGTCCGCCGTCGCCGCTGCCGCCGCCGCCGCTGCCGCGGCTCTTTCAACCGATCGGGAGGAAGGAGGAAGGAATGAACGCGTCAGCCTGGCAAACGCCTTATTGGCCGGAGGGGGTCTCCCGGGAGATCACGGACTACGACAAGCCGCTCTTCGCGATCCTCGACGAGGCGGCGAGACTCTACCCGAACGGCGTCTACACGATCTTCGCCGACGCCGCCCGCACCTTCGCCCAGGTGAAGGCGACCGCCGACCGGGTGGCCGGCTTCCTGCACTCCCGGGGCATCCGCAAGGGCGACCGGGTCGCCATCTTTCTTCCCAACCTGCCGCACTACCCGCCGGTCTACTTCGGAATCCTCCGCGCCGGGGCCGTCTGCGTCACCTGCAACCCGCTCTACACCGCCAAGGAGCTGAACTACCAGCTCAAGGATTGCGGCGCCCGGGCCGTTTTCTGCATGGACCACCCCGGGTTCTACCCCACCACCGTCAAGGCGATCGAGGGCACCGGGGTCGAAACCGTGGTGATCTGCAACGTGAAGTCCTATCTCCCCAAGCTGAAGGGGGTGCTGGGCGGCCTGCTCGGCAAGATCCCGCGCGCCGAGCGCCACGAACCGGGGCACCTGTTCTTCGACGACGTCGTCGCCGCGGCGCCCGCGCCGCCGGAGGTCTCGATCAAGCCCTCGGAGGACCTCGCGCTGATCATCTACACCGGCGGCACGACCGGCGTTCCCAAGGGGGCGGCGCTCACCCACAGCAATTTCGCCTACGACCTCGCCGCGGTCGACGAGTGGATCCGCCTGGTGCACGCGCCGGGCGAAAAGCCCGAGAAGCCCCGCCACGGCGGCTTCCACACCTACCTCGGCGTCCTGCCGTGGTACCACAGCTTCGGGATGACCTGCGCGATGCTCTCGGCCTGCGCCAGCGGCAGCCGCCTCATCTGCGTCCCCGACCCCCGCGCCGGCACGCCGCCCTTCACCGAGGTGCTCAAGATCGTGCAGAAGCACCGCCCGACCATCATGCCGGCGGTCCCGACCATCTTCGTCGCCTTCACGAACCACCCGCACATCGACCAGTACGACCTCACCTCGATCATGGGCTGCTTCTCCGGCGGCGCGCCGCTGCCGCCGGAGGTCTGCAAGCGCTTCGAGGAGAAGACCGGCGCCGTCATCTTCGAGGGCTACGGCCTGAGCGAGACCGCTCCGGTGGCCTCCGTCAACCCGACCGACACCGCCCGCCGCAAGATCGGCACCATCGGCTTCCCGCTTCCGGGAACCGACATCAAGGTGGTCGACCTCGAGAGCGGCACCCGGGAGCTTCCCCGCGGCGAGGACGGCGAGATCGCGATCAGCGGCCCGCAGGTCATGAAGGGCTACTGGAACCGCCCGGAGGAGGACGAGAAGGTCTTCCGGACCATCGGCGGCCGGCGCTACTTTCTGACCGGCGACATCGGGCACGTCGACGCCGACGGGTACATCCTGATCACCGACCGCAAAAAGGACATGGTCCTGGTCGGGGGCTTCAACGTCTACCCGCGCGACGTCGAGGACATCCTCTTCCAGCACCCGAAGGTGGCCCTCGCCGCGGTCGTGGGGGTCCCCGACGAGAAGAGCGGCGAGGCGGTCAAGGCCTACATCCAGCTCAAGCCCGGGGAGACGGCCACCGTCGAGGAGATGATGGCCTTCTGCAAGGAGAACATGGCCGGCTACAAGCGCCCGAAGTACATCGAGTTCCGCGAGGCGATCCCGATGTCGAACGTCGGCAAGGTGCTCCGGCGCGTGCTGCGGGACGAGGAAGCCGGGAAGCCGCGTTCATGACGGCACGCCTCAAACGGTGGCTGGCGCAAAACCCCTACCGCGCCATCAGCCTGGTGTTCCTGGCGGTCATGCTCTTCGGCTGGCGCGCGCTCGGCTGGGACGAGCGCGAGTTCGGGTTTCTGCTGCTGGTTTACTTCATGGTCACGATCGGCGTCCGCCTGGACGACATTGAGCGCGCGATCGGCGGCAACGAGGCGCGCCGGGAGGGCGCCGGGCAGACCGCGAGCATCCTCGCCGAGCTTCAGGAGATCGCCGCGCTGTTGCGGGGGATCCGGGAGGCCCAGGAGCGCGCGGCGGAAAAAGAGGGCCCGCGGCCTCCCCCGGAGCCCTGAGCATCGCCGCTTCCCCCACCCGGGCCCGCGGACCGGCCCCCCCCCCCCGGATCCCGCGGGCCTTTTTTTTCTTGACGCCGCCGCCGGCGGCGCGCTAAAGTCTCCATCATCTGATGGAACCTTCTGCTGGAGCCGCCGTGCCCTCGCCCCTCACCAAGGCCCGCCGGGACCCGCGCTCGCCGAAGGCGCGGATCCTCGCCGCGGCGCGCCAGCGCTTCGGCGAGCTCGGCTACGCCGCCGCCACGACCCGCGGCATCGCCGCCGCCGTGGGCATCGACATCTCCACCCTGCACTACCATTGGGGCGACAAGCTCGACCTCTACGAGGCGGTCGTCCAGGATGCGGCCGAGGAGATCCGCCGCGAGCTCGCCGCGATCGAAGCGCTCGCCTCCGGCAAGCCCCTCGGCGCCCGCCTGGAGATCGCGATCGACCGGATCTGCGACTACCTCTTCGCCCACCCGGAGGTCGCCGGGCTGATTCTCTCGGGCTTCTTCAGCCGGGTGCGGCACGGGTCGGCGCTCGACCTCGAGATGAGCGCGCAGCTCGCGCGCGTCGCCGTCGCCATGGACCTCGCGCCGAGCCGCGACCGCGTCCCGACCGCCTCGCGGGCGCGGATCCTCGCCGTCTGGAACACGGTGCTCAACTTCATCGCCGGCGAGAATTTCTTCCGGCCGCTGCTGGCCGTCGACCGCCCGGAGTACGTCCGCACGGTCAAGGCCACGCTGAAATTCATCCTGGTGCCGGCCTTCGACCGGCCGCCGCCCGCCGCCGGTTCGAGCCGGGGCGCGGCGCGGACCGCCCGCGGCCGCCGGCCGCGCCCGCGGTCCCGCCGCGCTCCCTAGCGCCGGCGCCACCGAGGAGGATGGTCTATGGCGATCAATCGAGGGGCCGTCGGAAAGCGCGTCGGGCCGTTTCGCCGCGACTACACCTGGAAAGACACGGTGCTGTACGCGCTCGGCGTGGGGGCCGGGTTCACCGAGATCGAGTACTGCTACGAGCGCGACCTCAAGGTGCTCCCCACCTTCGCGGTCCTGGTGCTCCAGGACTTCGCCGCCGAGATCGCCCAGCTCTGCGACCTGAACCTCGCCGGCGTGCTCCACGGCGAGCAGGAGTTCCGCTTCCACGCCCCGATCCCCCCGGAGGGGACGCTCGTCACCGAGGGGGCCGTCACGGGCATCTTCGACAAGGGCCCCGGCAAGGGCGCCCTGGTGGCCGCCGAGTTCGAAACGCGCGACGGCGGCGGGCGGCGGCTCTTCACGAGCCTCGTCACGATCTTCGCGCGGCTCGACGGGGGCTTCGGGGGGCCGCCCGCGCCGGGCGCCCCCGTCCCGGTCCCCGAGCGGCCGCCGGACGCCGAGGTCCCCGACGCCCCCGCGGCGTCCCAGCCGCTCCTCTACCGGCTCTCCGGGGACGTCTTCCCGCTGCACGTGGACGCGGAGTTTGCGCGCCGCGCGGGGTTCGACAGACCGATCATGCACGGCCTGTGCACCATGGGCTATGCCTGCCGGGCGCTCATGCGGGAGCTCGCCCCGGCGGCCCCCGAGCGCGTGCGGCGGATCGCCTGCCGCTTCCGGCGGCCGCTCTACCCGGGGACCCCGATCGCCACGCGCATCTGGAAGGCGGCGGGCGGCCGGGCCCATTTCCGCGTGGTGGCGGCCGACAGCGGGGAGGTCGTCATCGACCACGGGGTCTTCGAGGTCGGGCCGCCCCCCGCGGAGGCGATCCGCTTCGACGGCCGCGCGGCCATCGTCACCGGCGCGGGCGCCGGCCTCGGCCGCGCCTACGCCCTCGAGCTCGCCCGGCGCGGGGCGCAGGTCCTGGTGAACGACTTCGGCGGCGCCCCCGACGGATCGGGCGGCGGCTCTCCGGCGGCGGCCGAGCGGGTCGCGGCCGAGATCGCGGCCGAAGGCGGCCGGGCGGTGGCCTTGACGGCCGATGTCGCGAGCGAAGCGGGCGGCCGCCGCATCGTCGCCGCGGCGCTCGAGGCCTTCGGCCGGGTCGACATCCTCATCCACAACGCCGGGATCCTGCGCGACCGGACGCTCGCCAAGATGGAGCCCGGCGACTGGCACGCCGTTGTGGACGTGCACCTGAACGGCGCCTATTTCGTCGGCCGCCCGGCCTTCGAGGCGATGAAGCGCAACGGCTACGGCCGCATCCTGTTCGCCACCTCGGCCGCCGGGCTGTTCGGCAACTTCGGCCAGACGAACTACGGCGCGGCCAAGATGGGGCTCGTCGGGCTGATGAACACGCTCGCCCTCGAGGGCGAAAAGGTCGGCATCCGGGTGAACGCGATCGCGCCGCTCGCCGCCTCGCGGCTCACGGCGGACATCCTGCCCCCGGAGCTTCTCGCGAAGCTCGCCCCCGAGCTGGTCGCCCCTCTGGCGGTCTATCTCGTCTCGGAGCCGTGCCCGGTCTCCGGGCGCATCTACAACGCGGCCATGGGCCGCTTCGGCCGGATCGCGCTCGTGACCGGCGCGGGCGCGGCCGTGGGGGACGGCCGGACCCCGCCGAGCCCGGAGGCGGTGGCCGCGCGGATGGCGCCGGCCGCGGAGCTTTCCGGCGGAAAGCTCTACCGCACGGCCGTCGAGCAGCTCGGGGATGCGCTGGCGGCGCTCGAGGGCCGGCCGGCGGCCGGCGAGGCGCCGCCGGCCGGCTTCACGTCGGTCGCGGCGGTGTTTGCGGCCATGCCGGGCGCCTTCGTTCCCGGGGCCGCGGCCGGAGTCGAAGCGGTCTTTCAGTACCGGGTCGGCGGGCCGGGCGGGGGCGACTGGTCCTGCGAGGTCCGCAACGGCGCCTGCACGGTCTCCGCGGGCGTCCACCCCGCGCCGCAATGCACGCTGACGATCGACGCCGAGGATTTCCTCGCGATGATGAACGGCCGGCTGAAGGCGATGCAGGCCTACACCTCGGGCAGGCTCAAGATCGAGGGGGATGTCATGAAATCGCAGCTGATCGGCAGGCTCTTCGCCTTCAAGATCTGACGGCGTCGCGGCCGACCCGAGAACCCCGTTGCGCGCGGAAAGGAAAGAGCGATGATCGGAATCACGGCCTACGGCGCCTTCATCCCGCGGCTGCGGCTCGACCGCATGGCCGTCTTCCGGAACATGGGGTGGTTTGCGCCGGCGCTCATGCTGGCGGCCCAGGGCGAACGGTCGATGTGCAACTGGGACGAGGACGCCCTCACCCTGGCGGTCGCCGCCTGCCGGGACTGCCTGCGCGGGCTCGACAAGCGGGGGATCGACGCGCTGCTGCTCGCCTCCACGACGCTGCCCTTCGCCGACCGCCAGAACGCCGGGGTCGTGGCGGCCGCCCTCAACCTCCGGGAGGAGCTCTTCACGGCCGACGTGAGCGCCTCGCAGAAGGCGGGCACCTCGGCCCTCATCGCCGCCCTGGAGTCCGTCGCCGGCGGCGGGCGCCGCCAGGTCCTGGTCGCGGCCGCCGACCGCCGCGAAACCAAGGCCGCCTACTTCCACGAGATGTGGTTCGGCGACGGGGCCGCGGCGCTCGCGGTGGGGTCGGAAAACGTCGTCGCCGAATACCTGGGCGGCCACTCGCTCGCCCTCGACTTCGTCGACCACTACCGCGGCGCGCAGCAGCGCTTCGACTACAACTGGGAGGAGCGCTGGGCGCGCGACGCGGGCTATGCCGAGATCATCCCGCGGGTGGTCGGGGGGCTCTTCGAGAAGCTCGGGATCGGGATGGAGGCGGTCGACCGCTTCGTCTTCCCCTGCCTCTTCAAGGCCGACCACGGCCGGATCGCCCGGGGGCTCGGCGCCGGTCCCGAGAAGACCGCCGACCCCCTCCACGACGTCCTCGGGGAGACGGGCGCGGCCCACCCGCTCGTCATGCTCGTCGCGGCCCTCGAACAGGCCAAGCCCGGCGAGCGCATCCTCGCCTGCGGCTTCGGCCAGGGCGCCGACGCCCTCTATTTCCGGGTGACCGAGGCGCTGCGGCAGCTCCCCCGCCGCAACGGGGTGGCCGGCAGCCTCGCGCGCAAGCAGACCATCGACAACTACCCCAAGTGGCTCAAGTTCCGCGACTTGATCGCCACCGAGATGGGCATCCGGGCCGAGGCGCCGACCCAGACCGCCGTCTCGGCCCTCTGGCGCAAGCGCGCCATGATCCTGGGGCTGGTCGGGGGCCGCTGCCGGCAGTGCGGGACCCCGCAGTTCCCGAGGATGGACATCTGCGTCAACCCGGAGTGCGGGGCGCTTCACAGCCAGGAGCCCTGCGAGTTCGCCGACACCCCGGCCCGCATCAAGTCCTTCACCGGCGATCTTCTGGCCGTTTCCGTCGATCCGCCGGCCCTCTACGGCATGGTCCAGTTCGAGGGGGGCGGCCGGATGATGGCCGATTTCACCGACTGCGGGCTCGATGACCTGCAGGTGGGGCGGCCGGTCGAAATGGTCTTCCGGCGCAAGGCCGTGGACCGCGAGCGCGGGTTCGTCAACTATTTCTGGAAGGCCGTTCCGGTGCCGGGGGAGGCCTCGGCCGACGCCATCCGCTTCGACGGGCAGGTGGCGATCGTCACCGGCGCGGGCGCCGGCCTCGGCCGCGCCCACGCCCTGGAGCTCGCCCGGCGCGGGGCCAAGGTCGTGGTGAACGACTGGGGCGGCGCCCGGGACGGCAGCGGCGCCGGCTCCCGCGGACCGGCCGAGGCCGTCGCCGCCGAGATCCGCGCGGCCGGCGGCGAGGCGGTCGCCAACAGCGACTCGGTGGCGACCGCCGATGGCGGCGCGGCCGTCGTGGCCGCGGCCGTCGCGGCCTTCGGCCGGGTGGACATCCTGATCAACAACGCCGGGATCCTGCGCGACCGCTCTTTCCCCAAAATGGCCCCGGAGGACTGGAAGGCCGTGCTCGACGTGCACCTGAACGGCGCCTTCCACGTGACCCGGCCGGCGTTCGCGGAGATGAAGAAGAACGGCTACGGCCGGATCGTCTTCACCACCTCCGCGGCGGGGCTCTACGGCAATTACGGCCAGACGAACTACGCGGCCGCCAAGATGGCGCTGGTCGGCCTGATGCTGAGCCTGCGGCTCGAGGGGCGGCGCCACGGGGTGCGGGTCAACACGGTCGCCCCCTTCGCGGCGACCCGGCTGTCCGAGGACGTGCTGCCGCCCGAGCTCAAGGAGCGCGCCCGGCCGGAGTTCGTCACGCCGCTCGTCCTCTATCTGGCGAGCGCGCGCTGCGACGCCGACGGCCAGATCTTCAACGCCGGCCTCGGGCGCATCAGCCGGGCGGCCCTGGTGATGGCGCCGCCCGTGGCTCTCGGCGAGGCCGGCGCGCCGCCGACCGTCGAGCGGATCCACGCCGAGTTCGCCCGGATCGACGCGCTCGATGGCGCCGCCGAGATGCCGGATGCCAGCGCCGCAATCGCGGCGCTGCTCGGCTGAGGAACGTCAACCCCTTATCGCACGGGAGTGATCCATGGCCTCTGGGATCCGGGACAAAGTCGCCATCATCGGCATGGGGTGCACCCGCTTCGGGGAGCGCTGGGAGGCGGGCGCCGAGGAGCTGATGGTCGAGGCCTTCACGGAGTGCCTGGCCGACAGCGGCATCGAGAAGCGGGACATCGGCGCGGCGTGGCTCGGCACCTGCTTCGAGAGCATCAGCGTCGGCCGCAGCGCGCTGCCGCTCGCCGTCACCCTGCGGCTGCCCGGCATCCCGGTCACCCGCGTCGAGAACTTCTGCGCGACCGGCACGGAGGCCTTCCGCGGGGCCTGCTACGCGGTGGCCGCCGGCGCCTGCGACATCGCCCTCGCCATGGGGGTCGAAAAGCTCAAGGACACCGGCTACGGGGGGCTGCCGAGCTTCGTCGGCTCCGACGCCGGGACGCTCAACTGGCAGTGGTTTCCGAACATGACGGCCCCCGGCGCCTTCGCCCAGGTCGCGACGGCCTACGCCGCCAAGCACCGCATCCCGGAGAAGGAGCTGAAGACCGCCATGGCCCGCGTGTCCGCCAAGAGCCACGCGAACGGCGCCCTCAACCCCAAGGCCCACCTGCGCAAGGCCGTCACCGTGGAGCAGATCCTGGCCGCCCCGATCATCGCCCATCCCCTGGGGCTCTTCGACTGCTGCGGGGTGAGCGACGGGGCGGCCTGCGCCCTCGTCACGACCCCGGCGATCGCCCGCGATCTCGGCAAGCGGGAGATCGTCACGGTCAAGGCCCTGCAGCTCGCGCTGAGCGGCGGTGAGGAGATGGCCTTCAACGGCTGGGACGGGGACCATCTCGCCACCACCCGGCGGGCGAGTGCGGCGGCTTACCGCGAGGCCGGGATCGCCGACCCGCGGCGGGAGCTCAGCCTGATGGAGGTGCACGACTGCTTCTCCATCACCGAGCTCGTCACCATGGAGGACCTGCACGTCTCGCCGCCGGGCGGAGCCGTGCGCGACGTGATGGACGGGGTCTTCGACCGCAGCGGGGCGCTCCCCTGCCAGGTCGACGGCGGGCTCAAGTGCTTCGGGCACCCCATCGGGGCCTCGGGGCTGCGCATGCTCTACGAGGTCTACCTGCAGCTGCTCGGCCGGGCCGGCGCGCGCCAGATCGAGCGCCCGCGCCTCGGCCTGACCCACAACCTCGGGGGGTTCCCGGCCATGAACGTCGCCAGCATCGCGATCGTGGGAACCACCGCGGGAGCCGACTGATCAGATGGAGCTTTTGGAATACACCGACGCCCAGCGCGAGTACCGCCGCGGCCTGCGGGACTACCTCGCCCGCGAGGTGACCCCGCACGTCGCGGAGTGGGAGCGCGCCCGCATCGTGCCGAAGGAGGCCTGGCGCCGGCTGGGGCGCGCCGGGTACCTCTGCCCCATGGTCGCCCCGGAGTACGGCGGCCGGGGAGGGGATTTCCGCTACGCGGTGATCGGGATCGAGGAGTTCTCCCGCACCTGGCATTCGGGCCTGATGGCCTCGCTGCACAGCGACGTCGTCGTGCCCTACATCGAGGCCTTCGGGTCGGAGGAGATCCGGCGGCGCTTTCTTCCCGGGTGCGTCTCGGGCGACGTCGTGACCGCCGTCGCCATGACCGAGCCGGGGGCCGGCAGCGACCTCGCCGCGATCCAGACCGCCGCCGTCGAAGCGGGCGAGACCGTGACGCTCGACGGCTCGAAGACCTTCATCTCGAACGGGATCAACGCCGACCTCGTGGTGGTCGCGGCCCGCGACCCGGCCGTCGCCGACCCCTACGAGGCGCTGTCGCTCTACCTCGTCGAGTCCGGCACCCCCGGCTTCACCCGCGGCCGGCACCTCGAGAAGATGGGCATGTGGAGCCAGGACACGGCGGAGCTCTTTTTCACGCGCTGCCGCATCCCGCGGGGAAACCGCCTGGGGGAGAAGGGGGCCGGGTTCCGGATGCTCATGGACAAGCTTCAACAGGAGCGCCTGGTGTGCGCGCTCTCGGCGGTCTGCGCCGCCGAGCGCATGCTCGAGTGGGCGGTCGCCGCCCTGCGGGAGGCGGTCGAGTCGGGCCGGCCGCGGATCAAGCGCCAGGCCTGCCAGTTCGCCCTCGTCGAGATGGCCACCGAGGTGAAGCTCGGGCGGACCTTCGTCGAGAAGCTCGCCGCCGATCACCTGGAGAAGCAGGCGATCGTCGTGGAGACCTCGATGGCCAAGTACTGGACCACCGAGATGGCCAAGCGCGTCGCCGACCGCATCCTCGACCTGATGGGCGATGAGGGCGTGCTCGAGCGGCACCCCATCGCCCGGGCCTTCCGCGACGTGCGCATCATGACGATCTTCGCCGGGACGAACGAGGTCATGAAGGGGATCGCCGCCAAGTTCATGGGGCTGTGACGGCCGACTTGAGGCGGGCGACCGGGTTGTCGAAGCTGCAGGGCATGCGCGCCGCGCATTTGCCGCAGACGTGCGTCGAGGGGGGCAGGTCCGCGAGGGCGGCCAGCCCCGCCCGGTTCGCCTTCAGCCGCTCCCAGCAGCCGCGGCGCGCGAAGCCCTTGACCCCGAGGGCCTGGACGGGACAGGCGGAAATGCAGCGCCCGCACTCCTTGCCGGCCCGCAGCAGGCAGGCCTCGCGGGTTTCGATCACGGGGTGGTCGCCGACCGCGGCGTCGGTGACGAGGCTTCCCAGGCGCCCCGCGCACCCGGCCGGGGTGATGAGCAGGTTGTGGGTGCCGAAGCGGCCGAGGTTCGCGAGGTGGCCCAGGTGCTTGTGGGACCAGCGGGCCATGAGCCGCTCCTCGTCGAAGTTGTGGGTCGCGGGGGTGAGGCCGCAGCGCCGGCCCCGCGCGGCGAGCAGGTCGCCGATCGCCTGGCTCAGGCGGCCGATCAGGTCGTTCGTCTGGACGTAGGCGACCCCCCAGTCGCGGGTCGGCGCGGGGCCCGGCGCGTTTTCGCGCACCAGGCTCTTCGCGAAGGGGATGAAGAAGACGACGACGCTCTGCGCCCCGGGCAGCAGGTCGCGGGGATGGAGGTGGTTGTCGGCGGCGATCCGCGGCAGGGCATCGAAGCGCTCGTCCACCGGGGCGCTCGCGACCAGGACCGGCCGGCGCCACCAGCCCGGGGCGCCCAGCCGCGCGGGTTCGGCGGCGACGAACTCCTCGGCCAGCCGCCGGATGGCCGTGATGATCTCCTCCATGACGCCTCCTCGTGCCGGGTCGGGGCCGCGGCGCTTCCGCCGCCCATCTTTAGCCCAGCCGGGTGCCGGCGTCAAACCGGGGGGGCCCGCGGCGGCCGCCGCGCATTTTGCGCTTGGCGCGCCGGCGTTTTTGGACTAACAAGGCTGGCAGAAGGAGGGTGAGCGGCGGATGCTGAGATGGATCGCGACGGCCCTGATCCCGGCGCTGGCCGCGGCCGGCTGCGCCGCGACGTTCGATTTCCGGCGCCAGGAGCTCTTCGAAAGCAGCGCCAAGCGCTACGCCCAGGTGATCCGCTGGTCCGACTTCGAGGCGGCGCGCGCCTTCCTCTCCCGCGCCGCGGCCGAGGAGCGCCGGGTCGGGCTCGAGCAGGTGCGCGTCACCGACTACCGCGTGCGCTCCCTCGCCTACGCGCCGGGCGTGCGCCAGGCGGTCCAGCTGGTCGAGATCAGCTACCACAAGATCGACGATCCCCGCATCCGCCGTCTCGAGGACCGCCAGGTCTGGGATTTCGACGCGGAGCGGGGGGCCTGGCTCCTGTCGAGCGGCCTGCCCGCCTTCTGACCCCCGTGCGTTCCCCGGACGCCATGCGGCTGCTTTTCTTCGCCCCCTTCAAACCGCTCTCCCACGCGCGGCCCTCCGGCGACCTGGTCACCGCCCGGGGCATCGTCGATTTCCTCAGGCGCCGCGGCCACGAGGTGACCGAGGCGAGCGGCCTGCGCTGCCGCTGGATTTTCTGGCGGCCCTGGCTCTGGCCGCGCCTCGCCGCCGAGCGGCGGCGCGTCCGCCGCCGCTTCGCCGCCGCCGGCTTCGACCTGTGGTTCAGCTACCACTCCTACTACAAGGCCCCCGACGTGCTCGGGCCCGGGGCGGCGCGGGACCTCGGGCTGCCCTACGTCCTCTTCCAGGGAATCTACTCCACCAAGCGCCGCCGCGGGCTGAAGACGCTTCCCGGTTTTCACCTGAACCGCCGGGCCCTTCTCTCCGCCGCCCACGTTTTCGTGAACAAGCGGGTCGACTTCCGCAACCTCCGCCGGCTGCTTCCCGCCGAGCGCGTGAGCTATGTCGCCCCGGGCCTCGACCTCGGGCGCTTCCGTTTCGACCCCGGCGCGCGCGAGGCGCTGCGGCGCGCGTGGGGCGCGGGCGATTCGCCGGTCGTGCTGTCGGTGGCGATGTTCCGGCCGGGGGTGAAGGCCGAGGGGCTGCGCTGGGTGATCCGCACCTGCGGGGGGCTCCGGCGCCGGGGGGCGCGCTTCACCCTGGTCGTCGTCGGCGACGGCCGGGAGCGGCCGGCGCTCTCCGCGCTCGCCCGGGAGGAGCTCGCCGGCGAGGCCGTATTCGCCGGCATGGTGCCGCGGGCGGAGCTCTTCCGCTTCTACAGCGCCGCCGACCTCTTCGTCTTTCCCGGCATCCAGGAATCCCTCGGGATGGTCTACCTGGAGGCCCAGGCCTGCCGGCTCCCGGTCGTGGCGTTTCGCAACGCCGGCACCCCGGAGGCGGTGGCCGACGGGGTGAGCGGCCTGCTCACGCCGCTCGGCGACGCGGCGGCCTTCGCCGGCGCGGTGGGGCGGCTGCTGGCCGACGAAGGGTTGCGCCGCGCCATGGGCCGGTCCGGCGAGAGGCACGTGCGGGCGCACCACGACCTGGAGGTCAATTACGGCCGCATGGAGGCGACGCTCCGGCAGGCCGCGCGGGGCGGCCGGGGGGACCGGGCATGACCCGCTTCGGCATCATCCGCCACGCCGAGACGGTCTGGAACCGGGAGAAGCGCATCCAAGGGCAGTCGGATTCGCCCCTCACCGCCGCGGGCCAGGCCCAGGCGGAGGCCTGGGGCCGCTTCCTCCGGCGGTTCCCCTGGGACGCGATCCTCGCGAGCGACACCGGCCGGGCGGCGGCCACCGTGGCGATCATCAACGCGCACCTCGGCCTGCCGGTCGCATCCGACCCCCGGCTGCGCGAGCTCGACTGGGGGCGCTGGACCGGGTTCACCGTGGCCGAGATCCGCCGCCGCGAACCGCAGCTCGTGGCCCGCCAGGAGGCGCGCGGCTGGGACTTCGAGCCTCCCGGCGGGGAGTCCCGCCGCGCCCAGCTCGAGCGCAGCCGCCGCGCCCTGCTCGAGGCGGCGGACGGCGGGCCCGGGCGCCGCATCCTCGTCGTGACCCACGGCGGGACCATCAAGACCCTCGTCCATCACCTGAAGGGCACGCGCTACACCGCGCGCGACGCGCTCAGCGTCGACGCGCGCCACCTGCACTGGGTCGCCGACGAGGGCGGCGCGCTCACCCTGATCGCGGTCGCCCCCCTGCCGCCGGGGGGCTGACGGCCGGGAGACCTCCATGGACACCCTGATGATCCACGACCTGCGGCGGGAGCTCTTCGACCTCGACCTCACCGCCTATCGCCTGAGCTTCGACGACGGGCTCTATTCGCAGTACTACTACTATCCGCTGCTCGCCCGCCACCCCGCGCCGCTCACCTACTTCATCACGACCGGCTTCATCCGCGACGGGGCGGCGCGGGGGATGTTCCAGGGGGAGTTCCTCCCGTACGTCAAGACCGGCGTCTACGCGCGCGAGGCCTTTCTCGAGGGGGACTTCCGCCGCTTCATGACGACCGACGAGGTCCGCTACCTGGCCTCCCGGCCCAACGTGCGCCTCGGCGCCCACAGCCACCGCCACGACGTCATCCTGACCGACGTGCACCCCAAGAAGCCGAAGGCGCCGAGCGCCTGGAAGCTCGCGCGCTTCGCCCACGTCCCGGCCGCGGTGCGCGAAGGCCTCGCCATCCGCTCGCGCCTGGCCTTCACGGGGTTCGACTACATCGACGGCCGGCTCGAGCCGCGCGGCCGCGCGGCCTGGGAGGAGGAGGTCGCGCGCGACACCGAGAGCCTGCTCGAGTGGTTCCGCACGCGCCTGGGGGTGGCGCCGACCGCCTACTGCTTTCCGTTCAACGAGTACACTCCGGAGCTCGTGGCGCTGCTCGAGCGCTTCGGCTTCCGCGAGTTCTACGCGGCCCGGCCGGCCCCCGGGCTGAACATCTCCGGGCGGGTGGACGCCGACCGCCTGGTCGACGGCGCCCCGGCCCCGACCGGCGTCAGGTGAAGGCCGTGTCGCCGTCGCAGTAATCGAGCAAAAGCTCCCCGGCGGCGGCGGCGAGCGGGCTGTCGGGGCGGGCGGGCCGGTAAAGGGTGAGGCGGCGGCGCGCCTTGATCCGGCGCCGGTACCAGGAAGGAAGCGCCGGCAGGCGCGGCAGCCCCGCGGGGAAATCGACCCGGTCGGCGGCAAAGCGCTGGGCGGCGGCGAGGGCCGCCGGCAGGACGGCCGCGGCCCATTCGGGGCGCTCGAAGAACAGGTCCAGGACCTTGACCTGCGCCCGGCCGCGGTGGCGCGAGGCGGAGAGCAGGAAATCGCCGCCGGGAGCCTGCATCGGGATGAAGGCGAAGCGCTCGCGCACCCGCGAGAAGTGGTAGCCCTGCACGTCGGGCCGGGCGTCGGCGGCCGAGACGACCCACGGCCGGGACATCATCCAGTCGGCGGTCTCCCGCCCGCGGTGGAACCGCGGCGCGCGCGCCCCCCCGGCCGCGAGGCGCGGCGGCCCCTCGCCGAAGGGCCCCGGCCGGCGGCGCCCGCCCGCCCGCGGCCCGGCGGCCAGCCGGGCGGCGGCGTGGAGGACGGCCAGCGCGGCGCGGGGCAGCCCCGCGCCGCGCCATTGCCAGAAGGCGAGCTCGCCCAGGTCGCGGAAGCCGCAGGCGCGGTAGACCCCTTCGGCGCCGGCCGTGATCCCCGTGGTGGCGAGATCGGCCCCGCGCTCCATGATCGCGTGTACGAGCGCCCGCCCGACGCCCCTGGACCTCCAGGCCGGATCGACGTAAAAGGTGATCAGCCACAGGAGCTTGGAGCGCCCCGCGCGGCCCTCGAGGAGGCCGGGCAGCAGGCCGTGGAAGCCGACGCAGCGGCCGCCGGCATGGGCGAGCATCAGGGCGGGGTCCTCGGCGTCGGCGTGCGGGTTGGCGGCCTGCGAGGCCGCCCGCAGCCGCGTGATCGGCACCGTGTCGCGGTAGGCGGGGTCGCCGGGCAAGCCCGCGGCGAACGCCTCGAGGTCCTTGACGGCGACGGCTTCGATGCGTATGCGATCGCGCCCCGGCGACATCCGGCCACCCGCATGCAAGAGGTCCCGGCGGCGGCGGCCGCCGGCGGCGGCATCATAGCACGTCCCCGGGGGGGCGGAAACCGGAAGGCGCATGAAAATCCTGTTCTACTGCCAGCACGTGCTCGGCATCGGCCATCTCTTCCGCAGCCTCGAGATCTGCCGGGCGCTTTCGCGGCACGCCGTGACGCTGGTCACCGGGGGGCCGGCGGTGGCGGCCGCGCTGCCGGCGAACGTCGTCGAACACCGGCTCCCCGAGCTCGGCATGGACCCGGAGTTCAAGGGGCTGCGGACCGCGGCCGGGGGGGGCGACCCCGCGGCGGTGCTCGCCGAGCGCCGGCGCCGCCTGCTCGCCCTCTTCGAGGCGCTGCGGCCGGACCTCTTCCTGCTCGAGCTCTACCCCTTCGGCCGCAAGGCGTTCGCCGCCGAGATCGACCCCGTTCTCGAGGCCGTCTCGGGCGGGGCGTTTCCGGGCTGCGGGGTCGTCTGCAGCGTGCGCGACATCCTGGTGGAGAAGGAGCGCCCCGAGAAGCACGAGGGCCGCGCCGTTGCGGTCGTCAACCGGCACTTCGACGCCGTGCTCGTGCATGCCGATCCCCGGCTCGCGCGGCTGGAGGAGACCTTCGGCCGCCTCGCCGAAATCCGGGTGCCGGTCGTCACCACCGGCCTGATCGCCCCGGAGCCGCCGCCCGGAGCGCGCGAGCGGGTCCGCGGCCTGCTCGGCTTGGCGGAGGACCGGCCGCTCGTGGTGGCGAGCGCCGGCAGCGGCAGCGTCGGCCGGCCGCTGCTCGCGGCGGTGCTCCGGGCCTTCGCCCGGCTCGAGGTTCCCGGGGGGGCGCGGCTGCTCGTCTTCACCGGCCCCCTGATGCCCGACGGCGAGGTTGCGGCGCTCAGGCGCCTCGCGGCCCCCGGGGCGTCGGTTGAGCGCTTCACCCCGGATTTCCTCGCGCACCTCGCCGCGGCCGACCTTTCGGTCAGCATGGGCGGCTACAACACCTGCATGAACCTGCTCGCGGCGCGCACCCCGGCCCTGGTGTGGCCCTTCGCCCAGAACCGCGAGCAGCGCCTGCGTGTCGAGCGGCTCGAGGCCTTGGGGGCGCTCGAAAGGCTCGGCGACGCCGAGCTCGAGCCCGGGCGGCTCGCCGGCCGCATGCGGGCGGCGCTCGCCGGCGGCAGGCGCCCCGCTCCCGGCCTCGACCTCGGCGGAGCCGCGGCGACGGCGCGGTGGATCGAGGCGTGGCACGCGTCGCGCCGCGCCCCGGGGGGCGCGGCATGAAGATCCTCATCTACTGCCAGTACGTCTGGGGCATGGGGCACCTCGTGCGCAGCCTCGAGCTCGCCCGGGCGCTCTCCCGCCATGCCGTGACGCTGGTCGCCGGCGGCCCGGAGGCGGGGGTGCCGGTCCCCGCCCACGTCGACCTCGTGCGCCTGCCGCCCCTCTTCATGGACGAGCGCTTCACGACGCTCATCCCCGGCGGGGGCGCGGCGGACCTCGCGTCCATCAAGCGCGAGCGCCGGCGGCGGCTCCTCGAGCTCGCCGAGCGCCTGCGGCCGGACCTCCTCATCGTGGAGCTCTTTCCTTTCGGACGCACCCAGTTCGGCTTCGAGCTCGTGCCGCTGCTCGAGGCGGCCCGCGCGGGGCGCTTCGGCGCGACCCGCTGCGTCTGCAGCCTGCGCGACCTGCTCGTCGAGAAGCGCGACCCCGCGGCCTATGCCGCCCGGGTCGCCGCGGACCTGAACCGCTACTTCGACCTGCTCATGATCCATTCGGACGAGCGCCTGCTGCCCCTCGAGGCGACCTTCGGCCCCGCGGGGGCGATCCGCATCCCCCGGGTCTACACCGGCTTCGTGGCGCCGCGGCCCGATTTCGAAGCCGGCCGGCGGCTGCGCCGCGAGCTCGGCCTCGCCCCCGGCGGGCGCCTGGTGGTGGCGAGCGCGGGCGGCGGCCGCTCCGGCTACCCCCTCCTCGAGGCGGTCCTCGCCGCCTGCCGCCGGCTCGAGGGCCGCATGCCGCTGCGGCTCGAGCTCTTCGCCGGGCCCTTCATGCCCGCTGCCGAGTTCGACGCGCTGCAGGCCGGCGCGGGCGGCTGCCGGCGGGTCGCGCGCTTCACCCCGCGGCTCACGGACTACCTGTGCGCGGCCGACCTTTCGGTCAGCCTCGCCGGCTACAACACCTGCATGGGGCTGCTGGCGACCGGCGTCCCCGCCCTGGTGCTCCCCTACGCCCGCCAGCAGGAGCAGCCGCTGCGGGTCGAAAGGCTGAGGCCCTACCTCGAGCTCACGGTGCTCACCCCAGGCGATCTCCGGCCGGAGCCCATGGCGGCGGCCATCGCGGCGGGGCTCGGGCGGAGCCGCCGCCCGCCCCCCCCGGAGATCGACATGGACGGCGCCGCCGCCGCCGCGCGCATCCTGGAGTCCCGCTTCGGCCCCGGCGCCCCGGCCCCGGCTTGACAGGGGTCCGTCCCATTGCGTACAGATGAGTCGGACAATGCCCGCAGAGAGAGGCGGTGGGGTGCGGCCGGGGCCGCGCCGGAGATCGGAATGGAACCCGTGGATGCGAACCCCTGGCGGGGCGAGGCGGTGGCGCGCTACGTCGCGGCGCACACCGATCCCGTCGATCCGCTCGCCGAAGAGCTCGCCCGGGAGACCGAGGCGCGCACCGGGCTGGCGCGCTGGAGCATCGGCCGGGTCGAGGGCCGGCTCCTGCAGCTGCTCGTCAAGATCTCCGGGGCCCGCCGGGCCGTGGAGATCGGGACCTTCACGGGCTACTCGGCGCTGCTGATCGCCGCGGCGCTGCCCGCGGACGGAACCCTGATCACCTGCGAAAACCACCCGGAATACGCCGCGATCGCCCGCTCCTTCTTCCAGCGCAGCCCGCATGGCGGCAAGATATGCCTCGAGCTGGGGCCGGCCCTGGCGACGCTCCGCCGGCTGCCGGACGGGGAAAGCGACTTCGTTTTCATCGACGCCGACAAGCCCTCCTACGGCGCCTACTACGAGGAGGCCCTGCGGCTGCTGCGGCCCGGGGGGCTCGTCTTCGTGGACAACGTCTTCTGGCGCGGCAAGATATTCAAGCAGCGGATTTCCAACGCCAACGCCCGGGCCATCGCCGCGTTCAACGAACGGGTGCGCCTCGACCCGCGCGTCGAGAAGGTGATGCTGGCCTTGCGCGACGGGTGCTTCCTGATCCGCAAACGATAGTTTTAGGAACGGTTCCTGTTTACATATGCGGGGGGCTATGATAGCGACAGGGGGCACCATCTCGAAGGTTCGAGGCGGATCCACCTGCGACGGGGGCACAACCTGATGCCGAACGATTCCGGCGCGACCGCGCGCGCGAGCGCCTCAGCCGGCCGCTCCCAGCGGCTCGTCGTGCTGCCGTTCTTCAAATCGGTCGAGATCGCCTACAAAAGCATCCGCGTCCGCTTCCTGCGCTCCCTGATCACCACCCTGAGCCTGGTATTGGCGGTCTCCTTCCTGAGCTTCGTCAGCGTGACCAACCAAATCGCCAACGGGATGCTCGCCACCGGGCGGCCCGAGCTGCGCGCGCAGCTTTTGCGCTCCGGGTACGACCTCGGCGAGCAGGAGACCTCGGTCGCCAGCAGCCCCAAGCAGCGCTGGATCATCATCCTTTCCTTCATGGTCTGCGTCGTCGGGATCGTCAACGCGCAGCTCATGGCGGTCACCGAGCGCTTCCGCGAAATCGGCACCATGAAATGCCTGGGGGCGCTCGACCGGTTCGTCCTGCGGCTCTTCGTCCTGGAGGCCGGCATGCAGGGGCTGGCGGGGGCGGCGCTCGGGGCGGTTTGCGGCGGGGTGTTCGGACTGATCGCCGGTTGGCTGCGGTTCGGCGGCGAGGGGCTGCGGCATCTCCCCCTGTGGGGGGCGGCCGCGGCCATGGGCGCCGCCGCCGGCGTGGGGCTTCTGCTGAGCCTGCTCGGGGTGATCTACCCGGCGCTGGTCGCCGCGCGCATGCAGCCGGTGGAGGCGATGCGGGTGGAGCCATGAGGGCGGGCGGATGCGTCGGGGGGGCGTAGCGATGGCGAGCCGGCGGGTTGCGGGGGGGCGGGTCCATGCCTGAGGTCGGCCATGTGGTCCGGGTTTCCGGGGTCACGAAGAGCTTCAAGCTGGGACGGATCGAGGTCCAGGCGCTGAAGGGCGTCGACCTCGAGATCGCCCGCGGGGAGTACCTCTCCATCATGGGGCCCTCCGGGTCCGGCAAGAGCACGCTTTTCAACATGATCGGCGGGCTCGACAAGCCGACCTCCGGCAAGGTCTTCATCGACGAGGTCGACATCGCGCAGCTCGACGCCTACGAGCTCGCCTGGCTGCGCTGCCGCAAAATCGGCTACATCTTTCAGACCTTCAACATCATCCAGGTCATGACGGCGCTCGAGAACGTGATGCTGCCGATGATCTTCGCCGGGATGCAGAACGACGCCGCGGTCCAGAAGGGCATGAAGCTGCTCGAGCAGGTGGGGCTCGCCGACCGCCACAGCCACAAGCCCTTCGAGCTCTCCGGGGGCCAGCAGCAGCGCGTCGCCATCGCGCGCGCGCTCGCCAACGATCCGGCCATCGTGCTGGCCGACGAGCCCACGGGAAACCTCGACCTGACCACCGGCGAGGAGATCATCGCCCTGCTGAAGCGCCTCAGCCAGGAGCGCGGGGTCACGGTCATCTCCGCGACCCATGACTTCAAGATGCTGAACGTCTCCGACAAGGTCGTGTGGATCCGCGACGGCCGGATCGACAAGATCGAGGACCGCGAGGAGCTGTCGATCTCCATCGGGCGGATCGGGAGCCGGGGATAGCCGCGTGGCGAGGGGTGGACCGCATAGGATCGCAAGCCGCCTGGCGGCCGCCCTGCTCGCCCTGGCGCTCTTCGCCGAGGGCCGGCCGGCGGCGGGCTCGGCCGAGCCGTCCGGGGTGATGGAGACCGTGCGGGCGCTCGCCGCCCTGGGCGACCGCAGCACCGGCTCCGCGGGAAACACCGCCGCCGCCGCCTACCTCCGCAAGCGCCTCGCCGGGCTCAAGATCGGCACGGTCGCCTCCCACCTCTTCGCCGTGCCGGTCCTGCGGCGCGGGGAAAGCCGCCTCACGCTCCCGGCGAGCGGCGTGAACCTCGCCCTGCACGCCATCGAGGGAAATGCCGCGACCCCCCAGGCGGTGCCGCCGCCCGGCATCACCGGCCCGGTCGTCTACGCCGGGGACGGGCGGCTCGGACGCCTGAACGGCAAGCCGGTCGAGGGGGCGATCCTGCTGATGGAGATGGACTCGGGGACGAACTGGCTGCAGGCGGCGAACCTCGGGGCCGCGGCGGTGATCTACATCGACCGCGGGGACACCCCCCGGTTCTTCTTCGAGACCGTATTCGAGCTGAACCCGCTGCAGTTCCCGCGCTTCTGGCTGCCCCTCGCGGAGCTGCGGCGCGCCTTCGGGGAGTTCGAATCCGCTCCGGGGGCCGTCGCCGCGGAGCCGGCGCGGCTGACGGCCGCGGCCGCCTGGGAGAACGTGGTCGCCGAGAACATCACCTGCCTCGTTCCGGGGCGCTCGGCCCAGCTCAAGGAAGAGCTCCTCGTGGTGGAGGCGTTTTACGACAGCACGGCGCACGTCGCCGGCCTCTCGCCGGGGGCCGACGAGGCGCTCGGCGTCGCGACGCTGCTCGAGCTCGCCAAACGGCTGCGCGACGAGCCGCCCGACCGCAGCGTGCTCCTCGTCGCCACCTCCGGCCACGCCCAGGCGCTCGCCGGGCTGCGGGAGCTCGTCTGGGGCATGAGCGCGCGCTCGCGCGACCTGCGCGACGCCCGGCGGGACCTCCGCACGGCCGTCAAGAAGGCGCGGCTCACCGTGCGGGCGCTCAAGAACCCCGAGGGGCCGGCGGCGGCGGGCGGCGGGGAGGCCGCCGGCGACGGCGAGGAGACCGACCCCGTCGACCCCGAGACCCTGCTCCGGGAGGCGCTCACCGAGCGGATCAAGACCGATGCCGACCTGCTCTCGCGGCGCCTCATGCAGCTCCGGCTGGACGACCGCCTGCGCGACGCGGCGCAGATCCAGCAGCTCTCCGCCGAAAGGCAGCTTCTGCGCCGGCTCATGTGGCGCGCCTCCTACACGGGGCTCGCGCCGGCCGAACGCGAGCTGCTCGCTGCGGTCGCGGACCGGGCGCGCCGCGACCAGGAGGCGCTGCTCGCCGATGCGCGCCTGCAGCTGAAGCTCATCGAAAGCGCCGGCGCGCTGCGCGCGGCCCTGCAGGGCTACGAGATCGTCGCGGCGGTCTCGCTGCACCTCTCGAGCCACGGCGAGGGGGTCGGCGCCTTCAACCTCGGCTGGCAGTACCCCTTCCGGCCGCGGATCAACCGGGCCCCGGCCTACATCCGGCTCGACGAGGCGCTCACCGCCGCCGCGGAGCAGAGCGAGCACGACCTCGGCTTCGGCGGGATCTTCCAGCAGACGCTCCGGCCGAGCCGGCTCAAGTCCTGGCAGAGTTATTTCCTCGACCGGCCGGCGCTCGGCGGCGAGGTGACGGCCCTCGCCGGCCTCCACGGGCTGACGCTCGTGACGACCGGGGACGCCCGCGCGCGGTGGGGGACGCCCGCCGACACCCCCGAGGCGGTCGACGCCGACTTCGCCGCCCAGCAGGGGGCGCTCGTCTCCGCGATGCTCTCCCGTCTCGGCCGCACGCCGAAGCTGCACGAGGGCCAGTTTCCGCGCAACGGCTTCGCCACCATCAACGGCCGGGCGAAATTCCTGCGCCACGGCGAGATCTTCCCCGACAAGCCCGCGCCGGGGACGGTGCTCATCTGCTACCAGGGCCCGGCGCGCTTCACGGTGATGGCGGACCAGCAGGGGCGCTTCGTCCTGAAGGGGGCCGCCGACAAGACCCACAGCTTCCACAAGGTCATCATCGAGGGCTACCGCTTTGACGAGCACAGCGGGCAGGCCGTCTGGGCGATCGACAAAAAGCTCACCGGCAAGGACGCCTACCGGGTCAAGATGAACCGCCGCTTCATGGAGACGGACCTCGTCATGTTCGCCGGCAGCGGCATCACGCTGTTCAATCTGCTCGAGCCGCGGACCTTCCGCCACCTGACGAAGCCCGACATCATCGACGGCCGCCGCGAGGCCGATCCGCTGCGCTGGTTCATGAGCCGGCTGGACACCTGGCAGTCGGTCATTACGAGCATTTTCCTCGAGCCCGGCACCCCGCTCAAGCTGACGCTCTCGGACACGGTCCTGCGACGCAAGATGCTTTTGCTGAACGGCAGCGACGAAAACCCCGTCGGCAGCGGCTACCCCGTCGAGGGGCACCCGGTCCTCCACCTCACCGAGTACCGCACCGCCAACGACATGTGGACGCTGCTCGCACCGCGGATCGAAAACCTCGAAGCGCGCGGCATCTTCAACGAGCGCATCCGCCGCCTGCAGGAGCAGGGCCTCGCCGAGCGGAACGCCGCGCAGCAGGCGCTCGCCGCGCGGCAGTACGACCGCTTCAGCGAGGCCGCCGCGCGCTCCTGGGCGCTCGCCATCCGGGTCTACGAGGACGTCGAAAAGACCCAGAAGGACGTCCTCTACGGCGTCCTGTTCTACATCGCGCTCTTCGTCCCCTTCGCCTTCTGCCTCGAGCGGCTGCTCTTCGCCTACGCGAACATCTACCGGCGCATCCTCGCCTTCAGCGCCATCCTGCTGCTGCTGATCGCGGTCGTCTACAGCGTCCACCCGGCCTTCCAGCTCGCCTACAGCCCGATGGTGGTGATCCTCGCCTTCTTCATCATGGGGCTGTCGCTCGTCGTGACGCTGATCATCTTCCTGCGCTTCGAGCAGGAGATGGTCCAGCTCCAGAGCCGGGCGCGGATCCGGCAGTCGGGCGAGATCGGGCGCTGGAAAGCCTTCGTCGCGGCCTTCCTGCTGGGGGTGAGCAACCTGCGCCGCCGGCCGCTGCGCACGGCGCTCACCTGCGTCACCCTCGTCATCCTGACCTTCACCATCATGAGCTTCACCGCGGTGAAGTCGCTCCGGCGCCACGCGCGCATCCAATACGACGCCGGCGCGGCCTACCACGGCATCCTCCTCAAGAACGTGAACTGGAAGGACCTGCCCGCCCAGGCCCTGGGGGTGATCGAAAACGCCTTTGCGGGCGAGGGGGCCGCGGTGCCGCGGGTCTGGCTCGAAGACGCCGACCCGACGCGGCCGACGATCATCCCGCTGCGGGCCGGGGAGCGCCGCACCGAGGCCCTGGGGATGGTGGGGTTGTCGCACCGCGAGGTCGAGGTTTCGGGCCTGGACCGCACGCTCGTCGGCGGCCGCTGGTTGAGCGCCCAAGACCGGCGGGCCCTGCTCCTGCCGGACCGGCTGGCCGAAAACCTCGGGATCGACCCGCAGCGGCCGGAGGGCCGCCAGGTCCTGCTCTGGGGGATGCCCTTCGAGGTGGCGGGCGTCTTCTCGGCCCGGGGCTTGCGGGAGCGCCCGGATTTGGACGGCGAACCGCTCACCCCGGCCGTCTTCCCGCGGGAGGGCTCCGCCGAGCTGAGCGAGGAGGAGGTCGAGGCCCTGGAGTCCGGCGACGACATCCGGGAGTTCCAGAGCCGCTACCAGCACGCCGCCGCCGAAACCACGATCATCGTCCCCGCGCCGACGCTGCTCGCCGCCGGGGGAAAGCTCAAGGCGGTCGCCGTGCGGCTCGACTCGCCCGCGAACGCCCAGGCGGCCGCCCAGTTCCTGGTCGACCGCTTCGGGCTGAGCCTCTTCAGCGGCGAGCCGGAGGGCACCTTCCTCTACCACGCGAGCGACAGCCTGAGCTACAGCGGAGTCCCGAACATCATCATCCCGCTGGCGATCTCGGTCTTCATCGTGCTGAACACCATGATCGGCAGCGTCTACGAGCGCAAGCGCGAGATCGCGGTCTACACCTCCGTGGGGCTCGCCCCGTCGCACGTCGCGTTCCTGTTCATCGCCGAATCCATGGCCTTTGCGGTCCTGAGCGTCGTGTGCGGCTACCTGCTCGCGCAGACGAGCGCCAAGCTCTTCGCCCAGAGCGCGCTGTGGTCGGGCATCACCGTGAACTACTCCTCGCTCTCCGGGGTGGCGGCGATGCTGCTCGTCATGGGGGTCGTCCTCGTTTCGGCGATCTACCCCTCCCGGGTCGCGGCCCAGATCGCCATCCCGGACGTGAACCGCTCCTGGAGCCTGCCGCCGGCCGAGGGCAACCGCCTGTCGCTCGTGCTTCCCTTCCTCATGACCTACCCGGAGCACGCGAGCGTCGGGGGCTTCCTCTACGACTACTTCGAGGGCCACCGGGACGTCTCCCACGGCCACTTCTCGACCGCCGGCATGGAGATCGGGTTCGCCTGCGAGTCGCCGCCGGTCTTCGGCGCCGCCGGCGAGGAGTGCCCCCAGGCGGCCTGCGAATACACCGAGTGCCTGCACCTCACCTGCCCGGTGTGGCTCGCCCCCTTCGACTTCGGCATCATGCAGCGGGTGGAGCTGCGCTTCAAGCCGTCGCCCGACGAGCGGGGGTTTCTCGAGATCCACGTGGCGGTGACGCGCGAATCGGGGGAGTTGAACGCCTGGCACCGGATCAACAAGGGTTTTTTGAACACGCTCCGCCGGCAGCTGCTCATCTGGCGCTCGCTCGGCGACGACGACAAGCGGCATTTCGAAACCGTGCTGGCCCGGGCGCGCGCGGCGCGTCCGGCCGCCGCGTGAGGGCCGGCGATATCGCCGGGAAAGGAGACCCGCGGACCGGGATCGTATGAGCGCCACCGCCCCACCCGCCGCGGACGGCCCGGAGGCCGGCCCCGGCGAAAGGATCCGCCTGCGGGCCCCGCTGATCGGCGCGGCGCTCGCGCTGCTGATCTGCCTCATCACTCCGTTCAACAACGCCTACCGGCAGGGAACGCCGCTCGGCGGCGGGCACTTCCCGCTCGCCCCCTTCTACCTGCTCGTCTGGATCATGATCGTGACCGCGCTCCTGCGGGCGGTCTTCAAGCGCCGCCGGCTCTTCACCGGGCGCGAAACGCTCGTCATGTGGGCGCTGATGGTGCTCCTCTCCGGGATCTCCTGGACGGGCCTGGGGCGGACCTTTTTCGTGAACTTGACGGCCCCCTTCCAGTTCGCCACCGTGGAGAACCGCTGGCCGGAGCTCCTCTGGCCGCTGCTGCCCGCGGGGTGGTACCCCGGCCCGCCGTCGGCCCTCGACACCTTCGCCAACGGCATCCCCGGCGGCCGCCAGATGGCGTGGTCGGAGATCCTGGCGCGCATCCCCTGGGAGGTGTGGATCGCGCCGCTCGCCACCTGGGCCGGCTTCGTGTTCCTGTGCTACCTCGTGATGGTCTGCATCGTGAGCCTGCTCGCCCGGCAGCCGCTCTACAACGAGCGCATGAATTTCCCGCTGCTGCGGGTGCCGATCATGATGCAGGAGGCCCTCGACGCGGACCGGCTCGGCCGCTTCTTCGGCGACCGCTTCCTCCTCGCCGGGCTCGCGGTGCCGGTGATCCTGCACCTGGTCAACGGGCTGAGCTTCTACCACCCGTCGGTCCCCTCCATCCCGACCCTCGTCCTGGCCGGCCAGTACTTCCCCAAGACCGGCCTCTTCTCGGGCTTCGTCAAGCTGAAAATCTACATTTACCCGGCCTTCATCGGGTTCGCGTTTCTCACGAGCAAACCGATCTCCTTCTCCTTCTGGGCCTTCTTCGCCGCCGGCTGCCTCCTGACCGGGGCGCTCTCCTTCCTGGGGGTCAACATCCCGTCGGCGGCGCTGGGGACGACCTTCGGGCCGACCCTGTCGCGGCCCGAGGAGACCCAGATGATCGGGGCCTATCTCGTTTTTTTCGGGTTCCTCGCCTGGCTCGCGCGCTTCCACTTCGTCGACATCCTGCTCAAGGCCGTCGGCGCGCGGAAGGAGAGCGGCCCGGGGGCGGGCGGGGAGTGGGTCTCGACGCGCACCGCCTTCTGGGGGTTTCTGCTCGGCAGCATCGCGATCGTCCTCTGGTGCCGCTTCTACGGCATCCCGCTCGCGCTCTCCGGGGCGGTCGTGGCGGCCTTCTTTCTGTTCACGCTGGTGGCCATGCGGGTGATCTGCCAGGGCGGGATCGCCTACTTCACCCTGACCGCCGCCCCCCTGGACGGCCTCCTTGCTTTCCTGGGCTCCAAGGTGTTCACCCCGGCGGGGCTCGTCGTGGCGGCCGTCGTGCAGAAGGTGCTCTTCCTCGACCTGCGCGAGTCGCTGATGCCCTCGCTCTTGCACACGCGCAAGATCACCGAGGGGGTCCGCAACCGGCGCCTGATGCTCGCGGTGCTGCTCGCCGCCCTCGCCGGGGGCATCGTCGTCTCGTTTCTCGCCATGCTCGCCGTCAGCTACAAGTACGGCATGCGGGAGCTCGAGATGGACTGGGCGGTGCGCACGACCCTCGCGGTCTACGAGGGGGTCTTCACGCTGATCGAAAGCCCCGCCGGGCCGCGGGAGTGGGTGATGATCTTCACCGCCGCCGGGGCGCTCGTGATGCTCGTGCTCGTCGTCTGCTACCACCGGTTCTACTGGTGGCCGATCCACCCCCTCGGGTACCTCACGGCCTACAGCTCGGCCATGTGGATCCTGTGGTTCAGCTTCTTCGTGGGGTGGCTCTGCAATGCCCTGTGCATGCGCTACGGCGGCATCGCGCTCTTCCGCCGGCTGCGCTACTTCTTCGTCGGCCTGATCATCGGGGATTTCCTGATGGCCGGGTCCTGGGCCGTTTACGGGCTGTTCAGCTACGCGAGCTACATCGTGCTGCCGGATTGACATGCCGGTTTGCGCCGCCTGCGCGGCGCCGGGCGGAGTATGAAAGAGGACAAGGAGCTCCAGGAGTACCGGGACCTCTTGAAGACGCCGAGCGCCTTCGAGGAGGGCTTCGACTGGCGCACGATCGTCGGGGCGGTCTTCATCGGCTTCCTGATGATGCCCGGCAGCATGTACCTGCAGCTGGTGATCGGCACCGGCATCGGGCCGGCCGCGCGCTGGGTGACGATCATCCTGTTCGCGGAGCTTGCCAAGCGCTCCTACAGCGACATGCAGCAGCAGGAGATCTTCCTGCTCTACTATATGGCCGGGGCGGCCCTGCACACCCCGTTCCAGGGGCTGCTGTGGAACCAGTACCTCGTCCAGTCGGACGCCGCGCGCATGCTCGGGCTGACCGAATACATCCCCCTGTGGGTCGCGCCCCCGCCGGAGTCCGCGGCGCTCGCCGAGCGCACCTTTTTCCACCGCGACTGGCTGATCCCGATCCTGCTCTTGATCGGGACCCAGATCATCACCCGCATCGACCAGTTCGGGCTGGGGTACGCCCTCTACCGCATCACCTCCGACGTCGAGAAGCTCCCCTTCCCCATGGCGCCGGTCGCCGCGCTGGGGACGCTCGCGCTCGCCGAATCGACCGAGGAGCGCGAGCGCAGCTGGAAATGGCGGGTTTTTTCGATCGGCGGGGCCGTCGGGCTCTTCTTCGGCGGGATCTACGTCCTGCTGCCGGCCGTCTCGGGGCTCGTCCTGATGGAGCCGATCCGGCTGATCCCCATCCCCTGGATCGATCTCACCGGCCACACCGAGGAGTGGCTGCCCGCGGTCGCCACCGGGCTGCAGCTCGATCTCGGGCTCGTCTTCATCGGGATGGTGCTGCCCTTCTGGGCGGTCATCGGGGGGCTGGGCGGGCTGATCGTGACCCTCGTCGCCAACCCCGTCCTCTACCACCACGGGATCTTGACCCGCTGGCACCCGGGCATGCGGACCGTCGAGACGGTCTTCGCCAACAACTTCGACTTCTACCTGAGCTTCTCGATCGGCCTCGGTCTCGCCATCGCGCTGGTGGGGATCGGGCACGTGGCGCGCTCCTTCCGCCGCCGCGGCGGCGAGGCGGGCCCCGGAAGCTGGCGCGACCTCTTCCGCCCCCCGCCCGGCCGGGGCGACTTCAACTTCTGGATCTCGGTCGGCATCTACGTCTTCTCGACGCTCTCCTACGTGCTGCTCTGCGTCTGGCTCGTGCCCAATTTCCCGGTCGTCTTCTTCCTGCTCTACGGGTTCGTCTACACCCCGGTCCTCTCCTACGTCACCGCCCGGATGGAGGGGATCGCCGGGCAGTTCGTCAGCCTGCCGCTCGTGCGCGAGGCGAGCTTCATCGCCGGGGCGAAGTATTTCGGCTACCAGGGGATCGAGATCTGGTACGCGCCCATCCCGATCCACAACTACGGCAGCGCCACGGTCTCCTTCCGCGAGATCGAGCTGACCGGCACGAGCATCCGCGGGATCATCAAGAGCGAGATCGTGGTCTTCCCGGTGGTGATGATCGCCAGCCTGCTCTTCTCGCAGTTCATCTGGCGGCTCGCCCCCATCCCCTCGGCGGCCTATCCCTTCGCCCAGGAGCTCTGGCACCTGCAGGCGCTGAACACGCTGCTCATGCAGACCTCGACGCTGGAGGGCAACTCCCTTTTCTTCCAGGCGCTCAACTGGGTCTACGTCGGCGCCGGGGCGCTTCTCGGAACGCTCACCTACGCCGTGCTCTCCCTCTTCGGGCTGCCGATCATGCTGGTCTACGGCATGGTGCGGGGGCTGGGCCAGAGCACCCCGCACGGGCTCGTCCTGGAGGTCGTCGGCGCGCTGCTCGGCCGCTTTTATTTCCTCAAGCGCTACGGCGCCATGTGGCGCCAGTACGCCCCCGTGCTCCTGGCGGGGTTCTCCTGCGGCATGGGCCTCATGGGCATGTTCGCCATGGGCGCGACCCTGATCCTCAAGTCGCTCGGCCGCCTCGCCTACTGACCGCCGGGGCGCCGCGCTTGCAATTGGCCGGCATCGACCCTACAATCGGACGAACGTCCTTAAAAGGGGGCCGCTTCCCCCGGGAGAGACCATGCGCCGCCTGATCCGCATCGCGACCCTATCCGCCGTTTGGCTCGCCGCGGCCGCCGCGGCCGCCGCCGGTCCGGCGCCCCGCTCCGTCGGGGGCTTCACCCTGGATCGGCCGATCGAGGAGTTCAAGGACCGGGTCCACTTGGAAACGAGCCTTCCGGTGCGCTACATGGAAAATATCCACGAGGTCGAGGTGCATCCCATCCCCGGCGTGAAAAGCGGCCTGATCGCCTACGCGACCTGCCGCGAACCGCATCGCATCGTGCGGATCAAGCTCAAGTACGAGGACGGGAGCGTCAAGGCCTTCGAGGAGCTCTTCCGACGCTTCAAAAAGCAGTTCGGCGAGCCGGGGGAGTACCGCGGCGACCCCTTCAAGAACCTGGTCGTCTGGAAATGGTCCTTCAGCGACGCCGAGGGCGGCCGCATCAGCATGACCCTGCAGCACAACGCCCTCGACGAGGACGAAAAGATGGGCAACGCCGTGAAGCTGACGCTGCTGAACCGCATCGAGGAGGACGAGCGCTGCTTTCGCGAAAGCGGCCGGAGCCGGCGCGACCAGCGGCGCGAACGCCCCGCCGTCCCGGGCAAGCCGGGCGACCCGTGGGACTTTTTGATCCCGCGCTGAGGGATCGCTCCGCTCGCGCCCGCCATGCCCGCCGCGCCCGCGAAGCACATCGCCTGGAACGGGGTGGCGCTCTCGGTCCCCGCCGAGTGGCAGCCGGCCCGCGTCGGCGCCCGCGACCTGTTGCTCGAGTCCGGTCGCGGGCCGGCGCTGGAGATCAAATGGCGGCCGGTGCGCGGCCGCTTCTCGCACCGCCGCCATATCGCCCGCCTCGGCCGAGGGTTGAGGAAAACCGCCGCGGTGGAGGCCTGGCCGCTTCCCGCGCCCTGGGCGGCGGCCCTTTCCGCCTACGAGGCGGCGGGCTTCCGCTGGACCGCGGCGGGGGGCTCGGCCGAGGGCGCCGTCCTTTACTGCCCCGCCTGCCGCACGGCGACCCTGATCCAGTTCTTTTCCGGCCGCGCGGGCGGCGCGGCGGCGGAGATCCTCGCCAGCCTACGCGACCACCGGCCGGACGGCCGCCGGGAGTTCGCGCTCTTCGACATCCGCGCCCTCGTTCCGGAGCGGCTGTCGCTCTGCTCCCAGCGTTTCGAGGCCGGCCGCTTCCGGCTCGACTTCGAGGCGCGGGGCCTGCGGGTGAGCCTGCTGCGCTGGGCGCCCGCGGCGGTCCTGCTCCGCGGCCGGAGCCTGGAGGAGTTCGCCCGCGGGCAGCCGGGCTGCGGGCAACTCGCCTATCGCCCGGTCGGCGACGGCCGCCGCTCGGGCATCGAAGGCGGCGAAGGGCCGGGCCCGGCGGCGGGCCCCGCCGGGAGGCTGCGGGCCTGGCTCGGCAGGCGGCCGGTCCGCCGGGCGCGGTTCTGGCAGGTCGAGGCGGCCAACCGCATCCTCGGCGTGCTGGCCGAGGGTCCGCGGCAGATGGACGCATCGGAATGGGAGGAGCTCTGCGGAGGATATGCGATCGACAGCGGCCGGACGGAAGCCTGCGGCGCCGACCCGGGAAGAGGCCCTGAACTGCGTCCCGGTCAAGAACCGGGCGGTCGCCGAGACCCGCCTGCCGGGCGGTGAGGTGCTCTTGGAGTTCCCCGCCGCGCCGCCGCGGGGCTTGGCGGCCGCCATGGCGCGGCTGTTCGGGTCGGGGTCCGGCCCGCCGCGCCGCGGCCGCCTGCAGCTCGATCTTTTGGGGACGTCGGTGTGGGACCAGGTCGACGGGCGCCGCTCCCTCGCCCGGCTGGCGGCCGGATTCGCGGCGGCGCACCGCCTGGAGGCGAAGGAGGCCGAGGTGGCGGTCACGCGGTTCATCCGCGAGCTCGGCCGCCGGGGGCTGATCGGCCTGCGCTGACCGCCGCGCGGCCCCGGGGGGTCAGAAGCTCCGCAGGGCCTCCTCCAGCGTCGGGGCGATCGGCAGAAACGAGTCGAAGCCGGCGATCTCGAACACCTCCTTCACGTAGTCCTGCATCGCGCAGAGCATGATCTTGCCGTCCTCGCGCTTGAGCGCCTTGGTGGCCTTCAGGATGACGCGCAGCCCCGCGCTCGAGATGTAGTCCAGGTCCTTGAAATCGACGATCAGGTTCCGGGAGCCGTTGGATATGGCGTCGAAGATGCGTTTTTCGAATTCGGGGGAGGTGTTCGAGTCCAGGCGCCCCTGAACCCGGAAGGTGCTGACGCGGTCGTGCTTTTCTTCGATGATGTTCATCGAATCCCTCCTCATTGCGGCCGATCGAATTCCAGGCGCTTCTTGAAGGTCAGGATGTTCGTCCCGTCGCTGCGGCGGTAGCTCACCTCATCGACGAGGTTCTTGATCAGGTGGATCCCCAGCCCGCCGATCTGGCAATCCTCGATGGCGCACGGCAGCTCGGGCGATCGGCGGGCGATGGGGTTGAAGGGGATGCCGTCGTCGCGCACGACGACCACCAGCCGGTCGCCCGCCACGGTGAAGGCGATCCGCACGGCGTGCTCCTCGCCGGCGTCCACGAACCCGTACGAGATGATGTTCGTGAAGAGCTCGTCCAGGATGAGGTTGACCTCGAAGAGGCAGCGCGGGCTGATCCCCAGCCGGGCGCCGATCTCTTGGAGCTTGCAACAGAGGCGCTCGAGCTCGCAGAGCTTGCTGCGCAGCGTGAGGGAAAAGCGATGCGGGCCGCGGCCGGCAAGGGGGCGCTTGGAAGGCTTGGCGCTCACAGCAGGCTGACTCCCAGGTTCGGCAGGCAGGCGGCGCACGCCTCGGCCCGGTTGGCGAGGAAGGCCGTCTCCCAGGCGCCGATCGCCTCCACCACGGCGTTCAGGATGCGCTGCACCTGGTCCGGGTACTGCCGAATGGCCTTGGTGAATTTTTCGCGCCCGAGGACCAGGGTGAGCACCTCCGTTTCGGCCCGCAGCGAGAACAGGCGCGGGGACTCGGCGAGCAGGGAGAGGCCGCCCAGGAAGGCCCCCGGCTCGAGCGTGCGCAGGACGATCGTCTGCTCCCCCTCGCGGCGCTCGACGGCGACCCGGCCGCTGATGATGTAAAAGGCCAGCCCGTCGTCCTCCGCCTGCCGCACGAGATGGTCGCCGGGGCGGAATTTTTCCCGCGTGCAAAGATAGGCGAAAACCTTGAGCGATTCAAGTGGCATCCCGGAGAAGAAGGGGATCTGCCGCAGAAGGTTCAGGTTTTCGGTGAACTCGCAGGAAGCGGCGAGGCTATTTTCTTCCGACAAGCTCATACAGCGCTCCTTTCCGGGCGATCAGCTCGGCGTAGCTGCCCATTTCGATGATTTTCCCGGCCTTCATGACGGCGACCTTGTCGAAGTTGCGGATCGTGTCCAGCCGGTGGACGACCGCGACGAGGGTGCTTTTCCCCTTCCAGCGGGTTTCGAGCAGGTTCTGGATGCGGGTCTGGGAGGTGTTGTCCAGGGCGGAGGTGGCCTCGTCCAGGATGAGCAGACGCGGGGCCTTGAGCAGGACCCGCGCGATGGCGAGCTTCTGGCGCTGGCCGCCCGAGAGCTGGTCCCCCTTGCTGCCGACGTTGTAGTTCATCCCGATGTCGACGATGGTCTCCAGCAGGTCGCGTTCGATCAGCAGCTGGATGATGTTCTGGGTGATGACCTCCTGGGCCTGCGGGTTGGACGTCTTGGTCTTGCCGAAGAAGATGTTGTTCAAGATGGTTTGGGAATAGATGTACTCGCCCGCATCGTAGAAGGTGAAGGCCCCCGGCAGGTCGCGGGCGATGGCCTTGCGGAACTGCGTGCGCCCCTCGAGGAGCAGGTTCTGGAACAGCTCGGGCAGGGCGACCATCTTGTGGACCCCCGGGGTGAACCGCAGGGCGAGCTCGAGGAGGCGCTCGCGCTCGGGCTCCTCGAGCTCGGCGATTTTGCGCCGCCGCAGGCGCTCGGCGAGCGGCCGGAAGCTCTCCAGCTCCTCGGCGCGGATCGGGCTCTGCTCGAAAAAGAGGGCTTCGGCGGGCAGCTGCCCCAGGATGTCGAGCGTCTGGCGGGCCAGCTGGGCGCCGAGGCCGAGCAGCGGCCGCCGGAGGTCCTCGCGCTCCAGGAACTTCAGGAAATAGGGGTTGCGCGAGAGGCGCTCGGGGGCGAACTCCTCCCGGACGGCGGTGCCGAACGTCAGGTTCTCCGCGACGCTCGAGTGGCTGAGATAGGCGTTCTCGTTGAAGAACTCCACCCACTCGGCGAGCTTCGCCCCGTATTTCTCCTCGAACTTGCGGCGGACGCGGATGATGTCCTTGACGAGGCGTTCGTTCTGGTCGGGGGCGAGCTGGGTGTTCAGCCCGAAGCGCAGGACGTCGGCGAACATGCCGGTCTGGTGCAGGACGGCGATGGCGTCGTCGAGCGAGGGCAGGCCGTTTCCGCGGTCCAGATTCCGGCCGTCGCCGGCGGCGGCGCGGGCGGAATAATAGAGGTTCTCGGCGATGGTCCCCTCGAAAATGAGCGGGGTCTGGGAGACGATGCCGGTGTTGGCGGCCATGTCCCGCTTGGTGAGCCCGGCGACCTCCTCGTTTCCGATCAAGACCCGGCCCCCCGTGTACTTGGCGAGCTGGGCGATGCACAGCGCAAGCGTGCTCTTGCCGCTTCCCGAGAACCCGACCAGCGCGAGGTGCTCGCCCGGCTTGAGGGCGAGGTTGATCCCGTCGAGCAGCCGGATGCCGGAGTCGGTGTCGACGCTCAAGTCCTGGACCTCGAGGCTCGCCTCGAGCTCGAGCGGCGGCCGTCCCTGCGGCTCGATCGCGAAGTCGGGCTCGACGTCGAAGTAGTCGATGGTCCGCCGGTAGGTCACCGCCCCGTCCTGGTAGACCTGGTAGAACTCGATCAGCTCCTTCCAGGGGTCGTAGAGCTTCTCCTGGGCGGAGAGAAAGGCGACCAGCGCGCCGAGCTCGAGCTGCCCGCGGATCGTCAGGTAGCCGCCGAGGATGAAGACCAAAAAGGGCCCCAGGCTGGTGAAGAAGTTGTTGCCGGTTTTCACCCCGAAGCGGTAGAGGTTCCAGACGACGCGGTTCCTGCGGAGCCGCTCCGCGAGGTCGTCGAACTTCTCCTGCTCGATCCGGAAGGCGGCGTTGCCCTGGATTTCGTGGATGCCGCCGATCGCCTCGCCGATTTTGCCGGAAAAGCGGCGGCCGAGGTCGACGCGCTTCTGGTTGGCGAGGTTGGCGCGCTTCTGCAAAAACGGGATCAGCAGCATCGCCGCGGGATAGATGCTGAGCGACACCACGGCGAGCAGGGGGTTCAGCCACAAGAGATACGCGGCGAAGGCGAGCAGCGTCAGGAGGTTGGCGACCGGGGTCGAGACGGCCATGCCGGCGAAGTTGGACGGCACCGCGAGCTCGTTGACGATGGCGTTCACCACGAAGCCCGGCTGGGTGTTGCGGAAGAAGTTGAGGGGCAGCGTCAGGATGTGGCGGTAGAGCTCCCGGCGCATGCGCACGAGCACGCGCTGCGAGATGAGCGTCTCGAGGATGTTGATGAGGAACTTGCAGCCGCTCGCCACCACGACCGCGGCGAGAAAATAGGCGCAGTAGATTAGGAGCAGGTCGAGGTTGCGCAGCGAAATGGCCTGGTTGACGATCCGCTTCTGCATCTCGAGCGGCAGGACGCGCGCGAAGACGGTGACGGCGATCACCGCGAGCAGCGCCAGCTGGAGCTTGAGGTTGCCGTCGAAGACCCACGACAGCAGCGAGCGCCGCGTGATCGGGCGGTCCGGATCGGCCATGGCGGGCTCCTTGGTTCGGAAAGTGTCCTGGCTGCGAAGCGGCATCATAACCCGGCGGCCAGAACGGTTCAACCCCGCGGCCCGGCGCCGCGGTTGAGTTTTCCGCCGAAGTCCACTATGACCCCATGCATCCGGAGCCGGGCGCGGCCGCAGCCTGGAACCCGCGGGCGATCGGGCCCGGCCCTTGCGACCGCCGGCGGCCGGCCGCGCGGGCGGGCGGGGGCGTCAACCGGCGGCCCGGCTCTCGGCGGAGGGGGGAGGGGCGGATGAAGTTCCGTTGGAAGCTCATGATCCTGCTCGCGGTCGCCGCCGTGCTGCCGGTCGCGGCGATGCGCTCGCTCGGGGTGCGCATCACCCGGCACATCGGCGAGCAGATGATCACGCAGAGCAGCGGGACGCTGGCCGGGCAGACCGCGCAGCACCTGGGGCTGCTGGCGGAGGGCTACGCCGAGATGCTCGCCCAGAGCCGCCTGCGCCATGAGCTCGCCCTGATGTTCCAGGTGAAGGAGATCGAGCAGATCCTCGCCGCCCCGGACTGCGCCTCCGGCCGCTTCGAGTCCTCCTCCGCCGAGATGTGGGCGCCCGGCCCAGCGTCCGGCGTCCCCGAAGGCGGGGGCGCGGCGGCGGCGGCGAGCCTGCAGGTCTTTCGCCCCGCCCCGGAGGCGGCCCCCGGGGCCTCCCGGGCCGGGGGCGAGGATTCCCTGCGGATCCAGCGGTTGCTCCGCCTGGGCTCCTTCTTCCGCTCGGTCGCCGGCACGCTCGGGAAGCCCTCGCTGTGGTCCGCGGTCGTTTTCCGTGACGGGCTCTGGTCGCTCTACCCGTCCCGGTATGCCCCCCCCGCCGGGTTCGACCCGCGCGCCCAGCCCTGGTACGGCGAGTCGGAGCAGGCGGCCGCGTTCTGGAGCCGGCAGTTCACCGACCCGTTGAGCGGGGAGAGCGCGATCGCGATCTCCGCGCCCATCTCCGCACCCGACGGGACCCCCGCCGGGAGAACGGCGATCGCGATCTCCATCGACCGGCTCTTCGACCACCCGCTGCTCGTCAAGCACACCCCGGCGGGGACGCGACTGATCATCGGCCATCTCGACATCCGGCCGGAGACCGGCCGCCGGGCCCTGCGGGTCGTCGCTAGGCGGGATCCGTCCGCCCCGGTCCCCTCCGCGTGGGAGACGCCCGCGGCCGAGGAGTGGCTGGCGGCCGACGACGCCGAACAGCTCGAGGCGCTGCTCGCCGACCTGGCGGCCGGCGTGGGCGGCGCCCGGCGGATGCCCACCGGCGGCTGCGACTGCTTCTGGGTCTATCGGTCGATGCACCGCGACGTCTTTCTCATCCTCATCATGCCCTCGGGCGCGATCCTCGCGCCGATCGAAAAGGCCGAGGCCGACCACCGCCGGCAGCTCGACGAGCTGATGGCGCTCACGCGCAACGGGATCTTCGTCATCCTGACGCTCGCGGTGCTGTTCGCCTTCCTCTTCGCCCGCTCGGTGACGCGGCCGCTCCACATTCTCGCCGAGGGCACCCGGCGGCTGGCCGAGGGGGACTTCCACGCCCGGGTCGACATCCGCTCGCGCGACGAATTCGGGGAGATGGGCCGGGTCTTCAACCTCGTCGGGCCGCGCCTCGAGGAGAACCTCCAGATCCGGCGCTCCCTCATCCTCGCGCGCGAGGTCCAGCAGAGCCTCCTGCCGAAGGCGGCCCTCGCCGTCCCCGGTCTCGACATCGCCGGGCGCAGCCGCTACAGCGACGAGACCGGCGGGGATTACTTCGACTACTTCCGCATCGCCGCCGCCGGCGGCGATGCGCGCACCGCCGTCGCCGTCGCCGACGTCTCCGGCCACGGGCTCTCCTCGGCGCTGTTGATGACCAGCGTCCGCGCGCTCCTGCGCTTCCGCGCGCAGCTGCCCGGCGGGCCGACGGCGGTGGTCGCGGACGTGAACCGCGAGGTGACGGCCGACAGCGCCGACTCGGGCCAGTTCGTGACGCTCTTCTACGCCGAGATCGATCCCGCGGCGGGGGCGCTCCGCTGGGTGCGCGCCGGGCACGAGCCGGCCATGTGCTTCAACCCGCAGACGGGCGAGTTCCAGGAGCTCTCCGGGCGCGGGGTGGCGCTCGGGGTTTCGTCGGCATCCGAGTTCGAGGAGGTCTTTCGGCCGCTCACCCCGGGCGAGATCCTCGCCATCGGGACCGACGGGATCTGGGAGGCGCGCGATCGGCAGGGCGCCATGTTCGGCAAGGAGCGCTTCCGCGAGGTCGTCCGCGCGCACGCCGCCGGGAGCGCCGCCGATATCCTCGCGGCCGTCTTCGAGGCGCTCGAGGCCTTCGGCCGCGGGGCCGGCCGGGCGGAGGACGACATCACGCTGGTCGTCGTCAAGGTCGCCTGAGGGCCGCGCAACGCCGGACCACGGCCCCGGGGCGCCGTTTGTCCGAAGCCCCGGCCAGGACGATGGCGGCGGGCCCCGGCCGGGTCGGCGGGGCCTTACTCTTTTTCGAGAATGGAGCCGGCGCGATGAAATATTTCCTGTGCGTCATCGGCATGGTCATGATCGTGGAGGGCCTGCCCTACTTCGCCTTCCCGGAGCGCATGCGCACCTGGATCGCCCGGGTGGCGGCCGCGCCCGCGCGCACGCTGCGCACCGTCGGGGCGCTGTTGATGGCGCTCGGGCTGTGGATGGTTTACCTGGGGAGTCCGGGCTGACGTGTATTCCCTCTCCGACTACGACTACGAGCTGCCCGCCGGGCGGATCGCCCAGCAGCCGGCCGCCGAGCGGGACCGCTCGCGGCTCCTGGCGCTCGACCGCGTGACCGGCGCCTGCACGCACCACCGCTTCGACGCGCTGGGGGAGCTGCTGTCGCCCGGCGATCTGCTGGTCGGCAACGACACCGCCGTCGTGCCGGCGCGGCTGATCGGGCGCAAGGAGAGCGGCGGGCGGGTGGAGGTGCTGCTCGCCGACTTCGCCGGCGGCACCCGCCGGGGCGCGGCGTTCCGATGCCGGTGCCTCGTCAAGGCCTCCAAGCCCGTGCGCGCCGGCCAGCGCTTCCTCTTCGACGGCGGGCTGAGCGGCGTCGTCGTCGCGGCCGGGACGGGGAGCCACGAGGTCGAATTCACCGCCGCGGAGGAGATCGAGGCGGTCCTCGCGCGGGTGGGGCACGTGCCGCTGCCGCCCTACATCCGCCGCGAGGACGCCCCCGCGGACCGCGCGGGCTACCAGACGGTCTACGCCCGCGTGCCCGGGGCGGCGGCCGCGCCGACGGCCGGTCTGCACTTCACCGCGCGCCTGCTCGCCGACCTGCGCGCCCGGGGGATCGGCTGGACCACGTTGACGCTGCACGTCGGCCACGGCACCTTCGCCCCGGTCCGCAGCCGCGACATCCGCGGCCACCGGATGCACGCCGAGCGCTTCGAGCTGCCCACCCATGCGGCGGAGGCCGTCAACCGCGCGCGGGCGGCGGGAAAGCGCGCGGTCGCGGTCGGGACCACCGCGGTGCGCGCCCTCGAGTCCGCCGCCGGCGAGGACGGCCGCGTCGCGCCCGCCGCCGGCACCTGCGATCTGTTCATCATCCCTGGCTACCGGTTCAAGGCGGTGGACGGCCTGATCACGAACTTCCATCTGCCCCGCTCGACGCTGCTCATGCTGGTGTGCGCCTTCGCCGGCCGGGAGCCCGTCCTGGCCGCCTACCGCGAGGCGGTCCGCAGCGGCTACCGGTTCTTCAGCTACGGGGATGCGATGATCATCTTGTGAGCGGGCGGGAGCCGCCCGCCGGGAGGCTGCATGTTCGCCTTTGACGTCCGCGGCAGATGCCCCCGGACCCGCGCCCGGGCCGCGGTGGCGCGGACCGCGCACGGGGAGGTCGAAACGCCCGTCTTCATGCCGGTCGGGACGCTCGGCACGGTGAAGACGCTCACCCCCGAGGAGCTCGAGGCGGCCGGGGCCCGGATCATCCTGGGCAACACCTACCACCTCTACCTGCGGCCGGGGGAGGAGGTCGTCGGCCGCTTCGGCGGCCTGCACGCCTTCATGAATTGGCGCCGGCCCATCTTGACCGACAGCGGCGGCTTCCAGGTCTTTTCGCTCGCGCGGCTGGCGACCGTGCTGCCGGAAGGGGTGCGCTTCCAGTCCCACATCGACGGCTCCACGCACCTGCTCACCCCGGAGCGGGCGATCGAGATCCAGCAGCGGCTCGACGCCGACATCATGATGTGCCTCGACCAGTGCGTCGCCTACCCGGCGGACCGGCCGGCCGTTGCGCGCGCCGCCGAGACGACCGCCGCCTGGGCCGGGCGCTGCCGCGGCGCCTGGCTCTCCGAGGCGGGGCCCCGCCGCGCGCTCTTCGGCATCGTGCAGGGGGGGATGTTCCCGGACCTGCGGGCGGAATCCGCCGAGCGGCTCGCCGCGCTCGATTTGAGCGGCTACGCGCTCGGCGGGTTGAGCGTCGGGGAGCCCCAGGCCCTGATGCTCGAGACCGCCGCGCACGCGCTGGCGCTTCTTCCGGACGAAAAGCCCAAGTACGTCATGGGGGTGGGCAAGCCCGAGGACCTGGTCGAGCTCGTCGCGCTCGGCGCCGACATGTTCGACTGCGTCCTGCCGACCCGCAACGCGCGCAACGGCCAGCTCTTCACGCGCATGGGAACCCTGACGATCACCCACCAGATCCACCGGCAGGACCGCCTGCCGCCCGATCCGGACTGCGGCTGCTACACCTGCCGGAACTTCTCCCGGGCCTACCTGCGGCACCTCTTCCTCTCCCGCGAGCTTTTGGCCTACCGGCTGAACACGATCCACAACGTCTTCTACTTCGTCGACCTGCTGCGGCGGATGCGCGCGGCCGTTCTCGCCGGCGAATTCCTGTCGTTCAAAAAGGCCTTTTATGCCGCCAGGGAAATTTGATATACCGCAGGAAAACTGAGAAAGGAGATGCGGCCATGTTCGACAACGTCAAGGAAGCCCTCGATCGGATCCGTCCCATGCTCCAGCGCGACGGCGGGGACGTGGAGCTCGTCGCGGTCGACGGCGGGGTCGTCTCCGTGCGCCTGAAGGGGGCCTGCGCCGGCTGCCCCATGTCGCAGATGACCATCAAGAACGGCGTCGAGCGCCTCCTCAAGCAGGCGGTGCCGGAGGTGACGGAGGTGCGGTCGGTCCCCTGACCGGCCCATGCGATGGGCAAGCGGTCGTGCGCCGCGGACGCGCGCGGCGGTCAACGCTACCGGGCGAGGAGGCTCGTATGAAAATCCTGAAGATCGATCACCTGGGCATCGCGGTGAAGAGCATCGCAGGCGGCAAGCATTTCTGGACGGAGACCCTGGGGCTCGACTTCGAGGGCACGGAGACGGTCGCCGAGCAGAAGGTGACGACGGCGTTTTTTCCGGTCGGCGAGAGCGAGGTCGAGCTCCTCGAGTCGACCGCGCCGGACGGACCCATCGCCAAGTTCCTCGAGAAGAAGGGCGAGGGGATCCAGCACGTCGCCTTCCGGGTCGCCGACATCGAGGCGGCGCTTGCCGAACTCAAGCAGAAGGGCGTCCAGCTGATCGACCAGACGCCGCGGAAGGGGGCCGGCGGGGCCAAGATCGCCTTCCTGCACCCCAAGTCCACCAACGGCGTGCTGGTCGAGCTCTGCGAGCGCGAGGGGCGCTGACGGCCGCGGCCGGCCCGAACGCGCCGCCGGCGCCGCAAACGCTAACGGAAGGAGGAGATCGAAACCATGGCTTCGACCCCGGACCTTGATCGCTGGCGGGAGCTCGCCGCCAAGGAGATGCGCGGAAAGCCGGTGGAGTCGCTCAACTGGCAGACCCCGGAGGGCATCACCGTCAAGCCGCTCTACACCGCCGAGGACCTCGAGCGGCTGGAGCACCTGGGCAGCCTGCCGGGGCTGCCGCCCTACGTGCGCGGCCCGCGGGCGACGATGTACGCCTACCGCCCCTGGACCATCCGGCAGTATGCCGGGTTTTCGACGGCCAAGGAGTCCAACGCCTTCTACCGCCGCAACCTCGCCGCCGGCCAGAAGGGGCTGTCGGTCGCCTTCGACCTCGCGACCCACCGGGGCTACGACTCCGACCACCCGCGGGTCGCCGGCGACATCGGCAAGGCCGGGGTCGCCGTCGACAGCGTCGAGGACATGAAGATCCTCTTCGACCAGATCCCGCTCGACGAGATGTCGGTGTCGATGACCATGAACGGCGCGGTGCTCCCGATTCTGGCCGGCTACATCGTGGCCGCCGAGGAGCAGGGGGTGCCCCAGGCCAAGCTGACCGGCACCATCCAGAACGACATCCTCAAAGAGTACCTCACGCGCAACACCTACATCTACCCGCCGGAGCCCTCGATGCGGATCGTCTCCGACATCATCGCCTACTGCTCCCGGCACATGCCCAAGTACAACACCATCTCGATCAGCGGCTACCACATGATGGAGGCGGGCGCCAATTCCGTGCTGCAGTGCGCCTTCACCCTCGCCGACGGCGTCGAGTACGTGCGCGCCGCGCTCAAGGCCGGCCTCGGCATCGACCAGTTCGCGCCGCGGCTCTCCTTCTTCTTCGGCATCGGGATGAACTTCTTCATGGACATCGCCATGCTGCGGGCGGCGCGCTTCCTGTGGCACCGGCTGGTCAGCCCCTTCGGCCCCAAGGACCCGCAGTCCGCGATGCTGCGCACCCACTGCCAGACCTCCGGCTGGAGCCTGACCGCCCAGGACCCCTACAACAACATCATCCGCACCACCCTCGAGTGCCTGAGCGCGGTGCTCGGGGGCACCCAGTCGCTGCACACGAACTCCTTCGACGAGGCCGTGGGGCTGCCGACCGACTTCTCGGCCCGGATCGCGCGCAACACCCAGCTCGTCGTCCAGGAGGAATCCCAGGTCTGCCGCGTGATCGATCCGCTCGCCGGCTCCTACTACGTCGAGGCCCTGACCGACGGCATCATCCGCGAGGCCGGCAAGATCATCCGCGAGGTCGAGGAGCTGGGCGGCATGGCCAAGGCGATCGAGACGGGCATGCCGAAGCTGCGGATCGAGGAGGCGGCCGCGCGCCGCCAGGCGCGCATCGACCAGGGGCTCGACGTGATCGTGGGCGTCAACAAGTACAAGATAAAGGAGGAGCCGAACCTCGAGGTTCTCGAGGTGCCGCCGAGCGTCCGCGACGAGCAGGTCGCGCGGCTCAAGGAGATCCGCGCCCGCCGCGACGAGCGGGCGGTCCAGGCCGCGCTCGAGGCCCTGACGCGGGCGGCCGAGCAGGGCGGAAACCTCCTCGAGGCGACGATCCCCGCCGTGCGGCTGCGGGCGACCGTGGGCGAGGTGTCCGACGCCCTGGAGCGGGTGTTCGGCCGCTTCGTCGCCACCACCCAGTGCGTCTCCGGGATCTACTCCTCCGAGTACGGCGACAGCGAGATCATCCGCGCGATCCGCAAGCGCACCGCCCAGTTTGCGGAGCGCGAGGGGCGGCGCCCGCGGATCCTCGTCACCAAGATGGGGCAGGACGGCCACGACCGCGGCATGAAGGTGATCGCCAGCGGCTTCGCCGACCTCGGCTTCGACGTCGACATCGGCCCGATGTTCCAGACCCCGGAGGAGGCGGCGCGCATGGCGGTCGAAAACGACGTCCACGTCGTGGGCGTCTCGACGCTCGCCGCCGGCCACAACACGCTCGTCCCGAAGCTCGTGGAGGCGCTGAAGCGCGAGAAGGGCGAGGAGATCCTCGTCGTGGTGGGGGGGATCATTCCGCCCAAGGACTACGAGGGGCTCACCCGGGCGGGGGCGAGCTGCGTCTTCGGTCCGGGAACCCCCGTGACCGAATCGGCCAACCAGGTGTTGAACGCCCTCGAAAAGCGCGGCGCCTGACGGCGGGCGCGGCACGGCGGCGCGGGGCCGGACGGCAGCCGGGCGGCGGTCCGCCCGCCCGGCGGCCGGCGGCGGATGGCGGATGAAACCAGTCGACACCCGGACGTACATCGACGGCGTGCTCGCCGGCGACCGGCGGCTGATCTCCAAGACGATCACGCTCGTCGAAAGCTCGCTCGCCACCCACCAGGAGGCCGCCCGGCGGATCCTCGCCGCGCTTTTGCCGCACACCGGGAAGGCCGTGCGCCTCGGGATCACCGGGGTCCCCGGCGTGGGCAAGAGCACCTTCATCGAAAGCCTCGGCATGCTGCTCGTCGGCCGCGGCCACCGCGTGGCGGTGCTCGCGGTCGATCCCTCGAGCGCCCGCAGCGGCGGCAGCGTCATGGCGGACAAGACGCGCATGGAGCGGCTCGCCACCCAGGCGGCGGCCTACATCCGGCCCTCCCCCTCCGGCGGCACCCTGGGCGGGGTGGCGCGCAAGACCCGCGAGACCGCCCTGGTCTGCGAGGCCGCCGGCTACGACGTCATCATCGTGGAGACGGTGGGGGTCGGGCAGTCGGAGACGGCCGTCGCGGCGATGGTCGACTTCTTCCTCGTGCTCCTGCTCGCCGGGGCGGGCGACGAGCTGCAGGGGATCAAGAAGGGGATCCTCGAGCTCGCCGACGCGCTGGCGGTCACCAAGGCGGACGGCGACAACCTCGCCCGCGCGAAGAAGGCCGTGCGGGTCTTCGAGATGGCGATGCACCTGCTGTCGCCCGCGAGCTCCGAGTGGCGCCCGCCGGTGCTCGCCGTGAGCGCCCTCGAGGGCCGCGGCGTCGAGGCCGTCTGGAAAACCGTTCTCGACCACCGCGCGATCCTCTCCCGGACCGGCGGGCTCGAGGCCAAGCGACGGCAGCAGGCCGTCGACTGGATGTGGTCGCTCATCGACGAGGCGCTCAAGGAGCGCTTCCTGCGCCATCCCGAGGTCAAGCGCCAGATCCCGCGCGTCGCCCGCGACGTGGCGGCCGGGCGCCGGGCCCCGGCCGCCGCCGCCGCCGACCTCATTTTTTTGCTTGACAATAATAATCAAAACTAGAATCAATGAAAATTTAAGGCTCGACAACAACGCCGAGGCGCGCCGGGGATTCCTGCCCCCGGCGCCCGGCGCAACCGGGGGAAAGGAACAGCGCCGATGGGAACCACCGCCGATAAGATCCAGGACCTCAAGGACCGCGAAGCGCGGATGCTCAAGATGGGCGGCGACAAGGCCGTGGCCCAGCACCGCGAGAAGGGCAAGCTGAACGCCCGCGAGCGGCTCAACCGGCTCTTCGACCCCGGCAGCTTCCGCGAGCTCGACATGTTCGTGAGCCACCGCTGCGTCAATTTCGACATGCAGAAGGTCGACATCCCCTCCGACGGCGTCATCACCGGGCACGGGCTGGTGGAGGGCCGGCCGGTCTTCGCCTTCGCCCAGGACTTTACCTCGCGGGCGGGCTCCCTGGGCGAGATGCACTCGCGCAAGATCTGCAAGGTCATGGACCTCGCCCTCAAGGCGGGGGCGCCCTTCGTCGGGCTGAACGACTCCGGCGGCGCGCGGATCCAGGAGGGCGTCGACGCCCTTTCGGGCTACGGCCAGATCTTCTTCCGCAATTCGGCCAGCTCCGGGGTCATCCCGCAGATCTCGGCCATCATGGGCCCGACGGCCGGCGGCGCGGTCTACTCCCCGGCGATGACCGATTTCATCTTCATGGTCAAGAAGACGAGCTACATGTTCATCACCGGCCCGGAGGTGATCAAGTCGGTCACCGGCGAGGAGATCAGCTTCGAGGAGCTGGGCGGCGCGAAAACCCACAACGAGAAGAGCGGGGTCGCCCACTTCGCCTGCGAGAACGACGCCGACTGCCTCGACCAGATCCGCCGGCTGCTCTCCTACCTGCCGGCGAACAACATGGAGGACCCCCCCATCCGGGCGACGGGCGACGACCCGCGCCGGTGCGATCCGGCGCTCGACGCGCTCATCCCCGACAACCCCAACCGGCCCTACGACATGAAGGCCGTGATCCGCGGGATCGTCGACGGCGGGGAGTTCCTCGAGCCGCACCAGCATTTCGCCCCGAACATCATCGTCGCCTTCGCGCGGCTGAACGGGCGCACGATCGGGATCATCGCCAACCAGCCCAAGTACCTCGCCGGCTGCCTCGACATCAACGCCTCCGACAAGGCGACGCGCTTCATCCGCTTCTGCGACGCGTTCAACATCCCGATGCTCACCATCGCCGACGTCCCCGGCTACCTGCCGGGGAGCAACCAGGAGTGGGGGGGCATCATCCGCCACGGCGCGAAGCTCTTGTGGTGCTACTCCGAGGCCACGGTGCCGAAGCTTTTGCTCGTCACCCGCAAGGACTACGGCGGGAGCTACCTCGCCATGTGCTCGCGCGACCTCGGGGCGGACATGGCCTTCGCCTGGCCGACGGCCGAGATCGCCGTGATGGGCGCCGAGGGCGCGGCGAACATCATCCACCGCAAGGAGATCAGCGAGGCCGCCGACCCCGCCGCCAAGCGGCGCGAGAAGATCGCGGAGTACGAGACGCTGTTCTCGAACCCGTACGTCGCCGCCGCCCGGGGCTACATCGACGCCGTGATCGTGCCGAGCGAAACCCGGCCGCGGCTGATCGACGCGCTGGAGGCCCTGTGCGCCAAGCGCGAGATGCGGCCGCCCAAGAAGCACGGCAACATCCCGATGTAGCGGTTTGAACCCGCCCGCCCGGCATCCGCAGCGGGGGCGGGCAGCGCGCCACACCGGCAGGGGGGGATATGCACGACTCCGCCAGAAAGCTCGCCGCGGCGATCGCCGCGGTTTCCGCCTACCTTCAGATCGAAGCCGAGCAGGCCGCGGCGGCCGAACCGGGCCCGGCGGCCGCGCCCGCAGCGGCCGGGCCGATGCCCTGGTCGCTCGCCGGGCGCCAGGGCCAGATGCAGCTCAGGGGCCTCATGCAGCTGCGCGCCTTCAACCGCCGGGCCTGACGCCGGCGGCCGCATGCCCGGCGCGGAGGCGGGCGCCGCGATGACGGGACATTCGCCACCTTACAACGCATACAGGAGACCGCATCCATGAGCAACGGAAACGCCGTCAAGATGACCGCCATGAAGTACGAGAAGAACCGGCCCAAAGCCGAGAACCCGGTCAAGATCGAGGATCTGTCGCTGCGCGACGGGCACCAGTCGCTCTTCGCCACCCGCGGCCGGACCGAGGACATGCTCCCGGTGGCGGAGATGATGGACGAGGTCGGGTTCTGGGCCATGGAGGTCTGGGGGGGCGCGACCTTCGACACCATGCACCGGTTCCTGAACGAGGACCCCTGGGAGCGGATCCGCACGCTCAAGCGCTACATCAAGAAAACCCCCTTTTCGATGCTGCTGCGCGGCCAGAACCTCGTCGGCTACCGCAACTACGCCGACGACGTCGCCAAGGCCTTCGTCGAGCGCGCGGCGGCGAACGGCATGGACATCTTCCGCACCTTCGACGCCCTGAACGACTACCGCAACTTCGAGGTCGTCGTGCCGGCGATCAAGGCCGCGAAAAAGCACTTCCAGGGCTGCATCTGCTACACGATGACCGAGCCGCGCCTCGGCGGCGAGGTGTACAACATCGACTACTACGTCAAGAAGGCGAAGGACCTCGAGTCGATGGGGGCCGACAGCATCTGCATCAAGGACATGGCCGGGCTCATCGCCCCCTACGACGCCTACCACCTCGTGCTCGCCCTGAAGAAGGCGGTCAAGCCCCCCATCCACCTGCACAGCCACTTCACCTCGGGCATGTCGGCGATGTCGATGCTCAAGGCGATCGAGGCCGGCGTGGACATCATCGACACCGTGATGGCCCCCTACGCCTACCGCACCTCGCACGCCGCGATCGAGCCGCTCGTGATGACGCTGCTCGGCACCAGCCGCGACACCGGCTTCGACATCAAGCTGCTCGCCGCCATCAACGAGGTGCTCGAAAAAGAGGTCATGCCCAAGTACAAGCACCTGCTCGACGACACGAAGATGGCGATCATCGACATCAACGTGCTCCTGCACCAGACCCCCGGCGGGATGCTCTCCAATCTCGTCAACCAGCTCAAGCAGATGGACGCCGTGGACCGCATCGACGAGGTCTTCGCCGAGCTGCCGCGGGTGCGCAAGGACCTCGGGCAGATCCCGCTCGTGACGCCCACCAGCCAGATCGTCGGGGTGCAGACGGTGAACAACGTCCTCTTCGACACCCCGCAGGAGCGCTACAAGATGATCACCGACCAGGTGAAGGACCTCTGCTACGGGCTCTACGGGAAGACCGCCGTCCCGATCAACCCCGAGGTCCAGAAGAAGGCCCTCAAGGGCTACGCCCGCGGCGAGAAGCCGATCACCGCGCGCGCGGCCTCGGTCCTCGAGCCGGAGCTCGAGAAGGCCAAGGAGGCCACCAAGGGCCTCGCCCGGGACCTGGACGACGTGCTCATCTACGCGCTCTACCCCGTCACCGGCTTGAAATTCCTGAAATGGAAGTACGGCCAGGAACAGCCGCCGGCCGAAACCAAGCCGCGCACCATGGAGGAGGTCCGACGCGAGGACGAGCTCGTGCGCAAGGCGAAGGCGGGGCTGCTGGTCGAGAAGCCCGCCAAAAAAGCGCCCGCCGCAAGCGAATCTCTGCGCAAGTTCAACGTGTTCGTGGACGGCGAATACTTCGAGGTGGGCGTCGACCCGGTCGGCGGCGCCCCGGTCGCCGTCACCCCCCGGGCGGCGGCCGCCGCCGCCCCGGCGCCGGCTGCGGCCCCGGCCCCGGCTTTGGCCCCGGCGCCCGAGCCGGCGAAGCCCGCCGCCGCCCCGGCCCCGGCCGCCGCGGAGCAGCCCGCGGCGGGCGCCGCCACGGGAACCCCGCTCGTCGCCCCTATGCCGGGGATGATCGTCAAGTATCTCAAGAACGTGGGCGACCCGGTCGAGGAGGGTGAGCCGCTCGTCGTGCTCGAGGCGATGAAAATGGAGAACGCCCTGCCGTCCCCGGCCGGCGGCAAGCTCAAGGCCGTCCACTTCAGCAGCGGGGACTCGGTCAAGAAGGGCGATGTGCTCGCAGTCGTGGGGTAGGGGGGATGCCCGATGAAGATCCATGAATACCAGGCCAAGGAGCTTTTCCGGAAATACGGGATCCCGATCCCGGCGGGGGGGGTGGCGTTCTCCGCCGCCGAGGCGGTTGCGGTCGCCGAAGGCCTCGGAGGCTACCCCGTCGTGGTCAAGGCGCAGATCCACGCCGGCGGGCGCGGCAAGGGCGGCGGCGTGAAGCTCGCGCGCTCGGCCGGCGAGGTCGAGGCCGCCGCCGGCGCGATCCTCGGGATGAACCTCGTCACCCACCAGACCGGCCCCGAAGGGCGGCGGGTCGGAAAGGTGCTCGTGGAGCAGGGGCTCGACATCGCCCGCGAGCTCTATCTCGGGATCGTCCCCGACCGGGCCACGGCCAAGATCGTCGTCATGGCGAGCGAGGCCGGCGGGATGGACATCGAGGAGGTGGCCGCCCGGACGCCGGAGAAGATCGTCAAGATCTTCATCAACCCGCTGCTCGGCCTCCAGGGCTACCACTGCCGGCAGCTCGCCTTCGGGCTCAACCTGCCGCCGGGGGCGATGAAGGTTTTCACGCCGATGCTGCAGGGCCTCTACCGCCTCTTCGTCGAATGCGACTGCTCGCTCGCCGAAATCAACCCGCTCGTCGTCACCGCCGGGGAGGGGCTGATCGCCCTCGACGCCAAGATCGCCTTCGACGACAACGCGCTCTTCCGCCACCGGGAGTTCCTGGAGCTGCGCGACCTCGCCGAGGAGAACCCGCTCGAGGTCGAGGCCTCCAAGTTCAACCTGAACTACATCAACCTGGACGGCAACATCGGCAACATGGTGAACGGGGCGGGGCTCGCCATGGCCACGATGGACCTCATCAAGCAGGCCGGCGCCGAACCGGCGAACTTCCTCGACGTGGGCGGCGGGGCGAGCGCGGAGATGGTGGCGAACGGGTTCCGCATCATCCTCTCCGACGCGAACGTGAAGGGGATCCTGATCAACATTTTCGGCGGAATCCTGCGCTGCGACACGCTGGCGAAGGGGGTCGTCGAGGCCGCGCGCCAGACCGGGATCCGCGTCCCGGTGGTGGTTCGCATGGAGGGGACCAACGTCGAGGAGGGCCGCCGCATCCTCGCCGAGTCGGGCCTGAACCTGATCACCGCGACCGACCTGAAGGACGCCGCCCGGAAAGTGGCGGCGCTGGTTTGAGGCTGGGGAGGAGATCGAACGTGGGCATTTTCGTGAACCAAGAGACGCGCGTCGTGGTGCAGGGCATCACCGGCAAGGAAGGCCAGTTCCACACGCGGCACTGCGTCGCCTACGGCACCCGGGTGGTCGGCGGGGTGACCCCGGGCAAGGGCGGCCAGGCGATGGACGGGATCCCGATCTTCAACACCGTCGAGGCCGCCGTGCGCCGGACCGGGGCGGACTGCAGCCTGATCTTCGTCCCCCCGGCCTTCGCCGCCGAGGCGGTCATGGAGGCCGCCGACGCCGGGATCCGGGTCATCGTCGCGATCACCGAGGGGATCCCGGTGCTCGACATGCTGAAGGTGAAGAACTACCTCGACGGCCGGCCCGTGCGCCTGATCGGCCCCAACTGCCCCGGCATCATCACCGTGGGGGAGGCGAAGATCGGGATCATGCCCGCCCCGATCCACAAGCCCGGCGGCCCGGTGGGGGTCGTGTCGCGCTCCGGGACCCTCACCTACGAGGTGGTCCACCAGCTGACCCGCCAGGGGATCGGGCAGACCACCTGCATCGGGATCGGCGGGGACCCGGTGAACGGCACGAGCTTCGTGGACTGCCTGGCGGCCTTCGAAAAGGACCCCGCGACCCGGGGGGTCGTCATGGTCGGCGAGATCGGCGGCAGCGCCGAGGAGACCGCCGCCGAGTTCGTCCGCGCCCATATGACCAAGCCGGTCGTGGGCTTCGTCTCGGGCTTGACCGCTCCGCCCGGGCGCCGCATGGGCCACGCCGGCGCCATCATCAGCGGGGGCTCCGGCACCGCCGCGGCGAAGATCGCCGCCATGCGGGCCGCCGGCATCCATGTCTGCGAGGACCTGGGCACGCTCGGCGAGATGTGCCGGGACGTGTTCCGCTGAGAACGGGTTCGACGGGCCGCAACGGGTCGCATGGGTGCGGTTGGTGCGATCGATTCGCTTTGAGCGTTTATTGAGTGCCGCATGCACGAAATGGGCATCGCCCTGCAGATCATCGACATCGCGGCGGCCTCGGTGCCGCCGGAGCTGCGCGCCGCGAGGATCGCGCGCGTGAACCTGCGGATCGGCAAGCTCGCGGCGGTGGTCCCCGACAGCCTGCGCTTCTGCTTTTCGATCGCCAGCCGCGACACGGCGCTCGAGGGGGCGGAGCTGGCGATCGAGGAGCTCCCGGTCGCGGCGCGCTGCCGGGAGTGCGGCGAGACCTGGACGCTGGAAGAGCCGGCGTTCAGCTGCCGCCGCTGCGCGGGCGGAAGCCTGGAGATCCTGTCGGGCCGCGAGCTCGACATCGTCTCGATCGAGATCGCCGAAGGGGGGGAGGATGGATCCGGTTGAGGGCGGCCGGCGCGGCCGGGAGATCAAGGTCGTCCAGCGGGTGCTCGCGGTGAACGAACGCATGGCGGAGGAAAACCGCCGGCGGTTCGCGCAGCACGGCGTCTTCGTGCTCAACGTGATGAGCTCGCCCGGGTCGGGCAAGACCACGACGCTCCAGAAGACGATCGAGCGGCTCCCCCCGGAGGTGCGGCCGGCGGTGATCGTCGGGGACATCGCGACGACGCACGACGCGGACCGCCTGGCGGTGACCGGGGCCCCGGTGGTGCAGGTCAACACCGACGCCTTCGGCGGGGACTGCCACCTCGCGGCCCACGTGATCGAGAAGGCGGCCGACGACCTCGACCTCGGCGCCGTCGATCTGCTGATCGTCGAGAACGTCGGCAACCTCGTCTGCCCGGCGGAGTTCGACATCGGCGAGGATGCGCGCGTCGTCGTGCTGAGCGTCACCGAGGGCGAGGACAAGCCGGTCAAGTACCCCACCATGTTCCGGCTCTGCCACGCGGCGCTGCTCAACAAGATCGATCTCCTGCCGCACCTCGACTACGACAAGCAGGCCGCCCTCGACTACATCCGGCAGGTCCACCCCGGCATGCCCGTCTTCGAGATTTCGGCGCGCACCGGCGAGGGGCTCGGGGCCTGGGTCGCGTGGCTCGCGGCCCGGGTCGCGGAAAAGAAAACGCGCTGACCCTCCGTCACCCGGCCTGGCGGCCGGCCTCCTTCCAGAAGGGCGAGAGCTCCCGCAGCCTGGCGATGACCGGCGGGAGCTTCTCGAGCACGAAATCGATCTCCGCGGCGGTCGTGTAGCGGCTCAGGCTGAAGCGGATCGAGCCGTGCGCCGCCGTGAAGGGCACCCCCATCGCGCGCAGCACGTGCGAGGGCTCGAGGGAGCCCGAGGTGCAGGCCGAGCCCGATGAGGCGCAGATCCCGAACTCGTTCAGCATGAGCAGCACGGCCTCGCCCTCCACGTACTCGAAGGAGATGCTCGCGGTGTTCGGCAGGCGTCTGTCGCGGTCGCCGTTCACCAGCGCGTTCGGGATGCGCGCGAGCACGGCGTTCTCCAGCCGGTCGCGCAGCGCCCGGACCGCCGCATAGCCCCCGGCGGCGAGGTGCTCGGCGGCGATCTCGGCGGCCTTGCCGAGCCCGATGATGGCCGCCGTGTTCTCGGTCCCGCCGCGCCGGCCCTTTTCCTGGTGCCCGCCGACCATGAAGGGCGCGAAGCGGGTGCCCTTGCGCAGGTAGAGCACCCCCACGCCCTTCGGCCCATGGATCTTGTGCCCCGAGAGGGCGAGCATGTGGATCCCGGTCGGGCCGACGTCGATCGGCACCTTCCCCGCGATCTGCACGGCGTCGGTGTGAAAAATGATCCCGCGCCGCGCAACCTCGCGCGATATCTCCTCGACCGGGAAGATCACCCCGGTCTCGTTGTTCGCCCACATCAGGCTGACGATGGCCGTGTCCGCCGTCAGGCTGTCGTAGAGCAGGTCGAGGTCGAGGTTCCCGTGGCGGTCCACCGGGACGAAGGTCGTGCGGTAGCCCTTCTTGGCGAGCGATTCGCAGAGGTTCTTCACCGCCGGGTGCTCGACCCGCGAGGTGACGATGTGCCGCCGCTGCGGGAAGGCCTCGAGTGCGGCGCGGATGGCGGTGTTGTCGCTCTCGGTGCCGCAGCTGGTGAACACGATCTCATCCGGGGAGGCGCCGATCAGCCGCGCGACCTGCGCGCGCGCCTCCTGGATGCGGGCGGCGACGGACCCGCCGAAGCTGTGCATGCTGGAGGGGTTGCCGTAGTAATCGCTGAAGTAGGGGAGCATCGCCTCGAGCACCCGCGGGTCCACCCGGGTCGTGGCGTTGTTGTCCAGGTAGACGACCGGCATCACTGCACCTCCTCGACGACGAGCTCCGGGCTGACGAGCTCGCGCAGCTTGCTTTCGACGTAGTGCTTGAGCGTCACATGCGAGCGCGCGCAGGTGGAGCAGGTGCCCTTCATGCGCACGATCACGCGGCTGCCGTCGACATCCACGAGCTCGAGGTGCCCGGCGTCCTTCTTGAGGGTCGGGTTGATCTCGCGCTCGATCGACTCTTCGATCAGGCGGATCTTCTGCAGGTTGGTGAGCGGCCGGGGCTCGATCGGGACCAGCCGCGGCGCGGCCCCCAGGGTGCGGTCGATGAGCTCCTGGATGCGCTCGTGGCACTTGCCGCAGCCGCCGCCGGCCTTGATGTAGTCGGTCACGTCCTCGATGGTCTTCAGCTGGTTTTCGCGCACCACGCGCTCGATCTCGCGGTCGGTCACCCCGAAGCACTCGCAGACGATCTCGCCCTCGATCGCCTTGGCGGCCTCGCCGCGGTGGCAGGCGATCGCCTTCTCGAGCGCCTCGCGCCCCATGACCGAGCAGTGCATCTTCTCCTTGGGGAGCCCTCCGAGGTAGCGCGCGATGTCGTCGTTGGTGATGCGGGCGGCCTCCTCGAGGGTCTTGCCGATCACCATCTCGGTCAGGGCCGAGGAGGAGGCGATCGCGCTGGCGCAGCCGAAGGTCTGGAACTTGGCCTCCGCGATGCGCCCCTGCTGGTCCAGCTTGAAATAAAACGTCAGCGCGTCCCCGCAGGCGATGGAGCCGACCTCGCCGACTCCGTCCGCGTCCGGGATCACCCCGACGTTGCGCGGGTTGAGGAAGTGATCTTTGACCTTGTCGGTGTAGTCCCACATGGCGGCCTCCGCGGGTGTCGAGTTATTCGATGGTCGGCAAGCCGAATCATAATCACCAATCGGCCGAAATGAAGGGCGCCCGGCCGCCGGCCGCGGAAGAAAGTTGAGCCCGCCGTCCCGGACGTGGTAAAAAGAGGCGGCCCGGCGGCCTGCGCCCGCCGGGGATGCGAACAACGAGGAGGGGACCCATGGAAGCGACCGTCAGGCCCGCCCGCTTCGCGGGCAGCTGGTACCCCGCCAAGGCCGCCGAATGCGAGCGGCAGATCGCCGAGTTCCTGCGCGCGGCGCCGGCCGCTCCGGCCGCCGTGCCGCACCCGCTCGGGGGCATCGTCCCGCATGCCGGCTGGGTTTACTCCGGCCGTCTCGCCTGCGGGGTGATCCGCCTGCTCGCGGGGGCCGCCGCGCCCGGCCCCCGCGTCGTGGCGCTCTTCGGCATGCACCTCTCCCCCGGCTCCCCGGCGGTCATGATGCCCAAGGGGGCCTGGCAGACCCCGTTCGGGGAGCTGCCGGTCGCCGAGGAGCTGGCCGGCGAGCTCGCGCGGCAATTCCCCTTCGAGCTCGAGACCCCCCGCCGGTTTTCGCCGGACAACACGGTCGAGCTGCAGCTGCCCTTCATCAAATATTTCTTTCCCGAGGCCCGGCTGGTCGCGGTGGGCGCCCCGCCGGCGCCGCCGGCAACGGCCATCGGCCTGGCCGTCGCCGAGCTCGCGCGGCGGTCGGGGACGGCGCTGACGGTGATCGGCTCGACCGACCTCACCCACTACGGCCCGGGCTACGGCTTCGCGCCCAAGGGCTCCGGGCCGGCGGCGCTCGACTGGGTGCGGCAGGAGAACGACCGCCGGGTGATCGAGGCCATGCTGGGGCTGGACGCCGAGCGGGTCATCGCCGAAGGACTCGCCAACCAGAACGCCTGCTGCCCGGGGGCCGCCGCCGCCGCCATCGCGGCCGGCCGCGCACTCGGGGCCGCTTCCGCGGCAGCGGTCGGCTATGCGACCAGCCATGACCGCAGCCCGGGGGAGAGCTTCGTGGGGTATGCCGGGATCGTCTTCGGGTGAAGGGGTCCGGGGGCGGCGGCCCGCGCGCCGCTCTCCGGCCGCGAGGCGGGAAAACGAAATCGGGGCGGCCCGTCTCTCACCGGCTTGCTTGATTTTCCGCGTCCAGGCGCCTGCGACGTTTTCCACTTCAATGGGGGGCGAGCCCCGCCATTGATCGATTCCGTTCAACTCCTCAAGCGCCCGATGCCGCCATCGCAGAAAACTCGAAATCACCCCTTTGGTATTCCGGCATCCGTTCTCCTCCGCAGCGACGAGCTGAACGCGACGCTAACAAACCGATCCGGAACATGGCCCCAAACCCGCCCTGCCCCCGGCTTTACGGCCGCGCGGCCGTAAACGTCCGGGAGCCGGTGATTTCGATCAAGCCGGCGACCATTCGTCGGCGAATGGAGGCCGCCCCGATTCCACAGCTGCGGCCTTCTTTTCCCCAATTTCGGAAAATAAATCAAGAAAAAAATGGAGCCGGGCCGGTCGGCGCCGGTTGATTCGAACGGCGAGTTGGGGCAGAATGAGACGATCGAGTCGATCGGCCGCGCCGGGCGGCCGGGCGCATCCCCTGAAAGGAGTATCGGGCATCCATGAACGTGTGCATCGCCGGGACCGGTTACGTGGGGCTGGTGACCGCCGCCTGCCTGTCCGAAACGGGCAACCACGTCGTGTGCGTCGACGTGAACCCGGAGGTCATCGAGGGGTTGAAGGCCGGCCGGGTCCATATTTTCGAGCCCGGCCTGGAGCCCCTGGTCCAGCGCAACCTCGCCGAGGGCCGCCTGCAGTTCACCGACAGCCTGGCGGCGGGGCTGGAGCACGCCCTTTTCATCTTCAACTGCGTGGGGACCCCCGCCAAGAGCGACGGCGCCTGCGACCTCTCCCAGGTCTGGGAGGTGGCCCGCCGCATCGGGGAGCTCATCAGCGACTACAAGATCATCGTCAACAAGTCCACGGTGCCGGTCGGCACCGCCGACGAGATGCAGCGCATCATCCGGGCCGGGGCCGCCGGCCGCGGCCTGGACGTCGAGTTCGACGTGGTCTCCAACCCCGAGTTCCTGAAAGAGGGCGATGCGGTCAACGACTTCATGAAGCCCGACCGGATCATCGTCGGCACCGATAACGTGCGCACCGCCAAGCTCCTGGAGACGCTCTACGCCCCCTTCGCCCGCAGCCGCGACAAGATGATCGTGATGGGGGTGCGCAGCGCCGAGATGACCAAGTATGCCGCCAACTGCCTGCTCGCGGCGAAGATCTCCTTCATCAACGAGGTCGCCAACATCTGCGAGCGCGTCGGGGCCGACGTCGGCGCGGTGCGCCGCGGCATCGGCGCGGACCACCGCATCGGCTACCATTTCATCTACCCGGGGGTCGGCTACGGGGGCTCCTGCTTTCCCAAGGACGTGAAGGCGCTGATCACCACCGCGCGCGAAAGCGGCTACGAGCCGGAGCTGATCCAGGCCGTCGACCGGGTGAACGACCGCCAGAAGCGCATCCTCGCCGCCAAGGTCGCGGCCTTTTTCGAGGGCCGCGGCGGGGTCGCCGGCAAGCGGCTCGCGCTCTGGGGGCTCGCCTTCAAGGCCAACACCGACGATATCCGCGAGGCCTCGGCGCTCGAGATCATCCGCGCGCTCACGGCCGAGGGGATGAACGTTTCGGCCTACGACCCGGTGGCCGGCGCGAAGGCCCGCGCCGCGCTGGCGGACAACCCCCGGGTCACGGTCTGCGACCGCCAGTACGCCGCCTTGGAGGGGGCCGATGCCCTGGCGGTGGTCACCGACTGGAACCAGTTCCGCAACCCCGATTTTCCGCGCATGAAAGGCCTGCTGCGCTCGGCGGTCATCTTCGACGGCCGCAATCTCTACGACCCCGGATTCGTCGCCGCGCAGGGGTTTGCCTGCGTCAGCATCGGGCGCGCCCCGGCCGGAAACGCCGCTGGACCTATTTCAACGTCTTGAGGAACGAGCGCAGGTTGACGCGCCGGTTGAGCAGGCCCATCTTGCGCCGGATGCTGTAGCGGTGGAACTCGACCGTCTTGACGGTCACGCCGAGAAGCGCCGCGATCTCCTTGCTCCCCTTGTCGCCCTTGATGAAGTTCGCCACCTGGATCTCGGCCGGCGTCAGGCGGTAGAGCTTATCCGTGACACCCGCGGTGGCCGGCGCGGCGAGGCCCCGCAGGTGGCCCTCGATGATGCCCAGGTAATTGCTCTCCCGTGTCGAGCGCTTCCCCTTCTTGAGCTTTTCGAGGTACGGCAGGACCAGGTTCTTCAGCTGCGTGCTGACCTGCTCCTCGATTTCGCGCCGGTCCTCCTCGCGCTGGCGCAGGAGCACCTTCAGCGCGGCGTTCACCTCCAAGAGGTCCTGGGTGCGGCGCTCGAGCTGCTTCTCCTTGGCGCGCAGCTCCTTTTCCACCCGCCGCCGCCGTTCGACCTGCTGCTTCAGACTGCGGTTGGACTTCACGAGCTCGCGGGTGCGCACCTGCACGTGGTGCTCGAGCTCGTCGTGGGTCCGGCGCAGCGCCGCCTCCGTCTCCTTGCGCCGGGTGATGTCGACATGGATCCCCAGGGCGCGCGTCGGCCGGCCCGCCGCGTCGTGCTGGACGGCGCGGCCCTGGTCGTGGACCCAGCGGTAGGTGCCGTCCTTGCGGCGGATGCGGTACTCGGAGCTGTAGCTCTCGAGCCCCTCGAGGAGCGCCACGCGGGTCCGCGCTTCGGCCTCCTGGCGGTCGTCGGGGTGCACGAGGGCGGCCCAGGTTTCGTAGGTGACCTCGAACTCGCCCGGTTCGTAGCCGAGCAGGCGGAAGTAGAGATCGTTGCAGAAGACGCGGCCGGTCGTCAGGTCCCAATCCCAGAGGGCGAGCTCCGCCCCCTCGGTCGCCATGCGCAGCCGCTCCTCGCTCAGCTTGAGCGTCTCTTCGGCGCGCTTGAGGTCGGTCAGGTCGATCGATTCGCTGATGATGCAGCGCTCGCCGTCGATGTCGATCAGCGCGGACATGAGCAGCCCGGTGCGGATCTCGCCGTCCTTGCGGCGGAAGCGGTACTCGAAATTCTCGATGACGCCCTGCTCGACCAACAGCGCCCGCAGGCGGCGGCCGTCTTCCGGGTCGGCCCAGATGCCGAGCTCGAAGATGCTCCGGCCGATGAGCTCTTCGCGGCGGTAGCCGGTCATCCGGCACTCGGCGGCGTTGGCATCGATGTAGCGGCCATCCTCGAACGTCGTGATCGCAAATCCCCCGGGGCTCGCGTGGAAGGCGAGCGAAAACTTGCGGTCCGAAGCCCGCAGGGCCTCCTCGATGCGGCGCCGCTCGGATTCATGGATCAGCGCGCCGGCCGGGTCGGGTTCGGCCGGGCTGAGCAGCCGCAGGACCACCATGTCCGGTGAGCGGTAGGAGAAAAGGGCCTCGTAGAACCGGTTTTGTGCCGGGTTGTCCGGGGGGAATATGCAGCGGCGGCGGATGGGCGCCCGGGCCGAGAGGCAGCGGTTCAGGTCCTCGACGACGTCCGGCTGGTGCGCGTAGAGATCGACGGCGGTCGAAAGCAGGCGCGCGGCCAGGGGCTTGCCGGCGGCCTCCTCGGCCGCCTGGTTGAACCCGACCAGCAGGAGGTCGCCGCCGGCTTTATGCCAGGTGAATACCGGGATCGGGCCGGTCGACCAGTCGCCTTCGAACAGGTCCTGGCCGCGCGGTGCCACCGTCAGGGGCTCCTGCGACTCGTGGATGTCCCGGATGAAGACCACCCGGAAGCTCCCCGGGAAATAGGTCGAGGCGAAGCGGCACAGGCGGCGCTCCCCGCTGCGGCGCGTGATCATCGCCTCCCGGACGCGGACCGCGCCATCGGTCGGCGGATTACCGCGGTAGCGGACCACGAAATCCCGGTAGGCCGGGTCGGGGTAGACCGCACCGATCCAGGTCGGGATGTCCGGCATCTCCTCGCGGCGGTAGCCGGTGATCTCTTCGAGCCGGCGGTTGAAGAGCTTGATCTTGCCCTGAACATCGTGGATCAGGATCCCATAGGGCGAGGACTCGACGCACAGCCGGTACAGGTCGCCATCGGCGGCCGCCGGGGCGTTGCCGGCCGCCGCGCCCGCCAAGGCTTCTTTTGCGCTGCGTTCGACGGGCTCAAGGATCGGCGATCGGGAGGTCATTGCGCGACGGGTCGATTCAACGGCGCCGGGGGGGCGGCGGCCATGAGCCCCTCCCGGAGGCTTGCCGTCCGATGGGTGATGCCGAGCTTGCGGCGGATGTTGGTGCGATGGACCTCCACCGTGCGGGTCGAGAGACCGAGGGCGGCGGCGATCTCCTTGGAGCGTTTCTCCTGCACGATGAGCTCCGCGACGCGGATCTCGGCCGGCGTCAGGTGAAAACGCCGCAGCCAGCCCGGTTCGGCCGGAGGCCATGGGCTCTCCGCCGCGGGGCGCTCCCCCGGCGGGGGGGCGCCCCCCGCGGCCGGCACGGTCTCCGCGCCGGCCGGTATGGATCCCGATGCCGTGATCGCCAGCATGTTGGCGATCGCGTCGGCGGCCGCCTGCTCCTTGTCGGTGACCGGCCGCGGGTCTTTATAGATCAGCACCAGGGCCCCCTGCGGCCGGCCGGACAGGTCGATCGGATGAATCTGGTAGGTGCCCGTCCCCCCCCCAAACCCCTGGGCGGCCGCCGCCAGGATCTCCTTGAGGCCGGAATTGAGGGACGCCGCCGCGGTGAAGGGCGGGCCTGGATGGCCGTCCCGCCCTTCCCATGCATCCGGGCCGGCCGCGCATCGGCAGTTCGCCCCGGCGGAATCTAAATGGAGGTGGACCATGGGGTTGTCGGGTCCGCCCGCGAAATACACGCAGCATGCGGCCTCGACCAGCCGGCAGGCGAGCGCGAGGATCCTCGGGATGGGATCGGCCGCTTCGGTATTCGCGTCGTGGATCGCCGGCGGTGGGGGGATCGTCTCCAGGAAGGCGGGAACGCCGGGTGCCGCCGGGCCGGAAGCGCTCGAAAAACGGATCGGCTTGGCGTTTTCGGGTTCCTTCATGCCCACCCCATTCCATCAGCCGGCTGTGGACAAACGGCGGCTCAGGCCATGATCCCGCATTGCGCGGCGCTTGTAACCGCTCACTAATTATATAACATGCTGCGTTTTCCTATTTACCGCGCACCTTGGCTGGCGGCCAGATACTTGTTTATTCACAGCCTGTTAGGGCGGCATGGCATCTTGCGGCGCCCGGGGCGCCGCAGCGCATTAATATGATATAGTAACAATTATTAATTTATAAAATCGTCACTCCTGATGCAACACCAATGATTACCAGTTTAACACTTAATTTTTTCTAGTATTTTTCATGAAAAATAAAAATAAAATGATTAAAAACAATATATTGTATTGATATCTTCGGCGGCGGGCGCCAATTCAGATTTGATCCACCATCCGGTTGGCGGGCGAAACGGCCGCGGCGCGGTGAAAATCCTCCAGCGCCGCGGCGAGCCGCTGCGCCTCGGGGCTGGCGTGCGCCGGCGTCTGTTCTTCTCCGCTGCGCTCGATCGCCTCCACCACGCGGGAGACGGTAAGCTGCCGGATGTCGAAGGCCGGCTGGAAAGCGCGGCCACGCGCTCCCCGGACTTCCGTGATGATTCCGCCGCGCGCGAGCTCATCGGCGACCTGCGCCAGAAGGCGTTCGGGCAGCTTGAACTCCCGGGCCATGGCGGCCAGCGCGACCGGGGGCTCGCCGGCGGCGAAGGCCTTGGCGAGGCGCCGGGCGGTTCTCAAACCGAGAGCTTTTCTTTCAAACGCGTTCATCTCCGCCCGGCCCATGGGGCCGGCGGCGGCGTTCCCCTCCCGGAAGGCGTAGCTGAACTCGGCGCCGAACAGAAAAATGGTCCAGCTCGTCTTGACCCATACGAGGAAGAGCGGCAGGGCGGCGAAGCTGCCGTAGATGGCGTTGCTGCTCGCCACCCCGACCTGGAAGGCGATGTAGAGGCTCTGGACCGCCTGGAACAGCGTCCCCGCGAAAACGCCCCCGGCGAAGGCGGTCTTGAACGGCACGCGGGCATTGGGCAAGGCGAGGTAGATGAGGGTGAAGAGCGCCCACACGAGCAGGAGCGGCCCGAGCTTCAGGGCGAAGTCGACCATGGGCCCCACCGCGCGCGCGATCTCGAGCTGCCCGGCGGCGGCATCGATCTGCGCGCGCAGGAAGATGGTGGCGCTGCCGGCCGACACGAGCAGGATGGGCGCGATCAGCATCAGCGCGAGGTAGTCGGTGAACTTGCGCACCCAGCGCCGGGGTTTGGCCACGTCCCAGATCCCGTTCAGGGCCGATTCGATCTGGCCGAGCACCTTGACCGCCGACCAGAACATGACCGCGAAGCCGACGCCGGCCATGAGCCCGCCCCGGGTGTTTTCGAGCAGCCGGCGGGAGAAGGCGATGATGCGTTCGAGCGCCTGCTCCTGGCCCGACATGTGGGAGAGAAGCTCCTGTTCCAGCCGCTGCTCCAGGCCGAAACCCTGGGCGATCCCGAAAACCACGGCAAGCAGCGGCACGATCGACATCAGCGTGTAAAAGGTGAGGGCCGAAGCGCGCAGCATGCACTGGTCCCGGAAGAACTGCGAGCCGGCCGCATAGACGGCCCGCAGGAAGCGGACCGCCGCCCTTTTCCACCGGGGGGCGCTCTCGAGCTCGATCAGCCACAGCCCGGTCGTGAAAAAGGCCCGCAGGCGCTGGATCGCTTCGCGGGCCGGGCGCATCGCAGCCGCTGTCATGCGGAATCCTCCATGCCGCCGAGAAGGCCGTCTCCGGCAAAGCGCCTTCCCGCCCGACCGCCCCGGCGCGCGGCGCCGCGGCCGGGCGGCCGGCGCCCGGCGGCCTCGTCAGATGGCCCGCCCGATCTCGTCGGCCTCGGCCGTGGCCTCGAGCAGCGTGCGCGGGGACTTCGCGTCGCCGAACACGTGGGTTGCGTAGCCCAGGCGGGCCATGAGCTCGGCCGGCCCGCGTTCGGAGCGGAACCCCTCGGCGATGACAAGGTCGCGGAACCCGGCCAGGGTTTCGGTCCCGCCGGCATGCCGGATCGCGACTCCCCCCGGCGGGAACCCGCAGATCACGGCGTGCTTGAAGATCTTGACGCCGGCCGCGGCGAGCCGGCGGCGCAGCGAGGTGCGGTCGTTGGGCGCCAGCTCCGGGGCGACGTGCCCGGCGGCGAGCACCGCGACCTCCCGGCCGCCCGCGGCGAGGAAATCGGCGGTCACCATGGCGGCCTGGTCCGAGCCCATGACGATGACCCGCGGCCCGGGCGATGCCTCGCCCGAGAGGACGTCGATCACGGTCGCCAGCTCGAGGCCCGCGTCGAAGAGCCCCGGCACCTCGGGAATGCGCGGGTTCGCGCCGCTGGCGACCAAAACGACCTCCGGCGCGATCTCGGCGGCGACCTCGGCCGTAACCGGGGTCGCCAGCCGGATTTCGACCTTGAGGCGCGCCAGCTCGGCCAGGAAATAGGCGACCATCTCCCCGATCTCGGCGCGCCCGGGCGGGGTCGCGGCGTAGACCAGGGCCCCGCCCGGCCGCGCGCGCGCCTCGACCACGACGACGCGGTGGCCGCGGCGGGCGAGCAGCCGCGCCGCCGCAAGCCCCGCCGGCCCGGCCCCCACCACCAGCACCCGCTTCGACCTGGCCGCCGCCGGCGCCCGCTCGAGCGCGTGCTCGCGCCCCATCTCCGGGTTCATGACGCAGGTCGCCTCCCCGAGCGCGAGCACGTTCTCGATGCAGCCGCGGCAGCAGCCGATGCAGGGCCGGATCTCGTCGAGCCGGCCCGCCATCGCCTTGGCGGCGAGCTCCGGGTCGGCGATGTGCGCGCGCCCCATGGCGACGAGGTCGGCCCGCCCCTCGGCGATGATCCGGTCGGCCATCGCCGGGTCCTTGATCCGGCCGACGGCGATCACCGGGATCGAAACGGTCCGCTTCACCGCCTCGGCGAGGTGCACGAAGAGGCCGTGCGGCTCGTACATCGAGGGGATCGTGACCGGCATCGAGCCGTAGACCCCGGCCGAGACGTGCAGCCAGTCGGCCCCGGCCTTTTCCAAAAGGGGGGCGAGCCGCAGCGCCTCCTCCAGGTGGAACCCGTCGGCGACGTAGTCCTCGCCGTTGAAGCGCACCCCGAGCGGGTAGCCGGCCCCGCAGCGCGCCTTGATCGCGGCCACGATCTCGAGCAGAAAGCGCGCGCGGTTTTCGAAGCTCCCCCCGTAGTCGTCGGTGCGGCGGTTCGCGTTGGGGGCGAGGAACTCGCTGATCAGGTAGCCGTGGGCGGCGTGGATCTCGACGAAGTCGAAGCCGGCCTCGCGGGCGCGGCGGGCCGCCTCGGCGTGGCAGGCGACGAGCTGCGGGATCTCCTCCCGGGCGAGCTCGCGGGGGACCCCCTTGACCACGGCGAGCGAGGGCAGCGGCGAGGGGGCGACCCGCCGCCCGTGGAACGCCTGCCGGCCGCCGTGCAGAAGCTGCAGCCCGATGCGCGCGCCGTGGCGCTTGATCTCCGCGGCGAGCCGGGAGAGCGCCGGGATGAATTGGTCGCCCCAGACCGGCGGCATCCTGGGCAGATCGAGCCCGTCGGGGTGGACCGCGCCGCCCCCGACGGTGATCATCCCCGTCCCGGCGGCCGCCCGCGCCGCCAGGTAGCGCGTGTGCCGCTCGGTCATGAACCCCGCTTCGTCGACGCCGAAATTGACGCTCATCGGCGGCATCACGAGGCGGTTCCGGACTTCCATCCGCCCCAGCCGAACCGGCGAAAAAAGATGAACGAGATTCGTCTGCATGAACGCAAGTTAAGCACCGAACCGCCGCGGCGGTCAAGGGCCAAATGGGGTGCCGGTCGTTTTCGGATTGGGGGAAGGCTTCGCGGGGGATCCCGGATGCGGCGGCGCGAAAACGGCGCGCACGAAAAAATAAGGCATGGGGAGCGTCTCCCCATGCCGGCGGTTTTCCCCGGGTGCGCTCAGCGCCTGCGCCGCGCCTTCTTCACCAGCGCCATCCCGCCCAGGCCGATCCCCATGAGCAGCATGGTGGCGGGCTCCGGGACGGGCGCCGGCCCGGGGCCCGGGCTGTCGCCCTGCGCGTCGGCGATCCAGGCGAAGGCGGAGTTGGGGCCGATGCCGCGGACCAGGGCGGCGGAGAGAAATGACCCGTTGTTGTTCGTGTAGCCGAAGGAGGCGGCGAAAAGATTCACGCCCTTGATCAGGAAAGAAACGGACTCGTTGGGCCCGAAGAGATCGGCGGCGTTGGCGAGGCCGTTTTCGTCGAAGAAATCGAACAGCAGATCAAAGCCGGAACCTTCCCCGTTCGTCCCGTTGGCGTCCAACTGGTCGAGCTTCCGGCTGAAAAGCGCATCGGGACCCGGGTTCACGGCCGGCTTCTGGTATTCGACCGTTAGCGGCAGGGTGTAGGCGGGGTCCAGGTTGAAGAACCAGGAGTCGATGAATTCGCTCCCGGAGAGATTCTTGGCCGTGAGGGACAACTCCACCACGTTGATAGTCAAGCTTCCGGCTTGGATCGGAGCCCGGTCGACGAACGCGGCCTCAAGCCAGGGTGCCTGGGCGGCCGGCGCCGATGAACCGCCGTAAACGGAATCCAGTGAAAAGACGAGGGGCAGATCCGCCGCGGACAGAGCGGAGGCGCAAAAGAGCAGCGCAGCGGCTGCAAGACAGCCATGGCGTATCCCTTTTCGCATTTCTCCCTCCCATGGAACGGCTGAGTTTTCTGATTGCGTTGTGAATGGGTTAGATTCCGACCTGCCAATGAGCTGCCCTGATAGCGGATCTTGAAAGAACACGAAAGAGAAGCGCGGGGATATTAAGTGGGCGGCAATTAAATTGTCAAGAAAAAACCGCGGACGGCCCGATCCTACCAGCTCGGGTCGGACCCGATGGTGGGATCGTTCGGCCGTATGAAGCTCAGCTGGAACTTGCGGATGAGGGCGCTCTGGGCCGTGGCGGAGGAGGTCGCCGAGGTGAAGCCGAAGAGGAAACGGTCGAAGTCGCCGTGGTCCCCGGCATTGAGCTGGATGGTCTGCTGGAGCTGGACCGGGCGGTTGGCCGGGGCGTAGTTCACCCGCGTGTCGCTGTAAAAAGTGCCGAGCACGTCCCGGCTGCAGTCCCCGGGCTCGAGCCCGCACTGCCGCACCCAGGCTTTCAAGGTGTACGGGTAGCTGCCGCCGACGGGCGAGGCGGCGCGGTGGACCTCCATCCGGACAGCCCACTGCCGCTTGCCCGTTTTGCCCTTGAGCCAGTCCGCCTCGTTTCCGGGGTCGAGCTCCACCGGCGCCCGGCTGTCGGCGCTCGTCCCGCCGACCGTCACGGGGCTGCCGGCATAGGAGGTGATCAGGAGGTCCTTGAAGTTCTTCGGGGCGCTGAACTGGTTAATGGCATAGAGCCGGAACCCTGTCGTGCCGATATACACCGTGCCGTCGGCGTGAATCGCCGGCTTGCCGCGCGCATCCCCGTAGGTGGGCTGCCCGTCGGCCGGGTAGCGCCACTTGATCGCGGCTCCGGTCTGCTGGTCGGTGAGGGCATAGACGTGGTCGTCGTCGGAGCCGAAGTAGATATGCCCGTCGCCGTCCACCGCGGGCGTCGATTGGATGGCATTCGCGCCGACGCGGTATTCCCACTTCTTTGCGCCGTCGCTCGTGCTGACGGCATAGAGGTAGCCGTCGAACCCGCCCACGTAGACGCTGTTTCCGAGACCGACCGCCGGCGCGGTCGACAGCGAAAAGCCGGGGCGCGGCAGCGAAGGCGAGCTCCAGATTTTAGCGCCGTTGGCGTTCAGCTTGTAAATCCGGAAATCGTCGCGGACATAGATCCAGAAGGAGCCGGAGCCGTCCGGGACCACCACCGGGTCGCCCGTGGATCCCGCAAAGCCGTCGATCGGAACGTCGAGAGGGTTTCCGCCGTCGGAGGTGTTGAAAACGCGGATCCGGCCATCGGTCGCCGCCACGATCAGCTTCGCGCCGCTCGGAGATAGGGCGGCGGACCGCAGCAGGGTGAAAGGCAGGGGCACGGGATTGGAGGTCCAGCCGGGTATCAGCGTTCCGTCGGGGCGGAAGGCGTAGATCCGACCCACATTCGAGCTGTAATCGTTCGTACAGATGTAGATGTTGCCGTCCGAGTCGATTGCGGGCTTGGTGTCCGGCCGGCCGTCCACCGTGACGGGGGCGAACTTCTCGCCTCCCGCGGGCGTCAGCCCGTGGAACAACCCGCTCGTGCTGCCGCTTCCGGATCCGAAGTAGATCGAGCCGTTCGACGCCGCGGCCGGGATGTGCACCTTGCCCGCGGTCGTGTAGGCCCACCGCTGCGTCCCGTCGGGCCGCACGGCATAAAGCTTGAAATTGGTCGTCGTGGTGCCGGCATAGACCGTGAAGTCCGGCGCGGGCCCGATGGCCGGCGAGTTCTCGATGCTCCCCCCGGCGAGAAAAGGCCAGTTGGGCTGGGACTCGGTACCGCTCACCGCATTGTGGCGGTTGTCGTCGTAGGAGGGGTCCCCCAAGCAGTTGGGGCTCCCGCCGCAGTAAGGCTCCCGGCGGCAGGGGACATCGAGCGAGGTGTTCCCCCAGAAAACGTACTGGACCGCGTCCCGGTTTTCGGCGGCCGGTTCGCCCGGGTCGTTGCGGGTGTCGGCGGCGAGGCTGGTCGTGCTGGTGCAGTACTGGAGCGAGCGCTCGAAATCCTCGTCGCGGTTGACGCGGTTGTCGAACTCGAGCCCGATCTTGGGGGGGCGCAGCCCCCGGACGGGGCTCCCGAGAACCGGCCCGGAGTTGTCCAGGAAATCGTCCTCGTTCTGCGGGTCGGCCGTAAGCCGGCTGTCCCCGGCGTACCCGAGAAGCTCGCTGCGCTGGGCGTCCCCGCCGGTGGAGGCGGCGTCGTTCTTCTGGGGGTTGCCGTTGATCAGGGAGAAGACCACCCCCTCCAGACCTTCTCCGGTCCCGGTGTATTCCAGGGTGAAGAAGACCCGCACGCCGAGATTGAAGAGGCATCCGGCTCCGGTGCAAAAACTGCGCTGCCCGCCGATGCTGCGCGGCTGCAGCGGCCGGAACCAGACCGCCCCGAAGGTGGGGCCGGTGCCGCCGAGCCGGAGGGTTTTTTCGGTGTTGTCGACGCCGGCGAAACCCGGAAAGCGCGCCGAGTCCAGAACCTGGCTGATCACCCCGGGGAGATCCGCCTCTTCCTCGAAGCTGATGTCCGCCTTGCGGCTGCCGGCCGCGACGATCGAGGTGTCGGCGATGGCGGCCGCCTGGTCCACATGGCCGCCGAAGGCGACGTTGCCGGACTTCCCCTCGGCGGTGATCAGGCGGTTGCGGGGGGTGAGGATGACGTAGTCGGTCGCGAGGACGGACAGCGGGTTGGCGTCCTCCCCCGCCACCGGCCGGATCCCGGTGAGCTCGACATGGGTGCCCCGGTCGACGGCGCGCTCGTAGTAGAAATTTCTCCGGTTGATTTCGAAGGCGCCGCCGTGGCGCGGGAAGATCTTGGCCGCCGCGGGGTCGATGTTCAGGCTGCCGGGGAACGCGGTGAGGTCCTGGGCGGCGGTGGGCTGGACGGCGATGCACAGCGTCTCATTGCGGTTGGCGACGAAGCCGTCCGCATCCCCGTCGTCGCTCAGGCCGAGCTGGATGCGGTCCGGCTCGCCGGGCACCGCCGCCGCGCCGGTCACCCGGGCCCGGGCGGAGGGGCCGGGGTTGGGCTTCGCGCCGGAGTCGATGTAGTCGTAGTTCACCACGGTGAGAAAGGGGGCCGCGGTCGGGAACAGGCCCGCCATTCCCTTGGGAAGGTACCCCTCCCCGAGCTTCACGGTTTCGGTGGCCTCCCCGGAGGCGATGTCGATGTTTCCGATCGGATCGAACCAGGGGGAGGCCACGTTCAGCGTGAAGGTCCCGGCGCCGGTGAGCGTGTAGACGCGGTTTGGGTCGTTCAGATCGCTCACGGCCGCCTTGGAGAAATCCCCGGCCCAGAGCGCGCTGCGGGCGTAGCGGATCCCGGACTCGTGCAGGAGCACGGCGCGGCGGGAGTCGTTCTGGACGGCGGAGCTCGTGACCGAGGTGGTGAAGAGCGCCACCATGGCCGCCCCCAGCACGGCGAAGATCAGCATCACCACGACGAGCCAGATCATGACGTTGCCGGGCTCGCGGCCGGTCGCTAGCCTGAGGACCTTCATGCACGACACCTTGAAAGATGGCCCGATAAACGACGAAGCCCCCACCCCGCGCGGCATCACCCGGACGGGGACGGCAGCATGCCGCGGGGGTAGATTTCGACCGCAAAGGGTACCGTCATCACCTGGACCGTGAACTCGACCCGGATGCGGGCGATCTCGTTCTGGCCGTCGCCGGAGGCGTCGAGGTCGGCGGCGGTCCAGCCGAGCCGGAAGCCCTGGATCCCGTCGAGCAGCAGATGCGCGGCGCTGTCGACGTCGAGGAAAATTTCGCTGGTCGCCGCGTTGAAGCGGATCTGCCGGGTGCCCGGCAGGTCGCGGCTGGAGCTCGTGTAGGTGATCCGGGTGTTCGCCTGGGGGGCGCTCGGCAGCGACGCGATGTGGCGCAGCTCGAGGGCGATGCGGTCGAGGGCCGCCTGGGCCTTGAGCGCGGTTTCGGAGGCGCTGCGGGAGGTGAGAAAGCCGCTCGCCCCCGTGAGCAGGAAGAACCCCACGAAGGTCCCGATCAACCCGACCAGGACCAGGGTCGCCACCAGCTCGATCAGCGTGAATCCCCGCGGGCTTCCCAACGGGCGCTCCCTTTCGTTAAAACGGCACCGGCGGCGAGGCGACGCCGGTGCGGCTGTTCGCGAGCAGCAGGGTGAGATCGCTGCCGATCGCCTTGACCGTCACCTTCAGCGTGTCGCTCGGCGTGTCGGGGTTGTGCGTCGGGTCTTCGGCCCCGGCGCCGGTGAACCGGATGTAGCGCTTGACGACCTCCGTCCCGTAGTCCCGGCCCTTGATGACGCCGAGCGCGCCGGAGGGGTCGGCCCGGTTGATCTCGGCGAGGTAGTCGGCGAGGATCCGGTCGGCGAGCGCCTCGGCCGCCGACTCCCGGCGCACGTTTTCGACCGACTGCACGCTGCGGCTCATGGCCGTTCCCATGAGCTGGGCGAAGATGACCCCCATGATCGCGGCGATGACGATCGTGACGATCGCCTCGACCAGGGTGAAGCCCCGCTCGCCGGCAAGCGGCCCGCTCATCGCACCAGCCCCGTCTCGGGGGTGACGCCGATCGCCCGCGTCTCCCCCCCGGCCTTCACGGTGATGGCAAGCTCCGCGGCCAGGCGCGTGTTCCGGGAGTCGTCCTCCAAGTCGGTGAAGGCGGAGTAGGGCCGGCCGACGCGGTTGAAAAAAACGACGAAGGCGGGCTCGAGCTCGATGTTGAGCGCGGCCAGGCTGATGCGGTCATCCCCGTCGGCGTAGCTCGCGCCCGGGATGCGGATCTTCCCGGCGTCGGGGTCCGTGCCATGGAAGAGCCAGTAGTGCCCGTCGGTGCCGCCGGTGGACTTGATCCCCCAGACGGTGTCGGAGCGCTTCATGGCCTCGATCTGGGCGTAGCGGAGGTGGTTGCGGATGCGGTCCGCCTGGGCCGTGAGATCGATCGCCTCGGTCGCGAGCGATCTTCCGAGGACATAGGCCGCGACGATCCCCATGAGGATCAGGACGACGATGAGCTCGAGCAGCGTGAATCCCGGCGAATGACGCATCGCTCCCGGCATCTCCGGCGGCCGGGCGGGCCGCGGGTCGCGGTGGACGGCGAACACGCTCTTGACACTATCAAAACGCGCCGCCGGAGTCAATTTGAGTCGGGCGGCGTCACCAGCCGTACCCGCCGCTGTAGACCCGGCGGACCCGGCCGTTCTCGATGCGCACATAGTCGACGAAGCGGCTCGGCCCGTGGTTGTAGGTCCAGACCTCGACCCGGACGATGATCTTGACGCGGTAGGCGTTCCCGTAGCCCTCGTACTCCCGGTAGAGGGTGGGCGGGGGCGGGGCGTCGAAGTGGTGGTAGCGCTCCTCCTCCCAGGACTGGATGTCGGCGGGCGGCCCGCACTCGCTGAGGACCCGCTCGCGGGGGTCGCCCTCCGAGATCAGGCGCGAGCCGCAGCGCATGGCTCCGGCCTCGCCGGCCGCGGCGGCCGCCAGAAGGATGAGATAGATGAACGCCGCTTTGCGCATGGCCCCTTTTCCCGCAGGCCCATTCGTAGCCATCGGCGGCCGGCATGTCAAATCGGCCGGCACCCGGCTGCGGCCGATAACGGCGGCGCCTTTCGCCGTGCGGCCTTTTCGTCGGCGCGCCGAAAAGAAGGTCTTCTGCGGCCGGCGGAAAAGCGCTATCATGCCCTCCGGGGGAGGGGCCGGTGCGCCCCTTCCGGTGCGATCCGCGCCTTCACTGATAAGGAACATAGGAAACCCGCCATGAACCCGGAGCCGAAAACCATCACGCTGGCCGAGCTGCCCGAGGTGATCGCCTCGCGCTTTCCAGACCGCAAGGAGATCGTCTGCTACGTCGGTTCGAACGCGGCGACGCCGACCGCCGCGCTCGAGGCCCTTACCGCGGCGGTCCGCGCGCGCGCGCCGCGGCTGCCGTTCATCAAGATGGTCCACCTGCTGCTCCAGGGGCCCGTGCCCTACGTGGCGGCCGGCCTCCAGGACCGCATCATGGCCTATTCGATCTTCTCGGGCCCGGAGGTCCGCCGGGCGGCGAACGAGGGCCGGGCCTACTATCTGCCCTGCACGCTCGCGAACCTGGACAGTCTGATCGGCAAGGGGCGGCGCTACGAGCCCGATGTCGCCCTCTTCAAGGTGAGCCGCAACCCCATCACCGGCGAGTTCAGCCTGGGGCTCTCCGTCGAGGCCCTGCACACCGCGATCGACAACGCCCGCGTCGTGGTCGCCGAGCTCGATCCGAGCATGCCCTTCACCCAGGGGCAAAGCGTCGTCGACCACCAGTCGATCGACTACCTGATCGTCGAGGGGGTGCAGCCGGTCTACGCGTTCGACCCGCCGAACTTCGACAGCCTTCCGGCCGAGGAGCGGCGCATCGGCGAGCAGATCGCGCGCCACTTCATCCGCGACGGCACGACGATCCAGGTCGGGATCGGCAAGATCCCCGACGCCGTAGTGGGCACCCTGCGCGCGGCCGGCACCCGCGACCTCGGGGTCCAGACCGAGCTCTACGGCGACGGGCTCATGCTGCTCGAGAAGGCGGGCATCGTGACCAACCGCCGCAAGAAGGCGAACCACGGCTACAGCACGACGAGCCTCATCATGGGCTCGCGCGAGCTCTACGACTTCGTTCACATGCGCACCGGCGTCCAGATGCGCCCCTGCGCCTACACGAACGCGGCCGAGACCGTGCGCCGCAACGCCCCCTTCGTTTCGGTCAACACCGCGATCGGGGTCGATCTCTTCGGCAACGTCTGGGCGGACTTCATCGATCCCCGCCGCTACTGGGGCGGGGTGGGGGGGCAGCCCGACTTCATCCGGGCGCTCTCCGACCGGGGCTTCGGCACCCCCATCATCGCCATGCGCAGCCTGACCGACAAGGGGGAGACCAAGATCCTCATGCGCCACCCCGGCGGGGTGAACCTGACGGCGAGCGCCTACGACGGGGTCGTCGTGGTGACCGAGTGGGGCTTTGCGGACCTGCGCGAGCTCTCCGTGGGGGCGAAGGCGCTCGCGATCGCCTCGATCGCCCACCCGCGCGTCCGCGACGAATACCTGAAGACGATCTACGACGACCCGCTCTTCACCAAGCCGTTCGGCTACACCCCGAGCCAGACCCCGCCCGGGGTGCATTTCTACGACGGCGATGTGCGCCTGTAGCGCGGCGCGGGGGATGGAAGCCCGAGGAGGGGCCGACGGCCGCATGGAGCGCCGGCAGACCTTTAACCGGATGAAAGCGCCGCGGGGGCGCTTCGGGCGTCTTCTCCTCGGCCTGCTCGCCCTGGCGGCGGCCGCCTGCCAGAGCGCGGCGCCCCTTTCGCGGATCGCGGTCGAGGCGCTCCCGCACCACGAGGCCATGTTCGAGCGGCGGTCGGGATGGACCGGGGGCGACGGGGTCTTCTCGACGCCCCTCGGGCCGGAGCGGCTGCTTTGGCTTTTCGGGGACACCTTCATCGGCGAGGTGGCCGGCGGCCGGCACGTGAACGCGACGCTCGTCAACAACACGATCGGCCTCCAGTCAGGCAAGCGGCCGCCGGACGCCGTGGTCGCCTTCTTCCACGGCCGCGGGGAGGACGGGGGGCCGGCGGCCTTCGTCCGGCCCGCGGACGGGATGGGCTGGTTCTGGCCCTATCACGGGATCCTGACGGAGGCGGGGCTCTTCCTGTTCCTGATCCAGATCGAGCGCACGCACGACCCGCTCGCTTTCGGATTCCGGCTGGTCGCGACCTGGCTCGGCCACGTGGAAAACCCGCACGCGCCGCCCGAAAGCTGGACGGTCGCCCAGCGCAAGCTTCCCTGGGGAGGCGCCGAGCGCCTCTTCGGCTCGGCCCTCCTGCGGTCGGACGGGGAGGTCTACATCTACGGGACGGTGGATGAGACCGCCGGGGGCCTGCTGCGGAAAGACGTGATCCTCGCCCGGGCGCCGGCCGCGGCGCTGGGGGATTTCAGCCGCTGGCGCTTCTGGTCGGCGGAGGGCTGGAGCGCGGAGGCCGACCGGGCGGAGCCCGTTTGCCGGGACGCGGCGAACGAGTTCTCGGTCTCCTTCCAGCCGGCGCTCGGCCGCTTCGTCATGGTCTACACCCGGGGGAGCCTCTCGGCCGACATCGTGCTGCGCCACGCCCCCGCTCCCGAGGGGCCCTGGAGCGAGCCGGTCTGGCTCTACCGCTGCCCGGAGGCGGAGTGGGATGCGCGGATCTTCTGCTACGCCGCCAAGGGCCACCCGGCGCTCTCCGAGGCCGGGGACCTCGTCGTCACCTACACGACGAACTCGGCCGATTTCGACCTCGTCCTCAACGACGCGCGCCTCTACCGGCCGCGATTCCTGCGCGTGCGCTTCGGCCCCTGAACGGAGGCGGCCGCCTCAGGCGTCGGCGACCGAGGCCGCGATCCACTCGAGGAAGGGCCGGTATCCCCGCGTGACCGGAAGGCTCACGATGCAGGGGCAGCTGTAGGCGTGCAGGCTTTTGACCCGCGCGATGAGCGCGGAGACCCGCGCCTTGGTGGTCTTGGCGATCGCCACCGCCTCGGCGCTCTCCTCCATCTTCCCCTCCCAGCTGTAGATCGAGGTCATCTGCGGGAAGACGTTCACGCAGGCGGCCAGCCGCTCGCCGACGAGCTGCCGGCCGACCCGCCGCGCCTCCTCGGCGGAGGCAAAGGTCATGTAGACGAAGCGGATGTGCATGGTGCGCGGGCTCCTGTCAGGGCGGAAATCGAAACACCCCGCCGCGCGGACGCCAGCGGGCGGCGGCCGCCGGCCGCGGGGGCTCGAAGCACTCGACGAGGTCCCCGATCCGGGCCTTTTTCCAGTCGGGGATCTTGATGCCGACCTGCTGGCCGACCCGGCCTTGGTCGACCTCGCTTCCGGCGATGTGCAGGGACTCGATCCGACCGGTGTAGGCCGGGCCCATCGGGCCGATGACGCGGAAGCTCTTCCCTTTTTCGATCAGCCCGGCGGTCACCTCGCAGCCGATGATGACCCCCTTGCGGCTGCTTTTGAAGAGCTCGATGACGCGGGCCTGGCCGGTGACGGTCTCCTTGGGCTCGGGGGGCAGGAGCTCGGCGGCGATGCGCCGCACATCCTCGGCGAGGCGGTGGATCGTCGCGTAGAGCCGTACCTCGACCCCCTGCTCGCGGAGATGGGGCTCGAGCTGGCCCTGGACATCGACGTTGAAGCCGAGGATCAGGCGGCCGGCGGTCGTGGCCATGAGGACGTCGGACTTCGATACGGGCCCGAGCCCGGCGTGCACCACCCGCACCTCGACCCCGGCCGCCGGGCCGATCGCCGCGAGCGTCGCGCGCACGGCCTCCTCGGTTCCGGCGACGTCGCATTTGAGGACGAGCTCGAGCTTCCCGCTGCGGGCGGCATCCGGGGGAGGAGCGAAACGGGGCGTCATGGCGGTCTCCTTGGATCGCGGGCTCAACGCGGCGGCGGCGGGGGCGCCTCGGCACAGCGTTATCGCATTTATCCGCCCGCCGGCAAGTCCTTTCGTCGGCCTCCGCCGTCACGGTCCGCCCGCCAGGCGTTTGAAGGCGCGCTCGGCGCGCGCGTGCGCGCGGGCGAAGCGCGCCAGTTCCTGCCGCCGCCGGGCGCCGAAATCCTCCGGCCGCGCGAGCGGAAGATAAAGCGCCTGGACCAGGAAGAAAAGCGCGACGGCGAGCCCCCAGGCGAGGGGGCCCTGCGGGCGGAAGGCCGCCGCGAGGGCGAGCCCGCCCCCGTTGAGGAGCACCTCGACCGCCATCCGGCCGAGCGGCGTCCCCGGCCGGCCCGGGCCGCTTCGCAGCCAGGCGAGGGCCGCGGCCGCCGGCGCGGCCGCGGCAAGCTTGGCGGGGCCGGCGAAGGGGAGCGCCGCCCCCAGGACGAGGAAGAGCGGCGCCATCTCCGAAGCCCCGCGCCCCCACCGGCCGCCGCACCATCCGGCATAGGCCGCCAGGCACAGGAGCACCCCGGCGTGGGCGGCCGGCATGGCCCCGACCCAGGGGCCGGCGATCAGCATCAGGAGGCCGGCGGCGCTGCCGGCCGATGCGGCGAAGGCGATCGAGAAGAGGATGGTCTCCATGGGCGCTTCTCCGGTTGGTTGTCCTTATTGTCCGCGGCGGCCGGAGTAGCCCTCGAACTGCAGCGACTTCGCGGCCGGCGAGGCCGCGGCCGGGGGCGCCGCGAAGGCTTCGTCGACGCGTTCCTCGAGGGCCTTCACCTCTTTTTCGATGTTCTGCGCAACGATGTCGGAGTGCATGAAGGCGTTCACCCGCCCCTGCTCCGCGCAGTAGCTTGTCACCCGCTTCCGGGCCTGCTCCCGGCGGCCGAAGCGGATGTCGGCGGCGACCTCCTCCTTCAGGCGGTTGTAGTCCTCGATAAGGACTTTCTTCTCCCACAGGCCGCGGTCGATCGAGGCGTGCGCGCGGGTTTCATCCGCGACGCAGGCCACGGTGAGGGGGGTTGCCAGGCGGACCTCCGCCGGGCGGCCGCCGGCATGGAAGCTTGCCGCGATGCGCCCCAGGGCGAACTCCGCCTCCCGGTCCGTGGGGACGCGGAAGGTGAGAAAGAGCTGCCGGGTTTGGCCGCGGCCGATCGCCCCCGCCGGGAAGAAGGCCCGGCGGCCGTCGGTCGCCACCGGGTAGCCGGCCGCGTCGAGGAGCGCGACATCCGGGGGCAGGTCGACGCTCACGACGATCCCGGTGGCCGCCGCGGCGGATGCGAAGAGGAACTCCCGGCGGAAGGCCTCCGCGAACGCCGAAGGGTTTTCGAGGTAGGTGTAGCTCCCCGCGCCGCGGTCGGCGATCGCGGTCATGAGGAGCTCGTGGAAGTCGGCGCCCACGCCCACGGTGCTGACCGCCAGCGTCCGCTCGGCGGCGGCCGAGGCCATCCGCGCCAAGGCCTGTGGGTCGGTGACCCCGCGGTTGGCGAGCCCGTCGGAGACCAGGAGGATCCGGCCCGGGCGGGCGCCGCTGCCGGCGGCGGCCAGCAGGTCGATCCCCGCCTGGAGGCCCGCGCCGAGGTTGGTGGCGCCGCCGGCGCGGACCGCCTCCACGGCCGCGAGCATCCGGCGGCGGTCGGCGCCCTCCGCGGCGAGCAGGGGAACGGGCGTCTCGACGCCGTCCGCATAGGTCAGCAGCGCGAAGCGGTCCTGCGGCGCCATCTCGGAGAGAAGCTTCAAAAGGGCCTGTCGGGCGTAGGCGATCTTCGGCCCCTCCATCGAGCCGCTGCGGTCGAGGACGACGACGAGATCGATCCCGCGGCCTTCCGGGGCGGGGCCCGCGGCGCCGGGATCGGCGGAGAGCGTGAGGGCGAGGGAAACCCTTCCCGCCGTGCCCTTGAGGACGGCCTGCTGGACGAGCCGGGCGGAGAGGGCGATCCCGCCGCTTCCGGCCGCGGTCGGGGGCTCCGGCGGAAGCGCCCGCGGTCCGCCCCGGCCCTCGAGACCGAGGGCGGCGGCGGTGACGGCGATCAGGGCGGCGAGCAGCCCGAGCGGCTTCAAACGATTCTTCTTCATGGCGTGCTCCTTGTGCGGCGGTTGAAGTGATTTCCGGCGCGAAAGAGTTGCTGCATGCGGCTTCCCGCTTTTCTACCATTGTGGGGGAGGACGCGGTGGATGGCAATTCAAAGAAGTGCAAAAACGGAAGGCGCCGGTTTTTGCGAAACTTTTGCTTTGAACCGGCGCCGGCCTGGCTTAGAATGGTGATCCAGAGGCGGCGGTGGACGATGACGAACGCATCCAAGGCCAGCATCCTGGTCGTCGAGGACGACCCCGCGCTGCGGCAGGGGCTTCTCGACGTTCTCGTCTTCAACGGCTACCGGGCCGAGGGCGCTGCCGACGGCGGCGCGGGCCTGGCGGCCGCGCTGCAGGGGCAGTTCGACCTCGTCCTGCTCGACGTGATGCTGCCCGCCGCCGACGGGTTTTCGGTCTGCGGCGCGATCCGCCGCCGCAAGCCCGGCCTGCCGGTCATCATGATCACCGCCCGCGGGGCCGAGGACGACATCGTCGCCGGCTTCCGGGCCGGGGCCGACGACTACGTGCCCAAGCCCTTCTCGCTGCGCGAGCTGATGGTGCGCATCGAGGCGGTGCTCCGCCGCGCCGGCAAAAGCGCGGCCGCCCAGCAGGTCGTCCTCGCCGGGATCCGCTTCGACGGGGCGAACCTTCTCGCCGAATGCGGGGGGCGCCGGACGGAGCTCACGCGGCGCGAGATGGACATCGTCGCCTACCTCGCGCGCCGCGCGGACCGGATCGTCTCGAAGAAGGAGCTGCTCGCCGACGTCTGGCATTACGCGGACGCGGGCATCGAGACGCGCACCGTGGACATCCACATCCTCAAGCTGCGCCGCAAGATCGCCGAGCTCGCCGGCGGCTTCAACCTCATCCTCACCGTGCGCGGCGAGGGCTACAAGCTCGCCGCCCGGGATTGACGCGGAAAGAGCGGCCGATGCCGAAGGAGCTTTTACGCCAGATCACGCTTCCCCGGCTGATCCTGCTCTTCGGGCTGGCGCTCGCGGTGCCCCTCGGCATTCTCGCCGGGCACGCCTACCGGGGCATGCAGGCCGAGGAGGCCGCCGCCTTGGGTTTTTTCGCCGAGACCCTGTTCGACGAGATCGAGGGGGCGCTTGCCGAGACGGTGCGCCGCGAGGAGGGGCGGCCGGTCGAGGCCTACACCGCCGGCGCCGCCGGCCTGGCCCGCTTTCCCGCCGAGGGGTTCGTGCGGGGCTACTTCCAGAACAACCCCGACGGCTCCTTCCAGACGCCGCACACGGCCGCACCGGCGGCCGGAGCCTCCGACCGGGCCGGACGCCTGGCCGAGATCGAGGCGGCCAACCGCCTCTTCAACCGCAAGCGGGCCGAGAAAACCGACTGGGTCCGCGAGGAGCCCGTCGCCGCGGGCCAGGATGAAAGCAAGGCGCAGGCGAAGGCCTTCGCCGGAAGATACCTCGACCTCTCGGCCTTCCAGCGGGGCCCGTCCGTTCCGCCGCCGGCGCCCGAGAGAGAGCTCTTGATGCGCGAGGATCGCGCGGAGTCGCGGACGGCCCCGCCGGCGCCGCCGGCCGGCGGCAAGCGGAGGTCGAGCTATGCGTCGAGCTATGCGCACGCGCCGGGGTTTTTCGAAGAGAGGCGCCCGGAGCCGGATTTGGTGGAGGCCGCCGCCGCATTCGAGGGGGCGCCGCTGCAATCCATGTTCCTGACCGACAGCCGCGTTTTCATCTTCCGGCGCGTGCTCATCGACGGCCGCATCCACCGGCAGGGGTTCCTGCTGGATGTGGACGCGCTCCTCGGCCACCTGGCCGGCACCTATTTCGCCTCCCAGCCCATGACGGGATTCGCGCGCCTGCGCCTCGAGGCCCTCGACCAGGGGCGGCCCGTGAAGCGGTTCGATGCCGGGGTTCCGGTCCGGGAGGCGCGCTTCGCGCTCGAGCGCTCCTTCGCTCCGCCCTTCGGCTTTCTGCGCGCGGCGCTCGCCTGCGAGCGGATCCCGGCCGCCGCCGGTCGGGCGACGCTGAACCGGCTGCTCGCCGCGCTCGCCGCCGTGTTCCTCCTGGGGGTCGCCGCGATCTACATGGGCGCCCGCAAGATCGTCGACTTCTCGGAGCGCCAGGCGCGCTTCGTCTCCTCGGTCACCCACGAGCTCAAGACGCCGCTCACCAACATCCGCATGTACATCGAGATGCTGGAGCAGGGCATGGCCCGGGACCCCGAGCGCGAGCGGGACTACTTCCGCATCCTGCAGTCCGAAGGGGCGCGGCTGTCGCGGCTGATCGGAAGCGTTCTCGAGCTCTCGCGGCTCGAGAAGCGGCACCGCCGGCCCGAGCTGCGCAGCGGAAGCTTCGAGGATGTGCTGGAGGAGGTGCGCGGGCTCATGGAGGAGGGGCTGCGGCAGGGCGGGTTCGCGCTCACGGTCGAGAACCGGCTCGCGCGCCCCTTCCGCTACGACCGCGAGATCATGGTCCAGGTGCTCATCAACCTGGTCGAGAACAGCGTCAAGTTCGGCCGCTCATCGCCGCAGAAGCACATCGCCATCCGCCTCGCCGAAGAGGGCCGCCGGGTGCGGATCGAGCTCTCCGACACCGGCCCCGGGATCCCGCCGGCGGACTTGAAAAAGGTGTTCCACGACTTCTACCGCTCGAAGGCGGCCGCCTCGGGGGCCGCCGGGGGGACCGGGATCGGGCTTGCCCTGGTGCGGCGCTTCGTGGCGCTCCTGGGCGGGGAGGTGTCGGCGTCGAACAACCCCGGCCCCGGCTGCACCTTCACCATCCGCCTGCCTGCCTGACCGAGTTTTCCGCCGCGCCCGCTTCCGAACGCGCGCGCCCGCCGGCGCCAAACTTTGCTATTGATCTTTCCATCGTTTTCGCGCATTAATCATCTCCCAAACGCGAAGGCCTCCGGTGGACGGTAACGGCTGGGTTTCCATCGGTATAGTTATGATCGCGGCAAGCGATATCTCTGCAGGGGAGGCGTCATGGGAAAGTGCAGCGTCGGGCGGGTGATCCTCGGGGTGGCGGCGTTCGGGCTTCTGGGCGCTGCCCAGGTTTTTTCGGGCTCGAGCGCCAAGGAGGAGATGTGCGTTCCGATGGGCGTCATCGAGCTCAAGGCCCCGGACGGGGTCGAGCCCAAGCGCGCCGCCGTGGAATTCCGGCATGCCAAGCATTTCGACTTCACCTGCGTCTCCTGCCACCACACCTGGGGCCTGACCGAGCCCATCGTCGGCTGCATGACCTCCGGCTGCCACGACCAGACCGAGATCCCCAAGGCGAAGCCGGGCGAGAAGGTCGACGAGGAGGCCGTCATGGCCTACTTCAAGACCGCCTACCACAAGCAGTGCATCGGCTGCCACAAGGAGATGAAGGCCAAGAGCGCCGCCCTCGAAAGATCCCTCCAAACGCTGAAGAAGCCGCTGCCCAAGACGGGGCCGACGACCTGCGCGGGGTGCCACCCGAAGGAGTAGCCCTCGCTTCGGAAGAGCGGAAGGGCCGCCCCCGGCGCCGCTCGCTGCCGGGCGGCCGCGGCGGTGAGCCGGAACAGCGTTGGGACGCGGCCAAGCCGCGCACCGCGGCTAATGCATCCGCTTCCGCCGCAGATCCGCAAGCTCGTCGAGGCGGTAGGTGCGCCGCGGCCGCGGGCCGCCTCGGGAGTAGAGCCGGAGGTGCAGGCGGCTTCCCCGGAAGGCGAGAAGAAACCCGGTGATCCGCTCGGCCGGCGCCGGCGCGGCCGCGCCGCAGAGGCGCTCGAGCAGGCGCCCCTCCCCGACGGCCCCGAAGCCGCCGGCTGCCGCCGGCTCCCAGCTGCCGAGAAGGTAATGTTCGACCGCCCGGCGCAGAGCGCGCGCGACGGTCCGCTCGTCGGCAAAGCAGCCGACCCCCACCATGCTGCTGTCCGATTCCATGGCCCCTCCTGCCGGTCTCAGCTGCAGCAGCTCAGGTTGTAATAGTCCTCGGCCTCTTCGATGCTGTCGAAGATGAGCCAGTCGCGCCACACCGGCTCGCCGTCCAAAAGACGCGTGCGCTCGATCGTGGTGGAGCCATGGTACTCGTAGCGATCCCGGAAATCGTCCGCCTCGGTTCTGCGCGCCATCGACCGCCTCCCCGCTTCGTGTGGGTTGATTGCCGCCGTCCCCGGCGGCGGCCGCCGCCGGGACTTCCTGTTTCTGGCATCCAACCTATCCGGGCGGTGTGACAGATGCGGTCACAGTTACGAATTTTTTTTTGCGCGCGGCGGTTCGATCCCTTCTCCGGGCGGCTTCGGCCGCTTGAGGCCGCCGGGAAGGACCGCGCGGCGGCCGCTGCGGTACGGCGTCAGGCGAGCTCGCTCTCGGCCTCGCGCATGAGCTTGCCGATCGGCATCCCCTGCGGGCAGCGCGCCTCGGCCGGGCCGTAGTCGATGCGGGCGAGGGCCGCGCGCGAGGCCGGCGGAAGCGCCCGGAAGCGGCTGCGGGCGTAGTCCCGGCGGCCGTAGCAGCGGCTGTACATGAGGTAGCGCATGACTTTCCCCACCGGCACGGCGTCGCCCAGGGCCGTCTCGCAGCGCGCCGTGCAGCCGGCGCAGTAGCCCGCGGCGCCGGCCTGCGCCTCGGCCGCCAGGCGCGCCTTGTCCCGGGCGGAGAGCCGCGTCTTGTTCGCCGCGGCCGCGGTGTTCTCGGAGAGCAGCGCCATGGAAGGCATCTGCGAGCAGATCGCGGCGATCTGCGGGTTCTCCCAGACCGCCTTGAGCTTCGCCTGCCCCTCGGTGTAGCCGCTCGCCAGGAAGCGCCCCCCCAGCTTGAGCTCCCGGTCGCTGCCCGCGAGCACCTGGCCGCCGCCCTGGGTCTTCATGGCGGTCAGCCCGATCCCCGCCTGCGCGCAGGCGTCCACCGCGCGGCGCATGTCGTCGGTGTGCATCAGGCGGTAGTTGTAGGTCATCATGATGCCGTCGATCCACCCGAGCTTGGCGGCCCCGAGCAGGCACTCCTCCATGTTGCTGTGCGTGCTGAAGCCGAAGAAGCGGATCTTGCCGGAGGACTTGGCCTTTTCGCCGAACTGGCGGATCTCCGCGTCCATGGTCGAGATGCGCCGGATGGCGTGGACGAAGAAGAGATCGACGTAATCGGTCTGCATCCGCTCGAGGGAGAGGTCCAGGTGGTCGCCCATGCCCTTCACGGTCCAGGCCGTGGACTTGGTGACGAGGAAGATCTTCTTGCGGTCCTCGGGGAAGCGGGCGAAGTACTTCCCGATGCCGAGCTCGCTGTTGCCCCCCTCGTAGGAGTTGGCGGTGTCCCAGTAGGTCACGCCCCACTTCACCGCCTGGCGCAGCATGAGCTGGTTGGAGGGGATGTCGAACATGCCCCCGAGCGACAGGATGGCGACCCGGGCCCCGGTCTTGCCGAAGGGGCGGGTGGGGACCATCGGGGGCTCCTCGGCCCCGAGCAGGCCCGGAGCGGCCGAGGCGGCGAGCAGGCCGAGGCCCGCCGCGCCGGTGGTCTTGAGGAAAGCCCGGCGGGAGCAGCGATGCGGTTTCGTGTCCATGATCGTTTTCCTTTCTAAAAACCGGTCGGGTCAGATGATCATCCGCCGCCCGGGGCTGCGGGATTCGTTTTCGGCGCTCACCCGGATGGCGCGCAGGCCCGTCACCGGGCACTCGTGTTCGCAGACCCCGCAGCCGATGCACCGCTGCGGGTCGACGACGGGCTGCTGCAGCCGGACGAGGATGGCGATGGCGCCTCCGGGCTTCGCGGCGGCGGCGAGCCCCGCTTCTCCCGAGACCTCGAGCCAGTCCGCGCCGTTGGCGGCGATCCGCGCCCGGCGCTCCCCGCCGATGAGGGCGTAGTGGTCGCCGCCGGCGTAGCGCTCCGGGGCGAGCGCCTCGGCGGAGAGCCTCAGGCGCGGGCCCTCGGCGGCGGCGAGCATCAGGGGCGTTTCGGTGCGCACCGGCTGGAACACCTCGCGGGTGAAAATGGCTTTGGGGCTGACCGGGCAGTTCTCCTGGCAGACGATGCAGGGCTTGTCCATGGCCCAGGGCAGGCAGCGGCCGCGGTCGATGAAGGCCGTGCCGATGCGCAGGGCGCCGCGGCCGGCGAAGCGCCCGCGGCCCAGGCGCTCGTCCAGGCTGAGCGGCCGGATCGCCGCCGTGGGGCAGAGGTGGCCGCAGGCGATGCAGGTGTGCTGGCAGCCGCTCGCGCCGATGCGGAAATTGAGCCGCGGGGTCCACAGCCCCTCCAGCCCGGCTTCGAGACCGGCCGGGTGGATGACGTTGGTCGGGCAGACGCGCATGCACTGGCCGCACTTGATGCAGCGCGCGAGGAATTCGGCCTCGGGGAGCGCCCCCGGCGGCCGGACGAGCCGCGGGTCGTAGTTCGCCGCGGCGACGCCGGAGAGCCGCAGGACCGGGGCGGCGAGCAGGCCGCAGAGGCCGCCGGCGAGCAGGCGCCGGCGCCCGATGTCCGGCAGCGGAATTTCGCCCGCCGCAGGCGGCGCCGCGCGGTAGGCGATGGCCGCGTGCCGGCAGTCGTCGAGGCAGTTCAGGCACATCACGCATTCGCTCGTGCGGATGGTCTGCGCCGGCTCGCAGGCGCCTTCGCAGCTGCGCTCGCACAGCGTGCAGCCGGTGCACGCCTCCGGCGCGCGCCCGATGCGCCAGATGCTCAGGCGCCCGAGCAGGCCGAGCAGCGCCCCCAGCGGGCAGAGGAAGCGGCAGTAGAAGCGCGGCACGCGCAGGTTTAACAGGAGCGCCGCCGCGAAGACGGCGCCGATCAGCCCGGCGCCCTCGGCGAGGCGCGGCAGGGGATGGCGGTCGACGAGCGGCTGCACGGCGAGGTTGATCGAGCGGTGCAGGAGCGCGAGCGGGTCGAGGAGCCCGATCTGCAGCGAGGCCGATTCCGGCCAGGGGGCGGGAAGGCGCAGCGCCGCCGCGATGAAAACCGCGAGCAGGAGGTATTTCACGGCCTGGGCGGGGCGGAAACGGTTCGCGGCGAGCTTGGCGGCGAGCGGCCGTCCGGCCCGGCCGAGGAAGCCCACCGCCTGGTGGAGCGCGCCGAAGGGGCAGATCCACCCGCAGAAGACCCGTCCGAAGAGCAGCGTCAGCCCGATGACGGCAAGCCCCCAGGCGAGGCCGGCGTAGAGAGCCCCCGTCGAGAGCAGGGTGGCGAACCCCACGAGCGGGTCGAGCTCGAGCATCCAGTTGACCGGCCAGCCGCGAAGCTCCCACCACCGGTCGCCCAGGGTCGCCGCGGCGCTGAACCAGGCGAAGAGGGCGAGGAAGAAGACCTGGCTCGCCCGGCGGGCGTTGACGATCCTCATGCCGGCACCTCGACCGGGTTGAGCGCGCGGAAATCGAGCGTGCCGGCGCCCGCGGCCGCCGCCTGGCCGAGGAAGGGGAGTTCATCCGGCGCGCGGCCGAGAAGCGAGGCGCCGCAGGCGTCGACCGCCACCGGGTCGGTGCCCGCGATGAGCATCCCGGTCTCCTTGAGATCCGCGAGCGAGCCGCCCGTCGGCCCGTTGGTCATCATCGTGACCGTGCCGTCCAGGACGACGAGCGTCGGCTTCGCCAGGAGCGCCAGCTCGGCGATGATCGCATGGACGTCCTGGTGGAAGATGTTGCGCCGGCCGCCGAGCAGGCCGTACCAGTTCTTGAGCGTCATCGAGGCCCCGCTGCGGTGATGGTCCTTGACCGGGGCGACGCCGATCAGCTTGGTCGCCCGATCGAGCGGGCCGGCGAGCACCGGCCAGTCGCGGATCAGGCGGCCGCCCGGAAGCGACAGCGGCCGGAACTGCGACTCGGCCGGCAGGACCACCTCGGCTCCGGCCTCCCGCGCCGCGGCGCCGATCCCCGTGAGCGCGAAGCAGGTCGCCGGGTCGTTGATCGGGTTGTCGGTCACGATCACCGCCGACGCGCCGGCGCCCCGGCAAAGGCGCACGAGGCCGGAAACGACCAGCGGGTGGGTGGTGGCGCCGAGGGACGGCGGGGAGGCGAAGGCGGCGTTGACCTTGATGACGACCCGGTCGCCCGGCCGGATGAAGGCCTCGATGCCGCCGATGGCCTTGAGCGCGCGGTCCAGCGTCACGGCCCGCTCGGCCCCCCGGGCGATCGCCATTTTCCGGCCCGCCGCGGGAACGGAGAAATCCCTCAGCCGCTCGGCGGGTGCGGCGCCGGCGGCCGGGTCGGGGCCGTGGGGGTCGTGAGCCGCGAGGCCGACCGCACCCGCGGCGAGCGCGGCCGCGCCGGCCTTGGCCGCCCGGCGGATGAATTCGCGGCGATTGACGCCTTCGGCCTCACGGGTCAATTCCGGCCTCCTTCAGGCGCCGGGAAAGCTTTGCGGCGAGCGCGGCCGCCTGGCCCCGGTCCGCCGCCTCGCGGATGCCGGCGATGAAAGGCCCCTGGCAAAAGACGATCTCCTGGAAGTCGAGCACGTCGGCCGCGAGCGCCCCCGCGACCGGGCGGTCGACGGCCTCCACGGCCGCGCCGAAGCCGCGCAGCATCGCGGCATATGCGGCGAGCAGCGCCTGCGCCGCTTGAGGCGACTCGCGCCGCGACAGGAAGGCGATCGCCGCGGCGCTCCCCTGCCGGTAGGCGGCGGTGTAGACGCGGTCGAAGCCCGCCAGGCCGAAGGCGTCCTGCGGGATGAGACGGATGGTGTCGGCCGCGAGCGACTCCGGCGGAAAAAGATCCCGGTCGTCGGCGCGGGCCGGCGGCGCGGGTCGGGCGTCCAGCAGGACCTGGGCGAGCGCCAGCATGGCCTCCATGAGGGGAGCCTCGTTCTCGGAGCCGATGAGCTCGACGTAGCGGTCGCCGGCGGTGAAAAAGAGCGCGTTCTCCGCGCGGTAGGCATGCTGGGCGATCTCCAGGGATTCGACCCCGGGGCGGCGCTGGGAGCTGAAGACCGCGAAGGCGTTGGCCGCGGAGCCCATGTCGTAGACGAAGGCCTCGATCCACCGATCGGGCTGCGCGGAGCGGGCGAAGCGCTGGCTTTCGAGGGCGACGAAGCCCGCGGAGAGATAGAGCTCGGCCTTGCCGTCGATCTTGTCCGACAGCGTTTCGCGGTCGAAGCGCTCGATCGGCGAGAGAGGTTTCAGGCCCTCGGGAAGCTTGACCAGGAGGTCGGATGCGGGCGGCGCGGCCCCCGCGGAGCCCATGGCGCTGCGGCCGGAGGCGATCGCCAGGAAATTCTCCACCGCCGGGTTGAAGCGGAACTGCCGCTCGACCACGGCTGCGGCGACGGCGGCGAGGCACAGCAGCACGGCGAGCCCGACGAGGGTCTCCTTCCGGGAGGGCTGGGGGCGCGCCCGGGGGCAAGCGGATGGGGTGGAGGCGGCGGTTGCGGTCATGCGGAATGGCTCTGACGGGTCGCGGTCCGCGCTGCGGCCGGGGCCGCGGGCGCGGATCGTATGGTCATGGATAGACCGGAAGGGGCGCCGGTGTCAAATCGGGGCCGCGCGGGCCGCCGGAGGGGGCCCCGTTTTCCGGCCGGTTGCCAAGCGGGCGGCCGGTCATTAAGTTAGCCCTGTCGCCCTCGTGCGCCGCGCCCCTTCGCCGCATCGGGCCGCGGACGGCGCCATTGACTGAAACCAGCCAACGGAGGATCCCATGGAGGTTTCCGCTTACTGCAGCGCGCTCGAAACCCAGCTGACCGGCTGGAAGGCGCGGATCTACGATGTCCTGCGGGTGGTCGACCGCCTGCCGAACGCTCAAAAGGAAACGGCCTTCGCCTCGATCCGCAACCTGCACGCGATCGTGGACGAGATCAACGCCGAACTCGAAAACCTGCGCACCGCCTGCCCGGCCGATTGGTCTCCCAGCCGGGCGACGATCGACCGCCGAATGGCCGATCTCCGGGATACGCTGCGCCGGCTTTCGGAGCAGGTGAAGGGGCCGCTGATCCCCGACTCGCTCGCCTGGGTATCGGCGTGAGCCCGCGGCAATCGATCCTGTGCCCCGGCTGCCGCAAGCTGATCAGCACGAGCGAGGCCCGCTGCCCGTTCTGCGGGATCCGTCATCCCGCCGCCGGGTGGCGGCGCCTGCTCGCCCCGCGGTGGCTCGCGAACCCGGCGCTGCTGGTCAAGTCCCTGATCGGCATCAACGTGGTCCTGTTCGCGCTCGCCCTCTTGATCGACCCGCCGCTCGCGGGGATGAGCCTGAACCCGCTTAAGCTGCTGTCGCCCTCCGACCAGGCGCTGCTCCTGCTCGGTGCCACGGGAACCATCCCGATCGACGGCTTCGGGCGCTGGTGGACGCTTCTGTCGGCGAACTACCTCCACGCCGGGATCCTGCACATCTTCTTCAACATGGCGGCCCTGCGCCAGCTCGCCCCGGTGGCGGTGCGGGCCTACGGCCCGGCCCGGTCGGTGGCGATCTATACGCTGGGCGGCGTGTTCGGCTTTTTCATCTCCTACGCGGCGGGGGTGCCGCTCACCATCGGCGCCTCGGCCGCCGTCTGCGGGCTGGTGGGCGCGATCCTCTACTACGGCCGAAGCCGGGGCGGCTTCTACGGGATGGCGCTCTACCGGCAGGTGGGCCTGTGGGTCGTCATCATGTTCGCCTTCGGGTTCCTGGCCCCGGGGATCAACAACTGGGGCCACGGCGGCGGGATCGCCGCCGGGGCGCTCTGGGGGCTCATGCTGGGCTACGAGGAGCGCCGGCGGGAGAGCGCCTTCCACCGCGCGCTCGCCGTCGCCTGCGCGGGGGCGACCGCCGTGATCCTCGCCGGGGCGGTGATTTCCACGCTTTACTACCGCTTTTCCGCTCTCCTCTGACCGCTCGGCAGCCGCTCAAGAAACCGCCGGGGGCCGAATCGCGATGATGAACCATCTTTTCGCGCGGCGGCGCGGCTCCACGGAGCCTCAGCGCCACTATTCAAAGATGTGGTGCACGGCCCGCGGCCGAGCGTGCAGGCCGCCCCGGCCTGGATCGCGCCATGGATGCGCTCCTAACCTTCCGGCAGGATAAAATTACCCTGAAAATTAAAATAGTAGGTATAAATTAGGGCGGCAGGATACAAAAGGTGAAATCGTTAGAGACCGTATTGAATCAATATTCAAATTAATTTTTAATGGTAAAAGGGCATGCCGGGCTGAAAATCTCCCTTGACAAAAAGAGCCTATCGATACTAAAAAAACCTCAAAAGCGAAAAAATAGGTACAATATGCTTGATAGAGTCCCAGACGAGCGATCGATGGCCGCATCTGGAGGCATCCACCCGGACCGGCCGGCAACATTCATGTATCGAGCGCTTGCCGCCAAGCTGCGGGGGAATATTTTGAACGGACAATGGCCGATCGGCGCCATCATACCCAGCGAAGCGCAGCTCTGTGATCAGTTCTCCGCCAGCCGATCGACTATCCGCAAGACCCTGGAACACCTCGTCCATGAGGGCTTCCTGGACCGCAGGCCGGGGAAGGGGACCTGGGTCGTCGATTTTAACAAGAACCAAGAGATATGGAGCATTGAAGGCGTCAGCCTCGATTATCCGTATCCCGACATGATCGCCGTGGAGATCATTTCGAAGGAATGCCTGCCGATAGACCCTTCCGACACGATTCTGTCCGCCTTCAGGGGCGAGAAACTGATCACCCGCATCAAGGCCGTCCGCCGGCTGGCCGGAACCCCGGTCAACATGGCGCATGTCCACATGCGGTGCCCGGATGCCGAAAAAGTTCTGGCGGCCTTCGATCCCCAAAAAGACGTCCATTTTTTCAGGGTGCTGGAGCGGGTCTGCGGCAGGACGGTGCACGCTGTCCAGGACACCTATGAGGCCGTCCTGGCGGTCGGGGAGACGGCCCAGTTGCTGCAGGTGGCCGCAGGGGCCCCTCTGATGCTCGCCACCCGGGTCGCCACCGACTCGAGCGGACTGGTTCTGGAGATCGTTCAGCTTTTCATGCGGACGGATATTCAAAAAATCAAGCTGTCGCGGGTCAAATCCGTCCAGAAGCTCAGCCGCCGCGAGCCGGCATCGTCGGCTCCGACCGCCGCTGAGAATGGGTAGCGCCGCGACATCAACGCGGGGAGCAGGAAATGGGGTGGTCGCCTTTCCGGCCGGTGGGGTTGACTTACAAAGACGAACGATTCGCCGGAGGATACGTCTTGATCACTCCGATCGGGGGGGAAGCCACCTACCTGCTGGATGAAGACGGCCGGATCGTGCATCGGTGGCAGGCCCCCGACTTCATGCCGGGTTACGGCTTTCTTCTGCCGGGGGGCAACCTGCTGGTGCGCGGGCAGCCGAAGGTGAAGGAGCGCGTCGGTCTTGGCGAACCGGCCGGTCGGGCGGACATTTTATTGGAGCTCGACTGGGATGGCCGGATCGTTTGGCGCTGGGAGCACCCCCATTTTCACCACGACATGCACCGGCTTCCGAACGGCAACACCTTGGCGATCGTCTGGGTCCGGCTGCCGCCCGATGTCGCCGGCCGCGTCAAGGGGGGCATTGCGGATGAAGAGGCCCGGATCTATGCCGAAGACCCGCAGTTCCTGCGGTTCCTGCTGGCCGGTGTCGGGGTGGGGGGCCGACCGCGGCTGGAGGGGCTTCTGGGCGACGCGATCCTCGAAATCGATCCTCAGGGGCGCATCGTGCGGGAGTGGCTCGCGCATGAGCATCTGGATGTCGCGCAGGAGGTGATCGACTCCCACGATTTCCGCATCGAATGGTGTCACGCCAATGCCTTGACCGGGACGCCGGATGGCCGAGTCATCATCAGTTTTCGGGAAATCAGCACGATCATGATCCTCGACTGGCCGTCGGGAAAACCGGTGTGGAAGTGGGGCCGGCCCTGGATCAGCTGCCAGCACAGCCCGAGCCTGACGGCCGCGGGAAACCTGCTGGTGTTCGACAACGGCGCCCACCACCCCATCCAGAGCAAATCGCGCGTGGTGGAAATCGACCTGGCAAAGAAGAAGATCGTTTGGCAGTACTTCGGCAGCCCGATATTCAGTCTGTTCTCCGGCCACATCGCCGGTGCGGAGCGCATGCCGAACGGCAACACCTTCATCTGCGAAGGCGAGTCGGGGCGCCTGTTCGAAATCACCCATGACGGTGAGTATGTCTGGGAGTGGAACAGCCCCTTCGTGCACGAGTTCAAGGGGATCCAGAACGTCCAGATCTTCCGGGCGCATCGGTACGCCGCCGACGGCCCGGAGCTCAACGGGCGCGATTTGGACCCACGCCGCTTCGAGGCGCTCAATCGATCCTGGGGGCTGATCAAATAATGCCGCCTGGGTGCGCCTAAGGAAGTCAGACAAGGAAGGGATCCCATGAACGACCCCACGCCGGGTTGGCATCAATTTCTGGAGGACTTGTTCGCCGGAAGCGAGCTCAACCGTCTTCCGGAGAGCGTCGGCGGCGGCTGCATCTTTACGGCGCCCTTGTGCGGCGTGGCCCGCGGGGACGACCCCGTTTTCTCGCGGTACAAGGAGGTGGTCGGCCCGGAGCATCTGACCCCCTGGGAGATTTGGACCCGAAGCGGCCTGGAGGCGGACGGCGACCGGCCGGAAGCGCTGCGGGTGGTATCCATCGTGTTCCCTTACGCCCCCGATATCCGGCGGCAAAGCCTCGAGGCCCGGGGCACTCCGGCCGACATTTACTGCCTGGCGCGCAACTACGCGAACGATTTCATCCGCGCCGTGCTCCGGCAGGCGGTCGATTACCTGAATCGGCAGGGGGCGCGGGCCGTGGCCGGCGTTTTGAGCCGGCCCTACCAGCTGATCGTCAAGCAGGATCCGGTGCGCTTCTACTCCGTCTGGTCGGAGCGTCACGCGGCCTTCGCCGCCGGGCTGGGCACCTTCAGCCTGCACGAAGGGTTCATCAGCGAAAAGGGCTGCAATATCCGCCTGGGCTCGGTGATCACCGCAGCGCCTTTCGCCGTCACCCCGCGGCGCAGCGAAGACCCGTACGCCAACTGCCTGCACTACGCCCAGGGGATCTGCCGGGAGTGCGCCAAGCGCTGCCCGGCGGCGGCCATCTCCGCGGCCGGGCATGATAAACTCAAATGCTACATCCAGCTCAAGGAGATCGAAAAAGAGGTCAACCGCCGGCTCATGCCCATCTTGAAGCCGGACCCCAAGCGCGTGAACGGCCAGGATATGGTCGTCTACCCCGTGGGGTGCGCTTTTTGCCAGTTCGGCGTCCCCTGCATGGATCGGAACCCGACGGCGGCCCAGCCGGCAGCGGATTCGACCGCATCGGCGCCCGCGATCGGAACCGGATCCCCGATACCCATCTCGAAAGGAATCCCATGGAAATGAAAGCCATCTGCCCCTGCCCCAATTTGGACTGCCCCAACCACGGCTATTGTGACAAATGCATCAGCCGGCATCTGCGCCTGGGGCATCTCAACTTCTGCGCGTTTCAAACCGTGCTTCCGGCGTTGCGGGACGCCATCGCGCTCTCGCCGGAGTCGCCGACGGCCAAGCGGCTGCAGGCCATGATCGACATGCAGCAGGGGGCCTATGCGAAGTTGATGGAAAAGCACGGCATCACCGCGGAGAAGCAGGGCGAGCGCTTGAAGCAGGTGGCGGAGTACGGCAGCCCGAAGCCCGAATAGGGGCCGCGCGTGCGGCGGGCGCCGGGAGGCGCTCGGGTTCAATTGCGGCGCGTCTCCCGGCGCCGCGGAGCATTCCTTACAGCCCCCCGAAGCTGTCCTCCGCGATCTCCACCACCGCGGTGCTGGCTTTGAGGATCGCGTTCATCCGGCCGGCGGTGATCGGCAGGATGGCCTGGATGAAGTATTCGGCCGACTTGATCTGCCCCTCGTAGAAGGACCGCTCCCGGTGTTTCGCCGCTGCCGCGAGGGAATCCGCGGCGATCGCGGCGCGCCACAGAAGCATCCATCCCATGACGACATCCCCGACGACCTCGAGGAACGGGTGGGCGAAGGCGAAGGCGGTTTTGAATCTTTCGGAGGCGGCGGCTTTGGCGATGGCGGAGGCGGTTTCACCGAGACGGTTGGCCGCCGCGTCGAGGTCGCCGGCCAGATGCGCGATGGCGTTGACCTGGCGGGCCCGCTCAACGGCTTTGCCGATTTCGCCCAGAAGGTTTAAAAAGAGGCGGCCCTTCTCCATGCCGAGCTTGCGCCCCAAAAGATCCATGGCCTGGATCCCGTCGGTGCCTTCGTAGAGCGAGGCGATCTTGCAGTCCCGGGCCAGCTGTTCCACCGGGCATCCGCGGATGTAGCCATAGCCGCCGTAGACCTGGATGGCCTGCACGCACACCTCGAAACCCCGCTCGGCGCAATAGGCTTTCACCACCGGGGTGAGAAGGTCGACCATGCCCCGATAGAAATCCCCTTGCGCCGGGTCCGCGGCGCACTCCGCCCGGTTCAGGCAGTCCCCGACGTAATAGACCAAGCTGCGCATGCCCTCGACCCAGGCTTTCATCTGCAGCAGCATGCGGCGCACGTCCGGGTGCCGGATGATCGGCACCGAAGGGGCCTCGGCATCCTTGGCCTTTTCCAGGTCCCGGCCCTGGACTCGCTCGCGGGCATAGTTCAGGGCGTAGAGATAGGCGGCCGAGGCGCAGACCAGGCCCCAGAAGCCGACGCCGATCCGTGCCTCGTTCATCATGTGGAACATGATTTTCATGCCCTGCCTCTCGCCGCCCAGGATCAGACCCCGGCAGGCCCCCCGGCTTCCGAGGGCCATGCTGCAGGTGGAGCTGCCGTGGATGCCCATCTTCTCCTCGACGCCGGTGCAGACGATGTCGTTGGCCTCGCCGAGGGAGCCGTCCGGATTCACCCATATCTTGGGGACCAGGAAGATCGAAATCCCCTTGGTGCCGGCGGGGTCGCCCTCGATGCGGGCGAGCACCGGGTGGATGATGTTCTCCGTCAGGTCGTGCTCGCCGTTGGTGATGAAGATCTTGTTGCCGCTGATGGAATAGGTCCCGTCGGGGTTGCGGCGGGCCGTGGTCGCGAGCGCGCCGACATCCGAGCCGGCCTGGGGTTCCGTGAGCAGCATGGTGCCGCCCCACCGGCCGGTATAGAGGTTTTTCAGGAACATCGCCTTCTGGATATCGGTCCCGAAGATCTCGATCATCTTGCCGGTGCCGTGCCCCATCAGGGCATAGTTCGCGATGGCGTAGTTGGCCCCATAGAGGTATTCGGCCACGGCCTGGGATATGTTCATGGGCAGGCCCTGGCCCCCCCATTGCGGGTCTTCCGTGAGGGCGGTCATCTCGTTTTCGATCAGCAGCCGGAAAGGCCGGTGAAAGCTCGGCGGGACCGACACGCGCCCGTTCTCGAAGCGCACCCCCAGCCGGTCGGCCTCCTCGTTCAACGGCAGCAGCTCTTTCAGCGCAAAATTGCGCGCCTCCGTGATGGCCATGTCGAACGCCCGGCGGTTGAACCCGGAATAGCGTTCGGTGCGGGTCAGCTCCTCGCAGCGCAGCTGCTCGTAGATCACCATCTCGATGTCACGGCGGTCCGCAATCACTTGTGCCATGGGGGGAAAAGCCTCCTTCGAGTCCGGTTCACACTCTTTTGATCGTATGCTGGATCGCGATGGCCTCTTCGAGGGTGTAGGAGATCAGGCAGCCCCGCTCCATGATCTGCTGGCACTTTTCCAGGGTGGGGGCATCGGCATCGTCGATCCCGACTTCAATTTCGATGTTGATGGCCTGCACCTTCGTTCGCCGGATTTCATCCTTGCCCTTCACGGCGACCGCGCGGCCCGAAAGCCGCCGCGGATTGACCTGTCGTGCGGTGAGCGCCGCTGCCAAAGTCGACGCGAAGCAGAAAAGCAGCGACGCCGCCAGCAGTTTGACCGCAATGCCCCCGCGCGCATCCTCCGGGATGCCTTCGAAATCGACGCCGATCGTCTTCAGCGCCGGGGAGTGCAGCAGGATGTCATGATGCTCGCCGTCATGCCGCCGGTATTCCACCAGGAGTTCATCCGTTCCGCTCATTGCTTCCACCTTTCCGGGTCCGCAGCCATCTCAAAGCCCACATCGAACGCCTTCAAATTCGCCTGCAGTTTGTCGGCCGCCAGGCCGCGGGCCATGACGGCCTCGAAGTCCTCCCGTGAAAGCGGCGGCGAACCGGACGCTGCGGCCGCCCCGATCATGATGCTGTTGCCCAGGATCGGATTGCCGAGCGCCCGCGCCTTCTCGGTCGCATCCAGGAACCAGGCCGATCCGCAGAGTTCGCGGATCCAGCTTTTCAGCTCTTCGAGCCGGGGGTAGGCCTGAGCGCCGCATATGACGCCGATGGCATGCACGGGCCGGGTGTTGCAGAGCACGATGGTGCCGGGATGGCCGTAGAGCGCCAGCACGCGCAGCGCCTCCGTGGGCTCGAGGGCGATCAGCAGATCGCAGCGTCCCCGGGGGATCTGCGGCGACCAGATCGCGCGGGCGGAAACGCGAAGGTGGCTCATGACGGAGCCCCCGCGCTGGGAGGCCCCGAAGGTCTCCCCGATGGTGACGCGCAGCCCCCGGCGGGCGAGCATGTTGCCCAGCACCCGCGAGGCCATGACGTTTCCCTGCCCGCCGACGCCGGTGATGATGATGTTGAAGGGGTCGCATGGAAGCGGGGTCGTTGGCATGGCTCAGGCCACCTCCTGGCTGACAATGGCCCCCGCCGGGCAGATCGACTGGCACACGCCGCACCCGGTGCAGATGACGGCATCGATCCGTGCCGTCTCGCGCACCGGGTCCCAGGCGAGGCCCGGGCATTTGAAAATGCGCGTGCACAGCTGATTGCATCCGCAGCGAAGGCCCAGGCAACGATCCGCGTCGACCTGGATCTGGCGCGGTTTCGTGCCTTTTTTTTCAGGGCTCAAGGCGCAGGCCTGGCTGAGCAGCAGGACCTTCAGCCCCGGGGTGTCGAGCATCTCGCCCAGGGTCCGGCGGGTGCGGTCGAGGTCGAAGGGGTCGCCGTGTTTCACGGTGGCTCCCAGGGCTGCGCATATCCGCCCGATGTCCAGGGCGGGGGCCTTTTGGCCGGTGGCGTCCTCCGGGCGGCCGGGGTGGGATTGGAAGCCGGTCATGGCGGTGCCGCTGTTGTCGAGAACCACCAGGGTGAGGTCCGACTGGTGATGGATCGCGTTGATCAAGGCGGGGATGGCGGCGTGAAAGAAGGTTGAATCGCCCACCACGGTCATGACCGGCTGATCGAGGCCGAAGCGGCGCAGCTTGCCGAACCCGCTCGCGATTCCCACGCCCGATCCCATGGCATGCAGGGTCTTGAGGGTCTCGAAGCCCGTCGGGCCGACCGCCATGGAGTAGCAGCCGATATCGCCGCAGACAAAGCCGTTGCGGCCGTCCATGGCGAGGGCGGCGTGAAGGCTCCAGAACGCCGCCCGGTGCGGGCAGCCGGCGCAAAACGTCATGTCGCGCCCGGGCGCCCCCCGCGCCGCGAGCTCGGCCGCCCGCCCGGCGTAGCCCGCCGGCTGCGCGGGGCGATCCAGTCCCAGGATCGTGGAAAGGGCGGCGGCCACGAGGTCCGGGTTCAGTTCGCCGCAGGCGGGGATCACCCCCTCGCGCTTGCCAAAGAATTTTTTTACGCCGATCTGGGCGGCGCTTTCGGCCGCCAGGATCTTGATGTTCTCCTCCAGGAAGGGGATCACCTCCTCGACGATCATGACCTTCTCGGATCGGCGCAGATGGGTCGCCAGCAGGCGCGGCGGAAGCGGCCAGGTGGTGCCGAGCTTCAGCAGGCCGACGCGCCCCTGCGCTCCGAGCATGTGGATGGCTTCCCGGCTGTAGAGGTGGCAGGCGCTGCTGGTGACCAGGAGCAGCTCGGGGGATTCCGGACCGCTGTAGGTGTTGAACGGGGAGGCCTCGAATTCGGCCGCGGCCGTTTTCAGCTTTTCCTGGAGCGCGCGGTGCCGGAGCGCGACCGGCAGGCTGATCACCGGACCCTCGAGCGGGTCGAGCAGGGGGCCGTCGAACTTGAACAGCGCCCGCTTGGGAAGGGCCGGAAGCTCGCCGAAGACCACGTTGCCGCTGGCGTGGGACAGGCGCGTCACGCTGCGCACCATGACGAGGCTGTGGATTTTCTCGGAGAGCTCGAAGGCCCAGCGGACCATGTCCTTGGCCTCCTGGAAGTCGCCCGGTTCGATGAGCGGGATCTCGAGCATCCGCGCGAAGTGCCGGGACTCGCCCTCGTTGGCGCTGGAGAGCGCCCCGGGATCATCGCAGGGGATGATCACCATGCCACCGCGGGTGCCGGAGAGCGCCAAATGCAGCAGAAAATCGGAAGCGACGTTGACGCCGTTTTGCTTCATCGCGCAGAGCGAGCGCAAGCCGGCCAAGGAGGCCGCCGCCGCCACCTCCGCGGCGACCTTTTCGTTGACCGACCACTCGACGTAGAGGTCCCGCTCCGGCGCGACGGCCGCCAGGCTTTCGATGATCTCCGAGGACGGAGTCCCGGGATAACCGGCCGCCACGGCCACGCCGGCCTCCAAGGCCCCGCGGGCGATGGCTTCGTTGCCCATGATCAGATACGATTCTCCGGCCCGGCCGGATGTCAAGACCGACATGTCTCCTCCCGTCGCCTGCGCTGTAAGTCAGTCGCCGCCGGCCGGCAATCGGACGCGCCGCGGCGCACTCAATCGAATCGAAGGCGGGCTGAATTCGGCGCCGGGCGCCGCCGCCGCGTCCTTACGGGGCCGCCAGCAATCGGTCCACGATCGCCTGCGGCATCCGCACCGCCGCCCGCCCGTCGCCGGGGCTGTTGAGCAATCCCTTTTGGATCAGCATCCGCAGGGCCCGCAGCTTTTTGGCGGCCGCCGCCTGCATCAGGTGCTCGAGGTTTTCTGCGGGAAAGGGCTCGGTTTCGAGGAATCCCTCTTCACGGGCATGGGCCACGATCTGCGCCCCGCGCGCGGTGCGGGTGATCAGCGTGTTCCAGCCCGGACGCCCTTCGAACATCCCGATCGAAAGGTCGGCGAACTCCGCCGTCAGATCCAGGCAGATGAAACAGGTCGGCGCGATGAGCCGGCGCACCTCCGTCAGGGGGATCTCGACCGGTCCGCCGTCGGTGTCGAGGCGCATGGCGTCCGCCGGCGGCGGGGGGATCTCCATGAAGCGGACGGCGGCGGGGTCGAGAACGGCGCGGGTGTGATCGATCAGCGCGCGGGTGTCGAGAGCCCAGTTGCAGAACAGACCGACGGCGAGCTCGATCGGCATGCGGTGCTCCTCTTTGCCGGTTGGATTGGCGCGCATCTGGGCCACGGCCGTCATCTGGCAGGGGGTGCCCGCCAATCCGAGCCGGCGGTATCCGCGGCGCCGGGCTGAATGGAGTGCGGAGAGCGTCGGCGCCGCCATGAACTTGGAGCCGGCAAAGGCGAGCACTTCGCGCCAGCGGGTTGCCAGGCGCGGCACGGGGGTGAACCCCTCGCGGTCCGTCAGCGCGGCCGCATCGATCAGCCCCTGCTTCAAGGCGAATCCCAATACGGCCGAGACGCTGCCGCCACCCTGGAAGCGGCCCTCCGGCATGCTTCGGCCGGCGCGGGCCGCCAGCACTTCGCGGCGGCGGCCGAGCGGGCTGCCGTCGTAGGGCTGATCGAAGAGGTGCCGCGACAGCGCATCGAGGTCGACTTCGACCTTGGGGCAGTAGGCGAAGCAGCGTCCGGCCTCCAGCGAACAGGGAAAAAGCTGCGACGTCCTGCCGCGGTGGCTGGCGAAGTAGGGGCAGAGGTCGACGCAGGCGCCGCAGCCGATGCACAGCCCTTTGTCCTGAACGTCCCGCACCAGCTCCTGCGGCCCAAACAGTTTCGGCATGATGAACCCCGCGCGCAAAAAGATCTGTTGATCTTTAAAAAGACCCGTCCGTCCCCCGGGGCGCTTCCGCGGCCGCAACGTAGAGCCGGGAATCGAGGAGCGCCTCGTTGCGATGCGCGACGACGGCGCGGTATCCCTCGTCCTTCGTCATGCGGATGAAGGCGGCGATGGAGGGATATTCCACGAGAATGACCGCGTCCCACTCCTCGGGTCCGATCAGCGGCATCAGCCCTTTTCCGTGGTAGAGGATCCGGCCGCCGAGAGTTTCGGTGATGTAAGCGGTGGTGAATTTCGCGTAAGCCGCATAAGACTGGGCGCCGCCCGCGGGCTTGAATTTGAGCAGGTTGACCATGACCACGGGGCCCTCGTGGCCGAGCGCGCCGAGGCGCTTGAGCTGGTCATCCAAGGGACGGATGAACGTCATCGACATCTCCTTTGTCCGAGGGGGCGGCCGGGCCTCTCGGTTCTTCATGGGTGGACAGCTCGGTGACGAATTCCCGCACCAGGCTGTTGGCGGTCGTCACCGTTTCGGAAACCGACAGCGGCCTGCCCTGCGGGTCGAAAAAGATCCAGGTGCGATGGAAAACGGGGGTTCCGTCGGGGATGGCGAGAATGTCGGCCGTAGCTGGGTCGCAGATCCAGGGCCGCAGGGTTTGATGGATTCTGATATGGTCGTGCGGCAGGTGCTTGGCGGCCTGCTCGATGAACGTGCTGTGAACCAGGGACGCCTCTCCGACCCGCGCGACGAAATCCGCCGGGTAGAAGGCATCGGCGACCCGTTTGCGCCGGGAGTCCTGATCCGAAATCCACAAGCGGCGCACCCAGAATAGCAATCCGTCCCGGTAAGTATCCGGATGGTCGCCCAGACTGGCACGGATGCGTCTCGGAGGCGTGATCCACCCCTGGTCGAGGACCGTGGGCCGCAGATCGGTCAGGGCCCTTTGCTTGAGATCCGTGAGGGACGAAGGGCTCCATATCGGAAGATCGACCTGTTCGCGCACGATAATCCCCACCCCTCGCTTTTTGAGGATGAGTCCCTCCTTCTCAAGCAGCGACAATGCCCGCCGCAGGGTGGCTTGGGAAACGCCGTATTGAAGATGAAGATCCTCGATCGTGGGCACCCGCGAACCCGCCTCGATCTCCCCCAGGAGAATATCGTTCTTCATCCTCAGGAAAAACTGGAAATAGAGAGGGATATTCCCGTCCCTGAAGCCCTTACTCGATGATTTATGATTATATGACGTCATATTGTTTTTTTTCTTGACATAGACTTTGAGACGTGTCAAGAGCTTTTTCGGAATGGGTCTTCAAGAGCTCTTTGCCGGTTTATGCGTCTGAGGTCAACCACTAAGGAGGGGCAAATGCAAAGTCGGAAAGCATCCTCGGCGTTGACGGTCTTTCTGGTGGCGGCGGCGTTTCTCCTGGGGGCGCCCGGACCGCTGCCGTCTGCGGATTTCAACTGGCGCAAGTTCGAGGGCACCCGGATCAGGGTCCTCACGGGCAAGAGCGCCTTCTCGCCCCTGACGGAAAAGCAGATCAAAGAGTTCCAGGAGCTGACCGGGATCACGGTTCAAAACGAGGAGTATCCGGCGGTCGGCCTGCGCAACAAGCTGCTGATGGAGCTCGGGGCCGGGAACAAGGACCTGGAGGTCTATCAGGCCCAGTGGAAGGATGCCTATCAATACGATACCGCCGGCTGGGCCTATCCGATCGACGAGTTTCTCAAGAACCCGGCCATGGTCGATCCCGGATATGATTTTTCGGATTTTTTCCCCCGCCTCCACGCGGTGATCAACGGCCGAACGGTCGGCATCATCACCAGCTGCAACCCGCAGGCCCTGATTTACCGCAAGGACCTTTTCGAGAAACACGGCGTCAAGGTGCCGACCAGCTGGAAGGAGCTCGAAGAAGCCGCCCAGAAATTGACCCTGGACACCGACGGCGACGGCAAGACGGATGTTTTCGGCTGGATTGCCCGCATGAGCGAGGAAAACACCGCCACCTTCAGCATGTTTTTGTTCAACAACGGCGGGGCATGGCTGGATGCGAACCGCAAACCCGTCTTCAACTCCCCTCAGGGGGTCGAGGCCATGAAGTTCTATGGGCGGCTGATGAAACAATTCGGTCCTCCCGGCGGCAGCTCCTTCAGCTGGAAAGAGGTGATCGCCTCCATCGCCCAGGGCAAGGCCGCCATGACGCTGGAGGTGTCCCAGTTTGCGCTCATGAGCCTGGAAAACCCGCAGAGCTCCAAGGTCGTCGGCCGCTTGGGTTATGCGCCCTTTCCGGCGGCGGCCGGCGGCCCTGCGAAGTCCGTGCTCCCCGCCAACATGTACTTCATCAACGCCCGCAGCGAAAAGAAGGAAGCGGCGTGGTATTTCCTGCAGTTCATGACCCGCAAGGAAACCTTCCTGCCTTATCAGATCAAGGGGCTGCCCATGGCGCGCCGGTCGGTCTGGGAGCATCCCAAGGCCAAGGAGGCCGTTGCGCTGCCCGAGCTGACCCGGCTCCAGTTCGAGGCGCTTCAAAACGGCATCCTCGATTTCGAAATTCCCATCGCCGGGTTCGCCGAGGCGCGCCCCCTGATCGAGCGGGCGGTATTTTCGGCCTATGAAGGCGGCGACACCCAGAAGGCGGCGGATGAGGCGGCGGCCGGCGTCCGGGACATCATGAAGCGGACCGAGAAACAATGAGCCCGACGGGGAGCATGCGCCGAAAGGCGTCTCGGCTCGGAGAAGCGATCCTCGACCGGGCCGACCGCCAGCTGCGCTGGCTGTTCCCGGCCCCGGCCATTTTGTTGGCCGGCGGGCTATTTTTCTACCCGTTTGTCCGCCTGGTGTGGCTCAGCTTTCACGAGTGGATGCTGAGCACCCGAAGACCGCCGAGCTTCGTCGGGTTCGCCAATTACGCCCAGGCGCTGTTCCAGGATACCCACTTCTGGAAAGCCATCTGGCTGACCTTCTATTTCGCCTTCGGCTCGGTCGCCGGCCAGTTTTTGCTCGGCTTTGCGCTGGCGCTCTTGTTGAACCGGGAGTTCCGGGGCGAGTCGTTCTTCCGCACCTTCATGCTCCTTCCGGTGATTGCCACGCCGGTGGCGATGAGCATGGTCTGGTCGATGCTGATGAACCCGCTCATGGGCCATCTCAATTACTACCTGTCCTTCATCGGCCTCGGCCCTTATGAATGGGCGGCCAGCTCCGAGATGGTGATGCCCGCCCTGATCATGGTCGAGATCTGGCACTGGACCCCGATGACCATGCTGGTGCTGCTGGCCGGCCTGAAAAGCCTTCCGAAGGACCCCTTCGAAGCCGCCGTGATCGACGGGGCCTCGAAGCTCCAGGTCTTTTTCAAGATCACGCTGCCGCTCATGCAGCCCCACATCTTCCTGGTTCTCATGCTGCGGCTCGTGCACGGCCTCAAGGTGTTCGACAAGATTTTCGTCATCTCCGCGGGCGGAGGGCCGAACCGGGCGGCCGAGACGCTGAACATCATGATCTTCCACGAGGCGTTCCGCGCGCTGAACTACGGCTACGCCTCCGCTCTGGGCATGATCATGCTCGGCCTCATCCTCCTGGTGACGGTGGGGCTGTTTCTCAACCGGCAGCGGCGCTGGAGGTATTAGCGATGGATGCTCGGGAAACACGGCGCATCGTCCTGCGCGGCTTGTTTTATCTGACGCTCAGCCTCACGGTGCTGCTCTTCTTTTTTCCCTTCTACTGGGTGGTGCGCACGTCGTTGATGGACGCCCAGACGGCCGGCAGCATGCCGCCGCCCCTGTTTTTCAGGCCGGTATGGGACAACTACGCCGCCGTCCTGCGGGAGGGGGTTTTCTTCAAAGCGCTCGGCAATTCGCTGATCGTGGCCCTCATGACCCTCGCGGCCAACCTGATCGTCTCGCTGCCGGCCGCCTACATCATCGCACGCAACCGCCAGCGCTGGCTTTCCTTCACCATTCTCTTTTTCCAGATGGCGCCCTGGATCGTGCTGCTGCTGCCCTGGTACGTCATCTTCAAGAGCCTGGGCCTCTACGACACCTATATCGGGCTGGTGCTCTCCAACCTCACCTACATGGTGCCGTTCACCGTCTGGCTGATGCTCGGGTTTTTTGAAGACGTGCCGGTGGAGGTCGAGGAGGCCGCATGGCTGGACGGCTGCTCGCGCATCGGCACCTTTGTCCGCATCGTGGTCCCGCTGGTGAAGGGCGGGATCCTGACGGTCTGCACCCTCGGCTTCATGCTGACCTGGAACATTTTCATTTTCCCGCTGGTGTTGAGCGGGCACCAGACGCGGACCCTGCCGGTGATGATCTTCGGTTTCCTGTCCGACAACGCGCTCGATTTCGGGCCGCTTTCCGCGGCATCGGTTTTGATCACCTTGCCGGTGATCGCCTTCACGCTGGCCAACCAAAAGTATTTCCGGCGCGGCATCGCTCTGGGAGGGCGCAAGTAGCGCCCATCCAACGGCGGGCGGCCGACCGCACCGGAACAGGCGGATGAGATCATGTCCAAGGTCGAGATCAGGGGTGTCAGCAAGCGCTTCGGCGGTGTGACGGCCGTCAACGATTTTTCGCTGGAGATCGCCGACGGTGAGTTCACCATCCTGGTGGGGCCGTCCGGCTGCGGCAAGACCACCCTGCTGCGCATCGTGGCGGGGCTGGAATCGCCGAGCAGCGGCGAGATCATCATCGACGGCCTGCCGGTCACCCACGTGCCCCCGAAAAAGCGCGACATCGCCATGGTGTTTCAGAACTATGCGCTCTACCCGCACATGAAGGTCTACGACAACCTGGCGTTCTGTCTCAAACTCACCAAAATGCCCAAAGCGGAGATCGACGCGAAGGTGAAGCGGGCGGCCGCGCTTCTGGGTGTCGGGGACCTGCTGAGCCGTCTGCCCCACCAGCTCTCCGGCGGGCAGCGGCAGCGGGTGGCGCTGGGCCGGGCGATCATCCGCAACCCCAAGGTGTTTCTGTTCGACGAGCCGCTTTCCAACCTGGACGCCAAGCTGCGGGTCAGCATGCGGGCCGAGCTGATGGAGCTCCACCACCGCCTCAAGACCACCGCGATCTACGTCACCCACGACCAGATGGAAGCCATGACCATGGGGACGCGCCTGGTGATCATGAAGGACGGGTTCGTGCAGCAGGTGGGCTCGCCGCAGGAAATCTACAACCGGCCCCGCAACCTTTTCGTCGCCGGCTTCATCGGATCTCCGGCCATGAATTTCATCGACGGCCGCCTCGGGGGGTCGGGCGGAGAGGTGTTCTTCGAGGCCGCGGGGATGAAAATCCCGCTCCCGGAGAGCCTGTCGGCCCGGCTCCGGGGCCGTCTCGCAAAACCCGTCGTCCTGGGTGTGCGGCCCGAGCACATCCGCAAGGCCGGCAGTGAGTGCGCCCGGGATATCGTGGCGCCGTTCGACGCCCGCGTGCGCCTGGTGGAGCCCCTGGGCTCGGAGCAGTTCGTCCATCTTCAGGTCGGCGAGAGCCGCATCGTGGCGCGATTGGACCCCCTGGAGCATTTCGGCCTGGGAGAGACCGTGCGTTTCTGCCTGCCGGTCGAGCGCGGGCACCTGTTCGACCCGGAAACACAGCAAGCCTTGTATTAGCCGAGCTGAGGAGGAATCGTCGTGGCAGTCAAACCGAAGCAATTGGTCGTTCTGGGGGTCGATTGCGGCGACCTTTCGAAGGTCGAGGCGCTGGTGCGGGCGGGGCGGCTCCCCGCATTCCAAAGCTTCTTCGAAGCCGGGGTGACGGCGTACGGCAGCTTTTTCGGCCTGTCGGTGACCGCCGGCCAGCGCTGGGCTTGCGTCGGCGCGGGCGCGACGCTCGGCTCCCTCGGCACGTCGGGCAGCCATCGACCCGCGCAGAACAGCGCCGGCCGGTCCGGCGCCGAAACGCTCTGGGACGCCGCCGCCCGGGCGGGCAGGAAAGCGATCGTTTTCAACTTCCCCGGCGCCATGCCGGCCGATGACGGAAGCCCCGTCGCGGTCCTGGATGCCTTGGGCCGCCCGCTGAAAAGCGGTCCGGCACCGGCGGACGGGCCCGCGGCGATGAATGCGCCCGCTCCGGCGGATCCGCCCGGAAACGTCCCGCTCGCCCAGGCGATCGACGGGCTGGCCGATACCGCCGTGCGGCTGATGGCGGCCCGTGAATGGGACATCTTCGTCATGGGATCGCCCGGCGCCATCCCGCCGCCGGCGGTCGAAGCGGCATGGGCCGGCGCGGAGCTCTGGGAGGCGCAGGATCGCCTGCTCGCGCGCATCCTCGGGGCGGCCGGAAAGGAGCGCCTGGTGTTCGTCGTCCTCACCGGCTCCCCGCCGCCGGCCTTTCCCGGCTTCGCGCCCCTGGAGGTGCTGGCCGGCGCCGGGCTCGCCACCCGCCGCCAGGACAGACCCGAGGCGGCGGATGAAGAGCGATCCCGGGCGCTTCCGCTGGGGGCATCGCGAATCAACGTCAACCTCCAAGGACGCGAGCCGCGGGGGGTCGTCGCGCCGGAAGACTATGAAACCGTCCAGCGCCAGATCCTCGATGCACTGCTGACTTGCAAGGACCCCGACTCCGGCCTGCGGCCGGTCGCCTATGCGCTCTCCAGAAAAGATGCGCGGATCCTCGGCCTTCACGGCGAGGCGGCGGCCGACGTGGTCTATGCGCTCAAAACCCGCGCCGCGGATGCAACCGGCCCCGTCGACGCCTCCCCTGCGCCCGGTGCGGCGGACAGCCTGATCGCCGTCGCCGGACCGGGGATTCGCCAAGGTGTGCGCCTGGGGCGTTTTGTGCGCCTGATCGATGTGGCGCCGACCGCCTGCCATGCCCTCGACCTGCCCGTTCCCCGGGAGTGCGAAGGGGCGGTCATCTACCAGGCGTTCCGGAACCCGAACGCGGGTCTGAAGGAGATCCTGAAACTGCGGGAGGCGGTCGAGCGGATGGAGACCGCCCTGTTCCGCGAGTCCCGCGAGCCCTGGGACAAGCACGACTGCGCTTGAAGCGGCACGGGGCCGGGCTTCCGAAAACCAAATGAAAGGATGTCACGCCCAATGAATTTGAAGCCGAAAAGGACTGCCGTGATCGGGTTGGACTGCGCGCTTCCGCACCTGATCGAAAAGCACATCGCCGAGGGCCACCTCCCCAACTTCAACAAGCTGATATCAACCGGCGTCATCGCCGACAACTGCCTCGCCAACTATCCCACCGTGACCCCGCCCAACTGGGCGACCATCGCCACCGGCGCCTGGGCCGGCACCCACGGGATCACCGATTTCCACGTGCACGAACCCGGAACGCCGCTCGACAACACCCATGTCGTCGAGGCCTTCAGCAGCCGGCGCTTTCAGGCCGAGACCCTCTGGGACGCGGCGGACAAGGCCGGTAAAAGATGCATCGTGGTCAACTACCCCGGCGCCTGGCCCTCGCACATGCAAAACGGGATCATGGTGGGAGGGCAGGGGCTCACCATCGGCGAAAACCGCGACGGGCACCGGGGGCTCGAGAGCGATGTGATCCTGTCTTCCATGGAATTGATCACCACCGGGCGCTACCCCCTGTCCACGCGCTCGGAGCTCGCGCCGGCCTCCGGCTGGAAAAACGTGCCGGAGATGGGCGATGAGCCGCTTCAGATCGAATACGAGCTCATGTTCCGGCGGGCCCGCGAAAAGCCGGCCCAGACGGTTTGGCACGTGCTCATCCGGAACCTCGGCGGCGCGGGCTACGACACGGCCACTCTGTCTCCCAGCCGCGATTTCAACGACGCCTTCTGCACCTTGACCCCGGGGCAGTGGAGCCCCCGGGTGACGGCGGCGGTCGCCATGCCGGACGGTTCCAAGCGCGAGGTTTTCTTCCGCTGCAAATTGATCGAGCTTTCGGAGGACGCCGAGGAGTTCCGGCTGCTCATCACGGATCTCTGCCAGGTCGACGGCTGGAGCGACCCCCCGGAAATCGCCCGCACGCTCACCTCCGCCGAGGGGGTGATCGTCCAGGGGGGAGGGCTGGGAGGCTACGCCATCGGCTGGTTCGGGCTCGAGACCTATGTCGAGCTGAACCGGCTTCACGATCTGTGGCTCGGCGATGCGGTCTGCACCCTGCTCAAAAACCACGCGTGGGATCTTTTCTACATGCACTCCCACCCGCCGGACTGGCTTTACCACGCCGTGCTCTCCGACATGGACCCGGCCACCTGCCGCGACGACGCCCGCCGCCGGGCCGCCTGGGACTGCCATCTCAGGGTCTATCAAAGCCAGGACCAGATGATCGGCCGCATCCTCGAGTGCTGCGGGGACGACTGCCTGGTGGTGCTCGTCTCGGACCACGGCGCCGTGGCCGATGGGCCCTCCTTCAACCCTTACCATGCCCTGGTCCCGGCCGGCCTGAGCGCCGTCCTGGAAACCGCGGATTTGGGCCAGGCCGCGGGATACGCCGCCAAGGTCCAGGCCGCCGTCGGCATGACGTCGCGCCCCGACCCGAAGCGGTCCAAGGCCATCGCCCAGCGCGCCGTCTACGTCTACGTGAACCTCAAGGGCCGGGACCCCGACGGCATCGTCGCGCCGGAGGACTACCCGGCCGTCCAGCAACAGATCATCGATGCGCTCTACGCCTACCGCGACCCGAAGAGCGGCCGGCGCGCGGTTTCGCTCGCGCTCAGCCGGCAGGATGCACGCCTGCTCGGGCTCTGCGGCGAGCGCGTGGGGGATGTGGTCTATGCGCTTTACCCCGAATTCGGCAGCCAGCACGGCCAGGTCCTGCCCACCGCCGAATGGGGGGTGGGATCTCTGAAGGGGCTGCTGGTGTTGAACGGCCCCGGGATCAAGAAGGGCCATCGCCTGCAGCGCACCGTCTGGCTGACCGACCTGGTCCCGACGCTCTGCTGCTTGGCCGACCTCCCGCTTCCGGAGCAGGCCGAAGGGGCGGTCATGGTCCAGGCATTCGAAGAGCCGGATTCCCGGCGGTTGGAGATCGAGGCGCTCAAAGGCAAGCTGGAGGCGATCGAACGCCGGCTGACCGAGAAACCCATCGGCTGCTTATGCTGAAACCCAATCCAGAGGAGGTGTCCGGTGAAAAGGAGTCGCTGGTCCGCAGGGCTGCTTCTTGGTGCGCTGATCCTGGGGATTTCCACGTCCATCGCCGCCGCGCACGGGCCGATGTCGCATCTGAGCTTTCACGCCGGCAATCCGGAAAGCAGCGCCCACGGCAAGATGGTCTTCCGGGGCGAGGGCGACGCGTTCGGTTTCGTGTTCTTCGGCCGGAAGCTCGCCCCGGGTAAAACCTACCGTCTGGTCTACCGGTACCGGGACGGAAGCGTCGTGACCCCGCTCGGCGAGGCGGCCGCCAACCGGATGGGAGGCCTCGTCATCCGCGGATCCGCCGGCTTCGACTATCTTCCGGAGCGGGCCGACGGCAACTACCCCAACGGCGCGGACCTGCGGCTGGTTTCGGAGGAGGCGGGCGACGGGCTGATCGCCGATCGGCTGATCATCTTCAACCCCTGGAAGGCGGTCTCCGCCCGCCTGCAGGCCGCCACCATGAAGGATGAGAACGGAAAGGTGGAAGCGCCGAACGGCATCGGACTGGACATCTACGATTGCCGGGACCGGCTGGTTTTCTCCGAGACGGCCGGCGGCTTCAGCCGCGCAGACCACGTGGATGTCGGCTCGGCCGCCAAATGGGTGACGGCGGCAACGGTGCTGACCCTGGTTAAAGACGGGGTGCTCAGCCTGGACGACACCACCGGAAAATGGCTGGGCTGGCGGAACAAGACCGCTGACAGCCCGGACGGAGAGGTGACCCTGCGCCAGCTCCTCTCGCTCACCGCCGGCTACGAGGTGGCTCCTGCCCAGGCCCCCGCCAAAACGCCATGCATTTACAGCACGGGCGGCACGTTCGTACCGCTTGAGTCCTGCGTCCAATCCCTCTATGCAACGGGCGCCTACGCTTTCAACCGAGCGCCCGGAAAGTTTTTCTACTACGGTCCGCTGCCGATCATCGTCGCCGGCCGGATCGCCGAAGCAGCTTCCGGAAAGCCCTTCAGCGAACTCTTCTGGGAGAAGCTCGGCGCGCCGCTCGGCTTCGACAAGCTTCAAACCCGCTACGACCCGGCCAACCAGCTGGCCGGGTCTCTCTGGATGAGCCTGGAGGAATACGGGCGCTTTCTGACCATGATCCACCGCAACGGAAAGGTCAAAAACAAGTGGATCCTCACCCCCGATCTGGTCGCAGAGCAGATGAGCGACCAATTCGAACCCGATACGAAAATCAAGTTCTCCCCGTTCAACATCCCCCAGCTCGGCAACCAACTTTACCACTACGGCCTGGGGGTATGGCGCGAGTGTCCGGACCCGGCGGACGCCTCGGCCTGCGATGAGGCGCTCACGGTTTCGAGCGAAGGGGGCTACGGCTGGTATCCCTTCATGGATACCCAAAGGGATTACTACGGCATTCTCGGCATGTACCGCGGGGCTCCGAGCCCGGGCTACGTCGACGCCTATAAAATCCTGCAGGAGCTCAAGCCGTTCATCCACGCGGGTCTGGGGGTGGAATAGCGGCGGCCGGAAGAGCGGGGCCCTTCGGGGCCCCGCCTCCCGCCATTTTGGGCGTGCGCCGGGAGCCGGGCCGCGGAACCGCCGTTGGCCGGCTCGCGGTGAGCGGTTGTTTTCCGGAGGGGCGGCCCGCATCCGCCGGGGCGGTCAGCTCCAGTATTCGAAGAGGTGGTGCACCGGTCCGTGGCCGCGGCCGAGCGTGTAGGCCGCCCCGGCCTGGATCGCGCGGTGCACGTAGTCCTTCGCCCGGCGGACGGCCTCCTCGATCCGGTCGCCGCGGGCGAGCCGGACGGCGATCGCCGCGGAGAGGGTGCACCCCGTGCCGTGGGTGTTGCGGCTTTGGATCCGCGGGGCGGGGAACTCCACCCCGCGCGCCTCGGCGGCGAGGTAGAGGCAATCGGTGCTCTCCTCGGCCTGGGCATGCCCGCCCTTGACGAGGACGCTGCGGCACCCCAGGCGGGCGATCCGCCGCGCGGCCTCCTTCTGTTCCGCTCCCGTGCGGATCGGCTCGCCGATGAGCGCTTCGGCCTCGGGGAGATTGGGTGTGGCCACGTCGGCGAGCGGCATCAGCTCCTCGGCGAGGGCCGCCACGGCCTCGGGTTGGAGCAGCCGGCCGCCGCTCTGCGCGACCATCACCGGGTCGAGGACCACGTTGGCGGCGCCGTGGCGCCGCAGGCGGTCGGCCACCGTGCGGATCAGCTCCGCCGAGTAGAGCATGCCGATCTTGACGGCGTCGGCGCCGATGTCGCCCAGGACCGCGTCGATCTGCTCTCCGACGAAAGGCGCCGGCACCGGGTGGATCGCGGTCACGGCGACCGTGTTCTGGGCCGTCAGGGCGGTGATCGCCGACATGCCGTAGCCGCCGAGGGCCGCGATGGTCTTGAGGTCGGCCTGGATGCCGGCGCCGCCTCCGGAATCGGAGCCGGCGATCGCGAGCACCCGGCAGTAGCGGCGCGGTTCGCCGGCCGGGGGCGCTTCAGCCTTCATGGGAATCCTCCTTGAAGTGGTCCCAGCCCGTCGGCCGGATCGGGCGGGATCGGCCGCCTAAGTCGACCAAGGTCATCCCCGGCGCGGCGGTGATCGTGCCGATGGCGTAAAGCGGCCGGCCGAAGGCCTCGCGGAAGCCGCGCGCGATCTCCCCGGCGCGCGCGGGGTCCGCGGTCACGATCAGGGTGTAGTCCTCGCCCCCGGCGAGGGCGAACTCGGCGGTGTCGATGCCGAGGCGGGCGGTGAAGGCTTGAAGCGCCGGGGAGACCGGCAGGCGCTCCGCCTCGAGCCTCGCCCCGGTTCCGCTCGCCGCCACGATGTGGCCGAGATCGGAGCTCAGCCCGTCGCTCACGTCGATGGCGGCGTGGACCCCGGGCTGCGCGGCGAGAAAGCGCCCCTCGGCCAGGTGCGGCTCGGGGCGCCGGTGGGCGGCGAGCAGCGCCTCGTCCTCCGGACCGCCCGCGCCCATCCCCTTCAAGATGAGGCTCAGGCCGGCGCGGCTGTCTCCCAGGCAGCCGGTCGAGAAGATGACGTCCCCGGGCCGGGCGGCGTCGCGGCGCAGCAGCTCCCGCTCCGGCGCCTGGCCGGTGACGGTGACGTTGATGACCAGGTCGGCGAGCGACCGCGTGGTGTCGCCGCCGAGCAGGTTCACGGCGCAGCGCTCCGCGAGAGCCTTCATGCCGTCGTACAGCGCGTCCAAGTAGGCGAGCGTGCAGTCGTCCGGGATCGCGATCGAGACGAACGCCTCGCGCGCCGTTCCGCCCATGGCGGCGATATCGCTCAAGTTCACGGCGAGCGCTTTGTGCCCGAGGTCGAAGCCGCTCATCGCCGCGCGCAGGAAATGGACGCGCTCGATCAGCATGTCGGTCGTGACCAGGCAGACGAGCCGCCCGTCGGTCCGAAAGGCGGCCGCATCGTCGCCGATCCCCAGGATGACGCCCTCCGGCCGCACGAGGCAGCCGCGGCGGATGCGCGCGATGAAGCCGAACTCGCCGATCGCTTTCAGTCCCATGGCATGCCTCCGGGGCGGCCGGCGCCCAAGGCCGGCCGGCATCTACTTCCCGCCGACGGGAGGGGTCCTCCGCGGGCGCGCCTGCCGGACGGCGGCAAGCAGCTCCCGCGCCGCCCGCTCGGGGTCCTCGGCCGCGACGATGGCCGAGACGACCGCGATCCCGTCGGCGCCCTGCCGGATCACCGCGGAGGCGTTTTCGAGGTTGACGCCGCCGATGCCGACGATCGGCAGCCTCACCGCGCGGCGCACGGCCGCAAGCCCCGCCAGCCCGAAAGGCGCGCCGGTGTCGGTCTTGGTCGGGGTCGCGAAAACGGGGCTGACACCGATGTAATCCGCCCCCTGCCTCTCGGCGGCGAGCGCGTCGGCGAGCGACTCGGCCGAAATGCCGATGATGAGGGAATCGCCGGCGATCCGGCGGGCGAGATCGAGCGGCATGTCGCTCTGGCCGAGGTGGACGCCGTCGGCCTGGACGGCGAGCGCGACATCGAGCCGGTCGTTGATGATCAGCGGGATGCCGCGGGGTTTGAGAAGCTCGCTGAGGCGCCCGGCCTCGTCGATGAGCTGCCGCGTGGAGCCGTGCTTGTCGCGCAGCTGGACGCAGGTGACCCCGCCGGCCGCCGCGGCGGAGACGACCGCGGCGATCGGCCGTCCGCGGGCAAGCCCCCGGTCGGTGACGAGGTAGAGCGAATAGTCGATGGACCGGCGCCGCACGCCCTCACGCCTCCTCGATTCGGCAGCCGGCCTCAAGCGCCTCGGGGGTCAGCGTGTAGAGCGCATCCAGCAGCTGGATCATGAAGCTCCCCGGGGCCGCTGCGGTTCGGGCGGCGGTCTCCCCCGCCAGGCCGAAAAAGGCGAGCGCCGTCGCCGCCGCGCGCAGCGGGTCGGGGTCGACCGCGAGAAAGGCGCCGATCGCCGCCGTCGCCGTGCAGCCGGTGCCGGTGACCCGACCCATCAGGGGGTGCCCGTTGAAGATCCGCACCGTGCGCCGGCCGTCGGTCACGAGGTCGACGGCGCCGGTGATCGCCAGCGTGCCGCCGAGCTCGGCCGCAAGCCCCTCGGCCGCTGCCGCGGCGTCTTCGACCCGGTGGACGGCGTCGACCCCCTTGGTCCGCGACCCCGCCTCCCGCAGCGAGAGGATCTCGGAGGCGTTCCCGCGGATCACCTGCGGTCGGGTTTCCCGGATGATCCGGCGTGCGGCGTTCGTCCGCAGGGAGGTGGCGCCGGAGCCGACCGGGTCGAGCACGATCGGGGTGCCGCGCCCGGCGGCCGTTTTTCCGGCCGCGACCATGGAGGCGACCCACTCCTCGGAGAGCGTGCCGATGTTGAGCACGAGCGCGGCGGCGAGCGAGGCCATCTCCTCGACTTCGCCTCCGGCATGGGCCATCACCGGCGACGCCCCCATGGCGAGCAGGGCGTTGGCTGTGTAGTTCATCACGACGAAGTTGGTGATGTTGTGGACGAGCGGGCTTGAGCGGCGGACGGCCGTCAGGTTTTCCGCCGCCTTCCCGGAATGGATCCTCATCGCGGCGCCTCCTTCGATCGAAATCGCGCAACCGACGGACGGCGGCAAAAAAGGCCGCTTCCCGCGCGGGAAACGGCCCCATCGTTCGTCTCCCTACGCTGGCATGACCCAGGTCAGGTTCGAAGGGTGTGATCTCAGGCCCGCGGCGGGCCACCCCCGTACGAATCGCGCTGCTCAGATTGTCAGTTAATTGTTAGCGCTCCCCCGCTCGATGTCAAGCCCGGCCCTCAGGATACGGTGACCACCGGGCAGGCGGCATTCAGGATGACGTACTGGACGGTCGACCCGAAAAGGAGCTTGCCCACCTTCGACTTCTTCTGGATGCCGAGGATGATCTCCTCCGCCTTCTTTTCCTCCGCCATCTGGACCAGGTCCTCGCCGGGCTCCATGCCGCGCACCGAGAGGACCGTTTCGCACGCGATGCCGGCCTCCTTCAGCGCGGCCTCCTCGCTCTGCAGCTGCTTTTCGGCGCGCTCGAACTCCCGGCGCGGCACCTCGGGCCCGCCTTTCATGGAGGTGACGATGATGACCCGGCCATCGAAGGCCTCGGCGTGCTTCTTCGCCAGCCGCACGGCCTTGCGGGCCACTTTGGAGCCGTCGAACGCCACGATGATGTTCACCGTATCCTCCCTCGGCTAAAGCCCCAGGTCCTGGTTGACGAGCACGACTTTGATGCGGCCCTTGGGGTAGGATTTTTCCGTGATGCTCCAGGCGTTGCAGATGCGGTCGGGGCTTTGGCACTCCTCGCAGACGGCGGTCTTCGCGCAGGGCGTTTTCTTGTCGAGGCGTATGGCGTTCGCGGGAGCGGCCAGGTTCTTCACCCGGAACATGGCGTCGTCGATCGAGGCGGCGATCTTGTTGCGGCCGACGACGATGACGACATGGTTCGGGCCGAAGGCGATCGCGGCGACGCGGTTGCCCCACATGTCGAGGTTGACGAGCTGGCCGTCCTCGGTCAGGGCGTTGGTGCCGGTGATGAAGAGGTCGACCAAAAACGCGCGCCGCCGGCGCTCCCATTTTTCGGCCAGGCTCGGCTGGAGGTCGATGGTGTCGATCATCTCGATGTCCGGCCGCTCCTTGAGCGCGGCGTAGAGGCCGGTCGCGGCGACCGTGACGGAGCCGCCCCACGAGACGCTCTTCGCCCCGGTGGCGGGCAAGATCTGGTCCAGGACGATCCGGCGGGCGTCCGCCGCCGTTTCGGCGAGGTGCACTTCGAAGTTGTTGGCCTCCAAAGCGGCTTTGACATCCGCGAGCCGCAGGCTCCAGTAGTGCTCCAAGGGTTTGTCCATCGTGTTCTCCCGAGATGGGGCGTCGATCGCCGTTCTGTTCCTGTAATGAAGTTCACCTGAAAAATCAACCGCCGACCTTGACGACGACGAGCGTCAGGTCGTCATGGAGCGGCATGGGGTGGCGGAAGCGCTCCACCTCGTGGACGACGGCCGCGAGGATCTCGCGGGCCGGCCGGCGGCAGTGGGTGCGCACGAGCGCCTGGAACCGCTTTTTGCCGAACATCTCGTTCTGGCCGTTCTGGCTCTCCCAGATACCGTCGGTGCCGATCAGGATAATCTGGCCGGGGGCGATCGCGATCTCACGCTGCGCATAACGGCCGGCGGGGTCGACCCCCAGCGGGAGGCCCGTGCGGCCGAGCTCGGCGAAGGCATCCGTCCGCGGGTCGAAGACGGCGGCGGGCTCGTGGCCGGCGTTGACCCAGCGCAGCGTCAAGCCCGGACGGTCGATCACCGCGAGGAACACGGTCACGAAATGGCCGCTGTCCTCGACGTCGCGGCAGAGCTGGCGGTTCACGTCGCCCACCACCTGCACGAGCTCGCCCAAGTCCGCGGCGCGCTGGCGCAGGAAGGCCCGGATGGTGGTCATCAGCAGCGCCGAGGAGACCCCGTGGTCGGAGACGTCCCCGACGGCGACCGGGAGCATCCCGCCGGAAATGCCGCGCATCGGGAGGTAGTCGAAATAGTCGCCGCCGGTCTCCTCGCAGTAAATGCTCGCCCCGGCGATGTCGAGCCCGGTGATCTGGGGATCGGCTTTGGGCAGCAGGTTCTGCTGGACCTCCATGGCGAGGCCGAGCGCCTGGCGCATCTGCTCGCGCTCGCGCAGCCCCGCGGTCATCTCGTTGATCACGTCCCCGGTGTAGCCGATCTCGTCGTTGGTCGTCACCCGGACGCGCCGGTCGAAGCGGCCGTTCAGCACGTGCTTGAGGATCGCGATCATCTCGCCGAAGGGGGTGCTCAGGTTGCGGCTGACGAGCCCCGTCAGGAAAAGCCCGACGGCGAGAAAGATCAGGCAGTAGATCAGAAGGGAGGCGCGCAGGTGATCGAGCGCCGCCCGCGGGTCTTTCACGATGCCGGTCGTCAGGAGGAAGAGGGTCAGGATCGAGGCGAGCGGGATGATGTTGATCGCGAGCAGCATCATGGCGAGCCGCGTGCGGATGCGGATCCGCCGCGTGCCGGGGACATGGGAAAGCCCGCCTCCGGGAAAGAAGATCGGGGCGAGGTGCTTCTGCAGGACGTGTTCCTGCAGGAAGAAGACCACGGTCACCGTGATCAGGCCGATGCTCCCGCAGTTGAAGATCGTCTGCCGGTAGACGGAAGCCGGGGCCCCGACGGCCCACCAGCCGAGGCACCAGGCGGCGGTGGCGAGGAGCCAGACCCCCAGGTCCACCGCCATGGTCAGGAGCGGCTCGTTCAACAGGCGCCGGCGGGCGGTTTCGAGGAGCTGCGGCGCGAGGGGCCGCCGGTCGGCCAAGGCGCCCAGGCAGCGGCGGATGGGCGTTTCGTAGGCGATCGTCAGCCCCATGATCAGCAGGAAGGCGAACGGCGTGAATCCGATGTCGAGCGCCTCGATCACCGGATGGCTCCAGTAGGCCTCCGGAAGCGGCGGACCCAGGCGGGCGGCGAAGCTCTGGACGAAGACCGCGCCCACGAGGTTGGCGAGCGCGTTGGCCCCGCCCATGGCGAAACGGAGCCGGAAGTAGTTCTGGCGGGTCAAGGGTCGGCAGCTCCCCTCCGCGAGGCGGCGGCCGCAGCGCCGGCGGATGCCGGGGCGCCCCGGCCGCCCGCGGGTTGACGGAATGGTGAATATCCTGCATACCATAACCCGGCCGGGGGCTGCAAATCCCGGCCGCTGTCCCGAGCCGCGGGGCCTCCGCCCGCGGCGGCGGCGGCCTGAAACGGGGGCAGGGAGGCTTTTTTTCGATGGCGCTTAAAACCGGCCGGGAGTACATCGAGTCCCTCAAGGCGCTCAAGCTCGAGGCCCACGTCAGGGGCCGCCGGCAGGCGGACCTCGAGGCGCACCCGCTCGTCGAACCCTCCGTCCAGGCGGTGGCGGCGACCTTCGACGGCGCGCACCGCGAGGAGACCGCGCCGCTCTTCCGGGTGCGCTCCCCGCTCTGCGGGGAGGAGGTGAACCGCTTCACCCACCTGCACACGAGCGCCGCGGACCTGGTGAACAAGGTGCGCATGCAGCGCGCCTGCGGGAACCTGACCGGCTGCTGCTTCCAGCGCTGCGTGGGCATGGACGCCGCCAACGCCGTCTTCAGCGTGACCTTCGAGTGCGACCGCGCGCGCGGCACGGACTACCACCGGCGCTTCCGGGACTACTGGCGCCGCATCCAGCTCGAGGACCTCGTCGTGGACGGGGCCATGACCGACCCCAAGGGCGACCGCGGCAAGCGCCCCCGGGAGCAGCGCGACCCGGACCTCTTCCTGCGGGTGGTTTCGCGCCGCGCGGACGGGATCGTCATCCGCGGGGCGAAGTTCCACCAGACCGGGATGCTCAACTCCCACGAGATGATCGTCATGCCCACGCTCGCCATGCGCCCCGGCGAGGAGGATTGGGCCGTCTGCTGCGCGCTGCCGACGACCGCCCCGGGGGTGCGCTACATCTACGGCCGGCAGACGAGCGACACGCGCAAGCTCGAGGCCGCGCGCCTCGACGTCGGCAACCCCGTTTACGGCGGCCAGGAGGTCATGACGGTCTTCGAGGACGTCTTCGTGCCGCAGGAGCGCGTCTTTTTGAACGGCGAGGTGGAGTTCAGCGGGCCGCTCGTCGAGCGCTTCGCGGCCTACCACCGCCAGAGCTACGGCGGGTGCAAGGCGGGGGTCGGGGATGTCCTGATCGGCGCGGCGGCGCTGATCGCGCGCATGAACGGCGTCGAGCAGGCCGCGCACATCCGCGACAAGCTGGTCGAGATGGTCCACCTGAACGAGACCATGTTCGCCTGCGGGATCGCCTGCTCGGCGCTCGGCCACCCCACGGCCGCGGGCAACTACGAGATCGACCTGCTGCTCGCCAACGTCTGCAAGCTCAACGTGACGCGCTTCCCCTTCGAGCTCGCGCGCCTGGCGACCGACATCGCCGGGGGGCTGCTCGGGACCATGCCCGCGGCGGCGGACCTCGAGGACCCGGTGACCGGCCCCATCATCCGCAAGTACCTGGCGGCCGCCCCGGGGGTCGCCGTGATCGACCGCATGAAGGTGCTGCGGCTGATCGAAAACCTCGTCGCCGGGGCCGGCTCGGTCGCCTACCTGATCGAGTCGATGCACGGCGCCGGGCCGCCGATGGCCCAGCGCATCATGATCGGCCGCCAGGCGGAGCTCGAAAAGAAGATCGCCAAGGTGAAAAAGCTCCTCGCCATCGGCGGGCCGGAGACGGACGGCGCGACCCCATGACGGCTTTCGACCATCCCGAACAGGCGCGCGCCGCCCTCCACGCCGCGGGCTACATCTGCTCGCGGGAGATCGCGACCGTCGTCTTCCTCGCCCAGTCGGTCCTGAAACCCGTTCTGGTCGAGGGGCCGGCCGGGGTGGGGAAGACCGAGCTCGCCAAGGCCGTCGCCCGCAGCACGGGCCGCGAGCTCATCCGCCTGCAGTGCTACGAGGGGCTCGACGAGTCGAAGGCGCTCTACGAGTGGGAGTACGCCAAGCAGCTGCTCTACACGCAGCTGGTCAAGGAGAAGATCAGCGAGGTGATCAGCGGGGCGGCCTCCATCGCCGAGGCCGTCGAGCGCATCGCCGCCCGCGAGGACGCCTTTTTCTCGGAGCGCTTCCTCCAGGCCCGGCCGCTGCTCAGGGCCATCGCCAGCGAGCGGCCCGTCGTGCTGCTGATCGACGAGGTGGACAAGTCCGACCCCGAGTTCGAGGCCTTCCTGCTCGAGGTGCT
>CAZNKG010000004.1:195315-298201 GCA_964573635.1 uncultured Desulfatibacillum sp. | reverse complement strand
CCCTGCACCCTGCGCCGCGGCGAACACAGCGGCTCCGATCCGGAAATGGGCTGACCGGACAGGGCGTTTTATTCTTCGCAGCGGGACGCGCGCATGCAGATCATCGACCTCTCCCACGAAATCCACGAGGGGATGCCGGTCTATCCCGGGGACCCGCGGCCGGAGATCAGGCGGGCGCTCTCCCATGAGGCGAACGGCTGCCACGTGGACGAGCTGCGGCTCGGATCCCATACCGGAACCCACATCGACGCGCCGTTCCATTTAATGCAGGCGGGGCGGACGCTCGACGCCTTCGCCGTCGAGCGCTTCGTGGGGCCCGGGGTGGTGATCGACGTGAGCGCCCGGCCGGCGCTCGCCCCGATCGGCGCGCCCGAGCTCGCGCCGGCCGTCCCGCGGATCGCGGCCGGGGATTTCGTCCTGCTGCGCACGGGGTGGGACCGGTTTTTCGGGGCCGGGGAGTACCTGCGCCACCCGTTTTTGAGCGCCGAAGGGGCGCGGCTCCTGGTCGATTGCGGTGCCGGCCTCGTGGGGATCGACGCGCCGAGCGTCGACCCCTCGGCGGCGGACGCGGCGTGCGCCGCCGCCGAGGGGAAGGCGCAGCCGGGGGCCGCCTACCCGGCGCACGACATCCTTCTCGGCAGCGGGGTGCTGATCGTGGAGAACCTCTGCCGCCTCGACCGCGTTCCCGCGAAGGGGGGGGTTTTCGTCTTCCTGCCGCTCAAGCTCCGGGGCGCGGACGGCTCACCGGTCCGGGCGGTTTATTTTCAGCCTTGAATCCGATTGACAAAACCATAAATATCATGTTAACCGGTTATACCAACAACCCCATAACATCGTTCTGGAGACCCGATGGCGGCCTGGGAGCAGCTTCCGGAACTGAACCGCGACGACTACAAACCGCTCTATATCCAGCTGAGCGATCTGTTTGCCGAATACATCCGCAAGAACAACCTCGCTGAAGGCGAGCTTTTGCCCTCCGAGAACGAGCTGATCAGCCATTACGGCGTCAGCCGCAGCACGGTCCGCCAGGCCATGCTCCACCTGGAGAACCGGGCGTTCATCCGCAAGCTTCGCGGCAAGGGGACTTTCGTATCGGGCTCCCGCTACCGCAAGTGCCTGCGGGGCCTGCAGAGCTTCGAGGAGACCCTGGCCGAACAGGGAATCGTCCTGTCGAACACCCTGCTTAGCTTCGAGCCGGTTCCCGCCTCCGCGGAGTGCGCCGCGAACCTCGACTTGCCCGAGGACAGCCGCGTCTTCCTGATCCGGCGCCTGAAGGTCTCGAACGGCGAACCGCTCGCCCTGGAGGAGCGGGTTCTGCCGCTCGAGATCGGCGCGCGCCTTTCGGAAGCGGAGCTGCGCGATCGGCCGGTCTTCGACCTGGTCGAGCGCCATGCGGCGCTCGAGATCGTGCGCGTGGCCTACACGATCACCGCCGCCCCCCTCGCCGCGGAGGAGGCGCAGCTCCTCGGGGCCGAGCCGGGCGCACCGGCCCTGCGGCGGATGGGGCTTTATCACGACCGCAGCGGCCGGCCGGTCATGAGCGGGAGCCTCGTTTTCCTCCCGGAAAAGACCGAGCTGCAATACGAGTTCGAGAAAAGCGACACCCGCTGGGTGGTCGTTCCGCTGGGCAACGCCCCCGGCCGGACCCCGCCATGAGACGCTCTGCCAGGACGGGCCGCCGATGGAAACCCGATATGTGAACGCCGACCTGCTGATCATCGGCGGCGGGAGCGCCGGCTGCATGGCGGCCATCCGCGCCCTGGAGCTTAAGCCCGACCTGAAGGTCGTGATCTTCGAAAAGGGCGACGTCAAGTACAGCGGCTCCATCGCCCGGGGGATGGACGCGCTGAACATCGTCGTCATCCCCGGCTTCACCTCCCCCGAGCTCTACCTGGAAGACATCACCGCGAGCTGCGACGGGATCGTCGACGCCCGGCCGAGCTACGTCATGGCGCAGCGCTCCTTCGGGATGCTGAAAAAGCTCGAGAGCTGGGGGGTCCATTTCCCGCTAGACCGCCACCACCGCTACCGGACCCTGCGCTACCACGTGAAGGGCGAGTTCCAGACCGCCATGCAGGAGCCCAACCTCAAGGTCATGATCGCCGGCCGGGCCGCCGCCCTGGGGGCCGAGGTCCTGAACCGCGTCATGGGGCTCAGGCTTTTGACCGCGGACGGGCGCGCGGCCGGCGCGGTGGGGCTCAACGTGCGCACCGGCGAGCTCGTCGCCTGCCGGGCGGCGGCCGTGCTGCTCGCCGCCGGCGGCCAGGCGCGCTTCTCGCTGCCCAACAGCGGCTATCTCTACGGCGTCTTCGACTACCCCGGGAACTCCGGGGACGCCTACGTCATGGCCCTCGAGGCCGGCGCCGCGCTCACGGGGATGGAATACTCCAACCGCTCCATGCTCATCAAGGATGCCAACATGCCGCTACTCGCGATCACGGTGAGCCGCGGGGGGCGCGTGATGGACATCTTCGAGGAGATCATCATGGAGGGCGAGGTCCACTCGCTCGGCCGCATGAACGAGGCCTTCTACGGCGGGCGGGGGCCGCTGCGCATCCGTCTGAGCCACCTTCCGGCCGAGACGATCGAGGAGATCGAGAGCATCCTTTTCAGCACGGAGCGCCCCGTCCAGGAGCGCTTCTTCAAAAACCGGGGGATCGACTTCCGCACGGGGGACATCGAGTTGTGGCCGACCGAGTGCCAGCTCTGCGGGGGGCACGGCCTCTCGGGGGTGGTCGTCGATGAAACGGCCGCCACCGGCGTGCCCGGTCTTTTCGCGGCCGGCGACGCCGCCTGCGTCCCGAAGCAGCATCTCACCGGCGCCTTCGTCTTCGGGGAGATCGCGGCCGAGAGCGCCGTCGCCTTCATCGCTTCCCAGCCGGCCCCGGAGCTGGATACCTCGCAGGTCGGCGCCGTCGAGGCCGAGCGCAATGCGCGCTTCACCTCCGCCGGGCGCACCATCGCGGTCCGCGACCTCGAGTACAAGGTGCGGCGGCTGATCGGCGACTACGTCATCTCCCCCAAGAACGCCTACAAGCTCAACCAGTGGCTCGCGTGGTCGCAGCGCTTCCAGCGGGAGATCGCGGAGGAGGCGGCCGTCGCGAACGGGCACGAGCTCTCCAAGCTCTACGAGGTCGAACACATCGTGCGCTGCGCCGACTGCTCCGCGCTCGCCTCCCTCGAGCGCCGCGAGAGCCGTTGGGGCTGGAACCACCTCCGCACCGACTACCCGGAAAAGGACGATGCGAACATGCGCCGGCACATCCTCATCCGCCGGGGGGAGCGCCCGGCGGGGATCGAAGCCTCCTGGCGCTCGCCGCGGGGGCTCGACGGCCGGGAGGCAAAGCGATGATCTCGGACGTCAACATCCGGGTCGACCGGGACAAATGCTTCGCCTGCGGCCTGTGCGTCGAGCGCTGCATCATGGACAACTTGAGGCTCTCGGTCGCCCCCTGCCGGCAGGCCTGCCCGCTCGGCATGAACTGCCAGGGCTATGTGCGGCTCATCGCCCAGGGAAAGACGGCGGCGGCGGCCGAAGAGATCCGGGCCTTTTTTCCCTTCGTCCACATTCTCGCCCGGGTCTGCCACCACCCGTGCGAGGCGGCCTGCGAGCGGGGCCGGATCGACGGCCCGGTCCACATCCGCGCCCTGAAGCGCCATCTCGCCGATGCGTGCGCCGATCTGCTGGATGCGCCGCCGGCCGCCGGGAGGGCGTCGGGGCGCCGGGTCGCCGTGATCGGCTCCGGGCCCGCGGGGCTGATGGCCGCCTGCGACCTGACGATGGCCGGACATGCCGTCACCGTCTTCGAGGCCGATCCGGAGCCCGGGGGGCTCCTGCGATACGCCATCCCCTCCTTCCGGCTTCCCGTCGCGCATGTGGATCATGCCGTCGGCCTGCTCGCCCGCATGGGGATCGGTTTCGAAACCTCCCGCCGCATCGACCTCGCGGACTTCGACCAGCTCGCGGCCCGCTACGATGCGCTGGTCCTGGCCGCCGGGGCGGGCCCGGCCAGCCGGTTGGAAGCCCCCGGGGGCGGCCTGCCCGCCGTCGTGCCGGCCCTCGATTTCATGCGGCAGGTGAAGGCGGGCCGCCGGCCCGCTGCCGGCGGGCGGGTGCTCGTCCTGGGAGGGGGCAACACGGCCGTGGATGCGGCGCTCACCTGCCGCCGGCTCGGCGCGGCCGAGGTCCGCCTCGTGAGCCTCGAGCAGCGCCACGAGCTGCCGGCTTCGGCCGCGGCGCTCGCCGAAGCCCGCGAGGAGGGCGTGCGCTTCGAGACGGGGTGGGGCGCCGCCGAGCTTCGGCCCGGCGAATGCGCCGGGGCCGAGGTGGGCTTGGCGCGCTGCCTGGCGCTGACCGACGAAGCGGGACGCTTCTCCCCGGAGCTCGAGCCGGTCTGCGCCCGGACGCTTTCCGCCGACCTCGTCCTCAACGCCACGGGGCAGCAAGGGACGGCCGGTCGTCTCCCCGGAGAGCTCCTCGACGAACGCACCGGGCGGCCGCTCGCCGATGCGCTGACGCTCCAGGCGCTCGCCCGCCCGAAAGTCTTTTTCTGCGGGGACATCGTCGGCGGCCCCTCCTCGGTGGTCCACGCGCTCGCCTCCGGCAGGCAGGCGGCCCTCTCCGCCGCGAGGTTCCTCGCCGGCGAGGGGCTGCGCTGGGGGCGGGACCCCGGGAAGGCGGCCTGGGTGCGGGAATACGAATCGCTTCCGGCCCGCGCGGCCGGGGGCCCCCGCGGGAAGCTGCCGCGGATCGCCGTGGAGGCGCGCGGGATCGAAACCGAAGTCGAGCGGACCTTCTCCCCTCGGGAGGCGCTCGCGGAGGCCGAGCGCTGCCTGAGCTGCGGCCGGTCGTTCGAGATGAACCAGACCTGCTGGTACTGTCTGCCCTGCGAAATCGAGTGCCCCGCCCGGGCGCTCGAGGTTCGCATGCCCTACCTCGTCCGCTGACCGCTCCCGTCGCGGGAATGGCGGCGCACGGGTCGTCATCCACCACACACCCGAGGGAGGTTTGCGATGAACGCAACGCTACGCAGCGGAAAATGGCTCGGCCTTCTAGCGCTCGCCGCCGTGCTCCTCGCCCTGGGCGCCGGGGCCGAGGCCAAGGAGTGGAAAAAGGTCCGCATCGCGACGGAGGGGGCCTACCCCCCGTGGAACTTCACGGATGCCTCCGGCAAGCTCGCGGGCTTCGAGATCGACCTGGGAAACGACCTCTGCCGCCGCATGCGGACCGAGTGCGAATGGATCGCCCAGGATTGGGCCGGGCTGTTTCCGGGCCTGAACGCGGGCAAGTTCGACCTCGTCATGGCGAGCGTCGGGGTCACCGATAAGCGCCGGGAGACGCTCGGCTTTTCGAACTACTACGCCTATCAGTCCTCGAAATTCGCCGTGCTGAAGTCGCACCCTCTGGCCAAGGCCGTGCCCGACTCAAGCCTGATGGTGGAGCTGGACAAGATGACCCCCGAGTCGCAGAAGGCGCTCGACGACCTCAAGCGGGCGCTCACGGGCAAGACCATCGGGGCCCAGACCGCTACCAACCAGTACCGGTTCCTCGACCACCATTTCAAAGGACTGGCCGAAATCCGCGACTACAAGACCGCCGAGCAGACCGACCTCGACCTCGCCGCCGGCCGCATCGACGCGCTGATCGTGTCGACGACCTACCTCAAGCCCCTGATGGCGACGGACAAGGGCAAGGACCTGGCGTTGATCGGCCCCTTTTTCCGCGGGGTGTTTTTCCCCGTCGGAAACGCCGCCGCCTTCCGCAAGAACCAGGATGAGGAGCTCGTCGCGATGTATAATGCCGCCCTGGCGGAGGCCATCCGGGACGGCACCGTGAGCAAGCTCTCCCTGAAGTGGTTCAAGTACGACGTGATGGAAAGCCCTCAGCCGTGATGTGACGGCCGCGACCCCTTGGAGGTCCTGCCGAAGATGATCGCGCTGCTCAGTTTCGGGGACTCCGGGTGGGGGGACGAGCTCGCCCTGGCGACCCTGATGACGATCGCGGTCGCCGCCTGCGCCTTCGCGCTGGGGCTGTTGCTCGGCAGCCTGGGGGCGGCGGCCAAGCTGTCGCGCGCCGCCCCCCTGCGGCTGGCTGGACAGGTCTACACCACGATCTTCCGCGGGGTTCCGGACCTCCTGATCATCTACCTTTTCTATTTCGGCAGCTCGGGGATGGCGATGCGCGTCGCCCGCGCCTTCGGCTACACGGGCTATATCGAGGTGAACGCCTTCCTCGCCGGGGCGGCGGCCGTGGGCCTCATTTCGGGGGCCTATTCGACCGAGGTGCTCCGGGGGGCGGCGATCGTGCTGCCGCGCGGCGAGATCGAGGCCGCCCGCGCCATCGGCATGCGGCCCGGGCTCGTCTTCCGCCGGATCATGGCCCCGCAGATCCTGCGCCTCGCCCTGCCCGGCCTCGGAAACGTGTGGGTCTCCACCCTCAAGGAGACGGCGTTGATCTCGGTGACCGGTCTGGTGGAGATCATGCGCCAGTCCACGATCTGCGCGGGATCGACCAAGGAGCCGCTGCTCTTCTACTCGATCGCGGCGGGGCTCTACCTGCTGCTCGTCTCCGGCTCCATCCAGGGCTTCCGCCGGGCGGAGGCCCGGACGAGCCGCGGGTTCCGGCGGAGCTGAGCCATGGACGCCGCCTTCTTCGGCCAGACGCTCTTGACGCTGCTCTCCGGTGTCCCCCTGCTGTTCAAAATGCTCCTGCCCTCTTTGGCGGCCGGCGCGGCGCTGGCGCTCGGCATCGCGCTCCTCAGGCTTTCATCCCGCCGGGGTTTTTCATCCGCGGCCTTCCTCTACACCTATTTTTTCCGCAGCACGCCGCTGCTCGTGCAGATCTTCATGATCTACTACGGCCTCGCGCAGCTTGCCTTCGTCCGCGAAAGCTTCCTGTGGCACTTCCTGAAGCACCCCTATGGCTGCGCGGTCCTCGCCCTGACGCTCAACACCGCCGCCTACACGGCCGAGATCATCCGCGGCGGGATCCTGTCGGTGCCCTGGGGCCACTGGGAGGCGGGCCGGGCGCTCGGGATGTCGCGACGCCTGCTCTACCGGCGCATCGTTTTGCCGGCCGCCTTCCGCCAAGCGCTGCCGGCCTACGGCAGCGAGGTGATCCTGATGATCAAGGCGACCTCGCTCGCCAGCACGATCACGCTCATGGAGGTGACCGGGATCGCCCACAAGCTCATCTCGGACTCCTTCCGCGTGATCGAGGTCTTCGCCGCGGCCGGGGCCATCTACCTCTTCCTGAACTTCCTGGTAACCCGCGGGGTCCAGCGCCTGGAGCGCCGGCTCACCCGCCACCTGCGCGAAGCGCCCCCTCCCGCGGCGCATGGAAAGGAATCAAGCCGGCATGCACGCTGAGCCGCCCGCCCTGGTGGTCGAAGAGGTGCACAAGCGCTTCGGCCCGCTCGAGGTGTTGAAGGGGGTGTCGCTGACCGCCGGGAAGGGCGACATCATCGCCATCCTGGGAAGCAGCGGGTCGGGAAAGAGCACCTGGCTGCGCTGCATCAACCTGCTCGAGATACCGGACGCCGGCCGGATCGTCGTCGCCGGAGAAGAGATCCGCATGCAGCGCACCGCCAAGGGCGCGATCCGGCCGGCCGACCCGCGCCAGGTGGACCGGATCCGGGCCTCGCTCGGCATGGTGTTCCAGAGCTTCAACCTCTGGTCGCACCTGACGGTCCTGGAGAACGTCGTCGAGGCGCCGATCCACGTGCGCAAGCTTCCGCACGCCGAGGCGGTGCGCCGCGCGGAGGCGCTCTTGGAGAAGGTGGGGATCGCCGACAAGCGCGGCTGTTACCCCGCGCAGCTCTCCGGCGGGCAGCAGCAGCGCGCCGCGATCGCCCGCGCGCTCGCCATGGAGCCCAAGGTCATGCTCTTCGACGAACCGACCTCGGCGCTCGACCCGGAGCTTGTCGGCGAGGTGCTCCAGGTCATCTGCCGGCTCGCCGAGGAGGGGCGCACCATGGTGCTGGTGACCCACGAGGTCGACTTCGCCCGCGAGATCGCCCACCACGCCATCTTTCTGCACGCGGGGCGGATCGAGGAGCAGGGGCCTCCGGACGAGGTCCTCAGCCGGCCGCGCTCCCCCCGCCTGGCCCAGTTCCTCTCCTCGACCCGGGTCGCGGCCAAGCGGCCCGCCGCCGGCACGGCGCCTTCGCTTTAGATGCCGCGCCCGGCCGGCGGACCGGGGGAGGGCGGCGGGGGCTCAAGGCGGCCGCCGTTACAGCTTGAGCACCATCCCCACCTCGTCGCATTGGAAGTACTTCGGGCAGCGGCTGCACTCGCCCCAGACCTTGGGCGGGAGCTCCTCGCGCTCGCGGCGCGTGAAGCCCAGGCGCGCGAAGAACTCCTCGGAGAGCGTGAAGGTGAAGAGGTGTTTCACCCCGAGCGCGCGCGCCTCCGCCTTGAGCACCTCCACCAGCCGGCGCCCGAGGCCGCGCTTCTGGTAGTCGGCATGGATCGCCATCGAGCGCACCTCGGCCATGTCGTCCCACAGGACGTGGAGGCTGCCGCAGGCGACGATGCGCTCGCCGTCGACCGCGACGACGAAGTCGCGGATGTTCTCGAAGAGGTACTGCGGCCCGCGCGGGAGCATCAGGCTGCGGGCGGCGAAGCCGTTCACGAGCTCGAGCAGCGCGGGCACGTCGCCGATCCGCGCCTTGCGGATGGGCAGATCGCTCTCCTCCGGGCCGTTCAGCACGTCCGGGTAGGCGACCTGGGGGCGCTTTTCCTCCGGCACCCCGCCCGGCGGCGGGTCGACGAAGTCATTGGCCATGGTAGTACTCCTGCAGGCAGCGGTAGGCGTGCGGCCCCTTGCGGCTCGCGCGCAGGCCGCGCACGATCGCCTCGGCGGCCGAAAGCGTCGTGATGAAGGGGACGCGGTATTTGATCGCCGCCCAGCCGATGGCGTATTCGTCCTGGCGCGCGCGGTGGCCGAGCGGGGTGTTGATGATCAGGCTGATCGCGCCGTTCTTGATGTCGTCGATCACGTTCGGCCGGCCCTCGCTCACTTTCAACACCGGCTTGACCGGGATCCCGCGGCCGGCGATATAGTCGGCCGTTCCGTGGGTGGCGACCAGCGTGTAGCCGAGCTTGTGCAGGTTTTCGGCGATGGGCAGGATCCGCGCCTTGTCGTTGTCGTTCACGCTCAGGAACACCTTGCCGCCGGTCGGCACCGTGACCCCGGTGGCCTCGAAGGCCTTCATCACCGCGCCGCCGAAGGTGGCCGAGATGCCCATGACCTCGCCGGTCGAGCGCATCTCGGGCCTCAAGAAAATGTCGGCTTTGTCGAAGCGGTCGAAGGGGAAGACCGACTCCTTGACGGCGACGTAGGGCGGCTCGGTCACGAAGCGCACCCCGAGCTCGTCGAGCTTCTTTCCGGCCATGACCTGGACGGCGAGCTTGGCGACGGGGATGCCGGTCGCCTTGCTGACGAAGGGCACCGTGCGCGAGGCGCGCGGGTTCACCTCCAGGATGTAGAGCGTGTCGTAGAGGATCGCGAACTGGATGTTGATGATGCCCTTGACCTTGAGATGCCGGGCGATGGTGCGCGTGGTCTCCAGGATGTCGTCGCGCTGCTCGCGGCTGAGCAGATAAGGCGGCAGCACCGCCATGCTGTCCCCCGAGTGGACCCCGGCCTCCTCGATGTGCTGCATCAGGCCGCAGATCTCGGTCCGCTCGCCGTCTGAGATCGCGTCCACGTCGAACTCGTAGGCGTCCTCCAGGAAGCGGTCGAGGAGCACCGGGTGCTCCTCGGAGGCCTTGACCGCCCGCTGCATGTAGTTCTCGAGGCTTCCCATGTCGTAGACGATCTCCATGGCCCGGCCGCCGAGGACGTAGGAGGGCCGGACCATGAGCGGAAAGCCGATCTTTTTCGCGACCTCCATCGCTTCGGCGACCGACGTCGCCGTGGCGTACTGGGGGTGGGCGATGTCGAGCGCGTCGAGCAGCGCGCCGAAGCGGTCGCGGTCCTCGGCGAGATCGATCGAATCCGGCGAGGTGCCCCAGATCGGGACCCCGGCCTTCTCGAGCGGCACGGCGAGCTTGAGCGGGGTCTGGCCGCCGAACTGCATGATGACGCCCTCCGGCTTTTCGAGCTCGATCACGTTCAGGACGTCCTCGTAGGTGAGCGGCTCGAAGTAGAGCTTGTCGGCGACGTCGTAGTCGGTCGAGACCGTCTCCGGGTTGCAGTTGATCATGATCGCCTCGATCCCCAGCCGGCGCAGCGCCATGATCCCGTGCACGCAGCAGTAGTCGAACTCGATGCCCTGCCCGATGCGGTTCGGGCCGCCGCCCAGAATGATGACCTTGCGCCGGGTGGAGGGGGTCGACTCGTTCTCGGGATCGTAGGTCGAATAGTAATAGGGCGTAAAGGACTCGAACTCGGCGGCGCAGGTGTCGACGATTTTGTAGGACGGGAGCACGCCGGCCGCCTTGCGGATGCTGCGGATCTCGCGTTCGCTCTTGCCGACGATCAGCCCGATGTGCTTGTCGGAGAAGCCCATGCGCTTCGCCCGGCGCAGCGTCTCGGCCCGCAGCGTGCTCCGCTCGGCGTACTCGCGGCCGATCACCGCCTCGAAGGCGACGAGCTCCCTTAAGTTCTCGAGAAACCAGATGTCGATCCCGGTCAGCCGGCAGAGCTCCTCGGGGGTCATCCCCAGGGTGAGGGCCTGCCAGATTTTAAGGATGCGCTCGGGGGTGCCCTGCCGCAGATCGTCCATCAGGGCCGGCCGGGAGATCCTGCCGATCGCGGCGTGGTCGCGGGCATGGAACCCGGACCAGCCGTTTTCGAGCGAGCGCAGCGTCTTGTTGAGCGCCTCCTTGAAGGTGCGGCCGATCCCCATGGCCTCGCCGACCGACTTCATCTGCGAGGTGAGCCGGTGGTCGTTTCCGGGAAACTTCTCGAAGTCCCAGCGGGGGACCTTGACCACGACGTAGTCGATCGCCGGCTCGAAGGAGGCCGGGGTCTTGCGCGTGATGTCGTTCGGGATTTCGTCCAGCAGATAGCCCACGGCGAGCTTGGCCGCGATCTTGGCGATGGGAAACCCCGTCGCCTTGGAGGCGAGGGCCGAGCTGCGCGAGACCCGCGGGTTCATCTCGATCACCACCATTTCGCCCGTCTCGCGGTTGAGCGCGAACTGGATGTTCGCCCCGCCGGTCTCGACCCCGATCTTGGCGACGATCTTCTTGGCCGCGTCGCGCATGGCCTGGTACTCGACGTCGGTGAGCGTCTGGGCCGGGGCGACCGTGATGCTGTCGCCGGTGTGGATCCCCATGGGGTCGAAGTTCTCGATCGAGCAGACGATGACGAAGTTGTCCGCCTGGTCGCGCATGACCTCGAGCTCGTACTCCTTCCAGCCGAGGACCGACTGCTCGATCAAGACCTCGTGCACCGGGCTCGCCGAAAGCCCCCAGCGCACGGCCGCGGGAAACTCCTCGCGGTTGTAGACGACGCTGCCGCCGATCCCGCCGAGCGTGTAGGAGGGCCGGATGATGAGCGGAAAGCCGATCGTCTCGGAAAGCGCCAGCGCCTCCTCCAGGCTTTTCACGATCCCGCCGTCGGGCACCGCGAGCCCGATCTCGCGCATGGCGCTGCGGAAGAGCTCGCGGTCCTCGGCCATCTGGATGGTGGCGAGCTTCGCGCCGATCAGCTCGACCCCGAACTCCTCGAGAACCCCGCTTTTCGCCAGCTCGACGGCGAGGTTCAGGCTGGTCTGGCCGCCCAAGGTCGGCAGCAGCGCGTCGGGCCGCTCCCTTTCGATGATCCGCGCGATGGCCTCGGCCTGCAGCGGCTCGATGTAGGTGCGGTCGGAGAACTCGGGGTCGGTCATGATCGTGGCCGGGTTGGAGTTCACCAGGATCACGATGAACCCCTCCTCGCGCAGGGCCTTGCAGGCTTGGGTGCCGGAGTAGTCGAACTCGCAGGCCTGGCCGATCACGATCGGGCCCGAGCCGATCACGAGAATGCGCTTGATGTCTTTGCGCTTAGGCATGAAACGATTCCATTTCGCGGATGAATTGGTCGAAGAGGTACTGGCTGTCGTGCGGCCCCGGGGCGGACTCGGGGTGGTACTGGACCGAGAAGGCCGGCAGCCGCCGGTGCCGGAAGCCCTCGAGCGTGTGGTCGTTCAGGTTGATGTGCGTGATCTCGACCGCGTCCTGGGGCAGGCTGTCGATGTCGACGATGAAGCCGTGGTTCTGGGAGGTGATCTCGATCGCGCCGGTCGGCAGGTGCTTCACCGGGTGGTTCGCCCCGTGGTGGCCGAACTTGAGCTTGACCGTCCGGCCCCCCAACGCGAGCCCGAGGATCTGGTGCCCCAGGCAGATCCCGAAGATAGGCTTCCTCCCGAGCAGGCGCTTGACGGCCTCGACCGCGTAGCCGACCGGCTCGGGGTCGCCCGGGCCGTTCGACAGGAAGACCCCGTCCGGCTTCCAGTCGAGGATCTTCTCGGCCGGGGTTCCGGCCGGAAAGACCTCCAGCTCGCAGCCGGACTTGGTGAGCGAGCGCAGGATCGAGAACTTCACCCCGAAGTCGTAGACCGCCACCCGGTATCGCCGGGCGACGGCCGGGCCGGGCTCCGCGGCGAGGGGCCAGACGTAGGGGGCGCCGGTCGTCACCTCCTTGACGATATCGCGGCCGACGAGCTCCTGCCCGCCGCGCAGCCGCTCGAGCAGCTCGGGAAGCGGCGCGCTTTCGGTCGTGATCATCCCCATCTGCGCCCCGTGGTCCCGCAGGTGGCGCGTGAGCGCCCGGGTGTCGACGTCGTGGATCCCGACGACGCCGTGGAACTTCAAGTAGTCGTCTAGCGAGCGGTGGGCCTGCCAGTGGCTCACGATCGGGCTCAACTCCCGGATGATGAACCCGGCGGCGTAGATCCGCCGGCTCTCGAAGTCCTTGGGGTTCACGCCGTAGTTGCCGATCTGGGGGTAGGTCATGGTCACGAGCTGGAAGTGGTAGGAGGGGTCCGTCAGGATCTCCTGGTAGCCGCACATGGCCGTGTGGAAGACCACCTCGCCCACCGCCGTTCCGGCCTGGCCGAAGGAGAGGCCCGTGTAGCAGGTGCCGTCCGCAAGGATCAGCCGCGCGTTCATGGTCGGTCCTTCTCTAATCCCGTTTGAAGCTCGCGTAGTCCGGCCGCCGGTAGCGGCTCTCGCCCCCGCCGTCGATGGCGAGCAGCGCCTCCACCTTGAGCGGCAGCCCGAAGAGCTGGATGAAGCCCTGGGCGTCCTTCTGGTTGTAGACGTCCTCCTCGCCGAAGGAGGCGTAGTCCTCGCGGTAGAGGCTCAGGGGGCTCTTGCGGCCGGCCATGACGATGTTGCCCTTGTAGAGCTTGAGGCGCACGGTCCCGGTGACGTTGCGCTGGGTCGTGCGCACGAAGGCGTCGAGCGCCTCGCGCAGCTGGCAGAACCACATGCCGTTGTAGACGAGCTCGGCGTACTTGACCGCGACCGCGTCCTTGTAGCCCATGGTGTACTTGTCGAGGCAGATGCTCTCGAGGGCCTGGTGGGCCCGGTAGAGGATGGTGCCCCCCGGGGTCTCGTAGACCCCGCGGCTCTTCATGCCGACCAGGCGGTTCTCGACGATGTCGGCCCGGCCGATCCCGTTGCGGCCGCCGATCGCATTCAGCCGCGTGAAGAGCTCGACCGCGGAGAGCCGCTCGCCGTTCAGCCCGACCGGGTTGCCGCGCTCGAACTCGACCTCGAGGTACTCGGGGGCGTCGGGGGCCTTCTCCGGGGAGACCGAGAGCTGGAACATCCCCTCCTCCGGCTCGTTCCAGGGGTTCTCCAGGACGCCGCCCTCGTGGGAGAGGTGGAAGATGTTGCTGTCGCGGCTGTAGATGTCCTTCTCGGTCTGGGAGATCGGGACGTTGTGCCGCTGCGCGTAGCGGATCGCGTCCTCGCGGCTGCGGATCTCCCACTCGCGCCAGGGGGCGATCACCTTGAGCTTGGGGTTCAAGGCCATCACGGTCAGCTCGAAGCGCACCTGGTCGTTGCCCTTCCCCGTGCAGCCGTGGGAGACCGCCTCGGCCCCCTCCGCTTCGGCGACCTCGACGAGCTTCTTGGCGATCAGGGGGCGCGCCATGGAGGTGCCCAGCAGGTACTCGCGCTCGTAGACCGCGCCGGCCTGCATGGTCGGAAAGACGTAGCCCTGCAGGAACTCCTCGCGCAGGTCCATGACGATGAGCTTCGCCGCCCCCGAGGCGACGGCCTTCTGGTCCAGACCGCTCAGATCCTCGTTCTGGCCGAGATCGGCCGTGAAGCAGATCACCTCGCAGCCGCCGTAGTTGTTCTTCAACCAGGGCACGATCACCGAGGTGTCGAGCCCGCCGCTGTAAGAGAGCACCACTTTCTTGACCTTCTCTTTCGCCATGTCGCCTCTTCTCCCCTCGTCGAATGGCCGGGCCGCCGGCGGCGGCTTCGCCGAAATAAAAACCCCGGCCGGAGCCGGGGTTGATTGCAATCAGTTCAGATGGAATGCTTCAGTCATCTCCTGTGCAATGCACACCCGGCCCCGGCCGGCCGCGACGGTTACGGCGGCGGGTGTTCGTCTTGGCGCTTGCGGCCCTGCCCAGGATAGCTTCCAGCATGCGCGGATGTATGACAAAAGCCCGGCGGGATGTCAAGGGATAATTCCCGGCGGGCTCGCGGCGGGGGTTCACAGGCGGCGCGATCTGTACTATAGGCTCGCCATGAGCGGCGCCGCCCCCGCAGCAGCCCAGAAGGAGATCCCCGCCGGGATGATCGACCTCGGCATCGGCCAGCCCTCGCCCGGCCTGCTGCCGGTCGCGGAGATCGAGCGCGCGGCCGCCGACTGCACCGGCCGGCGGGAGCCGGGGCTTCTCGCCTACGGGTTCGAGCAGGGCGAGGGCCGGTTCCGCGCGGCGCTCGCGGCGTTCCTCGCCGGCCGCTGTGCGGTGCCGGTCGACCCGGGGCATTTGCTCGTGACCAACGGCGCCTCCCAGGCGCTCGACCTCGTCTGCACGCTGTTCACGCGCGCGGGCGACGCGGTCCTGGTCGAGGAGCCGACCTATTTCCTCGCGCTCAAGATCTTCGCCGACCACCGCCTGCGGCTCCGGCCGCTTCCCATGGACGCCGGCGGCCTGCGCCTCGACGCCGCGGCCGAGGCGCTGCGGCGCGAGCGGCCCGCCCTCCTCTACACGATCCCGGCCTACCAGAACCCCACGGGCGCGACCCTCGCCGCGGAGCGCCGCGCGGCGCTCGCCGCGCTCTGCCGGGAGAGCGGGGCGCTGCTCGTCGCCGACGAGGTCTACCACCTGCTCGCCTTCGGCGCCCCCCCGCCGCCGCCCCTGGCGAGCCTCGCCGCCGCGGGCGGAATCGTCTCCCTGGGCTCCTTCTCCAAGATCCTCGCTCCGGGGCTGCGCCTGGGCTGGCTCCACGCCGGCCCCGAGCTGATCGCGCGCTTCGTGAACTGCGGGCTCCTCGACAGCGGCGGCGGCCTGAACCCCTTCGCCTCCGGGGTGGTCCGCAGCGCGATCGCACTCGGGCTGCTGGACCTTCACCTCGAGCGGCTGCGGGCGGTCTACGCCGCCCGGGCGGCCGCGCTCTGCGCCGCGCTGCGGGCGCACCTTCCGCCCGCCGCCGCCTTCGAGGCGCCGCGGGGCGGCTTCTTCATCTGGGTGCAGCTCCCCGCAGGGATCGACTCCGGCCGGCTGCTCGCGGCCGCGAAGGCCCGCGGCGTCGAGTTCATGCCCGGGCCGCGGTTCTCCTGCCGCGGCGCGCTCGCGGACCGCCTGCGCCTGAGCTTCGCCTTCTACGACATCCCGCAGCTCGAGGAAGGGGCGGCGCGGCTCGGCGCCGCCATCCGTTCGCTTTGAAGCGGCCCGCGGCCCCCGGCGTCAGGCGTCGTCGGCCGGGGGCGCCGGCGGAACGACCCCCTTCGTCGAAGCCTTGTCGATGTCGACGATCTTGACATCCTGGTAATAGTCGAGGGCCTCGTAGCGGGTGATCGCCATGATCTTGCGGGTGATCGCCCGCATCTTCTCGATCTGCGCGAGCACCCGCCCGAGCTCGGCGTGCATCCGCTCCCCCTCGGGGAGCTCCTCGCGCAGCGCCTGGAGCCCCCAGAGGGCGCTCTGCAGGGGCTGGTTCATGTTGTGGCAGGCGGCCCCGGCCATCTCGAGCACCCCGGCGAGCTTCTCGCGGGCCAGGCGCTCGGCCTCCGCCTGCTTGCGCGCGGAGATGTCCCGGACGATGCCCATGGCCTCCCAGCGGCCCTTGAGCCGCAGGGCGGCGACCGAGAGCTCGATCGGAAACTCGCTTCCGTCCCGCCGCAGCGCGCCGAGCTCGAGCGTGCGGCCGACGGCGTGCCCCCGGCCGGTCTCGGCGAAGCGGGCGTGCCCCGCCGCGAAGGCCTCGCGGTAGCGCGGCGGCATGAGGGCCGCGTGGAGGTCCATGCCGATGGCCTCCTCGCGGGAGTAGCCGAACATCGTCTCGGCGGCCGCGTTCCAGAAGGTCACCCGCCCCCGGGCATCCATCAGGATGATGGCCTCCGGCGCGGCCGCCGCCATGCTGCGGAAGCGCGCCTCGCTTTCGCGGAGCGCCCGGCGGCTGAGCATCGCCCGGCGGAGGAGAAGCCCGCCGCCCGAGCCGAGGAGCGCGGAGATCAGGTTCACGGGGAGCAAGCGGTCGAAGAGCCCGAAAACGCCCCGGGGCGCCGGCGCGGCCGTCTCGCTGCCGGGCGCCGCGCCGAGGGCCCCCCACAGCACGAGCGCCGCCATCGGGTAGGCCGCCAGCCACCCCAGCAGGGCCCCCAGCGCGGTCCAGATCCCGTAAGTTCGGAATGCGGCGGTCATCCTCGGCATGTCTCCTCACGCCGCCGGGCTCGCGGCCCTTCCCGTCACGGCCGGGCGGCGGCCTTGCGCAGCCGGATGGCGGCCGGGGTCACCTCCACGAGCTCGTCCTCGGCGATGTACTCCATCGCCTGCTCGAGAGTGAACTGCCGCGGCGGGATCAGGCGCAGGGCCTCGTCGGCGCCGGCGGCGCGGATGTTGGTCAACTTCTTCTCCTTGCAGATGTTGACCCACAGGTCCTGGGGCCGGGAGTTCTCGCCCACGATCATCCCCGGGTAGACCGGGTCGTTCGGGTTGACGAAGATCGTCCCGCGCGGCTGCAGGTGGTAGATGGCGTAGGTCACGGCCTTGCCCGCGCGGTCGGAGACGAGCACCCCGTTCGGACGCCCGGCGATCTCCCCGGCGTGGGGCGTGTGGCCGACGACGAGCGTGTTCAGGATCCCGGTGCCGTGGGTGTCGGTCAGGAACCGGCTGCGGAAGCCGATCAGGCCCCGCGAGGGAACCTCGAACTCGAGGCGCACGCGGCCGAAGCCGTTGTTGATCATCTTCGTCATGCGGCCGCGGCGCCCGCTCATCATCTCGGTCACGATCCCGATGAACTTCTCCGGGACATCGACGACGGCGAGCTCCCGGGGCTCGACCACCTCGCCCGCCACCTCTCGGGTGATGACCCGCGGCTTGGAGAGCGCGAGCTCGAAGCCCTCGCGGCGCATCGTCTCGACGAGCACCGCGAGCTGCAGCTCGCCGCGGGCGCTGACGCGGAAGGACTCGCGGTTTTCGGCGGGCTCGACGCGCAGGCTCACGTTGTAGAGCAGCTCCTTTTCGAGCCGCTCCTTGATGTGGCGCGAGGTGAGGTAGCGCCCCTCGCGGCCGGCGAGCGGCGAGGTGTTCACGCCGAAGACCATCGAGATCGTCGGCTCCTCCACGGTGATCGCCGGCAGCGGCCGCGGGTCGGCCGGATCGCCCAGGGTGTCGCCGATGTAGATCTCCTCGACCCCGGCGACCGCGGCGATGTCGCCGGCGCCGACCTCCGTGCGCTCGACGCGGTTCAACCCCTCGTAGGTGTAGACGGCGCTCAGCGCCGTGTCGCGGCGGCTGCCGTCGGTCTTCAACAGGCAGGCCCCCGGGCCTTTGCGCAGCGTGCCGTTCACCACCTTGCCGACCGCGATGCGGCCGACGTAGTCGCTGTGCTGGAGGTTCGTCACCAGGAACTGCAGGGGGGCCGCGGGATCGGCGCGCGGGGCCGGGATGGCGGCGAGGATCGCCTCGAAGAGCGGCACGAGGTCCCGGCCGTCCGCCTCGGGGTCCGTGAGCGCGATCCCCGCCTTGGCGTTGGTGTAGAGCACGGGGAAGTCGAGCTGCTCCTCGGTCGCATCGAGGTCGATGAAGAGGTCGTAGACCTCGTCCAGCACCTCCTGGATGCGCCGGTCGGGCCGGTCGATCTTGTTGATCACCACGATCGGCGGCAGGCCGCGGGCGAGGGCCTTGCCGAGCACGAAGCGCGTCTGGGGCAGCGGCCCCTCGGTCGCGTCCACGAGCAGCATCACCCCGTCCACCATGTTGAGCGTGCGCTCCACCTCGCCGCCGAAGTCGGCGTGGCCCGGGGTGTCCACGATGTTGATCTTCGTCCCCCGGTAGACGATGGCCGTGTTCTTGGCCATGATGGTGATGCCCTTCTCGCGCTCGAGGTCCAGGCTGTCCATGACCCGTTCGGCCACCTGCTCGTTGGAGCGGAACACCCCGCTTTGCCAGAGCATGGCGTCGACGAGCGTCGTCTTGCCGTGATCGACATGGGCGATGATCGCCAGGTTGCGCAGGTCCGTGCGGGTCGGCATGCCGGCGTCCTCTACCACTCGAAATGCACGGCCTTTCTCAAGGCCTCGTAAACGCCGGCGAGGCTCGCGGCGCTGACCCACTCGTCGGCGGCATGGGCGCCGTGGCCGGAGGGCCCGAAGAGAACGCTCGGGACCCCCGCGGCGCCCATGAGCGCCGCATCGGTCCAGAACGAGACCCCGACCTCCGGCGCGCGGGGTGCGGCGCGCTTCAGCGCGGCGACGATCCCGGCGCCCGGCGGCGTCCGGTAGGCCGGGCGGCTGAAGAGCTGCCGCCCCGCCACCCGGTGCCCTCCGGGAAGCCCTTCGGTCGCGGCGGCGACGCGCGCAAGCTCCGCGGCGACCGCTCCCGGATCCTCGCCCGGCAGCGTGCGCCGCTCCCACTGGAGCCGTGCGTGGGCCGGGACGACGCTGAGCGCGCTGCCGCCGGCGACCACGCCGCCATGCAGCGTCGCGCAGCCGAGCAGCGGGTCGGGCGGCTGCGCGGCGAGCTCGGCGCGGATCCGCGCCAGCTCCGCGAGCGCGCCGGCAAGCGGCAGCACGGCGTCGATCCCCTGTTCCGGCCGGCTGCCGTGGGCGGCCCGACCGAAGATCTCGATCTCGCACCAGGCAAAGCCCTTGTGGGCGACCCCGATCCCCTCCTCGGTCGGCTCGAGGAAAACCGCCGCCGCCGGCCGAGGGTTGAGCCGGGGGAGCCAGTGCGCGACGAGCGCCTCGGTTCCGAGGCTGCGGTCCTCCTCGTCGGCCGAGAAGGTGAGCCAAACGTCGCGGCCGGGGGGCTCCGCCGCCCAGGCCTCCGCCAGGGCGAGCATCACCGCGACCCCGCCCTTCATGTCGTAGGCCCCGCGGCCGCTGAGGCGGTCGCCCGCGCGCCGGAGCACGAAGGGGGCCGCCATCCCCTCGACGCCGACGGTGTCGAGGTGGCCGTTTAAGACGAGCGCCGGCCGGTCCGTTCTCCCGGGGACCCGCGCCGCCACGTTCGCGCGCCCGCCGCCGAGCTCCTGGCGCTCGACCGCGTAGCCCAGCCCGGAGAGCCGGCGCCGGATCATCTCGGCGATGCGCCCCTCGCCCGGACCGCCGGCAAGGGTCGGGTTGACGGAGTCGACGGCGACGAGCTCCCCCAGGAGCTCGACCAGGCGCTCGATGGGGCGCGCTTGCATGTCTTTCCTTTCGGGTGGTATGGATCGAAACTATAAACCTCGCGGCGGATTGTCAAACACGGCGCGGCCGCCGGGAGGGCTCGATTTCCATGGGGGGGCGAACGGATGCCGTACCGCATTGCGTTGATCCCGGGCGACGGGATCGGCCTGGAGGTGGTCCCCGAGGGCGTGCGGGCGCTCGAGCGCCTCGCCGCGCGCTTCGGGTTTCGGATGGAATTCGAAACCTTTCCCTATTCCTGTGAGCATTACCGCCGGACCGGGGCGATGATGCCGGAAGACGGGATCGAGCGGCTCCGGCCCTTCGACGCGCTGCTGCTCGGCGCCGTGGGCGCCCCCGGGGTCCCGGACCACGTCTCGCTCTGGGGGCTTCTCATCCCCATCCGCCGCGGCTTCGACCAGTACGTGAACCTGCGGCCGGTGCGGCTGCTTCCGGGCATCCGGAGCCCGCTCTCCGGCCGCGGCGCCGCGGACATCGACTTCGTCATCGTCCGCGAGAACACCGAGGGCGAATACTCCCAGATCGGGGGCAGGCTCTATGCCGGCACGGAGCAGGAGGTCGTCGTCCAGGAGTCGATCTTCACCCGCCGCGGGGTGGACCGCGTCATGCGCTTCGCCTTCGAGCTCGCCCGCCGCCGGCCGAAGAAGCACCTGACCTCGGCCACGAAGTCGAACGGGATCATCCACACCATGCCCTTCTGGGACGAGCGCTTCCGCGCCCTCGCCGCCGAGTACCCGGAGGTGCAGGCCGACCAGTTCCACATCGACATCCTGACGGCGCACTTCGTCCAGCACCCGGACTGGTTCGACGTGGTGGTGGCGAGCAATCTCTTCGGGGACATCCTCTCGGACCTGGGGCCGGCCTGCGCCGGAGGGATCGGGATCGCGCCCTCGGGAAACCTCAACCCGGAGAAGAAATTCCCCTCGATGTTCGAGCCGGTCCACGGCTCGGCCCCGGACATCGCCGGCAAGGGGGCGGCGAACCCCATCGCGACCCTCTGGTCGGTCTCGATGATGCTCGACTTTTTGGGCGAGGCGGAGGCGGCCCGGGCGCTCATGGCCGCGATCGAGGCCGTGACCGCCGAGGGCCGGGTGCTGACGCGGGATTTGGGGGGGAAGGCGACCACCCGGGATTTCACGGATGCGGTGATGAAAAGGCTGTAGGCGCAGCACCCTTATGCGGCGCCTATCATCATCATTTGGCCGGGATTCCCCGAGCGGTTGAATTGACCGTCAGGAAAGCGCCGGCGCGTGCGCCGCAAGGCCGATCGCTGACCCGTGGCGAATCGCGGCTGCGCGGGGCCATTCCAGGGAATTCGATGGAATAAACTCCATTTTAGTTAAGCTGTCATGGCGCATGGTCCATTCCGGTAAAGATGTCGATCACGCTTTCTCAAGGGATTCCAGCAGCTTCGGCAGGATGGCGTGTGCATCGCCGACTATTCCGAGGTCGGCGATCTTGAAGATGGGGGCGTCGGGGTCCTTGTTGATGGCGATGATTTTCTTCGAAGAGCGCATGCCCACGATGTGCTGGACGGCGCCGCTGATGCCGACGGCGATGTAAAGGTCCGGCCCCACCGTGGTGCCGGACTGGCCGACCTGGAGCGTGTGCGGGATCCAGCCGAGCTCGACGATGGCGCGCGAACCGGCCAGCGTGCCGCCCAGCCGGTGTGCCAGGCGGCGCAGCAGGTCCAGGTTGGAGGGCTCGCCGCACCCGCGGCCGGCCGACACGAGGACGCGCGCCTCCTCGATCTTCCCGTCCGCCGCGGCCGCCTCGATCCGCTCGACCACTTGGGTGCGGATGGCGGCCTTCGAGAGGTGGATGGGGAATTCCTCGATGGCGACCGGCCGGCGGGGGTCCGGCACCGCGGCGGGGAAGACATTCGGCCGCACCGTGGCGGCCTGGGGCCGGGTATACGGGGAGACGATGCTCGCCATGATGTTCCCGCCGAAGGCCGGACGGGTCTGCACCAGCCGCCCATCGGCATCGATCTCGAGCCCGGTGCAGTCCGCGGTCAGGCCGAAGCGCAGCCGGGCGGCCACGCGGGGGGCGAGGTCGCGGCCGTTGGGGGTCGCTCCGAACAGAAGCACGGAGGGCCTCTCCTTGGCCACGACCGCCGCCAGGGCCGTGGTGAACCCGTCGGTCGAGTAGCTTTCGAGCCGCGCGTGCCGGCAGGCGATCACCCGGTCGGCGCCCTGGTGGCAGAGCCCTTCAAGCCCCTCCAGCCGCCTGCCCCCCAGCGCTACGGCGACGAGCGGTTCGCCCAGCCGGTCCGCGAGCCTGCGGCCCTGGCTCAAAAGCTCGTGGACGACCTTCCTCGGCACCAGGCTGTCGGCTTTCGAATCGAATTCGGCCCAGACGAACACCCCCCGGTACCGCGCGAGCTCCTCGGCCGAGGCCTGCCGCCGCTCGATGGACAGGGCCGACTGCGGGCAGACGTTCACACAAGCCCCACAGAGGGTGCAGCGCTCGTCGACCGCGACCCGATCCCCTTCCGCGGCTATCGCCCCGAAGGGACAGGCTTTCCGGCACAGGCCGCAGCGGTTGCAGATGGCGTGGTCGATCTTGAGCATGCCGGCCCCCTCCCCCTCAGGCGAAGCCCTCCGATTTCAGAAAGGCGGCGATTTCCACCGCGGCCGCCGCCGGGTCGAGTCCTTCGAGGCGGCGGCCGCCCGTTTTCACGGCGGGGGGGAAGATCGCGACCACCTGGGTGAAGGAGCCGGCCAGGCCGATCTCGCCCTCGGCGAGGCCGAGGTCGGCGGCGGTGAGCGTTTCGATCCGGCGGCTCCGGGCGGCGAGCACGTCGTCAAGCGACGGCATGCGCCGCAGGGGCTCGCCCTTGCTGGCGGAGACGAGGGCCGGCAGCCTCGCTTCCAGGACCTCGTAGCCCGACTCGGCCTCGCGCTTGACGCGGATGCGCTTGCCCTTGGGGTCGAGGCGCATTTCGACCCCGTACATGATCTGGGGCAGTCCGAGGATCTCGGCGATTTCCGGACCCACCTGGGCCGTGTCGCCGTCGACCGCCTGCTTGCCGACCAGGATGAGGTCGGCGCCCGGTGCGGCCCGGCGGATGACCGCGGCAAGGGTCAAGGCCGTGGCCCAGGTGTCGGCGCCGGCGAAACGGCGGTCGCTTGCGAGAACGGCCCGGTCCGCGCCGAGCTCGAGGCAGCGCTCAAGCGCGGCGGCCGCCTGGGGCGGGCCCATGCTGACGGCGACGATCTCGATCTCCGGGCGGCCGGCCTTGAGCCGTACCGCATGATCGAGAGCGTACTCGCAGAAGGGGTTCAGGATCGCGGCCACCCCCTCGCGGATCAGGGTCCCGGTCTCGGGGTTGACCCGCACGTCGGTGATTTCCGGAACCTGTTTGACGCAGACGACGATTTGCATGGGCATAAAGGGTTCGAGGGGTCCAGGGTTCAAGGGTTTATTATTTCCACGGACCGGATCAGCGCTTTGAGCAGCCTTTCGACTTCGCGGACATCTTCCCGCAGCGGTTCGAGGTCCTGCCCGCCAACATATCCCGAGTCGCCCGATCGCATGATTTGAGCTTCGAGCTCACAGCTCGAGCCATCAGCCATGCAGCGTGCCCGCATATGGTCCGGGGCAGTTCTTCTGCCCTCTCCTTCCGCCATGTTTGGAAGGTATGGATACGGCCGCCCCTCGTATTTGCGAGGTGCGGTGGTATTGCTCATCCGTCGCCCCCCTGAACCCTATACCGCAAATATATTCCCCGGGTTCAGCAGCATCTGCGGATCGAGCGCCCGTTTGAGGGCGCGCATCTCTTCGATCTCCGCCGGGGAGTACATGATCTCGAGGAACTTCGCCTTGAGCTTGCCGATGCCATGCTCGGCGGAGACGGTCCCGCCGAAGGCGACCGCCTTCTCGGCGAACAGGCGGTATATCCCGAGCGCCTGCTCGAGGTCGGCCATGTTCCGCGGCAGGATGTTGACGTGCAGGTGGTTGTCGCCGACGTGGCCGAAGGCCGCCCACTCGAGGCCGGCGCCGGAAAGCGCATCGCGGTAGACCGCCCACATCGCGCCGAGATGCTCGTCGGGGACCGCGAGATCGGTGCCGAGCTTGTGCAGGCCCGGGTGCCATTTCTTGCGCTCGGCGATCAGGGCGTTGATGGTCTCGGGCAGGACGTGGCGGAAGTGCTTGAGGCGCTCGAGCTCGCGGTTCTCGTGGGCGCACCAGGAATCGGCCGGCGCGGCGCCGCCGCGGCGCAGGAGGTCGGCGAGGGGCGCGAGCGCATCGGAGCGGCCCGCGGGATCGAAGTCGAGCTCGAAGAAGAGCGCGGCGCCCGCCGCTTCGGGGAGGGGCGGGGTGCCGATCGCACGCGGGTCGCTGCGCTGGCGCCGGCGCAGGAGCGCCAGGGCGTTTCCCGAGTACATTTCGAGGAAGTCGAGCGTGACGGCCGGCGCGGAGCGCAGGACGGGAACGAGGGCGATCGCCTGGTCGTCCGAGGCGAGGAACTGGACGACCGAGATCTTCCGCCGCCGGGGGAGCAGGGCGACGGTCGCCGCGGTGATGACCCCGAAGGCGCCCTCCGCACCGATGAAGAGGTCGATCAGGTCCATGCCGGGGGCCGCGAAGAAGCCGGCGGTGTTCTTGGTGCGCGGGCGGCGGTACCCGGGCACCCGGACCTCGCGGTCGGCGCCGTTCGATTCGGTGATGCGGAAGACGCCGCCCGGCGCCGCGAAATACCTCCCGCGGGGGATCTCGAGGAATTCGCCGTTCGCCAGCATGACCCGCAGGCCCCGCACCCAGTCGCGGGTCGGCCCGTAGCGGTAGGTGCGCGCCCCCGAGGCGTTCGTGGCGATCGTCCCGCCGAGAGAGGCGCTCATCTCGGTCGGGTCGGGGGGATAGAAATAACCCTCCGGGTCGCGCCGGAAGCCTTCGATGTCGGACCCCTCGCGGAGGCAGCCCTCGAGGTCCGGGAAGCGCTTGGCCGCGAGCTGGGAGTCGATCGCGCGCAGCGTCACGGCGCACTGGGCGGACAGCCGCCACTCGCCGCTCGGCGCGTCGCAATGGAGCCCCAGCACGCGGTCGAGGTTCTCGAGGGACACGAGCGCACCACCGTTGGGCACGCAGCCGCCCGCAAGCCCGGTGCGCGCGCCGGCGACGGTGACCGGGACCCCGCGCCGGGCCATTTCCCGCATGACGGCCGCCAGCTCGGCCTCGCTGCGGGGGAAGAAGAGGTGCTCGAAGGGAGGCCCGGAGAGCTTGGACTCGTCGGAAAGGTAGGCCGGGAATCGGCTGCGGATGGCCTCCCAGCCGTCCACCCGCCGCACGGCCTCGAAATCGGCCGCCTCACCGGGATGCGAGCGGATGGTATGCATGCGTCAAAGCGCCAACTCGCTGAAACAGGTCCCCGGCACCGACTCCCGGCGGACGATCTTCATCAGCGTCTCCGGCCCCTGCCACTCGATCACGTAGACCCGCGGCACGCGGCCGGCAAGCGCCTCGAAGACCGACTCCATCTTGGCGACCATCCCCCCCTGGATCGTGCCGTCGGCGATGAGCTCCCGCGCCTGCGCGACGGTCAGGCAGGCTTGGGGCGCGCCGCCCGCCATCACCCCGGGGACGTCGGTCACGAAGACGAGATCGGAGCAGCCGGCCGCCGCCGCGAGCGCCGCCGCGGCGCTGTCGGCGTTCACGTTGTAGCTCTGTCCGGCCTCGTCCCCGGAGACGGGCGAGACCACCGGCACCTCGCCGGCCGCGAGCGCCTCGGCCACGGGCTCCGGGTTCACCCGGGCGATCCTGCCCACGAAGCCCATGCTCTTGCCGCCGCGGGTCAATAGCGGCGCGGCGAGGAGCAGGCCCCGGGTCTTGCCGGACATCCGCCGGCAGCGGACCCCGGCCGCCGCGAGCCAGCCGGCGATGCGGCGGTTCACCTCCTCGGAGAGCACCCGCTCGACGATCCGCACATCCTCGGCCTGGGTGACCCGCATCCCGTCGACGAAGACCGTCTCGCGGCCGGCGGCTTTCAAGGCCTGGGAAATCTCGGCCCCGCCGCCGTGGACGATCACGACCTCCGCCTCCGGGTTCGCCCGGATGGCCGCGGCCAGTTCCCGGAACCCCGCCTCGCCGTCGAAGGCGCGCCCGCCGATTTTGATGAGTATGCGTGTTGTCATCTTTTCACTCGGTCGTTGGAAAGGTCGGGATGGTTGGGGTGGTTAAGATGGTTTAGATGGTTTAGATAGTTAAGATGGTTTAGATGGTTTAGATGGTTTAGATGGATAGGTTCGGTGAGTGCACCCATGCCTGCAAAGGGCTCCCGGCGGTCAACCGGGTCTTCTTCCACTTTCCAAACCCTCCAAACCCTCACCACTCTCCCCACATCCCCTTTTTACATGTTCTCGAGCACCTCGATGCCGAGGAGGTTCAACCCCCGCTTGATCGCGACCGCCGCCGCCCGGATGAGCGCCAGCCTCGCGGCGCGGAGCGCGGCGCTCTCGGCCTGGAGCACGGGGTGCTTGTTGTAGAACTGGTTGAAGGCCTTGGCCGTGTTGAAGACGTGCACGGCGACCCGCGAGGGGTTCAGCTCCTCGACGGCGCTCGAAAGCTCGGCGGGGAACTGGATGAGCGCCTGCAGAAGCGCGCGCTCCTCCGAGTTGCCCAGCAGCGCGAAGTCGGCCGCTTCCCCGCCCAGCCCGCGGGCTTCGGCCTTCTCGAGGATCCCGTAGATGCGCGCGTAGGCATACTGGCAGTAGGGCCCGGTGAACCCGTCGAAGGAGATGGACTCGGCGGGGTCGAAGTTGATGCTCTGGGTCGGCCGCACCCGCAGCAGGTAGTACTTGATCGCGCCCGTGCCGATGATCTCCGCGCGGCGCCGGACCTCCTCCGGGGAGAGGCTCCCCTCGGGATCGCGCCGGCGGATCTCCTCCGCGGCCATTTCCGCCATCCCCGCGATGAGGTCGTCGGCATCGACCACCTTGCCCTCGCGCGATTTCATCTTGCCCTCCGGCAGGTAGACCATGCCGTAGGAGAGATGGTGGCAGCGCGCGGCCCAGGGGTAGCCGAGCGCCGCCAGCATCGCGAAGAGGCACTTGAAGTGGTGCTCCTGCTCGCTGCCCACGACGTAGACCGAGGCGTCGAGCCGCTGCTCGGTGACCTTGAGCACGGCCGTCCCGATGTCCTGGGTGATGTAGAGGCTCGTCCCGTCGGGGCGGAGCACGGTCACCTTCTTGGGCGCGCCGCCCTTTTCCAGGCCGAAGCGGTCCGCGGGCAGGGGGAATACCGTGTTGCCGCGCTCGTCCTTTTGGAAGACGCCCTTCTCGAGGCCCGCGGCGATGATGTCCTTGCCGAGCTTGTAGGTCTCCGACTCGTAGTAGAACACATCGAATTGCATCCCGAAGCGCCGGTAGGTCTCGGCGAACCCCGCGTAGACCCAGCCGTTCATCTTCTTCCACAGGGCGATCGTCTCCGGATCCCCCTCCTCCCATTTCCGGAGCATCGCCTGGATCTCCTGCTCGAGGCCGGGATCCTTTTCGGATTCGACGGCGTAGCGCACGTAATAGCGGCCGACGAAGTGGTCGCCCTTGACGCCCTCGGACTCCGGGGTCGCCCCGCCGCCGAATCTCGCCCAGGCGAGCATGCTCTTGCAGATGTGCACCCCGCGGTCGTTGATCAGGATCGAGGTCACGACCGGGTGCCCGTTCGCCCGCGCCAGGCGCGCGACCGCGATCCCGAGAGCCGCGTTCCGCAGGTGCCCCAGGTGCAGCGGCTTGTTCGTGTTGGGGGAAAGGTACTCGACCATCACCCGCCGGCCCGCCCCGGCCGAGGAGTCGCCGAAGCGCTCCCCGGCCGAGAGGATCGCCGCGATCGCCTCCCCGAAGAAGACGCGGTTCGACAGCGTGAAGTTGATGTACGGCCCGGCCGCGGCCGCCCGCTCGACGAAGGCATCCGGTGCAACGGCCGCGGCGAGCGCCGCGGCGATCTCCGCCGGGCTCCGGCGCAGACGCTTGGCGAGCGGGAAACACCCCGCGGCGAAGTGCCCGAGCTTGGGGTCCGGCGGGAAGCCGATCTCAAGCCCCTCGGCGGGCGCGCCGAAAACCTCGCGGCAGGCCGCCTCGAGGCGCTGGCGCAGATGCTGCTTCAGCGGTTCAATGGGCATCGGGGGGATCCCGGTCGGGGCCGGTGGGGACGGCCGCCCAAATCGTGATCAAACTTGAAATACCGGCAGGGAGACCTTATCGTCTTGGCTCTTTGCCCCCCGGGGGCCCCTGCCGCACCCGGGGGACGGCGGAAAAAGCGCCGACGGCTTGCTCGGCGCCCACCAAGCCGGTCACTATGGCAAAATTCCCTTTGCGGATCAACCGCTAACTTGCGCGCGCCGCCGCCCGCCCCGCCGGCGCACGCGCCGCGGCGCTTGATTGAGATCAATTTCTTGCCGTCGGGCGCCGTGCTAAACGCACGGCCTTCCTCCGGGACAAACGGCTCCCGGAGACCCCGATCGCGATCGGCCGGGCTTCTCTTGACAGCGCCTCTTTTTTTAAGGCGGCGCGCACTCACTCAAACCGCGAAGGAGGACAAGGATGTTTTGTTATCAATGCGAACAGACGGCGAAGGGAACGGGGTGCACGGTGCTGGGGGTCTGCGGCAAGCAGCCCGATGTCGCCGCCCTGCAGGATCTTCTGATCTACATGCTCATGGGGTTGGCCGAGGTCGCCGTGGAAGGCCGCCGGCTCGGGGTCGCCGACCGTGAGGCCGATGTGTTCACCGTGAAGGCGAGCTTTGCGACCCTCACCAACGTCGATTTCGATCCCGCGCGCTTTGCCGCCTGGATCGCCGAGGCGGCCGCCGTCCGCGAGCGCCTCAAGGCGAAGGTCAAGGCCGCCGGCAGCCCGGCCGACTTTTCGAAGGGCGCGGCCGGCTTCACCCCGGCGCGTGAGCTCGCCGAGCTCGTGAAACAGGGCGAGAGCTTCGGCCTGAAATCCTATCCGGCGGCGAATGCCGACATCCTCTCGCTCAAGCACACGACCCTTTTCGGCCTCAAGGGCGTCTGCGCCTACGCCGACCACGCCGAGATCCTGGGGCAGACCGACGAGCGGGTCTACGCCTTCATCCACGAGGCCTTCGCCGCCATGCAGCGCAGCGACCTCGCCCTCGAGCAGTGGGTGGGGCTGGCGCTGCGCTGCGGGGAGATCGCGCTGCGGGCCATGGAGCTTCTCGATGCGGGCAACACCGCGGCCTACGGCCATCCCGTGCCGACCCCGGTCCCTCTCGGCCGCAAGAAAGGCAAGGCCATCCTCGTCTCGGGCCACGATCTCAAGGACCTCGAGGAGCTGCTCAAGCAGACCGCCGGCAAGGGGATCTTCGTCTACACCCACGGCGAGATGCTCCCCTGCCACGGCTATCCGAAGCTCAAGCAGTACCCGCACTTCTACGGCCACTACGGCACGGCCTGGCAGAACCAGGCCCGGGAGTTCGCCGAGTTCCCCGGCGCCATCCTGATGACCACCAACTGCATCCAGCGGCCCAAAGAGAACTACCAGAAGAACATCTTCACGGTCGGGCTCGTGGGCTGGCCGGGGGTGACCCACATCTCGGGGACGGACTTCACGCCGGTGATCGAACGCGCCCTCGAGCTTCCGGGCTTCGCGGAGGACCAGGCGGCCGGGGAGGTCATGGTCGGGTTCGCCCGCAACGCGGTCCTGGGAATCGCCGACCAGGTGATCGCGGCCGTGAAGGCGAAGCAGGTCCGGCACTTCTTCCTGGTCGCCGGCTGCGACGGCGCCAAGCCCGGCCGCAACTACTACACGCGGTTCGTCGAACAGGTGCCGCCGGACTGCGTCGTCCTGACGCTCGCCTGCGGGAAGTTCCGCTTCTTCGACCAGCCGCTCGGGCGGATCGACGGCTTCCCGCGGCTGCTCGACGTCGGGCAGTGCAACGACGCCTACTCGGCGGTGCAGATCGCCGCGGCGCTCGCCAAGGCCTTCAACGTCTCGGTGAACGAGCTGCCGCTGTCGCTGATCCTCTCCTGGTACGAGCAGAAGGCGGTGTGCATCCTGCTGGCGCTTTTGCACCTGGGGATCCAGAACATCCGCCTGGGGCCCTCGCTTCCGGCCTTCATCACGCCGAACGTGCTCGATGTGCTCGTCAAGCATTTCAACATCCGGCCGATCGGCACCCCGGAGGGCGATTTGAAGGCCATCCTGGGCTGACGCCGCCCAGCGGCCAACTTATGCCTGCCGGAACCCGGCGCCGGCCGGGCGGAGCGCTCCGCCCGGCCGGCTTTCTTCGCGCCCCGGCCCGTCTTGACACCCTCTTCTTTTTGCGGGATGATTTCGGCCGGTCCCTCCTCCGCCGCAACCGCCCACCGCCCCCGGGAGAAACGCATGGAAAAAATCGCCGAAACCACCCGCCAGAACTTCGAAGGCTGGGAGGAGTTCTACAGCCAGCCGGTCGACGAAAAGCTCGATTTCTTCAAGCTCGGCGGCCGCATCTTCGACGTCATCTACGCCCAGCAGTTCGACCGGCAGTTCCTGGACCGGCTCTGCGCCCTCGCCGAGAGGATCCGCATCCTCGCCAAGACGAAGATGGGGGCCAAGAAGCTCGCCGGCCTGCTGCCGCACAAGCGCGCCATGCTCTACTTCGTCCAGCCCTCGACGCGGACCTTTCTCTCCTTTCAGAACGCCTGCCACATCCTGGGGCTGAGCGTCTCCGAGAGCCGCGGCACGAGCACAAGCTCCGAGGTGAAGGGGGAGTCGCCCGAGGACACGATCCGCACGTTCGCGAGCTACGTCGACATGATCATCGCGCGCCACCCCGAGGCCGGCTTCGCCGAGAAGACCGCCTGGGTGCTGAACCAGACCGAGCGCCCCGTGCCGGTGTTGAACGGCGGCTCCGGGCCGGACCAGCACCCCACCCAGGCGCTGCTCGACATCTACACGCTCAAGCGCGAGTTCGCGAACATCGGCGGCCTCGACGGCAAGACGATCGCCATGGTGGGCGACTTGAAGCGCGGCCGCACGGTGCGCTCGCTCTCCTACCTCCTCAAGAACTACCGCGACGTCACCATCTACTACGTCGCGCCCGAAGTCTTCCGCATGAAGGAGGACATCAAGGCCTTCCTGAAAAAGCATCGCATCCCCTTCCACGAGACCGACGACTTCGAGAGCGTTCTGCCCAAGGTCGACGCGATCTACATGACCCGGATCCAGAACGAGTACGCCTCGGACCCGAAAAGCGAGACCGAGACCTACCCGGCCTTCCATTTCAAAAAAGAGCACCTCGCCAAAATCCACGCCCACTGCGCCATCATGCACCCGCTGCCGCGGCGCTACGAGATCGAGGTCGCGGTCGACCGCGACCCGCGCGCGGCCTACTGGCGCCAGGAGCGCAACGGCATGTGGATCCGCGCCGCCCTGATCGCCTATGTCTTCCGTGTGGAGGAGGAGATCCTCTCCGAGTTCGAATGAGGACGCCGGCCGCCGAGCTGCGGTCATGGCCCGGGCGGCACGCTGAGGAGGGGCCCTCGGGTGGAATGCGCCGCCGGATTTTCATAACGGAAGCTTGAGGAGGCAATCGCATGAAGGCGTGCCTGCAAACGACCGTGGCATCGGCATTCGTTCTGGTGCTCATTTGCTTTGTTTCCGGCTGCGCGCCGGGCGGCCAGGGCGGCGGGGCCGCGGGCGGGGCCGACAAGGGCCGGTATCTGACGCGGATCAACCCGGCCTTCATGGTCACACCCGAGGAGGCCTACGCGTGGCATGCGCTCAAGGACCGGGGCGGGCCGACCTATTCGGGCAACGCCTCCTGGCAGGCGTATATGGCGTTTCTCGAAAAGAAGCTCGCCGCCTGCGGCGTGGTCGACCTCGTTAAAAACAAATGGACCTACAACCGCTGGAGCACCTCGGACTGGCCGGACGACTCGCGCTGGGGCCTCGTCTCGGACGGGGCCCCCGTCAAGGCGGCGCACTACGGCGCCTACTCGGGCGCGACCGGACCCGCCGGGATCACGGCCCCGCTCGCCGTCTACGACCCCCAGGCGCCGGCCGAGTCGTTCAAGGGCAAGATCCTGGTGTTCAAGACCCTGCCCCACCCCCGGCCGCCGCTTGACGACGAATACAAGAAGTGGTTCACGTTGAACGACTACGAATACCGCGACCCGGACGGCGGCTTTCCGCCGCTTTTCACCCCCGTCCCGCCGTCGGAAACCGTCAGCTTCGACGTCTGGTGGCAGCTGCGCCAGACGGCCATGGTCCACCGCATCCTCAACCAGACCGGAGCGGCGGGCGGCGTCGTCGTCTTCGACATGTCCTACCGGCGCCTGGCGGGGCTGTACACCTTTCCGGTCATGCCCGCCTACCACGCCCCCAACCTCTATGTCGACCGCGTCGCCGGCGCGAAGGTGCTCAAGGACGCCATGGCCGGCAAAACGGCGACCCTCAGGCTCGAGGCCGAAGTCACCCCGACCGAGACCTACCAGCTGATCGGCTTCCTGCCGGGCCGGGACTACGGCACCGCCCGGGACGAGCAAATCATGCTGGTATCCCACACCGACGGCCCGGCCGTGCTCCAGGACAACGGGGCGCTCGGGGTGCTGGCGATCGTCGCTTACTTTTCGCACATTCCGCAGGCCGAGCGCCCGCGCACGCTGATGGTCTACCTCGACAACCGCCACTACATGCCCGGGATGGAGGCCGCCTTCGCCAAGCAGGACTGGCTCGCCCGGAACCCGGATGCCAAGAAGCGGATCGTGGCCCTCGTCGCCACCGAGCACCTCGGCCAGATCGAGTTCCGCGAGGCCGGCGGCGACTATGCGCCGACCGGCCGGGTCGAGCCGGCCTTCCTGTGGACGCGAAACGACCAGCGGCTGATCGACATGGCGGTCGCCGCGGTGAAGGCGCACAGCTGGCCGCGCGTGATGGTCCAATGCGTCGAGCGGCCCGGCCGGAACGGAGGGCCGCAGGGGATCTGGTACGGGATGGGGAAGCTCGCCCTCGATCTCAACCTGCCGGCCTACGGCATGATGGGGACCCAGGGCGCCTACTGGGCGACGACGGCCCGGATCGACACGTTCGATCCCCTCCATTTCTGCACGGAGGCGGCCGTCATGAGCCGGCTGACCGGGGAGTTGATGCAGATGCGGTTTCGACCGTAGGAGGCGCCATGGACCCCTGCCCCGCCTCGCCCGTGCTCGACGAGCTTCTGAACCTGCTCAAGCTCGAGCCGATCGAGGAAAACATCTTCCGCGGCCAGAGCCAGGACCTCGGCTACGGCAGCGTCTTCGGCGGCCAGGTGCTCGGCCAGGCGCTCTCGGCGGCCTACCGCACCGTGCCGCCGGAGCGCCGGGCCCACAGCCTGCACGCCTACTTCCTGCGGCCCGGCGACGCCCGCAAGCCGATCGTCTACAACGTCGACTGCATCCGCGACGGCAAGAGCTTCACGACCCGCCGGGTCGTCGCCGTCCAGAAGGGGCGCCCGATCTTCAACCTCGCGGCCTCCTTCCAGGTCGAGGAGGGCGGCTTCGACCACCAGGCCCCCGCGCCGGAAACGGCCGGCCCGGACGGGATCGCCTCCGAGCTCGAGCTCGCGACCCGCCATGCCGACCGGATCCCGGCGGCGATCCGCGAGAAAATCCTCTGCCGCCGACCGATCGAGATCCGGCCCGTCGACCCGGTGAACCCCTTTGCCCCGGACAAGCGCCCGCCGTTCAGCCACTCCTGGATCCGGGCGGCGGGAGGGCTGCCGGACGACCCGGCCGTGCACCAGTATCTGCTGGCCTACGCCTCCGATTTCAGCCTGCTCGCGACCACCATGCTGCCTCACGGGCACACCTTCTGGGAGCCGCAGATGCAGGTCGCCAGCCTCGACCATGCCATGTGGTTCCACCGCGAGTTCCGCATGGACGACTGGCTGCTCTACGCCATGGACAGCCCGAACGCCTGCCGCGCCCGGGGGTTGAGCTTCGGCAAAGTCTACACGCGCGCCGGCGTGCTGGTCGCCTCCGTCGCCCAGGAGGGGTTGATCCGCTTCCACGGATGACGGCCCGCGCTCAGAACAAGGGAAGCTGGGCGGAGCGGCGCCGGGCCGCGGGCGATCGGCTCCCCTCCGGCGCGATCAGCTCCCGGGCGATCGCCTCCAGGAAGGGCGACGGCGCGGCTTCAGCGCTTCGGCCGTAGAGACGGCGCCGGGCGGCCCGCGTCAGGAAAAGCCGCTCGCGCGCGCGCGTCATGGCGACATAGAACAGACGCCGCTCCTCATCGACGTCGGCCGCCTCCCCGTCCGGCCGGCGGTAGGGGATGAGCCCCTGCTCGCAGCCGGCGATGAACACCACGGGAAATTCAAGCCCTTTCGCGGCGTGCATGCTGAGCAGCGCGACCTTCTGGGCGCGGGGGTGGTAGAACTCGGAATCGATGAGGAGCGCCACCCGCGCGAGAAAGGTGTTGAAATCCTCCTCGCGGGCGACCTCGGCGGCGAGATCGAGGAGCCGATCGAGCACGCGGCGCGAGGCCTCGTCGTCGAAGCGGCCGGACAGATAAGGCTCGCGCGCGAGGCGCTGGAGCTTCGCGCGGTTGGAAAGGGGCGCAAGATCGAGCGCAAGGGCTGCCACGCGGCGGGAGAAGGCGTGCAGGCGCTGCTGCTGGCGCCGCGGCCATGCGCCGAGCGGAAAGCGCGCGGCGAAGGCGAGCCCCTCCGCCGGCGTGAGCCGCTTCTGAAAGCATAGGCTCTTGAAGGCCTCGAGCGCCCCGGAGCTGACCCCGGGCGCGATCGCCGGAACGGTCCGGCAGAGGTCGGCGTGCGTGCCCATGCCGGCGACCACCCGGCAGAGGGCGAGCAGCGCGGCCACCCCGGGGTGGTCCAACACCTGGCGGCGGCTTGCCGCCTGGCAGGGGATCCCCTCCTTCTCGAAGCGCTCCGCGATCCGGCCGAGAACCGCGTGGGTCCGCGCCAGCACCGCCACCTCGCCGTAGCCGAACGCCCCGGCGCCGTCGCACCTTGCGACCCGGCCGCTGTCGATCGCGTGGTATCCGGTCCCGCCGACAAGCTCCTCGATGCGGCGGGCGATGCCCGCGGCCTCGGCCTGGCCGCTCGCGTAAGTCAGCATCCCGATCTGCAGGCCGCCCGCCGCGCGCGCCTGGATCCGGGCGCGCTCTCCCGCCGCGCGGCTGATCACCTGGAAGGAGGCGCTCAGGATCGTTGCGGTCGAACGGTAGTTTTGCGTCAGGCGGACGACGGCCGCCCCGGGGAAATCGGAGATGAAGCGCTCGAAGTGCGTCGCATCGGAGCCGCGGAAGCCGTAAATGGATTGGTCGGGGTCGCCGATGACGCAAAGCGACGGCGGCTCGGCGCCGGGCGGGATCAGCGCGCGCAGGAGCCGGTACTGCCCGGCATTGATGTCCTGGAACTCATCGACGAAAAAATGCTTGAACCGCGCGTGGCAGCGGCCGCGGAACTCGGAATCGGCGGCGAGGCGCTTCACCGTTTCGAAAATGAGGTCCTCGAAATCGAAGGCCCCCTCGCTGGCGAGCCGCCGCTGGTAGGCGCGGTAGACGGCCCGCAGGTGATCGTCCACCGGGGGGCCCTCCGCCGGATCGGCGTCCGGTCCGACGAGCGCGGCCTTCAGCCGCAGGATGCGCGCGTGCAGCGCCCGCGGCTTGAGCGCCGGCGCGGCGGCGCCCGCGGCCTGGGCGACAAGCTCGCGCTGCCGCTCCTCGTCGAGCACGGTGCGGGCCCCTAACGCGCCATAATCCCGAAGGAGCGCCCAGCATAAGCCGTGAAAGGTGGTGACGAGGGGCCCCGCTGACGTCCCGCCGGTCATGGCGGCGAGCCGGGTCTGCATTTCGGCGGCGGCCCGATGGGTGAAGGTGAGCGCGAGAATGCTCTCCGGCAGTATTCCGGGCCGGCGCATCAGCTCCACCATCCGGCAGGTGAGGGTGCGCGTCTTGCCGGTGCCGGGGCCGGCGACGATCAGCAGCGGCCCGACCGGATGCTCCACCGCTTCGCGTTGCTCGCGATTAAGCACGGGGTCGGCGGGGGCCGCCGCCTCCGGCGAATCCGGCCCGCTTGCCGCCGGGGGCATGTCCGGAGCGCGAGGCTTGGAAGGCTTGCCGGCGGCGGCTTCCCCCCCCAGGGCAAAGAGCGCCTGCTGCCCGGCGATCCGCGCCCGCTCCTCGGGGCTGAAGATGCGGATCGTGCCGTATTCCCCGTCGAAGCCCGGCTCGATCAGGATCTCGCCGCGGCGCATGCGTTCGATCGCCTCGCGCAGCATGGGGATCCGGCAGCGGCCGAGATCCTCCGGCGGTATCTCCCTTAAGATTTCGAGCTCCGGGCCGAGCGCTTCGACGGCTTGGCGGTAAGCTTGGATCACTTTGCGCGACTTCGCGCCGGTCTGGAAAATTTCCCCCAGAATGTCCGCCAGCGGGATCAAGGAATAGTAGGGCGGGGCGGTTGCGTTCCGCCATCCTGCCGGACGGTCGGCGAGCGCCTCCACCCGGGAGAGGACCCCGACCGTCAGCGGCTTGGCGCACACCGGGCATTGGTCGCCGTGCGCCCGGGTCTCGCGCGGCTCGAGCCGCACGCGGCACTCCCGGTGGCCGTCCAAATGGTATTTTCCCTCTTCGGGAAAGAATTCGATCGTGCCCCGGAAGGCCTGCGGGTCGGGCTTCTCGAGCGCCGCCCGCAGCGCGTCGTAGGACCGCTCCGTGTCGAAAAGGTTCGCCTCGCGGCCGATGTTCGCCGCGGAGTGGGCATCCGAGTTCGATACCAGGCTGATCCGGTCTAGGAAAGCGACGCGCCGGTTCATGCCGGGGTCGGAGGAAAGGCCGGTTTCGACGGCGAACACGAGCGGCGCGAGATCCCCGAAGCACTCCTCGATCGAGTCGAAGCCCGATTTGGATCCCAGCATGGAAAACCAGGGGGTCCAAATATGCGCCGGAATCAGCATGCCCCGGGGCGAGGTCTCCAGAACCACTTCCAGAAGATCGCGGGCATCCAGCCCGAGAATGGGCCGGCCGTCGGAGCGGATGTTGCCGATCGCCGCCAGCCTGGCGTTGAAGCGCCGGGCGGAGTCGAGATCGGGAAGGAGCACGAGGTTGTGGTTCTTGCGCGTGCGGCCGTCCTTCTTGTAGATGTTGCTGATCTCCGCGGAGAGAATGAAGCGCACCGTCCCGCGGCAGGCGGCGGGAACGCTCCGGTCGCAAGCGGCGGCGATATCGCGCTTGAGCGCTAACAGACCGCTTTCTTCCGCGGCGAGCTTGGCCTCTATCTCTTCGAACCAGCCCGGATGGCAGAAATCGCCGGTCGCCACCACGCCGACGCCCTTGATCCGCGAAGCGGTGTAGATGCTTTCAAGGTCGAGGTCCCGCGCGGTGGCGCGCGAAAATTTCGAGTGCAAATGGAAATCGGCAACGATTTTCATGCATGCGCGGCCTTTTTTCCGCGAGCCGCCAAAATTAGCTTGTCATGCCCAAATAATTACGCTATAAGGGTAAGATATTATTTTTACAATATCATATTTTCTAATCGCTTAAACCTCAGCCTTCCGGAAAATTGCTCGATGGGCATTCTCTCGGCGTCGGTTTCCATCACCCGCTACCGCGTGGAAGGACGGCTATCGGGCCCGGTGGCGGAGACGGTGGCCGCGGGGCTCAAAAAACACGCGATCGCCGACATCGACGACGATGCCGCCGACAGCGCGGTCGGATGGACCTCCTTCACCCAGCCGTTCAGCCCGGATTTCGAGGGGTCGGGGTTCATCTTCAACAGCCTTTTCGTCATGGCGCTGCGGATCGACCGCAAGCCCATCCCGGCGAAGCTCTTCAAAAAGCACTTCACCCTGGAGTCGGAAAAGCGCATGCTCCAGACCGGCCGCCGCTTTCTCTCCAAGGACGAAAAACAGGCGCTGAAGGACAAGGTCCTGACCGGGCTGCGGCGCAAAATCCCGGCAACGCCGCACGTCTACGACCTTATTTGGAACTACGAGGAGAGCTATCTCTGGTTCTTCACCAACCTGAAATCCGCGAACGAGGAGCTCGAGACGCTTTTCCGCAGTTCGTTCGACCTGTCCCTGATCAGGATTTTTCCATATACCGCCGCGATGTTGAATGCCGGATTGACGGACAAGGAAAAAGACCTCCTGGCCAAGGTTGCGCCGATGCGCTACCACTGATCATGAGAGAAATCAACCCATGCTCGATATCGCCGTCGCCTACAGCCGCTACCGTTTCCTGGGGGATGAATTCCTGACCTGGTTATGGTATCTAATTGAAAAAAAAATAAATATTATTAATGAGATTGACCCCGAATGCGTTGCGCTGGAAATCGGGAACCGCATCGTTCTGGAAAACCGCACCGGCAAGTCCGTTGAACGCATCACGATAAACGGCGACGACGCCGGACTCGAGGAGGGTCGCATCGCGCTGCGCAAGGGCGCGCTCGTCACGGAGATGAGCCTTGTGCTGAAAACAGCCGAGCGTCAATGGATTTTCAGTATCAAGGGGGAAAGCCTCAACCTGAGCTCCATAAAGACGCCGGGCCCCAATCTTCCGGAAGATCCTGACCAGACAGAGGTTTTTATTTTCGATAAAGCCGCTTTTCTCACTAAATCATTAAAATTTATCGATAATGCATTCAATATATTCATCAAGCGGCGGCTGCAGCCCAACTGGAGCGCGAGGGAAGCTTCCCAAATGAAGGCCTGGATCAATGAAGTGACTGAAAATTAAGGTAATATTTATTTTAATGAACCGTCCTTAAATGCTTAAGAAATTAATCATAACCCGTCAGTATATTGACACCCTTTTTCCGAGTGTTCACAAGCCGGGGCCCACGGAGCCGGGACGGTCGGTTTTATTGACAATTAATTTATTTATTATTTAAAATAATTTCAAATAGATAATATATGAGTTGGGCTTATTGACAGAGTATCACCATCACCTAACCTTATTTTAATAAAAATCTAATCAAGGGAAGGCGGCCCATATGCGTGCTACCGTCAATAAGAGTATCGTTCTGCCGGTTCTCTCCCGCATCCAGGGGATCACCAACCGCAAAACCAATCTCGCCATCACCACCAACGTGATCTTGACGGCGTCCGCGGGCGGCATGACCATATCCGCGACCGACCTCGAAACCGGGTATGTCGGGCTGTATCCCGCAAAGGTCGAAGCTCCGGGATCGATCGCCATCAGCTCACGGAAGTTATTCGAAATATTCAGGGACTATCCTTTTGAAGAGATTCTTTTGAACGAGATAGAAAACCATTGGATCGAAATCGGATCGAAAAACGTCGAGTACCACATCGTGGGAATGAACCCGGAGGAGTTTCCGGCGATTCCCAACATCGAGGGTGCGGATTTATTCGAAATCGATTCCAGCGTGCTGGCGGCCATGATCGCCCGTTCGGTGGTGATCTCCGCGGCCGCCGACGACCGCCGCGCGCATATCGTCGGCGTGCATGTCGAACGGGCCGAAGAAGATGGCCGGCGCATCTTCCGCATGGTTTCGACGGATGGCAGCCGTCTCTCCAAGACCGACCATGTATTCGAACCGGGACAGCATCTTCCCGAATTCAAGAATGCGCTGATTCCCAAGAAAGCGCTGGCTGAAGCGGCGAAATTCATGGATTCCGGCGAAGTCATCCGCATCGGATTCAAAGACAGCAACATGATCGTCAAGAAGGACAACGAGACCCTGGTGATCCGCCTTCTGGAAGGGGAGTTCCCCAAGTACCGCGATATCGTGATGAAGCCCGAAGGAAGCCAGGTGGTGCTCGATCGCGCGATGTTTCTGATGACCCTCAAGCGCATGTCCATCCTCAGCAGCGAGGACTACAAGGGGGTCATTTTCAATTTTTCGGAGAACCTCCTGACGATCTCCTCGACGAACCCCGAGCTGGGGGAATCCAAGGAGGAGATTCCGATCGAGTTCGGCGCGAAGCCGATCAATGTGATGTTCAACCCCCGCTTTTTCATCGACACGCTCAATGTGGTGGATGAGGACAAGGTGGTGTTGAACATCCACAGCGCGGAGCGGCCGTGCCTCATCGAGGCCGAGCGGAATAAAAACTATATCAGCGTCATCATGCCGATGAGAATATGAATCCAAGCGAAAACAACCAATACTACACCGCTGACGACATCAAGGTTCTGGAAGGGCTGGAGGCCGTCCGCAAACGGCCGGCCATGTACATCGGCAACATCGACGTCGCCGGGCTCCATCACCTCGTCTACGAGGTGGTGGACAACAGCATCGACGAGGCGATGGCCGGATTCTGCGACCTGATCAACGTCTTCGTCCACACCGACAACAGCGTCACGGTCATCGACAACGGCCGCGGAATCCCGGTCGGCATTCACAAAAAGGAGCAAATCCCGGCGCTCGAGGTCGTCATGACCAAGCTGCATGCCGGGGGAAAATTCGACGACCAGGCTTACAAGGTATCCGGCGGCTTGCACGGGGTCGGGGTCTCGGTGGTCAACGCCCTCTCGGTCAAGCTCGAGGTCGAGGTGCATCATGAGGGTCAAATCTACCGGCAGAGCTATTCCCGCGGCCGCAAGACGAGCGAGCTCGAGGTCGCCGGGAAGACCCGCCGCCGCGGCACCCAGGTGCACTTCCTGCCGGACCCCGAGATCTTCACCGTCACCGAGTTCAGCAACGAAATCCTTACCCGGCGCCTCCGGGAGCTCGCCTTTCTGAACAAAGGCGTGCGCATCACCTTCGAGGACGAGCGCTCGGACACGAAAGAAGAATTTTTCTACAAGGGCGGGATCGTCGCCTTCTGCGAATACCTGAACCGGCGCAACAACGCGCTGCATAAACCCATCTACATCGAAGGGGAGAAGAGCGGCATCCAGGTCGAGCTGGCGATCCAGTACAACGACACCTACATCGACAAAATTCTCTCCTTCGCGAACAACATCAACACGATCGAAGGCGGCACCCACCTGATCGGCTTCAAATCGGCGCTCACGCGGACCATCAACCAGTATGCGGTGAACGGCAACGTCCCCAAAAACATGCAGGCCAAGATCAGCGGCGACGACGTGCGCGAGGGGCTGACGGCCATCATCAGCGTCCGCATCCGCAACCCCCAATTCGAGGGACAGACCAAGACCAAGCTCGGAAACAGCGAGGTCAAGGGGTTGGTGGAGTCGCTGGTGAACGAGAAGCTGGGGACCTTCTTCGAGGAAAACCCGGCGATCGCGCGCAAGATCATCGCCAAGGGCGCCGAGGCGGCGCGCGCCCGCGACGCCGCGCGGCGCGCCCGCGATCTCGCCCGCAGCAAGGGATCGCTCATGGACGCGAGCCTGCCCGGAAAGCTCGCCGAGTGCCAGAGCGACGACCCGGCCGAGCGCGAGATATTCATCGTCGAGGGCGACTCCGCCGGCGGGTCCGCCAAGCAGGGCCGCGACCGCAAGTTCCAGGCGATCCTGCCTCTCAAGGGCAAGATCCTGAACGTGGAAAAGGCGCGCTTCGACAAGATCCTGCAAAGCGAAGAGATCAAGAACATCATCACCGCTCTCGGCACCGGCGTCGGCCGCGAGGAGTACAACATCGAAAACATCCGCTACCAGAAGGTCATCATCATGACCGACGCCGACGTGGACGGCTCGCACATCCGCACCCTTCTGCTGACCTTTTTCTACCGCCAGATGCCGGAGCTGATCGAGAAGGGCTATCTCTACATCGCCCAGCCGCCGCTGCTCAGGGTCGGCAAGGGCAAGGAGGAGATCTACCTCAAGGACGAGAGCGAGCTGAACGACTGGGTGCTGAAAAAGGTCTGCGGCCAGAAGCGGATCCGCTGCGGGGGGGATGCACCGGAGCTCTCCGGCGGGGAGCTCTACCGGTTCTGCGGCGACCTCGCCGCCTATCTCGCGGCGCTCGCCGGGCTCAAGAAGCGCGGGGTATCCGCCGCGCTGGCCGAAGCGCTGATCGAAAGCGGGCTGAGCGACAACCTCTTTCTCCAGGACGAGGGCCGCATGGCGGCGCTCGGGCAAAACCTTAGCGGCCGCGGGTTTCTGGTCGAAGGCCCCAAGCCCAACCCGGAGCGCGGCATCTTCGAGCTCTTCGTGCACCCCGACCCCAAGCCGAGCGCGATCATCTTTTCAGGACCCCAGAGCGGGTCGGGGCCGGTCAAGATCGGCCGCGGCCTCGTCTACTCCAACGATTACCAGAAATGCGTCGATCTCCAGAAAAAGATCGCGGCCCACGATCGCCCGCCGTTCCGCGTCTTCAGCGGGGAATCCGCCGCCGAAGAGCTCACGGTGCCGACCAAAGAGGCGCTGCTCGAGCTGCTGCTCAAAGAGGGAAAGAAGGGGCTGACGCTGCAGCGCTACAAGGGGCTCGGCGAGATGAACCCCGAGCAGCTCTGGCAGACCACGATGAACCCCTCCCGGCGCAACCTGCTCCAGGTGCGCGTGGATGACTTCGTGGACGCGGACGAGATCTTCACGATCCTCATGGGCGAGGAGGTGGAGCCGCGCCGCGATTTCATCCAGTCGAACGCGCTCGAGGTGTCGGTGCTGGACATTTAGCCGGATGGTGAAAAAAAAGGCACCGACCGCCTCCGGCGGTCGATGCGGACAGCGGAAGCCGCCATGAAGCTGCATCAGATATTCGCCCGCGACCTGCCCGACCTCTGGTTCCAGGCGGTTCACGACATCCTCGATCACGGCCGCCGCTTCCTGATCGACCGGGGCTCCTATGCCGGTCAGACGCGCCTGGAGTACGACTTCTTCACCGGCCACGTGCAATACCCCGGCACCCAGCCGCTCATTCCCGATATCCCTCCGGGCTGCGGGATCCCCAATCCCGTGGAGCACGATTACATCTACGGCGGCCCGGGATACAGCCGGGCCTACATCGAGTACCTCATGTCGCCCCGCAAGGAGCCGGGGGAATCCTACACCTACGGCGAACGGCTGACGCGGGTGCCGCTGACCGGCGAAAAACTCCGCTGGTGGCGCGAAAACGCCGGCGAGATCATCGACCGCCGCGAAGTCGACGGCCGGGTCCTCTTCGAGGAGGCGGGCGAGCTTTACCTGAACCAGATCGAGTGGGTCATCGACACCTACCGCCGGTTCGGCCACCGCAACAACCAGATGGTCCTGCAGGTGGCCCATCCCTCGGACCTCGTGCTCGTCGACCCGCCGTGCCTGCGTTCCATCGACACCCGCATCCAGGACGGGGCCCTGCACTTCGTGGTCTATTTCCGCTCCTGGGACCTGTGGAACGGCTTGCCCGCCAATCTCGCCGCCATCCAGAATCTCAAGGAGTACATGGCGGCGGAGATCGGCGTTTCGGACGGGCAGATGCTGGTCGAGAGCAAGGGGCTCCACCTCTACGGCTACGCCGAAGAGCTCGCCAAGCTCCGTTGCCTGCGGAGCTGACCATCCACGTCGCCGCGCCGGATCACGGCCTCCGGACGCCGTTTATCCGCAGCCGGCTAAGCGTAGACGAGGGAGATCGCGGGCGACGGCGGGTGGATGATCTGCATCTTGGCTTTGGCGGCCGCATGGCGCCTTAGGATGTCTGCGACCATTTCGGCCGCGGCGGTGAATTTCGGCGCGCCGAAGGCCTCGCGGTAGCGGGCGATCTGGCTTTCGGCGACCGGCAGGATCTGCGCGTGACGGCCGAGCTCTTCCGGCGCCACTCCCTGGACCCATCCCTCGGTCACCAGCTCCACGAGGTCGTAGTCGTACCCCAGGTCTTTGAAGTCGCTCTGGCCGGGCTCGAGCCCCGCCGTGGGGATGCGCTCGACGATGCGGCGCTCCAGCCCGAGAAAGGCGGCCATCTCGCGCACCAGGCGCTTGGAGAGCCCCCCGATCGGGCTCAAGTGGACCGCGCCGTCGCCGAAGAGCGTGTAGTACCCGATGCCGAAGTCCTCGTCCTTGTTGCCGGTGCCGGCGACGATCTTGCCTTCGGTGGCCGCCTTGGTGGAGAGCACGTTCGCGCGCACCCGCGATATCAGGTTTCCCTTGTGGAAGCGGCTGGCGAAGGCCTCGGGGTTGGTGGCCCGAAACGCTTCGACCGGCTGTTCGATGCTGTGGACTTCGAAGCGAATGCCGAGGCTCCGGGCGAGCGCCTCGGCGTCGGCGACATCCTCCGGGCGGTTGATGACGGAGGGCAGGATGTAGCCGACCAGCTCGTAGCCGCCGCCCGCGCGGCCCGCGAAGGCGCGCCGGATCAAGGCCGCCGTGGTGCTCGAATCGACCCCGCCGGACAGGCCGATCACGCAGCCGGTCGCGCCGGCGGCCGCCACCTGGCGGATGACAAACTCGCCGATCTCGCCGGCGACCCGCTCGCAGTCGATCTTGGGCAGTACGATGCGCTGCATCATCGCTCCTTTTCGCTGAACAGGCTTTGAAAAAACGAAATCCCCGCCGGCGGCCGAGACGCGCGCGGCGTTAAGGAAGATAGCATGCCGCCTTGACTTTTCGCAACCCGCGTATAATCTCTTCCCATTCCACGCCGCGTTCCGCGCGACGCCGTCCGCAACCGCTTACCCGATCCGTGCTGCACCGGCTTTTCGGCATTCCTTGGCAACGGTTTTTCACTCAACCCGAGAGGAGGCCGCCATGCAACCTTATCTGAAGGCCCTTTCCATCGGATTCGCCCTGGGGGTCCTCGCGCTCACACCGGCGCCGGGCATCCCGCAGGAGCGCACCCCCGAAGTGGTCGAGCGTCTGCTGGAAAAACGGGGCCCCGCGGCGCCGCAGTTCGTCCCCGGGGAGGTCATCGTCAAGATGAAATACGCCTTCAGCTTCCGCGCGGACGACCTTCGGCGCCTGGGGCTCGAGGAGAAGGAGCGGATCACCTCCGGCGGCGAAATCATCTACCGCATTCCCGCCAGCCGGCGCGCGCGGATGTCGGCCGCCGCCCTTGAGGATGCGACCCTGGCCGTCGTCGATGAGCTCAGCCGGCGCGCCGATGTGGAGTACGCCCAACCGAACTTCATCCTGCGCATCGCCGACACCACCCCGAACGACCCGCGATATGGCGAGCAGTGGCACTATTTCAACAACGGCAGCGCCTCCGGCCAGTCGCCGGGCGGAATCAGCCTGCCACGGGCCTGGGACCAGAGCACCGGAAGCAACGCCGTCGTCGTGGCCGTGATCGACACCGGCATCCTTCCCAACCACCCGGACGTCCAGGGTTCGCCCAACCTGGCGCCCGGATACGACATGATCAGCGATCCGGCGATCGGCAACGACGGCGGCGGCCGCGACAGCGACCCCACCGATCCCGGCGATGCGATCGCGGCGAACGAGTGCTACCCCGGAAGCCCGGCCCAGCCCGACAGCTGGCATGGGACCCATGTCGCCGGGACGATCGGCGTCGGCCGCACCAACAACGCCGTCGGCGTCGCCGGCATCAACTGGAACGTCCGGGTGCAGGCGGTGCGCGTGCTCGGCAAATGCGGGGGGACCACCGCCGACATCAACGACGGCATCCGCTGGGCCGCCGGGCTCCCGGTTCCGGGGGTGCCGAACAACCCGACACCGGCCAAGGTCATCAACTTGAGCCTCGGGACCCCGCCCGGGACCCCCTGCAGCCGCTCGCCCGCCACGCAGGCGGCCATCAACGACGCCGCCGCCATGGGCGTCACGGTCGTCGTGGCCGCGGGCAACGATGCCGTCGACGCCAGCCAGGTGCTTCCGGCAAGCTGCAGCAACGTGATCACGGTCGCCGCGAGCGACTACCGCGGGAACCTCGTGACGCGCTATTCCAACTACGGCGCCACCGTGGAGATCATGGCGCCGGGGGGCGATGTCCGCCGCGACGACAACGGGGACGGGCGCCCGGATGGGGTTTTGAGCCTGGTGCACCCCAACGCGGGGACCTATGCCTTCTACAACGGGACCTCCATGGCGGCGCCCCACGTGGCCGGCGCGGCGGCGCTGCTGCTCGCAGGCGAACCCGGTCTGACCCCCGCCCAGGTGCTCGCGCGGCTTCAGCAGCGGGCGCTGCCGCGCTCTTCCGCCCAGTGCCCGCAGCCGTGCGGGGCGGGGCTGTTGAGCGCCGCCGGCCCCGCTCCGCCGCCCGAGCCGCCGCCCGCCCCGCTGGCGCTCGCGCTCACGGTCGAAAACAGCGCCTTGGAGACCGGCGAGAGCACCCGAGCGCGGGCGCGGGTCACCCGCAGCGGCGTCCCGGTGACCGGGAAAAGCGTGCGCTTCTCCTCGGACAATCCCGGGATCGCCTCGCTTTCGCCGGCCGAAGCCGCGACCGACGCAAACGGCGAAGCCGTGTCGGTTCTCAAGGGCGAATCCCGGGGCGAGACCACGGTGCGGGCGGCGGCGAACGGGGCCTCCGACGCCAAGCCGGTCAAGGTCCCCGATCTCTCGCTCCTGGCGGCCGTTGCGCTCCTGGCGGCCCTCCTGGCGGCCGGCGGCCGGCGCGGGGCCGGGCGCCGCGGGAGGCCGGGAGGCTCGGGCGGATGAACCCGGCCTCCGGCACCGGCGCCCGCCCGCCGTGGCGCTTCGCGTTGAAGACCGTCTTGGGGTTGGCGCTCTTCCTTCTTCTTTACCGGGAAGAGATCCTGGGTCGGGCGCTCGATCCCTGGGCGGTCGCCACCGCCCGGGCCGCGGCCGGACTGCTTGAGATCGGCGGAATGGCGGTCGTGCGCTCGGCGGCCGAGCTGCACCATCCCGGCGGGTTCGCCTACGAGGTCGTCTACCGCTGCACCGGAATCCTGCCGGCGGCCATCCTGGCGGTCGCCGTCGCGGCCTATCCCGCGACGCTCGCCCGCAAGGCGGCCGGTCTGGCCGTCGGCATTCCGGTGCTGCTCCTGCTCAATCTCGCGCGGCTGGTCCACCTTTTTTACGTCGGCGTGAACGCCCCCGAGCGCTTCGAGCTCATGCATGGGGTGCTGTGGGAGGCCGCGCTGATCGGCGCGACGATAGGCATATTCGTCGTCTGGCGGTCGCGGGAAGCGCCGTCCGCCGGCGCTGGCGACAGGATTACGGACGCAAGCGGCCGTTTATCCAAGGCCGGCTAGTCCGCGGCCCGGTCGGCGGAAAGGCGGGACGATAGGGATGCACCCATTGGAGGAGTTCGAGCGCGCGCTAAGCTCCGCCGAGCGCCGGGTGGTGCTCCGGCTGACGACCCCGGAGCGCATCCAGGCTTACCTGGACGATATCGCCTACAGCGGGGATGCCTTCTACCGCTGCCCGCTGCGCGTGCTGCGGGAGCGCCGCGCGCATTGCTTCGACGGTGCGGTCTTCGGCGCCGCGCTGCTCAACCGCATCGGCTACCCGCCGCTCATCGTCGACATGTTTTCCAACGGCAATGACGACGAACACCTGGTGGCCGTTTTCAAGATCGACGGCCACTTCGGGGCGGTGGCCAAATCGAATTTCGTGGGGCTGCGCTACCGCGAGCCGGTCTACCGCAGCCTGCGCGAGCTGGTCATGTCCTACTTCGAGCAATTTTACAACACGCGGGGCGAAAAGACCCTGCGCGCCTACAGCCGGCCCCTCAATCTCGATCAGTTTCGACGGCTCCCCTGGACGACGCGCGACGCGCCCCTCGAGCGCATCGCGCAGCGCACGGACGAAATCCCGCGCTATCCGCTGCTGAGCGCGCCGATGATCGCGCGGCTTTCGGCCGTGGACGCGCGCTCCCTTCAGGCGGGTCTCATGGGCTCCGATCCGGCCGGGCTTTTCACCCCGCGCTGAGGCGCTCGGAGCGGCAAGGGGAGGCGTATCCGGCGCCCGGCCCCCCGCAACTTAGCGTTTTTTCGATTATACCGTTCAGTTGACTGATTTCATAAGGCTTTTGCAAGAAGCCGTGCGAAAGGTCCAGCAGCGCCTTGTCGGTGCGCGGGTTGAGGGGGTAGCCGCTCGAGAGCAGGATCTTGACCTCGGGGCTCGCGGACTTGATCGTCGTGACGAGCTCTTGGGCGCTCATGTCCGGGAAGACCATGTCGAGCACCACCAGCCGGATGGCATCCTTGTTTCTGACGAACAGATCGACGCCGCTTCGGGCGTTGCCGGCGGAGATCACCTTATAGCCCAGTCGATCCAGCATGGCGGTCACCGTCACCAGGACCACCTCCTCGTCGTCGATCACCAGGATGGTGGTGGGATCCCCGTTTTGACGCTCGTCCGTGCGCCAGCCGTAGCAGCAGGTGCGGTTGCGCCCGCTGTTTTTCGCGGTGTAGAGCGCCTCGTCGGCCATGCGGACCAGGGCTTCGGCATCCATGGGTTGGTCCGGGTCCAGGGCGGCGACCCCCAGGCTGACGGTTACGGAAATGGGGCGGCCGCGGTAGACGACCTGCAAGCCGGCCACGGCCTCGCGGAGACGTTCGGCGGCCTGGTGGGCGCTTTCGAGCGTGGTTTCCGGCATGACCACGGCGAACTCCTCGCCCCCGTAGCGGGCAAGCTGGTCCGAGCTCCGCAGCGCATCCTGCAGGCATACGGCCACCTTGCGCAGGAGCAGGTCTCCGGCCAGGTGGCCGAAGAAATCGTTGACCGACTTGAAGTGGTCGATGTCGATCATGACCACCGCGAGCGGCGAACGGTACCGGCAGGCGCGCTCGACCTCGAGATGGAGCAGCTCCTGGAGGCGCCGGTGGTTCGGGATCTGGGTGAGATCGTCGGTGGAGACCTGCTCGTGCAGCTCGCTCAAGCGCACCGATTGACGGCGCACCTGGCGGATCAGATGCGTCGTCAGGGCCGAAAGCTCGCTTTTGGCCCGCTCGAGGATTTCGATCGTGGCCTCGGCGTCGCACTCCAGCTCGAAGACCGGAAAGAGCTGCTTCGCCTTTTCCGCGGTCTGCGCGATGACGCCATGAATATCGATCCGCGGCGCGAACCCGAAGGCCTCGATACCCCGCGCGAGCGATGCGAAGGGAGTCGCTCCCGCCGGTCCGATCAAGCGGTCGACGAAGAGGGCCGACAGGATCATCACCTGCGTCAATGGACCCAGCCGCTCCGGCGGCGGGCAGCCGTCCGGCGGCAGGTGATGCCCGGCGATGGCCGCCGCCATGTGCGCCGGAAGGCCCCAGGATTCGAGCAGGCGCCGGCCCACCTCCTGGTGATCGATCCCCAGCAGGCGCATCTCCGCCCGCTGCAGCGGCTCCGCAAGCTCCTCGGCCGCCTTGGAGACCGCGTCATAGCGCTCCGGAAAGGCGCAGGCCATCAGCAGCGTGCCGATGTTCTGGATCAGGCCGAGGGAGAAGGCGTTATCGGCCTCTTCCGGGACGATCCTCCGCGCGATGAGCTCGGCCGTGGCCGCCCCGATCAGCGACGCCTTCCAGAACCGCACATGGTCTAACGCCCCTTTTTTCCTCCGGGAAAATGAGTTGATGAGCGAAAAGCCGAGCGCGAGGTTCTTGACCTCGTTGTAACCGAGCAAGGCGACGGCCTGCCCGAGAGAGGCGATGGAGCCGCTGCGGCCGTAAAACGGGGAGTTGGCCGCTTGCAGGACCCGCGCGCTCAAGGCGGCATCGGATGAGATGATCTCCTTCAGGTCTCTGAAACCGAACGAGTCATCGCTGACCGCCGTAAGAATCCGGACGGCGATTCCCGGCAGCGTGGGGAGCCGGAAGAGCTCCTCGGCGATCCGGTTGCTTGTAAGCTCCCGCTCCACCATTGGTCCGCACCCCTCCCGTTGACGATCTGCCGCAAGCCTCCAACCGACCCGGCTTATTCTCCCCCCGGGGGCGGGCGCACCCGCGCCCTATCATGCTGTGGCGAAGGCCGTCAGCCAGGACGCGCGGCGATTTGGAGGCGCAGCACATTCGCCAAACGACATGCGCGTTTCCAAAAGCCGCGCAACGCCGGATCACGGCCTCAAGACAGCGTCGATCCGCAGCCGGATATCTCTTTTATCGGAATCGCCCGGGACGCGCTTGATGGTTTTAAATACTCAAAAAATATGGATAAGGGTGTTCGCTTGAGCGTGCCGGCGCGGCGGATTTGGCGGAAGGAGGGGGGTCATCCCAGCAGAAAGGAGCGCAGGTTCACCTTTTCGTTTTTTATCCCAAGCTTTACGCGGATGTGGTGGCGGTGGGTCAGGATGGTGCTGCGCGACAGGTGCATCAGCTTCGCGATCTCTTTGTTGGTCTTGCCGTCGCGGATCAGCTGCGCCACCTTCACCTCGGTGGGCGACAGGCGGAAGGCCGGTGAGGAAAGCTTGGCATAAGCCGGGTCGGAGATGCTCTGGAGGTTTTTTATGAGCAGCTCGAGGTATTCGGCCTGCTCCGGGCTCAACCGGGTCTGCCGCAGGTGCTCCACGTAAGGAGCGATCATGTTTCTCAATTTTTCGTTGAACTCCTCGCGCAGGCGGGCGAGGTCCTTTTCCCGTCGGTCGAGGAGCACCTGCAGGGCGGTCTCGGTTTGTTCGAGTTTGCGGGTAAGCTCGGCTATCTTTTCGGGGGCGGCGACGTTCGTGGTCATCGGCATCGGCCTTCCAAAAAATGTGGCGGGCGCCTGATTCCAAAGCTGCGCACAGGGGAGCAGCGCATTAATACGCCATGGTTTACAATGGCTTTCCAGCGCCCGGGTACGGCCTCAAGGCCCCGTTTATCCACCGCCGGTTAAGCTCGGCGCCGGCAGCGAAACTTCGGAAAGCCGAAAGGATCGCGCCGGGGTGCCGGGAAAAAAACACTTGCAAAAAACAAGTATTTTTTTCATAAGCGGTCCGCGATGCTCCACGCTAATAAACTGTCCCAAGGAATGAAAGTTGATTTTCATAAAAAATTTTAGAAAAATCAATAATTATTTTTCGTGCCGATCCGCCGGGTCGTACGCTCGCGGCGCGCGCGGCCTTGAGCCGCGTGTCCCGATGGGATTTGATCCGACCCGCCCGCATTTTATGATTAAACCGTACTAAAACAGTATCTTAAGTTATAGGCGCAGAAGTCGGAAAGGAATGGGGCATCTTGGAAAATACCAGAAATATATTAGTGGAAAGGGCTTGTTCAGCGGGTGGGATCAGGTCATGAGCCCATCCAGCATCCGCACGAAGTCGGCCGCCGCGAGGGATATAACCTCGACGCGCTCGCCCGAGGCCCGAACGAACGCAAGCCTTGCGGCGTGCAGCTGGATCCTCGGGTACGCCCGCTGGAGCGACTTTTCGCCGTAAAGCGGGTCGCCGACCACCGGATGCCCGATCGAAAAGAAATGGGCGCGGATCTGGTGCTTGCGCCCGGTAAGGGGGAAGATCTCGATGCGGGTGAACTGCGCCGAGCGCCGCACGACCCGGAAGGCGGTCGCGCAGGGTTTGCCGGCGACCGGATCGGCTCCCATCCGGCCCGAGCCGAAACGCCGCAGTGGAATTTCGATCGTTCCGGAGTCCGGGTCCAGCGCCCCGTGGATCAGGGCGAAGTAGGTCTTTTCAACCTTCCGCCGCTCGAATTGCAGGTTGAGGTGGCGGTGGGCGGCGGCGCTCTTCGCGAAAAGAATAACTCCACTCACCTGCTTGTCCAAGCGGTGTACGACGTAATACCGCCGCCGCCGCGCTTGCTCCAGGATCGAGAGGAGCGAGGGACGGGAGGGGTTGCGCTCGGGGATGGATGCAAGCCCGCAGGGCTTGTCGATGGCGATGATTTCATCGTCCTCGAGGAGCACCGGGATCCGGTGGTATGCGGCTTCTATGGTCGGCGCAGGTTGTTCCATTCATTCGGCCGCGGCATACAAGCAAGCCGGCAGGATGCATCCAGGTTAAAGTCAAGGCTGAACCCAGCCGATATCGAAACCAAAATGAGCCGAAACCCCGCGATCACGATCACCGCGCGCGAAGGGCGCGTGGAGGTGGTTTGCCCCGCCTGCCGGCGCAGCTATCGGCTGCGCCGCGCGGGGGTCCCCGAAAACGCATCCGCCCTGCGCTGCCGGAGCTGCGGCGGTAAGATCCGCCTGCCCCGCGATCGGGCGTGCACCCCGCGCGATCGGTCGGACCCTTCCCCGGTCTCCTCCATCCGGCCGCCCCGGTTTCGGCTCGACCTGATGACCCCCTCGAAAAGACCCAAGCGGCGGCTGCTGAGGTGGTAGAAAGGCCCGCAGCTCTTTTCAGCTTCTCTAAGAGCTTATTCAACCGCCGCTTGCCGCCGCGCGTCAACCCGGCCGGAAGGGCCTTCCCAGGGCCGCCGGCGCCCGCCCGGAAAAAAAGCGCGCCAGCCGCGCGGCTCTTCCCCGGCGGCCCGCTCCGGCGCCTGCTCTTTCCCGCTGGGTGAGCGACATGATCAGCAGGGTGAAGATCATCAGAGGAAAAGGCGCGACCTGGAACACTTGGGAGGGGACCGCCGGGACCCAGGACTGGAAATAGATCCCCATCACCTGAAGAAAGGCGAAGAGGTAGGCGCCGGCGGCGGCCTTCACGGGGTGCCAGCCCCCGAAGATGACGAGCGCCAGCGCGATCCACCCGGTCCCCTCGGCGCCCTGGGGCCGGCCCCAGCCGGGTTTGGCGGTCAAGGAGAAGCAGGCGCCCGCGAGGCCGACCAGAAGCCCCCCCAGAACGGCATGCGCCAACTGCCAGCGCGCGGGGTTGATCCCCCGGGCATGCGCGGCCGCGGGGTTCTCCCCCACCGCCTGGAGCGCAAGCCCCGGTGAGGTGCGGTGGATGTACCACCAGCAGAGGGCGATCATGGCCAGGCTGAAATAGACCGGCGCGTGGTGCCGCAGGAACACCGGCCCGAAGAACGGGATCTCCTCGAGCAACGGGATCGGCATGATCTCGGTCTGCGGGCCCTGCCGGCGGGCATAGGGGTTGCCGATGAAATAGGCCAGGTCGCGGGTGAGCAGCGTCAGCACGAAGCCGACCGCGACCTGGTTCTGACCGAGGTGGATCGTGAAGATGGCGATGAGGGCGGCAAACGCGGCGCCGACGAGCGCCCCGCAGAGGTAGCCGGCAAGAATGCTCTGGCTGTGCAGCGCGGCGGCAAAGGCGGCCATGGCCGCAAGCAGGATGGTGCCGTCGAGCGCGAGGTTGATCATCCCCGATTTCTCGGTCAGCGTCTCCCCGAGGGTCGCGAGTACGATCGGCGCGGCGCCCGCGATGATGCTTGCTATAATGAGCGTCAGCTCGATTTCCATCCGCCCTCCGCCGCCCGGCGCGCATCCGCCATTCGCCGCCGCCAGCCGCCCAGCCCGAGGGCCGCCAGAACCAGAGCGCCCTGGATGACTCCGCTCAAGGAGGAGTCGAGCTGCAGCATCATCGGCAGTTGAATGCTGCCCACGCTCAAGCCGGCAAAGAAGAGCGCCACCGGTGCAATCCATCCGATGCGGTAGTTTGCCAGCATGACCACGAGTAATGATAAGTATCCATAATTACTTGAAATAGAAGGTATGAGGCGATGGTAAACCGCGGTTACCTGGAAGTTTCCGGCCAGTCCGGCAGCCGCGCCCGCCGCGAACATGGCGAGGAGGATCAGCCGGCCCGGGGAGAGGCCGAAAAGATGGGCCGCCTGGGCGTTGCTTCCGGCCGCCTTCAGGTGGAGTCCGATTCTCGTCGCGTACAGGACCAGGCCGGTGGCGAGGAAGGCCGCCGCGGTGACGAGAAGCGCTGCCGGCGGGATCCGCCAACCCGAGGGAACGCCCAGCCAAAGCGTCTCCGGAAGCGTCTCGGTTCCGCTCATCGAAGCGACCCCCGCCTGCTTCCAGGGCCCGAAAATGAGCCAGAGAACCAATCCCTGGGCGACGAAATTGAGCCCCAGCCCGGCAAATATTTCGTTCACGCCGCCCTTGGTCTTGAGAAGCCCGGCGAGAGCCGCCCAAAGCGCGGCCCCCAGCATGGCGGCCGCCAGGGCGGCCGCAAGGCTTAACGGGGCGAGCTCCGGGCGCTCGACGGCCATCCTCAGCACCGCGACCGAGCAGATGGCCCCGGCCGTGACCTGCCCCTCGATCCCGATGTTCCAGAGCCCGATGCGAAACGTGAAGAGCAGGCCTAAGGCGCAGAGCGTCAGCGGAATCCAGACTTTGATCACCTGGGCGAACTTGGCCCAGGACCCGATCGAGCCCTGGACGATGTGGGCGAGGGCCTGGAAGGGCGGGGCTCCGGCGGCGGCGAGAACCGCGAGGGCGAACCCCAGGACCGCCGCCGCGGCCAGGGAGAGCCGGCCGAGAGAATGCAGGTGCTCCCGCATCATTCTCAAAGCCTCCCGGCGATCGCCCTACCGAGCTCGGCCGCATCGGTCGCAGCGACGGCGGCGTCCTTGATGATGCTCCCGTTGAAAAAAACAAGGACCCGGCTGGCGAACATGAGGATCTCGTCCAGCTCCGGGGTGGCGAAGACGATGCCGGCGCGGCCGCCCCGCAAGCGCTTCAGGCATTCCCAGACCCAAAGCGTCGATTCGACGTCCAGGCCGCGGGTGGGGTTCTCCAGCAGCAGCAGGGCGGGCTCGGGGGGAAGGGTCGAAAGCATCAGGCGCTGCTGGTTTCCGCCGGAGAGCTCCTCGACCGGCGTTTGGGGCCGGCCCTTGATGCGGAACTGCGCGATTCTCGCGGAGGCCTTCTCCATGGCGGAGCGCAGCTGAAGCCGGTAAAACGGGCCGGTGCTAAGCAGCACTTCGTGTTCAGCGATGCTGAGGCCGGGAACCAGGCCCTCCTCGAGCCTCGCCGCGGGAAGGAACGCCACTCCGCGGCGGCGGAAGTCGTGGTAGCGGCACCCGTTCATCCGGCGTTCCCGGAGGTGGATCGATCCGGATGCGGAGGGCTTCAATCCGCAGGCCACCCGTAGAAAAACCTCCTGGCCGCTCCCCTCGAGGCCGGCCAGTCCCACGATCTCACCCTCGCGGACCGCCACCGTGCAGTCCGCAAGCCCGGAGCGTCCTCCCCTGCCGCTCACCTTTTCCAGCCGCAGCACCTCGGCGCCGGGACGCGGAAACCGCCGCGGGGCCATGTCGGGAGCGCGGCCGAACATCATGCCGAGCATGGCCGCGGTGTCGAAGGGCCGCTCCTGAGCACCGGCGAAGCGGCCGAGGCGCAGGATGCTCGCGCGGTCGCAGAGCGCCTCCACGTCATCGAGCTTGTGCGATACCAGGACGACCGTTTTGTTCTGCTCGCGCGCCAGGCGGCGCAGCGCGGCGTAGAGGAGCTCCCTCTGGGCGCTCGAGATGCCGGTGGTCGGCTCGTCAAGGATCAGGAGGTTTACCCCGAGAGCGAGCAGGCGCAGCAGCTCAAGCTGCTGGCGCTCGCCCAGCGTGAGGCGCTCGGCCGGGGCGTCCGGATCGAGGTTGAACTGGAAGGATTCGGCCAGCCGCCGCAGCCGGCGCCTCAATGCGCTGCGGTGCGGAAAGAGCCGGCCGGCCTGACCGCAAGCGAAGTTGTCCAGAACGCTCAGCTGCGGGAAGTCGAGCGGGTCCTGGTAGAGCATCCCGATTCCCAGGCGGACGGCATCCGCCGGCCCCCGGATCCGCACGTCGCGGCCGTTCACGCGTATGCTTCCGGAGGTCGGCGTGACGAAGCCCGCCAGGATTTTCATCAGGGTCGATTTCCCCGCGCCGTTTTCGCCCAGCAGCGCGTGGAGTTCACCGCCGCGGAAGGTGAGGCTTATGGCTTCGTTGGCCCGCACCGATCCGAAATGCTTGGTTATTTCAACTAAATCAACCAGCATGCATCCGCCAGGCGAAGCCGGCGCGCGGCTCGCCGCCAGCCGGTAGCGGGAAGAAGCGCAGCGCCGCGGTCAGCTCCTTTTGGACCGCATCACTTCTTGGGGCTGCTCTGCCCCTGCATGCCGTCCAGAAGCTGCTCCATGTACCAGATCTGCTTGTCGCTCGCCGCCTCTCCGGGCTTGAGGAAAGGCTTTCCGTCCTGGTAGTTGAGCGGGCCTTTGAAAAGGTTGAGCTTGCCGGAGCCTAGCTCGGCGATGAACTTGTCGAGCTCGGGCTTTACCGCCTCCGGCAGGGCGGCTCCCGGCTGGAAGCCGATCGTGCTCGTGTCGGGGTTGTTGATATCTTTCCAATCCGGGCCGAGCCAGAGCCATTCGGGCTTCCAGCTCTTGTCCATGGCCGCCTTTATGAACCTCACGTACCCCGGCCCCCAGTTGAAATAGGGCACCCCGAGGCACACTTCCGGGGCCGTCTGGCAGGCCCCGATGAAATCGTAGGGGACCGCCCAGCACGCCTTGCCCTCCTGCTTTTTCTGCTTGGCGACCGCGAGCGCCTCGGTCGTGTCGATCCCGGAGATGACGACATCATGGCCCGAATTGAAAAAATTCTGAGCCACCTGGGTCGGGTCGGTGGTGACCCCGGGGATATTGAACCAGAAGCCGATCCAGGTCACCTGGAACTTGAGGTCCGCGGGCTTCCTCTTTAGAACGGTTTCCCAGGCATGGCGGGCGCCGAGGTAGGCGGCGGCCGCAAGGCGGCGCGTCTCCTCGTTGATCAGGGGCCCGAGGTAGCCGATCTTCCCCGTGCGGGTCGTCAGGGCGGCGGCAAAGCCGGCCATCATTTTGCCGTACTCCATCCGGCCCATCAGGTTGCTCAGGTTGGGCGTCCCCTTCCCCGTCAGGACATCGTCGCCCGAGATGTGCAGGAATTGGACGTTCGGGTGCTGGCGCGCAGCCTCGCGCGTCCCGTCCTTCATGTCGTCGGAATTCGCGATGATCAGCCGCGCCCCTTTTTCGACCATGTCGTCCACCAGCTGCGGGATGGTGACCCCCGGGCGGTCCGCCGGGTTGACCTTGTCGATGTAGATCATGGCCGTTCCGGGGATCTTTTTCTCGACGTATTTGCCGGCCTCGTAATGTGCCTGGCTCCAGCCGTGGTCATTGTAGGGGCCGACCAAAAGAAGCCCGAAGGTGAAGGGCTTGTCCGCGCCGCCGGCGGCCGGGATGAGGGTCAGCGAAACAAGTGCCAGACACGCCGCAAAGGCCCAGGTTCGTCCGCGCATAGCTCTCCTCCTCAGAAAACGCACGTGGCCGCGCAATGGCGGCCGGGGGATGAATATGGGAACCGGCCGCAGCCCGGTTGTCGGGGCGGGCGGCCGCGTGGGGTCGGTATATCGGATCGCGCTGCGCCGGTCAAGCAGCGGTGCGGGAAATCCAGGATCGCCGGCCGTTCCGCGCGGCGGCTTCAGCCGGAGCCGTCCGGGTCTGTTTCGCGCGCGAGCAGCTCGCGGTACCAGCAGGCGAACTCGAACATCCCGCGAAACCGGTCCTCGTTGTTGACGATCCCGAGGGCGATTTCGAGGACGCCGCGGCTGTAGGCGGGGTTGACCTCCGCCTGCGGGCGGCTCTGCAGGAATTCACGCACCAGGGTATGGGTCGTGCGCTGGGTGCGGTCCTTGCGGATATCGATGGGATCCTTCGGTTCGACGAAGGGATCCCAGCGGTCGTATCCTTTTTTGAGGATGTGCTTTTGACGGCGCGGGGACATGGAATCGAAGACCGCGCGTTTGCGGCGTTCGGCTTCCTCGGAGGAATATTCGCTCATAGCGTTCTCCGGCGCTTTTTTTTCGTTGACCGTGGCGGCGAGGGCTCCGGCGCCTTAAGCCCCAGGTACTCTTCGTCGTAAGCGTTAATCAGCGCCGAGGAGACCGGCACCAGGAGGTCGGCCAAACCGATGTGGCGCGACTTCAAGGCGAGCACCAGCTCGGCGGAAATCTCCTGGAGGCGTGCGAGCACCGCGTCCAGCTTGACGGTCGGGTAAGATTCGCCCGGCTCGAATCCGGAGCGGCCGCAGGTGTGTCCGGCCCCCCGTATGGCGGTGGGGATGCCGTAGAACCGGCAGGTGATGGGGCGGTTTTCGTAGAGGTCGCAGAGCTCCCGGTCGTTCAAGAGCGGGCAGCGGAGGCGCTCGGCCGCAAGCTCCGTAAGAATCTCCTCCTCGCTGCGGCCCGCCTTGAGCGCCTGAGCGGCCCGGCGCTTGATGCGGGCAAGCTCCCGGTCGAAGCGGTTGGACGCCTCCAGGATCCGTTCGCGGTCGGCGCCCGCCACCTTTTGCTTGAAGCAGTGGTTCAGATAAAGGGCCTCGATGAAAGTCAGGTCGAAGATCGCATGGCAGCAGTCGGCACAGCCCTGCCGGCATTGAACGCAGGCCGCATAAGCGTTCTTAACCCGCTCGAAGGCCGCGTCCGCCGTGGCCACCAGCCGCTCGTATTTTTCGAAGTACGGTGTGAAGTCGAAATCCATCATCGCCTCTCGGAATAATTAGGTTTGTCCGCGCCGTCCGCCGGGATTGTTTCACGTGGAACATCGGCGTGGTTACCGCGCGATGTTTCACGTGGAACAATCATGGGGCATCGGGGGAGGGCGCGTTCATGCGGCTCACTTCCCGATGCAGAACCGGCTGAAGATGCGCTCCAGGGTATCGGGATCCGCTCGGGTGCCCAACACCTGGGCGCATCCGGTCAGGATTTCGGAAAGGTGCAGCGCCGCGATTTCAAGCGGCATCCCGCGCCCGAGCTCCTCCACGGCCGCTTCCGCGGCCTTGAGGCACCCGTTGAGCAGGATACCCTGGCGCAGGTTCGGGATGACCGCCCCGGCGGCACACCGCGCGCCCTCTCCGCCGGCCAGGCGATGGATCGCATCGGTGAGCTGCGCGAGACCCTCGCCGGTCAGCGCCGAGACGGAAACCGCGGCCGCCTCCCCCCAGCCGGCGGGAAGCTCCGGGAGGGCCGCCCCTGCGGCCAGGAGATCGCGCTTGTTGAAGACCGGCAGCACCGGTTTTCCGCGCACGGCGGAAAATATGGCTTCATCGCCGGCGTCCACCGGGCGATGGGCCTCGAGCACGAGAAGGACCAAATCGGCCCGATCGAGCTGCTCGAGGGCCCGGCCGATCCCGGCGGATTCGATCGGGTCGCGGCTTGCGCGTATTCCGGCCGTATCGCAGAGACGCACCTCGATCCCTTTGACCAGCAGGCGCTCTTCGATGATGTCGCGCGTCGTTCCGGGATGCGGAGTGACGATGGCCCGCTCCCGGAGGAGAAGCCGGTTCATCAGGCTGGACTTGCCCACGTTCGGCCGTCCGGCGATGGTGACGGAAACCCCCTCGCGCAGGATCCGGCCCTTGGCGGCACGCTCGGCCAGCCCGCGCAGCGGCGCCGCAAGCCGGGTCTCGATGGCGCGCCCGAGCGCCGGGCCGCCGGCCTCGTCGAGGACGACCTCCTCGGGAAAATCGATCGCGGCGTTCACCTCGGCCAACAGCTCGGTGCAATCCTCCTGGATGCGCTCGACCTCGCGTTTGAGCCCTCCCCCGGCCAGGGCGACGGCGGCCTGCAGGGCATCTTCGCTTTGCGCCTGGATGAGGTCGGCGACCGCCTCCGCCTGGGTCAAGTCGATGCGACCGTTCAAGAAGGCACGCCGGGTGAATTCCCCGGGCTCGGCCAGCACCGCCCCCTGGTCCAGGACGACCTTGAGGATTTCCGCGACCGCCCGCGGCCCCCCATGGGCGTTGATCTCGACCACGTCCTCGCGCGTGTAGCTCCGCGGGGCGCGCATCACGGCGACCAGGACCTCGTCCAGGATCCTTCCGTCGGCCGGATCGATCACGTGCCCGTAGCGCAGGCGGTGGCTCTGGAAGCCGTCGCGGCCGCCGTCGGCCGGCTTGAAAACGGACCGCGCGATCGCCACGGCCGCGGGGCCGGATATCTTAATGATGGCGATCCCTCCGGTTCCGGGCGGGGTCGCCAGGGCGGCGATCGTGGTCGTGCTCATAGCGGCAGGTCCCGGGATGGGTCATCCCCGGCCGGGGGCCGGCCCGCGCAGCGCCGCGCAAGCGCTCCGGGAGCGCCTCACCGCGCAGCGAGACCGGCGGCTCAGGCATATTTTTTCTGCGTATAGTACTGCTGGCCGATCGACAGGACGTTGCTGATCAGCCAATATAGCACCAGCCCCGACGAAAAATTGATGAAAATGAAGGTGAAGACGATCGGCATCAGCATCATCATCTTGGCCTGGGTCGGGTCGCCGGCGGGGGGCGACATCTTCTGCTGCCAGAACATCGTGGCGCCCATGACCAGCGTCAGCACCGGTATGCCGTAGGGCGGCTCCATGAAGGGGATCGAGAAGTCGAAATTGAAAAGGCGGTCGGGCGCCGAGAGGTCGTTGATCCAGCCGAGGAAGGGCGCGTGCCGCAGTTCGATGGCCTGGTCCAGCATACGATAAAGTGCAAAAAATACAGGTATTTGTAGCACCATCGGCAGGCATCCGCCCACCGGGTTGATGTTGTAGGTGCGGTAGAGCCGCATCACCTCTTCGTTCATCTTCTTGCGGTCGTTCTTGTATTTCTCGCGCAGCTCCTGGATCAGCGGCTGCATCTTCTTCATCTGGCTCATCGACTTGTAGCTCTTGGTGCCCAAAGGCCAGAGCACGATCTTCGTCAGGATGGTGAGGATGATGATCGCCACCCCGTAGTTGGGGATGAGCCCGTAGAAGAAGTTCAACAGCCACACGCAGGGCTTGGCCAGGAAATCGAAGGTGCCGAAATCGACCACCCGCTCGAGCTGGTGGCCGGCCTTGGCGAGGGCCGGGGTGCTTTTCGGCCCGAAGTAGAGCTGGTATTCGAACTTGCGCCCCTCTCCGGCGCCGAGGCTGAATTCCGGCTCGAAGTATTTCGCCTCCACCACCTCGCCGGCGGGAAGCCGCGCGAGGCGCGCTTCGGAGGCGGGGGCGCCGGGGGCCACCAGACAGGTCATGAAATAGCGCGACTGAAGCGCCATCCATTTGATTTTTCCAGGAATACTGCTGTTCTTGGCAATCTCGTCGAGCGGGACCTCCTTGAGCTTGTCCTCGATCAGCAGGGTGGGTCCCTCGAAGGCGTAGGATTTCTTTTCCTTCTGGTACACCTCGCGCAGGACGAGGGCCAGGCGGTCTTTCAGCTCCCGGTCGCCGTGGTTGAGAAGGCTCACCTCGAGGCCGACGGCATAGGAATCGGCCGCGAAGCTGAACGCCTTCTCCAGCTGAACCCCGTTCACGGGGGCGGAGCGGAACACGACCCGCTGCGCGCCGCCCTCGGCGACCGTCACCCGGTCGCGGTCGGAATCGGCCTGAAAGAAAAGCGCCTCCGCGGCCGCCGGGCCGCCGCCCTCCAGCCCGGCGCGGAATAGCTCGAGCGAGCTCTCCGGGGGCGCGAGGCTTTTGAGCGGCGAATCCTTGGCGCTCGTCTCGCGGTAGGCCTTGAGCAGGATGCGTTTGACGGCCGCCCCCTGCTCGGAAATCCAGACCGTGAAGAGCGGGGTGTCGATTTCAAGGCTGCGAAGCGGGCGGTCGGGCTTGGGGGTCGGGAGCGCCGGCGCCGCCGCCGGGGCTTCCGCGCGCTTGGGCTTGGCGGCAGCCTTGGCGGCATCTTCCGCCGGGGAGGGCTCGGCCTGGATGCGGGTGTCGGTTTTTTTCTGTTGGGGCTCGCCGAAGAAATGGTTGTAGCCGAAGAAGACCAGGAAGGAGAGAACCAGGGCTATCAACAACCGCATTTGATCCATTTCGATCTCCCAAGTGCTTGGAGCGTCTTCCCGGCCGACGGCGGGCAAAACCGCTTTGGGCGACTTCTTTTTCCTAACCGATGATGGGTGCCATCAGGGCACGGGATCCAGGCCGCCGGGGTGAAAAGGGTGGCAGCGCAACAGCCGTCTCAACGCGAGCCGGAGGCCTCTTGCCGGTCCGTGGCGCGCAATCGCCTGCATGGCATATTCGGAGCAGGAGGGATAAAAACGGCACGAGGGTCCGAGAACCGGGGAAAGCGTGAGTTGGTAGGCCCTGATCAGCGTAAGGATGACGATGCGCAGAAGGCCCTCAATGGTCAAGTTTAGCCGCTTTCTCAAAGAGTTCCTGCAAGTCCGCGAAAACTTCGGGGCCGGATGCCCCCGCCGCCTCCCGCTTGGCGATGACGTTGATGTCCAGGTGGCCTCCCGCGAAGAGATGCCGGTTCAGGCGGAAAAATTCCCGCACGCGCCGCTTGATCCGATTGCGGTGGACCGCTCCGGCGACGCGGCGGGTGACGGTGATCCCCAGCCGACTGCGGCCGGCGCTCCCGCCGGCCACCATGGCGATGAACAGGCGGGTCTGAATCCGCCGGCCGGAGGCCGCCAGCTCCGCGAAGCCGCTGCGCCGGCGGATGCGGTCGACCTTGGCGAAGCCGCAGCGCAAGCCCCGATCAGACCATGGTCAGCCGCTTGCGGCCCTTGGCCCGACGGCGGTTCAGCACCATGCGGCCCGCCTTGGTGGACATCCGCTTGCGGAAGCCGTGATTGCGGGCGCGCTTGAGACGGCTGGGTTGAAACGGTCGTTTCATGCTTCAGGTGACCTCCGGTGCCGCGGCGCGCGGTCATGGGGACGGCGTCCACCGCTAGAGTTGGACTTCTAAATCGTGGAAGGAAATCATAATCGTTTGTTTTTGTCAAGAACTATGAAATGACCGGCGGCGGAAGCGGGCTCAGGCGGCGGGCGCCGAGGAATCGCTGATCGGGAAGACCTCGAACTGCTCGATGTGGAACTGCGGCTCCGGGTAGATGACCACCTGCTTGCCGAGCGCGCGCTCCAGGTGGGTGATGAGATGGTTTTCCTCGCGGTGCAGGTATTCGGCGATCTGGGGGTTGGCGCGGATGGCGACGCGCTGGCCGACGACGTCGCGCCAGCTGCGCTGGATTTCGCGGTAGATCGCATAGCAGACCGACTGCCGCGAGACGATGTACCCTTCCCCCTCGCAGTAGAAGCAAGGCTCGCAGAGGATCCGCGTCAAGGGCTCGCGGGTGCGCTTGCGGGTCATCTGGATGAGACCCATTTCGGACATGGGCAGCGCGTGGGTCTTGCTCTTGTCGCGCTTGAGCGCCTCGCGGAAGGCGTTGAAGACGCGCTCCTGGTTGGACTTCTTCTCCATGTCGATGAAGTCGATGATGATGATCCCCCCGATGTCCCGCAGGCGGATCTGGTAGGCGATCTCCTTGACGGCTTCGAGGTTGGTCTTGAGGATGGTTTCGTCCAGGTTGTGCTTGCCGACGTAGCGGCCGGTGTTGACGTCGATCGCGGTGAGCGCCTCGGTGTGCTCGATCAGGATGTAGCCCCCCGATTTCAGCCACACCTTGCGCTTGAGCGCCCGCGAAATGTCGGCCTCCAGGTTGTAGGCGTCGAAGACCGGCTCGGGGCTTTCATACAGGATGACGTTCTCCTTGAGGCTCGGCATGTAGGTGTCCAGGAAGGCGAGGACCGCCTCGTAGGTGGGCCGGGAGTCGATCACGAGCTTTTCGACCTCGTGAAGCAGGAGGTCCCGGACGGCCCGCAGGCTGATGGAGAGGTCCTGGTAGATCAGGGAGGGCGAGGGGGCGTTTTCGTACTTGCGCCGGATGTTGTCCCATAGGTTGATGAGGAACCCCATCTCGTAGGCGATCTTCTCCTCGCTTTCGCCTTCGGCGGCCGTGCGGACGATGAAGCCGTATTCCTCCTTGCGCAGGCTCTGGACCAGCTGCTTGAGGCGCGCGCGCTCGGATTCGTCCTCGATGCGGCGCGAGACGCCGATGTGGCTCGAGGAGGGCATCAGCACCAAAAACCGCCCCGGGATGGAGATATGCGCCGTGATGCGGGCGCCCTTGGTGCCGATGGGCGACTTCGCCACCTGGACGAGCACGTCCTGGCCCTCGACCAGGAGCTCCTCGATCAGCAGCCCGCGGCGGCGCGGCGCAAGCGGCATTTCGGCTTCGCCCGGCTCGGCGTCCCCCTCCTCGGCGCCCAGCCGGAAGAGCCGCTCGATGTCCCGGAAATTGTCCTGCGACACGTCGTCGACGTAGATGAAACCGGCCTGGTTCAGGCCGATGTCGACGAACGCCGCCTGCATGCCGGGGAGCACCCGCAGCACCCGGCCCTTGTAAATGTTGCCGGCGACGTCGGAGTCGTCGCCCCGGTCCACGTGAAGCTCGACGATCGTCCCGTCCTCGAGCAGCGCGACCCGCGTCTCGTGCTCGGTCACGTTGATGATGAGCTGCTTGTACATGGGCTGCACGTCCTCAGCGGGGGGCAATCGCCGCCGTTTTCAGAAGCTTGCGGATGCGGGCGGCGGAAAGCCGCTCTTCGGGCACCTGCAACAGCTGCTTCAAAAGCTCCGCCGGCCGCACGGAGTTGCCGGGGCCGCAGGCCATGGTGAGCTCGATCGTGCCGGGGCCGCGCCACGCGTAGCCATACAAGATATCCTTAAGCGCCGCTTTTTTCAACTTGCCCTTGCCCGAGTTCACGGTGATCGGGCGCTCGGGGTCGAAGGGGCCGGCGGCCTCCGAAAACATCCCGGGGAGCTCGACCCGGTAGGTGCAGGCGAGGGGCGCGGCCGCGGGCTCGCCGCCGGGGCAGGCAAAGGCGCGCAGCCCCTCGGGGAGCTCGGCATTCAGCGCGGCAACGAGCGCTTCCGCTCCCCGCTCCTCGCAGACGGTCACGGTCATGCGCTCCGCCTCGCTCTCCATCCCGGTGGGAAGCGGGTTGTCGAAGGCGACCCGCGGTTTGGGATGAAACCCCTCGGAGTACTTGACGCGCACGCCCGCGCGGCGCAGCGCGCGCAAAAAGAGGTTGACGAGCTCGAGGTGCCCGAAAAAGCGCGCCGGGCCGAGCTTTTCATAGCACAGGGTGACGCGCCGCGGCGCCGCGGCGGGCGGCGGCGCGGCCGGCGCCCGGGCGCCCGCCGCGGCCTCGCGGCCGCGCGGCGCGTGCGTGCGCGGGCGCAGGCCGTCGAAATCGCAGACCCCGCAGCCCTGGCAGTCGCCGTCGCGGCAGTCCGCCGTCAAGCCGCCGCCCAGCGCCTTTTCCCACTCGCGCTTCAGGAAATCGGGGTCGACGCGGCTGTCGATGTGCGCCCAGGGCAGGGGTTCGTCGAGCGCCCGGGGGCGGTGCGTGAAGAAGCTCGGGTCGACCCCGGCCGCCTCGAAGGCGTCCGTCCAGGCTGCGAAGTCGAACCGGTCGCTCCAGCCGTCGAAGCGGCAGCCGCGGGCGTGCGCCGCCTCGAGGACCGCGGCGAGCCTCCGGTCGCCGCGGGCGAAGACCCCTTCGAGCAGGCTCATCCGCGGGTTCTGCCATTTGAACTCGACGCCGGGAAAGGCGATCTCGCGCTCGATCCAATCGAGCTTCTCGCGGCTCTCCTCCAGGCGGATCTGCCCGGCCCACTGAAACGGGGTGTGGGGCTTGGGAATGAAGGTGGCGACGCTCACGTTCAGCCTTCCGCGCCCGCCGCCGGGCGCCTTCACGGTGCGCAGGCGCCGCACGAGGTCGATCAGCGCGGCGATGTCTTCGCGGGTTTCGGTCGGCAGCCCGATCATGAAGTAGAGCTTGACGAGCTTCCAGCCGAGCCGGAAGGCGTCCCCGACCGTCTCGAAAATCTCCGCCTCGCCGATGTTCTTGTTGATCGCGTCGCGCAGCCGCTGGCTCCCGGCCTCGGGCGCGATGGTGAAGCCGGTCTTGCGGACCTTGCGGATCAGCTCCATGAGCTCCGGGGCCACGGTCCCGGCGCGGAGCGAGGGCAGCGAGACCGCCACCCGCTCTGCGGAGAAGCGCCCCATGAGCGCCGCGACGAGGGGGCCGATGCAGCGGTAGTCGCCGGTGCTGAGCGACAAAAGCGAGAGGTCCTCGTAGCCGGTTGCGGCGAGCGCCTCGGCCGCCAGCTCCACGAGCGCCCGCGGGGAGCGTTCGCGCACCGGCCGGTAGATCATGCCGGCCTGGCAGAAGCGGCACCCCCGCGTGCACCCCCGCGACACCTCGAGGCGCAGCCGGTCATGGACCGGCTTGCCGTACGGGACCACCGGCCGGGCGGGGAGCGGCTCGCGGTCGAGGTCGGAGACGATCGCCCGGCGGACCGTGCGGTAATCCGGGCGGCGCGGGGCGAGGTGCTGGAAGCCGTCGCGATCGATCCGCGCCTCGAAAAAGGCCGGGACGTAGACCCCTTCGATCCGGGACCAGTCGCGCAGCAGCGCCTCCCGGTCCCGCCCCCCGCCGCCCGCCTTCCAGGCGAGCCAGGCGGCGGCCATGGCCGGCAGCGCCGTCTCGCCGTCGCCGATGACCAGCGCATCGAAGAAGGCGGCCATCGGCTCCGGGTTGCAGGTGCACGGCCCGCCGGCGATGACCAAGGGGTGCCGCTCCTCGCGGTCGCTCGCTCTCCGGGGGATGCGGGCGAGGTCGAGCATCGTGAGCACGTTCGTGTAGTTCAGCTCGTAGAGCAGGCTGAACCCCAGGATGTCGAACTCGGCGAGCGGCCGGTGGGACTCGAGGGAGAAGAGCGGCCGGCCGGTGCGCCGCAAAAGCGCCTCGAGGTCGGGGGCGGGGGCGAAGACCCTCTCGGCGGCGATGTCGGGCCGACGGTTCAGGATCGAATAGAGGATCTGCATCCCGAAGTGGGAGGTGCCGATCTCGTAGAGGTCGGGGAAGGCGAGCGCGACGTGCAGCCGCACGCCCCGCGGGTCCTTGCGCACGGCGTTGATTTCCGAGCCGAGGTAGCGGCTCGGCCGTTCGAGCGCGCTCAAGATGTCGTAGTCCTTGGGCATCGGTGCTTCCAGCAGAGGTTGCGGCCCGCCGTCGGCGGGTGTATATCATCCGGCGTCGGATTCTTTCCCGGAGGATGCCAATCGGATAAAACCATGCTTTATAAACCAAGATCGGCGACAAATCCAGTCCGAACCGGGCGGGCGGCGCTCACGGCGGCCGGCCTCGCCCTAACCGCCCTGCTGCTGCTCGGCTACGCCGCGGCCCCCGCGGGCGCTGCGGACAACCCGAGGGAGAGCGCCGTCGTCAAGGCGGTGCGCAAGGTGAGCCCGGCGGTCGTCAACATCAGCACGGCGGTCGAAATCCGGGCGCGGGCGAACCCCTTCCGCGGGTTCGGCAGCCCCCTGTTCGACGAGTTTTTCCGCGACTTCTTCGACCCCCGCTTCGAGCGGCGCCGGCAGCAGACGAGCCTCGGCTCGGGGGTGATCATCGACGGCGAGCGGGGCCTGATCCTGACGAACGCCCACGTGATCCAGCAGGCCGACAGCATCCGGGTCGTGCTCCAGGACGAGCGCGAGTTCGAGGCGCGCATCACCGGCGCCGACCCGGACTCCGACCTCGCGGTGCTCAAGATCGAGACGCGCGAGAAGCTTCCCGCGGTCGCCATGGGGTCGAGCGACGACCTCATGATCGGCGAGACCGTGATCGCGATCGGCAACCCCTTCGGCTTCTCGCACACGGTCACCACCGGGGTGATCAGCGCGTTGAACCGCAGCGTCCGCAGCGAGGAGCGGGTGCTGCAGGACTTCATCCAGATCGACGCCTCCATCAATCCGGGGAACAGCGGCGGGCCGCTGCTCAACATCAACGGCGAGCTGATCGGCATCAACACCGCCATCTACGCCAAGGCCCAGGGCATCGGGTTCGCCATCCCGATCGGCAAGGCGAGGAAGGTGGTCGCCGATCTCATCCGCTACGGGGAGGTGAAGCCGCCCTGGATCGGGCTGAGCGTCCAGGAAATCGACGAGCGCACCGCCCAGTACCTCGGCTTTCCCGGCCGCAAGGGGGTGATGGTGCGCGCCGTCGAGCCGCAGAGCCCGGCCGAGCGGGGGGGCTTCCGCGAGCGGGACATCGTGACCGCCGTGGGGAGCCGGAAGATCGCCGCCCTCGACGACTACCAGGCGGCCCTCCAGGGGGTTGCCGCCGGCGAAAGCGTCGAGGTCCAGGTGTGGCGGGCGGGCAAGACGCTTAGCCTCGCGCTCGCGACCCGCGAGTACCCGCTCGAGCGCGCCGACGAGCTCGCCTGGAGCCTGCTGGGGGTGCGCGTTGCGGAGCTAACCTCCAAGAACCGCCGGGAGTTCCGCATCGCCGCCCGGGAGGGGGTGGTGATCGCCGAGGTGCGCAGCGGCTCGCAGCTCGCGCGCATCGGGGCCCGCCCCGGAGACGTGCTGCGCCAGATCGACGACACGACAATCGCCTCCCCCGAGGAGTTCCGCCGCGCCGTGATCAAATACCGCCAGAAGGCCTCCCTCGTTCTCCTCATCCAGAGGGGCGAGCAGGGCTATTACGTGACCGTGTCGCTCTGATCCGCCCCGCCGGTCTCGAACCGCTCGCGGTAGCGCTCCCACTCCATCGGCAGCAGCCCGCGCTTGGCGTTGTTGCACTCCTTGCAGCAGGGAACCACGTTTCCCTTGACGCTCTTTCCGCCGCGGGAGACCGGGACGATGTGGTCCATGGTGAGCGCGGCGGGGGGAAAGCTCCGGTGGCACCAGTGACAGCGGCCGCGGGCCAGCCGCCGCTTCCACCACGGCGAGGCCCGGAGCTCGCGCGCCCGCGCGCGCTCGCGCTTCAGGTCGGAGTCCTCCAGGTGAATGCCGAAAGGGTCTTTGCGGTTGGCGCCCATGGCCGCTATCCCAGCCCCGCCAGCCACCGCGCGACCTCGCGCCGCAGCAGGCGGTAGTAGGCGGCGGAGCCGCCGAGCCCGCGCCGGCCGAAGAAGTAGTTCACCTCGAGCAAAAGCGGCTGCGCCGCCCCCCCCTCGCCCGCGAAAATCACGTCGATCCCGGCGAGGTTGATCCCCGTGCGGCGGCAGAACTCGCGGCCGGCATTTTCCGCCGCGGCCAGCCGCGCCGGGTCCGGCCGGGCCTCCACCCGGCCGCCGGCCGCCAGGCTCGCGTGGAGCGCGCCCGGCTCGGCGGCGATGCGCTCGTAGGACCGGAGCGCCTCGCCGACGACGACGACCCGGACGGCGCGCCCGCCCGCGGGGACGAGCGCCTGCAGGAGAAACCCCCGCTGCCCGCTGCGCTCGAACGCTGCGGCCATCTTAAGCATCCGGGCAAGCTCCGCCCGCGAGCGCACCGCGAAGACGGTCTCCCCCTCCCCGCCCCAATCGAATTTGAAGACGCAGGGAAGCGGCGCGTAGGTCGCGACCGAATGGCGGCGGTCAAAATCGGCGACCGAAGCGAAGAGCTCGGTCGGCGGGTGCGCGGTGCCGGTGTCGCGGAAGAGGCGGATCTGTCCGGTCTTCCCCGGGTAGCGGAACCGCGCGTCGTAGTTCGGAAAAACGTGCGGGCAGCTCTCCCGGGCGGCCGCGTGGAGGCGCTCGCGGCAGCCCTGGGGGAGGATCACGGCGCGGGCGCCCTTCAAGGCCGCGATCTCCGCCGGGCCCGGGTCGCGGCCGGCGCAGATGAGGTTTCGGTCCGCCGCGATCAGGGGGTGGAAGGAGACGACCATGCGGGGATGATGGCCGCTCCGGCGCCGCGAGTCAAGAGCCGCCGATCGATCCCCGCCGGCCTCTAGTAGCGCACCTCCATTAGTAGCGCACCTCCATCCAGTGGGTCAGCCCGAGCTTCGGGGCGCGCTCGGCGAGCGTCCGCACCCCGCCGTCGCTCGCGCTGAAATACTTCATCTCGATCCCGGCCGTGTTGAGCGGCCCGAGGCGCAGGATGGCCGGGGTCTGGATGAAGCCGCTGAACTGGATCCCGGCCGGGGGCACGTTCCGGCCGTCGACCGCGACGAGGTCGCCGGCGTCCACCTGGTGGTCGCCGTTGATGTCGAACATCGCCCGGATCGGGCTTCCGCCCGTGAAGGCGTTGATCTCCATGAACATGGAGTTGCCTCCCGAGCCGCAGACGTCGACCGTCGGCTTGAAGCCGAGCGCAAGCAGCAGACCGCCGCGGATGATGACGTCGTTGATCACCCGCTCGCCGGCCGGCAGGTCGATGAAATAGCCGGCGTGGTTCGGCTCGGAGGCGGCGGGATCGGGGTTCTGGCCGGAAGCCGGGTCCGCCTCGGTTTTCCAGGCGGGCTTGTGGTCCGTGAGGAGCCGCAGCCGGTATTTCTCGCCGCCGATGGTGCGCTCGATGTCGGTCGCCGTCTGCTCGAGGAGGTCCACCTTCGCGGGCTGGTTCGACAGGCGGCTGGCGGCGCCGCGGTCGAAGGCGCCGAGATGCTCGCCGTCGTCGTCCGGGCTCCAGATCTTGCCGCGCAGGTCGTAGACCGCGTCCCCGTAGTCCCAGATGCCGTAGATCGACTGGACGCTGTTGTCCTTGAAGTCGTCATCGTAAAAATACTTCCCCGTCCCGAAGCAGACCAGGAACCCCGGCTTCTCCGGGTGGTACATGACATCCGGCTTGGTGGTGATGGGCTGCGCCTTGCCGGCGGCATCCTTCGCCTGGAAAAGCGGCGCCGGGTCGCTCCCCTTCTTGAAGGCGACCCCCCACTTGGCCGGGTCGGCGTCGCGCAGGTCGAACTTCCAGAGGTTCCCCTTGAGATCGCCGGCATAGAGGAAATCGACCTTATCATCGTAGTTCGCGTCGACGACGAGCGGGGTCGAAAGGCCGTTGTCCGTTCCGGCATCGGCCTCGATCTTGCGGATGGCGGCGCCGTCCTTGGGATCCAGGATGTAGAGCACCGCTTTTTCGCTCAAGCTGTTGTAGCCGTTCGCGAAGATCACCACCCAGGGATGGGCCGTGCTGTTCGACCGGACGACGATCGGCCGGCAGAAGGAGTAGCCCATGTCGGGGTCGGTCGCTGACGGCGCCTCCCACATCACGCGGGCTTTCAGGGCCGCCTCGGAGGTGATCTCCATGGGCTGCGTGACGTTCAAGGCGAAGTAGCCCTTGCCCCCGCGGCGCAGGCCGCCGACCAGCAGGTCGATCCGGTTGCCCGGGGAGATCTCGACCCCCTTTTTGACCACCGGGGAGAGGTCCACGTAGAACTTGTGGGTGTAGGTCGGGCTGGCGAGCTCCTTCAGCTTGTGGAAGACGAGGTTCGGCACATAGGCGAAGAGCTCTTGGCCGTTCTGGGAGTTGAAGGCATGGAGCATCCCGTCGTTTGCGCCCACGAAAACGACGCCGTGCGGGCTGTCCGTCGCGAGGAAGACCGGCGAGGAGTTGACGATGTCGCCCAGCTTCTGGGTCCGGGGCCGCATGCCGTCCACCTCCCGGCCCCGCAGGTATTCGACCAGGCTGCCGGGCTTGTTGCCGAGCAGCCCCTTCTGGGTATCGGAGAGCTCCTCCAGCCGGAAGGGCACCCCGCTTTTCCGCTCGGGGTCGTAGGTCGCGATCACCCGGCCGGAGTCCCAGTGCTGGGTTTCGAGCGCCGCGGCCGCCGACCAGGCGCGCGCCGCGAGCCGCCCGGTCGCGGGGTCGAGCGAGTAGGCGTCGAGATCGCCCTTCCACTCCCCCTTCTCATAGGCATGCGATGCCTGGAACACCAAGGAGCCCGCCGAGATCTTGTCCCCGTTCACCGCCACCTGCGCGGTGGATCCCCGGGCCATGTCGGAAAAGGCCTCGGAGAGCGTCTCCATGGCCTTCTGCATATCCTCCGGGGTGAAGACGCTGAAGAACTGCCCCCGGCCGTTCACCGCGGCATGCCACAGGTCGTCGATGTGGGCCGGGCCGACCGGATTCGGCCAGACGATCCACTTTCCGTCGGCCTTGGATTTGAGGCCGACGTAGTCGTCCGGGTTGAGCACGCCCTTGACGCCGAAGGCGATGGCGTAGGTGACCATGTGCTGGGCCCGGTTGATGTCCGCCGCGTTCACGGGCGGGACGATGTTTTCGAGGTTCGGCCGAAGGTCCCGTTCGTAGTAGTACATGGCGATGTCCGCCAGCGTGTCGCTGTAGTCGTCCGCATAGGGCGGGCCGTTGTCGCCGTCGGCGTTGCGCTCGCCGGCGGGAAGCTCGACGGCGTCCTGGTTGTAGTAGCCGTCGGTGATGATCACGGTCACGGCCTGCTGGCAGCTCTCCTCAAAGGGCTTGGCCCCCGTCAGGTTGGTGCCGGGAAGCTTGCCGTCGTTCACCTGGAAGAACTGGCCGAGCTGGTTCAACCCCTTGCGCAGAGGGGTCATCCCCTGCGAACGGTAGGTGTAGAGGGATTCGAGCAGCTCCGGAGTCTTGTCGGCGACGGCGTCCCCCTGGGCGACCTTCACCGGCTTGAGCGGCGACAGGACCGGTTTTCCATTCAAACCGCCGCTGTTCGGCAGGCTGGAGTGGCTGTTGATCCCGTACAGGCCGACGCGCACGTTCTTCAGGCTCAGGATGAGCCGCGCCACGGCATCCTTGGCCACGAACTCCCGGCGGCGGTGATAGCTGAACCAGTTGGCGAAGTTCTGGCGCTCCTCGGCATAGCTGCGGTGGGTCTTCACGTCCGCCGGCGTGCTCGCCTCGCTCGTTTCGGTGAGCGCCGTCACCATCTCCCACCAGGTCTTCTGCCAATCCTCCACGGCCTGCGGGTGGGGCGCCACGCTCGCCCGGTAATAGCGGATCCCGCCGTCGACCACCACGAGGTAGGGCGCCTTCTCGATGTCGGAATACATGAAGTAATGGGCATGGGGGACCTTGACGACGCTCGCCCCGCTGCCGACGGTGAAGGCCAGCTCGCCCAGGTCCACGGTGTAATTCCGCATCGGGTCGCTCAGCGGCAGGGCGACGTTCGCGTTCGGCATGGGCGCCCCCGAGGCCTTCAGCCAGGGGGAGTAGTCCCGCTTGGGGTTGTAGAAAATGCGGTTCGCCCCGCACCACTGGGACCGCCAGAATTTTCGGGTTTGCTCGTCGAAATATTGCGGGACGTCGCCGTCCTGATCCTCGCGGTAGTCGCCCGGGATGCGCTTGAAGAGGTAGCTGCCGTCCTGCTGGATCCACTCCCACTTGCCGGTATTGCTGTCGTAGCGGTGGAGTGGATACTTGAAATCGCCGCTCGAAAACGCCGCCACCAGGACCTCGTGGTCCATGCTGTAGGAGTCGTCGATCATCAGCATGATGGCGGGCGGCGGAGGGTTCATGCGGGTGAACATCGGCAGCTCCGACATCTCGAGCTGCTTGCCGCCGGTCTGCCCCGGGGCGGCTGCCGGGAGATGGAGCGCGACGATGAGGGCGAGCACCCATTCGAGCGCCCGGCGCCGCCAGGCCGGCCGGCCCTTCTGATCCAGCGGGAAACGAGCGGGCTGAGTCTTCATTTTTCCTTCTCCGTCCAAGCGCGCGCCGCCCCTTCAATACGGCGCGAGGTAGCCGACCTTGATGACCGCGGTCCCGTTCCAGACGCAGCGGCCGTAGATGTCGAAGGCGTGGATGCGGGCTTTCTCCATGTCGAGCGAATAGCCCGGGGCGACCCCCTCCAAGCCGGCGACAAAGAGCGTGTGCGGCGGATCGACGTTCGAGGCTTGGGGTACGACGGCCTCGCCGGCGGCGTTGTCCCAGTAGGTCGCCACGTTGTCGACCCGCAGGCTCTTCGCCGCCCGGTCCATCCAGCCGATGTCGCTTCCGCGGATGTCGAACGTTCGGTCCAGGATGTCGACCGCCTCCATGGCCGCGCCCTCGGCGAGGTAGAAGTTGCGCTGGTAGACGGTCTCGTTGCCGGCCATGGCGACCTCGTTGTTCGTCACCCGCGACACGGAGATGCAGATGACGCTCAACAGCGCGAGGATGCCGAGGGCCGCGATGATGGAGAGGTAGCCGTCCTGCGAATCCAACCGGGGTGCTCGGAGCATGGCGGATCTTCCTCCAGTCGGCATTAAAGCCCCAAGTTTCTGAGCCGCACGCGCGAGGCGTAAGTCCGCTCGACCGTCCCGCGAGGACCGGCCGGCTCGCGCACGGTGAGTGTCACCACCACGGTGCGGATGTCGGCGCGCTGGTCGTTCTGGGTGACCCGCGCGCCGGCGTCGTTCAGGAAGGTGAAGAGCGGGATCGGGGTTCCGTCCGGCCCCGGCGGGTTGGGCACCACCTCGTCGATCAGCGCCTGGCAGGATTCGCTGTCGGTGCCTTCGTAGAGGCAGTGGCGCAGCTCGCGCCTTCCGGCGTCGACCACGAAGGTGATGCGCTCGGAGGCGTCCTCGACGTCGCCGTCGGGCTCCGGCGTGGTGCAGCTCTGCCCCCCGCCGATCGGGCGGTCGCAGCGGTCCAGGGTGAAGCGCAGCTTGTCCCCGGCGGCCGTGATCTCCTCGATCCCCGCCCCGGCGCTCTTGAGCGGGTCGAGCCCCGCCAGCCGGATCTCCTGCACGATGAAGTCGAGACCCACGCGGGCCACCTGCTGGGCCGAGGCGACCGCGTTCTGGACCGTGGAGGTGCGGGTCATGCTGGAGAAGAACCCGACCAGGATGGCGAGCACCACCCCGGAGAGCCCCAGGGCCACCAGGAGTTCCACCAGGGTGAAGCCGCCCCGGCCCTGCATGGGAAACCGAAAGCCGCGATCCTTCATGTGCCGGCTCCTTTGGTGACGGTCGCCAGCCGGACTTCGCGCGTCTGCCCGAAGCGGACCCAGCTCACCGTCACCTCGATGCGCCGGGCCGTGGTCGAGCCGGTCAAGTTTTGAATCGTCCAGCTGCGGGTGAAGATCCCGCCCGGGTTGCCGCGGGCGTCGATCGGGTTGTTCGCGTCCGCAACGGGGGCCTCGACGGGCGCGAGATCGGCGATCGGCAGCGATTTCAACCGCTCGAGCGCTTCGGCGGCGAGCAGGGTGGCGATGGTCTGCTGGTTTCCCGTGGTGTTGCTCGCCGTCCCGATGATCACCAGCGAGCCGACCGCCAGGAACCCGATCGAGAAGATCCCGATCGCGATCATGATCTCGGCCATGAGGTAGCCCCGGCAGCCGCCGATCGAGCGCATGGGGTGTTTCATTCTCAATCCCTCACCGTGATTTTGCCGAGCGGGCTGATCGTGATGCTTTTGGTCATGCCGCCGGGGGCCGCGAGCCGGATGGTGCTGCTGTTGGCCCCGCCCCGCGAATTGAAGCTGACCGTGAAGGTCTCCGCCCCGCCGGTGTTGAGGCCGACCCCGGCCGGAAGCCGGGCGGTCTTCAGGTCGCGCCCGTTCGCCGAGATGGTGTAGGCGCCCGCCGGGCGGTCGAAGGTCGCCGAGACCGTGGTGTTGTCGCGGACGGCGAGGGTCTTCATCATGAAGAGGTCCCCGCGGAGCTCGTTGATCGCGGTCTGCAGGCTTTTCGCACCGCGCCATCCGACCATGTTGGGGATGACGGCGGTGGCGGCGACGGCGAGAATGCCGATGATCACCATCAGCTCGATCATCGAAAAACCGGCGCGCTGCCCGAGCCGGCCGGGGAACCGGAAGTTCTCTCGGCGGGCGGCGGCCTTCGCCTTGAAATCGGAAGCGGTTTCGGAGACGCTCATTTCACCTCACCCGGCGGGTTCGCCTCGAGGGCCGCGCCATGGCTGGAAAGATATTTAAAGGCTATTAACTTTTTTTAGAGCTCCGAAGCGGTCACAACCCGCCGAAAACGCAGGGTCTCCCGCTCTGAGGCGCATATTTGAGCAAGATCCGTTCCAGGCCGCGGCCCGCGGCGGCGGGAAGGCCGCGCCCCTGCGGCTATTTTATGTGATTTCAGGCAGTGCGGCGGTTGGGCGCACGGCTTTTTTGCGGCGGGCGGCGGCGGGCGGCCCCGGTCGCGTTTTGTCAGGAGCGCCCAATTTCGGCACCCCGGGCCCGGCCGACGCGTGCGCCGCCTGCCGCCTGCCCGGCGGAAGGGAAAAAGTAGGGTTGGCAGCGGGCCAAGGCGGATCAAGGCAGGCGGTTTTGATCCTTTTTCGAGGCGGTCGAAGATCCGATTACCGCCGTTTGCCGCGGCGGGTCGCTTTTCACGCTTTTTCGATCTTGCATCCGCCCGGGGCTTGGGCTATATTGCGCCGCCGATGAACAAGCGTTACCTTTGCACGGTTTTTGCTGGTAAAAACCCCCGGCGTCTGGAGGGGATGGGCGCATGGAAGCCGTCGTCTTCCCGGGTGGCCATCCGCGCCACGGCAAAGGAGAGGGGCGCAACGCTTTCGCTCTGATCGCCCGAGCGGCAACGCAAAAATCAGGTGTCTCCGCGGCCTTTTTATAAAGGCCTTTTTTTTTGGCGAGGGAGACTTTCAAGGGACCGGACCCCGGACCACAACCTGTGGGCCGGTTTTTTTAGGAGCCAACAACCCATGCGACGCAGCACGTGGTTCATCATCGCGATCACCTGTTTCGCCAACATCGCCCTGTGGTCGGTCTTCAACCAGCCCGAGACCCCCGAGCGCCCCTGGTCCGGGAGCTTCAACTACGTCTCCTTCAGCCCCTACCGCCAGGGCCAGGACCCGATCGAGAACCGCTTCCCGAGCCCCGAGGAGATCATGGACGACCTGCGCTTCCTCAAAGGGAAGGCGCGCGGGATCCGCACCTACTCCTCGCTCGACGGGATGGAGCACATCCCCGGCATGGCGACCCGCATGGGCTACGAGGTCACCGCCGGCGCGTGGATCGACGGCCGCTACGAGAGGAACGAGGACGAGATCTACAACCTGATCCTCAACGCGAACCGCTACCCGGCGACCATCAAGCGCGTGATCGTCGGCAACGAGTCGATCTACCGCACCGACCTGAGCGTCGAGGAGGTGATCGGCTACCTCGACCGCGTGCGCGCCGCGGTGCGCTGCCCGGTGGGGACGGCCGAGCCTTGGCACGTCTTCATCAACAACCCCGAGCTCGTCAAGCACGTCGATTTCATCGCGATCCACGTGCTGCCCTACTGGGAGCGGGTGAGCTTCAACGAGTCGATCGGCTGGGTGCTCGACCGCTACCGGCAGGTGCGCGAGGCCTTCCCCGACAAGCCGGTCTTCCTCGCCGAGGTGGGCTGGCCGAGCAACGGCGAGAACTTCGGCAAGGCGAAGCCGAGCCGCGAGAACCAGGCGCGCTTCCTGCGCCGCTTCCTGAACCTCGCCGACCAGCGCGGGCTCGACTACTGCATCATGGAGGTCTTCGACCAGCCCTGGAAGAAGCCCCATGAAGGGGTCGTCGGCGCCTTCTGGGGGATCTACGACGTCGAGCGCCGGCCCAAGTTCGCCTTCACCGGCGAGATCCGCGACAGCTCCATGTGGTACTACATGGCGGCCGCCGTGCTCGCCGGGGTGCTTTTCGTCTGGATGTACTTAAACCGCAGCCCCGCGCAGCCCTTCGCCGGAAGGCTCTTCTTCGCGCTGCTGCTCCAGACGACGGCCTCGGTCGCCATCTGGGTCGCCGCCGCGCCGCTGATCGGGGAGTTCCTCTTCTGGGAGACCCTCGTCTGGGCGCTGCTCTTGCCCATGCAGGCCGGCCTGCTCGCGATCATCCTGGTGAACGGCTTCGAGATGTCCGAGCTGATCTGGCCGCAGGGGCTGCGCCGCCGCTTCACGCCGATCGGCCCGCCGGAGGGGTTCCGCTACCCGAAGGTCTCGATCCACGTCCCGATCTGCAAGGAGCCGCCGGACATGGTGGCCGAGACGCTGAACGGCCTGGCGGCGCTCGACTACCCGGACTTCGAGGTGCTGGTGATCGACAACAACAACCCGCACCCCGAGCTCTGGCAGCCGGTCGAGCGGCACTGCGCGGCGCTCGGCCCGCGCTTCCGCTTCTTCCACCTCGAGACCCACCCGGGCTACAAGGCGGGCGCCCTGAACTTCGCCCTGCGCCACACCGACCCCGCGGCCGAGGTGGTGGCGGTCGTCGACAGCGACTACCTCGTGCGGCCCGACTGGCTGCGGAGCCTCGTCCCGCACTTCGCCCGTCCCGAGGTGGGCGTCGTCCAGGCCCCCCAGGACCACCGCGCCTGGCAGGGGAGCCTCTTCAAGGAGGCGATCAACTGGGAGTACCACGGCTTCTTCGAGATCGGCATGGTGCACCGCAACGAGCGCAACGCCATCATCCAGCACGGCACCATGACCCTCATCCGCCGCGCGGTCCTCGAGGGCTCGGGCTCCTGGGCCGAGTGGTGCATCTGCGAGGACGCCGAGCTCGGGATGCGCGTCCAGAGTCTGGGCTACGACACGGTCTACGTGAAGGAGAGCTTCGGCAAGGGGCTCACCCCCGACTCCTTCGCGGGCTACAAGCGCCAGCGCTTCCGCTGGGTCTACGGCGCGGTGCAGATCATGAAGCGCCACTGGGCGACCCTCTCCCCCTTCCGCCGGCAGAGCGGGCTCAACCTCGCCCAGCGCTACCACTTCATCGCCGGCTGGCTCCCCTGGTTCGGCGACGCGGTGAGCCTCGTCATGAACGTGCTCTGCGTGCTGTGGTCGCTCGGGATGTTCCTCTTCCCGAAGTACTTCGGGGCGCCGCTCTACATCCTGCTGCTGCCGCCGATCGGGGCCTTCCTCTTCAAGCTGCTCCACTTCCTGTGGCTCTACACGGCGCGGGTCCCCTGCGGCCTCGCCCAGCGCCTGGGGGCGGCGCTCGCCGGGACGGCGCTCACCCACACGATCGCGATCGCCATCCTGCGCGGGCTCTTCACCCGCACCATGCCCTTCCTGCGCACCCCCAAGTGCGAGAGCAAGAGCGCGGTCGTGAAGAGCCTCCTCATGGCGCGCGGCGAGGCGGTGATGTTCGCGCTTCTGCTCTTCGCGGTCCTCGTCCACCTGAATTTCGGCCAGGACCAGACCGAGGAGCGGCTGATCCGCGCGGCCCTGATCCTGATCCAGTCGCTGCCCTACGCGGCCGCGATCGTGCTCTCGCTTTTGAGCGTCCTGCCGGAGGGGCTGCGGCTGCCCTGGGCGCGCCGCACCCGGGCCGCCGCGCCCGCCGCCGGGCGGATTCCGGTCGGGCCGTAGGCGCCCCTCACGCCTTGCGCCGCGAACTCCGCGGGGCTCCCTTCGGGGAGCTCCGTTTTTTTCCGGAAGCGGTTCCCAAGCGCGCCGTTTTCCGCTAAGAAATCACCGGCGGCTGAAAAACGGATCGAAGGAGCTTAGAAACGCTTGAAACCGCGCGGCTACATGATGGAGGACGAGGAGGAGGCGCTCAGGCTCGATCTCAAGACCGATCCTGCCGCCGTGCGCCGCCAGGCGCGCTGGGCCGGGATCCGTCCGGGGATGCGGGTGGGCGACTTCGGCTGCGGGCCGGGGGTGACCAGCTATCACCTCAACCGGGTGGTCCAGCCCGGGGGGTCCGTGGTCGGGCTCGACTTCGCGCCCGGCCGCATCGCCTACGCCCGCGAGCGCTACGCCGCCCCCGGAATCGAGTACGCCGTCGCCGACATCCGCGGGCCCCTCGAGCGCTTCGGGCCGTTCGACGTGGTCTGGGTGCGCTTCGTGCTCGAGTACTACCGGAGCACCGCTTTCGAGATCGTGCGCAACGTCCTCGCGGTCCTGAAGCCCGGCGGGATCCTCTGCCTCGCCGACCTCGACCACAACTGCCTGAGCCACCACGAGCCGCCGTCGCGCGCCGTCCGCGCCCTCATCGGGCTGATGGCGCGGCTCGAAAAGGGCGCCGACTTCGACCCCTACGCCGGCCGCAGGCTCTACGCCCACCTCTACGACCTCGGCTTCGAGAAGATCCGCGCGACGGTGCACCCTCACCACCTGATTTACGGCCCGGCGAAGAGTAGCGACCTCTTCAACTGGACGAAGAAGGTCGCGATCGCCGCGCGCAACTCCGGCTATCCCTTCGACGAGTACCCCGACGGCTTCGAGGGGTTCCGCGCCGAGTTCGAGGCCTTCTTCCACGACCCGCGGCGCTTCACCTACTCCCCGCTCATCCTCTGCTGCGGCCGCAAGCCCAAAAAGGGACGTTGTTAACAATTTAACTTATTGCCCCAACGCATAATGAGCAGCCGCCGCAGATTTAGTACCCGAAGCGCTCGATCGCCTTGGGGTCCCTGCGCCAGTTCTTCTGCACGCGCACGACGAGCTTGAGGAAGACCTTCGCCCCGGTCAGCCGCTCGATGTCCTGCCGCGCCGCGGTGCCGATTTTTTTCAGCATCGCCCCGCCTTTGCCGATGACGATCCCCTTCTGCGAGTCGCGCTCGAGGTGGATCGCGGCCTCGATCGAAACGCGGCGCCCGCCCTCCGACTCCTTGTAGGACTCGATCGTGACCGCCGTGGCGTAGGGGACCTCCTCGCCGGTCAGGCGGAAGATCTTCTCGCGAATGAGCTCGGATGCGATGAAGCGCTCGGTCGCGTCGGTGAGGGTCTCCTCGGGGTAGTAGGGCGGCCCCTCGGGGAGGCTCGCGGCGAGGGCTTGGAGGAGCGCCTCGACCTGGGTCCCCGCGGCGGCCGAGATGGGCACGGTCGCGATGGGGGCGAGCGCCTTCGCCCAGCGGTCGATCATCGCCAGCAGCGCCGTTTTGTCGGGCAGGAGGTCGATCTTGTTCAGGGCGAGCACGACCGGGAGCCCCCGGGCCTTGAGGCGCGCGGCGAGGAAGGCCTCGGCGCGGGGGTCGGGGCGGGCGGCGTCGACCACGGCGAGGATGAGATCGGCGTCGGCGATCGCGCCGAGCGCGGCTTCCACGATCCGGGTGTTCAGCCGGTCCTTGGCCTCGAAGATCCCGGGGGTGTCGATGAAGACGATCTGCGCCCCCGGCCGGTGCAGCACCCCGAGGAGGCGGTTGCGGGTCGTCTGGGGCTTGGGCGAGGTGATGGCGATGGGGGTCCCCAGGATGCGGTTCAAGAGGGTCGATTTGCCCGCGTTCGGCGCGCCGGCGATGGCGACGAGCCCCGAGCGGAACGGGCCGGCGGGCGTGCCGGTGGCGCTCATCCCCTCTGCTCCTTTATTCCGATGAAACCGCCGATCGCCCGCCAGAGCGCCTCCCGGCCCAGCCGGGACTTGGACGAAAAGAGGATCACCCCGCCGGGCGCGGTCCCGGCGGCGGCCGCGATCGCGGCGAGCCGGCGGGCCTGGGCGCTTTTGGCGAGCTTGTCGCTCTTGGTCGCAACCGGGATGAGCGGGATCCCGCGGCGGGCGAGCCAGGCGACGAGCTCCACGTCCTCGGGGCCGGGGTCGCGGCGGATGTCGAAGAGCGCGACGACGGCCTTGAGACAGGCGCGGCCGGCGAGGTAGCGCTCAATCATCGGCGCCCAGCCCCGGCGCTCGGCGGCGGAGACCTTGGCGTAGCCGTAGCCCGGGAGGTCGACCAGCATGAAGCTCGCGTTGATGCGGAAGAAGTTGATCAGCCGGGTCTTCCCCGGGGTCGCGCTCGTGAGGGCGAGTTTTTTTCGATTGAGCAGCGTATTGATCAGGCTCGATTTCCCCACGTTGGAGCGGCCGGCGAAGGCCACCTCGGGGAGCTCCCCCGGCGGGTACTGTGAGGCCCGCGCGGCGCTCAGGACGAATTCGGCCGAGCGGATGATCATGGGGGCGCTCCCTCACCGGCCCCGGAAGAAGGCCTCCAGGCGGTCCATGCCGAGGGCGATGTTCTCCATGGAGTTCGCGTAGGAGAAGCGCAGGTAGCCCTCGCCGTTGCGGCCGAAATCGATCCCCGGGGCGCAGCCGACACGAGCCTTCTCGAGGATCTCGAAGGCGAGCGCGTAGGAGTCCGCGGCAAAGCGCTTGGCGTTCGCGAAGACGTAGAAGGCCCCGGTCGGCTCGACGGTGATCCCGAGGCCGATCTCGCGCAGGCGGCGGATCATGAACCGGCGCCGCTCGTCGTAGACCGCCTTCATGCGCTCGACGTCCGGGCCGGCGGATTTGAGAGCGGCGACGGCCGCCTGCTGCACCATGGCGTTCGCCGAGATGAAGAAGTTCTGCTGCAGCTTCTGCATCGGCCGCACGAACTCGGGCGGCGCGATGACGTAGCCCAGCCGCAGGCCGGTCATGGCGAAGAGCTTCGAAAAACCGTTCAGGACGAAGGCGCGCTCGGTGAACTCGAGGATGCTGTGCTCCTTCCCGGCGTAGACGAGGCCGTGGTAAATCTCGTCGGAGACGATGAGCGGCGCCCGGGGCCCGGCCGCGGCGAGGGCGGCGATCGCGCGCATGCGCGCCGCCGAAAGGAGGTTCCCCGTGGGGTTCGAGGGCGAGTTGATGAAGATCGCCTTCGTGCGCGGGGTGATCCGCTTTTCGATCTCCTCGACCCGGAACTGGAAGCCGTCCTCCTCGAGGACCGGGACGGTGACCGGCACCCCCTGCACGAACTTGATGAAGTTGGGGTAGCAGGCGTAGTGCGGGTCGGAGATGATCACCTCGTCGCCCGGGTCGAGCAGGGCGGCGAAGACGAGCAGGATGGCGGGCGAGGAGCCGGAGGTCACGAGGATCCGCTCGGGGGCGACGGCCGTGCCGTAGGTGTCGCGATGGTAGCACGCGATCGCCTCGCGCAGCTCGAAGCTGCCCATGCTGTGGGTGTAGTGGGTGTGGCCCCCATCGAGGGCGCGGCAGGCCGCCTCCTTGACGCAGGCGGGGGCGTCGAAGTCGGGCTCGCCCACCTCGAGGTGCACGATGTGGGCGCCCGCGCGCTCCATCTCGCTCGCCTTCTCGAGGACGTCCATGACGATGAAGGCGGTGAGCTCCGCGTTGCGTTTGGCGATCATCGGCCCCGGCCCCCCTTGCGCATCAAACCACCTTGTTCAGCGGATACTCGATGATCCCCTCGGCCCCGTTGGCGAGGAGCCTGGGGATCAGGTCGCGGACGATCTCGCGGTTGACCATGATCTCGACCGAGAAGTAGCTCGAGCGGTAGAGCGGGGCGACCGTGGGCGACTTCAGGCTCGGCAGCATCGCGACCACCTCCTCCATGCGCTCCGCGGGGACGTTCATCTTGAGCCCGACCATCTTGTCCCCGAGCAGCGCCCCCTTGAGCAGCAGCGCGATCTGCTCGATCTTCGCGCGCTTCGCCGCGTCCTTCCACGCCGCGTGGTTCACGATGAGCTGGGTGTTCGTCTGCATCAGCTCGTGGATGATCCGCAGCCCGTGGGCCTTGATCGTGCTCTCGGTCTCGGTCACCTCGACGATCGCGTCGGCGAGCCCCGAGACGACCTTCGCCTCGGTCGCCCCCCAGGAGAACTCGATCGTGACCGGGATGCCGCGATCGGCGAAGTAGCGCCGGGTGAAGGCGACGAGCTCGGTGGCGATCTTCTTCCCGGCCAGGTCCTCGAGGCGGGCGATCGGCGAGTCGTAGGGGACGGCGAGCACCCAGCGCGCCGGCCGGGCGCTCACCTTGGAGTAGACGAGGTCGGCCACGACGTGGACGTCGGAGGCGTTCTCGGCGATCCAGTCCCTGCCGGTCAACCCCGCGTCGAGGGTGCCGTTTTCGACGTAGCGCGACATCTCCTGGGCCCGGCAGATGGCACACTCGATTAATTCATCATTGATTTCGGGAAAGTAGCTTCGGCTGTTCACGTTGATGTTCCACCCCGAGCGCTTGAAGAGCGCGATGGTGGCTTCCTGCAGGCTCCCCTTGGGGATGCCGAGCTTGAGCTTCGAACTCACTTTTTGTAAACCTCCCGGGGGTCGAAGAGCGGTTCGCCGACCGTGCGGACCCGCCCCCCCTCGACGATTTGGTGAAAACAGCTGCGGTGGCCGGTGTGGCAGGCGGCGCCGCCGACCTGCTCGACCTTGAGGAGCACGGTGTCGCTGTCGCAGTCGATGCGGATCTCCCGGACGAGCTGGACCTTTCCGGAGGTCTCGCCCTTCACCCAGAGCCCCTGGCGGGAGCGGCTGTAGAAGGTGGCCCGTCCGGTTTCGAGGGTCGCCCGCCAGGCCGCCGCGTTCATGAACCCGACCATCAGCACCTCGCCGTCGGCGTGGTCCTGGACGACGGCCGGGACGAGCCCCCCCAGCTTGTCGAAATCGAGAGCGATCATGCGCGCATCCGAGCCCCCCGGTGGTTTGATCGGCCGGCCGCCGCCGCAGCGGCGCATGCAAAATTTATTTTAGTAGTATCGGCGAGGGATGCCTGTCAATTGTTTTTTTGTTTGTCCCCTTCGCGGTTTTCTGGTAATGGAGAGGGCGAAGCGCAACGAACGAATCCGGGATCAGGGCCGCAGGGCGCCGTTTGTCCGCATCCTGCCGCCAACCGGCTGTGGAAAAGAAACGATCAGGCCGTCGGCCGATGACCCACAGCCTGCCAAACCGCCCATGGGCCAGGTCAGAGTCGCCGCATCGCCGCCGCCGCGCCGCCGGGGGACGCTGCCGCCGCCGCCGAGGAAGCGCAAGTGGCTGCGGCGCCTGGTGGTCTACCCGCTGATCTTCTTCGCCCTGTCCTTTCTGATCGGCGGCCTCGCCCTCTACGCCGGCTACCGGCACGTGAGCGCCGAGCTTCCGCAGATCAACACGCTGCTCGACTACCGGCCGCCGGTCGTCACGACGGTCTTCGCGGCCGACGGCCGCAAGATCGCCGAGTTCTTCAAGGAGCGCCGGTTCGTGACCCCGCTCCGGGAGATCCCCGAGCTCCTCGTCAAGGCCTTCATCGCCGCCGAGGACGCGCGCTTTTTCCAGCACCAGGGGATCGACCCGCTGAGCATCGGCCGCGCCTTCCTGAAAAACCTCGAGGCCGGCTCGATCAAGCAGGGCGGCAGCACCATCACCCAGCAGGTCACGCGCTCCTTCCTCCTCACCCCGGAGCGGAGCTACATCCGCAAGATCAAGGAGGCGATCCTCGCCTACCGGATCGAGAAGAGCTTCACGAAGGAGGAGATCCTCTTTCTCTACCTGAACCAGATCTACCTCGGTCACGGCTCTTACGGGGTGGCGGCCGCCGCCGAGAACTACTTCGGGAAAAGCGTCTCCGCGCTCAACCTCGCCGAGTGCGCCATGCTCGCCGGGATGCCGCAGGCGCCGAGCCGCTACTCGCCGCTGCGCAACCCGGAGCTCGCCCGCCAGCGCCAGGTCTATGTCCTGAACCGCATGGTCGAGGAGGGGATGATCGGCGCCGAGGAGGCGGCCCGCGCGCTCGCGACGCGGCTCGACCTCCAGCCGCGCCGCAACCTCTACCTCGAGGAGGTCCCCCACTATACCGAGCACATCCGGCGCCAGCTCGAGGCGCAGTACGGCGCCGAGGCGCTCTACACCCAGGGGCTCCAGGTCCAGGCGGCGGTCGACCTCGGGCTGCAGAAGGCGGCCGAGGCCGAGCTGTTGAAGGGGCTCGCCGAGCTCGACAAGCGCCAGGGCTACCGCGGCCCGCTGCGCACGCTTGAGCCGGCGCAGATCGAGCCGTTTCTCGCCGCCCAGGCCCCGGCTCCCGAGCCCGGCCGCACGCTCGAGGCCGTCGTCGTCCAGGTGGACGACAAGGCGCGGCTCGTCTCGCTGCGCTTCGGCGCCGAGCGCGGGGTGATCGCCCTCGCCGACATGGACTGGGCGCGCAAGCCGAACCCCGAGGTCAACCCGGCCGCGGCGAAGATCAAGCGGCCCGGCGAGGCGCTCAAGCCGGGGGACCTCGTCCTCGCGCGGGTCAAGGCGCGCCCCCGGGCCCCGGGGGAGCCCTGGTCGCTGGCGCTCGAGCAGGAGCCCCTCGTCCAGGGGGCGCTCCTGTGCCTGGAACGGGGGACCGGCCGGGTGCGCGCCATGGTGGGCGGCCGCGACTTCAGCGAGAACCAGTTCAACCGCGCCATTCAATCCCGGCGCCAGCCGGGCTCGGCCTTCAAGCCGATCATCTACGCCGCGGCCATCGACCGGGGGGCGAGCGATCCCTCCAAGGTCTACACCCCGGCGACGGTGATCATCGACTCGGCGGTGGTCTTCGAGGGCCGGGACCGCGACGAGACCTGGAAGCCCAAGAACTACAAAGAGACCTTCTACGGCCCGACGCTCTTGCGGCAGGCGCTCGCGCAGTCGCGCAACATCGTGACCGTGAAGATCCTGCAGGACATCGGCGTCGACTACACGATCGGCTACGCCCGTCGGCTCGGCATCACCGCCGACCTCACGCGCACGCTCTCGCTGGCGCTCGGGGCCTCGGGCGTATCGCTCTTCGAGCTCACCCGCGCCTACTCGGTCTTCGCGAACGAGGGGCTCCTCGTCCAGCCGGTCTTCGTGCTCAAAGTGACCGACCGCGACGGCCGCCTCCTCGAGGAGGCCCAGCCGGCGGCCGAGCGGGTGATCGACAAGGAGACGGCCTTCATCATGACCAGCCTGCTCGAGAGCGTCGTGCAGCAGGGCACCGGCCAGCGGGTCAAGGCCCTCAACCGGCCGGCCGCCGGCAAGACCGGGACGACGAACGACATGTTCGACGCCTGGTTCATCGGCTACACCCACGAGCTGGTGACCGGCGTCTGGGTGGGCATGGACGAGGAGGCCCCGCTCGGCAAGACCGAAACCGGCGCCCAGGCGGCGATTCCGATCTGGCTCGGCTTCATGCGGCGCGCGCTCGCAAACGTGCCGGTCGGGGGGGACTTCACACCGCCGGAAGGGGTGGTCTTCGCCAAGATCGACGCCGATACGGGGCTGCTCCCGGTCCCGGAGTCGCGCCGGACCGTCTTCGAGTGCTTCAAGGAAGGGACCGTCCCGCTCGAATACTCCAAGCGGCCCGGCGAGGTGAAGGACACCGAGGACTTCCTGAAAAAGGATTTGTGAGGCGGGCCGGCTCCGCGCCGTCAGCGCGCAAGCTCGGCGAGCAGCCTCGCCGCCGCGTCCTGCTCGGCGGCTTTCTTGCTCTTCCCCGTCCCCTCGGCCGCCCGGCCGAGGACCTCCAGGCGCACGACGAAGGTCTTGTCGTGGTCGGGCCCCTCCGCGCGCACGACGGTGTAGACCGGCCGGGCGCCGGGGGCGGCCTGGACGAGCTCCTGCAGCCGGCTTTTGAAGTCGGCCGGGCTGTCGCCGCCGGGTTCGAGCCCGGCGATCAGCGGAGCGAACAGCCGCCCGACGAGTGCGGAGGCCGCCTCGAAGCCGCCGTCGAGGTAGACCGCGGCGACCACGGCCTCCAGGGCGCCGGCGAGGATCGAGTCCTTGGCGCGCCCGCCGGTCCGGGCCTCCCCCCGGCCGAGCTTCAGCCCGGCGCCGACGCCCAGCCGGCGCGACAGGCGGGCGAGCTCCTTTTCGTTCACCAGGCTCGCGCGCATGCGCGAGAGCTCCCCCTCCCGGCTGGCGGGGAAGCGCGCGAGCAGCGCGTGGCCGACCACCAGGTTCAGGACGGCGTCCCCCAGGAACTCCAGGCGCTCGTTGTCGCGGATGGCGGGGTCGAAGGCCTCGTTCACGTAGGAGCTGTGGCACTGGGCCTCCTCGAGCAGCGCCCGGTCGCGGAACCTGTAGGCGAGGCGGCGCTCGAGGGGCGCGCCGCCCGGGGGGCGGCGGAGCGGCTTTGTTTCGGGGGTCGTCGTCTTTTTCCGGGTCATCGCGATCGGGCCGGCGGCCTGGCGGAAACCCGCGGCCGCGGGACGGCGCGCCGATCCGCCGTCAGGTCGGCCGCGAAACGGTCAGCTTTCGATCAGCCGCTGGTACAGCGTGTAGGGCACGCAAAGGTCGCCCTTGCCCACCCCCAGCTTGACGCGCGGGTCGATGTCGCCGTGGAAGTCGCTGCCGCCGGTCGCGAGCAGCCCGTGCCGGCGGGCGAGCTCCGCGTAGCGTCGGGTCTGCACGGGGCCGTGGTCCGGGTAGTAGACCTCGATCCCCTTCAGCCCCATCGCCATCAGCTCGCCGAGCAGCTCCTCCAGGGCCGTGTCGTTATCGATCTTGAGCAGGCCGGGGTGGGCGAGGACCGGGATGCCGCCGGCGGCGTTGATCCGCGCGATCGCCTCGCCGGCATCGATCCGGTACTTGTCGACGTAGGCGGGCCGGCCGTTTCCGAGGTAGCGGTCGAAGGCCGCGTCGATATCCGGCACCACCCCCTTCGCCACCAGCAGCTTGGCGATGTGGGGCCTTCCGGGCTGGCCGTCGGCGGCGATGCCGAGAACCTCCTCGAGGGTCAGGGGGATGCCGAGCGCGTTCAGCCGCCGGACGATCTTGGGAGTCCGGTCGCGCCGCGCGTTCTGAAGCCGCTCCAGCGTGAGGTTGAGATCCGGGTCGTCCAGGCGCAGCCCGTAGCCCAGGATGTGGATGCTCCCCGGCCCGCCGTAGGAGGGCGGGGGCTCGGCGCTCACCTCGACCCCGGTCAGGAAGCCGAGCTGCGGGGGGATCCCCCCGAGCAGCGCCTCGCGCGATCCGGCGATCGAGTCGTGGTCGGTGATGGCGATGGCGCCCAGGCCGGCGGCGAGCGCCAGATCGATGATCTCGGCCGGGGTGAGCGTGCCGTCCGAGGCCGTGGAGTGGACATGCAGGTCGATGGCGGGCTTGCGGCTACAATCCAAGCGCTTTCTCCAGGGCCTCCTCCTTGGCCTTGCACTCGATGCACTGCGTGGTCACCGGCCGGGCCTTGAGGCGCTTGACGCCGATCTCCTCGCCGCACGATTCGCAGATCCCGTAGGTGCCGTTTTCGATGCGCTCGAGCGCCTGCTTGATCTTCTTGATGAGCTTGCTCTCGCGGTCCCGGATGCGCAGCATGAAATTGCGGTCGGCCTCGAGCGAGGCCCGGTCCGTCGGGTCCGGGAAGTTCTCGTTGGTGACGGTCATCCCCGATACCGTGTCATCGGCCTGGCTGAGAAGCTCCTGCAGACGCGCCTCGAGGTGCTTTTTGAAATGGTTCAGGTCCGACTTCTTCATGGCGCCTCCCGGCAAGTCGAGGTTGGCGATACCGGAAATAAATTGAATATCACATCCTTCCTTGGTCTGCCAAGAAGAAAGTTGCCCGGGCGGCGTCAGGCCGCGGCTTTCAGGAAGGCCTCGAGCTGGGCGAGGCTGCCGACGTTGTAAATCTCCGCCGGATCGTCCTGGGGCAGGATCTTGCGCAGCAGCCCGCTCAGGACCTTGCCCGGGCCGACCTCGACGAAGCGCGCGACGCCCGCCTCCTTTAAATAGAGCATGCTGTCGTACCAGCGCACCGGGCTGCAGAGCTGCCGCGCCATGATCTCCCGGATCTCCGCCGGCTCGCGGGCGGGGCGGGCGGTGACGTTCAGCACGACCTCGAAGCGGGCGGGCGCGAAGGGGACGGCGGCGAGCTCGGCCCGGAAATCCGCCTCGGCGCCGCGGATGAGCTCGCTGTGCCAGGCGCCGCTCACCTTGAGCGGCACGGCTTTGGCGCCGCGGGCGGCCGCCATCGCGGCGACCCGGGCGACCGGCTCCGGGGCGCCGGTGATGACGATCTGGGTCGCCATGTTGTGGTTGGCGACCGAGACCGGGCCGAAGGCCGCCCCCTCGGCGACGAGCTCCTCGACCGCGGCGATGTCGAGCCCGATCAGGGCCTGCATGGCCCCCGGGTTCCGGGAGGCTTCGCGGTCCATGAGCCGGCCGCGCGCGAAGACCAGGCGCACGGTGTCCGCGGGCGAAAGAACCTCCGCGGCGCAAAGGGCGCTGTACTCCCCGAGGCTGTGGCCGGCCGCGGCCGCGAAGCCCACGTGTTCGCGCTGGAGCACGGCGAGCAGGGCGAGATTGACGGCGGTCAGCGCCGGCTGGAGGTTCACCGTGCGGGTGAGCTCCTCCATCGGGCCCTTGAAGCAGAGGCGCGCGACGTGCAGCCGGGTCGTCTCCGCCACCATCTCGAAGAGCTCCCGGACATAGGAAAATTCGTTGTAGAGGTCCTCCCCCATGCCGACGGCCTGGGAGCCCTGGCCGGGAAAGAGCAGCGCGGTTTTTTTCATCTCCGATCTCCTTCACTCGTCCAGCCGGAAGAGCTTGCGCACCAGGTCGAGCTGCAGCGCCTTGTCGCCGGACATGCTCTCTTTTTTCAGGTAAACCGTCGGTTCGTGCAGGATCTTGTTGATGGCCGCCCCCATCATGCGCTGCAGGGCCTCGACCTGCTCCGGGTTCAGGTGCAGGCCGGCGGACGTGCGCCGCACCTCCGCCTCGGCGATGGCCTCGAGCTTGCGGCGCAGGGCCACGATGGTGGGCACGACGCTCAGCCCCTCGAGCCACTCCTGGAAGCGGATGACCGCCTCCTCGATGATGCGCTCGGCCTTGGCGGCTTCCCCCAGGCGGTCCTCGATGTTCTCCTCGATCACCCCCTTGAGGTCGTCGATGTCGTAGACGTAGGCGTTGTCCAGCCGGTTGATCTCCGGGTCGATGTCCCGCGGAACGGCGATGTCGATGAAAAAAATCGGTCGGTTGCGCCGCGCGCGGACGACGGCCTTCACGTTTTCGCGCGTGACGACGAGGCCCGGGGCGCCGGTCGAGCTGATGATGATGTCGATCCGCTTGAGCGCCTCGGGGACCTCCTCCATGCGGATCGCCTGGCCGTCGAAGCGCCGGGCGAGCGCAAAGCCGGTTTCGAAGGTGCGGTTGGCGACCCACACCCCCGCGACGCGCTGGCGCACCAGGTGCTCGACCGCCGTTTCGGCCATCTCGCCCGCGCCGATCAGCAGCACCTGCTTCCCCTCGAGGGTTCCGAAAATCTTGCGCGCGAGCTCCACGGCCGCGTAGCTGACGGAAACCGCCCGGTCGCCGATCCCGGTCTCGGTGCGCACCCGCTTGGCCACGAAGAAGGCGCGGTGCATCAGGCGGTTCAGGATTACCCCCGAGGTGCGGGCCGCGGCGGCGCTGCGGTAGGCCCCCTTGATCTGGCCGAGGATCTGCGGCTCCCCCACGATCATCGAATCGAGGCTCGCGGCGACGCGGAAGAGATGGCGCACCGCCGCGGCGTTCTCGTGGACGTAGAGCGTCGCCTCGAAGCGCTCGCGCGGCACCTGCTTGAAGTCCGACAGGAACGCCTTGGCGGCCTCTATGGCCGGGAGCTTCTCGCCGGCCACGAGCAGCATCTCGATGCGGTTGCAGGTGGAGTAGAGCAGCGCCTCGGAGACCCGCGGCAGGCGGCCGAGCTCCGCCAGGGCCGCCGCCGTCTCCTCGGGGCTGAAGGCGATGCACTCCCGAAGCTCCACCGGGGCGGTCTTGTGGTTGATGCCTATGAGCAGGATGTCGCGCATAAGATCGGGGTCAAGGTTTCATCGGGCCCGGGGGCGCTTCACCGGGTGAACTCCTGGTGGTGCCCCTCCAAGAGGAGGTTCACCCCGAGAAAGGTGAAGACCAGGAACGCGAAGCCGACGATCGCCATGATCGCCGACTTGCGCCCGCGCCATCCGACGGCGAGCCGCTCGTGGAGGAGCACGGCGTAAAAGAGCCAGGTGATCCCCGACCAGACCTCCTTCGGGTCCCAGCTCCAGAACCGGCCCCAGATCGCCTTGGCGTAGACGAAGCCCGAGATGAGGCCGAGCGTCATCATGGTGAAGCCGATCACGATGCAGGCATAGCCGGCGGAGTCCAACAGATCGAGCGAGGGGAGCCGCTTCAACAGGAAGCGCCGCTTTTTGGACTTGATCGAGCCCTCCTGGAGCAGGTAGAGGACCCCCACCCCGGCGGCGAGCGCGAAGGCCGACTCGCCGACGAAGATGACCGTCACGTGGGCGATCAGCCAGAAGCTTTTGAAGATGGCGGCGGCCTCGGCCGGGGAGTCCGGAAGCTGGGCGGCGACCACGGTGATGAGCGTCACGAAGGGCGCGGCGACCAGCCCCAGGACCTTCAGCCGGTAGCGCACGTGCAGGACCAGGAAGGCCCCGGCCACGGTCCAGCCCGCGAAGGCGAGGGTCTCGCGCAGGTTGCTCGCCGGCAGGTGGCCCTGCCGGACGAAGTCGGCGGCGATCGCGGCCGTCTGGCAGAGGAAGCCGGCCAGGATCAGGAAAAAGCCCGCCCGCTCGAGGGCTTTGCGCTGGAGGAAGAAAAAGGCGAGGTAGGCGGCGGCGCTCAGCATGTATAGGAGGACGCTCAGGACTTGGGCGGCTTGCATGGGCGTCGGGTCCGTCAGCGGGTTGGCGTTTCCTTGCAAAGGAGCTCCTCCAGGCGAAACCCTTCGCCCAGGGTCTCCGCGAGCAGGCGGTCGATGGCCGCCCGGTCGTTGCGGCGGATCAGCTCCAGGAGGTCGCTTGCGACGAGCCGCTCGAAGAGCGGCTTGTGGGCCTCGGGCGCGTGCGCCCGCGCGAGGAGCCGGCGGCGGATCGCGCCCAACAGGTCGAGGAGCACGGCGTACTCGGGGCCGAACTGCCGCTCGAGATCGCCGCGAAGCTTCTTGGCGAGCGCGGGGCTGCGGCCGGCGGTGGAGACCGCGACGGTGAGCTCCCCGCGCCGGACGACCGCCGGCAGGATGAAATTGCACGCCTCGGGCCGGTCGGCGATGTTGCACAGGATCCCGCGCCGCTCGGCCTCCTCGCTGACCCTGCGGTTCAGGGGCTCGTCGTCGGTCGCGCCGATGACGAGGAAGACCCCCGCGAGGTCCTCGGGGCGGAAGGGGCGCGCGGCGAGGACGAGCCGCCCCGCGGCCGCGAGCGCCTTGAGCCTCCCGCTCGCCTCGGGGCTCACCACCGTCACGGCCGCGCCGCAGGCGAGCAGCCCCTCGGCCTTGCGCGTCCCCACCCCGCCCCCGCCCACGACCAGGCAGCGGCGCCCGCGGATGTCCAGTTGCACCGGGTAGTAGCGCATGGATCAGAGCCGGAAGACCGCGAGGTCGGTTGCGAGCGCGAGCGGGCCGGACCAGGTGCGGCGGCACTCGGCGGCGATGTCGGCGTTTTCGCAGACCGGGTAGAAGTGGGTCAGGACGAGCGTTCCCACCTCCGCCCGGCTCGCGAGCTCGCCGGCCTCGCCGGGGGTCAAGTGCCCGCGCACCTTGTGGCCTTCGGGGGTGGCGCACTCGCAGACGAACAGGTCGGCGCGGCGCGCGAGCGCGGCCAGGCCCGCGGTGAAATCGGTGTCCCCGGAGTAGACGAGCGACCGGCCGCCGCGGGCGGTCAGCCGGAAGGCGAGGCTTTCGGGGCTGTGGTCAACCGGCGCCGAGTCGATCGCGAAATCCGGGAAATCGCGGTGCGCCGGCCCGTCGGTCTCCAGCTCGATCACCGCGAGCATCCCCGGCCCGATGTCGATCCAGTCGCCGTAGGCCGCCTTCAGCCGGGCGAAGAAGCCGGCGAAGCCCCGTCCGGCGACGAGCGTGAGCGGCGCCCGGCGCCCCGGGCCGGCCGCGGGGTTGCGGGTCGCGAAGAGCAGCGGCACGAGCTCGGCGGTGTGGTCGGGGTGGAAATGGCTGAGGAAGATGTGGGTCAGGTCGAAGATGCCGCAGCCGGCCTCGAGCAGCCGGCGCATCGTCCCCGGCCCGCAGTCGAAGAGGACCCGCGCGCCGGCGGTCTCGGCGAGCAGCGCGCAGGCGCTGCGCGAAAGCGACGGCACCCCCGTCCCGGAGCCCAGGATCGTCGCCGTGATGCCGGTGGCGCCCGCCGCCATCTCAGGCGCCTTCCGCGGCGGCCGGGGCGGCGCGCCCGGCCTTGCCGTTCGGCCGGGTCTCGGCGGCGCGCCGGCCGGCCCGCTTCTCGGTGCGCTGGATGATCCAGGCGTTCACCCGCCGCAGCTCCTTGAAATCGAGGAGCGGCTCCCTCCACTCGGCCAGGTTGATCTCGGCGCGGGCCATGCTCTTGTGGCCGCCGGCCGAGCCGAGGCTTCCGAAAGCCTCCTTGGCGACGCGGCCGGCGTTCTTGCGGGCGCCGTCGTTTCTGAAGACGATCACGAGCTTCTTGTCGCAGACGGCCGAGACGATGCTCCAGGCGACCGTGTGGATCCGCATGAAGAAGTCGGCGATCACCACGCAGATGTCGCCGTTCGGGACCGCGCCCAGGTGGACGTAGAGCCGCCCCTTGCGCAGCCGCAGGTTCTTGAGCGCGGTCTTGAAGTATTTCAGGTATTCGAAGCGCAGCTCGGCCTGTTCGATCTTGCGCGACAGCGCGACGTTCGCGTGGCGGAAGAGGTACTGGAAGGCCTCGATGTCCTCGATCCGCGTCTGGCGCCGGAAGTTGTCGGTGTCGGTCTTGATCGCGTGGTAGAGCGCGGTCGCCAGGCGCGTGGAGGGGGTGATCCGGGCCGCCCGCAGGTACTCGGTCAGGATCGTGGCGGTCGCGCCGTAGCGGCTGCGGATGTCGACGAAGGGTGCCCGCGGCTGGGTGTCGGGGTGGTGGTCGATCACCACCTCGGGGTCCAGCGCGGCCATCGATTCGTGGTGGCAGGGCTGGGAGTCGACGATCACGATCTTGTCGTAGCGGCGGTGGTCGATCTTTTCGAAGGGGACGAGCGGCACCTTGAGCAGGCGGATCTCCGCGAGGTTGTCCGGCCGGTCGACGGGGTTCACGTTGGAGATGGTCACCTCGTTCACGCGGCGCCATAAAAGGCGCTTCACGGCGAGCGCTGCGCCGATCGCGTCCGGGTCGGCCGAGATCACGACCAGGACCTCGTCCGACCCGGAGAAGCGCTGAAAGAACTCCCTGACCTTTTCCGCCCGCGTGCGCATGGTCGCGCCGGTGCCCCCCCCCTTACAAGTCCACCATCATAAATACAGCCACCGCCGATTACAAGGGGTTTCGCGCGCCGCCCGGCGGGCGGCCGGAGGCGGCTAGCCGCGCTCGAAGCGGATGTGCGCCTCCTCGGCCTCCGCGCGGACCCGCGCCCCCTCGGGGAAGCGGCCTTTCAGGATCTCGAGGGCCAGCGGGTTCTCGATCAGCTGCTGGATCGCGCGCTTGAGCGGCCGGGCGCCGTAGACCGGGTCGTACCCCAGGCGGGCGATCAGCTTCTTCGCCTCGGCGGTGAGCTCGAGCTCGATCTTGCGCTCGGCCAGCCGGCGGCGCAGCCGCTCGAGCTGGATCTCGACGATCGCGCCGATCTCGGCCTCGGTCAGGTTGTTAAAGATGATCGTCTCGTCGATGCGGTTCAGGAACTCGGGCTTGAAGGTGGCGCGCAGCGCCTCCATCACGCGGCGCTCCATCCCGGCACGGTCGCGGGGGCCCAGCTCCTGGATGAACTGGCTGCCCACGTTCGAGGTCATGATGACGATCGTGTTCTTGAAGTCCACGGTGCGGCCGTGGCCGTCGGTCATCCGGCCGTCGTCCAGGATCTGCAGGAGCACGTTGAAGACCTCGGGGTGGGCCTTCTCGATCTCGTCGAAGAGCACGACCGAATAGGGGCGCCGGCGCACGGCCTCGGTCAGGTAGCCCCCCTCCTCGTAGCCCACGTAGCCCGGGGGGGCGCCGATCAGGCGCGCGACGGAGTGCTTCTCCATGAACTCGGACATGTCGACGCGCACGATCGCCTGCTCGCTGTCGAAGAGGAACTCGGCGAGCGCCTTGGCGAGCTCGGTCTTGCCGACCCCCGTCGGCCCCATGAAGATGAAGGAGCCGATCGGCCGGTTGGGGTCCTGGAGGCCGGAGCGCGCGCGCCGGACGGCGTCGGCGACCGCCTGAACCGCCTCGTCCTGCCCGATCACCCGCCGGCCGAGGCGCTCCTCCATCGCGACGAGCTTTTCGCGCTCGCCCTCGAGCATCCGGCTGACCGGGATCCCGGTCCAGCGGGAGACCACCTCGGCGACGTCCTCGTCGTCCACCTCCTCCTTGAGCATCCGCAGGTCCCGCTGCAGCTCGGAGAGGCGGCGGTTGGCCTCCTCGAGCCGGGCCTTCAGCTCGGAGAGCCTCCCGTAGCGGATCTCGGCGACCCGGCCGAGATCGCCCTCGCGCTCGGCGGCCTGGGCCTGCTGGTGGAGCTGCTCCTGGCTCCCCTTGATCGCGCGGATCTCCTGGATGAGCTCCTTCTCCCGGCGCCAGTGGGCCTGCATGCGCTCGAGCTCGGCCCCCTGCTCGGCGAGCTCCTGCTCGAGCTTGCGCAGCCGCTCGGCCGAGGCCGGATCGCTCTCCTTCTTGAGCGCCTGGCGCTCGATCTCCATCTGGGTGATGCGGCGCTGGATCTCGTCGATCTCGGCGGGCATGCTGTCGATCTCGATGCGCAGCTTCGAGGCGCACTCGTCGATCAGGTCGATCGCCTTGTCCGGCAGGAAGCGGTCGGCGATGTAGCGGTGGGAAAGCGTCGCCGCGGCCACGATCGCCGTGTCCTTGATCCGCACCCCGTGGTGCACCTCGTACTTCTCCTTGAGCCCGCGCAGGATCGAGATCGTGTCCGCGACGGAGGGCTCGCGGACGAGCACCGGCTGGAAGCGCCGCTCGAGCGCGGCGTCCTTCTCGATGTGCTTGCGGTACTCGTTGAGCGTCGTCGCGCCGACGCAGCGCAGCAGCCCGCGGGCGAGGGCGGGTTTGAGCATGTTGGAGGCGTCGACCGCCCCCTCGGCCGCCCCGGCGCCCACCACGGTGTGCAGCTCGTCGATGAAGAGGATGATCTCGCCGCCCGCGCTCTCGACCTCCTTCAGCACGGCCTTCAGCCGGTCCTCGAACTCCCCGCGGTACTTCGAGCCGGCGACGAGCGCCCCCATGTCGAGCGCGACGACGCGGCGGTTCTTGAGCGTCTCGGAGACATCGCCGGCGACGATGCGCTGGGCGAGCCCCTCGACGATCGCGGTCTTGCCGACCCCGGGCTCGCCGATCAGAACCGGGTTGTTCTTCGTGCGCCGCGAGAGCACCTGGACGACGCGGCGGATCTCCTCGTCGCGGCCGATCACCGGGTCGAGCTTGCCGAGGCGCGCGAGATCGGTCAGATCGCGGCTGAAGCGCTTGAGCGCCTCGTACTTCTCCTCGGGGTTGGGGTCGGTGATGCGCTGGGTGCCGCGGATCTCCTTGAGCGCGCTGAAGAGCGCGTCGCGGCCGACCCCGGCCTGCGCCAAAATTCTGCCGGCCTCGCCCCCCTTCTCGGCGAGCATCGCGAGCAGCAGGTGCTCGATGCTCACGTACTCGTCCTTCATCTGGCTCGCTTCGGCGAAGGCGGCGTCGAGGATCGCCCGGCCCCGGGGCCCGAGGTAGGCTTCGCCCGCGCCGGCGCCGCTCACCCGCGGCAGGCGTTCGAGCGCGCGCCGCGCATCGGCGGCGACCTTCTCCGGGGAGGCGCCCATCTTGCGCAGCAGCGCGGCCGCGATTCCCTCCCGGTCGGCGAGCATGGCCGCGAGAAAGTGCTCGGGCTCGAGCTGGGGGTGGCCCTGCTCGGAGGCGACGGCCTGCGCCTTCTGGATAACCTCCTGGGATTTCGTCGTAAATCGATCAAGTCGCATGCGTTTCCCTCCGCTCTGCATCGAATGGTCCAAAATTTGCATGGAAACATAACCACCGTCCATCCGATGTCAATCGCGGAGGTCCGCCGTGATGCCCGACTCCAACCGTCCCCTTTCGGCCGGGGCCTCCGGCGCCGGACGCGCGCCCACGTCCCCCGCCGCCGGGCCGGTCGTCATCCCCGTCGCCTCCGGGAAGGGCGGGGTGGGCAAATCCTTCGTCGCGGCGAACCTCGCCCTCGCCCTCGCCGGCCGCGGCCACCGCACGATCGCGGCCGACCTCGACTTCGGCGGCTCGAACCTCTACCACTTCCTCGGCCTTCCCAACCGCAACCCCGGGATCGGGGATTTCCTGAGCGGGCATGCCCGGGAGCTCGCGGCGCTCTGCGTCCCGACCGCCGCGGCGAACCTCGCGTTTCTTCCCGGGGACGGCCGGACCCCCTTTCTCGCGAACCTCGACCCGGCGCGCAAGCGCAAGCTCCTGCGCCGGCTGCTCGCGCTTCCGGCGGACTTCCTCGTGCTCGACCTGGGGGCGGGCTCCGCCTTCACGACGCTCGACTGCTTCGCGGCGGCCGAGACCGGCCTCGTCGTGACCACTCCCGAGACGCCGGCCATCATGGGGATGCTCGTCTTCCTGAAGCACCACCTCTACCGCCTCCTCGAGCGGCGTCTGGCCGAAAACGGCTGCCGGGGATTGAAGCCGCTCTTCCGGGAGCTCGTCCAGGCGCCCACGGGCGCCCGGCCCGGCACGGTCGGCGCGGTGCAGGCGCGCCTGGGCCGGGAGTCGCGCCGCGCGGCGCAGCTCATCGCCGAAACCCTCTCCGCCTGCCGGCCGCGGATCGTCTTCAACCTCGGCGCGGCCGCCGAGGAGGCCGGCCGGGCGGAGTCCGTCGCGCGGGTCCTGCGCGAGACGCTCGGGATCGAGCCCGACTTCTTCGGCTTCGTCTTCGACGACCCCGCGGTGCGCGAGGCCTCCCGCCGCCGGGCGCCCTACCTCCTCCACTACCCCGAAAGCCCGGCGGCCGAAGGCATCCGCAAGCTCGCCGAGCGGGTCGAGAAGTACTGGCGCCGGCCGGTCCCCGAGAGCGCCCGGCTGATGGCGCGCCACCTCCGGCAGCCGGCGGCGGCCGCCACGGCCGGTGAGCCGCCGGCGCCGACCCGGCCGGCGCGCTTCGCGCTGCTGAACGCCCTCTCCGCCCGCACCCGCGGGGCGCTCGCGCGCCTTTGGTGAGCCGGCGGCCGGCCCTTCCGCGCTCCGCAAAACTTCTGCAAAAGCGCGCCGCCCCGGATTGACCGGGCGCACCCGCGGGTAGTACAATCCCTTCAGGCTGCGGGGCGCGCGCCCGGCGCTCCTTCCACCCTTTCCCGCGCCAGAAGGGATCTGCCCATGAACCCCACTGCGCTCCTGATGGCCATGCTCGGCGTGATCCTGACCGTCTTTCCCGCCGGCGGCGAGGAGCCGGACCACGCCCGCCTGCGCGCCGAGGCCCAACGGCTCGAAAAGGAGGGGAACACCCGGGAGGCCTACGCGCGCTACCGCGCGCTCTGCCTCGAGGCCCGCAACGACCCGGTCCGGGTGGCCGACGACTTTCGCCGGGCCGTCGACGGGCTTAAGAAACTGGAGCGCGTGCACGAGGTCGACGCCTTCCGCGAGGCGGCGGTCGCGCGCCACGCCGACAACTTCCGCCTGCTCCAGGCGGCCGCCCGGAGCTGTCGCGACCTCGACCACTTCGGCTTCATGATCGCCGGCGAGTTCCACCGCGGCCATCACCGCGGCGGCGGCGAATACGCGAGCGCCTTCGAGCGCGACCGGGTGCGGGCGCTGCAGCTCATGCGGCAGGCGCTCCCGCTCGCGGAACAACAGGCGCCGGCCGGCGAGGCGGGGGGCTTTCTGCTGGAGTTCGCCGACATGGTCGCCGCCTTCTCCGGCCTGAACGCTTTTCGGCTCCACGCCCTGACCGATCTCGACACCCTGCCCGACTACGAGCGAGGGATCCTCTTCAATCGGCGCGGCTGGGGGGGGCGTCCTCCGGCCGGGGCGGCGGTGGACGCCGAGGGCCGGCCGCTCTTCCATGCGCTCCCGGAGAGCTTCGCCGCCGCGGCGACCGACGGCGAGCGCTGGCGCTGGCTGCTCAAGCGCGCGGTCGAGCTCGATTCCGGCCTGAAGCCCCAGGCGCTCTTCACCTATGCAGCCTTCCTGCAAGAGCGCTTCGGGGTCCAGACCTTGAGGGAATACGGGCCGATCTTCCTCGGCCGTCAGGCCGAGGCCGCGGGCGGTGAAAAGGAGGCCGGACCTTACCAGGTCCACACGCTCGGCGACGACGAGACCCTCGCCAAGCTTGCGGTCGGCGTGCGGCGCTTCGCGCTTCCCGGCGAGCATAATTTCATCCGGCTCTTCGAGGAGGTCACTCGCCTGCCCGATACGGGATTCGCGGGCCGGGCGACCGCAGGGCTCGGCCAGATCTACGAGAACCGGCGCCAGTACGACCGCGCCCGGTCCTATTGGGAGCGCTACAAGCAATACGATCAGCCCGGTGCCGAGGCGCACATCGACCAGATCACCGGAAGCTGGGGTGTCTTCGAGGGCACCGGGATCCAGCCCGCCGGCCGCCGGCCGAGCGTCGATTACCGCTTCCGAAACGGCACCCAGGTCGAGTTCGAGGCCTTCCGCGTGCGCCTGGAGAAGCTGCTCCAGGACGTCAAGGCCCATGTCCGCTCCAGTCCCGAGCGGCTCGACTATTCCAAGCTGAACGTGAGCGACATCGGCCGCCGCCTGATCACCGAGAACCAGAGCGAGTACATCGGCGAGCGGGTCGCCGGCTGGAGCCTGGCCCTCGACCCGGACAAGCGGCATTGGGACCGCCGCGTGAGCGTGAGCCTGCCCGAGGAGCTCAAGCCCGCCGGCGCCTACCTGCTCAGGGCGAAGATCAACGACGGCAACGTCGCCCGGATCGTCGTCTTCACGGCCGATACGGCGATCGTCGAAAAACCGCTTCACGGCCAGGTGCTCTACTACGTGGCGGATGCGGTGAGCGGCAGGCCCCTTGCCGACCTGCCGGTCGAGTTCTTCGGCTATCGCACGAAAAACATCAAAGGCACGAGCCGCTACGAGATCGAGATCTCAGAATTCACCCGCAAAACCGACCCCGACGGCCAGATCTTTTTAAGCCCGAACGAGGCGGCCCGGGACCAGCAGTGGCTGATCACGGCCCAATCCCCCGGCGGGCGGCTCGCTTATCTCGGCTTCACGCACTTATGGAACCTCGATTACGCCGATCCCGAGTACAACCAGATCAAGACCTTCGTCATGACCGACCGGCCGGTTTACCGGCCGAAGGACACGGTCCACTTCAAGCTGTGGGCCGGCCAGGCCAAGTACGACCGCGACGAGAAATCGCCTTTTGCCGGGAAAAGCCTCAGCGTGACCGTCCAGAGCCCCCGCAACGAGCAGGTGTTTTCGCAAAGCCTCACGGCGGACGAATTCGGCGGGGTCTCGGCCGAATTCGAGCTGCCGGCGGACGCCCCGCTCGGGGTCTACCGCATCATCCACGGCCTGGGCGGCGCCATGGGCGGAGAGACGTTCCGGGTGGAGGAGTACAAGAAGCCCGAATTCGAGGTCCTGATCGAGGCGCCCACCGAGCCGGTGCGCCTCGGCGAGAAGATCGAGGCCGTGATCAAGGCGCGCTACTATTTCGGCGCACCGGTCACCCAGGCCACGGTCAAGTATAAAGTCCTGCGCCACGATCACGATTCCCGCTGGTACCCCGCCTTCCGCTGGGACTGGCTTTACGGACGGGGCTATTGGTGGTTCGCCTACGATTACGACTGGCTTCCGGGCTGGCAGCGCTGGGGCTGCCGGCGGCCGCTTTTCGGCTGGTGGCCGCAGGGGCCGAAGGCCCGGCCGGAGGTCGTGGCCGAAGGCGAGGCGCCGATCGGCGAGGACGGCAGCCTCAAGGTGCCGATCGACACCGGGCTCGCCCGCTACCTTTACGGCGACCGCGACCACCGCTATGCGATCGAGGCCGAGGTGCGCGACCTCTCGCGCCGCACGATCGTGGGCCGGGGCGATGCCCTCGTCAGCCGCGAGCCTTTCAAGGTCTATGCCTGGGTCGACCGCGGCCATTACCGCACGGGCGACACCGTCGCCGCCGGGTTCAAGGCCCAGAGCCTGGATCAGAAGCCCGTGCAGGGCCGTGGGGCGCTCAAACTCCTGCGGCTCGAGACGCGCGCCGGCCAGTCGGTCGAGACCGAGGTCGAACGCTGGGACCTCGACACCGACTCTTCCGGCGAGGCCCGCATCAAGATCCAGGCCGGCCGGCCCGGACAGTACCGGCTCGCCTACACCCTGACCGATGCCAAGGGCCAGGCGATCGAGGGGGGCTACGTCTTCACCGTGCGCGGGGCCGGCGAGCAGGCCGAAGGCTTCCGCTTCGCCAAGCTCGAGCTGATTGCGGACAAGGCCGAATACCTCCCGGGCGAGACGGTGCGCCTCATGGTGAACACCGACCGCGAGGGGGCGGCGGTGCTCCTTTTCGTCCGGCCGGTGGGCGGGGTGGCGCTGCCGCCGCGGCTCCTCCGGCCCCAGGGCAAGAGCGCGGTCGAGGAGATCGCGGTCACGGCCAAGGACATGCCGAACTTCTTCGTCGAGGCGCTGACCGTCTACGACGGAAAACTCCACGCGGAGGTGCGCGAGATCGCGGTCCCGCCCGAAAAGCGTGTGCTGGACGTCGAGGTCCTCCCCGCTCAGAAGACCTACCGGCCGGGCGAAAAGGCCGCACTCAAGGTCCGCCTGGCCGATTCGAACGGCGAGCCTTTCCAGGGCGAGGCCGTTCTCACGGTCTACGACCGCGCGCTCGAATATGTATCGGGCGGGTCGAACGCGCCCGAGATGCGCTCCTTCTTTTGGAAGTGGCGGCGCCGGCACCAGCCCCGGACCCAGTCGAGCCTGAATCGCTGGTTTGCGAACCTGCTGAAAAAAGGCGAGACGCCCATGCGCGGGATCGGGGTCTTCGGCGACTTGGTCGAGGAGGCGGACGGAGCGCTCCGGGAGAAACAGGGCGCGGACGGACGCGTCGTCGCCGATGCCTCCCTCATTGCCGAGATGGCGGCCGCGCCGGCCCCGGCCGCACCTGCTGCGGCGCTGGAGGCGGCCGGAGGCCCGCGCGCGGAGCTTGAGCTAAAAGAGGGGCCGCCCAAGCCCGGTGATGCCCAGGCGGCGCCGCAGGGCGCGGTGCGCACCGAGTTCGCCGACACCGCCTTCTGGGCCGCCCGGATCCAGACCGACGCCCAGGGTGTCGCCGAGGTCGATTTCAAGCTGCCCGAGAACCTCACGGCCTGGAAAGCCAAGGTCTGGGCCATGGGCCCCGGCACCCGGGTCGGCGAGGGCGCGGCCGAATTCGTGACGGCCAAGGATCTGATCCTGCGCCTCCAGGCCCCGCGCTTCTTCGTCGAAACCGACGAGGTGGTGCTCTCGGCCAACGTGCACAACTATCTCCCGGAGGCCAAGAGCGTCCAGGTGAAGCTCGAGCTCGAGGGCGGCTGCCTCGCGCTCATGAGCGGCGAGGAGATCCAGCGCACGGTCGCGATCCCGGCCAAGGGCGAAACGCGCGTGGACTGGCGGGTCAGGGCTCAGCGGGAGGGCGAGGCCGTGGTGCGCATGCGGGCCGCGGCCGACACGGATGCGGATGCGATGCAGATGCGCTTTCCGGTACTGGTCCACGGCTTTGCGAAGCAGATCCCGCAGACCGGGACGATCCGGCCCAAGCAGAGCGAGGCCAGCCTGACCTTCAAGGTGCCGGCCGAGCGCCGGGTCGACCAGTCGAGGCTCGAGCTGCGCTACTCCCCGAGCCTCGCCGCCGCCATGGTGGACGCCCTGCCCTACCTCGCGGACTATCCCTACGGCTGCACCGAGCAGACCCTGAACCGCTTCCTTCCGACGGTCATCACCCAGCGGGTCCTGCAGAAGATGGGCCTCGATCTGGCCCGGATCAAAGCCAAGCAGACCAATCTGAACCCCCAGGAGATCGGCGACGACCAGGCCCGCGCCCGCCAGTGGCGGAAGAGCGGCGCCAACCCGGTCTTCGACGAGGATGCGGTCGCGGCCATGGCGGCGTCCGGGGTGGCGCGGCTCGCCGGCATGCAGCTTGCGGACGGCGGCTGGGGCTGGTTCTCGGGTTACGGCGAGCGGTCCCAACCCCACACCACGGCCCTCGTGGTCCACGGGCTTCAGGTCGCGCTTACGAACGGCGTGAGAATCCCCGCCGGGATGATCGACCGCGGCGTGCAGTGGCTCAAGGCCTACCAGGACAAGGAGGCCGCGCGCTTGAAGGAATGGGAGCCTGCGGGCGGGAAGGGCAAGCCCAAGGCCGACAACCTGGACGCCTTCGTCTACATGGTCCTGGTCGACCAGAAGCTTGACAACCCCGGGATGCGGGACTTCCTCTACCGCGATCGCGATGAGCTCGCCGTTTACGCCAAGGCGATGTTCGGTGTCGCGCTCCACGCCGTCGGCGACAAGGAGAAGCTCTCCATGATCCGGCGCAACATCGAGCAGCATCTCCAGGAGGACCCCGAGAACCAGACCGCCTGGCTGGACCTTCCGAACAGTGGCTACCGGTGGAGCTGGTACGGCTC
>CAZNKG010000004.1:0-195215 GCA_964573635.1 uncultured Desulfatibacillum sp. | reverse complement strand
ATAAACAGAACCTCTTCAGCTTCGACAACCAGTTCGTGCTCGAAGGGGCGGCCATCGCCTCAGGCGCCCACACGCTCACGATCCGGAAATCCGGCCGCGGCCCGCTCTACTTCAGCGCCTATCTCGACTACTTCAGCCTGGAGGATTTCATCACCTCAGCCGGGCTCGAGCTGAAGGTCGAGCGCCGGGTCTATCGGCTGAAGGAGGTCGACAAGAAGCTCAAGGCCGCCGGCGCGCGCGGGGAGCCGGTGGATAAGAAAGTCCAGAAATACGAGCGCGAGCCGCTGGCGAATCTTGCGACTTTAAAAAGCGGTGAGCTCGTCGAGGTGGAGCTCGAAATCGAGAGCAAGAACGACTACGAGTACCTGGTCTTCGAGGATATGAAGGCCGCGGGCTTCGAGCCGGTCGAGGTGCGCAGCGGCTACACGGGAAACGCGCTCGGCGCCTACGTCGAGTTCCGCGACCAGAAGGTGTGCTTCTTCGTGCCAAGCCTCGCGCGCGGCAGGCACAGCGTCAGCTACCGGCTGCGGGCCGAGATCCCCGGCAGGTTCAGCGCCCTTCCCACCCGCGCCTACGCCATGTACGCGCCCGAGCTCAAGGCGAACTCCGACGAGATCAAGCTCCGGGTCGCCGACTGAGGCCGATCAGAACAGCCGCGCTCCGTCCGGCACCCGGTGGGTGGGCGCGACCAGCACCACCCGGCCCGCGGCGTCCGCAACGCCCGTCGTCAGGCACTCCGAGAGGAAGCGGCCGATCTGCTTGGGGGGGAAGTTGACCACGGCGAGCACCTGCCGGCCGATGAGCTCCGCGGGCGTGTAGTGGTCGGTGATCTGCGCGCTCGAGCGCCTCAGGCCGAGCGGGCCGAAGTCGATCGTGAGCTTGTAGGCGGGCTTGCGGGCCTCCGGGAAGCTCCGGGCGTCGACGATCGTCCCGACGCGCAGATCCACTTTTTCGAAGTCGGCCCAACTGATGGCGGTCACGGGAGCGCCTCCTTCCGGGGGATGCGGTTCAGGCGACCGCGGCGAGCCGGCGCAGCCGGCCCATGGCGGTCGGGTCGGGGGGGCCGTCGGCGCGTTCGGGCCGGAACCGCAGCATGAAAGCGCGCAGAATGTCCGCGGTCTCGACCCGCACGACGTTCGTCACCCCCGGCGGCGGCCGGCCGGGGTCGGCGACGAAGACCAGGGTCTGCCCGCGGGTCCCGTAGGCGTGGGGGGCGGGGTAGCCGCACTTTTCGAGCAGGGCCTGGATCGCGGCCGGCGTCCCGACCGGCTCCGGCGCGGCGTCGAAGGGCCACCGGCCGATGCCGGCCTCGGCCAGGGTCCTCCAGGGGAACAGCCGGCCCGGGTCGACCTTGCGCTTGGGGGCGACATCGGAGTGGCCGACGACGTTCGCCGGCTCGATGCGCGGGTTTTCGCCGACGATCCGGCGGCAGAGCGCGATCAGCGCCTCGATCTGGGCGGCCGGGTAAGGGTGCTGGTTCCCGTCCCGGTTGACGATCTCGACGCCGATCGAGCGCTCGTTCACGCGCGGCCGGCCGCGCCAGCGCGACAGCCCGGCATGGAAGGCGACCTCGTGGTTTTCGAGGATGCGGTAGGCCGTCCCGTCCATGTCGAGCACGTAGTGCGCGCTCACGGCGCCGGTGCGCAGCACGCGCAGCGAGGCGTCGCGGTCGAGCGCGGTGTAGTGCAGCACCAGGGTGTCGACGGGCTCGCTCCGCGGCCGAAAGCTCGTCGACTGGATGCGCGCGTCGATGATCTGCATTCCGCCTTCTATAACCGCATCGAGTTTGGCCAAGTCGGCGAAGCGCCCCGCCGGCAGGCTCCCGGCGGGCGCCGGCCGGCTCCAGGGGTGCACATCGCGCCGCCAACGCACCGCAGCATAGCAGACCTTGAGTCGTTGGGAAACGGCGGCGCCTCAGCTTTCCGGCCCATTTGGCCCTTTTTTTCGCGCCGGCCTTGCCGACGGGCCGTTTCTCCATTAAATTCAGACTGATTTCCGGCAACCACCATCGCCAGGAGGATTGCCATGACCCCCGCATCCACCCCCCGAACGTCATCCCCGGGAAGCCGGTTCAGAGCGGTCTCGGTCCTCGCCGTGTGGCTGGCTGCGGCCGCAGCTCACGCCGATTGCCTCACGCGCGAACCCTCCGCCGAGGAGCGGCAGTTCGTGGAGCGGCTGCGCGCCGCCCTTCTCGCGGCGATGCCGGCCGCCCCGGAAAACATGGTCCTTCCGGCGGCGCCGCGGGCCGAGCCCCGGTCGAGTTTCTGCCAGGATACCCCCGCCGGCGAGGTGTCGGTCGCCGCGCGGGCGATCTATCGCTGGCAGGCCCCCAAGGCCGAGGCCGAACGCATCGACAACGAGCGGCGCCGGGTTGAAGGAGAACTCAAGGCGCTGCAGGCGCTTCCGGAGGAGCGCCAGCGGGAGTTCGACGCCTGGGCGCTGAAAAGCCGGGAGGCCTTCGCCGAGGCCCGCCGCGCGGAGAAGGCGGGCGACAAGGCGCTCGCCTCCCAGAAATACCGGGAGGCGAGTGCGTTCGACGCCGAGGCGAACGCCGTCCGCAAGCGTCACCTGGACAGCGTCAAGGCGCAGACGGACGCCCTGGATGCGCAGCGCAGCGCCTTGCCGCGCACCTCCGGGGATTTCGAGGTCACGCTGACGGCGAACGGCCACGACATGAAACCCCGCCGCCACGAAGACGAGCTGAAATTGGGGGCGTTTCCCCCGCCCCGGGGCAAGGGGTTCAAAGTCCACGGCCTGCAGGCGATCGTCGCCGGGCCGGAGCCGAACGGCGACCAGCGGCGGGCGTTGATCGCGGCCTTCGACCGCGAACGGCTCCGGGCGATGATCGAGCGCCCCTTGCCGGAGTCGGCGCCGGAGCCCGCCTGGAGCGTCGGCCGACCCCAGCCGGCGGGCCCGGCCGCATCAGGCGGCGCCTCCCCCCCGGCGAACGCCCCGCCGGCCGCCGGGGGCGAGCCTTCGGCCGCGAAGGCCCCCGACGCGCTCGAGCAGGCCAAGGACGCCCTGAAGAAGCTTCCCGGGCTCTTCAAGCCGTAGGCGGACGCTCCCCATGGGCTTCTTGACCCTGGGCATCGACGTCGGATCGGTGGCGGTGGCGGCGGCTCTGATCGGAGCCGATCGGCGCTGGCGCGAAAGCTTCTACGCCTTCCACCGCGGCGACCCGGCCGGGGCGCTCGCGAGGCTGCTCGGCCGCCTGGATTTCAGCGGCGGCGTGCGCGTCGCGGCCACCGGCGCCGCCGCGGGCGTCGTCGCGCACCACGGCAGCGTGGACGGCATCATCGCCCTGATCGCTGGCGGCCGCGCCTTCCACCCCGGCTTCGGCGCCATCCTGCAGGTCGGCGGCGAGCGGCTCGCGCTGGTCGAGTTCGACGCGGCGGGCGGCGCCACCCGCACGCGGACCCACTCCTCCTGCGCCGCCGGGACCGGCGGCTTCCTCGACCAGCAGGCGCGGCGGCTCAACCTCGCGGGGGCCGAGGAGCTCGCCGCGATCGCCCTCGAAAGCGGCGGCCCCCCGCCGCGGATCGCGACCCGCTGCGCCGTCTTCGCCAAGACCGACCTCGCCCACGCCCAGCAGGAGGGCTACTCGCTCGCCCAGATCTGCGACGGGCTCTGCCTCGGGGTGGCGCGGCACATCGTCGAGACGCTCGTCGGCGGGGAGCCCCTCGGCCGCCCGCTCCTCATGAGCGGGGGGGTCGCGCGCAACCGCGCGGTGGTGCGCCACCTGGGGCGGCTCCTCGGCGCCGAGCCCATCTGCGAGAGGGGGCCGCTCCCGGCGGCGGGAGCGGCGCTGGCGCTGCTCGCCGAGCCGGGGGCCGACGAGCGGCCGCCGTTCCGCTCGATCGAAGAGATCATCCGCTGCGGGCCGCGGCCGCGCGCCTACGCCTTCGCGCCGCTTGAGCTCCGCGCCTCGCGCCTCCCGGACTTCGACGACGCCGAAACCTACCGCTTCGCGCGCCCCGGCGCCGAGCGGGAGGCCGAGGTCGAGGTCGAGCTCTTTTCCGGCTTCGGCGCGGCCGGGGCGGGGGAGTACCTCCTCGGGGTGGACGTCGGCTCGACCAGCACGAAGGCGGTCCTCGTGGACGGACGCGGCGCGGTCTTGGCCGGGGTCTACACCCGCACCGCCGGGCGGCCCGTCGCGGCGCTCAAGGGGCTGCTCGCGGCGCTCGCGGACGCCGCCCGCCGCCGCGGGGCGGGGGCGATCGCCTTCGCCGGCGCCGCCGCGACCGGCGCGGGGCGCAAGCTCGCCGGCGGGGTCCTCGGCGCCGACCTCGTGCTGGACGAGGTGAGCGCCCACGCCCGCGCGGCCGTGGCGCTCACGCCGGCAGTCGACACGATCATCGAGATCGGCGGCCAGGACTCGAAGTTCACGACGCTCAAAGCGGGCCGCGTCGATTTCTGCCTCATGAACACGGTCTGCGCCGCCGGAACGGGGAGCTTCATCGAGGAGCAGGCCGAGCGGCTGGGCTTTTCCCTCGCCGGGATCGCCGCGGCGGCGCTCGGGGCGCCCGCGCCGCTCGCCAGCGACCGCTGCACCGTCTTCATGGAGCGCGACATCAACCACCTGCTCGCCGAGGGCTACGCGCCGCGGGAGATCCTGGCCACGGCGCTGCACAGCGTCGCGGAGAACTACCTCGGCAAGGTGGCCTGCGAGCCGCGCATCGGGCGTGTCGTCTGCTTCCAGGGGGCGACCGCGCGCAACGCCGCCCTGGTCGCCGCCTTCGAGCAGCGCCTCGGCCGGCCGATCCTCGTCTCGCGCTTCTGCCACCTCGCCGGCGCGCTCGGCGCGGCGCTGGCGCTCGCCGATGCGGGGCTGCCCGAAAAGACGCGCTTCCGGGGGCTCGGCCTCGCGCGGCTCGAGATCCCGACGCGGGTCGAGATCTGCGGCGGCTGCGCCAACCACTGCAAGATCACCGTGGCCGAGGTCGGCGGCGAGCGGACGGCGAGCGGCTTTCTCTGCGGACGGGAGGACGGGGCGCCGCGGCGGGCGGCCGCCGGGCGCGCCGGCTTCGACCTGCTCGCGGAGCGCGCGCGGGCCTTCGCCCGGCCGGGGCGCCGCCGGTCCGCGACGCCCGGGCCGCGGGTGGGGATCCCCTCCGGGCTGCACCTCGCCGAGGACCACGCCGCCTGGCGGGTATTCTTCGATGCGCTGTCGATCCCCACCGTGACCGACCCGCGGGCGGGGGAGGCGGAGCCGGCCGGCCGCGGGGCGGCAGGCGCCGAGTTCTGCGCGCCGCTCGCCGCCCTGCGGGCCGAGGTCGAGCGGCTGCTCGCCGCCGCCGACTTCGTCTTCCTTCCTTATTATCTCGAGCACCGCACGGCAGACCGGTCGCTGCGGCGCCAGACCTGCTACTATACCCAGTACGCGCCGGCGCTCTGCGCGGGCGGGGAGGCGGCCGGCCGGGTGCTCACCCCGCTCGTTCACTACCTCTACGGGACGCTCCACGCCGAGCGGCAGCTGTGGCGGATGGTGCGCGCGATCGGCCGGCGCCGGATCGGCTTCCTGGAGGTCCGCCGGGCCTATGCCGCCGCCCGCGAATTCAAGGCCGCGGCGCTGTCGCGGCTGCGGGCGCGCTACCGCGAGGAGACCGCGGGGGCTGCGGGGATCCACGCTGTCCTCCTCGGCCGGCCCTACACGGTGCTCGCGCGGCGGATGAACAAGGGGATCCCCGAGATCTTCGCGGCCCTGGGGGTCAAGGCCTTCTTCCAGGAGATGCTCCCCGCGGAGCGGCCGCCCTCTGCGGCGCTCGCGCCGCTTCTCGGCGAGATCCACTGGCGCCACGGCGCCGAAATCCTCCGCGCCGCCGAGACCGCCGCGCTCACCCCCGGGGCCTACCCGGTCCTCGTCACGGCCTTCCGCTGCGCGCCGGACGCCTTCGTGATCGACCTCTTCGGCGCCCTCATGGAGGCGCACCGCAAGCCCTACCTCGTGCTGCAGCTCGACCGCCACGGCTCGAGCGTCGGCTACGAGACCCGCATCGAGGCGGCGGTGCGCGCCTTCGAAAACCACTTCGCCTCCGGCCGCCGGGAAAAGACGGTCTATCCACGCGCGCTCACCCCCCGCGCGACCTCCACGATCGGCGGCCGGACCCTGTGGCTTCCCGACTGGGACCACCTCTCGTTCCGGCTGATCGCCGCGAACCTGCGCCGCGAGGGGATCGACGCGCGCCTGCTGCCCGAAACGCCCGACTCGATCCGCCGCAGCCTGCGCACGAACAGCGGGCAGTGCCTCCCGGTGAACATCGTGGCCCGGAACTTCATCGAGGCCGTCGAGCGCGAGGGGCAAGACCCGGCGCGCGCGCTGCTGTGGATGGCGCGCGGCGCGATCGCCTGCAACCTGAGGATGTACCCGCACTTCGCCCAGAGCCTCCTCGAGCGCCGGGGCGGCGGGTTCGAGCGGGCCCAGGTCTACCTCGGCTCGATCTCCTTCGCCGAGATCTCCATGCGCCTGCCGGTGGAGACCTACCTCGCCTACATGCTGGGGGGGATGCTCCGCCGCATCGGCTGCCGGCTGCGGCCCTACGAGACGGCGGCGGGGGCGACCGACGCGGCGATCGCGGCGGCGATCGCGGGGCTGGAGGCGGCCTTCGAGGCGGGGCGCGGGAAGGAGGCGGCGCTGCGGGCCGCGGTCGAACGGCTGGCGGCGGTCCCGACGGCCGCGCCGCGGCGGCCGCGGCCCAAGGTCGCCATCTTCGGGGACCTCTACGCGCGCGACAACGAGGTCCTGAACCAGGGGCTGATCGGCTTCATCGAGCGCCACGGCGGCGAGGTCGTGACGCTTCCCTACAGCTCCTACGCCAAGATGGTGGCCGGGCCCTACATCCGCAAGTGGTTCATCGAGGGCGACTTCCGCGACGCCCTGACCACCGGGGCCCTGATGGCCGCCGTGACGCGGCTCGAGAAGCGGTACCTCCGCATCCTCGCCCCGCTGCTGGCCGAGGCCGAGCCGGTCTACGACGAGCCGCCGGGCCGCATCCTGGCGCGCTTCGGCCTGCGGCCGGAGCACACCGGCGAGTCGATGGACAACGCGCTCAAGGTCCACTACCTCGTCAAGCACCACCCGGACCTCGCGCTCTTCGTCCAGGCAAGCCCCGCCTTCTGCTGCCCGGCGCTCGTGACCGAGGCGCTCTCCGCGCGCATCGAGGCGGCGACCGGGGTGCCGATCGTCTCGATCACCTACGACGGGATCGGCGGCGGCAAGAACGAGGCGCTCCTCCCCTATCTCAAGTACCCCCGCCGCGCCGCCGGGCACCCGCTCGTCGCCGCGCTCGAAAGCCGCCATGCCGGTCGACACGCTCATCCATAACGCCCGCCTGCTGTGCTGCGACGACGCCTTCCGGGTCATCGCGCGCGGCTGGATCGCGGTGGCGGGCGGGAGGATCGAGGCCTTGGGTCCCTGCGCGGACGGCGCGCGGCTGCCGGCGGCCGCCGAGGTCGTGGATGCGGCGGGCGGAATCGTCATGCCCGGGCTGGTGAACGCCCACACCCATCTGCCGATGACGCTCTTCCGCGGGATGGCCGACGATCAGCCGCTTTCCGTCTGGCTGAACGAAACCATCTTCCCGGCCGAGCGCCGGCTGGTCGACCCGCAGAGCGTCTATTGGGCCGCCCTGCTCGCCGGCGCCGAAATGGCGCTCTCGGGGACGACCACCTGCGCCGACGGCTACTTCCACGAGGAGTCGGTCGCCGCGGCGCTCGCGGCGGTCGGCCTGCGGGGCGTCCTGGGCCAGGGGGTGATCGATTATCCGGCCCCGGGCGTGCCGGACCCTTCCCGGAACATCGAAGCGGCGCGCGCATTCTGCCGCCACCGGCGCCGCGCCGGCGGCCGGATCCACCCCGCGGTCTTCTGCCACTCGCCCTACACCTGCTCGGCGGAAACCCTCCGCCGGGCCAAGGCGCTCTGCGACGAAACCGGGGCGCTCTTCATGATCCACGCCGCCGAGACCCGCGAGGAGCTCGAAAGGATCCGCGCCGCGCAGGGCCTCTCCGTCATCGCCTACCTCGACCGCCTGGGGCTGCTCGACCCCCGCACGCTCCTGGTCCACGCGGTCTGGGTCGACGCCGCGGACATCGCGCTCATCGCCGCGCGCGGCGCCGCGGTCGCCCACAACCCCGAGAGCAACATGAAGCTCGCCGCCGGCATCGCCCCGGTCCCGGCCATGCTCGCGGCCGGCATCCGCGTCGGTCTCGGCACCGACGGCTGCGCGAGCAACAACGACCTCGACCTCTTCGGCGCGATGGACATGGCCGCCAAACTGCACAAGGCGAGCCGCCGCGACCCGACCGCGCTCCCGGCGGAGGCGGTCGTCCGCATGGCGACCATCGAGGGGGCGCGGGCGCTCGGGCTCAGCGCGGAGATCGGCTCGCTCGACCCCGGCAAGCAGGCCGACCTGATCCTCATCGACACGCACGCGCCGCACCTCACCCCGATGCACCACCCGGCCGCGGCCATCGTCTACGCCGCCAAGGGCTCCGACGTCTCGGCCGTCATGGCGGCCGGCCGCTGGGTCGTGCGGGAGCGGCGCCTGCTCCGCGTGGACCTCGAAGAGGTCATCGGCCGCGTCCGCGCACTGGTTTCATAATTTTCCGCTTCCCCTTCCATCCCCCCATCGCGCCGTCTCCGGCGCCTCCGAGGGGCGCCGCCTCCCCGGGGTCGATCTGCGGGGACGATTTGGAAGAGGCTCCGCTGGTGGTCGGCGGGATCAAGCCCCCGGGGGAGGGGCCTCAATCGGCCAGGGGAAGGGTGCCGCGTTGGCCAGTCGAATTCCCACCGGTTCCGCCGCGGCGCGGGTCGGCCGCTTCATCCGTCCGCCCGGTTTTGGAAGGGGGGCGCGGCGCGCAGGCTTTCGTAGAGCGCGATGCCGACCGCGGTCGAGAGGTTGAGCGAGCGGACCGGGCGGCGGATCGGGATGTGGTAGACGGATTCGGGATAGCGCGCGAGGAGCGCCGCCGGCAGGCCCTTCGTCTCCGAGCCGAAGACAAGGAACATCCGGTCGGCGGGGGCCATGGAGAGGTAGGAGCGGGGCCCGCGCGCCGAGAAGAGCGCCACCTCGGATTCGGCCGGCCGCGCGGCGGCGAGAAAGGCCTCGAAATCGTCCCAGACCGCGAGGCTGACCGCCTCCCAGTAGTCGAGGCCGGCGCGGCGCACCTCGCGGCTCGCCAGCGAGAAGCCCAGGGGACGGACGAGGTGCAGGCGGGCGCCCGCCGCAAGGCAGGTGCGGCCGATGTTCCCGGTGTTCCAGTGGATTTCGGGGGCGACGAGGACGACGTGGCGCTCGGCTTCGGGCGTTTCGCGCGCGTCCATGGGCGGGCTCAGAGCCTCCGGCCGCAGAGGGGGCAGAAGCGGTAGCCCGGGTCGAAGTCCCGCGCGCAGAAGCGGCAGGTTTTTGAGGCGCCCCCGCGGGAGAGCTCCGGGCCGAACTCGGCGACGCTCCGCTCGCAGCGGTCGCACATCAGCACGGGCTCGCCGCGCTTCACCTTGATGAGGGGGATGAAGAAGAGGCTCAGGTAGTGGTCGACCCGCTTCACGTAGGCCTGGTGCAGGCCGCAGACCGGGCAGCGGACGGGCTTCGGGTCGAGGACGTTGACCTTGGGCTGGATCCCGCCGATGATGAAAAAGAAGGCTTCGAGCATGGCCGGCCGTCAAAAGTCGCGCGGCTTGCAGATCACCTCGCGCACCCGCAGGTCGAAGAAGTTGTTCATGTGCGCGGGCTTGAGGATGAGCGCGCAGTCCGCCCCGCGCGCGGTGCCGCCGACCGCAACGATGTCGGCGCCGGAGAGCGCGCCGGCGTCGGCCGCCATGACGGCGACCTCGACGGCCACCTTGCACCCCTGGCCGAGCAGCCGCAGCGTCTCGGCGATCAGCAGCACCGGGTAGATCCCCGCGTGCTTGGCGGCGACCGACCGCTCGATCCCGGAGAGCGCGTGGGTCGCGGCGACGACGGCCGCCCCTTTTTTCTCGAGCTGGCCGCGCACCTCGGGCTTTAGGACGTTTTGAAAGGGCGCCTTGTAGCCGCAGTGGTAGGTCACCGCCACGACCTTGAGCCCCGCCAGGAGCTCCAACGCCTTCAAGGCCGTCTCCCCCGTGGAGGTGGCGACCACGGCCTCCGTGATCCCGAGCTCGCGGGCGCGGGCCGCGGCCAGCTTGAGGGTCGCCTCGGTGTTTTCCCTGCCGGGGCGGTCGAATACCATGGTGTTATCCTCCCAAGCGTCAATAGCGCCAATCAAGGTGCGGCGCGGCTCGCATTCTACCCGCAAACGCTCCGCAGTCAATAGCGGCGGCGGTCGACCGCCGCGCCATGCCCAATCCCTTGGGGTGGGCGGCGCCGCAGGGGCTACGGGCGGGCGTTCGGCGCCGGCGGCTACTTATCTCCTTGACACGCACGGACAATCCGTTTAGAAAGGGCTCTTCCCCAAACAGGCCGTTATCCTTGAGGAAGAGGGCTATCGGGGGTCGCCGCGGAAACCCCCTCTCCGATTGCGGGCGAACGACCGACCTTAACCTATGGCAGATGATTTGGCCAGCTTGATTGCGAAAAAGCGCCCGGCAATCATCGGCCTGTGGTTCGATGCGGCCATCCAGTCCTACCCGCCCGACACCGCCGCCTTTCTCCAGAGCCAGAAGGACCCCTTCGCCAACCCGGTGGGGAGCAACACCCGCGCGGGGATCGAGGGGCTCTTCGACCAGCTGCTGGGCCCGATGGACGCCGCGGCCGTGGGCCGGCACCTCGACCCCATCATGCGGATCCGCGCCGTGCAGAGCTTCGCCCCGTCGCAGGCGACCGGATTCATCTTCGAGCTGAAGGCCCTGCTGCGCCGCCTGCTCGCCCCCGAGCTCAAGGAGGGCCGCCGGCTGGAGGAGCTGTCGGCGATAGATGCCCGCATCGACCGTATCGGCTTGAAAGCCTTCGACATCTACATGGCCTGCCGGGAGCAGGTGTTCGAATTCAAGGCCAACGAGACCCGCAACCGCACCTTCCGGGCGTTCGAGCGGGCCGGGCTGGTCGCGAAGAGCTCCGGGCAGGAGCCGGAAAGAGGTGGGAATCGATGAACAAAAAGTACATGGTGTCGCTTGTTGCCGTCCTGGCCCTGATGCTCGTCGCCTGGATCGGCACCGCGATCGGCCTCGAGGTCCTCTTCGGGGTGATCGTCCCCTACCTCGCGATCGCCGTCTTCATCGTCGGGTTCGCCCGCAAGGTGATGGGCTGGTCGCGCGCGGCCGTCCCCTTCGCCATCCCCACGACCGGCGGCCAGGCGAAGTCCTTCCCGTGGATCCGGCACGCGGCGCTCGACAACCCGGCCTCGACCTGGGGGGTCGTCGGCCGCATGGCGCTCGAGATCCTGACCTTCCGCTCGCTCTTCCGCAACACCCGCATGAAGCTCAAGGAGGGCAAGCTCGCCTACCAGCTCGAGATCTTCCTGTGGGTGGGGGCGCTCGCCTTCCACTACGCCTTTCTGACGGTGCTCGTGCGGCACATGCGCCTGTTCACCGAGCCGGTCCCCTTCCTGGTCCGGCTGGTCGAGGACCTGGACAGCTTCTTCCGCGTGGAGATCCTCTATTCGAACTTCCAGTTCGGGCTGCCCGCGGTCTACCTCTCCGGGATCGTGCTGCTCGCCGCCGTCACCTATCTCGCGATCCGGCGCATCGTCATCCCGCAGGTGCGCTACATCTCGCTCGCCTCCGACTACTTCCCGCTGATCCTCATCTTCGGCATCGCCTTCAGCGGGATCATGATGCGCTACGTCACCAAGGTCGACATCCACGCCGCCAAGCAGCTCACCATGGGCCTGGTCACCTTCCGGCCGACGGTGCCCGAGGGGATCGGGGCGATCTTCTACGTCCACCTCTTCTTCGTGTGCACGCTGCTCGCCTATTTCCCCTTCAGCAAGCTGATGCACCTGGGGGGCGTCTTTTTGAGCCCCACGCGCAACATGCTCGGGAACACCCGGGCCTACCGCCACGTCAATCCGTGGAACTACCCCGTGCCCGTCCACACCTACGAGGAGTACGAGGAGGAGTTCCGCGAAAAGATGACCGAAGCCGGGCTGCCGGTCGAAAAGCCGCTCGAAGCCGCGGCGGAAGCCGAGGCAGACAAGGAGTAATCGCATGGCCGAAGCCAAACCACCGAAACCCCAAGAGGTGCTGGACCGCCTGAGCTACACGCCGCCGCGCAGCGACTGGATGCAGACCCCGGTCGAGATCCGCAAGGGCATGTACTGCTACGCCGCCAACCCCAAGAGCGTCGAGGCCCTGGGGCTGCCGAACGCGCGGCCGTGGAACCCGCTCGAGGAGGACTGGAAGCTGCCGGAGAACTGGCAGCAGATCCTCCACGAGGGGTTCAAGGCGCGCCTCGAGCGCTTCCGCTCCTTCAAGGTCTTCATGGACATCTGCGTGCGCTGCGGGGCCTGCGCCGACAAGTGCCACTTCTTCATCGGCACCGGCGACCCCAAGAACATGCCGGTCCTGCGCGCCGAGCTGCTGCGCTCGGTCTACCGCAACGACTTCAGCCGCATGGGCAAGCTCCTCGGCCGGCTGAACGGCGCCCGGCCGATGACGCTCGAGGTGCTCAAGGAGTGGTGGTACTACCTCTTCCAGTGCTCGGAGTGCCGGCGCTGCTCGCTTTACTGCCCCTACGGCATCGACACCGCCGAGATCACCATCATGGGCCGCGAGCTGTTGAACCTCCTCGGCCTGAACATCGACTGGATCGCCACCCCGGTCGCCAACTGCTACATGAACGGCAACCACCTCGGCATCCAGCCCCACGCCTTCAAGGACATGATCGACTTCTTCTGCGACGACATCGAGGAGCGCACCGGCGTGCGGGTGAAGCCCAAGTTCATGAAGAAGGGGGCCGACATCCTCTTCATCACCCCCTCGGGCGACGTCTTCGCCGACCCGGGCACCTACACCGCCATGGGCTACCTCATGCTGTTCCACTACCTCGAGGAGAAGTACGGGCTGGACGTCACCTGGAGCACCTACGCCTCGGAGGGCGGGAACTTCGGCTTCTTCACCTCGCACGAGACCATGAAGCGGCTGAACGCCAAGATGTACGCCGAGGCCAAGCGCCTGGGGGTCAAGTGGATCCTGGGCGGCGAGTGCGGCCACATGTGGCGGGTGATCAACCAGTACATGGACACGATGAACGGCCCGGCCGACCACCTCGAGGTGCCGGTGAACCCCATCACCGGGACGCGCTTCGAGCAGGCGCGCTCGACCAAGATGGTCCACATCGTCGAGTTCACCGCCGACCTGATCCGCCACGGCAAGCTCGACCTCGACAAGCGCCGCAACGACTACCTGAAGGTGACCTTCCACGACTCCTGCAACGTCTCGCGCGGCATGGGCATGTTCGACGAGCCGCGCTACGTCATCCAGAACGTCTGCAACCACTTCTACGAGATGCCGCCGAACACGATCCGCGAGCACACCTTCTGCTGCGGGAGCGGCTCGGGGCTGAACGCCGGGGAGAACATGGAGCTGCGCCTCGCGGGAGGGCTGCCGCGGGGCAACGCCGTCAAGCACGTCCAGGAGGCGCACGGGGTCAACATGCTCGCCACGATCTGCGCCATCGACCGCGCGGCGCTGCCGACGCTCGTCGACTACTGGGCCCCGGGGGTCCAGGTGACCGGCGTCCACGAGATGGTCGCCAACGCCCTGAACCTCCCCGGCCAGAACGAGCGCAGCACGAACCTGCGCGGCGAGGAGTTCGAGGAACTGATGGGGCAAGCGGAGGGTGAAGCCGATGAATAACAAGACGTGGATCGTCATCGGGCTGGCGGTCTTCATTGCCGCCGCCCTGTTCCCCTTCTGGTGGAACCGGGGCAAGGCGGCCCCGGCCCCCGAGGTGAAGCTGACCGACAAGGCCAAGGCCGCCAAGGAGTGCGTCATGTCGCGCGACTACATGAAGGCCGAGCACATGCAGGTGCTCGACCTCTGGCGCGAGGCCGTGGTGCGCGACGCCCAGCGCATCTTCACGAACCCGCAGGGCAAGGAGTTCGTCATGAGCCTGTCGAACACCTGCCTCGACTGCCACTCCAACAAGGCGGAGTTCTGCGACAAGTGCCACAACTGGGCCTCGGTGCGGCCGTACTGCTGGGACTGCCACATCGAAAACCCTAAGGAGAAATCGTGATGGATACCCGCAGGCGACGTGTCCTCAAGCTACTCGGGCTCTCCGCCCTGGCGGCGTCGAGCCCGCCGGTGTTCAACGCCCTCGCCAAGGAGGCGCACGGGCCGCAGGCCGCCCCCAAGATCGGGCCGGGCCGGGAGGCCCTCAAGGCCAAGCAGTGGGCCATGGTGATCGACACCCGCGCCTTCCACGCCGAGGAGGAGGTGCTGCCCCTGATCGAGGCCTGCCACCGGGCGCACAACGTGCCGACCTTCGACCTGAAGCGCCACGAGATCAAGTGGATCTGGGCGACCGAATACCAACACGCCTTTTCGGGCACCACCTCGACGCGCTTCCTGCCCGAGGCGATCGAGCACCGCCCGTTCCTCGTGCTCTGCAACCACTGCGAGAACCCGCCCTGCGTCCGGGCCTGCCCGACGAAGGCGACCTTCAAGCGGCCCGAGGACGGGATCGTGATGATGGACTTCCACCGCTGCATCGGCTGCCGCTTCTGCATGGCGGCCTGCCCCTTCGGCGCGCGCAGCTTCAACTACCGCGACCCGCGGGCCGGGCTGAAGGAGATCACCAACAAGCAGTTCCCGACCCGCATGAAGGGGGTCGTCGAGAAGTGCAGCTTCTGCGTGGAGCGGCTGGCCGAGGGCAAGCAGCCGGCCTGCGTCGAGGCCGCCGGGGGCAAGCTCGCCTTCGGGGACCTCTTCGACCCGGACTCCAAGGTGCGGGAGCTCATCCGGACCAACTTCACCATTCGGCGCAAGATCAATCTGGGGACCGAGCCGGCGGTCTATTACATCGTGTGAGGTGACTGAAAATGCTCGAGCTCGCCTTAAGAGGATCCAAGCGATACTACGGATGGGTGGCCCTGCTGCTCGCCCTCGTCGGGGCCGGCTTCCTGGTCTACCTGAAGCAGCTGGACTTCGGCCTGGGCATCACCGGCATGAGCCGCGACGTCTCCTGGGGGTTCTACATCGCGAACTTCACCTTCCTCGTCGGGGTGGCCGCCGGGGGCGTCATGGTGGTGCTGCCCTACTACCTGCACGACTACAAGGCCTACGGCAAGGTGACCATCCTGGGCGAGTTCCTGGCGATCGCCTCGGTCGTGATGTGCGTCACCTTCATCCTGGTCGACCTCGGCCAGCCGATGCGCATCCTGAACGTCTTTCTCTACCCCACGCCGAACTCGGTCCTCTTCTGGGACACGATCGTGCTGAACGGCTACCTCTTCCTGAACCTCATCATCGGCTGGAACGTGCTCGAGGCGGAGAGAAACGGCGTCCACTACCAGAGCTGGCTGAAGCCGCTGATCTACCTCTCGATCCCCTGGGCGGTCAGCATCCATACCGTGACGGCCTACCTCTACTGCGGCCTTCCGGGACGGGGCTTCTGGCTGACGGCGATCCTGGCCCCGCGCTTCCTCTCCTCGGCCTTCGCCTCCGGGCCGGCGCTGCTGATCCTTCTGTGCCTGATCATTCGCCGGGTGTCGAAGTTCGATCCGGGCCGCCCCCAGATCCAGTCGCTGGCGGTGACCGTCGCCTACGCGATCTGCATCAACGTCTTCTTTTTCCTGTGCGAGGTCTTCGTCGCCTTCTACAGCAAGATCCCCGAGCACATGGACCACATCACCTACCTCTTCGCCGGGCTCCACGGCCACGGGGCCTACGTCCCCTGGATGTGGTCCTCGATGGCGCTCATGGTGATCGGGATCATCCTGCTCGTGAACCCCGTCACCCGGAAAAACGAGGGGACGCTGGCGGTCGCCTGCGTGTGCGTCTTCTTCGGCGCCTGGATCGACAAGGGCATGGGCATGATCTCGGGCGGCTTCGTGCCCAATCCGCTCCACGAGGTGAACGAGTACATCCCGACGCTGCTCGAGGGGATCATCACGATCGGCGTCTACGCCCTCGGGTTCCTCATCCTGACGGTGCTCTTCAAGATCGCCGTCTCGGTCAAGGAGGAGGTGCGCGCCTGAAGCCTCCCGGCGGACGGCGCCGCGCCCGCCGGCCCCCCGATGGCACAACGGGGCCCGTCCCCTGCGGACGGGCCCCGTTTTTTCTGCGGATCGCCGCGGCTACCGGCCGGCGAAGCCGAAACTGAACCCCGAGCGCCGGTCGGCGAACGCCAGCCCGAAGAAGAATCCGCTCGGGTAGGGGGCGACATAGCGCACCGGCTCCACGACGTAGTGCCGCTCGATCACGACCGGCGGCGGCGCGTAGTAGACGGGGGGCGCGACGTAGACCGGCCGCGGCGGGGCGCAGCGGTAGACCGGCGGCCGGCCGTATTTGGCGTGGCCCCAGGCCGGACCCCGGGGAGGTCCCCAGCCGTCCGCCGCCGCCGATCCCGCCACGAGCAACACCATCGCCGCCGCCAAAAACAGAACCGTTTTCAGGGTCTTCATCGTCACCGGGCCTCCTTGTGCCCTCGAGTTTGCCCGGTTAGACGCGCTCACCCCCCCGCCGGGTTTACATCGGGCGGCCTCCGCGCCCCGCTCAGGGCGGGGGAAAGGCCGCGAGCGCCGCCGCGAGGAAGGCGTCGGTGTCCCAGGCCCGGCGCTCGGAGGTGGCCCCGAAGCGCACGAGCACGAGCTTGCGCGAGGGGATCACGATCACCTTCTGCTCCTGGAAGCCCTGCGCGGCGAAAGCATCCGGCGGGGCCGAGGGCCAGAGCCGCACGGACGGGTCGGCGGGCGCCCCCGCATTCAGCCAGAACATCGCCCCGTACTCGCCCTTCGGCGCCTTGGGGGTGGGGGTCGTGGTGTACCGCACCCACCCCTCGGGAAGGATCCGCTCCCCGCGCCACACCCCGTCCCATAGGTAGAGCAGGCCGAAGCGCGCCCAGTCGCGCGGGGTGGCGACCGCATAGGAGGAGCCGACGAAGGTTCCGGAGGGGTCGGGCTCGATCAGCGCGCTCGCCATGCCGAGCTTGTCGAAGAGCTCCCGGCGCATGAAGTCGGCAACGCCGCCGGGCGCGTCGCGCTCCACGGTCTGGCGCACGATGCGCGCCACGATGTTGGCCGCGCCGCTCGAGTAGTTCCAGACCGACCCCGGCGGACCGGCGAGCGGCTTCGCCGCGGCGGCGGCGGCGAAATCGGCGCTGCCGTAGAGCATCTCGGTCGCGTCGGTGAGCGGCAGGTAGATCTCGTCGAAGGCGAGCCCGCTCTCCATCCGCAGGAGCTGGTCGAGCGTGATCTCCCGCCGCGGGTCTCCCGCCGCCTGCCACTCCGGGACCGGGGCGGGCCGCTGGGGGTCGAGCCTCCCCTGCCGGACGAGCACCCCGACGAGCGCGCTGGTCACGCTCTTGGCCATGGACCAGCCGATGAGCGGCATCCGCGGGTGGAACCCGGGGGCGTAGCGTTCGGCGACGATCCGGCCGTCGTGGACGACGACCACCGCCCGGGTCCTGCGGGGGGCCTCGGGGCGCTCCTCGGCAAAGGCCGCATCCAGGAGCTGTTTCAGCCGGGCGGGGTCGACCCCCGGCGGCAGGTCGGCGGCGACCTCGACCGCCGCCTGCGGCCAGGGGAGATCGTCGAGCGCCGCTTCGCGGATGCCCCGGGCGGCGGGCGTCTGGCCGCGGAGCGCCGCCGCGCTCACGCCGCCGGCGGCGAGCGTGCAGCCGCCCCCCTCGCGGTAGACCGCCGTGGAGGCGAACAGGCCGAAGGCGTCGGCGTGGACCGCGGCGCCCGGCCGGTCCACCCGGTAGGCGACCACGGCGGCGAGCGGGTTCACGGGCCGCACGTCCTCCTCGAAGACGGTCTGGGCGTCGCGGCCGGAGACGAAGACGCTCGTGCAGAGGTATTTGGCGGCGTACCCGGTGCCGATCGGCAGCGCCTTGGCCGCCAGCCACCCGGCCGCGGCCAGGGCGGCGCCCGAAAGGAGCAAAACCACGGTCAGCAGCCGCTTGACTGGGCGTTTCATGGCGCTCTCCCCTTGCCGGCGAAAGGCCGCGCCGGCGTCGAGTCGCAACGGGCCGGGGATGAAGGGCGCCTCCGCCGGCCCTGGAAAAGAGGCAACGCTCAGAGGTCCATCGGCTGGAGGCAGCGCGACACGGCCTCGATCGTCTCCGGGGCGGCCACCAGCAGGTGGTCGTCGATCTTCTGCCCGTCCAGGTACTCGTTCAGGAAGAAATCGCTGCCGTCGCGCTTGGCGAACTTGCCGCCGGCGGCCTCCAAAATCACCCGCGCGGCGGCGAGCCCCTGGAAGGAATCGTTGGCGATTAGCGCGGCATCCGCGCGCCCCATGGCGACATAGCAGATGTGCGCCGTGGTGCAGCCGAGCGAGCGGATCTTGCCCGGGAACGTGGAGCGGTAGTGCTGGTGGAAGCGCGAGTAGGTGAGCAGCAGGCTCTCGTCGTTGATCCCGTCCGGCGTGGGGATGGTGATCTCGCGCCGTCCCCAGAAGGCGCGCCCCCCGGCGCGGGCCTGGAAGAGATCGCCGGTCGCGGGCATGAAGAAGATGCCGATGACCGGCCAGAAGTTCTCGAGCAGCGCGAGCGACAGCCCCCAGATGGGGATCCCGGCCTGGAAGTTCGCCACCCCCTCGAGCGGGTCGAAGATCCACAGGTAGCGCTTGGCCTCGTGCGAGTACTCCTTGCCCACTTCGTCCAAGCTGAAGAGCTTGTGCTCGGGGAAGCGGCCGTTCAGCTCGCTCTGGAACAGCTCGTTCAGCTTCAGCTCGGCCTCGGTGACGATCCCCTGGTCGAACTTCACCTGCGGCTGCCCCTTGCCGTAGAACGCCATGGCCTTCTCGCCCGCCTGGTGGATGAAATCCATGCCGAAGTTGGTGAGCTCCTCGATCTCGGGCCGTGTCGCCTGGGTCATGCGTGCGCCTCCTTGTTTTTCGTGGTGGATGACGGGGTCATCGACTCGATCCTCCGGGACGCCGGGGCGTTCACGCGAGCTTGATGACGATCAGCGTCGCGTCGTCCTCCGCGGGCGCCCCGGTTCGAAACGCGTTCAGGGCGGCGAGGCAGGCCGCGGCGATCCGCTCCGCGCTCCGGGCGTGCTCGGCGCGGACCACCGCGGCGAGCCGCCGCCGGCCGAACATCTCGCCGGCCGGATTGCGCGCCTCCCAGATTCCGTCCGTCGCGATCACGAGGATCTGGCCGGTGCGCAGGTCCTCGCGGCGGTTCTCGACGTATTGCCAGCCGCTCAAGGCCCCCAGCGCCGGGCCCGCGCCGCGCAGCTCGGCGAAGCGGTCGTCGGTGGGGTCGTAGATCACCGCGGGCTCGTGCCCGGCGCGGACCCACACCGCCCGGCGCCCCGCCCGGTCGATCCGCAGGTAAAACAGGGTGGTGAAGTTCCCCGACTCCGCGACGTCCCGCGCAAGCTGGCGGTTCACGTCGCTGACGATCGCCCCGGGCCCTCCGCCCAGCGCGGCGCGCTGGCGCAGGTAGGCGCGGCAGCCCGCCATCAGCAGCGCCGCCGAGACCCCGTGCCCCGAGACATCGCCCACGATGACGTCGAGGGACCGCGATGCGCCCTCGGGGTCGATAAGGTAGTCGAAGTAATCGCCCCCGGTCTCGTCGCAGGTGATGCACCTGCCGGCCACCTCCAGCCCCGCCACGACGGGGGGCCGGGCGGGGAGCAGCGTCTGCTGCACCTCCTTCGCCAGCCGCAGCGATTGCTGCAGCCGCTCGCGCTCCGCCAGCCCGGCGGCCATGGCGTTGATCCCGTCCGCCAGCACGCCGAGCTCGTCGTTGGAGACCGTCGCGACGCGCGCGGCGAAGTCGCCGCCGCGGATTTGTTTCACCGCCGCCATCATGGCCCGGACGGGGTCCAGGATGGACCGGCCGGCGGCATAGTTCAGCCCGAGCGCGACCGCAAAGAAGAGCCCGCAGAGCACCAGGGAAAAAACGAAGACCTCCATGGCGAGGGGGCCGGCGGGGGAGCCGGCGTTGCGGGCCTCCCAGGCGACGGCGCCGAGGGTCCCGAGCAAAAGCAGCATGGGGTTGACGGTCCCGGAGCCGTAGAGCAGGCGGATCCGGCGGACGATCGACATGCGGAAAACCCGGCGGGTCTCGGCGAGCCGGCCTTCGGGGAAAACGATCGGGATCACCCGGCTGCGGGTGAACATCTCGAGGCACAGGAAGCTCAGCGCCGCGGTGATGAGGCCGATCATCACCCCCCGGAAGACGATCATGGCCGCCATCCGCGGCGAGGCTCCCCGGATGAGTCCGAAGAAGGCCCCGACGCCGGCGGCGACGAGGATCCACATCGCGAGGTTCAGCGCGCCCATCGTGAAGGGGAGATTGAGCAGCCGGCGCGCGGCGGCGATCCGTGCGGAGGTCCCGGCCGGGTCGAACGCCCGGGCGATCGGGCGCTTCACACGGGAGAGCAGGAAGAGCCCGACGCCGAAGACCAGGGGGAAGAGCTCGAGGCCGATCACCCATCCCTGCTCGCGCAGGAAGGGGCGCTGGGACTTGAATATCTCGAGCGGCGTGAAGAGGTTGATGAGGCCCATCATCGCCACCCCGACGAGGTTCGCGGCGGCGTAGATGGGGTAGAGCAGCCACAGGCGGGGCCGGCCGCTCGGCAGTGGCGAGGGCATCGTCACCACCGCTCAGGCCTCGGGGAAAGGATACCCATAACGGATTATTTATCCGCGGCCCCGCCAAGGATCAAGATAAAAAGCGGGCGCCGGCCGGCCTTGACAGCCGATCCGTTCCGGGGTATCCGTGGCGGATCGTCGGCAAATGTCTAACAATTCGTTATCCTTGATGAAAGGCGATATCGCATGGACGCCGCCGCACCGACCCGGGACCAGGCCTACGCCCTGCTGCTCGAGTTCAACACGAGCGAGAGCCTGATCAAGCATGCGCTGGCCGTCGAGGCGGTCATGCGCCACTTCGCCCGCAGGCGCGGGCAGGACGAGGAGACCTGGGGGATCGTCGGCCTGGTCCATGACCTGGACTACGAGAAGTTCCCCGAAAGCCACTGCCGCAAGAGCGCCGAGATCCTGCGGGCGCGCGGCTGGCCCGCGGAGCTGGTGCGGGCGGTGGTCAGCCACGGCTGGGGGATCTGCTCGGAGGTCGAGCCCCAGACCGAGCTCGAAAAGACGCTCTACGCCGTCGACGAGCTGACCGGCCTCGTCGTCACCTCGGCCCTCGTCCGCCCCTCGCGGAGCGTGCTCGACCTGGAGGCCAAGTCGGTGCGCAAGAAATGGAAAGACAAGCGCTTCGCCGCCGGGGTCGACCGCTCGATCATCGAAAGAGGCGCCGCCATGCTCGGGATCGATTTGGATGAGCTGATCACCGAAACCATCCACGGCATGCGCGCGGCGGCCGAGGCGCTCGGCCTCAAAGGCGGAATATCATAACCAATTGTTTCAAATAGCGAAATAAACAAATCCGCTCCATTTTCCCCCTGCGGGATTTTTCTAAAGAGCCTCCCGATTCCTGTCGATATAACCTCCATGGCGATCCATGGCCTGCCAGACGCGCGGTGGGGCCCCGCCCGTCGCTTTGCCGGCGCGCCCCGCGGTGAGCGGCCGGCCAAAACCGCCGGCGGCCGCCCGCGGCCGCATTCCGCCCCGGGCCTCACTTTGGTCGAGGTCATGGTCGTGGCGGCCATCATCGGCGTGCTCGCCGCGCTCGCCTATCCGAGCTACATCGCCTTCCGGTACAAGGGACAGGTCGCGGCGGCGGTGAACGACATGAAGCGCCTCGAGCTCGCGTTATACAACTATAACAATGAAAACGGCCGGTTCCCGGACACGCTGACAGCCGCCGGGCTTGCCGCTTTCAGGGACCCATGGGGGGCCCCGTACCAGTACATGCCGATCACCCCGGCCACCGCGCACGCCGTCCGCAAGGACCGCAACCTGCACCCGATCAATACGGATTTCGACCTCTACAGCAAGGGGCGCGACGGCCGCAGCGTGAAGCCTCTGACCGCCCACGATAGCCAGGACGACGTCCTCAGGGCGCGCAACGGCGACTTCTATGGTCTGGTTTCAAACTACTACTGAGAGGCGTTCGGGCGCATGCGACTCAGGTGGATCGATCGAGCTTTCCGGCTGCCCCAGCGCATCTCGCTGCTCTTCTTCCTCTGCGTCATGATTCCGGTGACCATGATGGTCACCTTTTCGGTCTTAAGCCTGGAGAGCGAGATCGAGGGTCTCGGCATGCAGCGGCTGCGTCACCAGGCCAAGAGCATCAGCCTCAATGTCTACGAACGGCTGGTTCTGCTCGAAACCGAAATGCGACTCTACGCCTTCCTGTGGGCCTCCTCCCCCGGGCCGCCACCGATGGGCGGTCCGGGGGAGGAGGCGCCGGGGCGGCTGCAGGGGTTCGAATCGCTCTGCCGCATCACGCCGCAAGGGGCCGCCATGCTCCTCGGGGGCGGCGGAAAGCCGCTTCCCCCCTTCCCGGCGCCGGCCTTGTCCGGCTCCGGACAAAGAGGCCTGCAGCCGTCCGCCAAGGCGTGCGGCGATTTGGAACGCGCAGCATTTTCAACCATAGGTGAGCATTACCAAGAGCCGCAAAACGCCGGATCGCAGCCCGAGACGCCGTTTTTCCCCAGCCTGTCATCCCTGCCGCAAGGCCAGGCCGTGATCCGGGTCGTCGAGGTCCCGGGCGCCCCGGCCGCGCTTTTGATGGCGCTCGCCACCTCCCCGGAGGAGTGCCTCGTCGGCTGGGTCCGGGCCGACTACCTCTGGGGGACGGACACCGGAAACGAGCTCCCGCTGGACGTCGATGCGCTGATCGTCGACGAGAACAACCGCGTGCTTTCGTCCAGCATGGAGGACCCGGCGCCGCTTCTGCGCCGGCTCGCCGCGGGGGTCGTCGGTGGCGAGCGGCTGCGCTTCTCCTGGAGGCGCGGCGCCGCGGAGCATTTCGCGACGGCCTCCACCCTGTTTCTGGCCGCGCGGTTTTCAGCCGGCAGCTGGACGATCGTTCTCAGCCAGTCGCAGGATTCCATGCTCGGGACGCTGCGCCGATTCGAGTGGCTCTTCGCGCTGATCGGGCTCCTGATGGTCCTGACGGCGGCCTTCGTGAGCATGGTGTCGATCCGCCGGAGCCTGGAGCCGCTCGCCAACCTCGGCGAGAGCACCCGGTGGCTCGCCGAGGGCAATTTCTCGATCCGCGTTCCGATCCGCGGCAGCCCGGAATTCCGGGAGCTCTCCAACGGCTTCAACCGCATGTCGGCGCACATCGAAAAACAGTTCAAGCAATTGAGCCTGCTTGCCGCCATCGGCCAGAAGCTCGCCGCCGTGCGCGAGACCGAGGCGCTCGCCGAGGCGCTGATCGATTCCCTGCGGCGCTACCTCGATTTCGACCGGGTCCTCTTCATCACCGCCGATGCCGCCACGCATGCGGTCGGCTGCTGCAGCGCCCACCGGTTCGACGCCGAAGAGGTCGAGGAGTTCTGCCGGGGGTTCAGCGCCGCAACGGACGCCTGCCGCATCGACCCGGCGCGGCTGTGCTTCGATGCCCAGAAAATGCTCATCTGGGAAGACCCGCGCCAATTCGGCTTTTTCACGGCCGAGGCGGAGCTCGGTTTTTTCCGGCGCATCGGCGTGCAGACGCTCGTCTGCGTCCCGGTGGTGCACGAACAGGTCTCCCTCGGGGTGATCGTGCTTGCCTGCACCTCGGCGGCGCGCGCCATTCTCCCGAACGAGCGCGAGCTGTTGCACGGCATCGCCTCGGCGGTGGCCGTCGGCATCGCCGGCATCGCCTCCTACCGCCGGCTGCGGGAAAGCGAGGAGCGGTTCCGCCAGGCCTTCGAGCACTCCGCCGCCGGGGTCGCCCTGATCGACTGCAACGGGGCGCTCATCCAGGTGAACCCCTTCCTGTCGGCCATGCTCGGCCGCGGCGGGGAGGCGCTGCTCGGCCGCCGCTTGACCGAGATCGCGCATGCGGAGGACCGCGCGGCTCTCCGCGACGCCCAGCAGGGCCTGTTGGATGGGCGCCCCCCGGGCGCCCCCCTTCAGATCCGCTTCGTGTGCCGCAAAGGCCGGATCGCCTGGGGGCTCGTCAGCAGCTCGCTTCTGCGGGACGGGTCGGGCCGGCCGCTGCACTTCGTCGCGCACATCCAGGACATCACCGCCCAGAAGGAGGCGCAGCTCGAAAGCGAGAGCCTCGAGGCCCAGCTGCGCCACGCCCAGAAAATGGAGGCCATCGGCACGCTCGCCGCCGGCATCGCGCACGATTTCAACAACGTGCTCGCGGCCATCACGGGCTACATCGAGCTCGCCAGCCTCGACCTGCCCGAGGAGAGCGACACCCGGCAGCGGCTCGACAAGGCGCTGCAGGCCTGCAACCGGGCCGCGGAGCTGATCAAGCAGATCCTCGCCTTCAGCCGCCACGGCGAGGAGAAAAAGGGCCCGGTCCAGGTGAGCGCGGTCGTCAAGGAGGCGCTGAAGCTCCTGCGCTCGACGATTCCGCCCCACATCGCGATCAGCCAGCACATCTCCAATGCGCCGCTGGCGGTCCTCTCGGATCCGACCCAGATCCACCAGCTCGTGATGAACCTGTGCACCAACGCCTACCATGCCATGCTGGGCCGGGACACCGGGGTGATCGCCGTCACCCTCGTCCCGGAGAAGACGCCGGCGGAGAGCCCGGAGGCGGTGCGGACGTTCTTGAAACTCACCGTGAGCGACAACGGCTGCGGCATGCCCCCGGCGGTTCTGGAGCGGATCTTCGAGCCCTATTTCACGACGAAGAAGGCGGGGATGGGGACCGGCCTGGGGCTGTCCATCGTGCACGGCATCGTGAAAAAGCACGGGGGCGAGATCTCCGTGCGCAGCAAGCCCGGCGAGGGGACCGCCTTCGAGATCCGCTTTCCGGCGATCGAGATCGAGCCGCCCCCGTCGGCCGCGTCGGCCGCCGCCATCCCCGCGGGCCGGGAGAGCATCCTGGTCGTCGACGACGAAAAGGAGATCGCCGCGATCTACCGGGAGATGCTCAGCCACCAGGGCTACCGGGTGGAATCCCGCAGCGACCCGCACGAGGCCCTGGACGAGTTCCAGCAGAACCCCGAGCGCTACCAGCTGGTGATCACCGATTTCGCCATGCCGGGGATGACCGGCGAGCGGCTGGCATCCGAAATCGCGGCGATCCGCCCGGGGCTGCCGATCATCCTGTGCAGCGGGTACTTGGACGAGGCCCGCACCCCGAGCGACCGCGGGCTTTTCCGGGAGTTCCTGAAGAAGCCGGTGAACATGGCCGCGCTCGCCGAAACCGTGCGGCGGGCGATCGACGCCCCCGCCGCCTGAGCCTCAGTGCGGGCCCGACCGGAGCCTGCCGCGCGCGAGCGAAAAGAAGACCCCCGCCACGCACAGGATCAGGAAAGAGAGGTGGGCGGCCCGCACGCTGCGGACGAAGGCCGCGTGGGTCTCGGGGGTGATCGGGGCCCGGCCGAGCAGCAGCGCGAAGATCAGGGTCGCGATCCCCATCGAGAGCATCTGCCCGAGCAGGCGCATGGTGCCGACCGCCCCGGAGGCCACCCCGTAGTAGCGCTTCTCGACCGCGCCCATGATGGCGTTCATGTTGGGCGAGGAGAAGAGCCCGAAGCCCAGTCCGAGCGTCATGAGGCAGGCGACGATGAACACGAGCCCCGTCCCGGCGTCGATGAAGGCGAGCAGGAAGAGGCCGAGCGCCGTCAGCCCCATGCCGCCCGAGGAGATCACCCGCGGCTCGACGCGGTCCGAGAGCCGCCCGGCGAACGGCGAAAAAAGGGCCATCATGACCGGCTGGGCGATGAGCACAAGCCCCGCATCCCGGGGGGGGTAGCCCTTGATGTACTGCAGAAAGAGGCTCATCAGGAACGTGACCCCGAAAGTGGCGCTGTAGTGGATCAGCGCGGCAAGGCTCGAGAACGTGAAGACGCGGCTGGCGGAGAAGAGCCGCACCTCGAAGACCGGCGCGGGCGCCTTGAGCTCCCAGCGGACGAACAGGACGCCGCCGGCCGCCCCGGCGGCGATGAGCGCGAAGCCCGCGGCGCCCGGAAGCTGGGTCACCCCCAGCATGAACGCCGCGACGGCCGCGGCGTAGATCAGGGTCCCGGAGAGGTCGAAGCCCTCCCCCCGCGCCCCGAACCACTCGCCCGCTAGCTTCAGGCGGATCAGCACGATCACCGCGGCGCCGAGCGCGGCGTTCAGCAGAAAGATGCTGCGCCAGGTGAAGAGCTGGGTCAGCCAACCGCCGGCAAATGGGCCGAGCGACAGGCCGGTGTAAACCGCGGCGACCGTGATGCCGAGCACCCGCCCGCGCTCCTCCGCCGGGAACACCGAGGTGAGGATGGCGAGCCCGGTGGCGAACACCATCGACACCCCGATCCCCTGGAAGACCCGCAGCACGATCAGCGTCGGCACCGAGCCGGCGAGCCCGGCCAGCCCGCAGGCGAGCGAGAAAAGCGCCGTTCCGGCGACGTGGATCCGCTTGCGGCCGTGGATGTCGGCGAGTTTGCCGAAAGGCACGAGCGCAATCGCCGCCGCGAGCAGGTAGGCGGTGGCGACCCAGCTCAGCAGGACCGCGTCGGCCTGGAACTCGCGGCCGATGGCCGGCAGCGCTACGTTGATCGAGGAGAGCATGAAAGGGGTGAGAAAGGAGCTCACGGTGGCGATCAACAGTGCCGGCATGCGCTCCGACGGCGAGGTTCCGGAGCCGGGCGGATGGTTTTCGGGCATGCGGGGTCCACCTGCGTTTGAAATTCCGGGAACGGTCCGGCCAACTCGGGCCTTTCCGCCTATAGCCCAAAAAGACCGCTGCGGGAAGGCCGCCTTTACACCCGCCAGCCCGGCGTCTATAACCACCGGTCATGGGAGCCGCCGACCGTCCGCCGAAGCTGATCCTTGCGCCGCTCAAGGGCTTCACCGACGCCGTCTTCCGGAAGGCGTTCGCCGCGCACTTCACGGGATTCGACGCGGCGGTGGCGCCTTTCATCACCGCCGCGGCGCCCGGGCGGGTCACGGACAAGCTCCTGCGCGACCTTCTTCCGGCGGAAAACGCGGGCGGCCTGCCGATCGTGCCGCAGATCCTGGGAAACGACCCCGAGGGGTTCATCGACCTGGCGCGGCGCCTGGCGGAGCTCGGCTACGCCGAGGTCAACTGGAACCTCGGCTGCCCCTTCCGGCCGGTGACCAAGAAGCGGCGCGGGGCGGGCCTGCTGCCCTTTCCCGCGGCGGTGGACGAGTTCCTCGACCGGGTGCTGCCGACGCTTCCCCTGCGGCTGTCCATCAAGCTGCGCCTGGGGCGCAGCCGGGCCGACGAGATCCTCCACCTGATGCCGGTCCTCAACCGCTATCCCCTGGCCGAGCTCGTCATCCACCCCCGCACCGCCCGGCAGAGGTTTTCCGGGCCGCCCGATCTCGAAGCGTTCGCGGCCTGCCTCGCGGCGAGCCGCCACCCGGTGGTCTACAACGGCGACATCACCGACCCGGCGGGCTTCCGCGCCCTTTCCGCCCGCTTTCCGTCCGCGAGCGGCTGGATGATCGGCCGCGGGGCCCTCGCCGACCCCTTCCTGCCGGAGGCGATCAAGCGGGGGCAAATCGCGAGCCGCGGCAGCCTCGAGGCCTTCAAGGCCTTCTACGACGAGCTCTTCGGGCGCTACGGCGAGCGGCTCTGCGGGCCGCGCCACCTGCTCGACCGGATGAAGGGGTTCTGGACCTATTTCGGGAAGGGCTTCCAGGACGGCGGCGGGATCGAAAAGCGGGTGCACCGCATCTTCAACCTGCCCCGCTACGTGGAGACGGTGGAGCGGTTTTTCCGCGAGGAGGCCAAGCGGCGCTAGGGGCCGCCCCGGCGGGCGGCCCCTGAAACCCGCGCCTACTTCTTGACCTTCAGCACGACGAAGCCGGCGGCCGCGCGCTTGACCAGGAAGGTGACGGTCTCGCCGCTCTTGGCCTTGCCGTACTCGCCGCGCAGCTCGGCGACCGTCTTGATCGGCCGGCGGTTCACCTCCTTGAGGATGTCGCCCTGCCGGAAGCCCGCCTGGTCGGCCTTGCCGCCCGGCTTGATCCCCACGACCACGACCCCCTTTTCGGAGGGGTCGACCCCGAGCCGCGAGGCCATCTCGGCGTTGAGCTCCGCCGCCCGCAGGCCGAGGTCCTCGGATTCGACCGGCGCGCTCTTCGCTTCCGCTTCGGTGTCCTTGCGCTCGGCGATCTGCACCTTCACGGTGAGTTCGCGCCCCTCGCGCACGAGCCGCACCTCGGCCTCCTTGCCGACGGGCAGCGCCGCCACGGCCGCGGAGAGCTCGCGGCCGGTCGTGACCGCCTTGCCGTCCACCGCGGTGATGATGTCGCGCAGCTTGATCCCCGCCTTGTCCGCCGGGTCGCCGGGGAAGACCTGGGTCACGAGAACCCCCTTCTGGTTCTTCAGGCCGTAGTACTCGGCGAGCTCCGGGGTCAGATCCTGGATGCCGACCCCCATCCAGCCGCGGGTGACGCTGCCGCTCTCCTTGAGCTGCGCGATGATGCTCTGGGCGAGGTTGACCGGGATGGCGAAGCCGATGCCCTGGCCCTGGGCCACGATCGCGGTGTTGATGCCCACGACCTCGCCGTTCATGTTGAGCAGCGGCCCCCCGGAGTTGCCGGGGTTGATGGAGGCGTCGGTCTGGATGAAGTCGTCGTAAGGCCCCGCCCCGATGAAGCGCCCCTTGGCGCTCACGATCCCGGCGGTCACCGTCTGCTCGAGGCCGAAGGGGCTGCCCACCGCGAGCACCCAGCTGCCCACCTCGAGCTTGTCGGAATTGCCGAGCTTGAGCGGCTGGATCTCCTTCGCCCCCTCGATGCGGATCAGGGCGAGGTCGGTCTTGGGGTCGCGGCCGATCACCTTGGCGTCGAACTCGCGCTCGTCGTGGAGCCGCACCTTGATCTCGTTGGCATCCTCGATCACGTGGTTGTTGGTCACGATGTCGCCCTCGGCGTCGATGATGAACCCGGAGCCCAGGCTGCGCTGCTTGAACTCCTGGCCGGGCTCGTCCTCGCCGAAGGGGCCGCCGAAGGGGCTGCGCCGGTCGAAGGGGCCGAAGAAATGGCGGAACACGGGCCCCCCGCCCTTGACCGACTTGACCGTGCGGATGTTGACGACTCCGGGCTGGACCTGCTTGGCGAGGGCCGAGAAGTTGGGCAGGACCATCTGGAACTTCGCGTCGGCGGGCGCGCTCTGGGCTTCCGCGGCCGGCGGCGCGATCGCGCCGAGCGCTACGAGCGCCGCCAAACCGAGCGCGCCGAGCAGTGCGACGGCGATGGGTGCGAAACGGGTCTGCATGCGTTGCCTCCTCTTATCGTTTACGGGTTGAGGTGTTTCGAAGGCACCTTAACACGCCCGCTTCGCCGCAGGATGACCGGAAGATGATCAAAAGGTTAGATTTACCCCGGCGAGTGGGTGGGGGCTACTTGACCGCGCCCATGATTCCGCGGATCGCCGAGGGGAGGTCCGCCGGCACGACCACGACCTTGGCGTTCTCGGAGGCCGACAAGCGCTCGAGCGCGTCGACGTACTTCTCCCCCAGGAGGTAGACCGCCGGCAGCTCGTGGTCCTTCAGGGCCTCGGTCACCTTCTGGATCGCCCGCTGGGCGGCCTCGGCGAGGACCACCTTCGCCTGGGCCTCGCGCTTGGAGGCCTCGAGCTTGCCCTCGGCCTCGAGCACCGCCGCGGTCTTCTGCCCCTCGGCGCGGGTCACCATCGCGCGGCGCTCGCGCTCGGCCGCGGCCTGCTCCTCCATCGCCTTCTGCATGGTGTCCGAGGGCTTGATGTCCTGGATCTCGACCGTTTTCAGAGTGATGCCCCAGTCGGCGATGTCGTCGGAGATCGCCGCCTTGAGCTTCGCCTTGATGGTCTCGCGCGAGGAGAGGGCGTCGTCCAGGTCCATTTCGCCGGTGATCGAGCGCAGCGAGGTCTGCACCAGGTTCTGGATGGCGACGACGTAGTTCTCGACCCCGTAGACCGCCTTCTCCGGGGAGATGAGGTTGATGTAGGCGACCGCGTTTACGATCATCACCGCGTTGTCGCGGGTGATCACCTCCTGGGAGGGGATGTCGAGGACGATGTCCTTGGTGGTGACCTTGTAGGCGACCGAGTCGATGTAGGGCACGATGAGGTTCAGCCCCGGCCCGAGGGTCTTGTGGTACTTTCCGAGCCGCTGAACGACGTGCTTGCTCCCCTGGGGGACGATCCGCACGCCGAGGACGATCGTCAGGAAGACGAGCGCGACGAAAACGAGGACCATGACCATTCCCGGCATGTCTTGCCTCCATCATCTCCGCAGGTTGAGGTGGGTCCCGGGGCGGGGCGGCCCCCGGCGGCTACTTCTTGGATACGATCAGGGTGTTGCCCGACACGTCATGGACCACCGCGCGGTCCCCGGCGGCGATCTGGTCGCTGCAGATGAAGGGCCACTCCTCCGCGCCCAGCACCGGGGCCGCGAAGCGCAGCAGCCCGCGCCGATCCTCGCCGGGGGCCTTGATCACCTGTCCCGTTTCGCCGACGATCGCCTCGCGCGCGATGCCGGCCTTGGTGCGGTCGGCCATGCGGGGCTTGACGATCTTGAACCACAGGAAGGTCATCAGGCAGGAGCCGAGCGCCCAGATGAAGAGCTGCCCGGTGAGGGAGAAGCCCGGGGAGACGAGCAGGATCCCGCCGACGGCGAGCGCCGCCAGCCCGAACCAGAAGATGGTGAAGCTCGGGATGACGAGCTCGGCGATGATCAGGATCATCCCGAAGACGATCCAATGCCAGTACTGCGGCTGGAACCCCATGGGGCGGCCTCCTTGCGGTTGGAAGCCATTTTACCGCGAAACGCTGGGCGAATCAAATCGAGGCCGGCGGCGGCTTGCCAGGCCGGGGCGACCGCCGTAAGATCATAGCCGCCGCCCCGCGGCGCCGCAACCCGTCCGCTGGAAGGAGAACCGCATGCGATCCTGGCGCTTTCACCACTTCGGTTCCATCCGCAACCTCGTGCTCGAGGAGGTGCCGGTGCCGGAGCCGGGGCAGGGGGAATGCCTCGTCCGCCTGGCCTACGCCGCGCTCAACCCCGCCGACCGGCTGCTCGTCATGGGGCGCTACCCCACGGCCGGGACCCCGCCCTTCTCGGTCGGGCGGGACGGCTGCGGGACGGTGGTCAAGCCGGGGGGCTCGGGCCGGTTCGCGGCCGGCGACCGGGTCGTCTGCCTGCGCAGTGTCATCGGGATCGACCGCGACGGGACGCTCGCCGAGTACGTCGCCGTGCCCGAGGCCCATCTCGCCCCGCTGCCCGCGGGCTGGTCGCCCGCCGAGGGGGCCGCCGGGCCGCACTCCTTTCTCACCGTCTGGCAGGCCTTCAGCGAGTGCGCCGGCTTGAAGCGCGGGGAGCGCGTGCTCGTCACCGGCGCCTCGGGCGGGATCGGCTGCGCGGCGGTGATCCTGGGAAAGGCGCTCGGGGCCAGCGTGATCGCCCTGTCGCGCCGCGAGGAGAAGCGGCGCCGGCTGCTCGCGCTCGGCGCCGATCTCGCGCTCGCCCCGGACCCGGCCGCGGGGCTCGCCGCGAGGGTCCGGGAGGCGGGCGGGGCGGATGTGGTGATCGAGAGCGTCTGCGGGGAGCTCTTCGAGACGCTGGTCGGCGTGGTGAACCCCTACGGCCGGATCTGCCTGATCGGCGCCCTCGGCGGCACCGCGGCGGCCTTCGACCCGACGCGGGTCATCTTCAACCGCCTCGCGTTCCACGGCGTCCACGTCGCCAAGTACTCCGACGCCGGGGTGCAGCGCGCCTGGGAGGAGGTGGTCGGCACGCTCGCACCGCGGGGCGCGGCCATGCCGATCGACCGGGTCTTCCCCTTCGAGGAGGTCCCCGCGGCCTTCGAGCACCTGCGCCGCGGCCCCATGGGCAAGGTGGTCATCGGGCCGATCGCCGCCTGAGATCCGATCACGGCGCAGGCCTCGATTTCGATCGGCGACCGGCAGGCGGCCCAAGTCTTGAACATTCGGCCGATGCATATTAGCATCGGGCATTCCGCCCGGGATGCGATTCCCCATCGGGTCCGGAGCGCCCGGCGCCGCGCGGTCCAAGGGGCGCGGGGCCGGGAGGCGCTCCGGCCGGAAGGCGGCGAGGGAGGCTCATGGACTCCGGCGGCGTCAGAACGGCATTTCGCTTGAACGGCAAGGCCCTGTCCCTGGAGGTATCGGCCGAGGTCACCGCGCTCAAGCTCATCCGCGACGTCCTCGGGCTCAAGGGCACCAAGGAGGGCTGTGGGGTCGGGGAGTGCGGGGCCTGCACCATCCTGGTGGACGGCAAGGCGGTCAACGCCTGCCTGATGCTCGCCCCCCAGCTCGACGGCCGCGAGGTCACGACCATCGAGGGGCTTTCGCCGGAGACGGGCGGGCTGCACCCCATCCAGGAGGCCTTCGTCCGGCGCCACGCGGTGCAGTGCGGCTTCTGCACCCCGGGGATCGTGATGAGCGCCAAGGCGCTGCTCGACGAAAACCCGGCGCCCCGCCGCGGGGAGATCGTCCGCGCGCTCTCCGGGAACCTCTGCCGCTGCACGGGCTACCACCAGATCCTCGAGGCCGTCGCGGAGGCGGCCGCCGCGCGCCCGCGGGGGGAGTGAGCGATGGCGGCGGCGACCTACATCCGGCCGGCGACGCTCAAGGCGGCGCTCGAGCACCTGCGCCGCCATGGGCCGGGGACGAAGATTCTCGCCGGCGGGACCGATCTCGTCGTTGACATGCGCCGCGGCGCCGTGCGTCCGGATTTCATCCTCGACGTGAGCCGCCTCGCCGAGCTCAAGGGAATCGCGCTCGGCGAAGAGGGCCTGTCCGTGGGGGCCGCGGTCACGCTCGCCGAGATCGAGAGATCGAGTCTGCTCGCCCGGCATGCGCCGGCGCTTCGGGCCGCGAGCCTGACCTTCGCGAGCCCCCAGATCCGCAACGTCGCGACCATCGGCGGCAACGTCGCCCACTGCTCGCCCTGCGGCGACACGGTGCCGCCGCTCTTGATCCACGAGGCCGCCGCCGTCATCGCCGGTCCGGCCGGGGCGCGGGTTCAACCGGTCGAGGAGATCGCCGCGGGGCCTTACGCCTGCGCGCTGCCGCCCGATGAGCTGATCGTGCGCTTCGTGCTCAAGCCGGCCCCCGCGGGCCTCACCTTCGCCGACTTCCAGAAGATCGGCCGGAGGCGCCAGCTCGCCATCGCGCGGCTGAACGCCGCCGCCATGGCGCTCCAGGAGCCGGGCGGCCGGCTCGGCTTTTTCCGGTTCGCCCTCGGCGCCTGCACGCCGACCCCCCGGCGCCTGGCCGAGGTGGAGGGGCTCCTCGCGGGCCGGGTCCCCACCGCCGAGCTCCTCTGGGAGGCGGGGCGGCTCCTCGCCGCGCGGACCCTCGAGATCACCGGCCGGCGCGCCTCGGCGGCCTACAAGGAGCCGGCCATCCAGGGGCTCTTCGTCCGCATGCTCCAACCGCTGGTGGCCGCATGAGCCAATCCTGCCGCACGGTCGGAAAGAGCATCGAGCGCGTGGGCGCGGCCGAGAGGGCCGCCGGCCGGGCGCTTTTCAGCGCCGACATCGCGCTCGACAACCCCCTCACCCTCAAGGTGCTGCGAAGCGGCCGGCCCCACGCCGAGATCCTGGCGATCGACACGGCCCCCGCGCTCGCGATCCCCGGGGTCGTCGCGGTCTTCACCGCGGCCGACATCCCGGGCGAGAACCTGACCGGGATCATCGTCAAGGACCAGCCGCTGCTCGCCCAGGGCAAGGTGCGCTCGGCGGCCGACCCCGTCGCGCTGGTGGCGGCCGAGACCGAGGCGGCCGCCGCGGCGGCGCTGCAGGCGATCGCCGTCACCTACCGCGACCTGCCGGCGGTGTTCGACCCCGAGGCGGCGCTCGCCGCCGGCGCTCCCCGGATCCACGCCAAGGGGAACCTCATGACCCGGCGGGTCATCCGCCGCGGCGACCCGCAGGCGGCCTTCGCCCGCTGCGCGAGCGTGATCGAGCGCACCTACCGCACCACCTTCATCGAGCACACCTATATCGAGCCGGACGCCGGCTGCGGGACCGTCGACGCCGACGGGACGCTCGTGATCCACGCCTCGACCCAGAACCCCCACTACGACCGCAAGGACGTCGCGGCCCTGCTCGGCCTGCCCGAGGAGCGGGTGCGGATCGTCCAGGCGGCGACCGGCGGAGGGTTCGGCTCGAAGCTCGACCTGAACGTCCAGGGCTTCATCGGGCTCGCGCTGCTGCGCCTCGGCCGGCCGGTGCGCTGCGTCTACTCGCGCGAGGAGGCTTTTGCCGCGACCGCCAAGCGCCACCCGCTCGTGATGCGCTTCAAGACCGGCGCCGACCAGGAGGGAAGGCTTCTCGCCCTCGAGGCGACCATCCTCTGCGACACCGGGGCCTACGCCTCCTACGGCCCGGCGGTGGCCAACCGCGCCCCGGTCCACGCGACCGGCCCCTACGCGATCGAGAACGTGGCCGTCGAAAGCCTGGGCGTCTACACGAACAACCCCTTCTGCGGCGCGATGCGCGGGTTCGGAACCCCCCAGGTCGCCTTCGCGCACGAAAGCCAGCTCGACCTCCACGCGCGGGAGCTGGGGCTCGATCCGCTCGCCATCCGGCGGATCAACGCCCTCCGGGAGGGGTCGACCACCGCCACCGGCCAGGTGCTCGCGGCGAGTGTCGGGATCGGCGAGTGCCTCGCGGCGCTGGCCCCCCACTGGGAGGAGGCCCGGCGGCGGATCGCGGAGAAACCCGGCGCCCCCTACCTCCGGCGCGGGGTGGGGATCGGCGCGATGTGGTACGGGATCGGGAACACGGGGGTCCAGAACCCCTCGACGGCGCGCGTCGAGATGGGGCCGGACGGATCGGTCACGCTCTTCACGGGCTGCGCGGACATCGGCCAGGGCTCCTCGACCATCCTGCTGCAGATCGCCTCCGAGGTGCTGGGCCTCGACCCGGCGGAGATCCGCCTGGTCGCGGCCGACACCGGCTGCACCGCGAACGCCGGCGCCACCTCGGCGAGCCGCCAGACCTACATCTCCGGAAACGCCGTCAAGCAGGCCGCCGAAAAGCTCGCCCAGGTGCTCGCGACCGAGGCGGCGAACCGCCTCAAGGCCCCGGCCGCCGCGATCCGGCTCTTGAACGGGGCGGCCTGGGACCCGGCGCGCCCCGAAAAGCGCGTCGGCTTCGCGGAGCTCGGCCGCCGGCTGCGCGAAAAGGGGGTGCCGCTCTCCTGGCAGGGATACTTCGACCCGCCGACCGCACCCCTCGACCCCGAGGCGGGGCAGGGGTCGCCGTATGCCACCTATGCCTTCGCCGCCCAGATGGCCGAGGTCGCGGTCGATGTCCTGACCGGCGAGGTCGCCGTCGAGCGGATCGTCGCCGCCCACGACGTCGGCCGGGCCGTCCACCCCGAGGCGGTGATCGGCCAGATCTGCGGCGGGGTCGCCATGGGGCTGGGCTTCGCGCTGATGGAGGAGTTCGAGCCCGGAAAGACCCTCTCGATGAAGGACTACCACATCCCCACCTGCGCCGACATGCCGGAAATCGTTCCCATCATCGTCGAGTCGGCCGAGCCGACCGGGCCCTTCGGCGCGAAGGGGGTGGGCGAGCCGGCCCTCATCCCGACCGCCCCGGCCATCCTGAACGCCATCGCCGATGCGCTCGGCGAGCGGGTCTACGCGCTGCCGGCGAACCTCGAGCGCGTGCTCGCCGCCGCCGTCGCCGCCGGCCATTTCCGCCCCCACTGACGCCGCCCCGTCCCCGGCTCCGCCGGGGTTGCAAATCCCCTGTCCCTGTGTTAGCTCGCGCCAGCTTTCATTCTTTTTCCTATCGTCGCGGGGAGGCCGATGACCCAGGAGCTGGCGATTCTCTTCACGGGCTACGCCGTCGGTTTTTACATGGCCTGGAACATCGGCGCGAACGACCTCGCCAACTCCATGGCCTCGGCGGTCGGCGCGCGGGCCATCACCGTGCGGCAGGCCATCGTGATCGGCGGGGTCCTGAACCTCGCCGGCTCGGTCTTCGTCGGCGCGCACGTGACCGACACGATCCGCAGCGGGATCATCCGCACCGATCTCATCGCCGATCCGCTGACGACGATCCTGGGCGCGCTCGCGGCCCTCCTCGCCGCGGCCCTGTGGGTGAGCTTCGCCACCTGGAAGTCGCTGCCGGTCTCGACCACCCACTCGATCGTCGGCGCGATGATCGGCTTCGGGATCGTGACCGGCGGGCTCGCCGCCGTCCAGTGGAAGGGGCTCGCCGCCGTGGTCGTGAGCTGGATCGTCTCGCCCCTTTTCGCCATGGCGATCGGGCTCGGCATGTTCAAGCTGATCGTGCATCTCGTCATGGCGCGCGCCGACCCCGGCCGCATCGCCCTGCGCACCGCGCCCGGCTTCATCGGGTCGGCGGTCTTCATCGTCGTCATGTCCTTTCTCTACAAGACCCCGCTCGGCAGGACGCTTGCGCTGGCGACGCCGACCGCGGCCCTGATCGCGCTCGCCCTCGCCGTCCTGGTGGGGGCGGCCGGCCAGGCGGCCGTCGCGGCGGTCCTGCGCCGGCGCGGCGATGGGGGCGAGGACGGCGTCGAGGGGGTGTTCCGCTTCATCCAGGTGGGGACCTCCTGCTACGTCGCCCTCGCGCAGGGGGCGAACGACGTCGCCAACGCCGTCGGCCCGCTTGCGGTGATCTATTTTTTCGTGAAGCTCGGCCATTTCGGCGGGAAGGTCCCCGTGCCCCTCTTTCTGCTGCTGTTCGGGGGGATCGGGATCGCGGCCGGGATCGCCATGGCCGGGGGCCGCGTCATGCGGACCATGGGCGAGAAGATCACCACCTTGACCAACACCCGCGGCTTCGCGGTCGACTTCGCGGCGGCGACCACGGTGCTCATCGCCTCGAAGCTCGGCCTGCCGGTCTCCACCACCCACGCCGCCGTGGGGGGGATCATCGGCGTGGGGCTCGCCGGCGGCATCGAGGCCGTCAACGGGCGCGTGGTGCTGCATATCATCGTCTACTGGGTGCTGACCGTCCCGGCGGCGGCGCTCACCAGCATGGCGGTCTACAAGATCCTGCGGCTCTTTTTCTGAAGGCGAGGAGGGGTCATGCGCATGCCGTTTTTCAAGCTCTTTCGGGCCTCGCCCCTGGAGGGGTTGGGCGAGCACATGGAGAAGGTCAAGGAGTGCACGCTCGCCTTCCAGGAGGCGATCGAGTGCCACCTCTCCAACGAGTGCCACCGCTTCCTGGAGCTCAAGCAGCGGGTCGACGACCTGGAGCACGAGGCCGATGCGATCAAACGGCGCATCCGCGGCCACCTGCCCAAGGGGACGCTCATGCCGGTCGACAAGTTCGAGCTCTTCCGCTTCCTCGGCGAGCAGGACAGCGTGCTCGACGCCGTCCAGGACACGCTCGACTGGCTCTCCTTCCGCATGCAGCCCGGGATCCCCGAGGAGCTCCACCAGCTGATCCTCCTGCTCGTCGAGGCGGCGCTCGCGGCGGTCGAGGAGCTCGCCGTGATGGAGATCGAGGCGCGCAAGTACTTCCGCACCTACTCCGAGGAGCAGCGCGTGCGGGTGAAGGACCTCATCCGCTCCGTGCGGCAGAAGGAGCACGACTGCGACGCGGTGGAGGACCAGCTCAAGGAGAAGGCCTTCGGCATGGGGCTCGACGGGGTCGCGGTCTTCCACCTCGTGCGGCTCGCCGAATACATCGGCTCGATCGCCGACCACGCCGAGAACGCGGGCGACATGATGCGCGCCATGGTGGCGCGCTGAGGGCTCCGGCGGGCCGAAAAAGCCGCGCCGGGCGGCGGCGCGGCGGCCGGCCCGGCGCGGGGGGCGGGATCGCGGTGAGCGCGGCGGCGTGCGCCTACCAGCCGCGCATCAGGTAGTCGTGCATGGAGTTCGCCGCCGTGCGGCCGGCGCCCATGGCGAGGATCACCGTGGCCGAGCCGGTGACGATGTCCCCCCCCGCCCAGACGCCCTTCATGTAAGTCTTGCCGGTCTTGGGGTCGGCCTCGATGTAGCCCCACTTGTTGAGCTTGACCTCGGGCTCGGAGCTCGTCAACAGCGGGTTGGCGCCGGTGCCGACCGCCACGATGCACAGGTCGCAGTCGATGCGGAACTCGGAGCCGGGGACGGCGATCGGGCGCCTGCGGCCGGAGGCGTCGGGCTCGCCCAGCTCCATGCGCACGCACTCGAGCCCCGTCAGGCGGCCCTTGTCGTTTCCGAGGTAGCGCACGGGGTTGGTCAGAAGAAAGAACTCGATCCCCTCCTCCTCGGCGTGGTGCACTTCGGCCGCCCGCGCCGGCATCTCCTCGCGCGAGCGCCGGTAGACCAGCCGCACGCGGTCGGCCCCCAGGCGCATGGCCGTGCGCGCCGAGTCCATGGCGACGTTGCCCCCGCCCAGCACCACGACGTCCCTGCCGCGCGGGATGGGGGTGTCCACCTTGGGGAAGAGGTAGGCCTTCATCAGGTTCGCCCGCGTGAGGTATTCGTTCGCCGAAAGCACGCCCACGAGGTTTTCGCCCGGGATGTTCATGAACTTGGGCAGCCCCGCGCCCACGCCCAGGAAAATCGCCTGGTAGCCCGCCGCGAAAAGCTCTTGGAGCGACAGCGTGCGGCCGATCACGGCGTTGCACTCCACCTTGACGCCCAGCCGCTCGAGGAAGTTCACCTCCTGGGCGACGATCTCCTTGGGCAAACGGAACTCGGGGATGCCGTAGAGCAGCACCCCGCCCGGCTTGTGGAAGGCCTCGAAGATCGTGACGTCGTGCCCCTTCTGGATCAGGTCGCCCGCGACCGTGAGACCGGCCGGGCCGGCGCCGACCACGGCGGCCCGCTTGCCGGTGGGCGCCGCCTTGGGCGGCAGCGCGCCGGTGCCGTGCGCCCGCTCCCAGTCGGCCGCGAAGCGCTCGAGGTTCCCGATGGCGACCGGGTCGCCCTTCTTCCCGAGGATGCAGCGGCCCTCGCACTGGCTCTCCTGCGGGCAGACCCGCCCGCAGACCGCCGGCAGGCTGTTCATCGTCCAGATGTGGCGGATGCTCCGGGTGAACTCGCCCTCCTTGATCAGCCGGATGAAGCCCGGGATGTCGATGCCGACCGGGCATCCGTCGACGCAGCTCGGGTTCTTGCATTGCAGGCAGCGCGCCGCCTCCTCGCGGGCCATCTCCGGCGTGTAGCCGGTGGGGACCTCCAGGAAGTTTCGCGCGCGCACCTTGGGGTCCTGTTCGGGCATGGGGACCTTGCCCTTTTTCGCCTTCTTCTCCTTGGGGGTGGTCTCTTCCGACATCGTCTCCTCCAGAATCGAACCGGCAAGCCCGGTCGACCCGTCGTGATGGTCCGCTGATCCGGTCATGAAACCGCCGGCGGCGCACCGCCGGCCGCCGCGTCTTCAGGAAGCCGGCTTGGCGTGCCAGGACTCCTGCATCATGCAGAACTCGTTGTGGCAGGCCTTCTCCTCTTCGCAGTAGGCCTGCAGGCGCAGCATGAGCTCGTCGAAGTCCACCTGGTGGCCGTCGAACTCGGGGCCGTCGACGCAGGCGAACTGGGTCTTGCCGCCGACCGAGACGCGGCAGCCCCCGCACATCCCCGTGCCGTCCACCATGATCGGGTTGAGGCTGACGAGGGTGGGGGTGTGGTACTCCTGCGTGAGCTTGCAGACGAACTTCATCATCGGCACCGGGCCGATGGCGACGACCTGGGCGATCTTCTCCTTCTCGAGGATCTCCTTCAGGGCGTGCGTCACGAACCCGTGGCGGCCGTAGGAGCCGTCGTCGGTGCAGATGTGCAGCTCGTGGGAGGCCTCGCGCATGCGGTCCTCCAGGATGAGGAGGTCCTTGGTGCGCGCGCCGATGACCGCGATCACGTGGTTGCCGGCGGCCTTCATGGCGCGGGTGATCGGATGCAGGACGGCGACCCCGGTGCCGCCGCCGACGCACACCACCTTGCCGACCTTCTCGATGTGCGTCGCCTTGCCGAGGGGGCCGATGACATCCTGGTAGCCTTCGCCGACCTGGAGGGTCTTGAAGAGGGCGGTCGATTTTCCGACCACCTGGTAGATCACCGCGATCACCCCCCGCTCGGGGTCGGTGTAGGCCATGGTGAGCGGGATGCGCTCGCCGGTTTCGTTGGCCTTCAAGATCACGAACTGGCCGGGCTTGGCCTTGCGGGCGATGAGCGGCGCCTCGATTTCGTTCAGCACCACGGTGCCCTGGGACATCTCCTCACGCGCTACGATCTTGAACATGCTGCGCCTCCGCTTGGCCGCCGCGGCCGAACGGGCCGGGGGTGTTGCCGGGGCCCTCGACGCCGGCGGCGCACCACGTGTTGGTCATGCGACAATATCGCCAAAGACGCTATCTTGACAAACACAGGGGATAAAATCAAGATAAAAACACGTTGTAATCATAGCGAATCGGTGGTAGTTGATCGATCTTCCACCGACTCCGCGGCCGGCGGCGCCGGGCCGCTTGACAGCCTGCGGCAAGGACGCGATGAGGCTTTTCGACAGCCACTGCCATCTCGACGACCCCGTCTTCCAGGGCGATCTGGAATCCGTGCTGGCGGCCGCGGCCGCGGCCGGGGTCGAGCGCATGCTGACCGTCGGCATCGACGCGGACACCTCCCGCCGGGCGGTCGCGATCGCCTCCGCCCACCCGGGGGTCTGGGCCTCGGTGGGGGTCCACCCCCACGACGCCCGGCACTGCCGCGAGGAGGTTCTCGCGGAGCTCGAGCAGCTCGCCCGCGCGCCGGTCGTGCGCGCCTGGGGCGAAATCGGCCTCGATTTCAACCGCATGTATTCCCCCCGCGAGCTGCAGGAGCGGTGGTTCGTGCGGCAGCTCGAGGCCGCCGCCGCCCTCGGCCTGCCCGTGATCTTCCACGAGCGCGACAGCGGCGGCCGCCTGATCGAGCTCGCCGCCGCCTGCCCGCCGCCGGCCGGCCGCGCGGTGGTCCACTGCTTCAGCGGCAGCGCCGCCGAGCTCGAGCACTACCTCGAGCGCGGCTGGTACATCGGCGTCACGGGGGTTCTGACCCAGAAGGAGCGCGGCGCGGCGCTGAGGCGCCTTGTGCCGGAGATCCCCGCCGCGCAGCTGCTCGTCGAAACCGACGCCCCCTACCTCGTCCCCGAGCCGGAGCGCCGCCGCCACCGCCGCAACGAGCCGGCCTTCGTGCGCTCGGTCCTGGTCAAGCTCGCCGAGGTGCGCCGCGAGGACCCGGAGGCGCTCGCGCGCACGGTTTTCGAAAACACCTGCCGCCTCTACGGCCTCGAACGGCCGTGACGCGCCCCCCCTCCCCCGCCGGCCGCCGGACGTTGAACGCGGCCGATGGACGTGGTTATCATGGGCCGGCGCCACCCTAATCAATCGAAAGACCGGCGTTTCCGCACCGCGCGCGACCGGGATCGCGGAAACCACGGCCGCGCGGCGGGGATCCGCTCCGGAATCGAGGCCGGCGGGGACGCCGGCGGAGGGATTCAGGGATGACCTTGGAGCAAGCCGGCCGGGCCCGCAGGCTTCTCGGCGGGGTCGGCGCCCTGCTCTGCGCGCTCTTCTTCGCCGCGGTGCTCGACAGCTGCGTCGCGCGCTTCCGGGAGCCGCTCTTCACCGTGAACCTCCTGCCGGGGGGCAGCGAGCCGGTCGACGGTCCGGTGGACCACGACCTGCAGGCGGTCGGGCGGCTGCGGGTCGAGCCTCCGGCAGGCAGCGTCCGGCTCGCGATCGAGCGCTTCCAGACCGGCTACTGGCTCGGCGGGAACCGCTGGATCGGCGCGATCTCGGCCGCCGCCGACGCCCCCCCCGGCCGCTACGAGTTCAAGGTGTTCGACCGCGAAAGGACCCCGGCGGAGCCGGTCGCGGCGTATCTGGCGATCGTCCATGCCGACCCGGCGGCGCTCAAGGCGAGCCGCCTGTCGTTCATCCGGCGGAGCTTCGATTTTTCCCCGGCCGCGGCGGCGCTCGCCTGCGCCGCGGCGCTTTTCCTCGTTTTGGGCCTCATCTACCTCACGAGCCTCAAGCTGGAGCGGCTGCTCGCCGCCGCCGGCCGGGCGGAGATATTTCTCGTGAAGGAGACGGCCGAGGGGACCGAGGTCTACTTCGGGCTGGGGCGGCGGCACGGGGCGGCCGCCGGGAGCACGGTCGAGATCCTCGACCGCGACGGAAGCCCGATCGCGGCAGCGGTCGTGCGCACCGTGGATGAAGACCACGCCGTGGCGCTGGTCGACGGCCGGCCGGGCCGCCCCGTGCGGGGGGCCTTGGCGGTGCTTTCGGCCGTCGGCCGCAGAGGCTGAATCCTTGGGATTCCTGATCGTCGTCCTTCTCGCCTGCGGCTCGGTTGCGGTGGGGCTGGCCATCGGCGCGCGCCCGAGGAGCCGGCGCCTCCGCTGAGGCGCCCGAGGCCGCGCTTAAGCCGCAAAAGACCGCACCGCAACGTCCGGGAGGGCGCATGAAGCTCTTCTCCAAAGGGGAGTCCTGCCGCCTGCTGGCCGATCCCGAGGGGCCCGCCGCGGCGCGCTACCGGCATTACGCCGCGTTCCTCGAGCACAACCACCGGGCGCTCGCTCTCCAGGCCGAGCTCGAGCTCCTCGACCGCGGGGCGGGGTTCGCCACGGCGCTCTCCGTCGCGCGCCGGGTCCGCGAGCTTCTCGCCGCGGTGCGCGGCATGCTCGACGCCCTGGAGGGCATCGCGCCCGGCCGTTACGCCGACCTCGCACCGGCCTTCGAGCGCGTCGCGCGGGAGCTCGCCCCGCTGCTCGTGCGCGAGAGGCCGGCGATCGAGGGGCCGCTCGCCCTGCCGTTTTCGGCCCTGGCCGCCGCACACCTCGGGCTCGCCGGCGCCAAGGCGGTCAACCTCGCCCGCGCGCGAAACGAGCTCGGCCTGCCGGCGCCCGACGGGTTCGTGGTGACGACGGCCGGAAGCGACCGGTTCCTGCGTGAAAACCGCCTGCTCGAGCCGATCGAGGCCATGCTCGGCGCCTTCGACCCCGACGACCCGGAAAACGACGCGCGCTGCCGCGAGGTGCAGGACCGGATCCGCGCGGCGCCGCTGCCGGAGAGCCTCGCCGCGGCGGTCGATGCGCAGTACCGGGAGCTTTCCGCCCGGGCCGGTGGGGCGCCGCTTGTCGCCGTACGCAGCAGCGCCGTCGGCGAGGACACCGCGGCCTCCTTCGCCGGGCAATACCGCAGCGTGCTTTCGGTTCCCGCTGCGGGGGTCGCCGCGGCCTTCCGGGAGGTGCTCGCGAGCAAGTATGCCCCGGCGGCCGTCGTCTACCGCCTGCGCTACGGCCTCACCGACGCGGCGACCCCCATGGCGGCCGCGGTGGTGGCGATGATACGGGCGCGGGCGAGCGGCGTCCTCTTCACCCTGGACCCCGGCCGGCCGTCCGGCGGGCGGGCCCGGATCGACGCGGTGCTCGGCCCCGGCGAGCAGGTGGTCGGGGGCAGCGCCACCCCGGACGTCTTTCTCGTCGACCGGGAGCGCCTCGCGGTCGTCGAAAGCCGGATCCGCCCCAAGGCGGGCGGGGCCGGAAGGCGGCCGGCCGTCGCGGCGGAGGCGCTCGCCAGGCTGGCCGCCATGGGGCTTGCGCTCGAGCGGCTTTTCGGCGGCCCCCAGGACGTCGAGTGGGTCGAGGACGAGGGGGGGAGTTTGTTCATCCTCCAGGCGCGCCCCCTCGCGGCGTCCGAGGGGGGCGGCGGGGAGCGGCCGGCGGCGATCGACCTCACCCGGCTCGCCCCGATCCTCGCCGGCGGCGAGACCGCCTCCCCCGGCCGGGTGTCGGGCCGGGCCGTCCGCGCCGCGGCCGGCCTGGCGCCGGCGGCCGTGGAGAACGCCATCCTGGTCGCGCGCACGGCGGCCCCCGAGCTCGCCCCGCTGCTCGGCCGGGCGCGGGGGCTCATCACCGACTTCGGGGGCGCGGCGAGTCATCTCGCCTCGGTCGCGCGCGAGTGCCGCATCCCGGCCCTCGTCGGGACGGGGGAGGCGACCGCGAAGATCGCCGACGGCGAGGAGATCACGCTCTGTGCCGACGAGGCCGCGGTCTATCGCGGGCTCGTTCCGGAGCTGGCGCGCAGGCCCCCCGCCTCGCCGGCGGCCGATGAGCGCGGTCCGATCGGCGGCCGCCTGCGGGCGCTTCTCGACCGCATCGCGCCCCTCAACCTGACCGACCCGGCCGCGCCGGAGTTCACTCCCGCGGGCTGCCGCACCCTCCACGACCTCATCCGCTTCGCCCACGAGAAGGCGACCGCCGAGATGTTTTACCTCTCCGAGCTCGCCGGCGGCTCCGTCGTCTCGCGCCGGATGAGCGCGAACCTCCCGCTTGCGATCCACTTCGTCGACCTCGGCGGCGGTCTTGAGGCGGGGCTCACCACCTGCGACGAGATCCGGCCCGAGCACATCCGCTCGCGCCCCATGGCGGCCCTCTGGCGCGGCCTCTCCCACCCCGGGGTCACCTGGTCGGGCACGGTCGAGCTGAGCGGACGCAACCTGCTCGCGCTCATGGCCGGGAGCATCGGGCCGGAAAACGCCGCCCCGCCGCGGATCGACTCCTACGCCCTGGTCTCCGGCGACTATCTCAACCTGAGCGTGAAATTCGGCTACCACTACGCGAACATCGACGCCCGGTTGACCGACGAGCCCGGCGGCAGCGGCGTGGCGCTGCAGTTCGCCGGCGGCGCCGGCACGGCGGCGGGCAAGGCGCTGCGGATCGAGTTTCTCGCCGCGGTCCTCTCCCGCCTCGGCTTCGTCGTCGAGGTGCGGGGGGAGGCGCTTCGGGCGGAGATGAGGGGGCTCGACGCGGCGGCGGCCGAGGCGGCGCTCGACCAGACCGGGCGGCTTCTCGGCGCCAGCCGCCTCCTCGACCTCGCCATCCCCAGCCGGGCCGAAGTGGAGGCCCTGACCGAGCTCTTTTTCAAGGGGGAGTACGACTTCCTCGGCCGCTCCGAGACGCGCCTGCCCGGCTACTACGCCTCGGTGGGCGATTGGTTCCGGCAGGCGTCCGCCGGCGGCGAGGTGATCGTCCAGGACGGTGCGGCCATGACCGGCACCGTCGCCTGCACGCTGCACCACACGCTCGAAAGGGTGCTGGGCGGACGCTACCGCCGCTTTCTCGAGGAGCGCCACGCCCGGCACTACACCCCCACAGCGGTGAAGCGCGACAGCCGCCGGGGGGACGGACGCATCCGGCTCGCGGTGCGGATCGCGGGCGGCTGCGTGGACCTCGCCGCCGGGGTCGCCTTCGGCTGGAGGCGCGTGGGCAACTGCCTGGTCCTCGCTGCCGACGCCGCCGCAGGCGAGCTCCAGCTGCTTGTGTTCGTCGACCACGTCCGCGGCTTCCTCGCCCGCGCCGCGGCGCCGATTCCGGTGGGCCGCTGGCTTGAGCTCGAGGTTGCGGTGGCGGGCGCACGGGTCACGGGCGCCCTCGAGGGGCGCGTGCTCCTCGAGGCGACCCTTCCCCTGCCGGTCGAGGGCTTCGTGGGGCTCTGGAGCAAGGGCGACACCACGGCGCATTTCCGCGGGCTCGCCGCGTTCGACCCCGAGGAGCGGGGGGCGGCGCGATGAGCGGTCCGGCGCTGGCGATCGGTCTCATCCTCGCGGTCATGATCGCGCTTTTCGTCCGGGACCGCCTGCGCCACGACCTGGTCGCCGCCGCCGCGCTCCTCGCCAGCGTCTTCGCCGCCCCGGTGCCGGCGTCGGAGGCCTTCGCCGGCTTCAGCCACCCGGCGGTCGTCACCGTGGCGGCGGTGCTCATCCTGAGCGGCGTGCTGCAAAGCTCGGGGGCCGCCGACGCCCTGATGCGCGCGGTGATGCCGGCCGCCGCCGGGCCGCGGGCCACCGTCGCCGTGCTGACGGGGCTCGCGGCGGCCATGTCCGCCTTCATGAACAACGTCGGCGCGCTCGCGCTCCTCATGCCGCTCGCCTTCGGATCGATCCTGGGCGGGATGACGACCTTGATCGGCACCCCGCCCAACCTGATCGTCGTCGGGTTCCGCGCCCAAACCGGCGCCCCGGCCTTCGCCATGTTCGACTTCGCCCCCGTGGGGCTCGCCGTGGCGGCGGCGGGGCTCGCCTTCATCGCCTTCCTTGGCTGGCGGCTCGTCCCGGAGCGCCGGCGGGCGGGCTCCGGCGGCTTCGAGATCGGCGCCTACCTGACCGAGGTGCGCGTGCCCGAAAATTCCAAGACCGAAGGCCTGACGCTGCATGCGATCGAAAGCCTCCTGGACGAGGTCAATGCCCAGGTGGTGGGGCTCGTCCGCGACAACCGGGCGATCCCGGTGCCCGACCCCTTCCGCCGGGTCCATGCCGGCGACATCCTCGTGATCGAGGCCGACCCGCCGGCCCTGCGGGAGGCGCTCGGCCGGTTCGAGCTCAAGCTGGAGGAGGACAAGCCCACGGGAAGAGAGAAAGGCGGGGAGGAGGCGTGCATTCCGGGGAGCGGTGAACCCGGCGGCTGCGCCGCGCGGGAGAAGATCGTGCAGTCCGGCGAGGTGGCCCTCGCGGAAATGGTGCTCCTGTCGGACTCGGGCCTCATCGGACGCACGGCGACCGAGATCCGGCTGCGCACGGTCTATCACCTCAACCTGCTGGCGGTCTCCCGCAAGGGGGAGCGCTCCATCTCGCGGCTGCGATCGATGCGCCTTGCGGCCGGCGACGTGCTCCTGCTCCAGGGGGAGAGCGACGCGCTGAACGACTTCGCCGCCCGCTTCGGCTGCGACCCCCTCGCAGAGCGGCCCCCGGCCGTCACGGCGCGGCGGGGGATTCCGGATAGAGGAGATGGCGGCGCCGCAGGCGCTGGAACTCCTCGAGTCCCCCCTGCCAGCCGGCCGCGATCCGCCGCGGCTCCTCTCCCCGGCCGATCGCGGCCAGAACCGCGGCCGAGCCGACCAGCCCGAGCGCCCGGTCGAGCGCGAAGCGCTGCGGGTAGAGCCGGCGGAGGGCGGCGAGAAGCTCGATCCCCAGCAGGACCGAGTCGAGGCGGCGGCGGTCGGTCACGGTGATCTTGACACCCCGGCAGAGCCGCCCGGCGTAGGGATCGGCCGCCGGCGTGAAGGCCGCCCCCCGGAAGAGCGCGCCCTCGATTCCGCGGCGGCCGAGCTCGGCGGCGAGCCGTTCGCCGTCGATCCAGGGCGCCCCCAGAAGCTCGAAGGGGGTCGGCGTGCCGCGGCCGACGCTCACGTTCGAGGCCTCGGCGAGCGCCACCCCGGGGTAGAGCAGCGCCTGGTCGAGCGAGCGCAGGTTGGGCGAGGGGTCGATCCAGGGAAGCCCGGTCTCGTCGTAGAGCATGTCGCGGCGGTAGCCCCGCATGGGTTCGACCGCGAGCGCCGCGCCGATCCGGTTTTCGGCGTTGAAGAGCCGCGCGAGCTCGCCGATCGTCATGCCGTGGCGCACCGGGAGCGGGAAGTAGCCCGTGAAGCCCTTGAGGCCGGGGTCCATGACGGGGCCCGCCACGCGGTCGGCGCCGATGGGGTTGGGCCGGTCGAGCACCCAAAAGCCGATCCCCGCCGCGGCGGCGGCCTCCATGGCGTAGGCCATCGTCGTCGCGTAGGTGTAAAAGCGCACCCCGGCGTCCTGGAGGTCGCAGACGAGGGCATCGATCCCCGCGAGCATTTCCGGGCTCGGGCGGAGCCTCCGGCCGTAGAGGCTTGCGACCGGAAGGCCGCTCGCCGGGTCGCGCCCGTCCGCGACCCGGCCCTCGGCGCGCCCCTCGAGACCGTGCTCGGGGGTGAAGATCGTTTCGAGCGAAACCCCGGGCGCCGCGCGCAGCAGGTCGATCGTGCGCCGTCCGGCGGCGTCGCGGCCGGTGCGGTTCGTGATCAACCCCACCCGCTTGCCCGCAAGCGGCGCGAAGCCCTGCGCCGCGAGCGCCTCCACGCCGGGGCGCACCGCGGGGGCCGCGGCGGCCGCCTCCCGGGGCGCGGCGGGTGTGCGTCCCACGGCCGCGGCGACGAGCATGAGGACCCGGTCGCGCAGCGTCTCGGACCGCGCCTCGCCGTCGGGGGCGATCCGGTTGGCGAGCACGACCAAGTGGGTGCGGCTCGGCGGATCGATCCACAGGAGGGTGCCGGTGTACCCCTTGTGGGCGAAGGAGCCCGGCGGGAGGAGCGCGCTCAGGCTGCCGCCGTCAGAGGCGATCGCCCAGCCGAGCCCCCGCCGGGGGAGCTTTCCGGCGGGGGACTGCGGCGTCCCGAGCGCCGCGACCGACTCCGGGTCGAGCAGCGCTCCGCCGGGGTGGCGGCCTTCGTCGATCAATGCTTGGGCGAGCCGGGAGAGGTCGTCGGCCGTGGCGAAGAGGCCGGCGGCGCCCGACACCCCGCCCATGCGCCGGGTCGTCGGGTCGTGGACCACGCCGCGCAGGCCGTCCGTCGTCGGCGCGATGCGCGGCCGAAGCGCGGGCGGCGGGCGGAAGAGGGTCTCCCGCATCCCGAGGGGCGCGAAGATCTCCCGGCGGCAATAGGCCTCGAGGCTCTCGCCGGAGGTGCGCCGCACGAGCTCCCCCAGGACGATGAAGTTCACGTCGCTGTAGACGAAGCGCTCGCCCGGCGGATGAACGGGTGCGTCGGCGGCGATGCGGTCGAGCGCCTCCTGCTCCCCGCTCCAGGCCGGCCGCGCCGGCACCCCCGGCCGCAGCCCCGAGTAATGGGTGAGGAGCCCGCGCACCGTGATCGCCGCCTTGCCCCGGGAGGCGAAGGCCGGCCAATAGGTCGCGGCGGGCCGGTCGAGGGCGAGCCGGCCCGCCGCGGCGAGCTTCACCACCGCGGGGGTGGTGGCGACGACCTTGGTGAGGGAGGCGAGGTCGAAGAGGGTCTCGGGGGTCAGCGCGGCGGCGGCGGGGTCGAAGCCGATGCGGCCGAAGGCCCGGCGGTAGACGACCGCGCCGGCATGCCCGATCAGCACGACCGCCCCGGGGGTCTCGCCCGCCCGGATCGACTCCCGGACGGCCGCGGAGACGGACTCGAGCGCCTCGTCGTCCAGGGCCCCCGCGGCCGGAGCGGCGGACGCGAGCCAGCCGATCAGCGCCGCGGCGAGAATCAGGACCCCATGCCGTAGGACCGGCCGCATGCCCCGCACCTCAAACCGAAAGCCGCTGCGGGCGGGCGGGCGGCGCGCCCGCAACCCGTTTGCTTCCCTCTTCTATACCGGCATCAGGGAAGCCGCGCAACCGTCGTGCGGCCCTCCCGGCGCAGCGCCTCCTCCGCGTAGCGGTTGCCCGGGTTCCAGAGCATCCAACCCTGGGATCCGAACTTCTCGGCCGCGGCGATCTGGTCCTGGATCTCCTTGGCGTTGAAGGGCCGGCGGTCGAAGGCGTAGTCCTTGAACGCCTGGAGCCAGGGCCGGAACCTCGCCGGGGCGAGGCCGGTGCGCTCCTGGGCTTTTTTCAGCGAGAGGTAGATGATCTCGTGGGGGTTGGCGACCGGGTTGCGGAAGCCCGGGATCCCGAACTGGAAACCCGAGGGGTAGAGCATGGGGGAGAGGTAGTCCACGGAAGCGGCGACCGGCTCGAGCTTCTGCCCGATGTCGGTGTCGGTCAGGTTCCAGCAGACGTAGCCGAAGATGTCGGCCGCGGTGAAGACGTTGTAGGGCTCGAGCCGGCCGGAGGCCTCCTTGAGGAAGCCGGAGATGGCGTTCACGCGGCTCGCCTCCGTGCTCGGCTGGGAAAAGCGCGGGGAGCGGGAGTCCGGGAAGCGCACGTAGTCGAACTGGATTTCGTCGAACCCGAGCTCGGCCGCCTCGCGGGCGATCGCGATGTTGTAGTCCCAGACCTCCCGCTGGAAGGGATCCGCCCAGGCGAGGTTTTCGCGGTCGGTCCACAGGCCGCCGGCGGCGGTCTTGACGGCGAGCTCCGGCCGGGCGCGGGCGAGCAGGTCGTCTTTGAAGACCACGATGCGGCCGATGGTGTAGATCCCGCGCTCCCTGAGGGACCGGAGCGTTCCGGCGGCGTCGCGCAGCGTGATGATCTTCTGCGCGCCCACTTCGGCGGCGAGCGCGACCGCGCTGCGGTAGGGGATCATGCCGCGGTCGCCCTTCACGTCGATGACGAGCGCGTTCAGCTCGGTCTCCGCGATGAGCTTCAGGGCCGGGTCGAGCAGGGCCCTGGAGCCGATCCCGTAAAAGGAGAGGTAGAGCGCCTTGGGCGCGAGGGGCGCCAGCGCGATCTCGGCCGGCAGGCCCTCCGGCGCCTCGGCGAGCGTCAATTCCGCCCGGCGATAGCCGGGGGCGCGCACCCGCAGGGCGGCGCCGCGCGGCGGGTTCTCCAGGCGATGCCGGCCCTCTGGGCCGGCATCCAGGCGCCGGCCGTCCAGGGTGACCACGGCATCCGCAAGCGGCTTTCCGCTCGCCCGGTCGATGATCTGCAGGCCGCCGCCCCCGCCGTCGAAGCCGGCCGCGGGCGCGAGCGCCGAAAGCCAAGCGATCAACATCGCGACGCTAATTCGCTTTCCCATTTGTCTCTCCCTTGGCGGTGAAGCGGGTCGCCGCATTCAATAACCCCTCGAAGACCCGGCCCCGGTCCGCGTCCGTGAGCAGGTAGCGCGGCAGGGCCATGGGGTGGTCCAGCCGGCTCGCCGGCCGCCGCTCGATCGTGAAGGCCGCGCGGTAGCCGGCCTCCGCGGCCCGGGCCATCAGCTCCGCATCGAAGATGCCGAAAGGCCAGGCCAGGAGATCGACCTTCACGGCCAGCTCCTTTTCGATCTTGGCTCGGGACTGGGTGAGCTGCATGCGGACGAAGCGGTCGAACTCCGCCGGCTGGAGACGGCGGCGCTCCCGATTGAAGTTGGGGTGCCAGAGCGTGTGGCTCTGGAAATCGAACCGGCCGCCCGCCTTAAGCTCGCGCAGCTGATCCCAGGTCATGGCGTAGGACGCGTTGGAGACGGCCGAGGGGTAGATGAAAAGCGTCATGGGCGCGTTGTACTTCTTGAGCAGGGGATAAGCCGTGGTATAAACCGAGATATGCGCGTCGTCCGCCGCCAACGCGACGTCGCGCGCATCGGCCGGGACTCCCCGGCCGAAAACCATCGCCAGCAGCTCCCCGAGGGGGATGATCCGGTACCCGTGCTCGCGCAGGTGTTTCAGGTGGGACTCGAAGACCGGGGTGGTCACGGTCATGCTGTCGGCGGCCACGGGGCCGAAGCGGTGGTAGAGCAGAATGGGGACGCCGCGCTCGGCGGCCCGCCCCGGGGCGGCCGGCCCGAGGAGGCTCACGGCGAGCAGACACGCCCACATGGCGGCCGAAGATTTCATGCTCAGGCTATCGGCCGTTTGCGGCGCAAGTTTAGCTTGCCGAATGCATGCGCCGGCGGAGGGGCGCGCCGATGAATCGACCGGAGCTCACCTGCCCGGCCTGCCGGCGGAGCTACGCGGCGGATTCCGGGATCCTGAGCTGCCCGCAGGCCGGAGCCGGCGAGGAGCACAGCCTGCGGCGGACCCTCGATTGGGGCCCGGGCGCCGCGGAGGCGCTGCGCAGGGCCTGGAGGCAAGCGCCGGGGGAGAGCTTCCGCGCCTTCGAGCGCCTGATCACCGCCCGGCATCTGCTGGGCGCGGAGGGCTACCGCCTGATCCTAAAGCGCATCGCCGCGCGGCTCCGGCTCCTGGAAGGCCGGGGGTTCGCCCCGACCCCGCTCACCGCCCAGGCGGCCCTGGCTGCGGCCGCCGGACGCGCCGGACGGCTGTGGGTGAAAGACGAGACCGGAAACGTCGCCGGCTCGCACAAGGGCCGCCACCTGATGGGAACCCTCCTCCACCTCGAGGCGCTGCGCGAATCCGGGCGGGAGAGCGCGCGGCGGGCGCTCGCGGTCTACAGCTGCGGCAACGCGGCGCTCGCGGCCGCGGCGGTGGCCCGCGCCGGGGGCTATGCGCTGCATGCCTTCGTCCCGGACGATCTCGACCCCGCGGTCGCGGCGCTGCTCGGCGAACGCGCGGCCGTTTGCGAAAGGATCCCCCGCTCGACCGCGGGAGCGGGCGACCCGTGCTACCTCGCCTTCCGGTCGGCCGTTTCGCAGCGGGGCTGGGTGCCGTTCGCCTGCGCCGGGAACGACAACTGGACGAACATCGAGGGCGGGGCCACGCTGGGATGGGAGCTCGTCATGCAGCTCGCCGACCGCGGCGAGCGCCTGGACGGCGTGGTGCTCCAGGTGGGCGGCGGGGCGCTCGCGCGGGCGGTCTCCCAGGCGTTCGAGGAGGCCCTGCGGCTCGGGCTCCTCGCGGCGCTGCCGCGGATCCACGTCTGCCAGCCGGAAGGCGGGTTCCCCTTCGTGCGCGCCTGGCTCCTGGTCCTGGCCGAATTCGCGCGGCGCCGCGGGCTCCCCTTCGGTTTGACCTACGACCGCGCGGCCGAGCCGCAGGCCGAGCTTCGCCGGCTGTCCGCATTCGCCGGAGCCGGCCGCGAGGCGGTGCGGCGGGCCGTTCGCGCCGCCGCCGACGATTTCGACTCGCCGGCCGTCCAGGAGCTCCTCGCGGAGATCCCCGGCCGCTCTCGCGACTTCATGTGGCCCTGGGACGGCCCCGCCCCCCGAAGCCTCGCCCACGGCATCCTGGACGACGTGACCTACGACTGGTACTGGCTGCTGCGGGCGATGCTGCGCGCGGGCGGCTGCGCCGTGATCGCGGGCGAGGAGACGATCCGCCGCGCCTGGGAGCTCGCCCGGGCGGCCAGCGGCATCCCGGTCTGCCCGACCGGCGCGGCCGGCCTGGCCGGCCTGATCGAGCTCGAGGCCTGCGGCGCGGTCGACCGCCGGGAGACCGTCGGCTTGTGCTTCACGGGGTTTGACCGCTCGACGGGCCGATGATATCACCGCCGCATGACGACCCGACGCCTCATCAGCGGCCCCACCTACGCCGAGATGCTCGACCCCTCGCGGATCCGGCCGGAGCTGCGGCGAAAAGCCCTGGCCGCGGCCGCGGCCGACCCGCTCGATCCGGTCAATCTCTACAACATCTCCTGGAAGGACGGCTCCGGCCGGATCTATCACGAACTCCTGCCGCCGGAGCTGACGGGGGTCGAGGCGCCCATCGCGGTCCTCTACGGCAAGGACTTCCCGACCGGCAGCCACAAGGTGGGGGCGACCTACGCGATCCTGATCGAGAAGGCCGCCGCCGGCCAGGTGGACCCGGCGCGCCACACCATCGTCTGGCCGTCCACCGGGAACTTCGGGATCGGCGGCGCCTGGGTCGGCTGCCGCATGCAGTACGACTCGGTCGTGATCCTGCCGGAGGAGATGAGCCGCGAGCGCTTCGAGATGGTGCGCGGCTACGGCGCGCGCCTCGAGCTCACCCCGGGGTGCGAGAGCAACGTCAAGGAAATTTACGACAAGTGCCGCGCGCTGCGGTCGGCCGACCCCGAGCGGGTGCGCATCATGAACCAGTTCGAGGAGTTCGCGAACTACCGGTTCCACTACCACGTCACGGGCAACACGATCGTCGAGCTCGCCGGCCGGCTCGCGGCGCAGGGGGTCGGCTCCGGGTCGGTCGCCGCCTTCGTCTCGGCCATGGGCTCGGCCGGCACCATCGCGGCCGGCGACCGGCTGAAGCAGGCGTGGCCCGGCCGCGCCCGGATCGTGGGGCTCGAGCCGATCCAGTGCCCGACCCTGATGCTGAACGGCTACGGCGGCCACGGCATCCAGGGGATCGGCGACAAGCACGTCACCTGGATCCACAACGTCATGAACCTCGACGCGGTGATGGCGATCGACGATCTCGAGTGCCAGCTCGGCCTGCAGCTCCTGACCGAGGCGCCCGGCGGGGAGCTGCTCGAGAAAAAGTACGGCGTCCCCGCCGCGCAGGTGGCGCGGCTCGCGGCGATCTTCGGCATCTCGGGCGTCTGCAACGTGCTCGGCGCGATCAAAACCGTGAAGTTCTTCGGCCTGGGCAAGGACGACCTCGTCGTCACCGTCTGCACGGATGCGATCGACCGCTACCGCTCGGTCATGGCCGGCCTCACCGCGCGCTTCGGCCGCATGGATGCGGCCGCCGCCGAGCTCCGGCTGGTCGGGATCTTCCACCGCCAAAAATGCGACTGGATCGCGGAGGGGACCCGGGAGAACCGCCGGCGCTGGCACAACCTCAAGTACTTCACCTGGGTGGAGCAGCAGGGGAAGAGCCTGGCCGAGCTCGACGCCCAGCTTGACCCGGGCTACTGGCTCGAACAGCAGGCGGCGATCCCCGCGATCGACCGCGCGATCGCGGCCTTGCGGGGGTAGCGCGGCCGGCCGGGCCGCGGGTCAGAAAAGCTTCCCGCAGGTCTTCTTGCCGTCCTGCCGCCCGACCCAGCGCGCGATCGCCCGGCGGCCGAGCCAGGCGGCCGCGCCGAGCGCCACGCAGGCCCCCCCGGCCGCGATCAGGGCCGCGGAGTCCTGGCGGAAGAAGGCCGCCCCCTGGAGGCTGAAGGCGAGGGTCGTCGGAAGCCTCCCCGCCGCGGAGACGACGAGCATCACGTGAAGCGGCAGGGTCGTCGTCATCCCGAGGAGGAGGCAGAGCATGTCCTTCGGAGAGCCGGGGACGAGGTAGCAGAGGAAGATCACCATGAGCCCCCGGTCCCGCACGAGGGCGTCGAGCTTCGCGAAGCGCTCGCAGCTCATAAACCGCCGCACCACGCGCTCGCCGAAGAGGCGGCCGATGAGAAAGTTCGCCGCCGAGCCGAGCGTCATGCCGGCGGTCGAGAGCAGAAAGCCTTTCCAGACGCCGAAGAGGTAGCCGCCGAGGATGCAGAAGGCGTCGCCGGGGATGGGGGCGATCAGCACCTGGACGAGATGCAACCCGACCAGGACGAGCGGGGCGGCCCAGCCGCTTGCGGCGACCAGCTCCGCGACCCGTTCGCGGTCGAAAAGCGGCTCGGCCGCTCCGCGCAGCGCGGCCCACGCCTCGGGGGGGAGCTCGTTCCAGGCGAGCAGGCCGAGCCCGAGCAGGGCGGCGAGGGATGGAAGTGCGATCACGGTCCGCCATCGCCCGCGGCCGGATCCTGCGGCCCGCGCCGAACCTCTCTCCGCCTGTGCTTCCGCTGGCATGCGCCCGACCGGCAGCGTCGATCTCCCAGGTTGCCGCTCCACAATGTCCCCGCCGGCCATATCAACCCATCGGCGTTGCCCTCGGTTTAGGTCCGCGTTAGTTTCTCGTTAGATGTGCCGGCGCCGCCCGTCCGGGATGGAGCCGCCGGGGAAACCCTGATAGACCGGATGAGCTTCGGCCGGACGGACGGCCGTAGGGAGGCGAGGTCAAGCGCGCATGGCGGAGGAGCGTTCCGCGCGGATTCTTATCCTTTCGGCTTCGGTCGGCAGCGGGCATCTGCGCGCGGCCGAGGCCCTTGCGCACGCCCTCGGGGCGGCGGCGCCGCAGGCGGCGGTGAGCAACGTGGACGTCCTCGCGCTGGCGAACAAGGCCTTCCGACGCCTCTACGGCCAGGGGTATCTTGACTTCGCCAACCGCGCCCCCCACCTGCTCGGCTACGTCTACGACCTGCTCGACCGCCCCAAGGGGAAGCCGGGCGACGAGGACGCCGGCCGCCTCCTGCGGGTCGCCCTCGAGAGGCTCAACCTGAAGCCCTTCGTGAAGCTGCTCAAGTCCCAGCCCTGGGACATCGTCGTCAACACCCATTTTCTGCCCGCCGAGATCATCGCCTCGCTGCGGCTCGCCGGCAGCGTCGCGCTCCCCCAGGTGACGGTGACGACCGACTTCATGACCCACCGCATGTGGGTCCAGGAGCCCTGCGAGCACTATTTCACCGCCTGCGAGGAGGCCGCGGTCTATCTCGGCGCCCTGGGGGTCGCAGCCGAGCGGGTGAGCGTCACGGGGATCCCGATCGATCCGGCCTTCGCCGCGGTCCCGAGCGCCGGGGCGTGCCGGGCCGCGCACGGGATCGCCGGAGACCGGCCGGTCGTCCTGCTCCTCTCCGGCGGGTTCGGCGTGGGCCCGGTCGAAAAGATCTTCCAGCACCTGCTCGCGGTCCAAGCCCCGCTCGAGGTTTTCGCCGTCTGCGGCCGCAACGCCGAGCTCGAGCGCCGGCTCGCAGGGCGCCCGGCGCCGGAGCGCCACCGCGTCCGCGTCCTGGGGTACAGCCGGCGGATCGAGGAGCTCATGGCGGCGGCCGACGTGATCATCACCAAGCCGGGGGGGTTGAGCTCGGCCGAGGCGCTCGCCTGCGGGGGGGCGCTCGTCGTCGTCAACCCCATCCCGGGCCAGGAGAGCCGCAACGCGGACTTCCTGCTTGAAAACGGCGCGGCGGTCAAAATCGGCCCCATCGCGACGCTCCCCTACAAGATCGAAGCCCTGCTGCGCAACCCCGGCCGGCGGCAGGCCCTCGTGCGAAACGCCCGCCGGCTCGCCCGCCCCCGGGCGGCCTTCGAGATCGCCGCCAAGGTGCTTGCGCTCGCCGCGGCGGGTGCCCGCTAGGCCGCCAGCGCGTAGAGCACGAGCCCGATCGGGGCGCCCACCCAGTAGTCGCGCGGGGCGACCCACCACCAGGCGTCGCGGTGCCAGGCGATGAACTGCGGCTTGAATCGGCGCAGGCCGAACTCCCGGTTGCACAAGAACCACAGGAAATCCTCCACGACCCAGAAGAGGAGCAGGAAGGCGAGAACCCGCAGCTCGCCGCGCAGGCTCCAGGCGGCGAGCCCCAGGCCGAAGGGGGCGTGGGCGACGATCAACAGAAAGGCCTGGGCGTAGAGGTGATAGCCGGTGAGCGGCTTGCGGGTGAGGAGCCGCGTCAGGCGGTTTTCGACCCGCCAGGTCGGAAGCTTCGCCGCCCACCCGTCGCGCCCTTCGATCTGGATTTCGAAGAGGGCGAACACCAACGCCGCTAGGACGAGAAACCCGAAGAAAACCGCGTGTTCCATGCAAAACGCCTTTCACCCGCCGAGTGCCGGCGCCTGCCAGCGTGGCAGGCGTCGATGTGCCTGGGGTTAGACTGCCGTCAGTTTCAAGTGAAAATATTGGGGACGTAGTTGACTAATTTAAATAAGTTGGTTAATGCCACTATCCAGATCGCTTTGGAGATGATCATGCCCCGAGGAGCTCGCCTGGATGCACCGGGGACGCTGCATCATGTGATTGTCCGCGGTATCGAGAAGAAGCCCATCGTTAAGGACGATGCCGATCGCGGCGATTTTGTGTCGCGTCTGGGGCGCCTCGCCCTTGAGACGCGGACCTCCGTCTTTGCCTGGGCGCTGATGCACAACCATGCCCATTTGCTGGTCAAGAGCGGCGATGTTGGGCTGCCGGGTTTTATGCGCAGGCTTTTGACCGGCTATGCCATCGGCTTCAATTTGCGCCATCGCCGCCACGGCCACCTGTTTCAAAACCGCTACAAGTCGATTGTCTGCGAAGAAGAACCCTATTTCCGGCAGCTGCTGCGGTATATCCATTTGAACCCGCTGCGCGCCGGGGACGTTGAGAGCCTTGCGGAGCTTGATCGCTATCCCTGGTCGGGGCATGCGGTCATCGTGGGTAAAATCGCCAACGCCTGGCAGGATCGGGATTACGTCTTGAGATGGTTCGGCGGGCAAGAAGGCCGGGCGAAGGCCGCGTACCGGGCGTATCTTGAAGCGGGAGTGGAGCGGGGGCGGCGGCCGGAGCTTGTGGGCGGAGGCTTGGTCCGTTCCGCCGGCGGCTGGTCGGCAGTCAAGGCCCAACGACGCAGAGGGATACACGAAAAAGGTGACGCGCGAATTCTGGGCGGGAGCGATTTTGTTGTTAACGTGGTCGGTGAGCTTGAGCAGCGGCTGAGGTATCAGTTTCCGCTGGCTGAACGGATTGAAAAGGCGGAGAAGATACTCTCGGCGGCGTGTAAAAGCGCCGGTTTGGAGGAGGAGGCCTTGCGGGCTGGCGGCCGGCGACGGGAGATGAGCCGGCTGCGCAAGGCCCTGGCGCAGCGCTTCGTGAAAGAGCTGGGATTGAGCCTGGCGGAGGCGGGGAGACTGCTTGGTGTGTCTACGCCGGCGATCGCCGGGTGTCTTCGCCGCCAGTAAATTTTATTTAATTAACAACGTCCCCTTAATTTTTTTTCGCGTCGGGGGCCGGTGGGGTTGACGGACGCATCTACTTGATCGTGCGCGTGATCTCGCCGTACATCTCGGGGCGCAGGTCGCGGAAGAACTGCCAGCCGTCGCGCACCTCGCGGATCATTTCGAGGTCGAGGTCGGCTGAGACCACCTCGTCGCGGTCTTCGCTCCCCTTGACGAGGATCTGGCCGCGGGGGTCGACGAAGTAGCTCGAACCGTAGAACTTGCCGAACTCCCAGGGCTTCTCGAGTCCGACGCGGTTGTTCGCCCCGATGAAGACCCCGTTGGCGACCGCCTGGGCCGGCTGCTCGAGGAGCCAGAGGTACTGGGACTTGCCCGAGGTGGTGGCCGAGGGGTTGAAGAGGATCTCGGCCCCTTTCAGGGCGAGCACGCGCGCGCACTCGGGGAAGTGGCGGTCGTAGCAGATGTAGATCCCGATCTTGGCGTAGGCGGTCTCGAAGACCGGGAAGCCGAGGTTTCCGGGCTTGAAGTAGAACTTCTCCCAGAAGCCGGGCCAGGTGTGGGGGATGTGGACCTTGCGGAACTTGCCGAGGTACTTCCCGTCGGCGTCGATCACCGCCGCGGTGTTGAAGTAGACCCCGGGGATCTCCTCCTCGTAGACCGGCACCACCATGACCATCCGGTACTTCTTGGCGTAGGCGGCCAGGCGCTCGGTGGTCGGCCCCGGGACCCGCTCGGCCGTCTGGTACCACTTGATGTCCTGCTCGGCGCAGAAATACGGACCGTGGAAGATCTCCTGCAGGCAGAGGATCTGGACCCCGGACTCTCCGGCCTTTTCGATCAGCGGGAGGTGCTTGCGGATCATGGCTTCCTTGATCTCGGCGGGCGTTCCTTCGTGCGTGGCGTTGGCGGCCTGGATGTGGGCGCATTTCACGATGCGGGGCATGGGCGTCTCCTCCTGGTGGTTTGGAAGTCGGCGGCAGAGCCGATCGGCTTATAGGCTCTTTCCGCTGTAGGCGTCAAGCGCGGACGCCCGCCGGGGCCGCGCGCAAATTGACATCGGTCCGCGATCGGCGTAATAAAAACCGCGGTGATGTCCAGCGCACATGCACGATCCGCGAAGGAGGCCATGGATGCCAAACCCCGCAGCAGCGTTCAAACAGATGCGGCCGGGCTTCGACCTCGCCCAGGCGATCGCCGAGGCCGACCGCTGCCTGTTGTGCCATGACGCGCCCTGCTCCCAGGGCTGCCCGGCCGACACCCGGCCGGCGGAGTTCATCCGCAAGCTCCGGTTCCGCAATCTAACCGGCGCGATCCGCACGATCAAGGCGAACAACATCCTGGGCGGGGCCTGCGGCGAGCTCTGCCCCACCCACCGGCTCTGCGAGAAGGAGTGCAGCGCGCGCTTCGCCTCGCGGACCCGCCCCGAGGGGGCCGACCGGCCGATCCAGATCGGCAAGATCCAGCGCTTCCTCGTCGAGCATGGCTGGCGCACGGGCTTCTTTCCGCTTGCCAAAGCCGCGCCGCGCGAGGAGCGGATCGCGGTGGTCGGCTCGGGGCCGGCGGGCCTGAGCTGCGCCGCGGAGCTCGCCAAGCACGGCTTTCCGGTGACGGTCTTCGAGGCCCGGCCGGAGCCGGGCGGGGTGCTGCGCTACGGGGTCGTCGCCTACCGCCTGGGACTCGAGTTCCTCAACAATGAGCTCAAGGACATCGAGCGCCTGGGGGTCGAGTTCCGCTGCGGACAGCCGATCGCGGGCGATGCCGGGGCCGAGAGGCTGCTCGAGGAGGGCTTCCGCGCGGTCTTCCTCGCCCCCGGGCTCTGGGAGGCGGAGACCCTGAAGGCCAAGCACCGGCCGCAGAGCGGGGTCTACTCCTCGGTCGAGTACCTCGCGGCGCTCCGCGACGGGCGCTTGAAACAGATGGCCGCCGCGGTCGGCGGCCGCACGGTCGCGGTGATCGGCGGGGGCTCGGTCGCCATGGACTGCGTGGAGTCCGCCGTGCGGCTGGGGGCGAAGGACGTCTACCTCGTCTACCGCCGCTCCTTCGCCCAGATGCCGGCCGAGCCCGACGAGCGGATCGAGGCGCTCGCCGCCGGGGTCCACTTCCTGCTGCTCAACCAGCCGGTGGACTACGCGGTCGACCGCCGCGGGAAGCTCAAGGGGATCCGCCTCGTGCGCACGCGCCTGGGCGCTCCCGACGCCTCCGGCCGCCGCGGCCCGCAGGCGGTCAAGGGCTCGGAGTGGACGCTCGACTGCGAGATCGCGATCGAGGCGATCGGCAACCGCGCCCCCAAGGAATCCGTCCGGTGGTACCCGCATGTCAAGACGAGCGCTGAGCGGCTGATCGCGGTCCAGCCCAAGACCGGCCGCACCTCGGCCAAGGGGATCTACGCCGGCGGCGACATCGTCCGCGGGCCGGCCCTCGTGGTCCAAGCCGTCCGCGACGGCAAGGCGGCCGCGGCCGCCATCATCCAGTCGCTTTCCCGATAGGAGGTGCCCCGTGCCGACCCCGGTTGATCTTTCCGTCGACTTCTGCGGCTTGAAGTTCCGCAACCCTTTTTTGCTCTCCTCCTCCCCGGTGTCGAACTCGGCGGAGATGGTCGAGCGCGCCTTCGAGGCCGGCTGGGGCGGGGTGGTCTTCAAGACGCTCAACTCCGACCGGCTGCCGATCATCCATCCATCCCCGCGGATGCACTACGTCAACTACGGCGCCAAGCGGGCGATCGCCTACCAGAACGTCGAGCAGATCTCCGACCGGCCGCTGCGGCACAACCTGCTCGAGTTCCTCTACTTGAAGAAGCACTACCCCGACCGGCCCATCGTCGCGAGCATCATGGGCTTCTTCGAGGAGGAGTGGGTCTACCTCGCCAAGGCCTGCGAAGACAACGGGGCGGACATCCTGGAGCTCAACTTCTCCTGCCCGCACATGTGCATCGAGGGTTCGGGCCACAAGGTGGGGCAGGCCTTCCACCTGCTCGAGCGCTTCACCGCCGCGGTGAAAAAGGCGGTCGCGATCCCGGTCATGGCCAAGATGACCCCCAACATCACCGACATGACCGAGCCCGCGCTCTACGCCAAGAAAGGCGGGGCGGACGCGATCTCGGCCATCAACACCGTGCGCGGCATCTCGGCGATCGGCCTCGAGGACTGGGTGCCGCGGCCGAACGTCTTCGGCGTGGGCGCGATCAGCGGCACCTCCGGGCCGGCGGTGAAGCCGATCGGGCTGAACTTCATCGCGAGCATGGCGAAGTGCCCCGAGCTCGGGCTGCCGCTCTCCGGGATGGGCGGGATCGAGACCTGGGTCGACGCCCTCGAATATCTGCTCGTCGGGGCGGGCACGCTCCAGGTGACCTCCGGCATCATGCACTACGGCTACCGGATCGTCGAGGACCTGATCGAGGGGTTGAGCGACTACATGGCCGCCCGCGGCATCGCCCGGGTCGCCGACCTCGTGGGCAAGGCCCTGCCCCACCTCCAGGAGACCGACAAGTTCGACCTGAGCCGCCAGGGGATCGTGAACTATGACCTCGATCGGTGCATCGGCTGCGGCCAGTGCTACATCGTCTGCCGCGACGCGGCCGGCCAGGCGCTCGAGTGGGACGGCCGCCGCCGCCGGCCGCGGCTCGTCGAGGAGAAGTGCCTGAGCTGCATGCTCTGCCAGGCCGTCTGCCCCGTGCCGGAGCTTATCCGCTACCAGGAGATGCCCCCCGGCTGGCGGCGCCGCGAGACCGCCGTGCGGGATGCGAGCCTGGAGTCCGAACTGAAACACGAGCCATTCACCAAGGAGGGCCCCCATGAGTGTGTTGCTTAAGAACGGCACCGTGGTCACCGCGACGGGCCGCACCAAGGCCGACGTCTTCGTCGAGGGCGAACGGATCAAGGCCATCGGCCTGAATCTCCCCATGCGGGCGGCGGAGGTCGTCGACTGCAAGGGCAAGTACATCCTTCCGGGAGCCATCGACCCCCACACCCATCTCGCCATGCCCTTCATGGGCACCTACTCCCAGGACGACTTCGAGACCGGGACGATCGCCGCGGCCTGCGGCGGGGTGACCTGCCTGATCGACTTCGACCTGCAGCAGAAGGGCGAGTCGCTCAAGGAGGCGATCGACCGCCAGGTCGGGATCGCCGGCAAGGCCTGCATCGACTACGGCCTGCACCCGGCGGTGATGGACCCGCGGCCGGAGGTGATCGCCGAGGTCAAGCGCTGCTGCCAGGAGTACGGGACGCCGAGCTTCAAGATCTTCATGGTCTACGACTTCCGCGTGGACGACGGGACCATGATCCGGCTCCTCGAGGAGACGAAGAAGCACGGCGGCCTGGTCCAGGTGCACGCCGAGAACTTCTACATGATCCAGCACATGAACGCGGTGCTCGCCGCGCAGAACAAGCTCGCGCCCTACTACCACGCGGTCAGCCGGCCGAACATCGCCGAGGAGGAGGCCGTCCACCGCGCGGCCAAGATGGTCGAGATGACCGGCTCGCGGATCTACGTCGTGCACCTCTCCTCCAGGGAGGGGCTCGCCCAGGTCAAGCAGGCGCGCGACCGCGGGGTCGCCGTCTACGCCGAGACCTGCCCGCAGTACCTCGTGCTCGACGAGTCGCGCTACAAGGAGCCGGGCTGGAAGGGGGCGAAATACGTCATGAGCCCGCCCCTGCGCACGCCGGAGAGCAACGCCGCCCTCTGGGAGGGGCTGGGCTCGGGCGACCTCCAGGTGGTCGCCACCGACCACTGCCCCTTCGACTTCAAGGGCAAGAAGGACATGTTCGGGAAGGACGACTACAAGAAGATCCCGAACGGCGCCCCGGGCATCGAGACGCTGCTCATGCTGCTCCACACCGAGGGGGTGGTCAAGGGCCGGATGACGCTCGAGCGCATGGTGGACGTGCTGGCGACCGGCACCGCCCGCATGTTCGGGCTCAAGGACAAGGGCGAGATCGCGGTCGGCAAGGACGCCGACATCGTGGTCTTCGATCCGCGCCAGAAGTTCACGATCACCCAGAAGAAGCTCCACATGAACGTCGACTACACCCCCTACGAGGGGATGGAGATGACCGGGATGCCCTGGCAGGTCTACGCGCGCGGCAGGAAGGTCGCCGAGTGGCGCAAGGACCGCGTCCACTTCGTGGGCGAGCTCGGCCGCGGCCGCTTCGTCAAGCGCGAGCCGTTCCAGGGGTTCTGATCCCTGCCGCCCCCACGCGGGGGGGCCCCGGCGCCCGGCCGCTCCGGGAGTCCGCCGCCCGGCGGGCTCCCGGTTTTTTTTCGCGCCGCGCGGGCCGCGAAGAAGCGGGCTTAGAACCGCGGGGCGCCCTCCCGCCGGATCCGGGGCTTGAGGAAGCCGTAGGGGAGCAGAAAGGGGATCTGCCGCTGGTAGGCGCGGTATTTCTCGCCGAAGAGGGCCGTCATGCGCCGCTCCTCCTCTCGCGCCATGAAGACGACATAAGCGGTGAGCAGCGCGTTGTAGAAAAGGGTGAGGAGGTAGGGCTTGCTCAGGAGAAGCCCCCAGCTCGCGACGAGCCAGCCGGTGTACATGGGGTGGCGGCAGAGGGTGAAGGCCCCGGAGTAGATGAAGATCTTGGGGGCGTTCCGGAAGCCGAAGAACTGGGGGATCCTTCCGGCCCGCGCCACCTGGCGCAGCGCCAGGCCCGCGATCCAGAAGGCGAAGAGGGCCGGCACGAGCGCCCCGATCCCGGTGAGCGGCTCGAAGAGGAGCGCCGTCCGGGGGGCGAGCCGGAAGAGCAGCACCACCGAAAGGAGCAATAGCGCGAAGGAGCAGAGCGCCCGCAGCCCGGCGAAGGCCGCCGGCGAGATCGCCAGCCGGGAGAGCGCCGCGGCGCGCACGCCTTCCCGGGCGCTCGCCTCGTGGAAGGCGCCGAAGAGGCCGAGGACGAGCAGGATCAGGGCATAAGGCGTCATGGGATAGCGGGCCGCCGCGGCCCTGTGGTTTTCCCGGCGGAAGCCCCCGGGGTTTCGAAGGCTGCCCGGGGGGCGGGCGTCCGGTGGAACGCCCGCCCCCGGGGAGATGGGCCGGGGCCGGCGGCCGGTCAGGCCGGGACCTCCGGGTGGTGCGCGCCGTACCAGGCCTTGTAGAGAATGTAGTAGGCCAGGTAGCCGATGATCGCGCCGGTGAACCAGGTCCACTGGGAGAGCGTCGCGCTCGCCATGGAGAGAACGAGCGAGCCGGCCACCCCGGTGAATAGCGCGAGCACGCCGGCGAAGTTCACCCCCTTCACCTTGCTGATATAGAAGTAGATCCCCGCGAGGAGCCCGAGCACGAGGACGAGCGTCGTCAGGGTCGAGGGCCACCCCTCGCCCAGGATCGCCTTCTGCGACCAGAGGTAGATGGTGACGGCGACCAGAAACAGGCCGTAGACCACCGCGATCCAGTTGGTCTTGTCCTCGGCGAAGTTGTAGTACCCCTCCTTGATGTAAAGCTCGTGGAGCTTGATGGTCTGCTTGCGGATGATCCAGTAGTCGCAGATGATCACCCCGGCGATCCCGCCCGTGAAGGCGCCGTAGCCGAGCAGCCAGGTCCAGATGTAGGCCTTGGGGTCGGCGAGGAACTTCCAGGGCTGCATCAGGATGCCGATCAGACCGATCAGGATCGTGGTGCGCTCCCAGTTGAGGAACTTGGGGGCGACGTTCATGAAGTCGTTGATCGGCGAGACCATGTTGGCGGTGATGTTGGTCGTCAGGGTGGCGAGGATCACGAAGATCAGCCCGACGAAGATGAAGAAGGGGATCTCGGTCTTGATCAGCAGCTTGACCGGGTCCCAGATCGCCTCGCCGTAGATGACGACCGTCGCCGAAGTGACCGCGACGCCGAAGAAGGAGAAGGCGGTCATCGTCGGCGGAAGCCCCAGGGACTGGCCGAGGTACTGCACCTTCTGGTTCTTGGCGAAGCGGGTGAGGTCCGGGATGTTGATCGCGAGCGTCGACCAGTAGGCCACCATGGCGGTGAGAAAGGCCGGCCACTTGGACCAGGGCGCGGTGCGCGGCTGATCCAGGATCGGCCCCATCCCGCCCGCCTTGCTGGCGGCCCAGAAGAGCAGGCCGACGCCGATCAGGATCAGGATCGGCGAGGAGAAGTTGTTCAGCCAGCGGATGCCCGGGGAGGCCTTCCAGGGGGGCGAGACGTAGCAGATGACGACGGTCGCGATCCAGGAGAGGGCGAAGGCCCAGACGGTGTGCGCCGGCAGCTCGAAGAAGGGCACGACCGCCTTGACCTCGTTCCAGGATGGCCAGAGGGCGGCGAGGATCCCGTCGATCGCGAAGGCCATGATCATGGTCTGGATCCCGAACCAGCCGCAGGCGATGATCCCGCGCAGAAGCGCCGGGATGTTCGCCCCGAACAGGCCGAAGCTCGAGCGCAGGAAGACCGGGAAGGGGATCCCGTACTTCGTGCCGGCGAAGGAGTCGAGGATCATGGGGATGAGCACGATGACGTTGCCCAAAAAGATCGTGAAGATGGTCGTCACCCAGTCGAAGCCGGCCGCGATCATGCTCGCCCCGAGCATCCACGTGGGGACGCAGACGCTCATGCCGACCCACATGGAGAAGTACTCGTAGTAGCCCCAGGTGCGCTTCGCAAGCTTCACCGGCGCCAGGTCGCGGTTGTAGAACTGGCTGCGGGGGAGCTCCTCGGTCAGCTCGAACATGCCGTTCACTTCGCGTACGATGCCCATGCACGTTCCTCCTTTTCGTTTGTGGACTGCGATCCGATGGTTGCCTTTCGGCAGCGGCGGCGGACAGCCCCGTGCCGCTGTTTCCTCCCCCCTCGAAGCATTCAGCGGAAGCCGTGGCCGGCTTCCGCCCGAGATCGATTCATTTAATAAACACTGGCCGGAACGGCTGAAGCCTCTACCAGAGTTGCCGCCGGCCGTCAAGGGAGGCGGCGGCCGGTGCGGCCATCCCCGCCCTACTTTTCCATGGCGGAGCGCAGCAGGCAGTGCAGGAGAACGTTCGCCCCCGCCTCGCAGTCCTCCCAGCGGGTGGTCTCGACCTCGACGTGGCTGCGGCCCCCGATGCTCGGCACGAAGACCATGGCCGTCGGGCAGACCTGGTTCGTGTAGCTCGCGTCGTGGCCGGCCCCGCTCACCCAGAGCATGTGAGAGTAGCCGAGCCCGCCGGCGACCTCGAGGACCCGCTGGACGAGGCGCGCGTCGAAGGGCGAGTGGTTGACCCGCCAGGTCTCCTCGATGCGGATCGGGCAGCCGTGGCGGGAGGCGATCGCCTCGAAGTCCCGGCGCAGGAGCTCCCAGGCCTTGAGGGCATGGTCGTCGTCCCAGGAGCGGATGTCGACGGTGAAGTGCACCCGGTCGGGGATGATATTCCGGGAATTCGGGTGGTTGTGGATCTCGCCGACGGTCGCGACCATGTTTCCGCCCATGCGCTGCGGCAGGCGGTTCGTCGCGATGATCATCTCGGCCGCCGCGACGAGGGCGTCGTGCCGCCCCTCCATGGGGGTCGGCCCGACCTGGTTCGCCTCGCCCTCGAGATGGATGTCGTACCAGTGCAGGCAGAGGATCCCCTTGGGGGCGCCGATGGTCTTGTTTTCGCGCTCGAGCATCGGCCCCTGCTCGATGTGCAGCTCGTAGTAGGCGTGGACCGGGAACTTGCGGCAGGGGGCCGCCCCCTTGTAGCCGATGCGCACGAGCTCGTCCTCGAAGCGCTTGCCGGCGATGTCGCGCCGGTCGTAGGCCCAGTCGCGCTCGAGCGCCCCGGCCCAGACCCCCGAGGCGACCATCGCCGGGGCGAAGCGCGAGCCCTCCTCGTTGGTCCAGTCGACGATCACGAGCGGCCGCTCGGTCACGACGCGGTTTTCGTGGAGCGTGCGCAGCACCTCGAGCGCCCCCATCACCCCGAGGATGCCGTCGAAGCGTCCGCCCTTCGGCTGGGAGTCGATGTGCGAGCCGCTCATCACGGGCGCGAGCGCGTTGTCGCGCCCCGGCCGCCGGCCGAAAATGTTGCCCATCTCGTCGACCGTGACCGCGCAGCCGATCTCCTTGAGCCACGTGACGAAGAGGTCGCGGGCCTGCTTGTCCTCGTCGGTCAGGGTGAGCCGCTGGACCCCGCCGCCGGGGGTGGCGCCGATCCGGGCCATCTCCTCGAGGCTCGCCCGGAGTCTTTTTCCGTTCACGCGCAGCTTGTCGAGATCCATGGTTTCCTCCTATCGATCAAGGGTTCGAGGGATCAGGGGGTCGGGGGCCCGGAGGCTTCCAGGATGCCCATCGGCGGCGCGATCGTCCCCACCAGGGCCTTCACCATGGCGCCGCCGTGCGGAAAGCGGTGGACCCGGTGCCGGGAGGGGGGCGCCGGGAAGCCGCCCTCCTCCGGGGCGAGCAGGATGAAGCGCCAGCCGGCATAGGCCGCGGCCAGCCGGGCAACGACGCGCTGGGCGAGCGCGCGGCCCTGCCGCGGCCCGCCGAGGCGGCGGCCGTAGGGCGGGTTCAAGGCCGCGAGCCCCGCCCCGCCCGGGGCCCGGCCGGGATCGACGTCGAAGAAGTCGCGGCAGGCGACCGCGACGGCGTCGGCGAGGCCGTGCTGCGCGAGGCAGGCGTGGAGCCGCCCGCAGGCCTCGGGGTCGATGTCGGAGGCGAAGATCCGCGGGGCGGAAAAGGCCGCGATCCCCTCCCCCGCCCGGCTTTTCAGGTGGTTCCAGGCCGGGGGCCGGAAGGCCGGAAAGCCCATGAAGGCGAATTCCCGGAACCAGCCGGGAGGGATGCGCTTGGCGATCAGCGCCGCCTCGAGGCTGAAGGTCCCGGAACCGCACAGGGGGTCGAGCAGGGTCTCCCCGCCCTGGTAGCCGGCGAGGATCAGGCAGGCGGCGGCGATCGTCTCCCGGAGCGGGGCGCGGCCCCCGTGGGTCTTGAGCCCCCGCAGGTAGAGGTTCGCGCCGCTCGTGTCGATCGAGACGAGGAAGCGGTCGTCCAGTCCGCGGAGATAGAGGAGCTGCTCGCGGGCGGGGGCCGCCGCGCCGGGCCGGCCCGCTACGCGCCGGGCGACGGCCGCGGCGACGCGCTCGGCGATCGCTCCGCTGTGGTGCAGGCGGCAGTGGTGGGTGGCGACCTGCACCCGGGGGGCGGCCTGCGGCCCGAAATAGAGCTCCCAGGGGAAGCCGCCGGCCTTGGACTCGAGGGCGCGGAAGGAGTCGGCGCGGAAGTCGAAGAGCCGCATGAGGATGCGGCTCGCCGTGCGCAGGTGGAGGTTCGCGCGGTAGGCTTCGGGGAGCTTTCCCCGGAACTCGACCCCGCCGGGGACGGCCCGGGCATCGGCGATGCCGAGATCGGTGATCTCCCGGAGGCAGAGGGGCTCCAGGCCCGGGGCGGTTACGGCGAAGAAGGCGTGCTCCCGGCCGGCGACCTGCCGGCGGACCCGCTTTTGGAAGGCCGGAGCCGGCCCCTGCCCGCCGGGGGAAGGGGGCGGACCCGGGGGGTCTTCACGCATCCGGCCGCACCGCCGCGGCGAGCGCTTTCCGGAGCTCGGGCAAAAGCTCGAAGAGGTCGGCCACGGCATAGTAGTCGCACTTGGCCATGATGGCCGCGTTGGGGTCGCTGTTCACCGCGATGATGAGCCCCGCGCTCTTCATGCCCGCGAAGTGCTGCACCGAGCCGGAGATGCCGCAGGCGATGTAGACCTTGGGGCCGACCTTGGCTCCCGTCTGGCCGACCTGCATGCGGTAGGGCACCCAGCCGAGGTCGACCGCGACCCGCGAGGCGCCGACGGCCGCGCCGGGGATGAGGTGCGCGCAGTCGCTGAGCAGGCTGAAATTCTCGCCGCTCTTCATCCCGCGGCCGCCGGCGAGAATCACCTCGGCCTCGGCGAGGTCGGCGCCCTCCCCGGCGCCCGCCCGGCGCTCGAGAAGCTCGAGGCCGTCCGCCGCGCCGGCCGGGGCGCTCTCGACGGCGACGATCTCGGCCGCGACGGGGGCCTTTTCGGCCGGGGGAAGAATCGGCCGGAGCCCGTAGAGCGCGAAGCGCCCGGTGAGCTCGATCCGGGCGATCGTCTTCCCGGAGTACTGCGTGGCCCGGGCCGAGCGGCGGACGAGGTCCACCTCGAGGCAGTCCATGACGAGGGGCGCCTCGAGGCGCGCGGCGATGCGCGGCAGCAGGTCGCGGCCCTGGGGGGTCGTGAGCCCCACGAGCTGGGCGATGCCGAGCCGCTGCATGGCCGCGGCCGCGGCCGCGGCGAAGGCGGCCGGGTTCTCCCCGCCGGCCTCGATCGCGACGATCTCCGGCACCCCGTATTCGCCGAGCGCCGCGCGCGCCGCCGCGGCCAGGGCGGCGGGAGCGAAGCCGACCGGGCGCATCCCGCTGCGGCGCACGAGCGCCGCCGCCCCGAAGACCGCGGGCTTGACCTCTCCCGCCTTGAACTCGACCAGCAGCGCCGCTTTTTCCATTTCAGATCACCCGCGCTTCGTCTTGCAGGATGGACACGATCCGGCGGGCGATCTCCGCCGGGCTGCCGGTCAGCGCCCGGGGGGCGCGCGCCTCGACGGCCGGCTCGAGGGCCACGATCCGCGCGCCGCCGGCAGGCTCGGGCAGGCCGAGCGCGGCGAGCTCGATGCGGCGGACCTCTTTTTTGCGCGCCTTCACGATGTCGGGGAAGGTGGGGTATTTCGGGGTGTTGAGCCCCCGGCCGGCCCCGATCACGCAAGGAAGCCGCAGGCGCAGGCGATCGACCGCGCCGCCCCCCTGGTCGCACTCGACGCGGGCGCTCCGCCCCTCGAGGGCGAGGGCGACGACGTTGGTCGCCACCGGCATGCCGAAGGCCGCCGCGAGGCGGAACAGCGTCTGCTTCCCCTCGGTGTCGATCGCCTCCTTGCCGCCCAGGATGATCCCCGGGGGGCCGTCGGCGGCGATCGCCGCCTTGAGCGCGGCCGCGGTCATGATGCTGTCGAGCCGCTCCCCCGACACGATGAGCAGGCTCCGGTCGGCCCCCATGGCCATGGCCGAGCGCAGCGTGCCCTCGGCCGCCTCCGGGCCGAGCGCGACGGCCACCACCTCGGCCGGGGCGTGCGCGGCCTTGAGCGCCGCGGCCGCCGTCAGGGCGTGCTCGTCGTAGGGGTTGATCAGGAAGGTGATGTTCTCGGCGATCCGGCTGCCGCCCTCGACCGTGATGGTGGCGCCCGAGTCGGGCACGTGCTTGACGCAGACGTAGATGCGCAACGGCTCCATGTTCCGCCCATACCATAAAACGCGGGGCCGGGGTACCCCCCGGCCCCGCCGATCAGCCGAAGATGTCCGCGGCGCGCCTCAGCCGTTGACCGAAAAGCTCGAGTTGCGGTTGATCTCGCGCTTGCGCGAGAAGAAGCCCACGTTGATCAGCCGCCCGATGTGCGGCAGCTTGTACTGCAGCGGCTCCTTGTCGTGGTCGAGCCCCTTTTCGCACTTCTCGATCAGCTCGGCCATCATGTGCCCGACGACCGGGGCGTTCTTGTACTGGTTGCCGCTCGTGCCGATGGCGAGGTAGAACCCGCCCAGGTCCGACTTGTCGTAGATCGGGATCCAGTCGTCGGAGCAGTCGTAGAGGTCGCAGACCCCCTTCGGCTGGTTGGGCACCTGCAGGCTCGGGATGCGGCGGGCGAGCCGGTAGCACTGCGCCTTCCACTGGGCCTCGGTCAGCTGGTTGTTGCGCCCCGCCGGGCCGCGTCCGGCGTAGAACTCGTCCGGGTCGACCCACTCCTGCGGGTCGCACTTGGGGTCCTCGCTGCCGATCAGGAACATGTTGCCGACCTCGGGGCGGTAGTAGATGCCGAGGTCGCCGTCGGAGGTGTGGTAGCCGGTGTGGTAATAGTCGTAGCCTTCGGGCGAGGGGCAGTGCATCACCTCGTGGCGCAGCGACTTCGTCTTGATGTTGCACCCCTCCCAGACCCCCGCGGCCATGCGGTTGATCTTGAAGGAGTGCGGTCCGGCGACGTTCACCACGATCGGCGCGTCGATCTCGCGGCCGTCCTTGAGCGTGATGCCCTTGACCCGGCCCTTTTCGCTGCGGATCCCGGTCACCTCGACCTTGAACAGGAACTCGGCGCCGTGGCGCTCGGCCGCGCGCATGATGTTGTGCGCCGAGAGGACCGGGTCGTTCACGTAGCCCCCCTCGGGGCAGAAGATCGCCCCCTCGAGCATGGCGGTCGGCTCGTCGAAGAAGGCGGGGTCCTCGGGCCGCTTGACCGGCCAGAACTCGTGCAGGTCGACGACGGGGATGCGCTTCTTGATCGTCTCCAGGTCCCACTCCTCGTACTTGACCCCGACGACGTCGTAGTTCCCCTTGACCTTGCGCCAGTCGTGGCCCTTGCTCTTGAGGAGCACCGAGCCGGTGTTCATGAACCTGGCGAGCCCCTTCTCGTCCTTCACGTTTCCGAGGTAGTTCTCCCAGTCGAGCCAATACTTGAACCCCTCGTAGGCCATGGCGACGCCGTCGACGGTCGAGTAGTGCGCGCGCACGATGGCGCAGGAGCCGGCGGTCGAGCCTTCGCCGGCGTCGGCGTTCTTGTCGACCGAGAGCGTTCGGTAGCCCTTCTTCGCCAGCTCGTAGGCGATGGGGCAGCCGATCACGCCGGCCCCGATGATGATCGCGTCGTACTTCTTGTTCATGGAAGCTCCTCCTCGGTGTGTGGATGGTGGACGGTCAGGCGTTCATCGGCCCCGCGCCGGGCTCAGGCCGGCCGGGCGAGCCAGTCGGCGAAGCGCTCTTCGCCGGCCGGCGCGAGCCCGAACTCCCGCCCGGCGGAGAGGACGGCGTGGACCATGCTCTCGGCGTAGCCGCGCGCGCAGGTGAAGACGAGGCCGCCGGCGAACCCCGGCCCGCGCCGGAGCAGCACGAGCTGGCAGGGGACATGGGCGAAGGGGCCCTGGAAGAGAAAGGGGGGCTGCCGCCGGGGGTCCAGAAAATCGAGCGCCGAGAGCTTTTCGACGACGGCGAGCGCGTTCGGGCCGAAAAGCGCGAGGCAGACGGTCGCATCCGTCGTGTCGGTGTAGGCCGCCTCGGGCGGCGGCCCGGCCGCGGGGTTCAGGAGGTGCCAGACGGCGGCCTGGGTGCGGTTCATGCGGTTGATCAGCACCCCGTCCGCGAGAAGGCATGCGCCCGGCTGCGCGGGCACCGTCTTGCCCGCGGGGGAGAAGCGGCCGATCTCCCGGTCCTGGAGGTCCCAGCGGGGGACATGCGAGAGGTCGGTCAGGTGGGGCCCCGGGCCCTCGTCGGCGTAGGTGAGGGCGACGCTCCAGTCCCCGCGCACCTCGGATTTCGTCACGCGGGCCCGGAACTGGACCGGCGATCGTCTGGCGATGGTCGTCATGGGTGTTTGCTCCTCGCTACATTCTCATCCGGTGCCCCGGCGGGTCGTAGAACGGCATGGGGACGACCTTGGCCGGGAGCCGTTTTCCCTGGCACTCGTCCTCGAAGATCTCGAGCCGGGTGCCGACCGCGGCGAGCTCCGACTCGACCAGGGCCATGCCGACCGCGCGCTCGAGCGTGAAGCTCCTGCGCGCGGTGCAGACGTAGCCGCGGATGCGGCGGTCGACGATGACCGAGCCGTCGCGCGGCGCGCGCTCGGGGTCCTCCATCTCGATTCCGACCAGCCGGAAGCGGGAGGGGTCGTTTTCGGCCTGCCGCAGCGCCACGGCCCCGACGGTTTTCGCCGCGGTCTTGCTCCGGTCCCAGAGGAACCCCAGCCCGAGGTCGAGCAGGTTCGTGCGCTGCTCGCTCTCGACCCCCAGGATGATGTGGCCCTTCTCCATGCGCAGCACGTTCTGCGCCTCGACGCCGAAGTTGCGGATCCCGAACTCGGCGCCGGCCGCGGCGAGGAGCTCCCAGAGGGAGATCATGAAGGAGGCTGGGGCGTGGAGCTCGTAGGAGAGCTCGCCCACGAAGCCCAGGCGCATGGCGCGCACCGGGATCGCGCCGGCGATGGTGAATTCGCGGTAGCCTCCGAAGGGGAAGGCCGCGTTCGAGACCTCGGCATCGGCCACCTTTTCAAGCACCTTGCGGGCGTTCGGGCCCGAGAGGTTCACCACCCCGAGCGCGTCGGTCAGGTTGACGAGGTGGTAGTCCCAGCCGTCGGTGCGCGTGTGGTAGCGGAACCACTCGGCGGTCTCGCCGGCGCGGGCGGTGGAGGTCGTGAAGTAGTAGTCGTTCTCGGCGACCTTGACGACGACCCCGTCGTCGATCACGCAGCCGTCCTCGTTCAGCATGGCCGAGTACTTGATCTTGCCCGGGGTCATCTTGGCCATGTCGCCGACGTAGATGCGCTGGAGCGCCTTCAGGGCGTCGGGGCCGAAGAGCCGGAACTTGCCGAGGGTCGAGCCGTCGAGCATCCCGACGTTGGTCCTCACGTTCAGGATCTCCTCCCGGCAGCTGAAGTCCTGCGAGAAGTAGCGCGCCCGCTGCCACACCCCGATGCGGCGGAACACCCCGCCGTCGCGCTTCTGGAGGCTGTCGAGGGGGGTGCGCTTGCACATGTCGTGGTAGGCGCCGGCATAGGTCGCGACGAGGGTCGGCACGAGCGGCGCCCGCTGGGTGGTGGGCACCGGGGTCGCCCCGGCGTGCGCCTGAAGCCGCGCGGTCAGAAGCGGCAGGTTGTGACCCGGGACCCCCCCCTGCCCCGGGCCGGTGCCGGCCGAGGTGAAGCGCTTGATCAGCTCCGGGACGTCGAAGCCCATGCCGATCGCCTGCTTCACGTTCTTGACCGTCGTGTCTTCGTCGAAGCAGACGAAGCTCTTGCGGCCCTTGACCGGCGCGGTGACGAGCTTCGCGCCGCGCGCCGGGCCGGGAAGCTCGGCCGCCCGCCGGGCGGCCGCCGCGAGGGCCTCGCGGTTCTCGGCCCCGCAGTCGGCCGCCGCCCGCAGGCCGGCGAGCCGGCCGGAGGCCTCGATCGAAAGCGGGTGGTTCAACCCGGTCAGGCTCCCGGCGGCGTGCATTTTCGCGGGCAGCGCGACCGGCAGGAAATAGCCGGTGCGGGCGTCGTAGCGCAGCTTCGCCTGGGCGAGCGTGAGCGGCCCGGTCACGGGGGTGAGCCCCGCCGAGGCGACGAGCAGGTCGCAGTCGAAGCGGCGCTTGACGGTCCCCTCGATGGTCTTCAAGGTGACCCGCTTGACCCGCCCGGCGCCGTGCGCCTTGGCGGCGACCCAGCCCTTCAACAGCGGCACCCGCCGCTCGGCGAGCGCGAGCATGAGTTCCGGGTCCTGGCCGTCCTCGCGGCTGTCGGCGACACAGGCGATCTCCAGGCCGAGGTCGGCGAGGTCGATCGCCGCCTCGAGCCCCAGGTCGTGGCCGATCGCGAAGACCGCGCGGCGGCCCGGGAGAAGCCCCCAGGTGCGCGCGAGCCGGTGGGCGCAGCCGACCTGCATCACCCCGGGGCGCTCGTTGTTCTCGAAGAGGAGCGGCCGCTCGATCGTGCCGGTCGCCACCACGACGCTCGCCGCGCGCAGCTCGATGTAGCGCTCGACATAGGGGTCCTCGGGCCCGCCGACCTGGAAGGCGGTCACCAGGTTGTTGTTGTAGACCCCGATGTTGGGGGCGTGCGCGAAGACGCGGATGTTCGGGGTGCCTGCGACCGCGGCGGCGAGCTCCCGGGCCCGCTCGCAGAGCGGCTTCGCCCCGTCGTAGGGGGCGGGGCGGTGGTCGAAGCTACCCCCCAGCCAGGGGCGGGCCTCGAGCAGCGCGACCCGCAGGCCGGACTCCGCCGCGGCGAGCGCCGCGCACATCCCCGCCGGGCCGCCGCCGATCACGCAGACGTCGGCTGCGGGGTAGATCTCGGAGAAGGCGCCCGCCATGCGGAAGTCGGGCGAAATCCGCCCCAGGCCGGCCGCCTGGCGCACATGCTTCATGGCGAAGGGCCACAGGCGCGCGGGCTTGTGCAGCGCGCGGTAGTAGAACCCGGCGGGCATCAGCCAGTCGAGCTTGTCCATGAAGGCCATCCAGTCGAAGTCGGCCGAGCCGACGACGTTCTGGGCCGCGACGCGCATCCCGTCTCGCGCCAAAGTCTTCTCGGCGGCGACGTTGGGGATCCCGTCCACCGCCATCAGGGTGTTCGCGCACTCGCCGTCCAGGCTGTAGAGGCCGCGGGGGCGGTGGTACTTGAGGCTGCGGCCGAAGACGCGCACGCCGTTGGCGAAGAGGGCGGTGGCGACCGTGTCGCCCGCCACTCCGGAAAGGGTCTTGCCCTTGTAGTGGACGGCGAGCGGCTTGCCGGGGTCGATGCGCAGCGTCGCGAGCTTCTCGAGTCTCATGATCGAACCTCCGGGCCCGGGACTTCGAGGTTGGTCAGCGTGTCGCGGTGGATCTTGAACCAGGCGCCGCAGCCGTTCCGGTGGCACCACCACTCCTCTTGCACCCCGGCGACGCAGGCGTTCATGTGGACGTAGTCGCACCAGCTCCGGGGGGTGAGCCCCTCCTCCGCCGGCCGCGGCCCCTTCTCCTCGCCGCCGTAGCGGAATTCGTAGCCGTTGCGCGGGCCGCAGATGGGGCAGGTTATGGTCAGGGCCATCGCTGTTCTCCTCGCGTCAGTTGTCGGGGGTGTAGGTGACGAGCGCGGCCGTCTCGCCCATCAGCCGGTGGTTTTCGTAGCGCCGCAGGTTGAAGGGCTTGAGCCGCTCGGGGCACTCGCCCTTGGCCAGGAAGGCGGCCATGTGGCGGCCGACGGCGGTGCAGGACTTGAAGCCGAAGTAGCCCCAGCCGCAGTTCATGAAGAAGCCCTCGACCGGGTCGTTGCCGTCCATGATGGGGGCCATGTCGGGGGTCATGTCGGCGAGCCCCGCCCAGTGGCGCATGAACTTGACCCCCCGCAGGAAGGGCAGGAACTCCCCGACCGCCTCGGCCTGGTGCTTGATGTAGTGGGCCGTGGTGAGGGTCGTGTAGTTCGGCCACGGGTCCATGTGGGCGCCGGTGGCGATCTCGCCCTTGAGCGTCTGGTTGGCGTAGGCGTGGTACATGCCGGAGGAGACGACGTGGTGGAGCACCGGCTTGAGCGGCTGGGTGACCATGGCCTGGATCGTGAGGACGCTGATCGGAAGCTTGAGGCCGAGCATTTTATGGATGATGCCGGCCGAGTATCCCCCGGCGGAGACGAGCACCCGCGGGGTCGCGATGCGGCCGCGGTCCGTCTCGACCCCGGTCACCTTCCCGCCGGCGGTCAGGATCGCCGTCGCCTCCGTCTGCTGGTGGATGTGCGCCCCGTGCCGGGCCGCGCCCTTGGCGAGCCCCCAGACCACGGCGTCGTGGCGCACGACGCCCCCGGGCGGGTGGAACATGGCGCCGTGGACGGGGTAGGTGATGTCCGGCGAGGTGTTGATGGCCGGCTCCACCTCCTTGAGCTGCTGCGCGTCGAGCAGGTGGCTTTCGACGCCCAGGAACTGCGCCGTGGAAACCGCCAGACGCGCCGCGTTCATGGCCGCCTCGCTGTGCATCAGGTTCAGGTTCCCGCAGTTGTTGAACATCAGGTTGAAGTCGAGCTCGCGGGTGAGGACCGGCCAGAGGTCGAGGGCCTCCCGGTAGAGCGGCACGTTCTCCTGGGTGCGCTGGTTCGCGCGCACGATCGCGGTGTTGCGGCCGGCGCCGCCGAACCCGATGAAGCGCTTCTCGAGGACGGCGACGCGCGGCATGCCCTGCTCCTTCGCCAGGAAGTAGGCGGTGGCGAGGCTGTGCAGCCCGCCGCCGATGATGACCGCGTTGTAGCTCGATTCGAGGCGGGGTTTCTTCCCCCAAAGGGGTTTGCGTCCGAAGAACATGAGGCCCCCTGCGTGTTGGATGATCCGCGGCGCGGGAGGAAACGACAGCGCCCCCGCCCGACGCCCTGGCACTCGTTTTCCGCCGCCTGTTATGCCTGATGAAAGAAAACATGTCAAGAAAAAACTATTAATTTGAAAAAAATGATTCTATACTATTTAACAACTTAATTTTATTGTTTTAAAATAATTGTTGCAATCCACGATGAAATGTAATATTTCTTTCTTCCACGCGACACCCAACACGCGAAGCCTGGCATCCAACCCCATTTTTCAGGACTTCCGCCCATGTCGGACCGCGGTGCGCACTCCATCATCCAGCGGATCATGCGCCAGCTGGAGGAGCTCACCCCCAAGGGGAGGCTTCTCGGGGAGTACATCCTGCAGAACCCGCGCAAGGCCGTCTTCATGACGACCAAGGAGCTCTCCGAGGCCTGCGGGGCGAGCGAGGCGACCGTGGTGCGCTTCGTCGGCCAGCTGGGCTTCTCCGGGTACGGGGAGTTTTTGCAGGCGCTGCGGGACTACGTGGACACGGGGCTGTCGCTGCCGGAGCGCGCGGGGCTGACGGGGGTGAACGGACCCGGCCCGGCGCGCCTGCAGCACGTGCTGCTCGAGGAGATGAACAACCTGCGCGACCTCTACGAGACGCTCGACATGGCGGCGCTCGCCCGGCTGGTGGATCTGCTGCGCGCGAGCGCCGATGTCTACGTCGTCGGCTCGCGGATCTCCTACACCTTCGCCTACTACCTCGGCTGGTCGCTCACCAAGGTGCGCAAGGGCGTGCGCCTGCTCAAGGGCAGCGACAGCGCGGCCGTCGACTGGCTGGTCAACGCCCCGGAGAAGAGCCTGGTCGTGCTCTTCGCCGTCGCGCGCTACCCGAACGAGCTGATCCGCCTGGCCAAGGTGGTGCGCCGGCTCAACCACGTCTTGTTCGTGGTGACCGACAGCGGCTTGTGCCCGCTCATTCCGTTTGCGCACGGGCACCTGGTGGTGCCGTCGAAGTCCATTCCGCTCATCGGCTACCCGACGGCCACCGCCTGCCTGATCAACTACCTGATCCTCGAGCTCGCGACGGCCAAGGACGAGGCGCTCAAGGCGCATCAGGAGCGCCTCGAGCAGATCTACCGCGAAAACGACATCCTGTTCAGCATGGTCGACGACGGGCGGGAGACGCACTGACCCCCCCCGCCCGGCGCGGCCCGGAAGCGGCGCCATGCACGCATCGGCCCCCAGACTGCTCGACCTCGACTACGGCGACCTCCTGCCGGTCTTCGACGGCATCGGCGAGGGGGTGATCGTCGTCGACGCCGAAGGGACGATCGTCTTCTACAACCAGGCGATGGCGGCGATCGACGACCTGGCGCGGGGCGACGCGCTCCACAAAAAGCTGACGGAGGTCTACGACCTCACGCCCGAGACGAGCCTCATCATGCAGTGCCTGAAGAGCCGCGCGCCGATCCTCGACCGGCCGCTCGTCTACCGCACGCGCCGGGGCAAGATCGCCAACACGCTGCACACGGTCTTTCCGCTCTTCAGGGCGGGCGAGCTCAAGGGCGCCATCTGCCTGGTCCGCGAGTACAACGTGCTCGAGGAGACCATCGCCGCGGTTTCCATCCGGCGCACCGCCGCGCGGCCGCTGAGCGACACCCGCTTCGGCTTCGAGGACATCGTGGGCGAGGACCCGGGCTTCCGGCGCGTATTGGCCACCGCGCGCCTGGCGGCCGGCACCCCCTCCCCGGTCATGCTCTTCGGCGAGACCGGCACCGGCAAGGAGATGATCGCGCAGGCCATCCACAACGCGAGCGGCCGCAGCCGGGGGCGCTTCATCGCGGTCAACTGCGCGGCGATCCCGGAGAACCTCCTCGAGGGGATCCTCTTCGGCACGACGAGCGGCGCCTTCACCGGCGCCCGGAACAAGCCGGGCCTCTTCGAGCGCGCGAGCGGCGGCACGATCTTCCTCGACGAGCTCAACTCCATGGCGCCCGGCCTGCAGGCCAAGATCCTGCGCGTGATCCAGGAGTACAAGGTGCGCCGCCTCGGCTCGGTCAAGGAGGTCGCCGTCGACCTGAAGATCATCAGCTCGGTCAACAAGGAGCCGCACGTCGCGATCGCCGAGAAGAGCCTGCGCCCCGACCTCTTCTACCGGCTGGGGGTGGTCTTCATCCCCATCCCGCCGCTGCGCGAGCGGCCGATCGACGTCATCCGCTTGACCGAGCATTTCCTGCGCAAGCACAGCCGGGCGCTCAACAAGCGGGTCGAGCGCATCTCCGAGGAGGTGATGGCCTTCTTCCAGCGGCACCCCTGGCCGGGGAACATCCGCGAGCTCGAGCATGTCATCGAGGGCGCCCTCAACATGGCGCGCGATGACGAGCGCGTGATCGGCTTGGGCCACCTGCGCCTGCATCTGCCCACCTGGTACCGGATGAAGACGCCGGCCGGGCCGGGCGAGGCGGTCTCAGGCGGCGCCGTCGCGCCGGAGGCCGCCGGCGGCGGGGAGGCTCCCCGCGGGGAAACCCGGCCCGGGGCGGCGGCGGCCGCCGGGGGGCTCCTGGCGGCGCGGGCGGAGGTCGAGCAAACGGCCCTGCGGCGCGCCCTCGCGGGGCACGGCGGCAACATCAGCCACGCCGCGGCGAGCCTCGGGATCTCGCGGCAGCTCTTCGGCTACAAGATGAAGAAGTACGGCATCGCGCGGCCCGAGCACCGGCGGCCGCGCGCCGCGCGCCCATGACCATGACATGCAACATGCCGCCCCCATGAGGCTCAAGGCCGTCCATGAAAACTGTTCGGGCTGCGGCACCTGCCGCCTCGCCTGCGCCATGGTCAATTCCGGCGAGGTCCGCCCCGCCAAGGCGCTGTTGCGCATCGCGGGGCGCTTCCCCGCCCCGGGCGACTACCGCATCCGCCTCTGCGACCAGTGCGGGGCCTGCGCGGCGGCCTGCCCGCAGGAGGCGATCGTCGCGGCGGGCGGGGTCTACCGCGTGATCGCCGAGCGCTGCTCGGGCTGCCGCGCCTGCGTCGCGGCCTGCCCGCGCGGCGTGATGACGGCCCTGCCGCAGGAAGCGGTCCCGGCCAAGTGCACGCTCTGCGGGGAGTGCGCCGCGATCTGCCCGCGCGCGGCGATCGTGCCGGCCGCGGTCGAAACGCAGGCCGCCCGATGAACGCGCCGGAAACCCTCTACGGCTACAGCGGCTCGATTCTGCGCGTCGATCTCACCCGTGGCGCGGTCCGCAAGGAGCCTCTTTCCCCGGCGCTCGCAGCGCGGTTCATCGGCGGCCGGGGGTTCGTCGCCAAGCTCCTCTGGGACGAGCTGCCCCCCGGGATCGATCCCTTCGACCCCGAAAACCTGCTCATCGCCGCCACCGGGCCGCTCACCGGGCACCTCCTGCCCGCGAGCGGCAAGACCCATTTCGGGGCGAAGTCCCCGGCGACCGGCGGCTACGCCGACAGCAACCTGGGCGGGCATTTCGGCCCGGCGCTCAAGTACGCCGGCTATGACGCCCTCGTGCTCACCGGACGGGCCGCCGCCCCGAGCCTGCTCGTGATCGACGACGACCGGGTCGAGATCCGGCCGGCGGCGCACGGGTGGGGCCGGGGCGCGATCAGCCTCGAGGCGGAGCTCAAGCGCGAGCTGGGCGCGGAGTTCCAGATCCTGGCCATCGGCCCGGCCGGGGAGCGGCGCGTGCGCTTCGCCTGCATCGGCCACGATTTCGGGCGGCAGGCGGGCCGCGCCGGGATCGGCGCCGTCATGGGCTCGAAGAACCTCAAGGCCGTCGCCGTGCGGGGGACGGGCGGGATTCCGGTGCCGGATGCCGCCGCGCTCCACGCGGCCGGCCGGCAGGCCTTCGCCGCGATCGCCGCCAAGCCCGGCTTCACGGCCTGGACGCCGGAGGGGACGGCGGGGATCACCGACTGGTGCAACCGGGTCGGGGTTTTTCCGACCCGCAACTTCCGCTCCTCGCATGCTCCCGACACCTCCCGCATCAACGGCCGGGCGGTCATCGAGCGGCTCAAGCTCACCGACAAGGGCTGCGCCGGCTGCCCGATCCCCTGCGGGAAATACGGCCGCACGCAGACCCGGCTCGGGGCGGCGCACGTCGAAGGTCCCGAATACGAGACGATCGCGCTCTTCGGCGGAAGCTGCCGGCTGCCGGAGGTCGAGGAGGTGGCCTACGCGAATCACCTCTGCGACGAGCTCGGGCTGGACACCATCTCCGCCGGCGCGGTGATCTCCTGGGCGATCGAGTGCCACGAAAAGGGGCTGCTCCCGGAGGCGCGCATCGGCCGGCCGATCGCCTTCGGCGACCTCGAGAGCGTCGCCTTCCTGCTCGCGCGGATCGCCGCCCGCGAGGGGATCGGCGATCTGCTGGCCGAGGGGGTCCAGCGCGCGGCCGCGGCCGTCGGAGGGGGCTCGGAGGCCTTCGCCATCCACGTGAAGGGGCTGGAGTGGAGCGGTTACGAAACCCGCAACGCCCCGGCCATGATGCTCGCCTACATGACCTCGGACGTCGGCGCGCACCACGCGCGCGCCTGGGTGCTCGGCCACGACCTCGCCGGGGCCTGGACGAGCGTCCACGACCTGATCCAGTCCGGCGGCGGCGCCGGCCGGCAGCCGCGGGCGGTGGTCCGGCCCGAGTGCGCGCGCGCCGTGATCGACTCCCAGCACGTGCGCCCGCTCTTCGATGCGCTCGGGGTGTGCCGCCTGCCCTACATGGAGCTCGGGTTCGAAACGCACCACTACGAAAAGCTCTTCGGGCTCGTCACGGGCCGCCGCCTGGCCTGGCGGGAGATGCTCGGGGCGAGCGAGCGCATCTGGAACCTGACGCGGATGATCTCGGCGCGCGAGGTCCCCGGCTTCGGCCGCGCCGACGACCTCCCGCCGGCGCGCTTCTACACCGAACCGGTGCCCGACGGGCCGAACGCCGGCTGCGTCATCGCGCGGGAGGAGCTCGAGCGCCTGCTCGACTGGTATTACGCGGCCCGGGGCTGGGACGCCAACGGGATCCCCACCCGGGAAACCCTGCTGCGGCTCGGCTTGACGGCGGAGGTGCGATGAAGCTCGGACTGCACACCTACAGCTTCCATCTGCACGGGATGGGGCAGAACTGGGGCGGCTTCCGGCTCGCCTGGGAGCCGGTCTGGGACATCTTCGGGCTGATGGACGAGGCGAAGAAGCTCGGGCTGGAGGGGCTGCACCTGACCGCCGTCGACCTGGGCTCCACCGCGAAGCGGCGCCTGCGGGACGTGCGCCGGGCGGCCGAGGAGCGCGGCCTCTACCTCGAGTACAATTTTTCGCTCGACGCCTCCGGCTACGACCCGCGCCTCACCCACACCATGGAGGAGGGGATCGCCGTCGCCGCGGCGATCGGCGCCGACATCGGCAAGATCAGCATGGACATCCACCGGCCGCACCCGGTCTGCGGCTCGGCCTTCCACCCCCGGGTGATCCCGCAGCTCGAGCGCGTGGCGCAGCTCGCCCGCGCCGCGGCCCCCGTGGCCGAGCGGGCCGGGGTGCGGCTGTGCCTCGAGAACCACACCGAGGCCTTCAGCGACGAGGTGGTCTGGGTGATCCACCGGGTCGACCACCCCTATGTCGGCGCCTGCGTCGACACCAACAACTCCCTCATGGTGGGGGAGAACCCGCTCGAGGCCGTGCGCAAGCTCGCCCCGCTCGCCTTCACGAACCACTTCTCCGACCACCGCATCGTCTTCGAGCCGTACGGCTGCCGGATCACCGGGGTGGCGGCCGGAACGGGGGACGTCCCCCTGCGGGAGGCCTACCGCATCATCCGCGCCAACCCGGCCATGCGGCGGCTCAACCTCGAGGTCGAGTTCGACGCGGGGGGGGACGGGCCGGCCGAGGCGCGGCGCCGCGAATACGAGGCGGTCGTCGCGAGCATCCGCTTCGCCCGCGAGGAGCTCGGCGTCGGCCGCGGGGAGGATTGACCGCCGCGCAAAAGGTTGCGCGTGAAAGGAGGATGCCGTTTGAACTACTTCGAATACTTGACGGAGGCGGAGGTGCGCCAAGTCCACGCGGCCACGCTCGCCCTGCTGGAGACGGTCGGCGTCGACTTCGGCTACGAGCCGGCCCTCGCGCTTTTGAAAAAAGCCGGCTGCCGCCTCGACGGCCGGCGCGTCTTTTTCCCGCCCAAGCTCGTGGAGGAGACGGTCGCCCTGGCGCCGGCTGAGTTCACGCTGCATGCCCGCAATCCGGAGAAGAACGTCGTGATCGGCGGCGACCACATCGCCTACGTCCCCTGCTACGGCCCGCCCTTCGTGGCGGATCTCGACCGCGGCCGGCGGCCCTCGACGCTCGAGGACTACGTCAACTTCGTCAAGCTCGGCCATGCCAGCCGGGCGATGGACCTGACCGGCGGCATGATGGCCGAGCCGAACGACGTGCCGCTCCCGCGGCGCAACGCCGAGATGATGTTCGCCTCCATGCGTTACTCGGACAAGCCCTTCATGGGCGGGGCGATCGGCGCCGAGGCGGCGCGCGAAACCGTCGAAATGGCCGCCATCCTCTTCGGGGTGAGCGCCGCGAAGCTCGCCGAGGCGCCGCCGATCGTGAGCATCCTGTGCTCGCGAACGCCCCTCGGCTACGACGAGCGCATGCTCGGCGCCGTCATGGAGTACGCCGCCGCCGGGATGCCCCAGCTCATCTCCTCGCTCGCCATCGCCGGCGCGACCGCGCCGGTGACCATGGAGGGGACGCTCGCCGTCCAGAACGCCGAGGTGCTCGCCGGGATCGTGCTCACCCAGCTCGTGCGGCCGGGGACCCCGGTGATCTTCGCCGGCTCCTCCTCGTGCACGGCCATGCGCTACGGCACGCTCAGCATCGGGGCCCCCGAGATGGCCGTCAACACCGCCGCGACCGCCCAGATGGCGCGCTTCTACGGGATCCCCAGCCGCGGGGGCGGGGCGCTCACCGATTCGAAGCTTCCCGACGCCCAGGCCGGGTTCGAATCGATGATGAGCCAGCTCATGGCGACGCTCTCCGGGGTCCACTTCGTGCTGCACGCCGCGGGCATCCTCGAGAGCTACATGGTCGCCTCGTATGAAAAGTTCGTGCTCGACGACGAGATCTGCGGTATGTGCAAGCGGATCCGCGCGGGCGAGCGCGTCACCCCGGAGCGGCTCTGCTTCGAGCTGATCCGCGACGTCGGCCCCGGGGGCGAGTACCTCACGCAGAAGCACACCTTCCAGAACTTCCGCCGCGAAATCTACGCGGCGGTCCTGGAGGAGAAGGAGACCTACGACGGCTGGAAGCAGAAGGGGGCCCTGTCGATCGACCGGCGCGCGAACCGCAAGTGGAAGGAGATGCTCGCCGCCTACGCGGAGCCGCGGCTCGACCCCGGGATCGAGCGGGCGCTCAGGGCCTACATCGAAACCAAGTACGGCGCATGACGGAAAGGAGAATCAGGCGATGGCGATCCAGGACATCTACAACGCGGTGCTCGCCTTCGACGAGGAGAAGGTGCGGGAGCTCACGCAGGCCGAGCTGGCGGCCGGCACCGATGTCGGCGGCATTTTGAACCAGGGGCTGATCGCGGCGATGGACACCGTGGGCGAGCGCTTCAGCGCGGGGGACCTCTTCGTGCCCGAGATGCTGATGGCGGCCCAGGCGATGAAGGGGGGGCTCGAGATCCTCAAGCCCCGGCTCTCCGCGGGGCAGGCCCGGGCGAAGGGCTGTGTCGTGATCGGCACCGTCAAGGGCGACCTGCACGACATCGGCAAGAACCTGGTCGCCATGATGGTGGAGGGCGCGGGCTTCGAGGTGGTCGACCTCGGGGTGGACGTGGCGAGCGAGAAGTTCGTGCAGGCGGCGAGCGAGCGCCGGGCCGACGTGGTCGCGCTCTCGGCCCTGCTCACCACGACGATGCCGGCGATGCAGACCACGGTGACCGCGGTGAAGGAGGCCGGCCTCGCGTGCCGCACGATCGTGGGCGGCGCGCCGGTGACCCAGGGGTTCGCCGACCAGATCGGGGCCGACGGCTACAGCCCGGACGCCCCCGGGGCGGTCAAGCTCGTCAAGCGGCTCCTCGCCTGATCCGGGCCGAGGGCGGCCGCCATCCAGGGCAACAGCGGATACGGGAGGCCTTTTCCATGATCATCATCGGAGAGCTCATCAACGCGAGCCGCAAATCGATCGCGGCGGCGATCGAGGCGCGGGACGCGGCGGCGATCGCGGAGGTGGCCCGGGCGCAGGCCGCGGCCGGGGCGGACTTTATCGACGTGAACGCCGGCGTCTTCGTGGGCAAGGAGCCGGAATACCTCAAGTGGCTCGTCGAAACCGTGCAGGGGGCCTGCGACAAGCCCTGCGCGATCGACAGCCCGGACCCGGCGGCGATCGCGGCCGCGCTTTCCGTCCACCGGGGGACGGCGCTGATCAACTCGATTTCGCTCGAGAAGGCGCGCTGGGAGAACCTGCTGCCGATTCTCGCCGGAAGCGGCCTCAAGGTGATCGCGCTCTGCATGAGCGACGCGGGCATGCCGCAGACGGTCGACGACCGCCTCAAGATCGCCGACGGCCTGGTGAACGGGCTTCTGCAGCGCAACGTCGCGCTGGCGGACATCTTCGTCGACCCGCTGGTGCAGCCGCTCTCGGTGAACAACGGCTTCGGGGCGGCGTTCCTGGAGAGCGTCGCCGAGATCATGGCGCGCTTCCCGGGGGTGCACACCGCCTGCGGGCTTTCGAACATCTCCTACGGGCTTCCCGAGCGGGCGTTTCTCAACCGGACCTTCATGACGATGGCGATCGCCCGAGGGCTCGACGGGGCGATCGTCAACCCGCTCGACGGCCAGATGATGGCCGCCATCGTCGCCGCCGAGGCGCTCGCCGGCCGGGACAACTTCTGCATGCGCTACCTCAAGGCCTTCCGTGCCGGGGCCCTCCAGCGTTGAGGCGGGGCCGAATGGCAAAATTTTTTGCAAGCGATGTGCCAAATAATTTTCCTATAACGCAAAGAATTTTTCCAATACCGCTCCCCAGGGGGATGCGCCCGACGTGCGGCGCGGTTTTCCCGGCGCCGGCGCCCGGCCGGCATCGAGGCGGATTAAATAGTGATCAAGGAAGGTTGAAGGCTTTACCGGATCCGGATGCGACGGGGATCGGTTCCAGGCGCACAAAATGAACCGAATTCAGTAACTTCGGCATATGTTTTGCTTTTCTGTCGTTCATTTTGCATTTTGCGAAACCGCCACCCCACTCAACGCAAAGGAGGATCCATGAAACGCAAGACCGGGTTTGCCTGTTTGATGGTCGTCTGCTTCGTGGCCGCGCTCTTCGCCGGAGGCGCCGCGGCCCAGGAGAAGGTGCTCAAGATCGGCATCATCGGTCCCTTCACCGGCCCCTCGGCCAAGACGGGCACCGAGTTCAAGGGCTCCGTGACCCTCGCCCTCGAGAAGATCAACAACAAAATCGGCGATTACAAGATCGAGCCCGTCTGGGTGGACAGCCAGAGCGACCCGGCCAAGGTGACGAGCGCCTACGCCGAGGCCTGCGAGCGGATCGGAATCCAGGCCGGGGTCCTGAACTGGCACAGCTCGACGGCGGTCGCGGCCATGGATGTCTCGGCCCAGTACAAGGTCCCCCACATCTTCGGCTTCGGCGCGACCGAGGTCGTCAACCAGAAGTGGCAGAGCAATCCGGAGAAGTACAGCTACTGGAGCGCCAAGGGCTGGCCGGTGCCGGCCAAGCTCATGAGCGGCTACGCCGAGAGCATCGACGCCGCGGTGCAGAGCGGCAAGTACAAGCCCAAGGCCAAGGTGGCGGCGATCGCCTGCGAGGACACCGACTGGGGCCACAGCGCCGGGGAGGCCATGGCCAAGGAGTTCGAGAAGCGCGGCTGGAAGATCGCCGCCAAGGATTTCTTCGCCATCACCCAGACGGATTTCTACCCGCTGCTCAGCAAGTACAAGAAGGAGGACGTCGCGGTCCTCTTCAGCACCAGCACCGCCGCCCCGGTCACCTCGGCCTTCATCAAGCAGACGCGCGAGGTGGGGCTGAAGGCGCTGGTGATCGTCGACGGCCTCGGCTGGTCCGGGGAGTGGTACCAGATGTCGGGGGCGGCCTCCGACGGGGTGCTCGACATGATCCCGCAGCTGACCACCAAGGAGGCCAAGGCCTGGGCGGAGGAGTTCGAGAAGCGCTTCAAGGCCAAGCCGAGCCCCTCGGCGGGCGGGCTCTCCTATGACGGCACGAACTTCTTCATCAAGATCCTCAAGCGGGCCCTCGAGAAGCACGGCCAGCTCGACAAGCAGACCATCCACAAGGTGATCGTCGAGGAGGTGAACACCGGCAAGCTCACCTTCACGAAGGCCGACGGCGCGATCATCATGAACGCGTACCGCTACGGCAAGGACACGGTGCCCGACCCGGTGGTCGCCCGCGACGGCTACTTCTTCCCGGTGATCCAGTACAAGGGCGGGGTGGGCAAGATCGTCTACCCCGCCGACTGGGCCGAGGCGGAGTTCGCAGCACCGTGAGGCCGAGGGGTTAGGCAAAGCCAAACCGGGGGCGGGGGCCCGGGCGTCGGCCCGGCCCCCCTGCCCCCGAAAAACGCGGCGGGCGGGCGGATGATCGTTCTGGAGACCCATGAGCTGACCAAGCAGTTCGGCGGCCTGAAGGCGGTCGACCAGGTGTCGATGCACATCGACGAGGGCGACGTCGTGGGGCTGATCGGGCCGAACGGGGCGGGCAAGACGACGCTCGTCAACGCGATCGCCGGCCTGAACCCGCCGACCGCCGGCCGGGTCGTGATGTTCGGCGAGGAGACGACCGGCTTCACCCCCGAGCGCATGTGCCGCCGGGGGCTGTCGCGCACCTTCCAGATCCCGATCCCCTTTCCGAAGATGACGGTGCTCGAAAACGTCATGACGGCGGCGATCTTCGGCAGCCGCCCCGGCGCGGTGCGCGACCCGCGGGCGCGCAGCCTGGAGATGCTCGCCTTCGTGGATTTCCCGCTGCCGCCGGAGACGCTCTCCGAGCGGCTGAACACGGTGCAGCTCAAACGGCTGGACTTGGCGCGCGCGCTGGCGAGCGGCCCGCGGCTCCTCTTCCTGGACGAGCTCGCCTCGGGGCTGAGCGAGGGGGAGCTCAAGGAGATGATGAAGCTCATCCGCAAGATCAGCGCCGCGGGGGTCACGATCCTGATGATCGAGCACATCATGCAGCTCATCATGTCGGTGTGCAACCGGCTGGTCTGCATCCAGTTCGGCCGGAAGATCGCCGAGGGGCCGACCGCCGAGGTGGCGCGCGACCCGGCGGTGGCCAAGGCCTATCTCGGCGATGCCCCCGCGCACTGCGAAAGACCCTGAGGGAGGCGGGCCCGCGATGCTGCTCGACGTGCGCAACCTGAACGCCGGCTACGGGTTTCTGCAGATCCTGCGCGACGTGAGCCTCACGGTGGACCGCGGGGAGTATGTCGCGCTGGTCGGCCCCAACGGGGCGGGCAAAAGCACGACCCTCAAGACGGTCGCCGGGCTGCTCAAGCCGATGAGCGGGGAGATCCGCTTCAAGGGGGAGCGGATCGACGGGCTCTCCGGCAACCGCGTGGCGCGCAAGGGGATCGCCTTCGTCTCGGAGACGATGAACCTCTTCGTCAACATGACGGTGGCGGAGAACCTCGCCATGGGGGCCTACACGCTCGCCGACAAGCGGCTCCAGCGCGAGCGGCTCGACTTCGTCTACGGCCTGTTCCCCCGGCTGGTGGAGCGCAAAAACCAGCTCGCCGGGACGATGAGCGGGGGCGAGCGCAAGATGCTCGCCATCGGCCGGGGGCTGATGAGCAACCCGGAGCTCCTGCTGGTGGACGAACCCTCCTTCGGGCTCGCCCCGCAGCTGACCGAAAGCGTCTTCGCGAGCCTGGAGACGCTCAAGGGGCGCGGGGTGACGATCATGCTGGTCGAGCAGAACGTGACCAAAACGCTCGCGGTGACCGACCGCGGCTATGTTCTGGAGAACGGGCGCATCGAGCTTTCCGGGCCGAGCCGGGAGCTCGCCTGCAACGCGCACGTGCGCAAGGTGTTTCTGGGGGTGTGACCCCGGAGCCGCGGCGGGCGCCAGGGGGGGGACGGAGACGGAGCATGGGGCGGATGGAGCCGCAGCGGTGGTGGCGCTGGGCGCGGTCGGCGGCGGGGATTTCGATCCTCGCGGCCGTCGCGGCGGGGGCGGCGGCGACGCTCGACCGGGGGCCGCATGTCCTGGTGAACACGGTGGTGACCGGCGGGATGCTCGCGCTCGTCGCCATGGGGCTCGCCCTGGTCTTCGGGGTGATGAACATCCCGATGTTCGCCCACGGGGAGTACTTCATGATCGGGGGGCTCACCGCCTACTACGTCTTCACCCCGATCACCGCCTATCTCCAGACCCACCCCGACAGCGCGCTCGCGACCCTGGGGCCGCTGGTGACCATCGCCGCGGCGCTCGCGGTCGGGGCCCTGGCGGGGCTCGCCTCGGAGTTCCTGGTTTTCAGCCAGCTGCGCAGGCGCAGCCGCGAAAACTGGGTGATGAACTCGTTTCTCTTGACCGTGGGGCTCTCGGTGGTCCTGATCAACGGCCACCAGCTCTTCTTCGGGACGGACTTCAAGGGGATCGTGCGCTTCTGGAGCGGCCCCCCCATCGCGGTCATGGACGTCTTCGTCTCGCGCGACCGCGCGATGGCGTTTCTTTTGGCGATGCTGGTGGTCGCCGCCTTCTGGCTGTTCATCACCTACACGCGCACCGGCCGGGCGATCCGCGCGGTGTCGCAGGACGAGACCGGGGCGCTGATGGTGGGCATCGGGCTGAACGCGATCCTCTTGCTCACGATGGCGATCTCCTGCGCGCTCGCGGCGGTGGCCGGGGCGAGCCTGCTCTTCATGTACCCCTCCTACCCGTCGGTGGGCCTCGAGCCGCTTTACATGGCCTGGTTCGTGGTGATCATCGCCGGGCTGGGAAACGTGCTGGGGGCGCTCGTGGGGGCCTTCATCGTGGCGCTCTTGAAGGTGCTGACGGTCGAGTACATCGGCTCGGGCTGGGATTTCGTGGTGCCCTCGGCGCTGATCATCGTGGTCCTGGTGTTCAAGCCGAGCGGGCTCTTCGGTTCCGAGGTGCGCGGGGTCCTGGACAAGTAGGAGGGGGGCGGCATGGACGAGAAACGGAACCGGAGCACCCCGCTCGCGCGGCTGCTCGACCACCTGTGCCTGAGCCCGCTCGGCGCGCTCGCGCTGCTTTTGCTCGCGCTGCTGCCGCTGGTCCCGCCCTTCGACCAGGAGTACCTCATCCGCTGGCTGATCAGCGCCGCGCTGATCGCCGCCCTGGCGATCGCCTTCGACTTCACCGCGGGCTACATCAACATCGTCAACTTCGGCTTCTGCGCGATCATGGGGCTGGGGGGCTACACCTCGGCGATCTTGGCCGAGCGCGCGGGGCTTGCGCCCTTCCTCGGGATGTTCGCCGGGGCGCTCGCCGCGGCGCTGCTGGGCTTTACAATCGGGATCGTCACCCTGCGGCTGAGGGGGATCTTCGCCGCCTGCCTCGCCTGGTTCTTCGGGCTCGCCCTGATGGGGCTGGCGACCAAGCTTCTGTGGCTGACGCGCGGGCCGCTCGGGATGCGGGTGGAGCGGCTGTTCGCCGCCTCCTCCAACCTCGCCTACTACTACCTGATTCTATCGATGATGGTGGTGATCTACGTGATCACCCGCCGGGCGGTGCGGACGCGGATGGGGCTCGCCTTCAAGGCGATCGGGCAGAACATGGAGGCCGCGCGCACCTCCGGGATCAACCCGGTCTTCTACCGCATCGTGAACTTCACGATCTCCTGCACGCTCGCCGGCTGGCTGGGAGGCTTCTACGCGCACTTCTACGGGATCCTCACCCCGGACGTGATGCACACGGCGAAGACCGTGGAGGTGCTGGCGGTGGCCTACATCGGCGGGCGGGGGAGCCTGTGGGGCGGGGCGGCGGTCGCCTTCCCGTTCATCTGCGCGATGGAGCTGGTGCGCTCCTCGCTGTCGAACCTCCCGGGGCTGAACCTCGTGATCTACGGGCTGCTGCTCATGGCGGTGATGATCTACTACCCGGGGGGCTTCGCCCACTTCTTCGACACCCATGTCCGCGGCTCCCGCATCCGGCTCCTCGGGCGCCTGGCGGGCGGCGGCGATTCCATAAAAAACAACAAGGAGAGCGAGACACCATGAAAAGTCAGGCGCGGGTCGTGGTCATCGGGGGCGGCGCCATCGGCGTGAGCGTCGCCTACCACCTCGCCAAGTACGGCTGGAAGGAGGTCGTGCTCGTCGAAAAACACGAGCTCACCTCCGGCTCGACCTGGATGGCGGCGGGCAACTGCTCCTTCTACCACTCCAATTACTACTGCACCCAGGTCAACATGAAGAGCATCGCGCTCTACCAACAGCTCGAGGCCGAGACCGGCCAGTCCACCGGCTGGCACACGACCGGGTCGATCCGCACCGCGGACAACCCCGGCCGCATGGACGAGCTCGGCTACTACTACAGCATGAACCGCTGCCTGGGGTTGAACGTGCACCGGGTGACCCCCGCCGAGATCCAAGCGCTGCACCCCCTCATGAACGTCGCGGGGCTCCGCGGCGGGCTCTACTGGCCGGACGACGGCGACGTCGACCCGAGCGGCGTCACGCTGTCCATGTCGATCGGGGCGAAGAGGCTCGGCGCCGAGATCAACACCCACACGCGCGTCACCGGGATCCGGCAAAAGCCGAACGGCGAGTGGGTCGTCGAGACCGAAAAGGGCCCGATCACCTGCGAGGTCGTCGTGAACGCCGCCGGCCTCTGGGCCCCGGAGGTCGCGCGCATGGTCGGCCTGGAGATCCCCTCCATCGCGATCGAGCACACCCACATCCTCTTCGAGGCGATCGGCGCGGTGAAGGCGCGCGAGAAGCCCCTGCCGCTCGTGCGCGACCCGGACCGCTCGATCTACATCCGCCAGGAGATGGACAGCCTGATCCTCGGCATGTACGAAAAGCACGGCAAGCAGTGGTACCCCCAGGGCGTCCCCTGGGACTACGCCCAGACCGAGCTCACCCCGGACATCGACAACATCGCCGAGAACATCGAGCACGGGATCTACCGCATCCCCATTCTCGGGGAGACGGGCTTCAAGCACGTGACCGCGGGCCCGATCACCTACACCCCGAACGGCGACCCGCTCGTCGGCCCGGCCTACCCGCTCAAGAACTTCTTCCACGCCTGCGGCTACAGCTTCGGCATCACCCAGGCGGGCGGGATCGGCCACTACATCGCCGGCTGGATCATGGAGGGCGAGCCGGAGATCGACCTGTGGTCGGTCGACAGCCGCCGCTACGGCAGCTACGCGACCTGGGCCTACAACCGCGAAAAGATCGCCGACACCTACCCGCGGCTCTACAGCATCTTTTATCCCAACGAGTTCCGCGATGCGGCCCGCCCGAACCGGACGAGCCCCATCTACGCCTACCAAAAGCAGGCCGGGGCGGTCTTCGGCGACTACTTCGGCTGGGAGTGCCCGAACTACTTCACCTCCGAGCCGGCCGACGGCTACGAGACCCCCTCCTGGCGGCGCTCCAACGCCTTCCGGCACGTGGGGGCGGAGTGCCGCCACGTCATGAACGCCGTGGGGCTGCTCGACCTCACGCGCTTCGCCAAGACGCGGATCAGCGGCCCGGGGGCCGAGGCGTGGCTCAACCGCCTGAGCTGCCAGCGGGTGCCGGCCCGGGTCGGCCGCATCGCCCTCGCGCCGCTCTTGACGGAAAAGGGCTTCTTCAAGACCGACATGACCGTGGCGAAGACCGGCGCCGACGACTTTTTCTGCGTCACGGCGAGCCTCGGCAAGCGCCACGACCAGCACTGGCTGATGCAGAACCTGCCCGCCGACGGGTCGGTCGCCCTGGAGGACCTGACCTACTTGCTGGGCTGCTTCGTCATCGCCGGCCCGCGGAGCCGCGACCTCCTCGCGGCCGTGAGCGGCGGGGCCGACGTCTCCAACGAGGCCTTCCCCTTCGCGACGAGCCGCGAGCTCTACATCGGCCGCACGAAGTGCCGGGTGAACCGCATGAACTACGTGGGCGAGCTCGGCTACGAGATCTTCCATCCCATCAGCCAGCAGATCGCCGTCTACCAGGCGCTCGTCGAGGCCGGCCGGACGTTCGACCTGCGGATGTTCGGCATGCACGCCATGGACTCCATGCGCCTCGAGAAGGGCTACCTCGCCTGGAAGAGCGAGATGAACCTCCACCACACCCCGCTCGAGACCCCGCTCGCCTGGACCGTCAAGTGGGACAAGGAGTTCATCGGCAAGGCGGCGCTGGAGAAGCAGAAGCGGGAGGGGGTGAAGCGCGCCCTGGTCGGCCTGGTGGTGGCGGCCGAGGACGCCGACCCCTGGGGCTACAACCCGATCTTCAGCGCCGAGGCGCGCGTCGGCATGACGAGCTCGGGCGGCTACGGCCACCGCACCGGGAAAAGCATCGCCTTCGGCTATGTTCCGCCGGAGCTCGCCCGGCCGGGGACGCGCCTGGCGGTCGAGGTCCTGGGGCGCCGGCTCGACGCCGAGGTCGCCGCCATGCCGCTCTACGACCCGCGAAACGAAAAGATGAAGCGCTAGCCGCGAGGAACGGTCCCCGATGAGAATCTACGTTTGCGTCAAGCATGTCCCGGACACGGCCGCGAGCATCAAGCCGGCGGGCGGGGCCGGGTTCGACGAGGCGGCGGTCAAGTTCGTCATGAACCCCTACGACGAGTACGCCGTCGAGCAGGCCGTGCGCCTCGTGGAGTCCTGCGGCGGCGAGGTGGTGGCGGTCACCGTGGGACAGGAGGCGGCCGCCGCCACGCTGCGCGCCGCCATGGCCATGGGGGCCGCCCGCGGCATCCTGGTCGCGGTCGACCGCCAGTTCCTGGACAGCGCGGCCACCGCCCGGGCGCTCGCCGCCGCGATCGCAAGGGACGGCCGCCCCGACCTGATCTTCACCGGCAAGGGCGCGGTCGACACCGAGGGCTTCCAGACCGCTTACCGCCTGGCCGCGGAGCTCGGGCTTCCCGTCGCGAGCGAGGTGCTCAAGATGGAGCTCGCCGAGGGTCGGGCCGTCGTGGAGCGCGAAATCGGCGGCGGAGCGCGCGAGGTGCTCGAGGCCCCGCTGCCGTGCGTCATCGGCGCGACCAAGGGGTTGAACGAGCCGCGCTACCCGAAATTCCCGGACATCATGAAGGCCAAGAAGAAGGAGGTCCGGCAGCTGACGCTCGCCGACCTCGGCCTCTCGGCGGCGGGCGCCGCCGAGATCGTGGCGCTCGAAAAGGTCCCGGAGCGGACCGGCGCCCGGATGATCCCGGGCGCCCCGCGCGAGGCCGCGCGGGAGCTCGTGCGCATCCTGCGCGAAGAGGAAAAAGTGATTTAGGAGAACCTCCGCATGGCAACCATCGGCATCTGGATCGAAACCGAAAACGGGAGCGTCAAGCCCGCCAATTTCGGCGTGGTCACCGCGGCGCGGGGCGGGGGCGGACACACGCTCGTCGCCCTGCTGCTCGACGGCGAAGCCGAGGCGGCGCGCGCGGCGCTCGCCCCCTACGGGGTCCAGCGGATCGTGCCGCTCTCGGCCGCGGGCGCCGACCCGGGCCGCAGCCCGGAGGTGCGCGCCGAGATGCTCGCCGCCGCCGTCGAGACGCTCGGCTTGAAGGCGCTTCTCGGCCTGGCGACGGCCACCGGCCGCGACCTCTTCGCCCGGCTCGCCGCCCGGCTCGGGCTGCCGCTCGCCTCCGACTGCCTCGCGGTCGACCTCGCCGGCCGGACCGTGCGCAAGTCGCACTTCTCCGGCAGGACGGTCGCCACGATCCGCATCGACGCCCCGGTGCTTCTCGCCGCGCTGCGGCCGAACGCCGTCGAGCCCGCGGCGGCGCCGGGGGCGGCCCCCGAGATCGCGCCGCTGCGCGTCGCGGTGACGGCCCCCGGGCGGGTGCGGGTGCTTGAGGTCAAGGCGGCCTCCGAGGGGCGGATCGACCTCGCCGAGGCGAATGTCATCGTCACCGGCGGCCGGCCGATCGGCGCGGCCGAAAACTTCCGGATCCTCGAGGCGTGCGCGCGCGAGCTCGGCGGCGCCGTGGGCGCCTCGCGCGCCGCGGTGGACGCCGGCTTCGCCCCGCACGCGATGCAGGTCGGCCAGACCGGGAAGACGGTCAGCCCCCGGCTCTACATCGGCTGCGGCCTGTCCGGCTCCGTGCAGCACTTCGCCGGCATGAAGACCGCCAAGGTCATCGTCGGCATCAACACCGACAAGGACGCGCCGATCTTCGAGAAATGCGACTACGGCATCGTCGGCGACCTGTTCGAGGTCGTGCCGGCGCTGACCGAGGCCCTCCGGCAGGGCAAATAGGGACGGATGGACACCTACCTCGTCGTCAAATCGATCCTGATGCTCGCGGCCGCCGGCGCCGCCTTCACCCTTTTCTTCCGGCGCGTGCGGCGCCTCTATCGGCTCATGCGCGCGGTCCAGGGCCGGCGGCCCTTCGCGCTCGACCGCCTCGGCGCGCGGCTCGGGGTGCTCCTGACCGACGTCCTGGGGCAGGCGAACGTGCGCCGCAAGGCGCTGCCGGGGCTCGCGCACACGCTGATCTTCTTCGGCTTTCTCGCGGTCCAGCCGCACTCGCTCGAGCTCCTGCTGAAGGGGATCTGCCCGGCCTTCGCGCCGGCGGAGTGGTTTCCCGCCATTTACCGCGCCTACCTCTATGCGGCCGACATCCTCGCGGCCCTGGTTTTGGTCGGATTCGCCTACGCCCTCTACCGCCGGCTGGTTGAAAAGCCCACCTACCTGACGCTCGGCGCCGACGCGAACCGGATCATCCTGTTTACCTGCGTCATCATCGCCACCTTCCAGTTCATCAACGCGCTCCAGACGCTTCTGCCCGCGCCCGGGGCCGGCTTCGATTATCGCGGGGCCCTCCCCGTATCCGGCCTCCTGCCCGGGCTGCTCGGACTGGACCGGCTCGGCCCGTCGGGGGCCGCCTTGGGCTACGAGGCCGCCTACTGGCTGCACCTGGCGACGATACTCGGCTTCCTCGTCTACATCCCGGGCTCCAAGCACCTGCACCTGCTCGCGGCCGCGCCGAACGTCTTCCTCAAGCCGCTCGCGCTCGAAAAGCCCATGCCCCGCATCGACCTCGAGGACGAGCGCGCGACGACCTTCGGCCTGGGCAGCGTGGGCGAGCTCGACTGGAAGAACGTCCTCAACCTCTACGCCTGCACCGAGTGCGGGCGCTGCGAGGAGCAGTGCCCGGCGTCCCGGACGGGCAAGCCGCTCTCCCCGAAAAAGGTCATCCACGACTTCAAGCTCGACCTCCTCGCCCAGGCCGATGCGGTTCTGAAACGGGACCCCGGCGCCATCGCGCCCATCGTCCGGGACAATTCGCCCGTCACGCCCGATGTGCTCTGGTCCTGCACGACCTGCCGCGCCTGCGAGGAGGCCTGCCCGGTCAACATCGAGCCGCTCGACTTCATCCTGGAGGCCCGCCGGCACCAGGTGCTCATGCAGGCGAGCTTCCCCCCCGAGATGCAGGCGACCTTCGCCAACCTCGAGAACCAGGCCAACCCCTGGGGCTTCAGCGCCGACACCCGCGCCGACTGGGCGAAGGGGCTGGATGTCCCGCTCATGTGCGACCGGCCCGAGGCGGAGCTGCTCTATTTCGTGGGCTGCGCCGGCGCCTTCGACGACCGCGGGCGGAAGATCGCCCAGGCGATGGCCCGGGTCCTCCAGCGCGCCGGGGTCGACTTCGCGATCCTCGGCCCCGAGGAGGCCTGCAACGGCGATCCCGCGCGCCGCGCCGGAAACGAGTACCTCGCCCAGATGCTGATCCGGCAGAACGTCGCGGTGCTCAACCAGTACCGGCCGCGGAAGATCCTCGCCGGCTGCCCGCACTGCTACAACATCCTGAAAAACGAGTACCCGCAGTTCGGCGCGGCCTACCCGGTGGTCCACCACAGCGTGCTGCTGCTCGAGCTCTACCGGCAGGGCCGCCTGAAGAACCGGCCGGGCGGCGGCGGGCCGGGCGGGGGTGCGGTTTTCCACGATTCGTGCTATCTCGGACGCTGGAACGGGATCTACGACGCGCCGCGGGAGCTTTTGGCCGCGGCCGGCGCGGGGGCCGGGCTGCGCGAGCTCCCCCGCCGGCGGGAGAAGGGGTTCTGCTGCGGGGCGGGCGGCGGACGGATGTTCATGGAGGAGACGATCGGCCGGCGGATCAACCTCGAGCGCGCCGCGGAGATCGCCGGCAGCGGGGCGCCGTTCGTCGCCGCCGCCTGCCCGTTCTGCGCGACGATGCTCCGCGACGGGCTGCGCGACGCCGAAAGCGGAGCCGAGGTCCGGGATATCGTCGAGATCGTCGACGCGGCGACCGCCTGAGGCCGGCCGCCGGAAATCACCGTTTGAGGGGAGAGACGCGATGTCGGCCGTCGAGGAAAAAATCATCGGCATGCTTAAGGCCCACGGCGTCCCCTACGAGGTCTTCGAGCACGAACCGGTCTACACCAACCCCACCATGGCCGCAGCGCTCGGGGTGAGCGCGGCGGAGACCGTGAAGTCCCTCGTCCTCACGACCCGCGAAAAGACGATGGTCGTCCTGGTCCTGCCGGGGGACAAGAAGGTGGACTGGAAGAAGGCCGCCGCGGGCATCGGCACGAAGAAGGTCTCCTTTGCCAAGCCCGAGGAGGTCCTCGCCCAGGTCGGCTGCGAGGTCGGCTGCGTCCCGCCCTTCGGCCAGCTCGCCGAGCTGCCGGTCTTCATGGACGGGGAGGTGACCCGCTGCGAATTCGTCTACTTCAACCCCGGCGTGCACCACAAGTCCTACCGCATCCGCTCCGCTGACTTGAAGCGGCTCTGCCGGCCGCAGATGGTATCGGCCTGACATGACGGAACCCCTTCGCACCACGCCGCTGAACGGCTGGCACCGCGCGCAGGGCGCCAAGATGGCCGCCTTCGGCGGCTACGAGATGCCCCTGTGGTACGCCTCGCCGAAAAACGAGCACCTGGCGGTGCTGACCGCCGCCGGGCTCTTCGACACGAGCCACATGGCGGTGCTCGCGATCGCGGGCGGCGGCGCGCGCGCGCTGCTCCAGATGGCCTTCACCCAGAACCTGGACGCCTGCCTCGGCCCCGGCCGGGAGGCCCCGCTCGCCGCCGGCCGCAGCGTCTACGGCGCCTTCCTGAACCCCCGCGGCGAGACGATCGACGACAGCATCGTCTTCATGCTCGGGCCGGAGAGCTATCTCGCGGTCGTGAACGCCGGCATGGGCCCGGCCGTCGCGGCCCACCTCGCCTCCCTCCACGGGCCGCAGCCGGTCCGCATCGACGACCTGAGCGACCGGCTGGGGAAGATCGATCTGCAGGGGCCGGCGGCCGCGAAGATCCTCGCCGGCGTGCTGGCCGAGCCCGGCCGGGTGCTCGCGCAGCTGCCCTACTTCGCCTTCAAGGGGCACTTCGACCCGGCGGCGAACCCGGCCGCGCCGGTCGTTTTGCTTAACGGCGCCCCGATCCTGCTCTCGCGCACCGGGTACACCGGCGAGTTCGGCTTCGAGATCTTCGTCGCGCCGCAGCAAACCGTTGAAACCTGGGAGCTGATCCTTGAGGCGGGCCGGGCGGCGGGTCTCACCCCCTGCGGGCTCGCCGCGCGCGACTCGCTGCGGGCCGGGGCGGTGCTCCCGCTCGCCCACCAGGACATCGGCCCCTGGCCCTTCTGCAACCATCCCTGGCCCTTCGCGCTGCCCTACACCGCCGACCGGCGCGGCTTCACCAAGCGCTTCATCGGCGACGCGGCGCTGCTTGCCGCCTGCGCGGCGGCCGAGCACACGCTGCCCTTCGTCGGGTTCGACCTGCGCAAGGTGACGGCGGCCGAGGGCCCGGGGGCCGCGGTCCTCGACTCCGACGGGAACCCGATCGGCCGCGTCACGACCTGCGTCACCGAGATGAGCCTCGACCGCGTGGGGGGGCGCATCGTCGGCCTGGCGGGCGCCGACGCGCCGGAGGGCTTCGTTCCCCGGGGGCTCGCCTGCGGGTTCGTGCGGGTGAAGCGGCGGCTGGCGCCGCAGACCCGCGTCTTCCTCGACGACGGCCGCCGCCGCATCGAGGTCGAGATCGTGGGCGACATCCGGCCGCACCGCACGGCGCGGCGGCCGCTCGATCAAATGCTCTAAGCCGGCGGCCCGGCCGGCGGGACCAAGAGAGGAGCGACATCATGACGACCCGCATCGTCGTGCTGGGGGCCGGCCCCGGCGGATACGCCGCCGCCGTGCGCGCGGCCCAGCTGGGCGCTCAGGTCACGGTCGTCGAGCGCGAGGCGGTGGGCGGCACCTGCCTGAACTGGGGCTGCATCCCCTCCAAGGTGCTGATCACGACGGCCGAGCTCCTTACACAGATGCGCCGCGCCGCCGAATACGGGATCGTCGCCGAAGGGGGCGCGCGGGTCGACCTCGAGCGGCTGATGGCCCGCAAGCAGTCCGTCGTCGCCGCCCAGGCGCAGGGGATCCGGCAGCTGCTGCAGCACCACCGGGTGGCCTGCATCCAGGGGGAGGGCGTCGTCACCGGCCCGGGGCGGCTGCGGGTGCGCGCTGCGGCGGGCGAGGCGCGCGAGCTCGCCTGGGACCGGCTCATCGTCGCCGCCGGCACCCGGCCGCTCGGCCTGCCGGGGCTGCCCTTCGACGGGCGCGGGGTGATCTCGAGCAACGACGCCCTCTGCTTGACCGAGCTTCCCGCCTCGGTCCTGATCGTGGGCGGCGGGGTGATCGGCTGCGAGTTCGCCTGCCTGCTCTCCGCCCTGGGCAGCCGGGTGACCGTGGTCGAAGCCCTCCCGCGGCTCCTGCCGCTGCCCGCCGTGGACGAGGACTGCGCGAAGGTCCTGCAGCGCGAGTTCAAGAAGCGCAAGATCGCCTTCTTCGTCGAGCGCGTCGTCGCGGGGGTCGAGCCCCGCGGGGGGCGGCTTGCGGTCCGCATCGGCCCCGCGCCGGCCGCTGCCGGCCTTTCCGCCGAGGAGCGCACGCCCATCGACCTCGAGGTCGACCGCGTCCTCGTCTGCGTCGGCCGGCAGCCGAACAGCGACGGGATCGGGCTCGAGGCGATCGGCGTCGCGACCGACCCCCGCGGCTGGATCCTCGCCGACGACACGCTCGCGACGAACGTCCCGGGCGTCTACGCCATCGGGGACATCCTCGGCCCGGCCAAGGTGATGCTCGCCCACGTGGCCTCGATGGAGGGGCGCACGGCCGCCGAGAACGCCGCGGGCCTCGGGGAGCCGCGGCGCATGCGCTACGACGCCGTCCCCGGCGCGATCTTCACCGCGCCCGAGGTGGCCTGCGTGGGGCTGAGCGAGAGCGCCGCCCGAGAGCGCGGAATCGACGCGGCCGCCGACCGGGTCCTCTTCCGCAGCCTCGGCAAGGCCCAGGTGCTGGGCGAGATCGCCGGCGAGGCCAAGATCGTGAGCCGCCGGGAGGACGGGCGGCTGCTCGGCGTCCACCTGATCGGGGCGCACGCCACCGAGCTGATCGCCGAGGCGACGCTCGCCCTGCGCCTGGGGGCCCGGGTCGCCGACCTCATGGAGACCATCCACCCCCACCCGACGATGAGCGAGATCATGCTGGAGAGCGCCCTCAAGGCCGGCGGCCGCGCGCTGCACGGGGTGCCGGTCGCGGAGAGCGGCGCCCCGCGGGCCCGAAATCAAGGAGAGACCCCATGGGCATGACGACCGACACGCTCCATTTCAAGCCGCGGCTCCAGGTCATCGACGACGGGCAGATCGCGCAGCTGCACGCGGCCGCGTTGGAGGTGCTCGAGCGCACCGGGGTGAAGATCACCCACCCGCGCGCGCTCGAGATCCTGGCCGGCGGGGGGGCCCGCGTCACGGGCGACCGCGTGCGGATCCCCGCGCCCATGGTGGAGGCGGCGATCCGCCGGGCCCCTTCGCGGATCGTGCTCGGAAGCCGCACGGGCCGGCGCTGCGTCTTCCTCGAGGGCGACAAGAGCTTTTTCGGCCCGAGCCTCGACTGCGTCGACTACCTCGATCCCCGGACCCACGCGCGCCGCCGCTTCGTGAGCGAAAACGTCCGGGTGACGGCCGCCCTCTGCGACGCGCTGCCCAACTACCAGTGGTGCATGACCATCGGCATGGCGGCCGACGTGGCGGCGGACGTCGCCGACCGGGTGATCGCCCGCAACGTGATGGAGTGCTGCGAAAAGCCGCTCGTCTTCTGCTGCAAGGACGCGCGGAGCGTCCGCGACATATACGACATGGCGCTGCTTCTGTGCGGCGGCCGGGAGAACTTCGAGGCGGCGCCCTACATCGTGCAGTACACCGAGCCGATCTCGCCGCTCGTCTACTTCGACCCGGCGGTCGAGAAGCTCATCTTCTGCGCCGAGCAGGGGATCCCGCTGATCAATTTCCCGGCGCCGCAGTGCTGCGGCTCCGCGCCGGCGACCTTCGCCGGGGCGATCGTGCAGGCGAGCGCCGAGTCGCTGAGCGGGCTCGTCCTGCACCAGCTCGTCCGCCCCGGCGCCCCCTTCATCTACGGGGCCTTTGCGACCATCATGGACATGCGCAGCACCGTCTTCTCCTACGGGGCGATCGAGATGAGCCTCATGACGGCCGCCCTCGCCCAGATGGCCCAGCACTACCGCCTGCCCTTCTTCGGCACGGCGGGGGCGACCGACGCCAAGTTCTGCGACGCACAGGCCGGGGCCGAGGCCGCCTGGCAGATTCTCTCCGCCGCTGCGGTCGGCTCGGGCCTGGTGCACGACTGCGGCAGCTGGCTCGACCACGGCTCGGTCGCGAGCCCCGAGTTCATGGTGCTGGTGCACGACATCGTGGACCACGTCCGGCACTTCATGGAGGGGATCGAGGTCTCCGCGGAGAGCCTCGCCCTCGATCTGATCGACCGGGTGGGCCCCGGCGGCCACTACCTGCAGCAGGCCCACACGCTGCGGCACTTCAGACGGATCAAGTACTCGGAGATCTTCGAGCGCCAGCTCTACGCCCAGTGGGAGGCGGCCGGGTCGAAGCCCCTCGCGGAGCGCCTCAAGCAGCGGACGCTCGCGCTGATGCAGCACCGCGCGGCCCCGCTTCCCGCCGAGCAGCTCCGGGAGCTCGACCGGATGCAGCTTAGCTGGCGATAGCGCCGCGCCCCTCCGGGGTCGATGGGACGATGGGTTCCAACGCACGCCTCTTCATCATCGCCTGCGGGGTGCTCGCAAAGGAGATCGAGCGCCTCGCGGCCGCGCAGCCGCTCACCCTCGGCGCCCACTACCTGCCGGCCGGGCTGCACGAGCGGCCCGACAAGCTGCGCCGCAAGCTGCAGGCCGCGATCGACCGAGGAGATTTTCGTGGTCCCCCCCGGCCAGATCACGGTTTTTGATGCCGCCAACGGAGGCCTGGCCGCCCATCCGGCCGCGGCCGGCGGGCGCCGGCCGGGGGCCGCCGAGACCCATGCGGTGCTCCGCCGCCCGGCGCCGGAGGCCCCGCGCCGGGGCCCGCGCATCGGGCTCGGCATCGATGCCGGCGGCACCACCACCGACGCCGTGGTCTACGACTTCGGCGCCTGCCGGGTCGCCGCCAAGAGCAAGGCGCCGACGACCCGCTGGGACTTCGCGATCGGGATCCGCGAGGCCCTGTCCGGGCTCGCCGGCCGCGGGCTCGCCGCGGTCGAGCTCGTCTCGGTCTCCACCACGCTCGCCACCAACGCCATCGTCGAGGGCGAGGGCCAGAAGGTGGGGCTGATCCTCATGCCGCCGCCGGGCTTCGACGCCGGGCGCGAATCGATCCACGCCCCCCAGGCGGTGCTTTCGGCCCGCCTGGACATCACCGGCGCGGAGCTGGCACCGGTCGACGCCGAAGAGGTGCGGCGCATCGCCCGGCGCCTGTGCGACGGCGAGGGGGTCGAGGCGTTCGCGGTCTCCGGCTACGCCGGCGCGATCAACCCCGCCCACGAGACGGCGGTCAAGGATCTCCTCGCCGCCGAGACCGGCTGCTTCGTCTCCTGCGGCCACGAGCTCTCCCAGCTCCTCGATTTCAAGCTGCGCGCCGTGACCGCGGTGCAGAACGCGCGGATCGTCCCGCGCCTGCGGCGCCTCTTGGGGGACGTCGCCGCGGTGCTCGCCGAGCTCGGCATCCGCGCGCCGGTGATGGTCGTGCGCGGGGACGGCTCCCTCATGTCCCGGGCGCTCGCCATGGAGCGGCCGGTGGAGACCATCCTCTCCGGGCCGGCCGCGAGTGTCGCCGGCGCGCGGCGCTTAACCGGCCTTGCGGACGCCGTGGTGGTCGACATGGGCGGCACCACCACGGACATCGCGGCCGTGGAAGGCGGCCGGGTGCGGCTGTGCGAGAGCGGGTCGCGGGTCGGCCCCGTGCGCACCCACGTCCGGGCGCTCGACATCCAGACCGAGGGGCTGGGCGGGGACAGCCTCATCCTTTACCATGGCGGCGAATGGCGGATCGGCCCACGGCGGGTGGCGCCCGTCGCCTGGCTCGGCCGCGGCGGACGGGACCTCGCCGCCACGTTCGGCTACCTCGAGGCGCACCGCCGGCGGCTCGCGGGAAGCCTCGAGGGCGCGCAGATCTTCACCCTGAACCCGAACGCCGGCGGCCCGGTGGAGGGCGCGCTCGAAGCGCGGGTCGTCGCGCTGCTCGCCGAGCGGCCCTTCAGCCTGCTCGAGCTCGCCGCGGCCGCCGGGGTCCCGCACGCGGGGCTTCTGCCGCTCGCGCGGCTCGAGGCGCGCTTTGCGGTGCAGCGCTGCGGGCTCACCCCCACCGACCTGCTGCATGCCGCCGGCCGCTTCGTGCGCTGGGATGCCGCGGCCTCGCGGCGGATGCTCGCGCTCGCCGCCGGCCTCTGCGGCGCCGCGCCCGAGGCGCTCGGCGCCGAGCTGCTCGAGCGGGTCGTCCGGCGCCTGGCGCTCGAGGTGATCCACCACGCGCTCGGGGCGGAGCACCGCGGCGCCGCGCGCGACGCCTGCCCGACCTGCCGGCTGCTCCTCGACAACCTGCTTGCGGGCGGCGGCCCGGGCTACGCGGTGCGCTTCGAGCTGCGCCGCCCGATCATCGGCGTCGGGGCGCCCATCGGCCACTTTCTGCCGCCGGCCGCCGCCCTGCTCGGGGCCGAGGCGCGGATTCCGGCGGACCACGATGTCGCCAACGCGGTCGGCGCCGTCGCCAGCCGGGTGGTCATCCGGCGGCTGGCCGCCATCAAACCCGATCCGGCCGGCGGGTTCTATCTCGAGGGGCTGCCGGGGCGCCCGCGCTTCGAGGACCTCGAGACGGCCGACGGCGAGCTCCGCCGGGCCTTGGCGGAGGAGCTGCACCGGCTCGCCGCCCGGGCGGGGACCCGCCAGGAGGAGGTGCGGCTGACTCTCAAGGACGTCGTCGCGAAAACCGCGGGCGGCGAGGAGGTGTTCATCGAGCGGCAGGCGGCGGCCGAAATAGAGGGCCTTCCGGACCCGGTGTGAGCCATGGCTTTCACGGATCATCCCCGCGCCGGGGCGGACCTTCTGGGGACGCTCGCGATCCTGGCCGCCGCGGCGTTCTGGGCGACCTCGGGCATCTTCATCAAGCTGATCATGGCCCCCGGCGGGGTTTCGGCGCTCGCGCTCGCGTTCTGGCGGGACCTCGGCGCCTTCGGCGCCTTCGTGCTGCTGCACCTCGCCGCGGGCGGACGGCTGCGGGTGCTCGGGCGCCGGGACCTCTGCTGGGCGGCCGGCCTGGGGGCGAGCCTCGGGCTGTTCCACGTCGCGCTGAACTGGGCGGTCCACCTGAACGGCGCGGCGGTCACGACTCTCCAGCAGGCCTCGATGCCGGCCATCGTGCTCGTGTTCGAACGCCTCGTCTGGGGCGTTCCGCTCACCGCCCGGCGCCTCGGGTCGCTCGGGCTCATCTTCGGGGGGGCGGTTCTGATCACCGGGGCAGGCGCCCTCGGGAAGGCGGAGGTCTCGGCGGGAAGGGTCCTCGCGGGGTTCAGCGTGCCGGTGCTCTATGCCGCCTGGAGCCTGCTCGGGAAAAAGCTCAGGGCCGACTACGGCGCGGTCCCGATCCTCGCCCATGCCTTCGGCTTCGCGGTGCTGGTGCTCTTGCCCTTCCAGCTCGAGGCCCCCCCGCCCTGGCCGCTCCCCGGCCGCAGCCTCGCCTTTTTCGCGGGGCTGGTCGGGTTGTCCACGGTGGGCGGGTTCCTCGTCTTCACCCTCGGGCTGGGGCGCCTGCCGGCCGGGGTGGTCACGGTCGTGGCGATGTCGGAGATCGTCATCGCCGCGGCGCTGGCCTACCTCTTTCTGGGAGAGGTGCTGACACCGGTCGAGATGGCCGGCGGCGTAATGATCGCGGCGGGGATCGGGCTCACGGTCGCCGCCGGCTCCCGCCGCGGCCGCTGACCGAACTCATCGCGGAGGTGCACATGCCCAAAATCCATGTTCCGGAAAAAGCCCCGGCGGGCGCCGAGGCGGTCGTCATCGGCGGGGGGATCGTCGGCACGGCAACCGCCTACTTTCTTTCGAAATTCGGGTTCGACACCGTGCTTCTCGAGGCGCGGGAGGGGCTTTCGACCTTCACGACGGCGGCCTCGGCCGAATGCTTCCGCGCGCAGTTCACCGAGCCGGAGCTCGCGGCGCTCGCCCTCGAGTCGATCCGCGTCTTCGAAAACTTCGCCGAGTTCACCGGCCTGAAAGAGGCCTCGATCCATCTGCGCCAGCAGGGGTACCTCTTCGTCACGGACGACGAGCAGGCGCTCCCGGAGCTCAAGGCCGCCGTCGCGGCCCAGCACCGGGCCGGGGTGACCGACACGCTCTACCTGGACGCAGAGGAGACGCGCCGGCGCTTCCCCTTCGTCTCCGAAACGGTGGTCGGCGCCACCTTCCGGCAGAAGGACGGCTGGCTCTCCTGCCACGAGCTCACCCAGGGCTTCGCCAAGGCCTCCCGGGCCGCGTTCCTGCTCCGGACGAAGGCGCTCGCCATCCGGGTGGACGGAAAGGGGGTGCAGGCGGTCGAAACCGATCGCGGGACGATCGCCACCCGCCTCGTGGTCGATGCGGCCGGCCCCTTCGCCGGGGTGGTCGCCGAGATGGTCGGGCTGCGGCTGCCGCTCGAGCTCGTGCGGCGGCAGAAGGCCTATATCCGCACCGACCGGCCGCCGGCCGATGCGCCGTTCACCGTCGACCTGGTGAACGGCTCCTACTGGCGCCCCGAGGCCGGCGGCGCGCTTCTCGGCTGGGTCGACCCCGCGGAACCGGCGACGGAACCGCTCGAGAACCCGCGGGGCGACTACGAGTTCCCGCTGCTCTGCCTGGAGCACTGCCGCCGGCTCACCCCCTTCTGGGCCGCGGTCGGCGAGCGCCTCAAGAGAAGCGACGTCAACGTCTCCGCCGGCCAGTACGTCTACACGCCGGACGGGCAGCCCCTCATCGGGCCGGTCGACAGCCTTCCCGGGTTCCACCTGAACTGCGGGTACTGGTTCGGGGTGATGATGTCGCCGGCCGCCGGCCGGATCTGCGCCGAGCTGGCGGCCGGCAAGCGGGCGAACCGCGACAACCCCTTCCGCCTCTCCCGATTCGAAGAGCCGGGGCGCCGGAAGGCGAAAAGCTTCCTGAGCGGCCATTGAAGGCGGCGGCCGCGGGCCGTTTTGATTTTTCCGGGAAGCCGGGTTAGGGTGGGCGCGGACCTCGACCGGAGGCGAGCCCGCGCACCCATGGCCATGACCCGAGTCCTGCTGGTCGCACTCTACCGCTACCAGAACTACCCCGTGCGGATTCTCCACGCCCTGCTGGAGCGGCTGCCGGGGGTCGAGCCGCACGCGATCTTCTTCAAGAACCGCCTCACGAACGCCGCCAGCCCGCCCACGGCGCGGGAGGAGGCGCTCTTCGCGGAGCGCCTCCGGGCCATCGACCCGGCGCTCGTGGGATTGAGCGTCACCTCGCCGTACGTCGAGACCGCGCGGCGGCTTTCGGCCAGCGTGCGCCGCGCGGGCTCCGCCCGGGTCCTCTGGGGCGGGATCCACCCGACCATCTTCCCGGAGGAGTCGCTCGCCGAGGCGGACGAGATCTGCGTCGGCGAGGCCGAGGGCGCGCTGGTCGAGCGCGTGGCGGCGCTGCGCGACGGGGGCGACCCCCGCCGGATCGCGAACCTCTGGGTCCGCGAGGCGGGCCGGGTCTTCCGCAACCCCCTGCGGCCGCTCGTCGTCGACCTGGACGCGCTGCCCTTCCCGGCGGTCGGCCGGAAGAGCTTCGCCTTCATCGAGGACGGCCGGATCGCCGCGGAGGACCCCTGGAGCCGCGACCCGGTGCTCCCCGTGCTCCCGGCCCGCGGCTGCCCCTTCGCCTGCACCTACTGCGTGAACAGCCTGCTCAAGCCCCTCTTTCGCGGCCTGGGCCCCTTCGTGCGGCGCCGCTCGGTCGGAAGCGTGATCGCCGAGATCCGGGAGATGCTGGCGCGGCCCGGCAGCCGGCACGCGATGGTCGAGTTCCACGACGAGAACTTCGGCACCGACCCCGCGTGGCTGGCCGAGTTCGAGGCGCGCTACCCGGCCGAGGTCGGGCTGCCCTTCAAAGTCCAGTACAACCCCATGCTCGTCGCGCCCGAGACCATCCAACGCCTGCGCCGCGCCGGGCTGCACCGCGTCAAGTTCGGGATCGAGGCCGGGACCGACGCGATCCGCAACCGCATCTTCGGCCGGCCGGGGAAAAACGCCGCGATCCTCGACCTCGCGCGCCGCATCGCCGGCTCGGGCGTCAAGATCCGCTACGATTTCATCCTCGACAACCCCTACGACGACGAGGCGAGCCTCGCCGAGACCCTGCGGCTCTTCCTCGAACTGCCCAAGCCGCTGCGCGCGAACCTCTATTCCCTGCAATATTTCCCGGGCTATCCCCTGACCGCCCGGGCGATCGCCGACGGGCGCATCGGCCCGGAGGCGGCGCGCCTGGAGACGCTCGCCGGCCGCATGGCGCGCAACTGGGCCTTCGTGCCGCGGATGCTCCCCTTCCGCCGCCGCGAGATGCTCCAGAACATGGTCTGGCTCTACACCGCGGGCCGGGTCGGCGACGGCCGGCTCTCCCGCGCGGCCTTCGGCCGGGGGGCCGGCGCGCGGCTCATGCTCGCCGCGCTGCACCTGAAGGCGGCCGCCCTCGGCCGCATCCAGGAGGCGCGGCGACGCCTCTCGCGGAGGGCGCCCGAATGAGCGCCGTCGTCGCCTTCAAGCGCGCCGACTACGACCCGGCCCGGGTCCGGGCGGCGGTCTTCGCGCTCCTGGAGGGGCTCGGGGAGATCGGAATCGCCCCGGGCGCCCGGGTCCTGATCAAGCCCAACTTCCTGGGGCCGGCCGCCCCGCGCCGCGCCATGACCACCCACCCGCTGGTCGTCCGGGCGGCCGCCGAGTTCGCCCTCGCCCGCCGCGCGCGGGTGCTCGTCGCCGACAGCCCCGGCATCGGCTCCTTCGAGCGGCTGCTCGCCGAGGGGGGCTACCGCGAGGCATGGCAGGGGCTCGACCTCGAGGCGCGGCCCTTCACCGAAACGGTGCGCGTCGACGTCGGTCCGCCCTTCGGCCGCATCGCGGTCGCCCGCGAGGCGCTCGCGGCCGACGTCGTCATCAATTTGCCCAAGCTCAAGACCCACGCCATGATGCTCCTCACCCTCGGGGTGAAGAACCTCTTCGGCTGCATCGTCGGCGCGGAGAAGCCGCGCTGGCACCTGCGGAGCGGGATCGACCGGCGCATGTTCGCCCGCCTGCTCGTGCAGCTCGCCGCCGCCGTGAAACCGGCCGCGACCCTGGTGGACGGGGTCCTCGCCATGGAAGGGCAGGGGCCGGGGCGCAGCGGCACCCCGGTCGAGCTCGGGGTGCTCGCGGCCAGCCGCGACACCCACGCCCTCGACCAGGCGGTCTGCCGGCTGCTGGGCGTTCCGGAAGAAAGGCTTCCCACCCTGCCGGCCGCCGCCGAGCTCGGGCTCCTGCCGCCGGCGCTCGAAATCCGGGGCGATTTCCGGGTCGTTCCGGCCTTCCGGCTCCCGGCGCTCGGGCCGCTCACCTTCGGCCCGCGGCCCCTCCAGCCGCTGATCCGCCGGCACCTGATCGAGCGGCCGGTCGCCGACCCCGGGCGCTGCCGGCTGTGCGGCGAGTGCCGGCGCGCCTGCCCGGCCGGGGCGATCACCCAGTACGCCCGCGCGGTCGGGTTCGACTACGACCGCTGCATCCGCTGCTACTGCTGCGTCGAGAAATGCCCGCACGGCGCGCTGCGGGCGGTCGAGACCGGGGCGGGGCGGATCGTGCGGCGGCTCGCCGCCGCGCGCGACCGCCTCGCGCAGCGCCGCGGCCGGAGAGGCCCGGGGCGCCGCCGTCCGCTCGGCGATTGACTTCGCGGCCGCGGTTGGGTAGATTCCACGCCGCCTGCGCGCGCGGGGCATGCATCGGATGCAACCGCTTCCAAAGGGGGGACCATGGCCGGCATCAACAAGGTGATCATCGTGGGCAATCTCGGGCGCGACCCGGAGGTGAGCTACATGCCGAGCGGGGCGGCGCTGGCCAAGTTCAGCGTGGCGACCTCCGAGACCTGGAAGGACAAGACGACCGGCGAGAAGAAGGAGCGGACCGAATGGCACCGGATCGTCGCCTTCGACAAGCTCGGCGAGATCTGCGGCAAGTACCTGGCGAAGGGCCGCCAGGTCTACGTCGAGGGCAAGCTCCAGACCCGCTCCTACGAGGACAAGGAGGGGGTCAAGCGCTACACGACCGAGATCGTCGCCCAGGACGTCCAGTTCCTGGGCGGCAGCCGCGAGGTGCCCGAGGCCGGCGGCGGCCGGCCCCCGTCCGCCGGGCGCGAGCCTTCCGGCGGGCCCAACGGTTTCGGGAACGACGACGATATCCCCTTCTGACAGGTTGCGGATGAACGGCGTCTTGCGGCCGTGACGCCGCGTTGCGCGGCGCTTGGAAATGCTCCCCAGCGCCTCGCGGCCGGCGGCGGGGCCCCGCGCCATGATGGCCCCGGCGCTGCCGGGCGGCCGCCGGCCGGGAAGCGGTGTTCGCCCGGCAAGACGCCCGAAGCCGCCCCCGCCTCGAAGCGCCGCCATGAAAAACGTGCAGCCGGGATCGCTCCCGGCTGCGGGCAGGCATGCGGGGTCCTCGGCCGGGCGGCCGGGATCAACCCTTCTTGTTCTCCTCGAGCTTCTCCGACTCCTTCTTCACCTCGGGCTCTTCCGCGGCGCCCTTGAAATTCTTGATGGCCTTGCCGATCCCGGAGCCGATTTCGGGAAGCTTTCCGGCCCCGAAGATGATCAGGATGATCACCAGGATGATGATCAATTCCGGCATTCCGATCCCAAACATGATACCTCCTTCGCCGGAGGCGGGCGGCCCGGCCCTTCGCTCGATTTACGGCCGGCCGCCGACTCCGGCGTTCACGTCGTCTTGAACTCCTGCAGGAGCATCTGGAACTCTTTGGATTTCAGGTAACGGTCGACGCTGCCCTGGTAGTCGATCCATTTCTTCCAGGAGTCGAGCCACTGCTCGTTGCGCCAGTAGCACTCCGCGTCGCCGCGGCCCTGCAGGCGCTCGATGTAGTCCTGATATTCGTCCCGGCAGGCCTCGCAGAACTTGTAGGGCAGATGCGCCGGGCCGCCCGCCCCCCGGGCGGGCGCCGGCGGCGTCTCGAGCTGGGTTCCGCACTTTTCGCATTTGTGCGCGCAGCTGGCGCACTGCAGCACGCGCCGCACCGCGAGCGCCTTCTCCCGGCGCCGCAGCGCCGCCTTTTTTTCGCGCGCGGGCAGCATCTTGTCATCGAAGGAAATGATGTCGGCCACCGGCGGTTCCACCCCCTCTCGACGCCCGGGGCCGGACGGACGGCCCCAGGCGCGTTTATAGCACCGGCGCCTTCGGCTGTCAATTCGCGCACGGCCGCCATTCCTTGAAACGGCAGGCGGCATGTGGTACGCTTCCGCGTTATGTTTTTCTGGCCGCGCCGGCGCCGAACCCGCCGGGCGGCCGTTTCGCGATCGACCGGAACGCAAGAGAAATGGACCCGCTGCCGGCAAAATTTTCGGGCGGCGGGCTGCCGTGCCTGATCGGCAGCCTGCCCATGGATGACCATGCGGCGGCCGCGCGGGCCGTTCAGCAGACGACCCCCGAGATACCGGCCTGGGCGCAGCTCCCCCGGCTCGCGGGCGAGGACATGGTCTCCCAGTTCGCGGCGGGGCTTCCGGGGCTCGACGCCTCCGGGGAGCGCCCGGTGGTCGACCGGCGGGCCCCCGGCTTCGACGCCGAGCTGCTCGGGCTCTACGAGGAGTTCCTTGCGGAGTCGGAGGGCCGGCCGGCCGGCCGGCGCGATGAGCCTCGCTGCCCGGGGATCGACGCCCTCGAGCGGGAGCTCGCCGCCCGCCGCGCGCCGCCGCTCGCCCTGAAGGGGCAGGTCACCGGGCCCTTCACCCTGGGGGTGGCGGTGCGCGACGAGTCGGGCCGCGCCGTCTTCTACGACCCGCAGCTGCGCGACGCCGTGGTGAAGCACCTCGCGGGCCGCGCCCGCCGGCAGGCCGGCCGCCTCGCCCGCTGGGGCCGGCCGGTGCTGCTTTTCATCGACGAGCCGGCGCTCTCCGGCTTCGGCTCCTCGGAGTTCCTCGGGGTCCAGCCGGAGGAGGTGCGGGCCGCCCTCGCCGAGATCGTCGCGGCGGTCCACGCCGGGGGGGCGCTCGCGGGGGTGCACGTCTGCGGCAACACGGACTGGGAGCTGATTCTCGAGTCGGGCGCGGACATCGTCAGCTTCGACGCCTTCGCCTTCTTCGAGCGGTTCATCCTCTACCGGCCCGCGTTCGAGCGCTTTCTCGCCGCCGGGAAGCAGATCGCCTGGGGGATCGTCCCGACGCTCGACGCCGCCGAGCTCGCGCGGGCGACGGCGGCCGGCCTCGCCGCGCGCCTCGCCGCCATCCTCGAGCGCGCGGCCCCGGCCGCGCTCCCGCCCCCGCGTCTGCTGGCGCGTTCGCTCGTGACCCCCTCCTGCGGCATGGGCATGCTGCCGCCCGAGCTGGCCCTAAAGGCGCTCGCCCTGACCCGGGAGGTTTCGCTCATCATCCGCCAAACCGAATGGAAAGACGCATGAACGCCAAGGCATCGAATCCGTTCACGGGGGCCTCGCGCTACGTCCTGGACGCCGAGCTCGCCCAGATCGTCAACATCTCGATGGCGCTCGAAATGCCGCTGCTGTTGAAGGGCGAGCCGGGCACCGGCAAGACGATGCTCGCCCACGCGATCGCCGAGTCGCTCGCCATGCCGCTGATCGTGCTCAACGTGAAGTCGAGCATGAAGCTCGTCGACGCCCTCTACCAGTACGACACGCTGACCCGGCTGAACGACAGCCGCTTCGGGGATTCGAAGCGCGATGTGAGCCGCATCGAGGACTACATCCGCATGGGCAAAATCGGCCAGGCGTTCACCGCCGACACCCGCTGCGTGCTCCTGATCGACGAGATCGACAAGGCCGACACCGACTTCCAGGACGACATGCTCGACGTCCTCGACCAGATGGAGTTCGACATCATCGAGATCGACAAGACGGTGAAGGCCCGACACCGACCGGTGATCATCATCACCTCCAACGCCAAGAAGGACCTCTCCGACCCCTTCCTCGGACGCTGCAACTTCCATCACATCGCCTTCCCGGACCCCGATTTCATGCGGCGGATCGTGCGGGTGCATTTCCCGCGGATCGAGGCCGACCTGCTCGAGAAGGCGGTGGCGGCCTTCTATCGGGTGCGCCAGATCGACGGGATCGAGAAGCGGCCGGCGACCCGGGAGCTCATCAACTGGATCCGGGCGCTTAGGGCCGACCCCGACTTCAACCCGCGCGCGCTCGACAAGGGCGAGCTGCCCTATCTCGGGGTGCTTTTCAAGAAGAGCCACGACCACCTGCGCGCGCGCGAGGCCCTCGCCCGCCGCAAGAGCTTCTGAACCCTCCCGCGCGCGAATTCGCCCACGCCATGTTCGTCGACTTCTTCTACACGCTGCGCGACGCCGGCATCCCCGTCAGCCCGACGGCCTTTCTGACGCTGCACCGGGCGCTCGCCGAGGGGCTCGTCGCCTCGCTCGACGACTTCTACACCGCCAGCCGCGCGATCCTGGTGAAGAGCGAGCGCCACTTCGACCTCTTCGACCGGGTCTTCGCCCACCGTTTCGCCGGCGCCGAGCTCCCCGACCCGAAGGGGGTCGAGCTCGACGAGCTGGCGCGGCTCATGCTCGAGTCCTGGCTCGCGCACCCGCAGGAGCTCGCCCGGCTTCTCGGCGTCGACGAGCGGGCGCTTCAGCGGCTCTCCCCCGAGGAGCTCATCGAGTACTTCAAGGCGCGCCTCAAGGAGCAGACCGAGGCGCATCACGGGGGCGGGAAATGGATCGGCACCGGGGGCCACTCGCCGGTCGGCCACTCCGGGCACCATCCCGAGGGGATGCGGGTCGGCGGGGTGTCGCGCCACAAGTCCGCGGTCAAGCTCGCGCTCGAGCGCCGCTACCGCGACTACTCGCAGCAGGGGCTGCTCACCGAGCAGCTGGTCGGCGAGGCGCTCAAGCGGCTGCGCCACATGGCGCCGGCCGGGCCCAAGGACCGGGTCGACATCGAGGCCACCATCGCCCGGACCACCCGCAACGGCGGGGAGATCGAGATCGTCTTCGGCCGCGCGCTCAAGGACAAGCTCAAGGTGATCCTCGCGGTCGACAACGGCGGCTGGTCCATGGAGCCCTACGTTCCGGTGGTGCAGACCCTCTTCGACTACGCCCGCTACCAGTTCAAGGACCTCAAGACCTATTTCTTCCACAACACCGTCTACGGCACCCTCTGGGAGGACCCGGCGCGCTTCCGGAAGCCGCAGTCGATCGAGGCGTTCGCCGCCGCCGACCCGCAGACCCGCCTCATCCTGGTCGGCGACGCGAGCATGGCGCCCTACGAGCTCATGGCGACCGACGGCTCGATCTATGTCGAGGAGCGCAGCGGCCGGCCGAGCATCGAGTGCCTGAAGCTGCTCGCCGGATTCTTCCCCAAGGCCGTTTGGCTCAACCCCAAGCCGGCCGGAAGCTGGCCCTACACCCGCACCATCGCCCTCATCCGGCAGATCTTCCCGATGTTCGAGCTCACCCTCGAGGGGCTCGAGCAGGCCGTGACCCACCTGATGCGCAAGTAGCCGCCGGCCGCCCCGGCTTGACAGGCCCGGTTTCAGCGATAGGTTCTGCTCATCGCGTTGAACGACGTATCGAGGAGGTGCCCCGATGGACGCCAGATCCTATTGCGATACCGTGAACCACGAGCTCACCGCCTGGAAGGCCAAGATCTACGACCTGCTCCGCCGCGCGGAGAAGCTTCCGCCCGCCGGCCGCGGCCGCGCCGCGCCGCTGATCGCCAAGCTGAACGCCGCCGTCGACGAGCTGAACGCCTCGATCGAGCGGCTCTCCCGCGAGTGCCCGGCGGAGTTTTCCGCGCAGAAGGGCGAGATCAAGGGGCGGGTCGCGGCGATGAAGACGGCCTGGAAGGAGGTCTGGGGGGTGCTGGGCGAAAAAGAGTACGGCATCGGCGGCGCCTGACCCGGCGGGAAGCGGTGGGAGGCCTGCCGCTCGGCAGGCGCGCCGGAGGGCGCCGGCCGCTAGTCGAGCGCCGTGCCCCAGTCGTACTGCCGCTTCACGAAGTTCAGAAATAGGTTCGTCTCGGTCCGCAGCACCCCGTCGATCTTGTTGATCTTCTCGAAGATCAGGTCGTTCAGCTCCTCGAGGTCCTTCAGCACGAACTCGCCGTCGATGCCGGTTCCGCCGGTCGTCTGGACGATGTACCACAGGGCGCGGATCTTCTTCAGCTCCTCGAGGATGCGCTCCATCTTCTGGATGTCGACGTGGATGCGGATGTTGCCCACGATCTCGAAGCCGAGCTTGAGGGGGTTGCTCACCGCCACGATCTGCACGATGCCCTCGTCGATCAGGCGGTTCAGGCGCGTGCGCACCGTCGCCTCCGAGATGCCGATCGCCTTGGCGATCTCGGTGTTGGCGGCCCGGCCGTCTTTTTGCAGGATCTCGATCATCCGGCAGTCCACGGCGTCGAGGTTCTTTTTCCGGCTCCCACCGTTCGGGCGTTTCATCCACAAGCCCCCGAATAAAAGATTCTGGCGTTTTCAGATCGAAGAAATACAGTATTTCGTCGATCAATGTCAATATAATTTCTGAATTCGCAGAAAACGCCTTTTTATTTCTTGACAGGGCCGCCGCTTTGGCCTATTCTCGCCTCCAACCGGACGCACTCTCTATCCAATCCCGCACAAGGAGGACACGGTATGGCGCTGCCCGTCATGAAAAACTACATCAACGGCGAATGGGTGGATTCCGACACCAAGGTGTTCGGCGACGTGTGGAACCCCGCCCTGGGCGAAAAGATCGCGCGGGTCCCCTACGGGACCGCGGCGGACGTGGACCGCGCGGTCAAGGCGGCCCAGGCCGCCTTCTGGGAATGGCGCGCCACCCCGCCGCTCACCCGCGCGCGCTACCTCTTCCGCCTGAAGGACCTCTTCGAGGAGCGCTTCGAGGAGATCGCCCGGACGCTGACGACCGAGCAGGGCAAGTGCATCGACGAGGCCCGCGGCGAGGTCCGGCGCATGATCGAAAACGTCGAGCACGCCACCGGCGTCACGACCCTCATGTGCGGCTACACCCTGGAGGACATCGCCAAAGACATCGACTGCAAAGGGCACCGCCAGCCGGTCGGGGTCTTCGCCGGGATCGTCCCCTACAACTTCCCCGGCATGGTCCCGTGGTGGTTCCTGCCCTACGCGATCGTCGCCGGCAACACCTACATCGTGAAGCCCTCCGAGCAGGTGCCCATGACCCAGACGAAGATCTTCGAGATCGTCGACGAGCTCGGGCTGCCGGAGGGGGTCGTGAACATGGTGCACGGCTCGCGCGACGTCGTGAACGGGATCCTCGACCACCCCGGGATCGCGGGGGTCTCCTTCGTCGGGTCCTCGCCCACGGCGAAGTACATCTACGAGCGCTGCGGCGCTACGGGCAAGCGCGTCCAGGCGCTGGGCGGGGCGAAGAACATCGTCGCCGTGATGCCGGATGCGAAGCTCGAGGCCGCCATGCCCTCGCTCATCACCTCCTTCTACGGCTGCTCGGGCCAGCGCTGCCTCTCCGGCTCGATCCTCGCGCCGGTCGGCGGGGTCGCCGAGGAGCTGATCGCCAAGTTCACCGCCGCCGCCAAGGCCATGAAGGTCGGCAGCGGCCTGGACGAGAAGACGGCCATGGGGCCGGTCGTGAGCGCCGCCCACCGGCAGCGCGTGCTCGGCTACATCGAGAAGGGGATCGCCGAAGGGGCGAAGCTCCTGCTCGACGGGCGCAGCTTCAAGGTGCCGGAGCTCCCGAACGGCTTCTTCGTGGGCCCGACCATCTTCGACCACGTGACCCCGCAGATGACCATCGCGCGCGAGGAGATCTTCGGGCCGGTGGTGAGCATCGTGCGCTGCCGGGACTTGGGCGAGGTGATCGATCTCATCAACACCCGCGGCTTCGCGAACGCCGCCTGCCTCTACACCTCGAACGGGGGGACGGCGCGGGAGTTCAAGTACAAGGTCAAGCCCAGCATGGTCGGCATCAACATCGGCATCGCCGCGCCGATGTCCTTCTTCCCCTTCGGCGGGGCGGGGCAGTCGATGTTCGGCGACGTGAAGGGCCACGGCCAGGAGATCTTCCAGTTCTTCACCGACACGAAGGTGGTGATCGAGCGCTGGCTGTAATCGAACGGGCCGCCGGCCCTTTTTCCGACGGGAGTTAAGCCATGCCCCTGGAAAATTTCGGAAGCATCCTGAACTTCGCCGAGGAGCTGGAGAGCCAGGACCAGAGCTTCTACGAGCTCGCCGCCCGGAACCCGGCCTGCGGCGCGATCGCCGCGGCGCTCTCCCAGCTCGCCGCCGAAGCCGCCAAGAACGTCAAGACCGTGCAGCGCATCCGGCGCGAGAACGTGACCGAGATGATCCTCGAGCCGGTCCAGGGCCTCGCGCGGGCCGCCTTCTGCGAGGCCTGCGAGGGCGCATCGGTCCTGAGCGCCCCCGAGGTGGCCGCGGCCGCCAAGCGCCTGGAGGCGCGGGCGGCGCGCTACTACGCCGAGGCCGCCGAGAAGATCCAGTCCCAGCCCGAGGTGGCCCGGGCCCTGAAGACCCTGGGCAAGGTCCGCCGGGCGCGCCTGGCGAAGCTCGAGGCGCTCAACCTGTGACCGGCCATGGAAAACCGGGCATCCGGCCGCCGGCCCCGGCGCGCCGCGCCGGATCACGGCGCGCGAGACCGGTTTTCCACCGCCGCGCAACCCGAAGGAGAGGCTTGAAATGACCGACACCGCCAGCCGCATCCAGCAGTTCGCGGCCCACAGCTACCACACCTGGAGCCGCCAGAAGGGGTGGAAGGCCCCGCTGCTCATCACCGACGCCGAGGGGATCTATTTCACCGACAGCGCCGGCAAGCGCTACATCGACTTTTCCTCCCAGCTCATGTGCTCCAACCTCGGCCACAAGAACGCGGCGGTCATCGAGGCGATCGTCAAGCAGGCCGAGCGGCTGCCCTACATCGCCCCGGGCTTCGCCAACGAGGCGAGCATCCAGGCGGTCGAGGCCCTGCGGACCGTCATGCCGCCGAGCCTGACCAAGTTTTTCTTCTCGACGAGCGGCACCGAGGCGAACGAGGCCGCCATCAAGATGGTGCGCCAGTACCGCCACCCGGACTACAAGGTGATCGCGCGCTACAAGTCCTATCACGGGTCGACCGCGGCGAGCATCAGCCTGACGGGCGACCCGCGCCGCTGGTATGCCGAGCAGGCGCGCTTCACGGTGCCGGGGGTGCGCTTCGCGCCCGACAGCTACTGCTACCGCTGCCCCTTCGGGCTCGTCTACCCCGCCTGCCAGGTCCAGTGCGCCCGCTACCTCGACTACATGATCCGCGAGGAGGGCAACGTCGCCGCGATCATCGTCGAGCCCATCGTCGGCACGAACGGCCGCCTGATCCCGCCGCCGGAGTACTACCCCATGCTGCGGCAAATCTGCGACGAGCACCGGGTGCTGCTGATCGCCGACGAGGTGATGTCGGGCTGGTACCGCACCGGGACGGCCTTCGCGATGGAGCACTGGAACGTCCTGCCCGACATCCTCACCACGGCCAAGGGGGCGAGCGCCGCCTACACGCCGCTGGCCGTCACGGCGACCTCGGCGGCCATGGCCGACTTCTTCGAGGAGGAGGTCTTCTGCCACGGCCACACCTACGCCTTCCACCCGCTGTCGGCCGCGGCGATCCCGGCGGCGATCGCCGAGCTGAAGAAGCTCATGGCCTCCGGCCTGCCGCAGCGCGTCGCGGCCCATCTGAAGGCCGGGCTCTTCGCGCTCGCCGAGCGCCACATTTCGGTCGGGGACGTGCGCGGGATCGGGCACTTCTGGGGCCTCGAGCTCGTGAAGAACCGCAAGACCCGCGAGCCCTTCGACACCAAGGCCGACAAGTTCAGCGGCAAGAACGTGATGCCGGGCCGCGTCGCCGCCGACGCCATGCAGCGCGGCGTCTTCGTCAGCCCCTGGTACGACACGCTGGTGATCGCCCCGCCGCTGATCATCACCGAGGCGCAGGTCGACGAGGCGCTCGCCGCGCTCGACCAATCCCTGGAGATCGCCGATCGGGAGGCGGTCGACACCGGCCACCCGGTCGCGCACAGCACCGAGTACCGTTGAAAGCGACGGGGGGCGGCCGCGCCGCCCCCCGGCTCCCCCGATTTCGCTAAACCTCCCGCCGCCCGCGGCCGATAATAGGGCCGAAGGGGCCACCCCCCGGGCCGCCGCCGGACCCGGCGCGGCCCGCACCGCTTCACCCTCCGGACGGCAGGCGCGCCATGGCGGTCATCAACCTGAAGAAACGCGAGGTCGAGTGCAAGATCGTCTACTACGGGCCGGGTCGCTGCGGCAAGACGACGAACCTGCAGTACATTTTCCAGAACAGCCGCCGCTACATGCTCGATGAGATGGTCTCGGTCAAGACGAAGGGGGACCTCACCCTGTTCTTCGACTTCGTGCCCATGGGGCTCGGCCGGATCAAGGGCTGCGACGTGCGCGTGCAGCTCTACACCGTCCCGGGCCAGGTGAAGTACGCCTCGACGCGCAAGCTCGTGCTGAAGGGGGCCGACGGGGTGGTCTTCGTGGCCGACTCGATGCGCGTCCGCCACGAGCAGAACATCGAGTCGCTGAAGGACATGGCCCAGAACCTGAAGGACCACGGGGTGAACATCCTCAAGTTCCCGGTCGTCCTGCAGTACAACAAGCGCGACCTGGCCGCCTCCGGGGTGCCCCTGATGACCGAGGAGGAGATGGAGCGCTTCTACAACCGCCAGCTCAAGGCGCCGGCCTTCGCGGCGAGCGCCGTCACCGGCGCCGGGGTGAACGACACCCTCAAGGCCTGCCTCGTGCAGACGCTGAAGTCGATCAAGAAGCAGGCCGGGTGGTCCTGACGGCGCTTTCCGGCCGGGCGCCGCCCCCTCAATACTTCTTCGCGGCTTCGCGCATGAGCGCCTGCACCGGCGGGGAGAACCAGCAGGCCATGAAGTCGCGGCCGAGCTCCTCCCGGATGGCGTAAAACCGCTCGGGGAGGTCGCGGACGCGGTGCCGCTTGATCAGGGAGAAGGCGAGGGCGGGCCGGGCGGCGAGGGCGGCGACCCGCTCCACGGCGAGCGCCTCGACCGCCGACTCCTCCGCGATTTCGTCCACCAGCCCGAGGGAGCGCGCCTCTTCGCAGGGGATGAGCTCGCCCGAGTACTCGATCCGCCGGCAGGCGGCATCCCCGGCGATCTGGCGCAGCATCCGGTCGACGATATAGGGGACCGCCAGGCCGATCTGGATCTCGTTCAGCCCCATGAGCTTGCGGCCGGCCGCCGCGAAGCGGAAGTCGCAGGCGAGCGCCAGGATCGTCCCGCCGGCGGGCGCGTGCCCGCAGAGCGCGCAGGCGGTGGGGATCGGCAGCGCGTAGAGCGCGAGCACCGTGTCCTCGAACCGCGTCCAGAAGGCGGCCATGCCCTCGCGGTCGAGCGCCAGGAGCTCGGGCAGGTTCAACCCGATGCTGAAGAACTTGGCGTTCCCCGCGAGCACCAACCCCCGGAAGTCTTCGCGCACCGCCTTGAGCGCCGCCTCCAGGTCCGCGACCAGCCGCGGCCCGATGGCGTTCGTCACCCCGTGGTTCAACCGCACGACCGCGACCGGTCCCCGCGCTTCGATGGCCACCGTGCTCATGCCGTGTCCGCTGCCCCCTTCCCGCAGAGGCGGCGCTTCCCCGCCGCCGCCGCGAGCTGCGGCAGGACGGTTCCGGCCGGCCCCTTCAGAAAGAGGTCCGCGCCGCGGAAGGCCGGTTCGAGGTTGATCTCGACGACCGCCGCCCCATGCTGCCGGGCGAGATGGGGGAGCGAGGCCGCCGGCTGAACCACCGCCGAGGTGCCGACGAGCAGCATGAGCCCGCAGCGCTGCGCCTCCCGCATCGCCGTCGCCAGCGCCTCCGGCGGCAGCGGCTCGCCGAAAAGAACGGTGTTCGGCTTGAGCACCCCGCCGCAGCCGCAGCGGGGCGGGAGCCCTTCCGGGATGTCGGGCGCGCGGAACTCCCGGCCGCAGCGCGTGCAGCGGATCTCCCGGAGGTTTCCGTGGATCTCGGTCACGCGGCGGCTGCCGGCCTTGCGGTGCAGCCCGTCGATGTTCTGGGTGATCACGTGGTCGAGCAGGCCCGCGGACTCGAGCTCCGCCAGCGCGAGGTGCCCGGGGTTGGGGCGGTAGGCGTCGAGGTTGCGGATGAACTCCCCGCGGATGCTCCAGTACTTCGAGGGGTCGCGGCGGAAGACCTCGATCGAGGCGTAGACCGCCGGGTCGAACTTCTCCCAGAGCCCGTCCTTCGACCGGAAGGTCGGGATCCCGCTTTCGGCCGAAATCCCGGCGCCGGTGAGCGCCACACAGGGCTGCCGGTCGATCAGCAGGCCGGCGGCTTGGGCAATGGTCGGGTCCATGCGTCTTCCATGAGGCGGGGCGGACCGCCGCGGGGCGCGCCTGCCGCGCGGGATTGGCAAGCCGGCCGCGCGGGGTTATGTTGTCCGGTGATCGGCACCGGCTGGCCCCCCCTGTACACCAAACGGCCGCCGGGAGCAACGGGATTATCGGGCCGCGGAAAAACAGGGCTCGGCGGCCTGTCAACCCCGGGAGGTGGCGCAGATGGTCGTGAACGCCGAGGTCGAGATCCGGGCCCCGCGGCCGGCGGTCTGGCGGGTCTTCTCGCAGATGGAGCGCTGGAACGATTGGAACAGCGTCTGCCGCGGCTGCTGCTACCTCGAGGGCGGCGAGATGGCGGCGGGCGCCTGCATCGCCTTCACGGTGCGGCCGCTCGTCTTCCCCGTGCGGGTCGCCCCGCGCATCCTGCGCTGCGAGCCGGAACGGGAAGTGGTCTGGGCGGGGGGGCGCTGGGGGATCCGCGCCGTCCACACCTGGCGCTTCCGCGACAGCCCCGCCGGGACGCGCATCGAGAGCCACGAGGAGTTCCGCGGGCCGCTTATCGGCCTCGCCCGGCTCTTCGACCTCCCCGGACGCATGCACGCGCTCACGCTCCGGCTGCTCGCGGAGATCAAGCGCCAGGCGGAGTCCTGCGCCGCCGCGGCCGGCTGAGGCCGGCCGGCTACGCCCCGCCCCCGCCGGCGCTTTCCGGCTCATCCCCCCGCCTGGGGCGCCGGCCGCCGCCCGCCTGCGGTTCGACCTCCGCGAGGAACGCGAGCACCTGCCGGGCGAGCTCCCGGCCCACCACGTTCTCCTCGTCCACGGCGAACGCCGCCCCCTTCTCCCAGAGCTCGCGGGTGGCGATGTGGTAGCGGCTGCGGACGATGACCCCCGATGCCGGGGAGAGGGCGAGCACGTTCTGCAGGATGCGCCCGGCCGAGCGGGGGTCGGGGACGGTCACGACCACCACGCAGGCCCCGCGGATTCCGGCGTGCGCCGCGATCTCGGGCTGGGTGGCGTCGCCGACGTGGACGGCGAGCCCCAGGCGCTGCGCCGCCCGGACGGAGGGCGGGTTCAACTCGATGACGCGCGGCGTCACCCCCTGGGCGAGCAGCGCCCGGGCCACCTTGCGGCCGGCCGGGCCGAAGCCCACGATGAAGACCCTCTCGCTCGCCCCCTTCGGTGGCTCCTGCCCGGCGGGCGCCGCGGCGCGCGGGAGAAGCCGCGCGAGGATTCCGCGGGCCGCCGGGCGCGCGAAGGCGGCCATGTAGGGCGCCAGGAACATCGAGAGGATCGCCACCGAGACCGCGAGCGAGAAGCTGTGGGCGTCCAACAGCCCGCCGGCGCGCGCCTCGGCGGCGAGCACGAAGGAGAATTCGCCGATCTGCGCCAGGCCGATCCCGGTGGCGAGGGCCGGGACGGGGGGCAGCCGGAAGAGCAGGCCGATGCCGAAGATCACCAGCGCCTTGCCGCAGAAGACCTGGCCGAGCCAGAAGAGCACCTCGGCCCAGTTCTCCAGCAGCCAGCCCGGGTCGGCGAGCATCCCGACGGAGGTGAAAAAAAGGGTCACGAAAAGCGTCCGCAGGGCCCCGATGTCGGAGCGGACCTGGACGGCGAAGGGGGATTCGGCGAGCAGCATCCCCGCGAGGAACGCCCCCAGGGCCGGCGAGAGCCCGAGGGCATGGGCCGCCCAGGCCGATCCGACCGCGATGATGATGCCGAGCAGCACCATCAGCTCGCGCTCGACGAAGAGCCCGCCGCGGCCGGCGATCATCCGGGGGATCAGGTGGTAGAAGAGGCCGTAGAAGAGGAGGATGAGCCCCCCGGCAGCGGCGGCGGCCCTGCCGATCTCGAGAGTCACGTCGGCGGCGCTTCCGCCGCGGCCGGCGACGGCGATCACGAGCACGAGCGGCACGACGGCGAGATCCTGGACGAGCAGGATCCCGAGCGACGTCCGGCCGGAGATCGAATCGAGCTCCGCGCGGTCGGCGAGCACCCTGAGGACGATCGCCGTCGAGCTCACCGCCACGATCTCCCCCCAGGCGAGGGCGGCGCCCGCCGGGCGGCCGATGCCGAAGACGAGCGCGAAGAGCGCGAGCGTCACCGCGACCTGCAGGACCCCGATCCCGAGGGTCGCCGGCCCCATGCGCTTCAGGCGCGTGAACGAAAACTCGAGCCCGACGCTGAAGAGCAGCAGCGCGACCCCGAGCTCGCCCCAGGCCGTGAGCTCCTCGCGGCTGAAGAGCGCCGCGCCGAGCACGGTGCCGGCGAGAAGGTAGCCGACGATGGGGCTCTGCCGCAGGCGCCGGGCGGCATACCCCAGCAGAAAGGCGGCGGAGAGCAGCAGGATGATTTTGGCGAGGACGCCCCAGAGTTCCATGTCGATCGATCGATAGCAGATATCGACCGACGGCGCCAGCCGGCGCCGCGGGGCTCACTTGAGGATCAAGCGCATCTTCACCGAGAGATCCTCGATCCCGAAGGGCTTCTGGATGAACCCGCTGCAGCCCCGCTGCATGATCGTGCGCGCCTGGCCCTGGAGGCTGAACCCGCTCGCCAGCAGCACCTTCACCTCCGGGTCGATGCGGCGCAGCTCGTCGAAGACCTCCCCGCCGCTCATCTCCGGCATCACCATGTCGAGGATCACCATGCGGATGCTTTCGCGGTGCCGGCGGAATTTTTCGATCGCCTCCGGGCCGCTGCCGGCCATGATGACCGTGTAGCCGAGCCGTTCGATCATCTCGGCGGTCACGGCGAGCACGACCTCCTCGTCGTCCACCAGGAGGATGGTGCCCGCCCCCCGCTGGGCCTGCGGGGAGGCCGGGCCGGGCTGCTCGGCGGCGACCCGCTCGGTGGCCGGGAAGTAGAGGTAGAAGGTCGTCCCCTTGCCGACTTCGGAGGTCACGTCGATGTAGCCGTTGTGGCCCTTGACGATCCCGTAGGCCGAGGCGAGCCCCAGGCCGGTCCCGTGGCCCATCTGCTTGGTGGTGAAAAAGGGCTCGAAAATGCGGGCCATGACGGCCGGCTCCATCCCGGAGCCGGTGTCGGTCACCGTGAGCCGGACATAGCGCCCCTCCTTGATGGCGTAGCCGCGGTAGGGGATCTCACCGTGTTCCACGTTGCGGGTGCTCAGGATCAGCCGCCCCCCCGTGGGCATGGCGTCGGCGGCGTTCACGAAGAGGTTCAGCAGCACCTGCTCGATCTGCCCCCGGTCGGCGATGATCGCCTGGATGCCGGGGTCGAGATCGAAGTGGATGGTGATGTCCTTGCGCATCCGGTTGAAGGTCTCGGAGGTCTCCCGGACCAGCTCGTTCAGCGTCAGGGACCGGGTCTCGTAGCGGCCCCGGCGGGCGTATCCGAGCAGCTTCGAGGTGAGCTCGGCGCCGCTGCGGACGAGCTTTTCGATGTTGGCGAGGACCCGGCCGTGCTTGTGGCCCGGCTCCAGGTCGAACTGCATCAGCGAGACGTTTCCCTGGATCGCCATCAACAGGTTGTTGAAATCGTGGGCGATGCCGCCGGCCAGAGTGCCGATGGCCTCCATTTTCTGGGCCTGCTGCAGCTGGATGGTCAGCTTGCGCCGCTCCTCCTGGTCGCGGCGCTCCTCGGTCACGTCCCGGCTGTAGACGGCGAGCTTGACGACGCGGCCGGCCTCGTCCAAGACCGGATGGATCGCGGTTTCGAATACCGACCGGTCGATCTCGTCCTCGAATTTGAGGGACTTCCCCGTGCGCACGACTTCCAGACCGATATCCCGGCGCCGGGCCCCGGCCTCCGGGGGCAGCAGATCGGTGATCGGGCGGCCGGCGAGCCCCTCCGGCGTGAAGCCGAAGTGCTCGGCCCCTCTCAGGTTGGATGCGAGCACCACGCCCGTGACGTCGAGCAGGTAGGCGGCGTGGTCGACCGAGTTCAAAAGCGCGCGGGCGGTCTCCTCGCTCTGGGCGAGGGCCGCCTGCCTCGCCTTCTGCTCCTCGATGTTGCGCAGGCTGGCGAGCACCGCCGGCACGAGCTCGCGCGACTCGATCGGGACTGCGTGCACTTCGAAAGGGACCTCGCGCCCGTCGCGGGTCCGGCCGAGGATCTCGAACCTCGCCGCCGGCGCCCCGTCCCGCAGCCGCCGGAGATGCCGACGCAGGCGCTTCACCGACCCCTGGCTGAGAATCCCCCCCTCGGTCAGGCTGCGGCCGATCACCGCCAGCCGATCGAGGCCGAACTCCGCCTCGAATTTCTCATTGATCTCGATCAGGCGGCCCTCCTGGCTGAGGACCGCCATGATGTCCGGGGCGCTCAGGAAAAAGCGCATGTATTTTTCGCGGCAGGCGCTCAAGGCCTCCTCCCCGGCGCGGCGCGCGGTGATGTCGCGGGCGAGCGCCAGGAAAGAGCACGGCTCCCCCGCGGGGCCCAGGGGAACGACCTCGACCTCGACCCACAGGGGATCGGCGGCCGCGGCCGCCAGCCTGAGCTCCATGGGCTCGGCCGGCTCCAGGGCCGCGAGGCGCTTTTCCAGGTGCTTCCGGTAGCGGTCGCAATCGTCCGCCGGCATCAGATCCGGAAGCGACAGCCGCAAAAGCTCCTCGGGCCGCCGCCCGACGGCGCGGAGAAAGGCGGGGTTCGCGCTGATCAGGGCGCCTTCGGGGGTGTGGTGCCAGCAATAGGTGGCCGGGCTGGCGTAGAGCGCCGCGGCAAGCGACGCCGGGTCGGGGAGGTTGCCGGGGGCCTCTGCCGTGTTCTGCATGCGTCGTCGCGCCGTCCTTCTGCGCCCGAGAAAGGCTCGTCCCGCCCCCGCCGCGGGCCTGCGGCGGGGGGTCTCCCAAGCCGGCCGATGGGCTTCGGTCCTCGGCCGGCCGCCGCGTAATAATGCATAATTGATGCCAATTATCCTTCGAAGACCGGATGGCGCGGCGCCGGCCGCGGCCGCCGCCCGCCGGGCCTGCGCCGCCAAAAAGCCGCGGCCCCCGCCCCGGCGGCGCCGCGACGCCCCGCATCTTGTGCCGTAACTCGTTATGTTCGAGCGCTTTTCTGAGAAAGCCGAGCGATTCCGGAAACCATTCCCCGAGGCCCGGGGTCAGGGGGCGCGGACGCCTTGGAGCGTGAAGGCTGCGCCGCTCTCCGCCGCGGCCGCGGCCGGGACTCCGCGATGCGGACGTCATTATTTTGACCCATCCGCGGGCCCGCGGCAGTGGCCCCAAGGGTTCAAGTTTTCAAGTTATTTGCGAATCGGCCGATAAGGCTAGGCAGCGGGCCCGCCCCGGGCTTCCGACAAGGGGCTTAACCCGCAGAGGGGACCGATGCAAGGATCGACCGTGGATCAGCTCAAGACGAGCATATTAAAGCTGCTCTACCACTCGCTCGACCAGTTCCGGCGCGACTACAAGCAGTTTCACGCGGGGCGGGTCGTGCTCGCCTCCGCCCGGGTCCTTTCTCCGGGAAGCCGGATCAAGGTGATCGTCACCGTCGCCGGCTGCCCGGCCGCGGCCGCCCTGGAGGCCGAGGTGCTCCCCGGCGCGGAGCCGGCGCCCGCGGCCGGCGCCTCCGGCTCCATGGCGGTCGGCCTTCTCGGCGACTTCCATGCGGCCCTGCTGCCGCTCGAAGAGGAGCTCGACCGCCGATCCGGTTTCGGCCGCCCCCCCGGTCAACCCGCCGGATCGCCCGCCAAGGACCCGCCGCTCACCATGACCTGGATCATGGCGGCCGTCGATCAGAAGGAGACGGTGCTCGAGCCCGAAACCTCTTATCGACCCGCTCCACCGCCTCCCGAGCGCCGGGAGCTCACCGCCGAGGAGCGCGAGCGCGTTCAGCCGGCCGCGGCCTTCGTCATGGATCTGGTCAAGGCCATGCTGCGCACCGGCTATTACTCCCCCGAGCACCCCGGCTCGCGGCAGGCGAAGCTCGGCCTGTACAGCTCCCTGCAGGGCTGCCTCGCGGACGCCCACGAGATCATGATCCTGAACCGCGAGACCCGCGAAAGCCGCGACATCCTGATCAGCGGCATCCTCGAGGAGCCGGTCAACGTGCGCCTGCTCGTGGGGCCGGGGATGGCGGACCTCTTCGTGCCCAAGCTCCGGGAATACTGCCACCGCAAGGGCCTGGTCAGCTTCGCGATCAAAAAGGAGATCGGGCCGGAGCACTTCGAGCGCTTCGTCGACATCATGAGCGACCCGCGGGCCGACCGCTCGCGGACGAACGCCGTGGGCGAGCTGTTGACCCGGGCGCTGGCGCGCGCGGGGATCACGGCGATCTCCACCGTGTTTCTGGACGACATCATCATCCTCGAGCGCAATCTGCCCTGGCGGGTCGAGATGGCCATCCAGCGCCTGGCGAAGGACCTCAAGGTCCTGCCCCTCTTCCGGGCCGAGTCGGACGACGCCATCAAGCAGATGAAGCTGCAGATCATCCAGGACATCCTCCGGCCGCTCCGGCAGCCGGAGTTCCTGAAGGACCTGATCGTCAACTGCTACGTCATCGCCAAGCACGTCGAGGGGATCGAGGAGGAGGCGATCGAGGGCGCGGTCATCGAGGCCTTCCCGCTTGAGGCGCTCTTGCCGACCTCGCGCTACATTTTCGACGAGATGCACCGGCTGCGGGAGCTCTCGGCGCGCGATCCCGGCAACGATGCCGTGAAGCGGCGCTTCGGCGGGGTGCGGCGCATCCTGAAGCGGGTCACCCGCCGTCTGGTGGTCGAGCAGATCGCCGGCGCGCAGAGCTTCCTCGAACAGCTGCACCAGAACGGCATCCTCGCCTTTCACGAGCTGCCGCCGGACGTGCAGGCGATCCTCAACACCCAGAAAATGGCGCGCGACGTCCGCGCCCATCTGCGGGGCTACATCGAGCGGCTGCTCGCCTGCCCGGCGCCGGCGGAGGCCGAGGCGCTGCTCAAATGCTTCCGCCGCGTGATCCCGCCCTTCATGGAGCGGAAGGAGTGGCGGGTGATCCGCCTGCTCACCCGCGCGGTCAAGACGGCCTCGGCCGCGCGCATCATCACCCCGGAGATGGCCGGCATGCCCGCCAACCCGCTCTTGTTTCTCTTCGCCGACCGGCTCCCCGAGCTCCAGGCCGCCTACGCCGCCGCCGCGGCCGCCGATCGCCCCCTGGTCGAGGATGTCTTCCGCGAGCTCGGGTCATGGGGGATCGAGGTCCTCTGCCGGATCATCACCGCGGAGAGCGCCGGGGAGGTGCGCCGCGCGGCGATGGAGGCGCTTTGCGGAATGGGGGCGGCGGCCGCCGAGTGGCTGCGGGGGGCGCTCGACGCGCCCGGGGCCAAGTGGTCGCTCAAGCGCAGCGCCCTGATCCTTCTCGGCCGCATCGCCGCCGGCCGCCCGGAGGAGGACGCGGAGGCGGCCGGCGACCTCGACCGGGTGCGCGGCCACTTGAGCCACTACCACCCGCGGGTGCGGGAGGAGGCGCTCAACACCCTGCTGGCGCTTCAGGCCGCGGATGCCGAGCGCTACGTGCTCGCCGCGCTCGACGACCCCGACGACAAGGTGCGCTGGCGCGCCGCCAACTGCCTGGCGGAGCTCGCCCCCCTGAGCCGCGCGGGGCTCGACAAAGTCCTCGCCATCCTGCGCCGCGACATTCCGGAGGAGAAGCAGGACGCCGTGCGCCACCGGCGGCGGGTCCTGCAGCTGCTGCGGACGGTGGCGGAGATGCACCACTTCGAGGATCCGGAGGCCGTGGAGGGCGCCGTGCTGGAGCTGGCCCAAAAGGCCGCCGCGCGCAAGGCCGGGCTGCTCACGCGCATGCGCACCTCCCGCGGACTCGAGGAGTCGGACCTCTTCTCGGTCGCGGTGACGACGCTCGGGGCGATCGGCGGCGGGCGGGCCGAGCGGTTCGTGGCGGCGCACGCGCGGGGAAAGAGCCGCGAGGCCGAGGCGGCCGGCAAAGCGCTCAAATGCCTGCGGGACCGCCGCCGGGGTCCGGCGTCCGGTTGAGCGGCGCGGCACGCAGGGCCCGCTTGGCATAGCCGGCGGCCTCCAGGCCGGCGACGCAGCCCTCGCCCACGGCCTTGGCCACCTGCCAGGGGGGGCCGCAGATGTCGCCGGCGGCGTAGATGCCGGCGACGCTCGTTTCCATCTTCTTGTTCGTCCGGATGTACTGCATCTCGTCGTCGAGCTGCACCCCGAGGTGCCCGGCGAGCTCGAGCACCCCCTTCGCGCCGAGCTCGATGAAGACCCCCTGCACCGCCAGCCGGCGGCCGTCGGCAAGCTCGAGCGCCTCGACGCTCTCGGATCCGCGAATCGCCTTGACCGCCGCCCCGGCGTGGAGGACGACGGCGCTCGCGGCGAGCTCATCGGCGAGCGCGCCGCGCACCTCGAGCCGCTCGCAGACGAGGTGCACCGCGCGGGCGTAGCCGAGCATGGTGAGCGCCCCGCTCGCGGCGGCGCTGCCGCCGCCCACGACCGCCACCTCCGCCCCCTTGAAGAAATTGCAGTCGCACTCGACGCAGTAGCTCACCCCGCGGCCGAGAAGCTCCTTCTCCCCCGGGACCCCCAGGCGGTTTCGGGCGGTGCCGGTGGCGAGCACCAGCGCCCGGCCGAAAAGCTCGCGGCCCCCCTCGAGCCTGAGCCGGAAGCCGCCCGGCGCGGCGTCGATCGCGAGCACGTCCTCGTCCAGCAGCTCCGCCCCGAAAGCGGCGGCCTGCCGGCGGCCGGTGGCGAGGATGTCCTCGCCGGTCGTATCGAAGATGCAGCAGTAGTTTTCGACGTGGTGGTGGTAGATGCTGCTCTTCGTCTCCTTGCCGAGAACGAGCACCGCGGCTTTCTTGCGCGCGGCGTGGATGGCGGCCTGGAGCCCGGCGGGCCCGGTTCCCAGGATGACGACGTCGTAGGTCGCGGCGGCGGTCATGGCCTGCTCCTTGCGGTCGGTCGAGTTCCTCAACCCGTGATCATAAGTCGCGGCGGGCTCTTTGCAACCCGGGGGCCGGGCGTCCGCTCATGGCGGCGACGGCGAGGTCGGCGAGCAGCAGTTTGCTGAGCCGCGGCGGGTAGACGCGCCTTGTCCGGCCGCTCTCCGGGTCGAAGAACTGCACGTAAAGGCGGCGGCCGGGAGGGCCGTAGACGTTCACCATCAGCGTGACGCCGGCCGCCTCGGGATTGCCGGTGCGATGGATGCCCGCCGCATAGGGCGAGGTGAGCTCGACGGCCCCGGGCGCAAGCCGCCGGGGCGGCTGCGCCATCAGGCGGGAGCCCCGCGGCTCGAGGCGGTAGCGCACGACCTCGAGCGTCCCGAAGGCCGAGCCGAGCACGCCCCAGGCGCCGTGGTCGTGCACCGGCGTGCGCTCCCCCGGACCGAAGATGAACATCCGCAGCGAAAAGGCCCGGCCGGGGTCCTGGAAGAGCAGCAGTTCGTTTGCGAACATCGTGGCGGCGCGCAGGTCGGGGTACCCGCTTCCCCGGCGCAGGCCGGAGAGGATCTCCCGGAAGATCTCCGGCCGGCCGAGCAGCCCCGGCAGCTCGCGCCGGAAATAGTCCTGGCGGCGGCCCCCCTCGTCGGGGACGGCGCCGGCCTCGGCCGACCACCGCCGGCAAAGATCCAGAAGCGCGCCGCGGGCGTCTTCGGCTGCGGCCGCCATGTCACCCGTTTTCCAGCCGCACGTACTGCTCGTAGAAGGGCGCCCCGCCGCCGAGATCGGTCAGCCCGGCCGCCGTGAGGCGGTTGACGCCGCCGCCCAGGCGCATCCATCCGCCGCGGCGCACCACCACCGCCCCGGGGTGCAGGCCGGGCATGGTCCGCACGCGGACGGCGAGGTCGCCGTGCGGCGATACCAGGCGCGCGGGCTGCGCGCGATCGAGGCGGCCAAGCGCCGGGCACTCCGGGGCGACCCAGGCCGTCGGCGGGGCGCCCTGGTCCTCGGGAAGGATCTGGGAGTGGATGGCCCCCCGCCGGACCAGCGTGAGCAGCCTGAGCGGGAAGCCCGCGGGCGGCGGCGGCTCGGGGTGGAGCTGCGCCGGGAAGCGGACCCGGCCGTCCTCGTGGGCGAAGCGCCCCCCGGCATAGGCGACCGCCGGGCGCTTCGAGCGCACGAAGCGCCGCCGCTTGAGCTCCTCGAGCGAGACGTCGAGCCACGGGGAGGCGAGCGCCGCCCGCAGGCACGCCTCCGGCGCGGGCATGTCGACCGGCGGGTCGAGCCGGCGGCCGATTTCGCTCACGATCCAGTAGTCCGGGCGCGCCCCCTCCGGCGGCGGGACGAGCGCCTCGGCGTACTGCACGTACTCGTGCTGGAAGGAGCCGATGACGTCCGCCTGCTCGAGCATCAGCGTGCAGGGCAGGATGAGGTCCGCCCGGGCGGCCGTGTCGTTCATGAAGGCGTCCACGACCACCTTGAAGGGCACGGCCTCGAAGGCGCGCGCCGTCTCGAGCGCGCCGGGGGCCTGGTTGACGACGTTGATCCCGTTCACCCAGACCATCGCGACCGGGGGGTCGGCGGCGGCGATCTCGCGGCCGATCGCGGCGATCTGGAAGGCGCGGCGGCCCTTGTGGCCGGGGCCCTTGGTGAAGGCAAGGTCGAAGTTGCGGAAGGAGTGCAGGTGGAAATAAACCCCCCCGCCGGGGACCCCCACGTGGCCGCAGAGGAAGGCGAGCGCGTCGATGAAGCGCACGTTCTCGCCGCCGTAGCGGTAGCGCTGGAGCCCGGCGCCGATCAGGGTGGCGACCGGGCCCTCGCCGGTGTAGGTCCGGAAGAGCCGCGCGGCATCCTCGGCGGAGACCTCGCAGGCGGCCAACAGCTCGGCCGGCGCGTGGCGCGACACCAGCTCGAAGAAGGCCTCTGCCGAACGCGCGCGCGCGAGCCGCTCGGCGGCCGGCGGCCGCTCGGCCAGCAGCCGGCCGATCAGCGCCGCGGCGAGGAAGCGGTCGGTCCCCGGCCGGATGCGGATGAGCGTCTCCGAGTAGGGGCGGCCGACGTCGCCGCCCGGGGAGATGGTCGTGACGCGGGCGCCGCGGCGGCGCGCGCGGTGGACGGCCGCCGCGGCGTGGATGGAGCTGCGCCGCAGGTCGCGGCCCCAGTTGACGATCGCCCGGGCGTTCTCGAGGTCCTCGAGGTCGTTGTTCTCCCGCGAGCCGAAATCCTCGACGGAGGCGATGAAGCCCGCGGCGTCGCAGAGCGAGCCGCGGATCCGGCTCGTTCCGAGCTGCGAGAAGAAGAGCGCGACCGCCTCCTTGAGGATCCCCTTGGCTCCGTCGCTGTGGATGTGCAGGATCGCCGTGGGGTCGGCGCGCAGCCGCTGGATCTTTTCGGCGCACAGCTCGAGGGCGGCCTCCCAGCCGAGGGGCTGAAAGGCGCCCGCGGCGGTTCGCCGGAGCGGCGTCCGGATCCGCTCGGGGCTCGCGAGCCGGCGCAGGTGGCGCCGCGTCTTGGCGCAGATCACCCCCCGCGTGAAGGGGCTCGCGGGGTCGCCGACGAGGCGCAGGCCGCCGCCCTCCTTCGGCTCGAGAATGAGGGTGCAGGCGTCGGGGCAATCGAAGGTGCAGGCGCTGTAGCGTTTCATGCGGCGGGCAGCTTCTCCATCACCGAGTCGATCTTGGCCTGCAGCCTCCCGCCGGGCCCCTTGCGGTAGTCGGCCTTGAGGGCGAGGCTCACGCGCCCGCAGTCGGCCGCCATGGCTTGGAAGCAGCGGGTGACGACCGCCATGACCTCCTCCCACTCCCCCTCGATGCTCGTGCCCATGGCGCGGAAGTCGTAAGGCAGGCCGGAGTCGCGGATGATGCGGATCGAGCGGGCGACGTAGGCGCTCAAGCTCTCCCCCTTGTCCAGCGGAAACAGCGAAAAATCGACGATCACGCTCATGTCGCAAGTCCTCCTCCGGGGATGGCGGGCCGCGGGGCGCGAATTGACAACCGCGGGCCCTTTCTTCTATAAGCCCTGAATAGCATGTCGCCCGAAAAAAAGCACGCCGCACCCCTCGAGCCTTCCGCCGCCGCCACCCCGCAGCTGACGGGATCGCCGCCATGACCGATATCGCACCGATGCTCTACCGCCTCCGCCTGACCCCGGACCTCGAGCGGTTCACCTTCGAAGGCCGGGTCGAAATCCACCTCTGCGCCGCGCAGCCCGCAGCCGAGATCGTGCTGAACGCGGTCGACCTCGCCGTGTGGGGCTGCCGCCTCCTCGCCGGGACGGCCCCGGCCGTCCCCTGCCGCTTCCGCGTGGACCCCGCCCGGGAGGAGCTCGCCGTCCTGCTGCCGCAGCCCGCTTCCGGGCAGCTCGTCGTCGCCGTCGACTATACCGGTCGCATCAACGACCGCATGGCCGGCTTCTACCGCAGCCGCTCCACCCACGGCGGCGAGGCGCACGTGATCGCCGTCACCCAGTTCCAGGAGAGCGACGCCCGGCGGGCCTTCCCCTGCATGGACCACCCGGGGCGGAAAGCCGCCTTCGAGATCGAGCTCGAAGTCGACCGCCGCCTGACCGCCGTCTCCAACACCGCGATCCGGGCCCAGGAGCTCCTCGAAAACGGCCGCAAGCGGGTCATCTTCGAGCGCACCCCGGTCATGTCGACCTACCTCGTCTTCTTCGGCGTGGGCGAGTTCGAGGTGCTGCAGGACCCGCTCGACCCGCGGGTGCGCGCGCTCACCCTGCCCGGCCAGCAGAAGCACGCCGGCTTCGGCCTGGAGTTCGGCCGCATCGCCCTGCAGCACAGCGAGGCCTATTTCGGCATCCCCTACCCGCTCGCGAAGATGGACCTGATCGCCATCCCGGACTTCGCTTTCGGCGCCATGGAGAACTGGGGCGCGATCACCTTCCGGGAGAACCTGCTCCTGCACCACCCGGAGACGACCTCGAAGGCCGGGGAGGAGCGCATCTGCGAGGTGATCGCCCACGAGATCGCCCACCAGTGGTTCGGCAACCTCGTCACCCCCGCCGACTGGAAGTACCTCTGGCTGAACGAGAGCTTCGCCACCTATTTCGGCTACGGGGTCGTCGCCCACCACCACCCCGAGTGGGAGATCTGGCCGCAGTTTCTGGCGGGCACCGCGGCGGCCGCCATGGCCCGCGACGGGCTGAAGGAGAACGTGGCGATCGAGATCCCCGGCGGCGAGCACCTCGTGATCAACACGAGCACCGCCCCGATCATCTACAGCAAGGGGGCGAGCATCCTGCGGCAGGTCGAGGGCTACATCGGAGCGGAGAATTTCCAGGCGGGGCTCCGGCGCTACCTCGGGGCCCACGCCTACGGCTGCGCCGAGAGCCGGCACCTCTGGGAGGCCTTCGAGGCCGTCTCGGAGAAGCCGGTGGTCGCGCTGATGCAGAGCTGGATCGGGCAGCCGGGGTTTCCGCTGGTCACCGTGCGCCGCGAGCCGGGCGCGCTCGTCCTCTCCCAGCGGCGCTTCTCCTACCTCGAGAGCGACGCCGACCAGCACTGGCTGATCCCGATCAATCTCGCGCTCTATGACGGCGCCGGCCGGCTCCGGCGCCTGAGCGTGGTTTTCGAGGGCCGGCAGATGCGCGTTCCGGTGGACGGGGAGCCGGTCGCCTGCAAGCTGAACGCCGGGCAGACCGGCTTCTACCGCGTCGCCTACGCCGACCCGGCCGATCTGGCGGCGCTCGGGCGCCTGGTGCGGGAGAAAACCCTGCCCCCCGAGGACCGCTGGGGCCTGCAGGACGACCTCTACGCCCGGGTCTTAAGCGGTGCGGTCGCCCTCGAGGAGTACCTCGACTTCCTCAAGTTCTACCAGTCCGAGGACGCCTACCTGCCGCTCACCAGCATCGCCCAGCACCTGGGCCACGCCCACCTCGTGGTCGCCCCGCAGCGGCGCCGGGCGATCGCCGCGCTCGCCGGGCCGTGGTTCGAGGGGGTGCTCGGCCGGATCGGCTTCGCGCCGCGGCCGGGGGAGCCGCAGACCGCCGCCATCCTGCGGGAGCAGCTGCTCGCCGATGCGCTGCAATACGGCGTCGTGACGGCCGAGAACTTCCTGCTCAAGCAGTTCGAGGGGCTCCGGCGCGGGGCCGCCGTTCCCGCCGACATCCTGCGCGCCGTGCTGCAGGCCGCCGCCTGGTGCGGCGGAGCCGAGGCCTTCGCCTGGCTCGAGCGCCGCTTCCGCGAGTCCGTGAGCGAGCACGAGCGCTTGATCATCCTCGCCGCCATGGGCATGTTCCGCAGCCCGCCGGAGATCGCCCGCGCGCTCGACTTCGTGCTGGCGGCCGTGCCGGCCCGCAACCAGTTCATGCCGCTGGTGGCCATGGCGTCGAACCCCCACGCCCAGGCGCTGCTCTGGGAGTGGTATGCGGCGCGGGTCGCCGAGATCGAGCAGTTCCACCCGATGCTCTACGAGCGGGTCGTCGCGGCCATCGTGCCCGCCTGCGGCCTCGGGCGCGGCGACGAGGTGCGCGCCTTCTTCCAGGACTACGGGCGCCGCACCGACCGCGCGCGCGAGGTGATCCGCCTGTCGCTCGAGCGCCTCGAGATCCACGAGCGGCTGCGGCGGGCGAGCCTCACTTGACAGCCGAAACGCTTGTCCGTTATAGGGAATGACGCCCATGCCGCTGCGGTCGAAGCGCCGCCGGCGTCCCGACCGAGCCCTTCGGGTGGAGCCCGATCTCGCGATGAATCGCCGTTGTTTCCTCAAGCTTGCCGGCTTCGGCAGCGTCGCCTTCGCGGCCGGCTGCAGCCCCGAATCGCCCAAGCACCTCCACAGCCAGGTGCACGCCCCGGACGACATGGTGACGGGCAATCCCGCCTGGTACGCCTCGGTCTGCCGGGAGTGCCCCGCCGGGTGCGGGATCCTCGCCAAGAACCGCGAGGGCCGGGTGATCAAGCTCGAGGGCAATCCCCTGCATCCCGTGAACCGCGGCCGGCTCTGCATGCGCGGCCAGGCGGCCCTGCAGGCGGTCTACCATCCCGAGCGGCTGCACGCCCCCCGGCTCAAGGCCGACGGCGGCCACCGGACGATCGGCTTCGCCGAGGCCGGGGAGCTTCTGGCCGCCAGGGCCCGCGCCGCCGCCCGCCGGGGGCCGGGGCGGGTCGTGCTCGTCACCGAGACGGTCGGCGAGCCGCTCCTCGGGCTTTTCGGGGAGGCGCTCGCGCGCTGGAACGCGGAGCCGCCGATCGTCTTCGAGCCGTTCGCCTACGAGGCCCTCAAGACGGCGAACCGCGACGTCTTCGGCATCGACGGGCTCCCCTCCTACCGCCTGGCGGAGGCGGACCTCCTCGTCTCCTTCGGGGCCGACTTTCTCGAGACCTGGCTGTCGCCCGTCGAGTACGCCATCGGGTTCGCCGCGATGCATGCGGCCGGCGCGGGCGCCTCCGGCCGCTTCCTGCATGTCGGCCCCTACCAGGGGCTGACCGGGGCGAACGCCGATCGCTGGGTCGCCTGCGCCCCCGGCGCGGAGTCGGCGGCGGCGATGGGGCTGCTCAAGCGCCTGCTCGATCACGGCCGCGGCCGCCGCCTGCCGGCGGCCTGGCAGGAGTTCCTCGGCAAGGCCCTGGCCGCCTACGCGCCCGAGGCCGTGCTGCGGGCGACCGGGATGGCGCCGGCCGATTTCGAGGGGCTCTACCAGGCGCTGGCGCAGGCCCGCCGGCCGCTCGTGCTCGGCCCCGGCACCGGCGCCGGAGGGGAGAACGGCTACCGCGCCCACGCGGCCGCGAACCTGCTGAACGCCGTCCTCGATCCGGAGCTTTCGCGGATCGACCGCCGCCGCCGCCACCGGGTCGAGGTCTGCGCCCGGCGCGCGGAGCTCCTCGAGCTCCTCCAGCGTCTCTCCGGCGGCGGAGCGGACCTGCTGATCCTGAACCACGTGAATCCGGCGCAGGCGCTGCCGCCGGCCTGCGGCGTCCGGGAGGCCCTCGCCGCGCCGGGGCTGTTCGTCGTCAGCCTGAGCAATTTCATGGACGAAACCGCACAGCTCGCCGATCTCGTTCTGCCGGTCGCGCTGCCGCTCGAAACCTGGGACGCCTACGGGGGGGTGAGCGGGCTCGTCGGGACGCTGCAGCCGGCCATGGCGAGCCTCAACGGCGCCCCGCACCTCGGGGACCTTCTCCTGGCGGCCGCGGGAAAGGCCCCCCCAGCGGCGGGGGACTACCGCGAGTTTCTGGCCGGGCACCTGCGGGGCGAGGCGCTGATCGGCGGCCGCGCCGACTGGCTGCGGGCCCTGCAGCGCGGGGGGCTTTTCGAGGCCCCGGCTCCGGACCCCCCGGGGGAGCTTCTCGCCCCCGAGCCGCCGGCCGCCCTCGGGGCCGCGCGCGTGCCGGAGGCCGCGGCGCTCTCCTTCGCCGCCGCCCCCTCGATCCGGCTCTTCGACGGCCGCGGGGCGGAGCGCTCCTGGCTGAACGAGATCCCCGAGCCGCTCTCGCGGGTCGCCTGGCAGGCGCCGGCCGTCGTCCATCCGCAGACCGCCGCCGCCCGCGGGGCGGCCGCGGGCGACGTCGTGCGCCTCGCCTCCGCCTGGGGGGCGCTGGAGGCCCCGGTCGTCGTGAGCGAGACGGTCGCTCCGGGGGTCCTCGTGATGGAGATGGGCCAGGGGCGCGCGGCGCTTGCCCGCTACCGGCAGACGGCGGCGGCGAACCCGCTCACGCTTCTGCCCCCCGGCGCCGACCCGCTCGCCGGGGGCCCGAGCTTCTTCGCCGCGCTCGCCGACTGCCAGGCGACGGGCCGGCGCCTTACGCTCGCCCGCGTCGACGGCAGCCGCACGCAGCACGGCCGCGCCTTGGCGCTCACCATCGGGGCGCGCGAGATCGCCGCGGGCCGGCCGGAGGCGAAGGGCGGCCTGCGCATGCACGACTTTCCGCTCACGCTTCCGCTTCCCGAGGGCTACAGCGCGAAGCGCGACTTCTACCCCCCGCACGAGCACGAGGGGCGCCGCTGGGGGATGGTGGTCGACCTCGACCGCTGCATCGGCTGCGGCGCCTGCGCGGCGGCCTGCTATGCCGAGAACAACATCGCGGTGGTCGGCGAGGCGCGCATCGCCCAGGGCCGCGAGATGGCCTGGATGAGCATCGAGCGCTACCACGACGCGGCCGACATGGCGCGCGTCCTCTTTCTGCCGATGCTCTGCCAGCACTGCGACAACGCCCCCTGCGAATCGGTGTGCCCGGTCTACGCCCCGCACCACAACGCCGAGGGGCTGAACACCCAGATCTACAACCGCTGCATCGGGACGCGCTTCTGCTCCCAGAACTGCCCCTACAAGGTGCGGCGTTTCAACTGGTTCGACGCCGAGTGGCCCGCGCCGGCGAACCTGCAGCTCAACCCGGAGGTGTCGGTGCGCAGCAAGGGGGTCATGGAGAAGTGCTCCTTCTGCATCCAGCGCATCAAGGCCGCGCGCACGGCCGCGCGGCAGGCGGGGCGGCCGATTGCCGACGGCGAGGTCGTGCCGGCCTGCGTGCAGACCTGCCCCACCGAGGCGCTCGTCTTCGGGGACCTCAGCGATCCGCGCAGCCGGGTGCGGCGGCTCGCGGAGGGGCCGCGGGCCTACCAGGCGATGGGCCATCTCAACACGAAGCCGGCGGTGATCTACCTGAAAAAGGTGTTGCACGCGGTGTGACCACCGCGTGCGGGACGACTCCGATGACGGGACAGAAGGGTTGCGGCGGTCACGCGGCCGGTCCGGGGGCGACATGCCCGGGCTGAGCTTCCGCCAGATCGACCAGACGGTGCTCGACACCCTCGAGCGGCCGGGCCGGGGGTACTGGGTCCTGGTCGGGGCGCTCTTCGGCGGCGTGCTCCTCGGCGCGGGCTGCTGGGCCTACCAGATCGCGACCGGGATCGGGGTGGGCGGCCAGAACATCCCCGTCGCCTGGGGGACCTATCTCATCAACTTCGTCTTCTGGGTCGGGATCGCCCACTCCGGAACGCTGATCTCGGCCATCCTGCACCTCTTCCGCGCCGGCTGGCGCAACCCCATCGCCCGGGCCGCCGAGACCATGACGGTCTTTGCGGTCTGCACGGCGGGGCTCTTTCCCTTCATCCACCTGGGCCGGGTCTGGCAGGTCCACTACATGCTGCCGCTGCCCAACCAGCGGCTGCTGTGGCCGAACTTCATCTCGCCGCTCATGTTCGACGTCGTCGCGATCAGCACCTACCTCACGGTGAGCTCGATGTTCTGGTACACCGGGATGCTGCCGGATCTGGCGATCGTGCGCGACCGCTCGACGGGGGTGAAGCGCCGCATCTTCGCCGCGCTCGCCCTCGGCTGGACCGGGGCCCACGACCAGTGGCGCCACTACGGCCGCGGCTACCTCTTCTTCGCCGCGCTCGCCACCCCGCTCGTCATCTCGGTGCACAGCGTCGTCTCCTGGGACTTCGCGCTCGGCATCGTCCCGGGGTGGCACACCACCATCTTCGCCCCCTACTTCGTCGCCGGCGCGATCCACTCGGGGCTCGCCATGGTGCTGACCTTGATGATCCCGCTGCGCCGCATCTTCCGCTACGAGGCGCTCATCACCGTCGAGATCCTGGAAAACGTCGGCAAGACCATGATCCTGACCGGCCTGATCGTGGGCTTCGCCTACGCGACCGAGTACTTCATCGCCTGGTACGGCCACAACCCGGTCGAGTGGGAGTCCTTCCGCTGGCGCGCCGCCGGGGAGTACGCCTACGGGCTCTATTTCATGATCCTCTGCAACGTGCTCGTGCCGCTCGCGCTCCTCGCCGGACGGGTGCGGCGCTCCATCCCCTGGCTCTTCGGCATCTCGCTCGTGGTGAACTTCGGCATGTGGTGGGAGCGCTTCGTGATCATCGTCGGCGGGGTGGCGCACGATTTCGCCCCGCACGCCTGGGGGCTCTACGCCCCCTCGCCGGTCGAATACGGCATCATGGTCGGCAGCTTCTGCCTGTTCTTCTTTCTCTTCGTCCTCTTCGTGAAGCATCTGCCCTCGGTCGCGATGACCGAGATGAAGGAGCAGGCCGGCCATGAGCGCTGACACCTACGTCATGGGGCTGTTCGTCGACGACGGCCGGGCGGCGCGGGCCATCCAGGAGCTCGGGCCCGCGGGCTTCGCCTTCCACCGCGCCCACGGCCCGGTGCCGAGCGGCAAGATCGCCCAGGCCCTCGGGCTGAAAAAAAGCCCCGTCGGCTGGTTCACGCTGGCCGGAGGGGTCCTCGGGTTCTTCACCGGCTTTCTGCTGGGCGCCTTCACCGCGACGCAGTGGAACCTGGTCGTGAGCGGCAAGCCGATCGTGGCCCTCGTGCCGCTCGTGGTGCTCGGCTTCGAGTTCACGATCCTCTTTGCGGTCTTCGGCAACGTGATCGGCCTGCTCCGCTGCGCGCGGCTGCCCGACTTCCGCGGGGAGGCGCTCTACGACCCGCGCTGCTCGGGGGAGCACTTCGCCGTCGTCGCCGCCTGCGAGGCGGGCCGCCGGGCGGAGCTCATGGACTTCTTCCAGAAAAAGGGCGGGGAGGTCCGGGTCTTTCCATGAACGACGCGCGCGCGCCCAGAAGACCGGTTTCCGTGACGGGGCTTACGCTCGCCGCCGTGGGGCTCGCCGCCTTTCTCGCGGGCCTCTTCGGCCGGGAGCCCGGCCGCGCCTGGCAGGCCTTTCTGGTCAACTTCCTCCTCTGGTCGGCGGCCGCCCAGGGCGCGGTGCTTTTCTCCGCCGTCACCCACGTCGTCCGCGCCCGCTGGGCCGAGCCCCTGAAGGGGCTCGCCGAGGCCTTCGCGGGCTTCTTCCCGGTCTCGCTCGCGCTGTTCCCGGTGCTCCTGCTCGGCCGGGACCATCTCTTCCCCTGGCGGCACATGGAGCTGCACGGCCAGGAGGCGTGGCTGAACCTCCCGTTTCTCGCCGCCCGCGACGGGATCGGGCTCCTGCTGCTGTACGGCTGCGGGTTCGCCTTTTTGGCCGCCCGGCGCCCGGCGCCCGGCGCGCAGGCGCTGCCGCCGGAGGCGGCGCAGCGCCGCGAGCGCCGGCAGCGGGTGTGGGCCGGGCTCTACTGCTTCGCCTTCGCGGTCGTGCTCAGCCTGATCGGCTTCGACCTCGTCATGAGCCTCGACCCCCACTGGGTCTCGACCCTCTTCGGCGCCTACCATTTCGTGAAGGCGTTCTACATCGGGCTCGCGGCGCTCATCGTGCTCGCCGCCGCCGTGGCCCTGCGCCAGGGGCCGGGCGGGCCGCTCACCGCCGAGCGCTTCCATGACCTCGGCAAGCTCTTCTTCGCCTTCTGCCTGCTGTGGGCCGATTTCCTCTACGTCCAGCTCATGGTGATCTGGTACGGCAACATCCCCGAGGAGACCCACTACGTGATTCTGCGCACGATGCTCGCCCCCTGGCGGGCGCTCGCCTGGACGGTCTTCCTCCTGGGCTTCGGCCTGCCCTTCCTCGTGCTGCTGAACCGCCGCGTCAAGACCCGGCCCAAGTGGATGCTCGCCCTCGGGGCGCTCGTCATCATCGCCATCTGGCTCGAGCACCTGCTCTTGATCGGCCCGGCGCTCTACCCGGAGGCCGCCGCCTGGCCGCTCGGGGCCATCGAGGTCCTCGTGTTCATCGGGTTTTTCGGCCTGATGCTCGCCGTCCTGACCTTTACGCTCGGCGCCTGCCCCCGGCTGTTTCCGGCGCCCGCCGCCGGCGCATCGCCGGCTTCCCGCCGGCCGGAGGTGCCGCGGTGAGGCGCCACCTGCCCGCCATCCTGATCGCGCTGGCGGCCGCCGGGCTGACGGGGCTTTTCCTCTTCGCCTTCTACGCCGGGCCCTCGCTCGGCATCGGCCCGGAGCAGCCCATTCCCTTCAGCCACAACGTCCACAGCGGGGTGAAGGAGATCCAGTGCCAGTTCTGCCACCCCACCGTGGCGATCTCCAACTTCCCCGGCATGCCGCCGGTCGAGAAGTGCCTCTACTGCCACAATTACATCATCGCCAACTATCCCTGGATCCGCAAGGAGCACGACTATTTCAACCGCGGCGCGCCGACCCCCTGGGTCAAGGTCAACGCGATCGCCGAGCACGTCTTTTTCAACCACCAGCGGCACATCGCCGCCAAGGTCGACTGCGCGGCCTGCCACGGAGAGGTGCAACACCTCCACCGGCTGCCGCAGAAGATCTGGCGCATGGGGGAGTGCCTCGAATGCCACCACGCCAAGAAGGCCAGCGTCGACTGCTGGCTCGCCTGCCATGGATGAGCGCGGGCGGAACGCGCCGGGGAGCGGCCCGGTGAACGCGCCCGCAGCGGAGATCCGCCATAGGGACCGGACGGCGCGGGCCTTCGCGCTGACCGCCGCCTTCTGGTTCGCCGCGGCGACGAGCTTCGGCCTGCTCGCCGCGACCTACCTGATCGCCCCCGACTTCCTGGCCAACGTCGAATACCTGCACTTCGGCCGCATGCGGCCGATGCACGTGAACGCCGTCCTCTTCGGCTTCGTCACCCCCGGGCTGATCGCCGCGGCCTTCTACGCCCTGCCGCGGCTGCTGCGCACCCCGCTTTTCAGCGAGGCGCTCGGGCTCTTCACCGCCCTTTTCTGGAACGCCACCGTCGCCGCCGGCATGGCGGGGATCGCCCTCGGCTTCAGCCAGGGCCGCGAGTATGCCGAGCTCCCCTGGGCGGTCGACCTCATGGTGGCGGCAAGCTTCGCGCTGGTCATCGCGAACTTCCTCGGCACGATCGCCCGGCGGCGTGAGCCGGTGCTCTACGTCTCGGTGTGGTACGCCGCGGCCGCGGTGGTCCTCACCGCCTGCACCTATCTGCTCGGCAACGTCGTCTGGAAGCCGGACACCGGCGCGCTCGCGGGGATCCCGGACGCGATCCTGCTGTGGTTCTACGGCCACAACGTCTTCGGGCTGCTGCTCTCGCCGCTCGCGCTCGGGGTCGCCTACTACGTGCTGCCGATCGCCACCCGCAGCCCGCTGTACAGCCACACGCTCTCGCTGCTCGGCTTCTGGTCGCTCATCATCGTCTACACCCACATCGGCACCCACCACCTGCTGCAGGTGCCCGTGCCCACCTGGCTGAAGACCATCTCGATCGTCGACAGCGTCGCCATGGTGATCCCCGTCATGGTCTTCCTGGTGAACATCTGGTACACGGTCAAGGGTCGGCTCGGAGACATCCACGCCGACATCGGCGCGAAGTTCGTCTTCACCGGGACGATCTTCTACTTCTTCGTGAACATCCAGGGTTCGATGATGGCGCTGCCGGACGTCCAGCGCATCACCCACTTCAACAACTGGGTGGTCGGCCACGCGCACATCGGGGTGCTCGCCTTCGCCGGGGTGACGGCGCTCGGGGGGCTCTACTTCATCCTGCCGCGGATGACCGGCCGGCCGCTGCACAGCGTCTTTCTCGCCGATCTGCAGTACTGGCTCGTCCTGATCGGGGCGACGGGGTTCGGCATCGTGCTCACCGTTGTCGGCCTGATCCAGGGCCAGGCCTGGTACAACGGCGAGACGCTCTACCGCACGCTGCCGGAGCTGCAGCCCTACTACGTCGTGCGCGCGGCGCTCGGGGTGCTGATCGTCGCCGGGGCCTGGATCGGGCTCTACAACGTCGCGCGCTCGCTCGCCGCCGGAGGCCGGAGGACGCCATGCGCATGACGCCCGCCGTCATCCTGGTCGGCGTGCTCGCGCTGCTCGCCGGCATCGCCCTCACCGTGGTCTACTGGCCTTATGCGACGCGCGACACGACCCCCTCGGAGATCTTCCGCGAGCGGACGGCGCTCGAGGCGGCCGGCCGGCGCATCTACATCCAGAACGGCTGCGTCTACTGCCACAGCCAGTCGATCCGCGCCTTCGACTGGGACATGGGTTCGGAGCGCATCGCCCAGTCCGGGGACTACCTCGCCGACGAGCCCATCCAGCTCGGCTCGCAGCGCACCGGCCCCGACCTCTCCCAGGCGGGCGGCGAGCACCCCGACGACTGGCACATCGCCCACTTCATCAACCCGCGCAGCACGCGGCCGAGCTCCCTCATGCCGCCCTTCGCCTGGCTGGGGATGGAGCGCCTCGGGCAGCTCACCGCCTACATCCAGAGCCTGGGGCTGAAAATGGCCGACCGGCGCATGGAGCGCCAGCGCCATTGGAAGGCCGAGGCCATCCGGGCCTACGAGGCCGGCCCCGAGGAGAACGTGCGCTGGCTGGCGGAGATCGTGCCGGAGGGCTGGCGCCGGCTTCCCAACCCCTACCCGACGAGCGCCGCGAGCCTGCAGCGCGGGCAGCGCATCTACCAGTACTTCTGCATCGGCTGCCACGGGCCGATCGGCGACGGCATGGGGCCCGCCCAGCCCTGGATCTACCCGCCGCCGCTCAACTTCACGATCCTCAAGGGGCGCGAGATCTCGGGGGGCATCCTCTACTACCAGATCATGAACGGGATCACCGGCTCGGCCATGCCCTATTTCAAGCGCGATCTCGAGTCCCAGAAGATCTGGGAGGTGGGCGACTACGTCGCGCACCACTTCATCAACCAGAGCGACGCCAACGCCGCGCCGCGGGGGATCGACGCGGCCTGGGAGCCGTGAGCGGAGGGACGCCCATGTACTTTCCCTATTTCATCGCCTACATGGCGGCCGGGTTTCTCGTAAGCCTCGGCGTCCTGCTGTGGGCCGTCCACCGGGGGCAGTTCCGGGACCAGGAGCGGGCGCGCTTCCTCGCGCTCGACGGCCCGGCGGCGGCCGGCGGCCGCGCGCGCCTCACGCGCCGCGGGCGGATCGAAAGCGCGGGGCTCTTCGTCCTGGTCTCGGCCGGCCTGGCGGGAAGCGTCGCGGTCATCGTCTTCGCGTTGAACCACTCGGGATAGGACGGGGGGCGATCAGGATGCGGATCTTCGAGGCGTGGAACACCCAGCACATCCTGCTCTATCTGCTGCCGGCGCTCGTTTTCGTCGTGCTCTTCGCGGCCGGGCTCGGCTTCGCCCACATCCGCCGCCGGGACGCCGAGGAGCGCCTGACCCGCATCGTCGAGGAGTACCCCGGCGGGATCACGGGGCGCAACGCCCCCTTTCCGCTCCTGCTCATGCTGATCATCGCGGGCACCCTGCTCTGGGGCCTGCTCTACATCGTCATCACCGGAACCTGGGGGGTCAGGATCTGACATGCACCCGGAACAGCAGGCATCGGCCCTGCGGACCTGGCTGCTGGTCGCGGCCATGGTCGGCATCGTCTTCTTCCAGGGATTCCTCGCCTATACCCTGATCGGCGACCTCGGCCAGCCCGACTGGGACTACCGGCCCGTGGCCGACACCCCGGGCGAGGGGCCCTACGCCCTCTACCCGCCGGTGCCCCATCCGCAGCACGTCCGCGGCGCACCCGGGGCCGAGGCCTATCCCCTCCAGGTGCTGGGGAACCGGGGGGCCGAATGAAACGCGGGCTGCTCATCGCGGCGGCGGCGGCCGCCCTCCTGCTCGCGGCCTACCACGCCCTGATGTTCTACGACAACAACTTCCGCTACGGCCGCATGCGCGAGACCCCGGCGGTCAAGCCGCACGAGGAGCCGCTCAGGCTCATGCCCGAGGGGGTCGTGCCGGTCGGCGGCGGCGAGGCCCTCTACCGCGCCGACCCGACCGCCGCCGCCCCGGCGGCCGGTGCGGCCGCGGAGGGGATCGCCCGCGGCCGGGCGGTCTACTTCACCTTCTGCGCCCAGTGCCACGGGAGCGCCCACGACGGCCGGGGAACCGTCGGCCAGAGCTTCATGCCGCTGCCGACCGATCTGCGCAGCGCCGCGGTCCAGCTCAAGGCGCCGGAGGCGCTGTTCACGACGGTGAGCTACGGGATCCCGGGCGGCCGGCAGCCGCCGCTCTACTCAACCGTCACGGCCGCCGACCGCCTGGCCGTCGTGCACTACATCCTGTCGCTCGGCGAGCGCCCCTGAGCGGGCGCGCCGCAGGGTCTCCGGAGCCGATGCCGAAGCTCGAACCGCAATCCGCCCGCAACCGCCGCGTGCAGTCCGCCTGCGACCTCTGCGGCCTGCCGCTCGGCGCCGGGGCCTGCGACGCACGCTACGGCGAGACGACCTACGCCTTCTGCTGCACCGGCTGCCGCCAGGTGTTCGCGATCCTCGTCCAGGCGGCCGGGGCCCCCGACCCGGAGGCCTTTCGCGCCACCGAGCTCTACCGCCAGTGCCAGGCGAGCGGAATCATCCCGCGCAGCCCGGCCGACCTCGAGGCCGTCGCCGCCGCCCCCCCGCCGCCCGCGGCCGACCCGGCCGCCGGCCTCAAGCTCGTCCTGCGGATCGCCAACATGAGCTGCCCCGCCTGTGCCTGGCTGATCGAGGCGGCCCTCGGCCGCACCCCCGGGGTGGCCCATGCCGCCTGCAGCTTCGCGACCGACCACCTCGAGGTGCGCTACGACCCGACGGCCACCTCCCCCGACCGCATCAAGGCCGCCGTCGCGCGCTACGGCTACGCCGCTTCGGCCCCGGGCGAGGACGCCGACCAGGGCGCGCGGCGACGGGAGTGGATCCGCTTCGGGGTCTGCGCGTTTCTCACGATGAACGTCATGATGCTCGCCGCGGCCCTCTATTTCGGCTTCTTCACGGAGCTTCCGCCCGAGTCGGTGGCGAGCCTCTCCTGGCCGATGGCGGCGATGGCGGCCGGGGTCCTCGCCTTCGGGGGCTGGCCCCTCTTCCGGCGGGCCGCCGCCGGGGCGGCTGCGGCCGCCTTCGGCATGGAGGCCCTGATCGCCGCCGGCAGCGCGGGCGCCTTCGCGTTGAGCCTCGTCCACTTCGCCCGGGGGAGCATCCATCTCTACTTCGACACCGCGAGCATGCTCATCACCCTCGCGCTTCTCGGCCGGCTCATCGAGCGCCGCGCCAAGGAGCGGGTGCTCGAAAGCCTGCAGGGGTTTTTGTCCCTCATGCCGACCAAGGTCCGGATCGTGAGCGAGGCCTGGCCCGAGGGGCGCTTCGCGGCCGCCGGGGCGCTTTCGCCCGGCGACCTCTTCCGGGTCCAGTCCGGCGAGATCGTCGCCGCCGACGGGGTCGTGCTGAGCGGCGGCGGAGCGATCGACGAATCCTCGATCACCGGCGAGCCGCTGCCCCTGGCGCGGCGGCCCGGGGACGCGATCCGCAGCGGCAGCCGGGTCCTGGAAGGCGAATTCACCGTCTGCGCCGAGCGGGTCGGGGGCGACTCGACGCTCGGGCAGATGGCCGCGGTGGTGGAGGCGACGCTCGCCCGCCGGCCCGCGGCGGAGCCGTGGACCGAGCGGGTGCTGCGCCGCGTCGTGCCGGCGGTCTTCGCCCTGGCCGCGGCCGCCGGGGCGGCGGTGGCCTTCGCCGGCGGAACGGCGGAGGCGGCCGTCCTGCGGGCGGTGACGGTCGTGGTGATCACCTGCCCCTGCGCCCTGGGGATCGCCATCCCGCTCACCCGCTCGGCGGCGGTGGCGCTCGCCGCGCGGCGCGGGATGATCGTGCGCCGCTTCTCGGCCCTCGCGCGCGCCCCGCAGGTCGACACGATCGTGCTCGACAAGACCGGCACCGTGACCCGCGGGGAGTGGACGCTGCTGAAGGTCGTGCCCTTGGGCGGCTTCAGCGCGGAAAAGGCGCTGGCGCTCGCCTCGGGTCTCGAGCAGGGCGTCGACCACCCCGTGGCGCGGCTGCTCGCCGCCGAGGCCCGCGAGCGCCACATCCGGCCCGAGCGCGTCGCCCTGGTCCAGCCCGAGCCGAACGGGGTGATCGGGTTGTGGGAGGGGCTGGAGGCCCGGATCGGGTCGGCCGAATTCCTGGCGGAGGAGTTCGCCGGCCTTCGGCTTCCATCCCCGTCCGGGGCCCCCGGCCGCTCGCAGGTCTTCCTCGGCGTGGGGGGCCGTCCGGCGGCGGTCTTCGTCTTCGGCGACGAGCTGCGTCCGACGAGCGCCGAGGCGATCGCCGCGCTGGCGCGGCGGGGCTATGGGCTGGCGCTCGTCTCGGGCGACGGCGAAGAGGCGACGCGGGCGGTGGCCGGCCGGCTGGGGATCCCGCGGTGCCACGGGGGCCTGCTGCCCGCCGGGAAGGCCGAGGTGGTCGCCGAGCTCCAGCGGCGCGGGCGGCGGGTCGCCATGGCCGGCGACGGGGTGAACGACGCGTCGGCGCTCGCTCAGGCCGACCTGTCGCTCGCGGTCTACGGCGGGGGAAACCTCGGCCGGGAGGTGGCCGACGCGACCCTCATGCGGGCCGACCCCGCGCAGCTCGTCGAGTTTTTCGACTTCGCCCGCGCCGTCGACCGCACGATCCGCCAGAACCTCGGGCTCGCCCTCGGCTACAACGCCGTCGCCATCCCGCTCGCCATGAGCGGCCTCGTCTCCCCGCTCGTCGCCGCCGGCGCCATGCTGGCGAGCAGCCTGAGCGTTCTCGGCAACACGCTCCGGCTGGTGCGCCGGCACACGCCCCGGCGCTGACGCCGCGGGCGGGGCCCTACGCCTTCAGATACCGGTCGAACCAGGCGAGGCAGCGCCGCCAGGCGTCGGCCGCGGCTTCGGCGCGGTAGCTCGGGCGGTAGTCCGCATAGAAGGCATGCGGCGCATCCGGGTAGATCACGAACTCGGCGGTCCGGCCCGCGGCCCGCAGGGCGGCCTCCATCTCCTTGGCGTCCGCGGCGGGGATCCCCTGGTCCGCTCCGCCGTAGAGCCCGAGCACCGGGGCGGCGATCTTCGCGGCCACCTCGAGCGGTCCCGCCGTGCGGATGCCGGGGGTGATCGCCGGCTTGATCTGGCCGTACCAGGCGACGGCGGCCTTGACGGCGGGGCTGCGGGCGGCAAAGAGCAGCGTGTAGAGGCCGCCGCGGCAGAACCCCGTCACCCCGAGGCGCTCGGCCCGGGCGGCGGGGTGCGCCGCGGCCCAGGCGCAGACCGCCTCCAGGTCGGAAAGCGCCTGGTCGTCGGGAAGCGCGTTGGCGATTTTGAGCACGGCCTGGATGTCGGTCAGGTGCTGGACGCCCCCCTGCCGCGCGTAGGGCTCGTGGGTGACCGCGAAGTAGCCGGCCTTGGCGAAGCGGCGCACGACGTCCTGGATGTGCGCGTGCATGCCGAAGATCTCCGGGATGACGAGCACGACCGGGTGCTTCCCGGCGCCCGCCGGCCACGCGGCATAAAGCGGCAGCGCGAAACCGCCGGCGGGGGCCTGCCCCGCGAGCGCCTCCAGGCCGTCGGCGGGGGTCGTGATGATCTCGCCCGCGACGGGGCTGGCGGCCGCGGCGAAGCCGGCCAGGGCCGCCGCGCCGGCGGCCGACATGCGCGCCAGGAACTGCCGCCGGGACATCCCGGCATAGGCGTTGGCGATCCAGTCTTTCTCCGGTTCCATGGGGCGTTCCTCCCTGGATGGAAAGATGCACGGAAAGTTGTTATGTTATTCCACACCCGGGCGGTGGACGCAATGCCTCGGCGCCCGCCGGCGGCCGAATCCTCGAGGCCGCGCAGGGGGGGTCGCTGCATGGAGAGCTCAATCGAACGGCCGGTCATCCGCTGGAAAGCATCCGGGGCCTCCCGGCAGCCGATGGCCCTTTTGGCGGAGGAGCCGCTCGCCATCCGGGTCGAGGGGCGCCCCTACGCCGTCGTCATGCGGACCCCGGGCGAGGAGATCGCCCATGTGGCCGGCTTCTGTCTGGGGGAGGGGGTCATCGACCGCCTTGCGGACACGGTCGCCATCGGCCTGTGCGACGACGAGAACCCCAACGTCGTCACCGTGACGCTCACCCCCGAACGCCGGGCGGCGAGCGGGGCGATCCTCGAGCGGCGCAACTACATCAGCCAGTCGAGCTGCGGGATCTGCGGCAAGGAGCTCGTGCGCGACCTCGAGCAGCTGCTCACCCCGGTTCCGGACGGCGCCGCCGTCGCGCTGCCCGCGGCCCTAACCGCGATGGAGGAGATGGCCGGCCGCCAGCGGCTGCGGGAGCTGACGCGCGCCGCCCACGCCGCCGCGCTGTTCGACGCGGGCGGGGGGCTGCTCGCGCTCGCCGAGGACATCGGCCGCCACAACGCCCTCGACAAGGCCGTCGGCCGGGCGCTCATGGCCGGAAGCCTTCCCCGGGCGGTGCTGCTGTGCCTCTCCTCGCGGGTGAGCTACGAGCTCGTGCAGAAGGCGGCCCGCGCGCGGATCGCGGCGATTCTCGCGGTCTCGCGCCCCACGGAGCTCGCGGTCGCGCTCGCCGCCGGGCTCAACATGGGGGTCGCCTGCCTCGAGCCGGAGGGGGGGGTCTGCGTCTTCTGCGGCCCGCGGCGCTTCGGGCTAACCGAAATCTAATCCGGCCCTAACTCCGGAAGAACGGCTCGCCAATAATTTCCGCGCGGCGATGTGGACGGCGCAGCCGGCCATCCCCCTTGACGGAGTGCGAGATATGGCGAAAGAGCGGATCCTCGTGGTCGACGACGAGGAGGACATCCTCGAGCTGGTGCGCTTCCACCTGACGCGCGAGGGCTACCAGGTCTCTACGGCGGCGAGCGGCGAACAGGCGCTCAAGAGCGCCCGCGCCGAGAGTTTCGACCTCGTCGTGCTCGATCTCATGCTGCCCGGGGTGGACGGCCTGGAGGTCGCCAAGGCGCTCAAGAAAGACGCGCGCACCCAGTCGACGCCGATCGTCATGCTGACCGCCCGGGGCGAGGACGCGGACATCGTCACGGGCCTCGAGCTCGGGGCCGACGATTACCTCACCAAGCCGTTCAGCCCGCGGGTCCTCTCGGCGCGGGTGAAGGCCGTGCTGCGCCGCCGGGCGCGGGAGCCGGTCGACGAGACCAAGACGCTGCGCATCCACGAGCTCGAGATCCACCCCGGCCGCCGCAGCGTCACGGCGGGCGGCGAGCCCGTCGACCTGACCTACACGGAGTTCCAGCTGCTCTGGGTGCTCGCGCGCCGGCCCGGATGGGTCTTCACCCGCTCCCAGATCGTCGACGCCGTCCGCGGCAGCGACTACCCCGTCACCGACCGCAGCGTCGACGTCCAGGTCGTCGGCCTGCGCAAGAAGCTCAAGGCCCACGGCGCCTACATCGAGACCGTGCGCGGCGTCGGCTACCGCTTCAAGGAGCGACCGTGACGGGCGGCGGCTCGAGGCGGCCATGATCAAGCGCGGCAAGCTTTTCTGGCGCCTGCTTTCCTCGTACCTGCTGATCACCCTGGGGGCCCTCGGCGCCGCCGGCTGGCACGCGCACCGGTCGCTCGAGGGCTTTCTCGTCGAGCAGCTCGCCGGCGACTTGAGCGAACGGGCGCGCCTGCTCGAGCTGCAGGTGGCCCCCCACCTGGCCCCCCTCGACGCCGCGGCCGTCGACGCGGCCTGCAAGCTCGCCGGCAAGGCCGCCGACACGCGCTTCACCGTGATCGCCGCCGACGGCACCGTGCTCGGCGACTCGCACGAAACCCCGCGCCACATGGAGAACCATGCCGGCCGGCCGGAGGTGGCCGCCGCCTTCTCCACCGGGGCCGGCCAGGCGGCTCGGTTCAGCCGCACCCTGCAGCGGCAGACCCTGTATGCGGCCGTGCCGGCCCGCGGCGGGCCGCCCGCGCCCGCCGTCATCCGCGCCGGCATCCCCACCGCCCGCATCGAGCGGCAGCTCGCCTCCGTGCGCCGCGAGCTTCTCGTGGTCGGCTTCGCCCTGGCGGTGCTCGCGCTGGTCGTGACCCTCGTCATCTCGCGCCAGTTCAGCCGGCGGGTCGAGGAGCTCAAGCAGGGGGCCGCGCGTTTTGCGGCCGGCGAGCTCGGGCACCGGCTGCCGGTTCCCGAGACCCGCGAGCTCGCCGAGCTCGCCGAGTCCCTGAACCGCATGGCCGCCGAGCTCGAAAGCCGCATGCTCATGGTGACGAGCCAGCGCAACCAGCTCGAGGCGGTGCTCTCCAGCATGCAGGAGGGCGTCATCGCCGTGAGCCGCGAGGAGCGCATCCTCAGCATGAACCCGGCCGCGGCGCGCTGGTTGGAAATCGATGCCGCGCGCACCACCGGCAAGTCCGTTCCGGAGGCGGTGCGCCACCGCGCGGCCCAGAAGTTCATCGCCCGCAGCCTGGAGAGCCTGGTGCCCCTCGAGGAGGATGTCACCGTCTACCACGGCGGGGAGCGGGTCCTGAACATCAAGAGCGCCCCGCTCTGCGCCGTCGGGCCGGAGCCGATCGGGGTGCTCATCGTCTTCACCGACGTCACCCCGCTGCGCCGGCTGGAGAACATGCGCCGCGACTTCGTTGCCAACGTTTCGCACGAGATCCGCACCCCGCTCACGGCCATCCGCGGGTTCGTCGAGACGCTGCAGCAGGGCGGGGTCGAGGAGCCGGCCGAGGCCGCGCGGTTTCTCGGCATCATCGCCAAGCACGTCAGCCGCCTGAGCACCATCATCGAGGACCTGCTGATGCTCTCGCGCATCGAAAACGAGAGCGAGGGCGGGGCCTTGAAGCGCGAGAGCGCGCGGCTGCAGGAGATCCTGCAGAACGCGGTGCAGATCTGCCGGCCGAAGGCCGACGAGAAGCGGATCGCGATCGAGCTCGCCGTGGAGGAGGGGCTCGCGGCCATGCTCGACCCCTTGCTCCTCGAGCAGGCCGTCGTGAACCTCCTCGACAACGCGATCAAGTACAGCGAGCCGGAGCGCTCGGTCAGCATCACCGCGCGCACGCAGGGCCGCGAGATCCAAATCGAGGTCGAAGACCACGGGATCGGCATCGAGAAGAAGCACCTGCCCCGCATCTTCGAGCGCTTCTACCGGGTCGACCCGGCGCGCAGCCGGGTCCTCGGCGGAACGGGGCTCGGCCTGGCCATCGTCAAGCACATCGCCCAGGCCCACGGCGGCCGGGTCACGGTCGAGAGCGCCCTCGGCGAGGGGAGCCGGTTCACGATCCACCTGCCGCATCGCCTCCCGCCGGACTGAAGCGGGCCGCCGGGGGGACCGCGCCGCGCCGATCAGCCGAAGCGGCCGGTGATGTAGTCCTGGGTGAGCTCGTGGCGGGGATTGGTGAAGATCCGGTCGGTCGGGCCGACCTCGATCAGGTCGCCCAGGTGGAAGTAGGCCGTGCGCTGGGAGACGCGCGCGGCCTGCTGCATCGAGTGGGTGACGATGCAGATGGAGTACTGCGCGCGCAGCTCGAAGATCAGGTCCTCGATCACCGAGGTCGCGATCGGGTCGAGCGCCGAGCAGGGCTCGTCCATGAGGATGATCTCGGGGTTGACGGCGATCGTCCGGGCGATGCACAGGCGCTGCTGCTGGCCGCCGGAGAGCCCCGTCCCGGGCTGGTCCAGGCGGTCCTTGACCTCCTCCCACAGCCCGGCTTTCATGAGCGAGGTCTCGACGATCTCGTCGAGCTCGCTTTTTCCCCGGGCGAGCCCGTGGATGCGCGGCCCGTAGGCCACGTTTTCGTAGATCGACTTGGGGAAGGGGTTGGGCTTCTGGAACACCATTCCGACCTGGGCGCGCAGCGGCACGACGTCGATGTTCCGGCCGTGGATGTCGACGCCGTCGAGCAGGATCTCGCCCGTGACCCGGCAGCCGTCGATCGTGTCGTTCATGCGGTTCAGGCAGCGGATGAAGGTCGACTTGCCGCAGCCCGACGGCCCGATCATGGCGAGCACCTCGTTGCGGCCGATGTCGATCGAGACGTTGCGGATCGCGTGCTTGTCGCCGTACCAGACATTGACGCCGCGGCAGGTCATGCGCGGGTTGTCGACCGTGATGCGGCCGACCGTTTCGCGCAGGTCGCGGCTCACCCGGGTCGTCCCCGACGACGTCGACGCTGCGGTTTCTTCCGGCATGGTCCCCACGAACCCCTTTGCGTTCATCCGCGTCAACGATACCATGATTTCCGCCCGAGGGGTAGTTTCGGATGGGTGAATGGCGGCGCGGGCCGCGCACGGAGGCCGGCCCGCGCCGCGTCTCGGGATCCCGTCGGGTGCGGCTACTTCACCTCGGTCAGGACCTTCATCTGGGCGACGTTCTGCGCGACCTGCTTGCGCTCGGCCTCCGGCAGCGGGATCAGCCCCTTCTCGCTCAGGTAGCCGTCCTTGCCCCAGGCCTTCTCGCTGGTGAACTCCGCGAGGTACTCCTTGATCCCCGGGATGACGCCCACGTGGGCCTTCTTCACGTAGAAGAAGAGCGGCCGGGAGAGGGGGTACTTGCCGCTGGCGATGTTCTCGAAGGTGGGCGGCGCCTCCTCGACGAGCGCCCCCTGGATCCGGTCGGCGTTCTGGTCGAGGAAGCTGAAGCCGAAGATGCCGAAGGCGTTCGGGTTGGCGACGAGCTTCTGGACGATCAGGTTGTCGTTCTCGCCGGCCTCGATGTAGGCCCCGTCCTCGCGGATCGAGGCGAAGACCTTCTGGAAGGCCTTGGCGTCGCTCGATTTGAGCGCTTTGAGGGACTCGATCTTCTCGGCCCCGGTCTCCATGGCGAGCTCGACGAAGGCGTCGCGGGTGCCGGAGGTCGGCGGCGGGCCGAGGACCTCGATCTTGACATCGGGCAGCGCCGGGTTGATCGCCTTCCAGGTCTTGTAGGGGTTGGGGACCAGCTTGGCCGGGTCCGCGGGGTCCGGGACCTCCTTGGCGAGCGCCAGGAAGATCTCCTTGCGCGTGAGCTTGATCGGGGCGGCCTTCTTGGCGTTGGCGATCACGATGCCGTCGTAGCCGATCTTGACCTCGATCACCTCGGTCACGCCGTTCTTCTGGCAGGTCTCGAACTCGCCCGCCTTGATGGCGCGCGAGGCGTTGGTGATGTCCGGGTGCCCGACCCCGACCCCGCCGCAGAAGAGCTTGAAGCCGCCGCCGGTGCCGGTGGATTCGATCTTGGGGGTCTTGAAGCCGCCGGTCTTGCCGAATTTCTCGGCGACCACGGTGGCGAAGGGGTAGACGGTGGACGAACCGACGATGCTGATCCCGTCGCGCTGCTGGGCCGCTGCGGTGCCGGCCGCGGCCGCGAGGAACGCGGCGGCCGCCATCCAAACCACGGTTTTCTTCATTGCCATCCTCCTAAATGGTTGGTGTGGGCCCGTCGGCCCGGATGATGAAACCCGAAGCCAACCTAGCCCGCGGGTGTGAGGCGATGGTTAGCCCCGTGTTCGATTTTCGTTTCGCCGCCCGCCGGCCCCGCCGCGCGGGGGCTACCAGCGCCGCTCGAATTTCCGGCGCAGGATGATGGCCCCGGCGTTCATCACCAGCAGAAAGCCGAGGAGCACGATGATCGCCGCCGAGGTGCGCTCGACGAAGGCCCGCTCGGGGCTGTCGGCCCAGAGGTAGATCTGGACCGGGAGCACCGTCGACGGGTCGGTGAAGCCCTTGGGGATGTCGACGATGAAGGCGACCATCCCGATCATGAGCAGCGGGGCGCTCTCCCCGAGCGCCCGGGCCATCCCGATGATGGTCCCGGTCAACATGCCGGGCAGCGCGAGCGGCAGCACGTGGTGCAGGACCATCTGCATCTGGGAGGCGCCGACCCCGAGCGCCGCCTCGCGGATCGAGGGCGGCACCGACTTGAGCGCGGAGCGGCTGGCGATGATGATGGTCGGCAGCGTCATGAGGGTGAGCACGAGTCCCCCGACGAGCGGGGCGGAGCGCGGCAGCCCGAAGAAGTTGAGGAAGACCGCGAGCCCCAGGAGCCCGAAGACGATGGAGGGCACGGCGGCGAGGTTGTTGATGTTGACCTCGATCAGGTCGGTCAGGCGGTTCTTCTTCGCGAACTCCTCGAGATAGACGGCGGCCGCGACCCCGATCGGAAACGACAGGATGAGCGTGACCACCAGGGTGAAGAAGGACCCGGCGACCGCGCCCCAGATCCCGGCGAGCTCCGGCTCGCGCGAGTCCCCGGCGGTGAGGAAGGTCGTGTTGAACTGCTTCGTCAGGCGCCCCTCCGCCGCCAGCCGGTCGATCCAGGCGATCTGCTGGTCGGTGATGCGCCGCTCGCTTGCGGGCAGCTCGCGCGGGAAGTGGCCCTTCACGAACATGTCGATGTCGTCGTCGGCCGCCAGCCACACCTCCCGGGTCGCCCCGACGACGGCCGGGTCGGCGAGCGCGATGTCCCGGAGCGCGTACGCCGCGCCGCCGCTGACGAGCGCGTTCAGCAGCCGCTTCTCCTGCCGGCCCTCGACCTCGGGGAACTGGGCGGCGAGGGCGGCGCGGACGAGCGCGGCGTAGTCCGCCTGGGCGAGGGTGTCGCGCTTCAGCACGTCGGGGTCGAAAAAGACCGGCAGCCGGATGAAGGTCTGGCGGAAGGCGGTGGCGCCGTTGCCGATGATGCTCGCGAAGAGGATGGCGAGGAAGGCGATGCTTGCCACGATGGCCGTGGCCCCGTAGAAGCGGAAACGGCGCTCGGCGCGGTAGCGGCGGGCCAGGCTCCGGTTGACGATGTCGATGGTCCGCCGGGCGGGGGCGGCGGGCGGAGGCGCGGCGTTACTCATACTGCTCCCGATAGCGGCGCACGACGACGAGCGCGATGATGTTGAGGCACAGGGTGACGACGAACAGGACCAGCCCCAGCGCGAAGGCGGCGAGCGTCTTCGGGCTGTCGAACTCCTGGTCGCCCACGAGCAGGGTGACGATCTGGACCGTGACGGTGGTGACGGTTTCCAGGGGGTTCACGGTGAGGTTGGCCGAGAGCCCGGCCGCCATGACGACGATCATGGTTTCGCCGATGGCGCGCGATACGGCGAGCAGGACCCCGCCGATGATCCCGGGGATCGCCGCCGGCAGAATCACCTGCCGGATGGTCTCCGACTTCGTGGCCCCGAGGCTGTAGGCGCCGTCGCGCAGCGACTGGGGCACGGCGTTGATGAAGTCGTCGGAGAGGGAGGAGACGAAGGGAATGATCATGATCCCCATGACGAGGCCCGCGGCGAGCGCGCTCTCGGAGGCGACGTCCAGCCCGAGAAGGCCGCCCGCCGCCCGCAGGAAGGGCGCCACCGTCAGGGCGGCGAAAAAGCCGTAGACCACGGTGGGGATCCCCGCGAGCACCTCGATCAGCGGCTTGGCGACCGCCCGGAAGCGCTTGCTCGCGTACTCCGAGAGGTAGATCGCCGACATCAGCCCGATCGGGACGGCGACGACCATGGCGATGGCCGAAATCAGGGCGGTCCCCAAAAAGACCGGCACCGCGCCGAAGGCGCCGGAGGAGCCCACCTGGTCGGCGCGGATGGCCATCTGCGGGCTCCAGTCGAGGCCGAGGAGGAAATCGCCGGGCGGGATGATCCGGAAGAAGAGGATCGCCTCGTAGAGGACCGAGAGGATGATCCCGAGGGTCGTGAAGATGGCGAGCGTCGAGCAGGCGACCAGGATCACCCGGAAGATGCCCTCGACCTGGTTGCGGGCGCGCAGGGCGGGGGTGATCAGGCGGCGCACGAAAAGCGCCGCGCCGGCCGCCAGCCCGATCGTCACCACGGCGAGGGCCGCATGGCTCACCGCCCGCAGCCGGCGGTAGTGGTCGGCCGCCGCCCGCATGGCGGGCTCGACCGCCTGGCCGGCGGCGACGTTGCCGCTCTCCAGGTTGCGGATGTCGTTCACGACCAGGCCCAGGCGGTCCCGGGGCAGGGAGCGGAACGGCTCCGGCAGGTCGCCGACCACCAGGTGGGTGATGACCTGGGTCTCGAGCGCCAGCCACAGCCCGAGAACGAGCAGCGCCGGGATCGCGCACCACAGCGCGACGAGGGCGCCGTGGTAGGTGGGGCGCGAGTGCAGCCGCACGGCGGCGCCCCGCACGGCATCCACGGCGAGGGCCTGGCGCCGGCCGAAAAAGTAGGCCGCCGCGGAAAGGCCCAATAGAACGATCAGAAGATTGAAGGGCGCCATGGCGACTCCCGGTTGTCGGCGTCAATCGTGCTGGCGGCGGTAAGGTATGGCCGAATTGTTAGGTCTATGTTAGCAAGCGGTTAACCTTGCGTTAGCAGGCGGTGGATCAACGGCGCCGCGAGCCGCGGCCCGGGGGGGCGCGGGAGCTTCCGTCCGGCGGCGTCAATCGAAGGGGCCGTCCGGCGGGCACGCGGCGCACCCCGCCCGACGCGGGATCCCCCCCCATCCGGCGAGCGGCGGGGCCTCGGCCGACCGGCCGGCGCAGAAGCTCAGATCGCTTTGCAGGCCGTCGACGTAGGCGACCCGCCTCCGGCAGTTCAGGCAGGTGGCGTTGTTCTTGTCGGCGTCGATCAGCACGCACGACCGGCAGGGATTGATGCGGCGCAAGCGTGTCATGGCATCCCTCCTTCGGTAAGTCGGCCGACTCTGCCGCCGCCGTGTTCGGTGGGTGTGAGCGCCGCATTAAATGATCGTGACCCCCGGCCGGCCGGCCGGCGGTCGGCCCGCGCCGGCGAAAACTAACCGAAAATTAGCGCGCGGCAAACACCGGCGGGGGAGCATGCAAGGGTTGAGGAGGCGCCGATGGCGTTTGTCGCCGCGTTCACCGATCCGCGAGCCGCAGACCCGCAGCTCGTCGGAATGAAGTTTTTCCACCTGGCCCGGGCGTCCGCCCGCGGGTTCCCCGTGCCGGCGGCCCGGGCGATCACGACGGCCGCCCACCGCCATTATCTCGTCGCCGGGACCTGGGCCGACGGACTGCGCGCGGAGGTCCTCGCGGCCGCGCACCGCCTCGACCTCGGCCGCGGCCTCTCCGTCCGCTCCTCCGCCGTGCGCGAGGACCTGGGCGATCTCAGCTTTGCCGGCCAGTACCGAACCTTTCTGCGGGTCGCCACCGAGGCGGAGCTCCTCGCGCGGGTCGAGGCGTGCTGGGAGAGCGCCTCCTCGGAGACCGTCAGAAGCTACCTCCGGGCCGCGGCGACCCCCGGGGCCGAGGCGCAGACCCCGCTTCTCGCCGTCATTCTCCAGCAGATGGTGCCCGCGCGGATCGCCGGCGTCGCTTTCAGCAAAAACCCCCTCCGCCCGGCGGCCGACGAAATGGTGATCGAGGCGGTCCACGGCCCGGGGGAGGGCCTCGTGAGCGGCCGGCGGACCCCCTGCCGCGCGCGGCTGAACGGCCGGGGCCGGATCGAAATCGAAAGCCGCCCCCGCTCCCGCGCCGGCGCGCGGCTCGAGGCGGAGACCCCCTGGTTCGAAATCGCCGCGCTGCTGCGGCGCTTGGAGGCGGACCACGACCGGGCCGCCCTCGACATCGAATGGGCCGTCGGTCCGCGCCGCGACCTGTGGCTGCTCCAGGTCCGGCCCATCACGGCGCTGGCGGCCGACGACGAGCTGCCGCCGCCGGGGATCTGGACGCGCAAGATCGCCGACGACCTCTGGGCCGACCGCCTGGAGCCCTTCATGGCCGCCGTGATGCTCGCCCACGCTCCGGCCTTCGATCTCTCCGCGATATCCCGCAAGGTCGGGCTCGTCCCGGTGCGGCCGGCGCTCGCGGTGATCGACGGCTACCTCTACGTGAACGTCGAAGGCATCCGGCAGGTGATCGCCCGGATCCCCCGCGGCCTCAGGCTGCGCCACCTCGAGACGCTCCTGCCGGCGGCGGCGCCGATCGGCGAGATCGCCGGCCCGCGGCCCGCGGAGCTCGCGCGCCTCGTCTTGGGGATCCTGCGGCTGCCGCTTTCCGAGCCCGGCGCGGTCCCGTTTCTCTGCCTGCGCCGCGCCCCGGCCGCGATCGCCGGCCTGCGCGAGCGGCTGCCAGGCCCCGCGCGGCCGCGGGAAGGCGCCGGGGCGGGCGAGCTTTTTTCGCGGCTCAAGGAGAACCTCGAGACGCTGCGGCGGCTGCAGGCGAACAACCAGTGGCCCTACTTCCACGCCAACGCGAGCGCCGCGCTGCTCGCGGGGGTGGCGACCGAGCGGCTCGGGATGAGCGGCGGCGAGTTTCTCGCCCTCATCGGGGGCGGCGGCGACAACGTCACCCTGCGGATCGAGCGCTGGTTTCGCGACACGGCGGCGCGCATCCGTCGGGACGGGAAGCTTGCGGAGCGCTTCGGCTCAGATCCGCCGGCGGAGCCCGCCGGCCGGCTCCCGGAGTGGCTTGACGCGGAGCTCGAGCGGTTTCTGGCGTGCTTCGGCTGCCGCGCGCGGCACCGCAGCCTGCTCGTCCCGCGCTGGGCGGAGTCGCCCGAGGAGGTCTTGGCGATCCTCAAATCGCTGGTGCGCCACCCCCAGGGCTCCGGCGCCGCCGCCGGCCCGCAGGCCGCTGCGGCCCCGGCGGGCGCCGCCGGGCGGGTGCGCTTCCGGCCGCTTCTGCGCCTGCTCGCGCGCACGGCGCGGCGGTTTTTGGACCTGAGGGAGGAGCTGCGCTTCCTGATGGACGAGGTGCTCTACCGGATCCGCCTCGACCTCCTCGCCCTGGGGGGGCGCCTTCAGCTGGGAGCGCTGGTCTTCTTCCTCAAGCCCGAGGAGATCGAGGCGCTCGTGGAGGGGAAAGCGTCCCGGGAGGAGGCCGAACGGACCGCCGCCCGGCGGCAGGCCCGCTTTCAGAAGCCGGTTGCGCCGTCCACGTTCTGGGTCGACGGCCGTCCCGAGTTCGATTTCCCCGAGCAGGGGACCGTGCTCGCGGGCATCGGGACAAGCGCCGGCCGGGCGAGCGGGCGGGCGGTGATCGTGACCGACCCGGCGAGCGCCCGCATCCGCCCGGGGGACGTCGTCGTGGCCCGGCACACCGACCCCGGCTGGACCCCGATCCTGAGCGTGATCGGCGCGATCGTGATGGAGGAGGGCGGGCTGCTCAACCACTGCTCCATCGTGGCGCGCGAGCTCGGCATCCCCTCGGTCGTGGGCGTGCGCCGGGCGACGCGCCTCATCCCGGAGGGCGCGCGGGTCACCGTGGACGGCGGGGCGGGGATGGTGCGGATCGAGCCGGATTGAGCCGCTGCGGCGCCCGGCGGCCGGGTTTTCCGGGCTACCGGCCCCAGGCGCGGCGGGAGAGCCCCTCGATGTCCCGCCAGTCGCCCGCGCCGACCCAGTCGGCGACGAGCCGCGCGACATCGGGGTAGCGGACCGGCGGCCGGGGCGGCAGCGCGAGCAGGCGGCCGACCGCCCGGGGATCGAGGCGCGGCATCACGGTCCCCAGCCCGAGCTCGGCGAGCGCCTTGGCGTTCGAAAGCTGCTCCATCTGGCCGGCGAGCGGCTTCACCAGCACCTGCTTGCCCTGCACGAGCGCCTCGCTCGCCAGCTCGAAGCCGGCGTTGGTGATCACCCGGGTGCAGGCGGCGAGGTCCCGCAGGAACCCCGCGCGCGAATAGGGCCGCAGGCGCAGGCGGCCCTCGTCGCGGGCGGCGTCGCCGGGGTGGTAGACGAAAAAGTCGTGGTCGCCGAAGGGCGCGAGCAGCCGCCGGATGTCCTCGAGCTCCTCGAAGGGGAGATAGACGAGGACGGCGGCGGGGTCCGGAGCGGCGGCCGCCGGCATCTCCGGCGGCACGATCGGCGGCAGGATCGGCTGCTCGAAATGGTGCCAGTGGAGCCCGACGGCATGGTCCGCCGGCGCGAAGTTGCGGATGACGTACCAGGCGGCCGGGTTGAAGCCGGCGATCGGGATCCGGTAGCGGAAGGCGTACTGGTGGCCGATGCCGATCGAGGGCAGGCGGTTGCGGCGCGCGATGCGGGCGGTGAGCGGCTCGAAGTCGGTGATGGCGAGGTCGAACCCGCGGCAATCGAAGGCCCGGATGTCGGCGTAGAAGCGGCAGAGCCTGAGGCGGCGGGCGGTTTCCAGGAAGCGCAGCCGCCCGCGGCGTGTGGCGAAGGTCAAGCCCGGCAGGACCGTATAGGGCTCGAAGTCCTGCATGTCCCAGAGCCGGGAGGCGTCCCGGCCGCTCAGGATCACCGTGACGCGGTGGCCGTCCCGCTTGAGGCAGCGGATCACTTCGCGCGAGCGGCTGATGTGGCCGTTGCCGGTCGCCTGGACCCCGTAGAGGATGTTCAATCCCATGTCAGGCGGCCGCGGCGATGCCGCACCAGGCGCTGAGCGCGCCGAGCGCCATGCCCGCGATCACGTCGGTCGGGTAGTGGACCCCCAGGATGATCCGCGAAAGCCCGACGGCGAGCGCCCAGGCGGCGGCGACGGGGAAGAGCAGCGGGAAGAGGTTGCCGAGCAGGACGGCGACCAGGACCGCGGCGGCCGTGTGGCCCGAGGGGAAGCTGAAACGGTCGCTCGGCGCGACCCGGCTCTCGACGCCGGGCAGAACCCGGCAGGGCCGGTCGCGGCGCACGCTGCGCTTGATCAATTTGAAGGCCGGGATCTCTATCAGGAAGGCCACCGCGGCGGCGGCCAGGAAGGCGCGTCCGGTGGAGGGATCGAGCAAAAGCAGCAGGGCGGCGATCAGCGGGTAGCCGTAGCCGTCGCCGGTCCGGGAGATCCGCGGCATCACCGCCGCGACCCGGCGGCGGTCGTTCAGCCCGAAGATCGCGGTCATCCACCGGACGTCCAACCGCGTGATGCTGTCGATGATCGTTTGCATCATGACCAAGGGATTTAATCCCGCTCCGGTTACGGCCGCATTAGCGGCCGGTTTTTTTTGCGTTACAGGCCGGTGGCGATGACCAGATCGGTGATCGGCCCCCGGGACTTCTCCCCCTTGAGCACCAGGTGCGCGTAGAGCCGGCTGCCCTTGAACTTCTTCACCACCCAGTTGAGGCCGTTGTTCTCGGGGCTCAAGTAGGGGTTGTCCACCTGGCGGATGTCCCCGAGGCAGATGCACTTCACCCCCTCGCCCATGCGCGACAGCAGCGCGCGGCACTCGGCGCGCGACATGTTCTGCATTTCGTCGATGATGACCACCGCGTTTTCGATGTTCATGCCCCGGATGTAGTTGAGGGGCAGGATTTCGAAGACCCGCGGGTTGAACTGCGGCGGGGTCGCCTCGGCGTCGGCGAAGATCCGGTTCGCCGGCCGCAGCCGGTGGAGCTTCGCGACGAGGTCGGCGATCGTGCGCGTGTAGGGCTCCATCTTCTCCTCGAGCTTCCCCGGGAGGTAGCCCAGCTTCTGGCCGATCTCGATCATCGGCTTGATCACGAAGATCTTCTCGTAGGCCTTGCGCTCGAGGGCGAGGGTGAGCGCGCAGGCGAGGGCGAGCGTGCTCTTGCCGTAGCCGGCTTCGCTCTGCACCGACACGATGGGGATCTCCGGGTGGGTCATGAGCTCGACGGCGAGGTTCTGGAACACGCTGCGCGGGGCGAGCTTCCAGACCTTGTGGGTGTAGTCGATCACCTTCTCCCCGGAGGGGCCGAAGAAGACCGGCTTGCCCTGCTCGTTCCACATGAAGCAGTTGGCGACCGCCTCCTCGCGCCGGGAGACGAAGCCGGTGAAATACTCCGCCTCGGACTTGAAGGGCACCGATTCCTTGTAGACCTCGCTGCGGATGCCGCGCAGCCGCGCCTGGAGCTGGAAGATCCGGTCGTTGGTCACCAGGATGGGCTCGGCGACCCCGCTGCCGGCGATCTCGTCCAGGATGAACTTGTCCACGCGGTTGGCGAAAGGGTCGGCGACGACGGCCGGGTCGAGCACCTGGAAGGCGTCCGGGTTTTCGGTCAGGCAGTCCACCACCCGGGCGACGATGTGCCGGAGCTTCGGGTCCTTCTTGACCTTGTTCAGCTCCAGAAGCACGTGGAAGGGGATGAAGATGCGGTTCTCGTTTCCGTTGCGCAGCTTGATCAGCGCCTGCGGATCCTCCAAAAGCACGTTGGTGTCGATGACGTAGTTCTTCGGATGCTCCATGGGAACCTTCCTCGGGAGGCGTCTCGGGTGGGCGGTTTCCGGAAAGCGGCGGCCGGAAGGCCGCCGCGGCGCGGGCCGCTCATCGGCCGGCCGCCCGCGATCCGCGCTGCGCCGCCGGCGGCTCGGCGGCGCCCCCCTCCGGCGCGGCGTCCCGCGCCGCGGCCGGCGGCGGGTTGGAGAGGAGGATTTTCTCGGGCGCGACCCCTTTCTCCCGGAGGGTGCGCCGGGCTTCGACGGAAGGCGCGTGCACCGCGGCCGTCTGGTTGCAGAACCAGGCGACATACTTCCACGCCAGGTCCTCGATGAAGCCGTCGTGCGTCACGACCCGCGCGAGCCGGGGGAGCGCATCGGAGAAGGTCGCCTCGACGGGAAGCTTGAGGAACCGCGCGATGAAGAGGCCGGCGAGCGCCGTCGGTCCGGTGCCGGCCAGATGGATGCGGCGGATGTCGTGGGCGAAGCACCAGTCGAGCATCTCGAGGAGCGGCGGGTAGGCGATGCGGTGCTCGGGAAGATCGCTGAACTCGTAGACGCCGATCGGCGTGAAGCTCTGGACGCCGTCGCCGCCGCCGCCGGCGCAGGTCAGGACCACGGCGGGCGCCGCCGCGCCGGCCGCCGCCCGCGCCTCCTCGAGGGTGTCGGCGAAAACGGCCGCGGTCTCCGGCGGACCGGGCGCCGCCTCCCGGTCGAAGTGGGCGAGGAGCTCGCGGGCGAAGCGGCGCTGCGCGCTGTGCAGCGCAAACCCCACGAAGTACGGCGCCAAAAGGGTGGCGAAGCCCCCGGCGGAGCCGATCGTGTGGAAAATGCTGAAGAGGTTCGCCCCGGAGAAGTGCCCCATCAGGTGGTTGGCGCAGCCGCTCAGGATGCGGTTGGATATCCGGTTGATGAAGTGGAACCAGCGCGCCTCCAATCCCTGGGGGATGCGGTCGCCCGCGCGCGGCAGGACGAAAAGCCCGGGCTCCTCCTGGATGAGGCGGCCGCACTCTTTTTTCAGCAGCTCGACGAGCGGCTCCGGGATGCTCCCGGTGATCCGGCGCAGCCGCGGCAGTCGCCACAGCAGGGTGAGCCGCGACCAGAGCCCCGAATCCTCCTCGTCGGTCAGGCGCAGGCTGCGGTCGATGAAGCGCAGCAGGAAGTCGTGCGGCACCCCGCCGTTCACGTGCAGCTTGTGCCGGTAGAACTGGTAGGCGATGCTCATCAGATTGTGGGCGAGGTTCTGCGGCGAGGAGGGCCGCTGCACGACCTCCGCCCGGCCGTCGCGGATGCCGCCGAAAAACTCCGCCGCCGAGGCGGCCCCCGGCACCCGCGTGAAGTTGCGCGCGATGCTGAGCGAGCTGTGGTCGTCGGAGCCGCCGATCAGGATCTTCACCCACGGCTCCGCCCACAGGGGCTCCAGGCGGTGCCGCTCGGCCAGGCGCGCCATCGCCGCCGGGTCGAGCCCCGCGACGATCGACTCGAGCGCCCGGTTGGTGTCGGGATGGCTGTCGCCGTTCAACTCGAGGATGCGGAACAGCAGCAGCATCTTTTCGATGTGCGCCGGCCGCAGCCGGTCGTTCACGGCGTAGAGCGGGTGCGCCGCGGCAAAGCAGATCCCGGCGCCCTTCAGATAGGCGGCCAGCTCGTAGACATTGCCGCGCAGCTTCTGGATCTCGGCGTGCTGCGCCTCGGTGATGTCATAGACGAGGACGTGGAGCTTGCACCCGTCCTCGGGGAAATAGGAGGTGACCTCCTCGCTGATGAAGGTCCCGGGAAGGTGGGCGATTTCGAGCGCGCCGTCGATGCGGTTGTGGTCCGTGATGGTGACGAGCGTCATGCCCCGCCGCCGGGCGATCTGGTAGAGGTGCAGCGGCTCGGTGAAGCTTTCCGGGCAGCCGATTTTCTGAAGAAACCACTGGGAGGGCCGGGTCGAGTATCGCGAGTGCACGTGCAGGTCGGCTTGCATCGTCTCCCCCGTGTCGCAGCGTTCGATGCTGGCATGCATGCCGACATTAGACCCATATGCTGTTAGGTGCGGATTAAGATAGCACTAAATATTGACGACGCCGAAAAAAGAGACGGCTGAACCGAAAACTAAATCGATGCTAATCGGAGCCTATAAATCGGCGGGTAGCCTGGCCTTTCAACATCACGACCTGCCAGGAGGTGGACCGCCGATGGCGATCTCGGCTCTCGAATCCCGGATTTTCTCGCTTATCCCCGGCCCGGCCGCGGGGTGGAAGGGCGCTTGGCTCGCGGCCGCCGCGCGCCCGCTCGAAAGCCTGCTCGGACTGGGCGAATGCGAGCGCATCTATGCCGCGCACGGCGCGCAATCCGACCCGCTTAAGTTCATCCGGGCGGTGCTCGGCGCGCTCGAGGTGCGCGCCGAAACGACCGCCGCGGAGCGTGAAAACATCCCCGCCCGGGGGCCGGTGGTGGTCGTGGCGAACCACCCCTTCGGCGGGATCGAGGGGCTCCTGCTCGCCGAGCTGCTGCTGTCGGTGCGCTCCGACGTGAAGCTTCTCGTGAACTACATGCTGAACCGCATTCCGCAGCTCAGGCCGCTCGCCATCCCGGTCGACCCCTTCGGCCGGACGCATTCGGCGCGCGCCAACCTCGGGGCGCTGCGCCAGGCGGTGCGCTGGGTCCAGGGCGGCGGGCTGCTCATGGTCTTCCCGGCCGGGGAGGTCTCCCACCTGAAGCTTGCCACCCGCGAGGTGACCGACCCGGCCTGGAGCCCCGCCGCCGGGGCGGTCGTCCGCCGCGCGCAGGCCGCGGTCGTGCCGGTCTTCATCCGCGGCCGCAACCGCGCCCGGTTCCAGGCGGCCGGGCTCGTGCACCCGCGCCTGCGCACGGCGCTGCTCGCCCGGGAGCTGCTCCACAAGCGCGGCGCCGTGATCCCGATGAAAATCGGCGCCCCGATCCCCCACCGCTGGCTCCAGCACTACGGCGACGACCGCCGCCTCACGGAGTACCTGCGGTGGCGCACCTACATTCTCGGCTGCGCGCCCAAGCCGGCCCGGCGCCCGCCCGCCCGGCCCGGTCGGCCGGCCGCCGCCCGGATGGCGCCGCTCGCGGCGGCCGAGGACCCGCAGCGGCTCAAACGGGAGATCGCGCGGCTGCCCGCCGCCCAGCGGCTGGCGCAAAGCGGCGGCTTCGCCGTGTGGCTCGCCACCGCCGGCCAGATCCCCCGCTGCCTGCGGGAGATCGGCCGCCTGCGGGAGATCTCCTTCCGCGCCGCCGCCGAAGGCACCGGCCGCGCGCTCGATCTCGACCGCTTCGACGATCTCTACCTGCACCTGTTCGTCATCCATGAGGCGGCCGGGGAGATCGTGGGCGCCTACCGCCTCGGGCCGACCGACCAGATCATCGCGCGGCACGGTCCGGAGGGTCTTTACACCAGCACGCTGTTCCACAGCCGCCGGGAGTTCTTCCAGGCGATCGGGCCGGCGCTCGAGATGGGGCGCTCCTTCATCCGGCCGGAGTACCAGAAATCCTACTCCGCCCTGCTGCTGCTGTGGAAGGGGATCGGCGGCTTCATCGCCCGCAACCCGCGCTACCGCTTCCTCTTCGGGCCGGTCAGCATCAGCCGCGACTACAGCGACCTCACCCGGCGGCTGATCGCCACGACGCTGCTCGCGCACAGCCAGGCGAAGGACCTCGCCCTCATGGTGCGGCCGCGGCGGCCCGTGCGCCTGAAGCCGATCCGCGTGCCCGGCTGCGGGCTGATCGCGCCGGACGCCTGGTTCCAGGACTTCAAGGAGGTCTGCGGGCTGATCGGGGACATCGAGTTCCAGAACAAGGAGGTGCCGGTCCTCCTGCGCCACTATCTGAACCTGGGGGGGCAGCTGCTCGCCTTCAACATCGACCGCAGCTTCGGCGATGTCATGGACGGCCTGATCCTGGTGGATCTGCTGCGCACGGACCGCAAGACCCTGCAGCGCTACATGGGGCCGGAGGGGCTGGCCGCGCTGCTCGGGCATCACGCCCGCGGGGGGGGCGAGGCGGCCGAAGCGGTCGACGGCTCGGCCTGAGCGAGCCGGCGGAATAGCGCCGCGCCCGCGGCGAGCGCGAGGATGTCGCCCGCCGCCCGGACGGGCCCGCCGGCGAGCAGGGCCGCGAAGAGGTGGCTTGCAGCGAGCGCCCAGAACACCGCCTGGAGCCTGCGGTTGGGCGGCGGCGCGGCTCCGTCGCGGCCCCGGCAGGTGAAGGCGAGGAGCAGCTGGTTGAGCGAGACGCTCTGCCACAGCAGCCGATCCGCATCGCTCCCGGGGCCGGCGCCCGCCCGCCCGAGCCCGCCCGCGACCGCGGCGGCGGCCAGGGCCTTGACCGCGTCGGCGGTTGCGGCGCGGGCCTCCGCGGGGGTGATCAGGTCTGCGGGCGGCGGGGGCTCGCGGCCGTCGGCGGCGGCCGGCTCCAGCGCGAGGGCGAGGCAGGCCAGGTTTCCCCAGACGCTTTGCCAGGGGCTCGGCCCCGCTCCGCCGATGCCGCTGCGCGCCGCGAGATCCGCGGCGACGTCCATGTGGGCCGCGCCGAGGACGAAGCGCAGGCTGCGGCGCATGTTGGCATAGAAGGCGCGTCCGTTCGCCACGGCGCGCGGCACGTTTTCGAGGTCGTCGTCCTCGAGCACGAGATCGGCGGTCCGCCGGGCGAGCTCGGCCCCGTCGCGGCCCATGGCGATGCCCACATCGGCGACCTTCAGGGCGAGCACATCGTTGAACCCGTCCCCGACCATCACCACCCCGAGCCCGGCGCGCTGATAGGCCTGGATGATCTGAAGCTTCTGCGTGGGGGAGAGGCGCGCGAAGACGTGGGTGCGCAGCACGACGCTCTTGAGCCCCTCGGGGCTCAGGGCCCTCAGGTCCGCGGCGTCCAAGATGCGCAGCGGCCCGCCGGCGGAAAGCCCCAGCTCGCGGCCGATGTGCTGCGCGGTCAGGCTCTGGTCGCCGGTGATGACCGCCGTGCGCAGGCCGGCCTGCTGCAGCCCCCGGATCACCCCCTCCGCCTCCCGGCGCACCGGATCGGAGAGCCCGATCAGACCCGACCAGACGAGCCCGCGGCCCGGGGGGCACAGGGACTCCGCGTCCCCCTTGGGGTCCCAGCGGTAGGCCACCCCCAGGACCCGCAGTCCCGCTCCGGACATGCGGGAGTTCTCGGCTTCGATGCGGGAGCGCTCGGCCTCCCCGAGCGGGTGGGCGCGGCCGCCGCGGTGGACCCGGCCGCAGCGCTCCAGGACCTCGTGGGGGCTGCCCTTCATCACCGCGAGCTCGCGGTCGGCCGTCCAGCGGTGAATCGTGACCATGAAGGGCTCGCCCTCGCTGCGGTGGCGGATGTCGCGGATGGGGTGGTCGCTGCGAAAGGCGGTCGAGTTCATGCCCGCGCGCTCCGCAAGACGGATGATGGCCTGCTCCGTCGAGGAGCCCTCGAGGGACTGGGCGCCTTCGTGCACCATGAAAGCCTCGTTGCAGAGGGTGGCGAGCGAGACGAGCCAGCGGACGTCGGCGTCCTGCATGAAGGCCGGCGGCTGGGCCCGGAAGGCCGGCCGGAAAGCCGGACCGGCCGCGGCGAGCACGGCGACGCGCATGCGGTTGCGGGTGAGGGTGCCGGTCTTGTCGAAGCAGACGATTTGGGCCGAGGCGAGGTTTCCCAGCGCCCGGAGCCGGCGGACGAGGACGCGGTTTCGCCGCAGCTCGCGGTGGCCGCGGGCGAAGGCGCCGAGCGTCAGCGTGGAGAGCCCCGACGGGATCGCCCCGCCCATGAGGGCGAGCGCTCCCCGGAGCGCGCCGAGCAGCCCGGCGCCGCGCCAGAGAGCCGCCACGGCGAAAAGCCCCGCCGCACCCAGGCCGAGAAGGGCGAAGCGGCGCGACAGGCGGCGCATCTCCCGGGCGACCAGGGCCTCGGGCGGAAAAACCGCGCCCAGGAAGTTCTGCAGCCGGCCGAGGACGGTCTGCGCCCCGGTGGCCACGGCCACGGCGCGGCCGCTGCCCTCCACCACCAGGGTGCCGCGGAAAAGCATGTTGGCGCCGAAGCCGGCCGCCGCCGCTTCGTCCGGAGGAAGCCGGCCGGCGGATTTCTGCACCGGGAGGCTCTCTCCGGTGAGCGCGGCCTCGTCGACGCCCAGCCCCTCCGCCTGCACCAGCCGGGCATCGGCCGCCACCCGGTCGCCCGGCTGCAGGTCGAGGAGGTCGCCCGGCACCACCTCCTCGAAGGCGATCTCCGTGAGGCGTCCGCCGCGCACCACCCGGGCCTTGAGCTCCACCGATTCCCGCACCGCGTCGAGAAGGCGCTCGGAGCGGTTTTCGGAAAAGGCGCCGATGGCGGCGTTCAGCGCCACGATCGCCAGCGCGAGCGCCCCTTCGGCGAGCGCCCCGGAAAGGAGCGACAGCAGGGCGGCCGCGGCGGTCAAGACCACCGGAAGGCTCGTCACCTGGGACTTCCAGATGGCCGGCAGGTCGCGCGGGGCCATTGCCGGCAGGCGGTTCGACCCGTACAGGCGGCGGCGCTCCGCGACAGCCTCCGGCGAAAGGCCGGCTTCAGCGGAGAGCTCGAAGCGCCGCAGCACCTCGGCGGCCGAAAGCATCGCCCAGGGCGGCGGCCACCCCTTCCCCGGCCGGCGGGCGGCGCCCTCCGGCGCGGTGAAGGCCGGCTGCCCCTCGGGGAGTTCGGCCGCCATCGCTTCGCGGATGGCCGCCGCCACCTCCTCCACCGGCCGGCCGGGGGCGAAGCGGATGAGGACCGTGGAGGTCACGGGGCTTGCCGCCGCCCGGCGTATGCCCGCCCGCTCCCCGAGCGCCTGCTCGAGGAAGCGCGCCCGGTGAAGGTCGCCCTTCAGTCCCGCCACCCGGAACCGCGCCCTTTCCGGAAGCCTGTGGATCAGCTCGACTGCCGCGCCGCGGTCATCGGCCACCGGTCATCTCCTCCCCGGCGCGCCGGCGCAACGCCGCCCGCCGCGTTTGAGTGCAGATCGCCGCCGTCTCCATAAACCAGCTTTCCCGGATTGGCAAAACGCGGTGGGCACGCCGGCCGGGTCGAACCGTGAAACCGAGGCGCCCGTTTGAACCGAATCCTAATAAAAGCCTAACAATCCGCATTTATCCATTCCTTGGCCGACCGTGAAAGACCGCTGCCGCCCCCGGCGGGCGGGCGACGGGGGCGGCAACCGAAAAAAGGGGGGGGGCATGATCTCCAAGGATTGCAAGTTCTCCGATTTCATGGGGGCCGTTCGGGACAAGGACTATTACGAAATGATTCATCTGGCCGACCGCGAGGCGACGGAGGCCGAGCGCCGGCTGCTGCGGCGGTGCTCCGGCGATCCGCTGCGGGAGCGCTGCGGGAGGCAATACGCCGAGCGGATCAAGCAGTTCATCGAATTCATGCGCTATGAAGCCCGGCCGCGGGTGCGGGATCCCCGCGATGCGGAGCTTTTCGAAGCGATGCGGCCGGCCAAGCGGCCGCTCCGCGGCATCTGACCGAACCGCCTTCTAACCCGCGCCTAGTCCGATTCTCACACGCCGGGGTCATCATCGCGCCCGACACAGGCGAGCGGCCGCCGCAGCCGGAGAACCGGCCGCGGTGCGCCGCCCCGGCCGGACGAGAGGGGCGATGCGCAAATTGATCGAAGGGATCCACTGCCCGCGCTGCCGCTCCGATGCCATCTACCGCTACGGCTGCACGGCGAACGGCAAGAAGCGCTTCCTGTGCCAGGTTTGCCGGCGCCAATTCACGCTCAGGGGCCCGGGGCAGCTTGCCCCCGAAGAACGCCCGTCCTGTCCCGCCTGCGGCAAGCCCATGCACGTCTATCAGCGCCGCGGCGCCTGGCTGCGCTTCCGCTGCGCGGACTACCCGCGATGCCGGACGTATCATAAAAAGACTCCGGCATAGCTCATCGGCGCCGCCGCGGGGAGGGGGGCTTTCCGGATTTGCCGGCGCGCGGCCGCCCGGCGGCCTTCTCCGGACGCCCGGCCTCAAGCCGCTTGATCCGGCCGGCGAATCCCGCCCGGCTCCCGTCCCTCACTCCCAGCGCCTCCGCCCGGCGGCACAGCGCGAGCGCCTCCGCGGCGCGCCCCTGCTCCTCCAGCGCTTCGGCGAGCAGGCCGAAGGCGGGGATCTCCGGCAGCCGGCCGCCGCCGGCTGTTTTGAGCTCCTCGGCCGCCGCCGGCAGGGCCTCGACCTGCATGGCGGCAAAACGCATGAGGAGCTTGCGGGCGGCCGGGTCGGCGCGCTCGGCATGGGCCGCCGCGACGATCTCCCCGAGCCGCCGGAAGCGCTCGAGAGGCTGCTCGGCGGAGCGCCAGGCCGCGATCCGGCGGTCGAGCTCGGTTTCGCGGCGCAGGGCGGCTTCCGGCCCCGGGGCCGCCGCCTGGATGAGCCGCTCGATCCAGGGCCGGCCGCGCGATGCGGCGAGCGCCCCGAGCCCCACGGCGGCGGCGATCATGAGCCAGTGCATGCGGGATCTCCTCTCCAGGCCCGCGCCCGGCGCGGGCCTTTGCGGCGGCCGGGCGGGCGGGTCCGTCAGCCGGCCTTGAGCAGCTCGGCCTTGTCGGTTTTCTCCCAGGGCAGGTCCATGTCGCTGCGGCCGAAATGGCCGTAGGCGGCGAGGCGCTGGAAATAGCCCTCGCTGTGGCGCGCCGGCAGGGTGCGCAGGCGGAAGTGCTTCATGATCCCCGCCATGCGGAACTCGAAGTGCCGCTCGAGGAGTTTGCGGATCTTCTCGTCGGCGGCCTTCCCGGTTCCGAAGGTCTGGACCTGGAGGCTCACCGGACGGGTGATGCCGATGGAGTAGCTCAGCATGACCTCGCACTGGGAGGCGAGCCCGGCGGCGACGATGTTTTTGGCGGCGTAGCGCGCGGCATAGGCCCCGATGCGGTCGACCCGCATGGGGTCCTTGCCGCTCAGCGCGTCGCCGCTGTGCCGGGCGTACTCGCCGTAGGTGTCGACCGCGCTCTTGCGGCCGGTCAGCCCGGAGTGGTGGGTCGGGCCGCCCGCGTAGGGGCCGTCGGGGTTGACGAGGATGCGCGTCTCCTTGTCGGGCTTGATTTTTTCATGCTTGAAGACCGGCTGGATGACGCTGTCGACCAGGGCCGCGGCGAGCTTGTCGGCGTCGACCTGCCGGGGCTGGTCGAGGCTCGCCATGATGGTCAGGCTGTGGATGCGCACCGGCCGGCCGCCGTCGAAGGTGACCGCCACCTGGACCTTTCCGTCCGGCAGCAGGTAGGGCAGGATCTTCTGGTGGCGGACTTCGGACATGCGCCGGGTGAGGCGGTTCGCCAGCATGATGGGCAGCGGCATGAGCTCGGGGGTTTGGTCGCAGGCGAACCCGAAGAGCGTCACCTGGTTCTTGGCCGCGACCCGGTCGATCTCCGCGTCGGTGAGCTTCTCCTCGTCGAAGCGGTGCGCCATGTTGAGCGGCAGCTCCTGCGGGGCCGAAAGGATGCTGCATATCTTGGCGTTGAAGTCCGGCTGGTCGTAGCCGATGCGCTGGATCACCTTGCGGGCGAGGTAGGAGAAGTCGACCTTGGCCTCGGAGGCGTAGCGCACGGCGATGAAGATGATCGCGCTCGAGACCGCGCACTCGGCGCGCACCCGGGAGTAGGGGTCCTGCTTGAGGAAGTGGTCGACGATGCTGTCGCTGATTTGGTCGCAGAGCTTGTCCGGATGGCCTTCCGTAACGGATTCGGATGTGAAGATCACGGGATCACCTCATGGTCGGGGGTCGCGCGGACCCGTTTGCGGGACTCGTTGGCGAGGAACGGCAGCAGCGCGCCGGCGGCGATGACCGCGAGGTCGGCGATCGCTGGCGGCGCGAGTCCGAGAAACCCCCGCAGGCCGGGGACGAAAAGGGTGAGCGCCTGCAGCGCGAGCGAGCCGCCCACGGCCGCGGTGAGATAGGGGTTCGCCGGCGGGCGGCCGGGGTCGAGCAGGCCGTGCCGGTCGCTGCGGCAGCTGAAGGCGTGCAGCAGCTGGCCGAAGACGAGCGTCTGGAAGGCGAGCGCGCTCGCCTGCGGGCCCTGGCCGTAGCGCCGGATGCCGACGGCGTAGGCCGCGAGCGCCCCGGCCGAGATGACGGCGGACTCGAGCGCCATCCGGCGGAAGTCGCTTCCGGAGAAGAGCGGGTCCCCGGCCGGGCGCGGCGGCCGCGACATGATCTGCGGCTCGGCCGGCTCCCGCGAAAGGGCGAGGCCGGGGAAGATGTCCGAGATGATGTTGATCCACAGAAGCTGCATCACGTTCAAGGGGAAGCCCAGCCCGAGCGCCATGCAGACGAACATGACCATGATCTCGGTCATGTTGGTCGACAGGAAGAAGTGCACCGACTTGCGGATGTTCCCGTAGGTCGTGCGCCCCCCGCGCAGCGCCTGAACGAGCTCCTCCAGGCGGTCGCCGGCGATGATGATGTCGGCCACCTCGCGCGCGACGTCGGTCCCCGACTCGCCGAGCGCGATGCCCAAGTTCGCGGCCTTGAGCGCCGGGCCGTCGTTGATGCCGTCGCCGGTCATGGCCACGATCCGGCCGGCGGCCTGGAGCGCCTGGACGATGCGCAGCTTGTGGGCGGGGCTCACGCGCGAGTAGACGTGCACGTTCTTGGCGAGCGCCTGCAGCCGCTCGGGGTCGAGGGAGGCAAGCTCGGCGGAGTCCAGGATCTTGAGCGGCTTGTCGCCCCCGAGGTTGAGCTCGCGGGCGACGGCGTAGGCCGTCGTGCTCTGGTCGCCGGTGATCATGACCGTCTCGACCCCGGCGCGGTGGAAGACCGCGATCAGCTCCTTCACCCCCGGCCGCACCGGGTCGACCATCCCGACGAGCCCCAGCCAGACCATGGGGGCGGCCTCATCGATTTCTTCGTTCAGGGCGAAGCGGTTGAACGCGAAGCCGAGCACCCGCAGGCCGCGGCCGGCCATGCGGTCGTTTTCGATGTGGATCTCCTGGCGGCGGTCTTCGGAGATCGGCCGCACGCGTCCGTCCACCATTTCCCGGTCGCAGCGGTCGAGCACCTCGTGCGGGCTGCCCTTGGTGAAGATGGCGTGGCACTCCTGCGCGGGGCAGGCGTGGAGGCTGCTCATGAAGAGGCGGTTTTCCGCGCGCAGGCGGTGGCCGATGAAGCGGAATTCCTCCTGCAGCCCGAGGATATCCAAGCCGGCCGCGGCCGCCACCTCGGCGAGCGCCTTCTCGGTGGAGGAGCCGAAGAACTCGAGCGCGCCGGCCGGACCGGTCGCGGCGATCTTGATCTCGTTGCACAGCGCGCAGACGGTGAGCAGCTGGCGGAGCTCGCCGGCGGCGAGGGGGTCGCGGCCGTCCGCGGGCGGGGCGATGCGGCGGTCGCATACGGCGTAGCGGCAGGCGCCGGCGACGATCTCGGTCACCGACATGCGGTTTTCGGTGATGGTGCCGGTCTTGTCGAGGCAGACCGTCTGCACCGCGCCGAGGGTCTCGACGGCCTGCAGCCGCCGGACGAGCACCCCGTGGCGCCGCAGATCGGTGATCCCCATGGCGAAGTTGATCGTGGCGGCGGCCGGAAGCCCCTCGGGCACCGCCGAGGCGGCGAGCGAGATGGCCATCTGGAGCATCTGGATGAGGCCGTAGCCGCGCACGAAGCCGATCCCGAAGACCACGCCGCAGATGGCGCCGCAGGCGACGACGAGCTGGTTGCCCATGCGCTCGAGCTGGAGCTCGATCGGGGTCCGCGGGGTCACGGTCTCCGCGAGCATGGCCTGCAGCGTCCCCACCTCGGTGTGGCGGCCGGTGGCCACCACGACCGCCAGCCCCTGCCCGCCGGTGACGAGGGTCCCCATGTAGACCATGTTGGTGCGGTCGGCGAGCGGGGTGTTCTCGTGCCGGAGCGGCGCGGTCTCCTTGTGGACCGGCAGGCTCTCGCCGGTCAGCATCGACTCGTCGACGCTCAGCCGGTCGGCGGCCAAAAGCCGGCAGTCGGCAGCGACGTAGGTCCCGGGCTTGAGCACGACGAGGTCGCCCACGACCACCTCCTCGACCGGCAAATGGATCTCGCGGCCGCCGCGCAGCACCTCCGCCGTGGGGTGCACGAGATCCTTCAGGGACTCCATGGTCTTCTCGGCGCCGCTCTCCGTGAAATAGCCGATCGCGGCGTTGGCGAGCACGACGGCGCCGATCACGGCCGCGTCGAGCAGCCCCCCGGTGAGGACCGAGATGCCGGCGGCCGCGCCGAGGAGGTAGACCGGCAGCGAATTGAGCTGCTCGAAGAAGATCGCCGCCCCCGAGCGCGCCGCGGGCTTCGGCAGGATGTTCGGGCCATGCTCCCGGAGACGCTCGGCGGCGAGCGCCTCGGAAAGCCCCGCCGCCGGGTCGGCGCGCACGATCGCCGCGACCGTCTCGGCCTCGAGCGTGTGCCAGGGCTTCTTCTCGGGGGCCCGGGCCGCCGGCGGCGGGGCGAGGAAGCGCTTGAGGACGTCGACGGGAAGCTCGCGGGCCTTGGAGGGGCGCGGGGGCGCCGCGGCCGCTTCGGCCGCCGGCGGATCGGCCGGCGGCGCCGCGCCGCCGCCCGCCTCCATCAGGATGTCCTCCAGGAGGAAGGCGATCGTGTGGTGGTTGTTGTTGGAGTTGTAGTTGATCAGGATGCTGCCGGTGAGCGTGTTCGCCCGGGCGGAGAGGATGTCCTTTTCCCGGGCGAGCCGGTTTTCGAGAAACCGCTTGAGGGGGTCGGAGCCGAGCAGTCCATCGACCCGGAACCGCGCCCGGCCTTCGATTTTCGTATGGATGGGCTCAATCACGATACCCGCCTTTTTCCCGCGCCGCGCAAGCCGTGTCGCGCGGCGGCCGCCCGGAAGCCCACGCCAGCGGGCAAGGCGGCGCCGCAGCCGGCGGCGGAAGCAAACCCGCAACTTGTCGGTGATGGAGGTTAGGTTTCGATTAGGATTTGGTTAGATGCGCGTGGGCGCAGGCGCCGCCGCTGAAGCGAGCGCGGGCCCGCGGCTCAGTCCGCAACCGGGGCGTCCCCGGCGCGGCGGGCCGCCCGGTCGACCACCACCATGGTGGCGAGGCCGAAGGCGTACCAAAAGGCGGTGTACCAGGGCGGGACGCTCAGGCGCCCCCGCAGGAGCTGGACGACCCCGGAGGCGAGAAGGGCCAGGAATGCGGCGGTGGCGAGATCGATCTTCCCGCCGGTCATCACGGCGAGCGATCGGTCGATCCCGGCCACCGGCCGGACGATGCGGTGCATCAGCGCGGGGGCGGGCTCGGAGTCCTCGCGCAGGCGGAACAGCCCCAGGCGGCTTGCCTGCGCCGCGATGGCGGATGGATCGAGGTCGTCCCCGGCGCAGAGCACGCTGCCCGTCGTCGGGTTGGCCGTGAGCAGCGCGAAGCGGCGCAGGCCGGAGAGGCCCTTCACCACCCTGGCGAAATAGGCCGTGTCGCCCCGCTGGGCCGGCACCCGGAACCGCAGGCGCTGGGCGCTCTGGTGGCAGAGGACGGCTTCGGGCAGCTCCACGTCACGGGCCCCTTTTCCGCCGGTGTCAAGCGTCCGCTTCAGGCGGCCTGCTTCTTCGCCTTGGCCGGGGCCTTGCGGCTCTCGGTGACTTCGGCCTTGGCTTCGGCCGCGAGGTCCTCGATCGTCTCCTTGGTTTCCGCGAGCGCGGCCTTCGCCCCCTCGACGGCCAGGATCCCGCCCTTGATGACGCCCTTCACCACCGGCTTGAGCACGCTGGCGACGAGCGGCAGAACGACGGGGGCGAGCAGCACGGCGGCCGCGCCGATCGCCACGGCGCCGCCGAAACGCAGTCCGTTTCCAAAAAGGTTCATGGGTCACCTCCGATGGCTGATGTGGGGTTGGAACGCTGCCGTCCAAGTGTGGGGGAAACCGGGGAAAAGCTAACAGGCGCGCGGGGTTCTGTCGAGAAAAAAAGTCATTTCTTTGCCTACATAAATTTTCATTATCTTCCTGGTAGTGTTAGCGCGTGATGAGGATCGGGTTCGTTTTCGGTGAGGCGCCCGGAGGCCTCAGTCCACGGCGATCTTGGTGATGCGCTTGCCGCGCCCCGGGCGGCGCCGGCCCTCGAGCTCCCCGATCCGCCCGTCCGCCCAGGCGCGCAGGGCCTTGAGCAGCTCGAGCTGCGAGCGCTTGAGATGGGCGCCGGTCTCGGCGCCGGGGCCGAGAAGCGCCGCCAGGCTCTGGAAGAGGCTTCCGATCGGGCAGCCCGCCGGATGATCGCAGCCGCGTTTAGCCTTGGGCATGCTCCCCTCCGCTGAAGGTGATGGTGAGATAGGGGGCCTCGACCCGGGCGCTCACCGTCGGCCGCGCGGCCACCTGCTTCGGCAGCAGGATGTGCCGCTTGTAGCTTCCGATGCGCAGGATCAGCTCGTCGCCGATCTTGCTCAGGTCGATCGCCTCCCGGACGACGAACGGAAGCTTGAGCCGCAGGCCGTAGCGGCCGTCCTGCTTGTCGAACCGGTAGGGCACTTCGGCGACGAAGCGCGCGAGCGGATCGCGCGGTCCGTAGAGGCGCCGGGCGAGCTCCCGCAGGCTGGCGTAGCCGACGATCTCCGCTCCGAAGAGGTCCACCGGCATGACCGGCACGGGCCGGAAGCAGGCCTGCGCCCACTCGAGGTTCGCCGCCTGCTCCCGGCGCCAGCCGGAGAAGTAGGCGTCGGTCACCTGCGGCGGCAGCACGCGGTTCATGATCACCGCGTCGATGCACATCTGGTAGAGGCAGAAGTACATGAAGGCGCGCTGGGTCTCTTTCAAGACCACCTTTTCGGGGTTCGCCACCAGGCGGACGGTCGTCACCTCCGGGTCGGCGAGGAGCCGGTCGACCCCCTTGAGCCGGGCGCCGAGCTCCTCGATCGCGCGGAAGTAGCCGTCGTCGGGCAGCGGGAGGTCGCTCAGGCGCCGGGCGATCGGCCGGGCCACCTTCACCAGGGCGCGCTCCAGCCGGAAGACCTTCTTCAGGTACCACTCGAGCGTCGCCGGGATGCTGATGAAGCGCAGCGACTCGCCGGTCGGCGCGCAGTCGAGCAGCAGGACATCGAATTTTTTCCGCCGCGCGTAGCGGTTGATGTGGAGCAGCAGGCTGATCTCCTCCATCCCGGGGAGCACGGCGAGCTCCTCGGCCAGCACCTCGTCCAGCCCGGCGGTGTTCAGCAGCTCCGCGAGGTAGGCGTGGATCTGCTTCCAGTTGCGGCCGATCTCCTCCTGGATGTCGAGCTCCTGGATCCAGAGGTCGGGCGCCACCCGCACCGGCAGCCCCCGGTTGCGGTCGAGCAGCCCGCGCTCGAGGTCGAAGATGTCCGCCAGGCTGTGGGCGACATCGAGCGACAGGACGAGCGTCCGCCGGCCCGAGAGGGCCGCCGCGACGCCGGTGGCGGCGGCGACCGAGGTCTTGCCGACGCCGCCTTTTCCCGCGAAGAAGATGATCCGCAAGCGTATGCTCCAGAAACGGGGGTCAACGGCCGGGCGCCCGCCGGCGGGGCTTCCTATATATAGGCTTCGCCGCGGCGGGGCAAGAGGCGCCGGTCGGCGATGCGGCACACCGAAAACGCATCGACGCCTAATCGAACGCTAATCCGGGGCCGCTAGCATCGCGGCCGATGAAGCAACCCCCAACCCAAGGAGCCCGCCGCATGCATGCCGACCATCCGGCCGTGGAGATCGAGTCCGTCAATAAAAGCTTCGGGCGGCGCCGGGCGCTCACCCGGGTGAGCCTCCGGGTCGCGCCCGGGGAGATGGTCGCCTTGATCGGCCCCTCGGGCTCGGGGAAGTCGACGCTTTTGCGCCACATCTCGGGGCTTGTCCCCGCCGACCGCGACTCGGGGGGCATCCGCGTCTTCGGCCGCGAGGTGCAGAAAAACGGCCGCGTCGCCGCCGATATCCGCGCCATCCGCTCCGAGGTCGGCTTCATCTTCCAGCAGTTCAACCTCGTCGGCCGGCTGCCGCTCCTCACCAACGTGATGGCCGGGATGCTCGCCCGGGTGGGGACGCTGCGCAGCCTGCTCGGCTGGTTCTCCCGCGAAGAGAAAGCGCGCGCCATGGCGGCGCTCGCCCGCGTCTGCCTGAGCGAGTACGCCGGGCAGCGGGCGAGCACCCTTTCGGGCGGCCAGCAGCAGCGCGCCGCCATCGCCCGCGCCATGGAGCAGCGCGCCCGGATCATCCTGGCCGACGAGCCGATCGCCTCCCTCGACCCGGAGTCGGCCCGCCTCGTGATGGAGTGCCTGACGGCGCTCAACCGCACGGACGGGGTGACGGTGCTGGTCAGCCTGCACCAGGTCCAGTTCGCCCTGCAGTACTGCCCGCGATCGGTCGCGCTCAAGGCCGGCCGGGTGGTCTACGACGGGCCGAGCGCCGATCTCACCCCGGAGTCCCTGCGGCGCATCTACGGTCTGACCGCGGGCGGGTTCGACCTCGACGGGACGGCCCCCCTCGGGCTCGATCTCTGCGACCGGCCGGTCGCCGCCGCGGCCGGGCTCTGAGCCCGCGCCGTTGGAAAACCGGGTTTACGCCCCGCAACGCCTTGCGGAGAGTACCCTGAACTCATCCACCACCTGAAAGGAGACGTCATGAAACGATGGTTGCCAGTGGGGTTGATCCTGATCGCCGCGGCGCTCGCCGCCGCCGCGCCCGCCGCCGCGGCGGAGGAGCTCAAGGAGCTCACGCTCGGCATCATCCCGACCGAGTCCACCGCCTCCGCCATGAAGGGCTTCGAGCCCTTCCGCGCCGACATGGAAAAGGCGCTCGGCCTGCCGGTCAAGCTCTTCATCGCGCCCGACTACGCCGGGGTGATCGAGGCCATGCGCTTCAACAAGGTCCAGATCGCCTGGTTCGGAAACAAGTCGGCGATCGAAGCCGTCAACCGGGCGAGCGGCGAGGTCTTCGTCCAGACGGTCGACGTGAACGGCAACCCCGGCTACTGGTCGCTCATCGTCGTCCACAAGGACAGCCCCTACCAGAACATCGACGAGATCATCCGCGACGGCAAGAACCTCACGTTCGGCAACGGCGACCCCAACAGCACCTCGGGCTACCTCATCCCCACCTATTACATCTGGGGCCAGCGGGGCATCGACCCGGCCAAGCACTTCAAGCTCGTGCGCAACGCGAACCACGAGACGAACCTCATGGCGGTGGCGAACAAGCAGGTCGATTTCGCGACCAACAACACCGAGAACTGGGACAAGTTCGCCAAGGCGCACCCGGACATGATCAAGAACGTGCGCGCCGTCTGGAAGAGCCCGCTCATCCCGAGCGACCCGATGGTCTGGCGCAAGGACCTTCCCCGCGAGCTGAAGAGCCGCATCAAGGGCTTCTTCCTCGCCTACGGCCGCATCGGCGCCGAGAAGGAGCGCGAGCTCGCGGTGCTGAAAGGCATGAGCTCCGGCTGGGCCCCCTTCCAGGACTCCTCCAACCACCAGCTGCTGCCGATCATGGAGATCGACATCGCCAAGAACAAGATGAAGATCGAGGGCGACCAAAACCTCGCCGCCGCCGACAAGCAGCAGAAGCTCCAGGAGATCGATAAGCAGCTCTCCGAGATCCGCTCCTACAGCAAGCTGATCGAAAAATTCAATTAGCCCGGACCCCGTCCCGCCCGGGGCCGCCGCCGGGCGGCCCCCGGGCGGGTCCGGCGAGGGCGAAGGCTGATCATGACCGCCTCGGCTGCGCTCCCCCCGATCCCCGAAACCCCGCTCGGCCGCAAGCTGCTGCGCCTGCTCGGCGCGATGGCCTTCGCCGTCGTGCTCATGTGGGCCTGGCAGGGCTCCGAGATGCGGCCCCTCGACCTGGTCGCCTACCGCGGCAACATGGCCGCCTACCTCGCGGGGTTCCTGACGCCCGACTTCCACGACTGGCGCGAGTACCTGCACCAGACCGCCGTGACGGTGCAGATCGCCATCTGGGGGACGCTGCTCGCGATCCTCGGGGCCGTCCCCTTCGGCCTGCTCTCCTCGGCCAACGTGACCCCGGTCTGGGTCCACCAGCCGGTGCGCCGCGTGATGGACGCCTGCCGCTCGATCAACGAGATGATCTTCGCGATGCTCTTCATCAGCGCGGTGGGGCTGGGGCCCTTCGCCGGGGTGCTCGCGCTCTTCATGCACACCCTGGGGACGCTGGCCAAGCTCTTCTCCGAGGCTGTCGAGGCGATCGACCCCCAGCCGGTCGAGGGCATCCGCGCCACCGGCGCGAACCCGCTGCAGGAGATCGCCTACGGGATCATCCCCCAGGTCGTCCCGCTGTGGATCTCCTACTCCCTCTACCGCTTCGAGTCCAACGTGCGCTCGGCCTCCGTCGTCGGCATGGTCGGGGCCGGCGGGATCGGGATGCTCCTGTGGGATGCGATCCGCAGCTTCAACTACGCGGCGACCGCCGCCATGCTGCTGATCCTGATCGTCGTGGTGAGCCTGCTCGACCTCGGCTCGGCGTGGGTGCGCAAGCGCTACATCTGAACGCGGGGCCGGCGCTTGTGCCGCGCCGACCGCCGCTCGGGAGCGCCGGGCGGCCCGCCGATGCCGCGCGCGGAAAGGCCGGGCGGCGCCGGAAAGCGGTTCATTCAGGCGCTTCGAGCCGCAGGGCCGAGCCCAGGACCTCCCGCAGGCCGGGGGCGCAGGCCCAAAGGCGCCAGCGGCCCGGCTCGGTCTCTTGGGCCTCCAGGTGCCCGCCCGCTTCCTCGAGGATGATCTTCCCCGCGGCGAAGTCCCAGATCCGGATCCCTTCATAAACGAGCCCGTCGAGGTAGCCGGCCGCGATGTAGGCGAGTTCGGCGGCGACCGCGCCCAGGCAGCGCGCCTTGCGCACGCGCGGCAGGAGCCCCTCAAGCCGCCGCGCCATGCGCTGCATGGACGCGGGCGTCTTGCCGAAGGAGACGCTGACGACCGCCTCGGAGAGCGCCGCGGCGCCGTTCGCGCGGATCGGGCGGCCGTTTAAGCGGGCGCCCTCGCCGGGGGCGGCGGTGAAAAGCTCGCGGCCGTAGGGCAGATAGACCGCGCCGGCGACCGGCGCGCCGGGAAGCCCGCCGTCTGCGGCGCCGCCCTGGTAGCAGGCGACCGAGGCGCAGAAGAAGGGCAGGCCGCTGCCGAAGTTGACGGTGCCGTCCAGGGGGTCCACGATCCAGACGAAGCCGCCCGTGCCGGCGTGCGCGCCGCTCTCCTCGGCGAGGATCGCGTGGTCGGGAAAGCGGCCGTGGATCGCCGCGATGACCGCCGCTTCGCAGCGCCGGTCGGTTTCGAGCTTGATGTCGTAAGGCAGCGGCCGGCCGCGGTCCTTCCCGCTGCGGAACTGCGCGAGCTGGATCCCGCCCGCCTTGGTGGCGGCCGCCGCCGCGACCCGCAGCGCCTGGCCGGTGAAGGCGGCGGGAAGGCCGGTCCGCGTGGAATGGGATGGGCGCATCATGGCGGTCGTCTCCGGGTCGCCTACTCGCCGCTGCGGAACACCTCGCGGCCGGCGACATAGGTGCGGGTGACGGCGGCGACCGGACGGCGGTCGTCCACCAGGACGAGGTCGGCGGCCTTGCCCGGCGCGATGGCGCCGACCGCCGCCTCGGTGCCGGTCGCGGCCGCGGCGTTGGCGGAGATCAGCCGCACGGCCTGCGGCAGCGGGACGATCCCCTCGCGGGCGAGGGTGAGCGCGGCGTGCAGCAGCGACATGGGCGCGTAGTCGGAGCACAGGACATCCCCCAGCCCGGCTTCGAGCGCCTCGCGGCCGGAGAGGTTCCCCGTGAGCGATGCGCCGCGCAGCACGTTCGGCGAGCCGAGGGATATCAGCATGCCGTGGCGGCGCGCGGCCTGCGCGGCCGCGAGGTTGACCGGAAACTCCGACAGGCTCGCCCCCAGCCGGTTGACCGCGGCGACCTTCTCCGCGGAGTCGTCGTCGTGGCTCGCCATCCGGATCCCCCGCGCGCGGCAGACTTCCCCCAGCCGCTCGACCCGCCGCCAGTCGATCCGGCGGCTCGCCGCGATGCGCCGCTCGACGAGGAGGTCGACATGTTCGCGGCTCAAGCCCCGCGCCTTGGCGTAGTACTCCCGGAAGTGATCCATCTCCGCGAACTGCCCCTGGCCGGGCGTGTGGTCCATGATGGAGAAGAGGTGGATCGCCCCCTGTTCGATCAGCGACTCGACGGCGTCGAAGGCCTCCGCGTTGGTGATCTCGTAGCGGGCGTGGATCCGGGTGCGGGCGTGGAACCCCGGGGCGAGATCCATGATTTTGTGGATCAGGAAGTCGGTCATCTCGCGGCTGCGGAAGGGGGGGTTCTCGTCGCTGCTCACGAAGCACAGGCAGTGGTAGATCGTCGTCACCCCGCAGGCGACCAGCTGCTTGTCGAGCTCCTGGAGGGCCACTTCGACCGGGAAGCGCCCCCCGGGGCGCGGCTGGATCGCGTTTTCGATGACGTCGCTGTGGATGTCGATGAAGCCGGGCAGGAGCAGCCGGCCGCGGGCGTCGACCTCGTCGAATCCGACCGCACGCCCGGGGGGCTCCCCGACGGCGGCGATGCGGCCGTCCTCCACCACCACGGCCCCCTCCGGCAGAAGCGCCTCGGGGGTCACCACGCGTGCGTTGCGGATGATGAGCCCCCGCGGCGTCGCGGTTGCATCGGTCATGCGAACCTCCCGGTTTCCGGCATCCGGTAGACGGCGTCCATCAGGTCGTCCATGACGGAGCGGTCGTGAAAGACGGCGATCATCGTCGTGCCCGCGGCTTTCATTTCGGTCAGGATCTCCCGCACGATCCGCATCGACTCGGGGTCGAGGGAGGCGGTCGGCTCGTCGAGGAGCAGCAGGCGCACCGGCCGGATCACGGAGCGCGCGAGGTTCACCCGCTGCTTTTCGCCGCCGCTGAAGGTGCAGGGGTAGGCGTCGAAAAGCGCGCGCCCGATCCGCAGGCGCGCGAGCAGCCTTTCGGCGGCTTCGCGCGCCTCCTCGCGGGGCACCCCGGAGGCGAGGAGCGGCTCGGCGACGACGTCGACGGCCGGGACCCGCGGGAGCACCTGGAGAAACTGCGTCACGGCGCCGATCTCGTTGCGCCGCAGGGCGAGGACCCCGGTCTCGCCGAGCGCGGCGAGGTCGACCGGCCCGAGGGCCGCCGAGTCATAGGCGATCGATCCCGCGTCGGCGCGGTAGGTGCGGTAGATGCACTTGAGGACCGAGCTTTTGCCCGCCCCGCTGGGGCCGGCGAGGCGCAGCGCCCGGCCGGCCGGAACGTGGAAGGAGACCCCCTCGAAGCCGGGGATCACCTTGCCCCCCAGGATGTGGGCGACGAAGCTTTTTTTCAGGTTCGTGACGGTCAGCATCGCAGTGACAACGGCGTCAGGTGTTGGAGTTGCGGCGCAGGCCGCCCGGGCGCGGATCGGCATTCATCTATCTCGCCAGCCATTCCATCCATCCGGGCGCGCCTGCGGGTCAAAGAATCGAGCTCACCAAAAGCTGGGTGTAGGGGTGCCGAGGGTCCTCGAGGATCTGGTCGGAGAGCCCGGCCTCGACGATGCCGCCGTGGCGCATGACGATCGTGCGGCTGGTGAGCAGGCGGATCACGCCGAGGTCGTGGGTCACGACGAGGGTCGCCATCTGGAGCTCCTGCTGCAGCGCGCGGATGAGGTCGAGCACCCGCGCCTGGACCGAGACGTCGAGCCCGGTGGTGACCTCGTCCAGCAGCAGGACCGCCGGTCCGGTGGAGAGGGCGCGGGCGATCTGGACGCGCTGCTGCATGCCCCCGGAGAAGTTCCGGGGGGGCTCGTCCATGCGCGCGAGCGGGACCTCGGTGCGGCCGAGGAGCTCGGCGGCGCGGGCGCGCATGGAGGCCACCCGGCGCCAGCCGGCCAGGAGCAGCCGCTCGGCGATGTTGCCCCCGGCGCTCACCTTCAAGCGCAGCCCGATGCGGGCGTTCTGGTAAACGATGCCCATGAACTCGTTGCGGATCGCGCGGCGCCGGAAGGCGCTCAGGGCGAAGAGCTCCTGGTCCGGGTCGGGGGTGAACTCCGCGGGCTTGCCGCCGGGCGCGCGGCCGTTGGCGCCGAGGTCGAGGAAGAGCCGGCCCTCGGTGGGCGGGAAGTCGAAGTGGAGCATCCGCACGACGGTGCTTTTGCCCGAGCCGCTTTCGCCCACGATGCCGAGCACCTCGCCGGCGTACAGGTCGAAGGAGACCCCGCGGCAGGCGGTGACGCTCCCGCAGCGCGGGCACTGGTTGGTCCCGGCCGCCGGGCCCGTCGCCGCGTCGCACTCCGGGCAGCCCGGCCCGAAGCGCTTGGCCAGGCCGCGCGCGCGCAGGACCGGCCTCATCGCCCGGCCTCCCGGAGGCCGTTTTTCCGGGCGGCGGCGGCGCAGAAGGCGGTGTCCGAACACGCGTAAACGCGCTGCCCGCCCGCGTCGTCGATCATCTCGTCCAGGTAGACCCCGGTTGAGCCGCAGCGCCCGCAGCGCTTTCCCCGGAAATCCTCGGGGCGGAAGCGGAAATCCTCGAACTCGAGCGGCCGGACCTCGGTGTGGGGCGGAACGGCGTAGATGCGCTTCTCGCGTCCGGCGCCGAAGAGAAACAGCGCCTCGGCGCGGTCGAGCCGGGCGACGTCATGGCGCGGGATGGGGCTCGGGTCCATGAGGTGCCGGCGGTTGACCATCACCGGGTAGCGGGCGCCGATCGTGATTTCGCCGGTCGTGACGATGTCCTCGTAGAGGTAGAGCCACATGCGGCTGTAGTCGGCCTCGGCGTGCATGCGCCGGGTCTCGCGCTCGGAGGGCTCGACGAGCCGCAGGGGCTCGGGGATCGGCACCTGGAAGACGAGAAGCTGGTGGGGGGCGAGCGGCCCCTCGGGGATGCGGTGCCGGGTCTGGATCAGGGTGGCCGCGCGGGTCTCGGTCGTCGTGCGCACCCCGGTCACGCGCCGGATGAATTTGCGGATGCTCGCCGCATTCACGCTGTCGTCGGCCCCCTGGTCGATGACCTTGAGAATCTCCTCCGGGCCGATGAGGGCGAGGGTGAGCTGCAGCCCGCCGGTGCCCCAGCCGCGGGCGATCGGCATCTCCCGGGAGCCGAAGGGGACTTGGCTTCCGGGGACCGCCACGGCCTTGAGCAGGCGACGGCGGATCTCGCGCTTGGCCCCCTCGTCGAGGAAGGCGTAGGCGTAGCGCCCGGTCTCGGGGTGCAGGCGGCGGCGCCAATCCGCGGCGGGGGCCGCGGCGCGCTTCGGGGTCAGCGGCCGCATCCGGGCTCCTGTGCCTTCGGCCTCGCCTGGATCCGGCGCAGGCGGTCGAGCTCCGATTGAAAGGTGACGTAATGGGGCAGCTTGTAGTGGTTGCAGAAGCCCATCGATTCGATGCCGTCGACGTGGGTCAGGACGAACTCCTGGTCTTCGGAAGGGGCGGCCGGCTCGGCGGCGGCCATCGCCCGGTCGAGGACGGCCATGGCGATCGCCTTGGTTTCGTTGTGGCCGAAGCACAGTCCATAGCCGAGCGTGAAGCGCATCGCCCCGTCGCCCGCGGCGATGCGCGCGATCACCTCGGCCTCGGTCGCCTTGACCGCGCCGATCCGCTCCACCCGACCGCTCAAGGGGTTGCGCCGCGAAACGGGGAGCCAGCCGACCCGCAGCTCGCCGATCACCGGGTGGACCGAGCCGTAGCCGCGCATGTTCGAATAGGCGAGCGCGAGCAGCCCCCCGGTCTCCCCCCGGGCGAGGGCCTGGAGCTGGGCGCTGCGCGGGGCCGGGAAGGCCAGCGCCCGGCGCGTCACGTCGAAGATCCGGCCTGCGCCGGGGTCGGCCGCCGGCCGGCGCGCGATCAGCCCCTCGCGGCGCAGCAGGTCGACCACCTTGGGAAACTCGGCGGGCAGCGGCGCGGCCGTTTCTCCGGCCGCCAGCAGGGCGCGCAAGGCCTCGGCGGCCCGGGGGCCCTCGTCCTCGAAAAGCGCGAAGTCGAGCAGGCGCAGGGAGTAGTCCGGGGTGGGCCCGAGCACCTGGCCGCCGGGGATCTCCTTGAAGGCGGCGGAGATGCGCCGCTCGACGCGCATGCGGCGCGGGTCGACCGGCTCGCTGTCGCCCAGGCGCGGCAGCGTCGTGCGGTAGGCGCGCAGGATGAAGGCCGCCTCGAAGGTGTCGCCCGCGGCCTGCTTGAAGGCGAGCGCCGCGAGCTCCGGGGCGTAGAGCGAGCCTTCGCCCATCACGCGGTCGACAACCAGGTGGAGCTGGTCGCGGATCTGCGCCGGGGTGATCGGCGGGGAGGTCTTGCCGGCGCGCTCGACCACGAAGGCCCGCTCGGCATTTTCGATGGCGGCTTCCCCGCCCCGGACGGCGACATAGCCCATCGGCGCCTACCCCTCCACCGTGATCCGGGTCGAGCGCGGCAGACACATGAGCTCGCCGTTCGGAAGAAGAAAAATCGCGTCCACGCCGAGGGGGTAGTCGGCGTTGACTTCCGCGAGGGCGGTGAACACCGGCAGGGGGATCCCGGGCATCTCCGGGGCGATCCCTTCGGGCGCGGCGATCCCGGGGCCCGAAAGCCGCACGCGCAGGCGCTCGGCCGGGTCCGGCGGCCGCCGGGTGAGGCTGAAGACGAGGGTCGCGGCCTCCTCGGGCGACTCCGGACGCCCCCGCCGGGCCGCACGGATGACGCTCTCGGCGGGCGGCCCGGAGACAAAGACGAAGTCCGCCTCCGGCAGGCCGGCCGCCTGCGACCCGGTCGCGGCGGAAAAGTCTTCCGGCGGAACCTCCTCCGGTCGGCTCCCGGCGAGGCAGAAGCTTACCTGGGAATCGAGGAGGCACTCGGCGATCGCCCAGGCGGGCGAGGGCAGGTCGCCGACCTCCAGGCGGCGGAGCCTGCCGGGCCGGGCCATGGCCTGCAGCAGGACGCGGAAGTTGCGCTGGTGGCGGAAAATCTCGGCGGACATGGTTTTCGTCGGCGCAGGCCCCTTTCCGTTAATCCCCGAGCGACCCGAAGTCGACCCGCTCCTTCTGCATCGATTCGAAGCTCACGGCGGTCGCGCCCGCGATGCGGGCGGCCAGGGCCTCCCGCTCCGCCTTGCGCCGGCCGAGGGCGGCGATGGCCTCGGCGAGGAAGGCGAGCTCGGCCCCGCGGCCGGCGAGCTCGGCCGCCTCGACCGCGGCGAGCAGCAGCGCGCACTCGGGCGCCTCCCCGCTCACGGTCCCCTGCCCATGGAAGCCGTCCAGGGCCGCCTCGGCCGTGGTCACCAGAAGCTCCCCGAGGTAGAACGGCGTTTCGAAGGGGTCGAGGGCGGCGATCATGACGAGGCCCGGCTGCGCGGGGCGGGTGACCGCGAGCGGCAGCGCGGCAAACAGGCGGTCGAGCAGCTCGGCGGCCTCCTCCGGGGTCGCCGCATCGACGACCTCCTGCAGGGCCGCCTTGAGCGCCGGCGCGCCGGCTTCTCCGGTGCGGTGCGTTTCAGGCATATTTCTCTATAAACCGCTCGACGTGGAAAAAATCATCGAAGCGCTCCTCGAGCGTCCGGCGGTCCCACTCCCACCAGGCGCTGCGCAGGAGCCGGGCGGCGATGTCGGCCGGAAAGCGCGGGCGGATCGGCCGGGCCGGCACGCCGGCGACCACCTGGTAGGGGGCGACATCGCGGGTCACGACCGCCCCGGCGCCGATGACCGCCCCGGTGCCGATCGTCACCCCCGCCATGACCTTCGCGCCGTGGCCGATCCAGACGTCGTGGCCGATGCGGCAGGGGCGGCGCCGCCGGCGGTCGAAAAAGCTCTCGTCGTCGTCCGCCGCGAACCCGTAGCGGCGGCGGCGGTAGGTCAAGTGGTGCTGGGTGACCCGCTCCATGGGGTGGTCGCCCGGGTTGACGGCGGCGTGGGAGGCGATGGAGCAGAATTTTCCGATTTCGGAATAGATGACCACCCCGTCCGACCCGGCGAGGTAGCTGTAGTCGCCCAGGGTGGATTCGATCACCGTCCAGCCCGGACCGATGTCGGTGTAGCGGCCAAGGCGCGAATCCCTGACGAGCGCGGCGGCGTCGATGGCGGTGGTGGGGTCTGCAGTCATCTCGGTTTCCGCCGGCCGGAGGCTCCCGGCCGACCATCCCGGTTTTCGGGCATCGGTCTTAGGCGGGTATGTGGGCGAGGTTAGAATCGCGTGAGTTTTATCTAACCGATTCTTAACTTTTTCTTCACGACGTGCTAACCTTGAAAAGTGATCCTTAAAAAGCCGCCGCGCTGCGGCCGGCCATCCGCCGGCCATGCGTCCATGGGGAGGAGACCGGGTCATGACGAAGCACTTCCGCCGAGAGCTCGAGAACATCAAGAAGCGCCTGCTCACCCTGGGGTCCGTGGTGGAGGATCTCGTGCGGCAGTCGATCAAGGCCGTCGAGCAGCGGGACGGGGAGCTCGCGGCGGAGATCATCCGCAAGGACGCCGAGATCGACGACCTCGAGGTCGAAATCGAGGAGGAGTGCCTCAAGGTCCTCGCCCTGCATCAGCCGGTGGCGGTGGACCTGCGCTTCATCATCGCCGTGATCAAGATCAACAACGAGCTCGAGCGCATCGGCGACCAGGCGGTCAACATCGCCCAGCGGGTGCAGGTGATCGCCAAGCGCCCGGCGGCGCCCTTCCTGTTCGACTATGCCGAAATGGGCGAGAAGGCCCAGCGCATGCTCAAGATGAGCCTCGATGCGCTCGTGAACCTCGACGCCGACGCGGCCTACAAGGTCATCACCATGGACGACGAGGTGGACCGTTACAAGAACGAGGCCTACGACCGCTTCAAGCAGGCGATCCGCGAGCTGCCGGAACGGGTGGGCTACTACATCAACCTCCTGCTCATCTCGCGCCATCTCGAGCGCCTCTCCGACCACGCCACCAACATCGCCGAGGAGGTGATCTACCTCGTCGAGGGCGAGATCTACCGCCACGCCCAGGATTGACCGGGGCCTGGCAACGCCCCCGGACCGCTCCATCCGCCGAGCCGAGCCTCGCCGCGCGGCGCTTCCGCCCGCGGCCTGCCCCGGCACCCTCCGGCGGCGCTTTTTCCGCCTGACGGCCGCGTTAGTTTTTTGTTAGGGAGGCCTCCATCGGGGGCTCTCTTCACGCGTCACGCTTCGCTTCCATCCATCAGCCAAGAAGCATTTCGATTCCCAGTGCGCCGCGCGGATCGGCGCGCGGCCGACCGGCAGGCACAACCCCTCAGAAAAAGGGGGACGGCATGCGGCGATCCGCTTTTCTGCAGGCGGCGGCATGGTTCCTGGTTCTGGCCGGACTGGCCGGCGCGGCGCGGGCGGCGGGCCCCGCCGAAGTCCCCGAGGAGTTCGCCCTTAAGCTCGCCGAAGCGACCGCGGCGGCGGCCTTCGGCCGGCGCGCCGGGAGACGGACGGCTCGCGGCGCCCGCGCTTTACACGGGCTACATCGAGGGCGTTCCGAACATCAACCAGATGCTCGACCCGCCGCCCGACAGCGCGGCCGACCCGAGCTGCGGGGACTGCGGCGTCGCCGCCGCGCTCGACATCGCGCTCTACTGGGACCTGCGCGGCTACGGCCGCCTGGTCGACGACGGGAACCTCGGCGCGGCGCGCCGCGACCTTCGGAGCGCGATGAGCTACGACTGCGCGCCGAAATCGACGCGGGTCAGCCGGCCCTCCTCGCGCTGCTCGGCTACGCGAACGACCCCGACAACCCCTCCGACTGCGGTTACGGGGACCACGGGGTGTGCGCCGTGGGCTATTTCACCGGAAGCCTCTACCCCGGCCACAGCGGCACCGAGTGGGTCATCATCCACGACAACTGGGGCGGCGGGGACTACGCGAACCCCAACGCCATCGACAACGAGCCTTACCTCGACTGGAAAGGGAACATCGACTACCTGATCCGGGTCGTCCCCCAGCCCCAGGGGACTGTCGTCACCCACCCGAGCGCCTCCGGCATCACCTGGCCCGCGGGCGCCCCGCAGCTGATCACCTGGCGCGGATTTTCCGCCGCCACGGTGGCGGTCGACCTCTACCGCGGGGAGGCGCTCGTGCGCACGCTCGCCGCGAGCGCGCCGAACGCCCCGGCCGGAGGCAGCTTCGCCTTCACGGTCCCCGCGGACGTCGCCAATGCCTCCGACTACCGCATCCGCGTCTCGGGCGGCGGGCAGTCGGATCTCTCCGACAACCCCTTCGCGATCAGCGGGGCGACGGCGATCCAGGTGACGAGCCCCTCGGCTGCCGGGATCAACTGGACGGCGGGGACGAACGCCACGATCAGCTGGACCTCGAGCGCCGCGGCGGGCGCGCTCACGGTGATCCATCCCTCGGCGGCCGGGATCGTCTGGACGGCCGGCGAGAGCACCACCGTCTCCTGGAGCTCGAGCGGCGCGGTGGGCGGCGAGGTCCTGATCCAGCTCTACCAGGGCGAGGTCGTGGCGGCAAGCCAGCTCGCCGCCAACACCGGCTCTTGCGTTTTCACCCTTTCCGCCGGCCTCACCCCCGGCGCCGACTACTGGATCAAGGTGAGCTCGAGCGCCAACCCCGCCGTGAGCGACGCCTCCGATTTCCGCTTCACGATCCGCGCCCCGGAGCCTCCGGTCCTCACCCTGACCTATCCCTCCCAGCCGGGGCTCACCCTGGTGCGGGGCCGCGTCTGCACCGCCGCCTGGAGCTCCCGGGGCCCGGTCGCCAACCTGGTCAAGCTCGAGCTCTTCCAGAGGGATGCCCTCATCGAAGCGAAAACCGTCCTCAACAACGGGAGCTTCTCCTGGCTCATCGCCGCGGCCGGCCCCTTCGGCCCCGGCTTCACCTTCCGGGTCAGCGACTGGCAGAACCCGGCGGTGAGCGACGCCTCGGATTACCCTTTCACCGTGGGCCACTCGCAGTACGTCCACGAGATCGCGCCGGCGGAGGTCACGGTGGGGACCCGGGTCACCCTGAGGGGCTCGGGGTTCGGCGCCGCGGGCGGCAAGCTTCTGGTCGAAGGCGTCAAGGCGCCGACGTCCTACCTCTCCCTGACCTTGAGCGACGCGCTGGCGGTGAGACGACCGGAGGTCGCGGGCGTCACCCCGGCAGGCGGCGCCGCCGGGGAGCAGGTGACGATCGCCGGCAGGCTCTTCGGGATCAAGAAGGGCAAGGTGCGCTTCACGGACGCGGGCGGGGCGAGCGCCTTCGGCAAGGTCCTCGGCTGGAGCATGGACCCCGCGACGAACGCGAGCACGGCCGTCGTCCTCGTCCCCAAGAAGCTCTCCGGCCCCTGCCGCGTCACGGTGGTGAACGCCGTCGGCGAGGGCGGCGGCGACGGGCGGTTTCAAATCCAGTAGCGCTTCTTCCGGATCGCGGCGGCCGCCGGCGTCGGCGATTTGACGCCGGGGGCCGCCGCCCGCCGGTCGGCGGGCAGCTCCTTCCTTAAAGCAACCAATTGAATTCGATGAATTTTGTTTGACCCGGCCATCCGGGCATGTCTTTTGCGTCTTTAAGGGCCTGCCGGCTTTCATCTGCCAGCCCGGCCGGGTGCAGGCGGCCGGGCCTAGACCATCAAAGGAGCTGCCATGAAGCGAAGCGCCCCGTGCATTCATCTCGTTTGGTTAACCTTGATCGGACTGTTCTGCCTCCCGCTGCCCGCCGCGGCCCTCAATGAAACCGAGCCCAACAGCGAGCCCCAGCAGGCGAACGCCATCCGCGCCGGCGAGGCGGTCACCGGGATCTTCGAGGACGCCTTCGACTACTTCCGCGTGACCCTGCCGGCGGCCGGCAAAGTCACCGTGACCGTGAGCGGATGCCCGGCCGGGGGGAACGTCCAGCTCGGCGTCAAGGATTTCGGCTGGACCGGTTGGGAGGAGAGCGCCGGCCGCGGCAGCGTCAGTCTGACCTTCACGGCCACGAGCCCGCAGGGGCTGATCTGGCTCAAGCCCACCTTTCACGGATCGGCCTGCGGCTCCGACTGGTGCATCGCCCGCTTCACCCCGAGCGGCCCTTACAACGTCACGAAGCGCTCGCGCAACCTGCCCTCCCTCTACGAGGGCAACGCCATTCACCCCGAGGTGAACTACCAGCTCATGGTGTCGGTCGCCCCCGCCGGCCCGAGCGGCGGGACCCCGCCGGTGGCCGGTGGGGGGGGCGGCGGGACGACGACCACCCGGCCCCCGTCCCTGCCGCCTTCCGCCGGAGGCGGCGTCCAGCCGCCGGTCGCCACCGGGCCGGTGACGACCTTGCCGGCGACGCCCGGCGGGGGCGGCGGCCCGGCGACCCTGCCGCCGGCCGCCGGCGCGGGCGGCACCAAGATCTTCCGCGACAACCACTTCGGCTTCGCCTTCGAGCTGCCGGCCCAGATGAGCTCGCAGCTGCTCGCCGACCGCAGCGGCTACCTGATCTCCGGCCCGCCGGGCAGCGGGCTGAACGAGGTGGCGATCGTGGTGCAGGCGATCGCCAAGGCCGCCAACCCCGGAAGCTCCGCCGAAAAACAGCTCAAGCAGGCGAAGAAGCAGATCAAGGGCCAGCCCGGCGGGGAGGTGGTCTCGGACGGGGACCGGCGGGTCGCCGGCCAGAAGGCGCCCTTCTTCGTCGGGAGCTACCGCGCGGCCAACTCCAAGCAGAAGATGGCCGACTGGAAGCACATGCAGCTCGTGCTCGAGGACGGGGCGAACTACTACTGGGTCTCCTACGCCGCACCCGAGAAGTTCTACAAGGAGCACAAGGAGGTCTTCCTCCGGATGCTCGACACCTTCAGCTTCCGGTGATCCGACCGCCGGCGGGGGGCGCGCGCGGCGCTGCGCCGCGCTACCTCCCCGGGGGGGCGGGGCGGGCGTAGCGCCGCAGGAAGCCCACGAGCGGCCGGGCCGCGGGCGGAAGCGTCTCGTCGTCGAAGAGGGCCGCGACCGTCCGCCCGCCCGCCTCGATCGTGATTTCGTACTGTCTGAGGTCCCGGCCGGAGGTCGAGAAGAACTCCCCGGAGGTGGAGATCCCGCTCGCGGCGGCGAGCCGCGCGAGCTCCCGCGCCTCCTCCTCGGGAAGGCCGCCCGCATCGAGGTCGCAGGCCTTGACGAGGCCGGCGAAGCCGCCGGATTCCGCAAATCGCACCTTCATGTCGCGCGCCCCCTCTTCGGGTTCACGGTTTCACCCCGACCTTGCGCCAGGCGGCCTTCACGGCCTTCTTGGCGGCGGCGCCGTGGCCGGAGGCCACCTGCACCGTGAGCCGGGCGCAGTCCTGGAACTGGCTCGTCGAGGTGAGCTGCAGCATGGCGTCGTACCAGATCCGGCCGGCCGCCTCCCAGGCGAATCCGCCGATCGCCTTGGCCGCCAGCACGAAGGCGCGGTTCGGGATCCCCGAATTGATGTGCACCCCCCCGCGGTCCCGCGGGCCGGTGTAGATTTTGGTCATGTGGGCCGGCTGGGGGTCGGTCCCGAGGAGCGGGTCGTTCACGAAGGCCGTGCCGGGCTTCTCCATGTCGCGGATGCCGCGGCGGGTGGCGCCCGGGACGAGCACCTCGGCGCCGATCACCCAGCTCGCCTCGGCGGCCTTCTCGCCGTTGCGCCACTGCCGCACCAGGACCCCGAAGACGTCGGCGAAGTGCTCGTTCAACGCCCCGGACTGCCCGAAGTAGCGCAGGTTGCTCGTGAAGGACTGCACGCCGTGGGTGAGCTCGTGCCCCACCACCTCGAGCGCGCGGGTGAAGCGCTGAAAGAGCAGCCCGTCGCCGTCGCCGTAGGCCATCTGCTGGCCGTTCCAGAAGGCGTTGTTCATGGGGATGAAGCTGCCCGTCTCGTCGATGTCCGCCAGGTGCACGGTGGAGATCAGCGTCATGCCGTTGTCGTCGAGCGAATTGCGCTCGAAGAGCTTTGCGTAGAAGTCATACGTGTGGCCGGAGAAATCGTAGGCCTCGTTCACCGCGGGATCGGCGGTCTTGGCCTGCCCCTCGGAGCGCACGAGCTTTCCGGGGAGCCGGTCGGTCATCCCCGCGTCGTAGATCAGCCGGTGCTTGCGGCCGGCCGGGGACATGGCCGCCATCAGGGTCGGCATGGCCTGGGCGGCCTCCCGGAAGGCGCGCATGGCCGCCGCCGAGGAGATCTGGGCCATGGCGCGGCCGCGGACCTGGGGGTCCGGCGATTGGGCCATATGCTCGGTGATGTAGGGGGGGATGATGCACTGGATGGGATGGCGGGTGCACATGGTTCCTCTCCTTATCGTGTGGGGGCGGAGCCTGAACGCAGGAACTGGAAACCGGACCCGGCAAGTCGGAAGCTGCCCCATCATAACCACCCCGGTGCGCGGGCACAAGCCCCCGCCGCGGAGCGCGCGATTGGCGGTTGACATCCCCCCCGCCGATCGTGT